>CAZKIP010000001.1:0-250908 GCA_964552945.1 uncultured Methanosarcinales archaeon
ACAACGGGAGACAGAGTTGTCACTAGAGGGTTACAAAGACAGAAACATTTATAAACAAAGCTGGGATTTTATCATTATGTTTCAAGAACTTGACGATTTAATCCTAAAAATTCATGAGAAAGCATTAGATTTAACTATAAGGGCTGTTGGTGCTGACAAATATTCTTGTGCAACACAATCTAATATTGCTAGTGCAGTTGGCGGCACTATAATCGGAGGTTCGTTAGCTGTTGAAGGTTATCAGAATTCTTTTTATTTGATGATGGGTTTTGGAGCTTTAATTAGTGCTGGTTCCAACGTAATTTACAAAAGAAATATGAAAAACATTGATAAACAAAGAAATATTGATGAATCAAATGACGGTGTTCTTCAGCATTCTTCTTATCGATCTGTTCGTCCTTTATATTGGACTATAGGAGCACATCAATTAATGGTTACTCCTTTTTCAAATGATTTATATGGTTTAGTTTCTTCCATTGGCGTAGGCTTATTTCTTGCTGCAGGAGAGAGTGTAGGATATTTCTTAGAGCAAGATCCAGATACTGGAATGAAAGATGTCGTGTTACAAGAAGTTAAAGTGAAGTTTTGATTCTCTTTCCGGAAATCTTCCGTAAATTCTTCAAATATTCTTAAATTAGATGGAATGTGTTTTTGCTTATGAGAGACATAGTAAAAACAAATAGGCTTAGTGGAAGCATAACTATGCATGACCCATTTGATGCACTTTATCACATAAATCCTGAAATTGCTACATTAGCTTATGCTCACAAATCTAAGATTCTTACACCAGAAATACTACCATATGTGGCCAAATTTCGTTCTTTACAAAGTAAGGAAAAAATTGCTTTATTGGGATCAATTGTAGACAAACTTGGTATCGAATCTAATGAAAGAATAAATATAATGCGAGATGTCACGGCCCGATATGGAATTGATTCTAATGAACGAAAACATGGAATGACTACCTCTGCGATGAGGGACATCTCAATAAGCAAACAAAATGGCCTAACAGAAAGAGCAAGAATACAAGCAAATACAATTGATAATGTGTGTGCTCGTGAACAAAGAGGAAGGACGGAAAGAGAATTAATACATTCCCACACTGCATTAAATCTACAAAAAATAAAATATGAAGCGAGATATGCAATTGCACGAAATGAAGGAGATGTGCAAAAATATCTTTCTGATAATGAATTAGAAGCAACCCGAGTTGAAGCAGAGACGTTAGGTGGAGCCATTAGGTTTGCTGCGGAAGCAAGAAGGGACACTGAGCTAGGAAAATCTCAAATGGGAATGGAAACACGAATTAGAGAAGCAGAACTTTCTTACGCCCGAGGGATTGCAAAAGCAGAATATATTCGCGATGCAGCCACTATTAAACAAAGAGGAGAGATTATTAGATTATATATTGAAAAACAGGCAGGCATTATTAGAGAAGCAGCTATGGGAAAAGCTAAAGCAACTTCTGAAGTTTACAAGACCTTACAGGTATTTGCCAAAGAAGGAGTTCGTTTACTAGAAGCAAAAGAAAGTGGATATGTAAGATTTTCAGGAAACACAAGTTTAGGCATTATAGATCTAGAAATTGACATGGGGAGTAAAAAATGAATGAGCTACCTCCACTAGAAGAACTTCTTAAGGGAGTTGAAATAACAAAAGTATCCCCGCAAAGACCAAGAATACGAGCTCCAGTAGGATATGTCTTTGTTCCGATAGATAGATGGGCAACTGATAAAATATTTGAAATTAATCCCAACGCAAGAGTATATGAAATACAAACTTTTTTTGTGGAAAATCCAAAATTTCATGAAATTAGAAATAAAACTGAAAAACTTATAGTTCCCAGTGCAAGACAAATATATCAAGAAAATCCAGGGAAGCAAATGGTTTTTTGTTCCACCATTCAAGGATACAGAGTGGACCGAATGTTTGGTTTATGGGGGTATGATACCACTGATCAAAATGTGATTCCTAAAATTATTAACAGATATCTTCCAGACATAACAAGAAAAATGACCTTGTATGTTGGAGGAGATGATAATTCAAGATTAAAAAGACTACTTGGTGCACATTAACTCCCTAACAGCTTTATTTGTGAAATCTCTTGCTTCTTCTGGTGACAGCTTATAATAATGTTCTATGTTCTTCTTCATAATATAAAGTTCGTCATCAACAGCAGCTTTAACTTGTTCAAATAGTGGTAAATGGTGGTTTCTTTTCTTATTATCTTCTTTATCTATTCCACCAATACCAACAGTACTTCCATAGATATGATCTATTTTTCTTTCAATTCTTGCTAATTTTTCTTCCATAGATATCACCTCAATTTTTCCAATAACTTAAACGCTTCTTTATCAAACTTAGAAAAGGCAAACCACTTTTTACCTAAATCCTTTAATGAAGCACCAATATGATATACTTCTTTATTGTCAATAATCATAAACCGGTCATGAGAATTTGTAAACTCTTTAATTGAAATTGGTTCATACTGAGAGTTATACTTCTTTAAATCTAACTTCAATTGTGTAGAGATATATTTTGTATATATTGTTACATTTACATTTTTATTTGTTTTAGTAAAAAGAGTTAATACAGTATCATCAATGTAATTGTCAATTAAAATTATAGATTTCTTAGCATTTCTTATCAAATTAGAAATAAATGAATATGAATCAAAGATCTGTCCATCAAAGAAAATTCCTTTTTGGGGTTTTATGTTCTTACTTTCAATTGCATTGAAAACTTGTTCAAATTTGTCATCATGCTCTAAAAGTTTTTGTTCAGTTTTATCTAATCTTTGAAATAATTGTACATTATTTGAAATAAATTTTCTCATAGAAACAAAAGCCCTCATTATTTGAATATTTACTTCTATTGCTTTTTTACTTTTAAGAACACCAGAGAGGGTTGCTACGCCTTGTTCTGTGAAAGCGTAAGGTAATTGTGAGGAATATTTTAATTTTTGAAGGTGGTCACAATTTGTGACCAGTTCATTTCTCTCATTTTCAGTCAATTGAAATATAAAATCATCTGGAAATCTATCTATATTCCTTTTAACAGCCTGATTAAGTACTTTTGTTTTTACTCCATACAATTCTGCCAAATCATTATCCAACATTACTTGTAAACCGCGAATAGTATAAATCTTATTTTTGATTGAAATGCTAGGAATCATCAATTATTCAGAAAATTATTGCTATATAAACTCTACCCGTGGTTGACCAGTGACCAGTGGCTTTTTTCTCAGAAATCTTTATAATAATAGAGCATTATTAGATATTAATGGCACTACTCTCAAAATCTAAATTTTTAATCGGACTGCAATGTTTAAAGTATTTCTGGATATCATTCCATGAGAAGGACAGACTCCCTGAAACAGACATAGCTACCCAACAAAAGTTTGACCAAGGTCATGAAGTTGGTAATTTAGCTAAAAAATTGTTTCCTTCAGGAATTGATCTTCCTGAAAATGATTTCATGGGGAATATTAGAAAAACTAAAGAATTGCTTAATGAAGGTAAACCTCTTTTCGAACCTGCTTTTATGGTAGACAATTTATATTCAAGAGCAGACATCTTAGATCCTGTTGGAGAGGAGTGGGATATCTATGAAGTTAAAAGTGGAACTAAAGTAAAAGATATTAATATCCAAGATGTTGCTTTTCAAAAACATGTATATTCTTTAGCAGGGCTAAAGATAAGAAAATGTTTTCTTATTCATATAAATAATCAATATGTGAAAAATGGAGAAATTATTCCTTCAGAGATTCTTACCAAAGTAGATATTACTGAAGAAGTTTCTAAAATTGAAGTTAAGGATAAGATTGCTGAGATGATTGAGGTTATGAAAAGTGATATCTGTCCTTCTGTAAAAATCAGTAAAGATTGTTTTGATCCTTATGATTGTCCTTTGGAAGATTATTGTTGGGGGTTCTTGCCGTCATCTTCTGTCTTTGATTTATATCGAGGAGGAAAAAAATGTTTTCAATTATTTGAAGATGGTGTTGTTGGTTTAGGAGAGATTCCTCATGAGTATAAATTATCTGATAAGCAAGGGGTTCAACATAAGTGTGAAATCTCGGGAGAGATACATGTTGATAAAGTTAAGATTAAAGAATTTTTATCTTCTTTAGAGGGTCCAGTTCATTATTTAGATTTCGAAACTTTTTTGACAGCTGTTCCAATGTTTGATGGAGTTCGTCCGTATCAACAGATTCCTTTTCAGTGGTCTTTGGATGTTGATTCGGGTCACTTTGAGTTTCTTGGTACTTCTTTAGATAGTCGTGAGGAGTTTCTTATTTCTTTGAAGAAAGCGATTGGGGATTCTGGTTCCATAGTTGTATATAATCAATCTTTTGAGATAGCTAGGTTACGTGAACTTGCTTTGGCATTCCCTTCTTACAAGGATTGGGTTGAGGGTGTTGTTAGTAGGATTGTTGATTTAATGATACCTTTTAGATCTTTCAGTTATTACAATCCTTTGCAGAAGGGCAGTTGTGGTTTGAAGGCTGTTTACCCTGCTGTTGTTGGCAAGGATTATTCTCATTTGGTCATTGGTGATGGGAGTACTGCTTATGTAAGTTTTTTGTCTATGATGAATGGTGGTAGGGATGTTCGTGATGATTTGCTTAAGTATTGTGCGTTGGATACTTTGAGTATGGTGGAGATTGTGGGTGCGTTGCGGGGGTTGGTGGAATGACAAAGGAAGAATTAGTAAATTTTGTAAAAAAACAAAATGATGATAATTTGTGGTTACTATTTGGAGAGTCTAAATGTGAATTAAGAGAAAGAAATTTAATTAGAACTTCAAATATTGTTGGCGAAAGGGGAGAACAAGTTGCAATTGATTTTTATTCAAAAACCCCTAACTTGCCAAAACTTCAAGCAGCACCAGAGAGCACACAAAATATTGATGCTATTTCAATAAATGGCGAAAGATATAGTGTTAAGACAATGACTATTCCAGGAAAAACAACAGGTGTTTTTTATGGTTTAAATCCAAGGGAATCTGAAGAAAAAGATAAACAGAAATTCGAATATTTATTAGTAGTAATCCTTGACAAAAAATTACGGCCGCTGAAAATAATTGAATCAACTTGGGACGTTTTTTATAAGCATAAAAAATGGCATTCTAGAATGAATGCATGGAATATCTCTGTAACTAAAGAATTTATTAGTGATTCTAAAATAATTTTTAATAAAGAGATATAAAAAAAGTCCCACTACCCACTGGTCAAGTATGGATAAAGTTTATATATCTCCATAACTCCCAATAGTTTAACAAAAAGAAGGTGTTTTTATTAGATGAAAAAATTAAGAGTTTTTGAAGGATTTGCAGGTTATGGTGGTGCAACATTTGGTCTAAAAAGATCAAAAATTCCTCATGAAGTTATTGGTTATTCTGAAATACTTCCAAAAGCAATTGAATTATATGAACTTAATCACAAAGGAGTCAAAAATTTTGGAGATATTACTAAAATAAAACCAGAAGAATTACCTGATTTTGATTTTTTTACAGGAGGTTTTCCTTGTCAAGCTTTTTCCTCAGCAGGAAGTAATAAAGGAGAGTTAGATACAAGAGGAACACTATTTAATGATATAATAAGAATCTGTGATGTTAAAAAACCGGAATTTATCTTATTAGAAAATGTTAAAGGATTATTGTCAAAAAGGCATAAGAGTACTTTTTCTAAAATAATTTCTGAATTAAAAAGAATAGGATATAATGTAGATTATAAACTATTGAATACTAAACATTATGGCATACCACAAAATAGAGAGAGGGTTTGGATATTTGCAACAAAAAAAGAAATTCCTGATAATTGGTCATTAGAACCAGAAAAAGAAGAGTTAAAAATATTTTTTAAAGATTTATTGGAGAAAGATGTTGATGAAAAATATTATAAGAATGAAAAACAAACAGACAGAGTGATAGAATTAACAAAAGTGGACATGGATGTTCCAGAACCATTATGTCTTGATATTTATAATAAAAAAATAAGATACGATAAAATATGTATGACACTTACTGAACCGCACCACAACACAATGAGAGTTGTAGAACCTAAAAAAGATGGAAAATTTAGAATGCGTAAAGTAACTGAAAAAGAACATTTTAGTTTGATGGGTTTTAAAGAAGGAGAAATTGAAATGGGTGACATGTCTTATAGTCAACTTTGTAGAGCTGCTGGAAATGGATGGGATGTGAATGTTGTAGCTAAAATTCTAAATCAAATAAAAGAACTGATGGATTCTGATTCAAAAAAACAAAAATCTATGCAAGATTTCTTATGAGATTATTTATTGTCCAATCTATTTTTATGATAATCAACGTGTTTCTTTGCCAATTCTGAAGGATAATCATCATTATTCTCTTGAAAATTCCAATCAGGATATCTTCTTTCTTTTGCATAATAATCAGATTTACACAAATCCTCCATTTCTTTAAAGCTTGCAATTTCAACTTCTTTTGAGCTAAATAACCCATTGACTTTAGCTAACACTTTTGGAGAAGTAATCATAAATAGTTCAACAGTTAATTTATTTTTTAATGCCTCTTCTATTAATAAATGGATAATAAACCGAGGTACTCCTGGACTTCCCGTCATAGAATAAACATAAAAATTCATCGTACTTTTAATTCCTCCTTTAGAAGCTGAACCACCAATTTTTTTAATTACACCATTTACAATCAGAAGGTAAATCCTTGGAGAATCATCTTTCAAGATTTTTGGATCAAGACCCGACAAATAATTGATAGTGATTTTGTTTCTGTGATTTTCTTTCAAAACAAAATCTCCTATTTTAATAGCTGTTTTTACTTCTTTGATATTCATTTTATTAACCTAAAAATTATTTTTGAATGTTTTGTCATAATTTTATAAAAATCACCCTGTTATATAAGATTATATTATATTTTCCCGCCTCTTAACCTCCATCTCACACTTCTTCAATGACTTCGGATGATACTTCTTAGTCTTAGCCATATCCTCAATACCACTCTTTAGCCCATGCAACATATATCCATCACACATGCTTCTAGCACCAAGTTTCTTGACTCTTTTATGTAAATCTTTGATTTTAGCTAAAGTTTCTCCTTTAGCTGTAAGAAGTTGAGAGTTGTAAAGTAAAGAGCCATACTCTTCTTTAACTTCTTGTTTGAATTCCCTCTCTTTTATTCTAAGAATATTCCTCTTTGCTTTTTCATATAACTTTTGATCCATAATAGAAGAAATAATTCTTTTATTAAATAATTACTTGAAAGAAATATTCCTATTGGAATATGTTTTGTTTAAAAAATAAATCTACTCTACCTTAATTGTTAAAGGCCCAGATTGATTTGGAACATCTACTTTATCAATATAATACATAAAAGGGCCCAATCCATCTCCTAATACAACATAAGGAGTATTTTTTTTACACTCAGTTTTTGCACCAGCCACGTGAAATGTCGCCAGGCTTTTAGATTTTGTGCCCACTGGCACTTTATTTATGTCTCTTTTCCATTCATAAAAAGTATCTACTCCTGAAAGTTTCATATAAAATAAAGTATAAGGGTTTTTAGTATTATTAAACGTAAAAGCTTTTCCAGTACAAGAATCTCCTTCAAAGAATAAATTGTGCATTCTAATGCTTGGTGTATAAGGATTCACACCATAATCGTTGCTTCCTCCTCCTGGGGTCAATACATTTCCTGTTTCTAAATCATATCCTATAAATTTTTTCATATCTTTATTCCATACCACTACTGCATTTTTTGAAGCTTCTCTCATTAATGGACCCACAACCTTTCCTTTAGAATCATAAACAATAAATGAAGGGCCCATTGGTCCAGTATCTCCTTTCGGACCTTGGAAACTATCTCCCTTATCACCCTTAGGACCCTGGGGTCCCATTTTCCCAACTAAACCCTTTTCACCTTGTGGTCCAGTCTTACCAACAATGCCAGCAATTCCTTGATCTCCCTTTGGTCCTTGAAGTCCTGTTTTACCATCTAAACCAGGAGGACCTTGTAACCCCATCTCTCCTTGTTTTCCTGTTAATCCTTGTTCACCTTGAATACCTTGCTTCCCTTGTAAACCAGTTTTTCCAACTAAACCTTGCGGTCCTTGAATACCTGCAGGACCAGTCAAACCTATAACTCCTTGGATACCTTGAGGTCCAGTTAATCCAATATCACCTTTCTCACCTTTGTAACCTTGCGGACCCATAACTCCAGTTACTCCCTGTGGCCCTGGAACTCCTTGTGGACCAATCGGACCTTGCATACCTGTTTCACCTGTTAATCCAATCATGCCCATTTCACCTTGTGGTCCCATAGGGCCTACTTTTCCTTCAGGACCAATTTCACCTTTATCTCCTTTCTTACCTTTTGGCCCTTGAGGACATTCTTTATTTTCTTGAGATTCTTCTAATTGTTCAATACGTTTTTCTAACTTTTTTATTTTAGCATCATAATTAGGAGGAGCACATGCCGGCAAAGCTGCGAATGCTGTTATTACCAATCCCACTAATGCATTTCTCATTATATAGCTAAAAAGAAGGGTTTCTATTAAAATATTGGGGTTAATTTATATTAATTCTACCTTTTTTTTTCTCTTTAACATTAAAATTATAAAAGTAACCAAAACTACTACAAAAATAATCTTTAATATTTTATACACAAAACCATCACCCTGAATAATGTCTTCTATCTTTTCAAAAAGGGTCTCAGTTTTTAATGGAGAAGGTACCCGAGATTCTCCTCCAGAAGAATAAGAAGAAAGAGTGTTATTTTTTGAAGAAGGTTTTGAACCTCCTCCAGAAGAAGGAGGGATTTTGTTATTTTTTGAAGAAGATTTTGAGGAACCTCCTCCAGAAGAAGAAGATGGCGGTGATACTTCATTAGTTTCTGTTAAATTTAAAATAGATTGATTTACATACAATGAATCATTTAAATAAAAATAATCTGAAATCCCAAACTCATCAGTTACATTACATCTAATGTTTATGTACTTTCCAGAAAATTCATCTGCAACTTTAGAAGTCCCCCAATGCGTATTGAATTTTTTATTATTAAATTCTGATGCCCATATTTTTTCTGCTATTTTCTCATAACCTTTGCTGCTAGGGTGTAATCCGTCAGAACTGCAAAAATCGGGGTTACAAAAACCATATGTACCATTCCAAATTGTCCTATGTACATCAATAAAAGAAGAATTATATCTTTTTGTTAAATTTGTTCTAAGCCATTCGTTCAAGGTGTAAATTATTTCAGGTAATTGAGAATTACTATTAAGAGTTGCTTTAGTTGCAGTTAAAACACTAACCCATACTAAAGAAATATTTCTACTTGTCGCATCTTTTTGAATTAATTCCATGTGATGTTTATTCGAATTCATATTAATATACCCATTAATCCCACACAAAATGATTGTTTTAGTATTATTGGGAATTGTCTGACTAAATGCTCCTTTCCCTTCTAACCCCTCATAAACCATTTTACAAGTCCACCCGGCTCTGGCGTGATTATAAATTTTCTGAGAAGAATTTAAGGAGTTGACAGCACTTAAATTAGATAACATATTCTGATCAAGATAAGCTTGCCACCTATTTGCCGCAGTTATTGAGTCTCCATGAGAATACAACTCAAAGGGTACTAATTTAGTTGAATCCATTTGTGTCCAAATATCTGCTGAATCATCTTTATACTCAATAGAAACCGTAGGATCAGCAGAAAAAACATTTGTACCATCGCAACTAACTGAAAAATTAGACCCCACTATTGTGTTGTTTGGATTTACAAAAATGCGAGGTATTGTTGATTTAGTAGAAGAACTGAAAAAAGTGAGAACATTTGAGGTATAAGTTTCTCCATAATTATCAGTTTCCCTACAAAATAATGAGACCCGATATATAGGTTAGGACCGTTTTTTACGCCTTTCCAATATATCTATTCCATAACAAAGTAAGATTCAAAATTATTTTATAAGGTAAAGATTATTATTGCTTTTAAAAACAACCTTACCGTCATCACAACTTTTTGTTGTTAAGAGAGACCAGCTAAAATTTTCTGATAGGTTAGTTGTCTTTCCAGTTCCAATGTCATAGGACATTATAAACATACCTTTATTTTTTTGGTATTGTTGATATATTACTTTTGAATCGTCTAAGCAAGGTGCTACGTTATCTTTTCCCGGTTCGATTTGAGTTAAATTATTATTATTAAGATTAAATAAGTGTATTGTGTATGGTGGTTGACCGCCATTAGAACTTATTGAAAATGCAAAATAAGACTGATTTATTGATAAACCTGCGGTCCAAGAAGAAGAAGGAAGAAATGTAAATGATTTGTTCCAAGTGCCATTTAAATTATTAATTGCTACTTCATCGTTAAGTTTATCTGAGCCAATTCCAACCACATTTTTATGATATGCAATATATCCATTAGAGATTACAGGAGCAAATTCTTGGACATTAACTGTTGAAGTAATTTGAGTAATTATCCCTTTTGAGTTCCTCATAAAAACATCTTCTGTTCCTGTGGCCGTATTACTAACTCCTGTTTTTTTATATACGATATTTCCATTGTCATCTATAGAAGGATGTATAGAATTCCCTGCATACACTATATTTAATAATTTTTCAACTTTTCCCGAACTTAAATTATAAACAAACAAATTATGTTTTCTATCTTCACCATCTTGCAAAAAATTAGAGAAGACTACTCCGTGTTTTGAAATATCTAAACTTTTGCAACCAGCAAATTTAAGATCATTATAATCTCCAAGCTCGAAAGGTTTTACTTTCCCATCAATATCCATTAAATATACTTTACTAGATTTATCTCCAACAACAAATGCAATGTTGTTTCCTGAAATCATTGGACAACTGATATTTTTTCCAAATTGTTTATTTCCGTCTAATATTTTTTCAATAGAACATCCTTCTTTAATAATTAATGATGTTTTTTCAATAACAGTACATAAACCATCAGAAACAGCAATCGCCACTGGATAAACACCTGAGCTATTACACCCCGCTGAATAATTGATTTTACCTTCTGAATCTATAGTTATTCCTATTTGATCTGAATTAATTACATATTGTAATTTATCATTTTTATTACAATCCGAAGCTTTAATTTGTACTGATAAAGTTTCGCCTTCATTCATAGTTAAATCTAAAACATTATTTATTTGTGGGCAACAATTATTCTTAGAAACATCTTCATTTTTTTGAGTTGAATCTTCTGTTTGAGCACTTATATCCTGACTATTAGAATCATAAGCATTAATATCAATCTGAGAAGAAACATCAATTCCTGAAGAGCTATCAGCTTGAACTGAATCAGTGTTTAAAATATTTGATGCACTATCTTGTTTGTCAATTGTCCCGTCGGAACCGTCTTGATGATAAGTTGCACTTGCAAAGTTTTCTGCTGGAGGTACTTCACCACCGCAACCCCATAAAGAAAGAACTGCGCTTCCTCTGACTAACCAATGAGCAAATGAACTTCTATTAAGTAACCCTTCTAACATTTTACTACTTATTTGAAGTGATTACTTAAAAAGCTTTGTATCGAAAGCTGATTATAACGGCAAAACATTTCTTTTGTTTCAAATAAAGTAATATAAGAATATGATAATATCTGATAATTATAAATAAATGATTCTCTTTAACAAACCGTTCCTGGTCTTTCTCCTATTAAGTCAAGTTGGGTGATAAGACAGGTTTTATCGTAGTTTTTTATTTTACCATTATTATCTTCAAGCCAATTTCTAACTAAACATTTTCCATCTTCCTGTTTAATTATTGATGCTTTTTCACACATCCCTAATAAGCAATAAGCGTAATTTACTTTATCACAATTTGTTAATGCTTTTCTAAAACATTCCTCATCAGCTAAACAGTCCTTTGGAGATGAAACCTCAATATTAATACCACCATAAAAGATTACAAATAATAATAGGGGTAAAATGATAAGAATAATTTGAATAACAAGAGGTATTTTTCGTTTATCTTGAATATTTGTGAACATTAATAAACCCCCACAAAGCAAAATGACAACTGTTAAAATAATTGACGAGGTTTTTCCCCCTAAATCAAATAAACTAAAGAAACCCACAATTGTATAGATTAAACCAAATATAAATATAATAGAACTCATAATTTCTCTTCCTGTCATTTTTTCATTTGCCATTTTGTATCTGCCTTATTGTATTTAAATAACTCAAAGTTTTAACAACCTATCCTCAACATGCTTATTCATTGTAAACGGTTTGTTTGCTTTAGCATTCTTCTTCAGATAAAATAATGTTCCTCTTGAGAATCCCATATTCTCCCAATCCGTATAAGAAAAGGCTAATATCTTCTTTCGCATTTCTTCCGTATCTTGTCTGTGAAGTTTAGGTAAAGGTTCTATTAAATCAAGCTTTTTCTTCTTTCCTACAAGGAAGTGAGCTAACTCCCTTGTCTTTAGAAGCATTACATACGTCCAGGAACATTCTTTTCCATTGTAACGGACTTTGTTGTTTAGTTGGTCGTTTATTTCCGTAACAAGTTTCCGAGCACCAGTTGGACGTAAACGAAGTGTATAATTCTCTGTTCTAATAAAATCCTTCTTTTCCATAGCGTTTGTTTCAATCAATTTGATAACAGCTAAATCTACTAAAAATCTAAATAATTCTTGTAAATCGTATGCCAAAGAGTTTTTTCCAATACGTTTTTCGTGCATAAAACCAACGTGAACATCCATCCCTGCTGTGTTGATTGCACGCATACATTCTGCTTCTAAAACAGCGTAACCGTAGTTTAACATTACATTAACTGTATCTGAAGCACCCCAAGGCCTATGTTGATAACGTCTTGATTCAAATTCATGTTTCTCTGGAATAACCTTGATTAGCTGTTGCCAGTAAAAAGATGCAACTCTCCCTTCAACAATACGAATTTCATCTATTGTAGATGCTCTTTGGAATAATTTGAATTCTTTAGAAAAATCAGTTTTTACATTAGGATAACGTAACTTTAGTAAGTCAAGAACTATTTGTGTCCTTGCAAACTTTGAAGCGATAAGTTGCTTTGAGATTTGGGTTCTTAATCTCATGTCGTTGTAAGCTGAATATTGAGAAAATTTAGTTGCAACCTGAACAGATTCTGGAGGAAGCATTGTTGTCAGAAGTTTTCCATTCCAATCTAATATTGAAATCTGAATATTGTGTTTAATTAACCAACGGATTGATTCTAATGTTAAACTTCCACTTTTACTGTAAAATATAACGTGGTCTATATCAATTTTCTTTGGAGAGAAGATATGTTTTTCTGGTTCGACATCTACAGCATAGGAACCATCTTTAATATGGAGTTTAGCGTTATCTACACGCATATTTGCACCATGTCCGTTAAGTAATAGTAGTTTCATTCTTTAAACACCTTCTTTTGAATTAAGATGTTGTTGAGATTTTTATTAAGATGTCCCTTACTTGAATTTCTAATTCTTAATAGCAAATCTTGTCTATCTTTTGAAAGTGTTAAACTTAATTTGAATAACTTTGTTTCATTCTCTTGAATCATCAATGCAAGCTCAGGGATTCCATAATCCGTTTGGACTCTCACCAAATCTTTTCTTTTTTTAATCTCTTCAATTAAATATTTGATCACTTTTTCACAATCTAAAATTCCCAAATATTTTAGAAGGTTACATCTCAATGAATAATTATGTTCTTTCTTGATTTTTCTATGCTTATCAAACCCTTTAAGAAGACTCAACTTAAATTTAGATTTATTTTTAGGGATTATGCCTCTACTCACATGTTCATCAATTATGTTCATTACTTTTAATGCAACTTCCTCTTTTTCTATTGATAAAGCTTTAGACAACTTGGTTAATTGTAGGGGCGTTAAAGAAACTTCTTTAAGAGTCATAATTTCTGCTAATGCAACATCTCTTTTTGTTTGATTTTTACTATTGAGAGCTGTAATTACTACGTTATAATATCGTGCCTTCTTTGATTCTGACCTTAATACTAAATAACTATGTTTCCTATTTTCTAAAAGAATCCCATATCGTTTACAAGCAGGATATTTGATATTTTTAACTTCTTTGCTCTTTATTAATTTTCTAATGTGTCTATTTATGGTTGCTTCACCAAATTGAGGAGTTAATAGAGATATAAGTTCATTTCTTTGGATTATTTTTTTCTTAAAAATGAGACTAATGATTGATCCCCTGCAGGTTTTTGTATCACTTTCTTTGTTTATTTGTATCATCTTATTAAAGCTATTTGTATCGGTTATTATATCGTTATCTATATATAAATATATCCATTATGCAGAAGCATGGTTGCGAAAACACGATTTATAATGTCCATTTCCCCTTATTTAAAGAGGAAATTGGAAAGAAAAGCAAAGAAAGAAGGTAGCTCACAATCTGAAATTGTTAAAGTTGCTTTGATAAGTTTGTTTCAAAAAGAGGGAGAAAAATGAATTTTTTATTTTTTATTTTATTAATTTCTCTCTTTTGGAAGCCAGGAGATTTTGATAACTGGTTAAACCATAAAGATAGAAGCAGTAGATATGGGAGGTCAATAATCAAGAAACATTCTCTGGCCCCAAAATTATCTTTACAAGAATTAATCAAATCAAGAATATCAGATTTACTAATCTCCACAAAGAGCATAATCAATTTAACACCAACCCAATGGGATCTTCGAAAGAGAGCATTATTGGTTTTAGCGAATATGCGAAATGGCCTTTCACTATCTAATGCTTCAAGTATAGAGGGCGTAACATCCAAAGTAGTTAAAAAATATCTAGGAGACGCTATCAAAAAAGAAAAAGGAAGGTGGATTGCAAAACCAATTGATAGAATACAGAGAGCTAGATGGTTCTATTCAAATGGGGAAAGAGTTTCTGTAATTATTGATAATTCTGAAACAGCTTCATTAATATCAAAATATCTTAACTCAGTAAAAGATGCTTTACTGACAAGAGATTCATCAAAATTATCACAGTATCACGATTTTTTAGTTTCTGACATCAATGGGAAAAAATACCCGTTTGAAACCAATCTTTCTAAGATTTTTGAATTGGAAGAGATGATTGAAGAAGACCACACGAGGCCCATATACGATGATCGGATTTAGAAAACAAAAATATACGGAGGTCATGCAAAAATGACAGAAGAAATACGAAAAGTAGAACTAAACAACACTGGGGAGATAGAACTCCCAAAAATAGATGTAAGCAAATACATCGGAGAAAACAAAGAAATAGCCAAAGTTGATGAGTACGAAGGTAAATTTGGTTATTTCATTAAAGCCGAAACAGGAACAATAGAAGAATTACCTAGAGACGATGGTTCTATTGAAATAAAAGCTACCCGGGTATTTGGGTTACATAAAGACTCTGAAGGGAAGATTGGTTGGGGGCCTAAAACTAAACTTGGTCTTTTTCTTTCTAAGATGGGTGTAACTCACTACAAAGAGCTTGTTGGTAAAAGTGTAGTGGTTCAAACCAAAACAAACAAAGAAGGGAGAGACTTTTTGACGTTCAATTAGAACGTCTTTTTTCCTTACACACAATGACGAGTAACAAACAATTCCTACAGAAATTGAAAAGTAGAACTGACTTTAAAGAATCTGCAAAGAACGGAATTTGTGAGTGTTGTGGGGAAACCAACCCTTTCTGTGTAAACCTCTTTGAGTTACATCACGACTCAACAAGGAGATTTCCAGAAAGGGCCATTTCCCTATGCTTAAATTGCCATAGGATTGTAACAGCACATCAAAATAAATTTCCACCAAATAAACGGTCGCGTAAACTTCCATCAGAATTACAACTCCCATTTATCCTGATAACCCATTCAGCACTACGAGCAAGAATGGAAGAGATTCAATTAAGATTAATTAAAGAGGTCGTATTATGCAAAAAATAGCTTTAAGAGTTTTCACAAAAAGAAAAAAGAAAAAGAAAAGTTGGTTCTATAAAAATAAAACCATATTTGAACATCCAAGAGTCTTTACATTTGATACTGAAACATCAGCAGACAAATATCTTAATTTAAAGTTTGGATATTTCAAAGTTACTCAAAACGATATTTATGACTATGGTGGTTTGTTTTATGATAAAAGAAATCTTTCAAGAAAAGAAATTAATTCATTAAAGAAGTTTGCTACAGATAACACCCTTCGTCTTTTTACGTTAGATGAATTCATTAAGGTATTTTATTGGGAAGTATATGAGAATGATACTTTGGTTGTTGGATTCAACCTAAATTTTGATCTTTCAAGAATCATTCAGAATTATGGATATGCTCAAAGATCCGGAAAAGGTGGGTTCACGTTCAAACTATCTAATAACACTTGGTATCCAAACTTAAGAATTAAACAACTTGGTGGGAGAAGTTATAACATTGGTTTTACAAAAGTAAAGGGACAGAAGGCTCATCCTGGAAGTTTTTTAGATGTTCAAAATTTAGCGTGTGTGCTATTAGATGAAAAATCACTTTCTCTTGAAGATGCTTGTAAGACGTTTAATACAGAAATTAAAAAGAAGTCTTTTGGAAAACATGGGGTGATCACATCAAGATATATTCAATATAACATTATGGATGTTATGGCGACATTTCAGATATATCAAAAAGTAAGGGAAGAATTTAAACGTTATCAATTGAAACTTCCTATAACAAAAATATTTTCATCAGCTTCATTGGGTAAACAATGTTTTAAACAATGTGGAATTACTTCATTTTTTGATAAGAATCCTTCATTCCCCCCTAAACTTTGTGGTTATGCTATGAGTGCGTATATTGGTGGAAGGACAGAGTGTAAGGTCCGTAAAACACCAACAAAAGTAACGGTTCTTGATTTCTTTTCAATGTATCCAACAGTCAACCTTCTTTTTGGTTCCTGGAAGTTTATCATTGCAAAGACTATTGAAACAGAAGAGGTTACAGAAGAAATTCAGGATTTTATTGATGGGTTTAATTTAGAACAATCTTTAGATAAAGATTCCTGGAAAAAAATGAATGTGTTAGTTCAAATATCTCCTAAAGGAAACATACTTCCAGAAAGGTCGAAACATGGACAGAGAGATACATACAACATAGGCATTAACAAAATAACTTACAAAGGTAACTTATATTATTTTCTTCCAGACATATTGGCTTCTAAACTTCTTACTGATATATCTCCAAAAATTAAGAAAGCAATTAGGTTTATTCCAAAAGGTAAACAAAGAGGATTAAGAGAAACATCAATATGTGGAGTTAAGATAAATCCAAAAAAAGATAATCTGTTTCGTAAGCTTGTTGAAGAACGTCAATCAATCAAAAATCAAATGAAAGTTGTTGGCGGAGGCAATAAGAAATATAACTTCTTGAATGCACAACAGAAGGCATTGAAGATAATTAATAATACTATTTCCTATGGAATTAGTGTAGAGTTTCATCCCAAAGATGAGAAAGAGGATATTGCTGTTTACTGCAACAGGAAATTTGTTACAAGAGGTATTTATGAAGATCCTGGTCCTTTCTTTCACCCCATAGTTGGACCTAATATTACTGCTGGTGCCAGGTTGTTATTAGCTATCGCAGAGAAATATGTTGCAGACAAAGGAGAAACACATTGTTACATGGATACTGATTCCATATTCGTACCACCACATCTTGCTAAAGAAGTTAGCCAATTATTTGATTCATTAAATCCCTATAGTTTCAATAAAGCAATTTTAGAAATTGAAGAAGGGATGGAGAATATTTGGTTTTATGGAATATGTTCAAAAAGATATGTTCTTTATCATATCAAGAAAGGCAAGTTTGTAATCCCAGAAAGTAAGAAACTCTTTTACAAACTTCATGGGCTAGGCCATATTAGTAATCCATTCAAACGGAAAATTGAAAGTAAGGATAGTTGGCACAAAAGAATTTGGATGGATATATTGCGATTACATTACAAGAAGATTTCTATGAATTATTTGCGTGAACGATATAGGCCTTATGCAGTAATTACCAAATTATCAACTACAACAAAACATGTTCATAAACAGTTTGCAAAATTGAATGAGAACAAGCCACTATCCAAACACATAAAACCATTCAATTTCATTTTGGTTGGTTATGGGACAATGAGAAGTGATAAAAGGATAATAAAACCTCTTGCGCCTTTCTCCCAGAATCCACAAGAAGCTGTCAATAAAAAATTCATTGATTATTACTCTGGTGAAATATACAAAGGAATGAAGTATTGGAAGCCATTAAGTGATGTGATTGAAGGTTACATTAACCATCCTGAAGCAAAGTTTGAGGGGGACGTTGGTGTGTTAGAACGTAGACACATCAAGCCAACTACAGAAGAATATATTGGTAAAGAGGCCAATAAGTTAGAATCTCAATACTATGGGGATGAAGACATTAATGTTTATAGGGATGTTAAGAAAGCAAAGAAAAAACTTACTGGTAAAACAAAAGAAATAAGCCGTCAGACAAGATATTACCACAGAAAGAATCCAGAAGCAAAGATACTAAAAAAGACGTTGAGGAAGCTATAATGGGCCGTATCACAATACATCTTACTAAACCTCAAGAAGAGATTGTTAATGCAATAGTTACTATAGCAGGCAGTAGTAAATATTCTGCTGTTAAGAGTTTGTTTGATTTAGGTTGCTTCACAGCAGAATTCATTGTTGACTCAAAACAACATCTGATAAAGAAACTCAAAGAGAATGAACTTGAAAACATATAAACAATTATTTTCATAGAATACTTACAAATAATGTGAGGTGTTCATAATGGAACCAACAGAAAATAATGTAGAAGACCAATTCAAGGCCTTTGTAAGAAAAGAAGTTGATGACTTTAAACAAAGAATCTTGGAACAATGCAGCAAAAGTCAATTGAGTTGTAATAACGTTGATTTGAGGTATGATATTGCTCTTGGGGATAAGTCAGAAGAAAGTCAAGAAAAAAAGTCAGATGTTGCAGAGAAATTAAAGCAATTAGTATAGGTGCTATGTCATAAGTTTTACTACTTATGTCCCACCTATTTGACCACTTGGTTAACCAGTTACTTTTCATCTGTTTAACCAATTGGTCTACCATTATCCTTACCGGACAACAAACCATGAAATTCACAACAGATTATCATCAGAACCTCAGCTTGTTATTAAAGTCAGGTTACCCCATAAGACAAGCAAATAGTCTCGCTAGTAAAATCACTAGAAAAATAAGAGCTGAAGCAAAGAAAAAGTTTCAGCAAGAGATTCAAAAGAATGTTATTTCTATTTTAAAAGAATAATTCTTAAATAATAGCTCTCCCAAGTTATAATTATGAAATTCCATCGTTCCACTAAAGAAGAAAATAGAATCTGGGCTTACATTTATTTGGGTTTAGCTTCTGCATTGATTTATTATGGGTTTAAAGGAAAAACAATTTATTTCTTATTTTCAGCAATTTTGATAGCTTTAGCAGGTTGGAGATTGTTCTATTTATCTAAAACATTTACTTTTACAAAATAGATTCTTTCTTTATGATTATTTATAATTGTTTTTCCTGTTGTGAATTGATTGAATTTTTTTTCAAATATTTTTAATTTACCTTTTTTCTTTAAGGTTTTTATGATAAACTCTGTTGAAAGCTTTGCATTTGATCTCCCATTAAGTTTTCCTTCTGTGGTATTATAAGATAGCAAGATGTATTTTGCCCTTGCATTTTCAATTAGTTCCCCAAATGTTTTTTCCGCAGAAGATAGATTATATTTGCTTTTAATATGGTCCCTATCCATTTTTTTGGCCACACCAAACACAGCTGGTTTTTTCCATTCAGCTAAGTTTTCAAGTAAATGATATGCGTCAGAATATTGCCGTGAATTATATGGTGGATCAAGATAAAGAATATCTACTGATAATTTTTTAATTAATTCATTGGCATCTTCATTATAAACTTCATTGCTCCTATTATTATTAACATTTATTTTTGGATATTTTAATTTAATTTTTCTTGTTTGATCTAGTTTTCTTCTAAAAGCGTCATAATGGCCGCAAGTATTAGCCACAGAATCTGTTGCATAAATCAAACTGGTGATTAAGATAGTTTTTTCTGATGAGGTCAAATCGTTGTTTGTTTCAATATGTTCTCTAATTGCCCCTATTTGTTTTGCGTTTTCTAAAGTAAAATAATTGTTGCCGAAATTTTCTGAGAAATAATTTCCTTTGAAGATATTAAGGTTATTATAGTAAGAAATTAAATTTTTAATTTTATCTTCAGAAAAATTCTCTAAGTTTGATAATAACCAACAACTTAATGAAATAAAATTTGATTTTAGTAAATCATTTGAAATGATTTTTACATTTTTTGAATTAAAATAACTACCCACTACACCAGTTCCTGCAAATAAATCACAAAATGAATCGTATGAATTAATATTAGAATCTATTATTTCTTTAATAAATTCTAACAATTTTGTTTTGTTACCTAAATATCTACGGCTTTTTATATTCAAAAAAGTAGGTTGCACATCAGACAAATGGCGTTTAAACTTTTTTTTATTTTTTATTAAGTTTTTTTTAATTAACATTTTTAGTCTATATTTACTTTTCTTTTGTCTAAATTAATTTCAATTTTTTTTGATATTGTTAAATAAACTAATCTTTTTGTTTTAGGGTCATATTCTTTTTTTATTAAGCTTAACTCAACTAATTTCTCTAATTTATTGTATATTGTTTCTCTGTGAACTTGTCTGTTTAATATTGTATTTAATTCGTGTTTTATTTGTTTTATATTTTTTTTAGTTTTTAAAAGGGTTAATAATTCAATTTGTATGCTGTTTGATAACTCTTTACATAATTTTTGGATCTCCATTTTATTATAAGATTCATTATTTAATAGATATACTTTTGTAATAATTAAACTTACAATTGTAATGATTGCAGTCACAAGAGTATATATTTATCATATGATATATTAATCTTATGGTAAAAAATAAAACTGCTAAAGTGTGGACTCTTGGAAATACAACTGTAAGAAACCCTGAAAGAATTCTTGGTGCAATTAAAGTTTTCAAGAGATATTACGAAAATTATCCTACTTTTTCAAGTAATGCAAAATTACAAGGAGATTTTTTTTCTAAATTATCTACTCATACCGAATCTGGAGAACAATTTGATATTTCTAAACCAAATGTAAGGCCCATTTATGAATTTATTGAAGGAAAAGAAAGAGAAATGGACGATGGGGCTTATAATGAAAAAAATGGACGTTTATGGTTATCTCCTTTAGATTCATTCGGGTTTATTAATGCATATAGAGGAAACACATCCTTTGTTTGTGAACCAGGAAACTTGTATATTGATTATCCCGAATTAGAGGGAGATATTTGGTTAAGACAATTGTTAAAATTTCAATACCCGAACCCTAAATCAGAAATAACTGCAGGTGCAGAATTACGACCAGCAGTGTTTTTATTAAAACTAATGATCGAGATGGAAGGTCTTTCTAAATTCGAAATAGGTCTTTCGCATTTAACAAGAAATGAAAGCCTTGAGTATCATAAAGCTTTGATTTTAGAGTATAGGGCTGGAAGAACACCTGGGAATATAATAAATTTGCAAACAGAGATTAGAAATAAAGCAATTATCAAACATTATGAACTAGAGTTAAATTTAAAATTTAATTTAATAAATGAAATAATTTCAGACTTTAATGAACACAGTGTTTTTACAGATAAACAAACAGAACTGATAGATAATTTAGTTAGTCTAGGAAAAGGATCAAAGACTTCAAGAGCTAAAATTTGTAAGTTTGAAATTAAAAAGGACACATACCACCATTTAGATATTGAAACTTGTAAAAATATATTCTTAGATTATTATTTATTAGTAAAAGGAGATACAATTGGAAAAGATTATCCTGACTTAACAAAAAGATATATTTCTATGTGTAGAGTACTCCAATTATACAAGGCAGGTTCAGAAACTCGATTAAGAATAGATCCAGTATATGTTAAAATTATCAAGAACAGTATATTAAATTTGGGTCCCATTTTATCTGTTAACTCTGTAGATGAAGAAAATCATTATTTATCGCATTTAAGAGATATTAATCAACCAGTGTTAGAATATGATCAAGATTCATTTATTGATGAAGAAATTGAAGAAATTGAGGTTAAGTTAAAAGAGTTTGATTGGACTTATGAACCAATTATTGCTAAAGAAGATTTGATTATATCAAAAAAAAGATTAAAATACATTCACTTAAGGAACGAATTAATAAAATCATTAGAAAAACAGTATGCTGATTCTTTATCATGGGTTGAAATAGAATCCTATTTAAAAAGTGTTATTGAAGGGAAAATAGATGGGCAAATTATGACCCCAACAGAATTAGAGGGTTATATCTGGAATTCATTTTTATTTTTAGGAGGTTATATATTTCATCCTTCAAAAACAAGAAATTTTCATGTAGATACAAACTTCACTTCCATTTTTACTGCTGCGGGAAACCAACCTGACATGCAATTTGAATATAGTGATTACAATTTAATAGTTGAAGTAACAAAACATAAAGGTAAAATTCAAGCACGTGCAGAATCAGAACCAGTTACTCGCCATGTTGCTGTTGAAACTTTTTCATCTAAGAAAAAAACAATAGGAATATTTATAGCTCCAGAGATACATGAAGAAACAGCAGTTGATTTTTTAAATAGATGTAATGGTTTACCATATAATATTTACAAAGACCAGAAAGTTGTAATAAATATTCTACCCTTATCTTTTGCTCAATATTTCAAATTATTTGAACTTATAAAAGGAGAACATGATCGTTATAACACTTTTCTTAAAATAATAAACTCCTTGTCTAAAGTTTATTTAGAATCTGAAAATCACACCATCTGGCTTCAAAAAATAAATCAATTTATTGAGGGATTGAAATAATGGATATTAATGAATACGTACGATTTCAATCTTCACAAGAAGGAATTGAGGAAATAAATTTATTATGGAAGAAAATTTTAGCTAAGGCACTAAAAAAAACTGATGTGTATTTGGAATGGTTAGGCATTAGAATATTTTTTGCAATTGGAGGATATCAAAATAGATCTGAAGATATTTTCTGTTTAAAATTAAATGATTTTGATCCTGTAAGCTGTGCTCCTGGTAAAAAACCAGATGTTACATTAGTATATCAAAAGAACCCCATTATTTGTGAAATAACACAAAGGCCAATACCTGGGAAAATAGAACATTTCCAACATTTAAAAGTTGCAGAAGAAGAATATGGAGTGACTTTTGACGGGATTCTTATTTCTCAAATAAAACTAAACGCAATACCTGGTGAATCTTGGAATATTTATGTGTCCCATTATCAAACAACAAACCAATTATTCATGATTTGCGATTTTGATTTATTAATTACATTGTTGAATAAAAATGCTTCCAATGGTTTCACTGAATGGATGTCTTTTATAAAAAAGTCAAAAAAAATTTGGGTTGATAACAAGAAATGGGATGTAATTAGGAAGAAAATAATTAGTTTAAAAGAGGACTATATTTAAAATGACTTCTAGTAAACCTTTAGCTAAATCCGATTCAAGTGGATTTTATTTTGCACAAGAAATGTTATCTGGAGATTCAACGGCAGGAATAAATTTTGATAGATTACAAAAAAGTCCTGAAGGAAGATATATTATTTTTGAATATTTATTATGTGAAGAAGCACAATTTGTCACTCCATTTACAAGTCATCCTAAAAGGTATTGGCATAAAAACAGAAGAAAATTTCTTTCTTTGTGGGGTGTTGCAAAAGATCTTAATGCAACTTTATATCTTGTGAATTACGCAAAAAAAGGAACTCTTCATGAAAATAAAGTATTATTAATAAAAGTATTAGATATAAACAGAGAAGGAATTCTTAAAGAGGAAATAACTCAATATACTAGAAATGAATTCGGAATTTTTTTTAGGAAACTTAATAAGGAATGCCTTACTAACATTAAAATATGAAATTGAAACCTGAATATTTAAACAAATTAATATGTGCTGATAGCACAATTGAAATGGGTAAGTTGCCAGAAAATAGTGTCTCTTTAGTGATCACCGATCCCCCTTATAATGCTTCTGGAAAAGGTATTAATTTACCAAATAATACTACTGGGGGTGCATATTATAAAGTCAATGAAGACTGGGATAAATTCGGTCATTTTTCAAATTATTTGGAATTTACAAAAACTTGGATAAAAGAAGCAGATAGAATTCTAAAGCCTTCAGGTTCAATATTAGTTTGTTGTTCATTACACAACATCTCAGAAGTTATTATTACTTTAAAAGAGCTTAATTATAAACAATTAAATATCATTATTTGGAAAAAAACAAATCCCATGCCTAACATCACAAAAAGAATGTTAACTCATTCTACAGAATTTATTGTTTGGTTTGCAAAAGGAAAAGGTTGGACTTTTAATTATGATCAAATGAAGAAATATAATGAAAATAAACAGTTGCGAGATGTTTGGGAATTTCCTTTGTGTCAAGGAAAAGAAAGAATCAAAGGTGAAAATAACCGTGCAGCACACCCCACACAAAAACCACTCAAATTATTTTCAAGACTTATTGAAATGGCATCTAATGAAGGTGATATTGTAATAGATCCTTTCATAGGAATTGGAACTACTGCTTTAGCTGCTATAAACTTAAAACGTGATTGGATTGGTTATGATTCAAATAAAACCTATTTGGATTTAGCTAAAGAACGTATTAATGAATTTGAAAATAAGAATTAATAAGTAGCTATGACAAAGAGTGAATTTTAAAAATTGCCCCGTTGAGAATAAATCCCAATTATTTCATAAGCTTATGAATCTCTACAAAGAGAAGAATAAAAATGACACTACTATCCAAATCAAAATACTTAATCGGACTTCAATGCCCTAAATACTTCTGGATAATGTTACACGAATCTGACAAAATTCCAGAACATGACCTCTCAACACAACAAAGATTTGATGAGGGGAATAAAGTAGGACAATTCGCTAAAAAATTATTTCCTGAAGGGATTGATATACCAGAAGGAGATTTCAAAGCTAATCTTCAAAAATCAAAAGAGCTTATCAAACAAAGAAAACCTCTTTTTGAAGTTGCTTTCATGGTTGACAACATTTATAGCCGAGCTGATATTCTTATCCCCGTAGGTGAAGATGAATGGGATATTATTGAAGTTAAGAGCGCAACCAAAGTTAAAGATGTAAATATCCACGATGTTGCATTTCAGAAACATGTTTATGAAAAATCTGGTTTGAAAATTCGTAAATGCTTCTTGCTTCATATTAACAATAAATTTGTTAAGAAAGGTGATATCAATCCAGAAGAATTCTTTACAAAAACAGACATTACAGGACAAGTTGATTTAGCTATTGAAGGAATTGAAGCAAGAATTTCTAATTTACTTAATATAATGAAAAGTGATGTTTGCCCTGACATTAACATTGGTAAACATTGTAGAGATCCTTATGGATGTCCCTTAGAAGACCATTGTTGGGGTTTCCTGCCTGAAGCAAGCGTATTTGATTTGTATAGAGGTGGTGCTAAATCATTCCAATTATTTGAAGATGGCGTTGTAAACCTAAATGATATCCCCGAAACATTCAAGTTGAATGATAAACAAGGAATTCAAAGAGATTGTGATATTAATAACAAAATACATACAGATAAACATCATATAAAGCGATTCCTTGATACTTTAGAGTATCCTTTGTATTACTTTGATTTTGAAACGTTCTCAACAGCTATACCCCTTTATGATGGAACCAAGTCATATCAACAGATACCTTTTCAATTTAGTCTTCATGTTGACGATGGTAAAGAAGTTAAGCATTATGAGTTCCTTGCAAATCCTGGAGATGAAAGAAAGAAACTATTAGAAGAAATGAAAAAGGTCCTAGGTTCTTCTGGAAGTATTATTGTATTTTATCAATCATTTGAAATTGGAAGATTAAGAGAGTTGGCAGAAGCATTTCCTGAAAGTAAAGAATGGGTAGATGGTATCCTTAAGAGAATTGTAGATTTAATTGTACCATTTCAAAGCTTTGATTATTATAATCCAAAACAAAAAGGTAGTTGTTCTCTAAAGAAAGTTCTTCCAGCGATGACTGGTAAAGGTTATGATGATTTAGATATAGCTGATGGTACAACTGCAAGTATCATGTTCTTTAAGGATGGTTTAAACCCTAAAGTAAGAGAAGATTTATTGAAATATTGTAAATTGGATACGGAAGCTATGGTTTGGATGATTGATGAGTTGAGGAAGTTAATTCAATCAAATGAGTGAATACAATACATAAAGATTATGATTAATAGAATATTATTTTTTATTTAAATAGATTGTATATAACTTTGGTCTATTAATCTTACAATATAATCTAAATCATCGAAACTCTCGAAGTCAATTCCTGCAAAAAAACCGGCATCTTGCAATCCTTTTGGTGGAAGATATAGTCTTTTTTCTTTATCATTAAAAATTTTAATTTTAAATGGGAAATACAATTTTATTTTTTTTGATTGAAACATCATATATAAAAAATTTCTAGTTGATTTATATGCAAGATAAACTTTACGCGGGTTTTCTTCTATTTTTTGTTCAGATTCTAAAGAAAATATTTTTTCTTGAATTGCTAAAAAAAGTTCTCTTACTTTGTCATTTTTATTTTTTAAATGATCTTCAATAGAATACTCTGAATAATTTACTTTGGAAATTTGTTTTACTGAATTTGTAGTCTTTTTAGCTTGTGAACTAGCAACTAGTTTTAATTCAAAAATATTCTCTTCATATTTTGAGTATGCCCATAATTCAATGTTTTCAGACATTCGGTTTATTGCATATTTATCATATTTACTGAATGTTTGTGCAACTAATAAAACTCTAGGCGACCCAAAATCTACTTTAACATTATTTTTTAATTTGTTTTGAACCAAAAGCTGAAAATCACCTTTATGATCAACAAGCCAATCAAGATAAAAAAGTCCTTGATTAATTATATTGTCTTTTTCTCCATATTTATATTCGATGATAACTGGCGAATTATTTTCATCAAGACCCAATGAATCAATTCTCCCTCCATGTTGTTTTGATGTTGTAAATTCAGTAGCTAAAAAACGAATCCCAAACAATGTTCCCATATTTTTTTCAACAAAAGATTGAAGCTCTTTTTCATTACGAAAATTATGTTTCTTTAATTGTTTTGAGGAATTATTTGTAGTTAAAAATAGTGCCATAATAATTAAATTTTGTTAAAGTATATAAATGTATTTGGGAAGGATTCTTAAATATGAAAAAAAAAGAAAAAAAGGATGTCTCACAGACAACCAAAACGACATTGCCAACTTCCACGATAAAACTTACCATTAGAATTAGGCCGTATTGATGAAACGTGTTCTGAACCACAAACCTTACATCTCATAAGGCCCGTATAAGAACAGACTAACTTCATTACTTTTCTTGTCATGTTTATTCCTCCATCTATTTATATGATGAAGAAATATCAAAAGAACAAGGTAAAACTTCTTTCTTCCCAAACTAAACCATGCCACGAACCATTAAAGATAAACTTTAATGACTTGTCCTTTTAGAATGATTATGAAATCATTGAGTTATATAAAGTTTTTCGGATAGGTTAATATAAGATGAAAACAGACATTTCGTTTAAGACTAAATTTATATAAAACTATTATTTAAACTTAATATGGACTGGGAAACTCTACAAACAAACTCAAATGAAATTTTGATGCAAGGTATATTGAAGCTGAGAAATCAATCATCAAAAGTATGGAATGAGGTTTCATGTCAAAAATATGGGAATTATTTAATTTGTGAGAATGATATCTCCTGGTACATTGGAGAAGGTAAAAATATCTCTAAAAGATTAAAGCAACAATTTAATGAAAAAATTAGCACGTTTTATAAAACATATAAGAAAGATTTTGGAAGTAAGGATATTAATTCTTTCCGGGTTAAATTCATTGAAACAAATATTGGAAGAAAAGAAATAGAAGAATTTGGGATAGTTAATTTACCAACATCCCTTAATAGATTCCAAAAGAATAAATGCAAAAAACTGGAATTAAAAGAAAATATTAAATTTGATTGGGATCAGATTCAATCTTTTTCAAATCAATTGTTATTAAATGGAGAAGAAATGTTTTTTAAACAAGAGTTTCATAATTGGTTTGAGTTAATAGTTCCAAATAATGCAGGAATATATATGGTTTTCAACGATAAAAATGAAATTCTTTATATTGGTGAAACTTCAAGTTTAATAGGAAGGTATAAAACCCATAGTGGAACTACATATTTTTCTGCATTAAGAAGACATATTGGAAAGACATTATTAAATTTTGAGTTTGTACAAATAAAATCAAAGAAGAAAAATAGAGAATTTATAGAAAAAGAAGATCAACAAATCACTCATTTTCTAAAAGAATGTAAAGTAAAGTTTTTACCTGTAAATATAGGTAGATATGAGTTAGAGGAATTTTTAATACGAAAACATCGTCCTGTTCTTAACAAAAAAGAGAATAAATAATTCTATTCTGTAACAATCAATTAGCAGATTATAATCAATATAGGTAAATTTAAATAGATTACTCGCATTAGCAAAGCTATGTTTAATATTAATAAATTTGGCATGTTACTTATGCTCTTAATATTGGGTTTATTGTTAATTGGGTGTACTGTCCAAACACCTTCATCAGACATTAAAACGCCCGAAGATTTCCAGAAAGCAATGGAGGCAGTTAAAAACAATCGGCCACCTAGTATGTACTTAAATCTTCAACAAAAAGAGTGGGGTTTTAATCTATTAGTTAATATTTATAATGCGGATATTAAAGAAATCTTTAAACCAACAGAGCAATTTCGAATATTAATCCTAGACGAGTATCAAAGGGTTTTATTTGATAAAACAGTATCTGCTTCAGAATTTAAATTTTCTACAAGTAAGAATGAATATGGAGATGAATTAATTACTCCGTTTTACGAATTAAAATTTAGTGAAATTAAGAAAGGATTTACCAATGAAGGGACTGTTTCAATTAAAATGATTAATAACCCCAATGTAAAAGATTCCACCACTACTTATGAATTGCCCTATCTTGAAGAAATGAATAGTGATGAGTTTGGGCAATTTAAAATATCGGTTAAATCTTCAAAAGAAATGAATGAAGTTAAATATATTTATAATAGTCAGTACTCAGGATATAAAGATAAAGAATCTTATTTTAGGCCCCAAGAAGGTAAGAAAATATATAAAGTGATTTTTGAAATATCAAATATGGCGGATGAAAGTTTAACGATTAGTAATAATGAAATAAAGAGTAAGAAAATAGGAGATGTTGGCTCTGCATATACACTTCCATGTGCTAGTGGTTTTGTTAGTTATCCATTTTGCTCTCCATCCAGCGTTACAGTTAGTCCACATCAAACAGGAGAAGTGTCTTCTTATTTCCAGTTTAATGAAGGAGAAACCCCCACAGAGTTTTATATCGAACTCTCCAGAGAGGGGACAATTCCACCCTTGAAATTACTTATCAAATAAAGTTATAACTCGTGTTTAATTAATAGTGGGGGAATAAAATAATTATTTTTTATTATAAACAAATGGAATAATACTAACATCTCCTCCTTTTAATTTATTTTGGTAAATTTCTCCAATACTCAAAAAATCACTTATTTTTCTTTGTGCATTTCTTGGACTCATATTTTTTAGAATTGCAATTTCCTTAGCTAATTCTTTTCTTTTAATTTGTCCTTCACCTACCAAATCTCTAACTAATTCCCTCATCCAACTTTCACTTCTTTTTCCAATTAATAAATGAATTTGCGATTTCCAATTTGTTACTTTACCCATTCTCTTTAAAGAAAAATATATCTTAAATGCAAGTTGTTGTTTTCTCAAACTTATATCCATAGAACTATCAGAATATTCCTCCATTTCTTGTGTTATCATTTTTTTCTCTTCAACTGATAACCCGTATCCCTCGGAATTAGCTATTTGATACATTATATCAAACATTTCTTTTCTTGTAAATTTTAATTCAATAATTGGGGCCCTATCAATAATTGCTTTAACATTAGGATTTCTTTTATTCATAACATTAAAAGTAAATATTACTCTACCTTTAAACTCAAATTGTTTTGGAAAATCTAATGTTAATCCAGATTTACTTCGATAATGGATTATTCTTTTTTGTCCTGTGGTATTGAGTGCTTGTTTTAACAACTCCATAATTTCAACTTTATTAACTACCTGACTTACATCGTCAAAAAGGATTAATTTATCATCATTCTCAAGAAGAAATTCGTATGTTGAGGCGGTTGTGATGTGTCCTCCAAAAACCACGTAATCTATACCTAATTTATCCAATTCTTGTCTAATCGTATATGTTTTACCCATACCAGCAGGACCAATAAGTGTAAAACCTTGTAAATCGTTCATACCAACCATTTCAATATATAATTTAGCCGCATCAATAGTAGGATTATCAATTTTAATGTATATTTGATTTGTTTTATCATTCTCTTCCATAATATATAATATTTTACGATTTTATATAAATTATACGTCGAAAACAAGATATTTCTAAATTATATAAATAACGCAAAATAATGAGGTCCTGTAATAGATATATTGGAAAGGCGTAAAAAACGGGTATAACCTATATATCCCCAAAATAATGAGACCCTGGTACCACTTGAATCTGTTAAAAATGAAACTTTTGGGTTGAAAGTTGCATTAGCATAATTTCTTTCAGAAACAGATAAATGTCTTCCATTAACTTTAATTTCTCCCCAAGAAGCCCAAGATCCCTTTTTTAAACTTGTTCTATTATAACAAGTTAATTTTAAATATTTTCCAAAAGTTTCAGCAAAAGAATCATTATAAATTGGAGCATTGACGCCTCTTTTTTGGATTACTTTTGTATAATCAAGGTCATTTGAACTAACATCAATATCATAATCAGAACATCTAAATTGATCATTATAATATGTTTGCTGATAAAGATTATTTATTGCATAAGTAGCATTAAAATTAAATTTTATCCAAAAAGGGTCTGAAAAAGTTGGAACATGTGAAACCTGAAAATATCCTCCAGCTAAGGAATCAACCAGATTATCTTTAGTAAAAGATGAAGCAGTCAAACTATGACTTGTTATTATATTTAAAACCTCAATTTTTGTAGGAACGTTTGGTTCAGGATTATTAAAACTAATAGTTAAATTGTTCCCTGTTACAACCTCACCAAATATGCCCCCAGAATAAGAACTTATACTTTTCTCTATTCCAGAGATATTTGAATAAAGAGTTACATTGACTAAAGGGTTATTTGACATACCATAACAAGAAATGTTTAAACTATCTGAGAGATCATATCTTCTATTTTCATCAAATCCAGAAATTATTATATTTGAAGTTATTGAGGAGGAGATGTTACTTCCATTAACTTCTGCTGTATTATTTTCACTTCCTTCAACAAAAACAGCTTGCCCAACCACAATAGAAATAACTACCACAACAATTCCAATAATTAAAAAAAATTTATTTGACATCTATCAAATAAGTATAATGGAGTTTTGCTTAAAAAAGTTTCTGTTTAGAATTCAACCCTAAACCTTCCCAAACAACCCACTCACCTTCTCCACACCAATCTCAAGTATGAAAGAAGCTAACTTAGGACCCCGCTCCTTATTTATCAAAACACGATAAGCCAACCTAAAGAAATCCTTAGGAGGAAAACCAGCATTAGTACACAATACATACATCTCCTCATGCAACTCTTTATCAGTCCATTCCCTACCAACCAACTTCTTACTCAACTCAACAAGTATCTCCTTCTCCTCCTCAGAGAGAGTAACCTGACATTTCTCTTGAACTTTAAACCGGAATTCCTCAGGAGCATATTTCTTAACCCAGTTAGCAGCACAAGAAGCCCTAACCTTTAACCTATCTTTATCAAACTGATTCTTCAACTCTTTTACAAAATAACCAATTACTTTGTCCATGTCAAAATCATATATCTGTAACAAAGTTGTTAAATGTCTAATCGAAGGTTGGTAAGGTAAAGATGAAGGAATTGAACCAATAGCACTTAATGTATAGGCAGCCTTATACTTAGAAGTATTCTTCTCATTAACCTTATCATGACCGAAGTAAACTCTTTCAACTTTGTCAAACTCTTCATAAATTGCCAAAACATCGGTGTCGAAAGAAATTGTAAATTCCCTGTTTGGTCTAGTTCCTGCAAAAATATATCTAACGATTGCCGGTTCATAAACTTCTAATAAATCGTCAACCGTAATAACGTTCCCAGAAGAGGAAGCAAACTGGCCCTTTCCTTTAATTCCAATCCATTCATACATAATGTAGGAAGGAGCATCAAAATTCCAAATCTCTTTACAAATTTGTTTCCCTGTGTCGAAACTTCCTCCGGCAGCAGAATGATCTTTTCCTCCAGGTTCAAAATCAACTTTTTCATAAGACCAACGCATTGGCCAATCAATTCTCCATTTAAGTTTCAAAAGAGGTTTTTCCTTAAAATTAAACTCTTCAGAATGACCACATTCACACGAATATTTAACGTTATAACCACCCAACCATTGCAAACTTTTCAAAGTATCTTTACTACAAGAAGTACAAAAAAGAGTTGCGGGAGACCAATCATCTGCAAGAGGTTTCTCACGATACTTATTCAAAATCTCTTTAATTTTATCTTGATTCTCCAAAGCAATTTTTGTATCTTCAACATATTTCCCTGAACGATACATTTTTGCTTGATAGATGAATTCGGGATTGATACCAACTTTTGCAATGTCTTTCTCAACAGCAAGCTCGTTATGTCTAGCATAACTTTCATCTTTGTCAAAAGGATCGGGAACGTCAACGATGGCTTTCCTTAAATGTTCTGCCAGCATCTCTTGTTTAGGCATGTTTTTAGGAACTTTTCTAAAAACGTCGTAATCATCCCAAGAATAAATAAAACGAACTTTCTTACCTCTTTTCTCTAAAGCTCTTCTAACTAAATCAACTGTAATCATCTCTCTAAAATTTCCAGCGTGGACAACTCCACTGGGAGTTATACCTGCAGCTAGAACATAACTGTCTTTATCTCCCTTCTCTCTGATTATCTTGTCAGCGGTAACATCCGTCCAATGATATGATTCTTTAGCCATCCAATTTCTAACGAGGGTTATTATATAAAGATTTCCTCGTTAATTTTATAAACCTGAAAATATTACGAAAAGATATGATAATAACCTCCTGTGGGAATTCTGTGAAAATAGCCAAGTCATTAGCTAGAAAACTTAAAGCAAAATTCGTTCCTATAGAAATCTCAGCTTTCCCAGACGGAGATATCTACATGAAGTATAAAGCGAAATCTTTCAAAAATAAAAAAGTTGTAATCGTGCAATCATTCCAACCAAAATCAGACATGTCTCTTTTTGATATCATCTGGGCAGCAGAAACTGCCAAAGATTTAGGAGCAAAAAAAGTTATTCTAGTTGCACCATATTTAGCTTACATGAGACAGGATAAAAGATTCAATCCCGGAGAAGCTATCTCCAGTAGAATCATGGCTAAATTGTTAAACAATTCTATCCATAAAATAATTACTATAGATCCTCACATTCATCGATACAAATCTTTGAAAGATATTTTTACCATCCCTGCTAAATATCTCAGTGCCAATACTTTAATGGGACATTATGTGAAAAAGAATATAAAAAATCCAGTTATCATTGGACCTGATTGGGAATCGTACCAATGGGCGGAAGTTGTAGCAAAACATGTAGGTTGTGAAGTAAGTTGTTTTAAGAAGAAACGATATTCGTCAACCCATGTAGAAGAAAAGATAGTGAAACATGTTCATATAAAAAATAAAAACGTTGTCATAGTTGACGACATTATTTCTACTGGGCATACCATTGCCGAAGCAGCAAAGAAAGTTATGAAAATGGGTGCCAGAAGTGTTACCGCTATTGGAGTTCATGGATTGTTTGTGAATAATGCAATTAGCAGATTAAAAAAAGCTGGTGTTAAGAATATTGTAACAACCAATTGTATTGAACATAAGACCAATAAGATTGATGTTACTAAATTACTTCTAAAAGAAATAAAATGATAAAAATGCGTGAAACCGTCTCACCCCCCTCCCTAAAAGGAGGGGTTTCAAAGAGACGGTTTCTAAACTACGCATTTTTAGCATGCAAAAAATATCGCCATGAATGGCGGGGTTTTAAACCCTACCTTAAAAACATCTAGCGGTATTTTTAAGCATGATTACATCGCTTGTTCGAATGCTTTTACAAAATCTGCCACCGAAGAAAATCTTTCCTCAGGATAAATTGCCATCCCTCTTCTAATTACATCAGATAAATCCTGACTAACATCGGCTGAATCGATTAAATGAGGGCGTTCTTCAGAAAGAACCCTTAAAAACATGGCATCAATATCAGAAGCAACAAAAGGAATCTCGCCTGATAACATTTCAAAGAGAACTGCTGATAAAGAATAAATGTCTGCTCTTGGATCTGCAGGAAATTTACAAATCATCTCCGGCGAAATTGAGATGGGAGTTCCAATATATTTTTCGAAAGGTGCATGAAATCCAATAGGTCTTAATGTTCCAAAATCAACATGAAATAATGTTGTATCAGGAAGGTTAGGATTCTCAATTAAATCTGCCGAAGAACCATTGGGTGCTTGAAGTAATAAATTTTCCATTTTAAAATCCAAATAAACTAATCCTAACTCATGAATATATGTTAAAAAATCGCCACATTGTCTTACAATATCCTGAACTCTTTCTAAACTAAACATTTTCTTCTTGTTATAAATAGCTCCGACATTAACACCTTCAATAAAAGGAAAAATAATATTTTCATTTGGCAAAATCTCAACAGGATAAATTATCCTAGAATGGCCGTTCTTAGGTAAGTGACTTCTAAATGCATCAATCTCTCCATCCACATGCCTCCTGTATTCAGAAGTATTGGTAAAAGCTTTTAAGAAGAAAAAAGAACCATCTAAAGATACTTTGTAATGAGTAGAAACTTCAGACTTACCTAGCTTTTCCAAAACAAGATAATCTCCTGTTTTTCCTTGTATAAAATCTCCAGTTCTCATTTTTATCTAGAATCAGCCTCTTACTACTAAAAACAAGCATTTTTTTATAAAAATATCTCTGTAAAATCAATGCAATGTTCTTTTTAATTCTTTAAGAATCGCAGCACTTTTCGCTAAATCATTATTTTGCTCTACAAAATCTTCATGAATCACACCATAGGCAGTTAAATCAACCGCTTGGATTTCTACTACAGCATCATTAAGAGATTTTTTTACTGTAGAAATAGTTTCCAATAATTCAAGAATCTTTGCTTGAACTGCAGGTAAATCTTTAATCCGACCATAAGTACTTGCAAACGAGTGCAACATATGAACCCTACCAACTGTATGACCAACTGCGTGGGAAACTATTGCATAATTTTTCAATAATTCGTAAATTGTCATTCTTTCAAACTATCCCTTAACCTTGTCAACAAAGCTGCGTTAGTTTTAATCCAAGCAAACAACTCTTCTGCAGACTTACGAAAACCTTCCCATTCCTGCTCAACCAAATCTAACATCGCTGGAGATGGTTCAGCATCTTTATTATCATTCAAAGCATGTTGCCAAGCAGCAAGATGTCTTCCCAACTCACCATCGTGGTAAGCAGCAATAGCTTTCAAGTGACCTGCAGCAACTTTCAATTCTTCTAAAAAACCTTCAGTCCCAGGCATCTTTGCTAACAGAAGTTCTATTGCATCTTCATCATGAGCAACTTCTTTCTCAGAATGAGCAAGATGACGAAAACTGTAAACTATTTCTGCCAATTGTCTAGTTTCAGGAATTCCCGGTTTTTCATTCTTAGCAACTTTATTAATTACTTTTTCCAATTCTTCAGCGGAATTAAATTCTTCCATTAAATGTTTTAATGCATCATTAATTTCTTTACTCATCTCTGACATTTTCAACCTCTTTAAAATATTTGTATATTGGTTCCTGCTCCCGCATATTCATCTCGTTGTTAGCTTGCCTCGCTAAAACAAAGAAAAAATCGCTCAGGCGGTTTACATAACGTAACAACTCAGGGTTTATATTAATAACTCCAGTATTTTTAATATTTACTAAATTTCTTTCAGCTCTCCTCGTGGTTACCCGACAAAGATGTAAGAAAGAACTTTCTTTGGTTCCTCCAGGTAAGATAAAACTTGTAGGAGTCGCTAACCTTTCTTCCATTTTATCAATCTCATTCTCTAACTCAATAATATGATCTTCTCTAATACGAGGAAGTACTTCCGGTTTCAAAGCACTGCCAACTAAATCAGCTCCCAACTGGAAGAGGTCATGTTGAACTTTTGTAAGAATATCTCTAAGTTTTAAATCTTCCACAAAACTTAATGTTAAACCAACGATGGAATTTAATTCATCAACCGCGCCAACGGCATCTATTCTAGGATCATCTTTGTTAATCATCCCACAACCAAAAAATTGTGTTTTTCCTTTATCCCCTATCTTGGTGTAAACTTTCATTTATCAAACATCACCGATAGTAATAACTTGATCTTCATAACTTCCATCACGATAGATGGTAATTCCTTTACACTTAGCTTTCCACGCCATCATATAAGCATTTTCAATATCTTTAATTGCGGCAGTTCTTGGAAAGTTAATTGTTTTCGAAATAGCATTATCAACATGTTTCTGTAAAGTTGATTGCATTTTAATATGCCATTCTGGAGCAATATCTTGAGCGGTAACAAAAATATCTCTGATATCTTTAGGAATTTCCTTCATATGTTGGATACTTCCAAACTTGGCAACTTCCCTGATCAAAGCGGCCGAATAGAAACCTCTTTCTTTAGCCACTTTTTCAAAAGCTTTGTTAATAAAAACAATTTGATTACTACTTAGAACGGTTCTATGATATGAAATTGCAAAAACAGGTTCGCAACTAGCAGAAGTATCTGCAAAAATGCTTCTTGTTCCAGTTGGAGAAAGAGCTAAGCAAGCTATATTTCTCATTTTTCTATCAGCTTTCTGATGATCGGAACCTTCCCACGCGGGACAAACTCCTCTCCTATCTGCCAACTCAGAAGATTTTTTGTAAGCAGTTTCTTTAATAAACTGCATCAATTTATCAGCCATTGCCAACCCTTCATCAGAATCATATTTAATTCCTAAACTCATTAACATGTCGGCAAAACCCATCAATCCTAATCCAAACTTTCTTAATTTCAAAGTTTGCTGTTTAGTTTTTTCAGTGGGATAAATATTAGCATCAATAGCATTGTCAAGAAAATGGACAGAACTCCTAACAATTTTGCTAAGTAAATCCCAATTCAAATCATTCCCAACAACAAATTTGTTTACATCGATGGAACCAAGAATGCAAGATTCATGAGGAAGTAAAGGAGCTTCGCCACATTGATTGGTTGTTTCAATTTCTCCCAAATGCTTAGCTGGATGTTTCCGATTTATTTCATCGATAAAAATTAATCCAGGATCACCTGTCTTCCAAGCATTTTGAGTTATCACCGCAAAAACATCTCTTGCTCGAAGTTTTCCAAAATATTTTCCAGTACGAGGGTTTTTAACAAAATATTCACGATCTTCCTCAACAGCTTTCATGAACCTGTCCGTAACAGCAACAGAAATGTTGAAATTGTTCATCGTTTCCTTGTTTCTCTTACATTCAACAAAACGAATTACATCAGGATGGTCTACCCTTAGAACAGCCATATTTGCACCAGGCCTGACTCCTCCCTGTTTTACAACTTCTAAAGCCTTGTCAAAAACATTCATGAACGCAACCGGTCCAGCAGCAACACCCATGTTATTATTTACAGGATCGTTTCGAGGTCGTAAACGAGAAAAACTAAATCCCGTTCCCGCTCCTCTTTGATGTATCACCGCAGAATCATGAAGAGTTTGAAAGATACCCTCCATTTTATCTTCAACTGGAAGAACATAACAAGCACTTAGTTGTTGAACCTTAACTCCTGCATTAATTAAAGTAGGAGAATTTGGTAAGAAATAAAGTTTAGCCATGATTTCATAAAAGTCTTTGGCAGTTTCTGCAACTTCTTCATCAGAAGAACCATACCTTAAATCAGCTGAAGCAACATTTTTTGCTACCCTCATTAACATTCCTTTAGGAGTTTCAATAGTATTCCCAAATTCATCTTTCAAAAGATACCTTCTTTCAAGAATCTTCAAAGCATCGTAAGAAAAAGAAAGATTTTCCGCGGAACTATTTCTTCCCAGAATTAAAGCTCTTCTTTCTCTTTCTTCATTTCTTTTGTGACGATAAAGAATGTAGGCCTTAGCAGTTTTTACATGACCATTATCTATTAAGACTTTCTCAACCAAATCCTGCAATTTTTCAACAGTTGGATACTCCTTGATAAATTTCTCTTCAAGTAAAGCCATAACTTTGTTTGCCAAAGAAAATGAAAGTTCTCTATCCTCTCCTCCGACAGATTCGGCCGCCCTAAAGATAGCTTCAGAAATTTTAGATGCAACTAAATCAACTATTCTACCATCTCGTTTAATGATTTTTTTTACTTTATTTTCCGATTTGTTTAACTGCATCCGGTTGTTTCACCACAAACTTCACAAAGCATACATGTCCCATTCTGTCTTAACTGAGAAGCACCACAAGCGAGACATTTAGTTTCTTCATTCTTATCTGTTAAAAAACTTTTCTTTACTTCACTTTCTCCAGAAGAGAAATAACCCTCTAAACTATTCTCCTCATTGAACTCAAGCAACAATTCTTTCAACTCTCCCAGTAAAGGATTTCCTTCAACCATTAAACTACTATTTATTATCAACTCAGAATTCAATCCTTGCTGAAGATTCATGTTGATTAAATTTAGCAGGGCATTCATGGTAACTTCTTGAACAGGTGAAGCCCAATCCATTTTAACATGGATGTTGTTGATAACTCCATTGTTCAACTCGCCACTTAATGAAACATCCTTATTACCTATTTTTACTTTCTTAATTACTTTAACTAAGGAAGAAACAGGCGCAACTTTTTTCTCTGGTACTTTTTCAAGAACTTCTTTCAACTCTGACTTTTTCTCTAAAGTAGCATTCAAAGGTTGAGAAAGTTTACACCCATCACGATACAAAGCAACAGCTTTAATCATCATTTTCCAAGAATCGTAGTAAGCTTTCTTAATCTGTTCAACGGTCCAATCACTTGGCATGTTGATAGTCTTTGAAATTGCTCCCGATATGAAAGTTTGTGCAGTAGCTAACATTTTCAGGTGACCATAAGGATGGATATACCTTTCTCCTTCTTGACCACATTTGTTGGCACAATCAAAAATTTGGTAATGCTTCTCCTTTAAATGAGGTGCACCTTCTATCATCATTGTCCCACAGATAGCTTTGTTAGCTGCAACAATTTCATCTTCTGAAAAACCAAGATCAAGCAAAAAATTTCCAGTCTTCATTACTTTATCATAGAATTCTTTTCCAAGGTTCCATTCATTAAACAAATAATTAATGTCCATTGAACTACCAAGTTCTTTCTCCATTAGATTAATTTGTCCCTCGTTTAATCCTTTAGAAATTAAACTTTCACGATTTATGAAAGGACTTCCAACAAAAGTTCCTGAACCAAGACAATACTTGATGATATCTTTAATTTCATCTTCACTATATCCCAGATTCTTAAGAACGATAGGAACGGATTGGTTAACAATTTTGAAAAATCCTCCACCTGCCAACTTTTTAAATTTCACTAAAGCATAGTCTGGTTCAACTCCCGTAGTATCACAATCCATCACTAAACCAATTGTTCCCGTAGGAGCAAGAACGGTTGTTTGAGCATTTCTATATCCGTAATTTTCTCCAAGTTCTAAAGCGTTATCCCAAGCATTTCTTGCGGCTTGTAATAAATCTTCTTCACAAAGGTTTGCGTCAATGGCTAAAGGTTTAACTGTAAGGCCCTCGTAAGTTTCATCGTTGTAAGTTGCTCGACGATGATTTCTAATAACCCTTAACATATGTTCTTTGTTTTCTGAATGCTTTTCAAAAGGACCAAGAATTTTTGCTAACTCTGCAGAAGTCCCATAACTATCGCCTGTTAAAATGGCAGTTACCGCTGCAGCAACAGCTCTTCCTTTATCGCTGTCGTAAGGAAGTCCTTTAAGCATCAATAAAGTTCCCAAATTAGCAAAACCAAGACCTAGGGTTCTGTAATCAAAACTTTTTTGAGCAATTTCAGAAGACGGGAAATGAGCCATCAAGACAGAGATTTCTAAAGCAATTGTCCACAATCTAATTGCATGTCTATATCCAGCGATATCAAATTTCCTTGTTTCGGGATTGTAGAGTTTTGCTAGATTTATTGAAGCTAAATTGCAAGCGGTATCATCAAGGAACATGTACTCGCTGCAATTGTGAATTGTTATACCATTAGCAACAAAAGTACTAGTTATTGGTTCTGTTAAATCGTAAACATCTTCAACTCCCAACTCTTCAAACGATTCTATTGAATCGAAAGGTTTGTCTTGATAAGTAAGGACATTTTTGTTCATCTCTTTTAGTCTTTCACATTTTAGAGATTCCGGCATGAAACCTATCAACTCTTCAAATTTAACCCTACTAGATCTAGAAATTCTAAGAGAATGCATCTCCCTAACATCATATTCCTTAAGACCACCTTTCCCATCCGGAAGGAGGGAAGATAATTTACCAGCTCTCCTGTTCTTGTAAATTTTGCTTTTAATTCCAAAACCCAATAGAAGAATTTGTACATCCTTAATTAATTGCAAACTCGTTGAATCCAAAGCAACATATTGAGACTTCCCACCATAATTTGCAACAGTACCATCGGCTGTAAACAATCCTTGTAAAACATATTTTTGTTCACCAAGAGGCAAATTAAAAATTTGTTCAGAAAAACATTTTTGGTGTCCTAGTAAACTGACATCCAGCAATTCTTGAAACTTGCTAATTAAAGAAGAGTTGGTTATAACATATTTCCCAGAAGTTTGAGTCATTTGAATTGAAGCAGGGGAATCTTTATGCGTAACTCTATCATAACTTGTAGCAACGTACTCAGAAAACTTATTGAGAATTGGAAGTTCTTCCTTCTTGCTCATAGTTAATTGAATGCCTCTTTGTGAGTTGATTTTTCCTCCACAACCATCTCCTAGATATACACCTACCATCTGGTAAAAAGTGTTGTCCTCTACTTTGTTAATTTCTCCAACTTCAGTAGCTGGAAGTAAAATATGGTCATCTTTTGTTAATTCACATGCTTGTACAAATCCACGATTAATGGTAAAAATTTTGTGGTCCGCTGTAACTTTAAGGTTGTATCCGCATTTTGTTTCTAATTTGTAAACCATCTTTGTTCCTGTTTTGAAAGAACCAGCAATGGGAGTTTCTCTAAGAACATTGGTATTAGTTATAATGGTAGTTTGCTTATCAAGAATTGCATCAATTCTTTTCCATTTCCCACCCTCAGTTAAAACAAGAGTATCTCCAGTAACACATGGGTTACTTCCATTAATTCTTCCTCCTTCAGGACAAGTATGCCATTCGTTAATTGTTGTATCAAATTGCACTCCAGGGTCTGCGGAAGCCCAAGCACAATAACCAATGTCGTCCCATAACTTCTCAGCAGAGATGGTGCTGTAAGTCTCTCCAGAGATTCTTTCTTTCAATTCCCATTCTCTTCCTTCTTCCAAAACTTCAAAGAAAGAGTTGGGAATACGAACAGAATTGTTAGAGTTCTGACCGGAAACTGTTTGGTAAGCTTCAGACTCATAGTGAGTATCAAATTCCTGTAAAGGAAGTCCATAACCCTGCTTGGCCAAGTCAAGAGACCTAACTACATAATTAATAGGAATCCCATTTTGGACAGCTTCTTGAACAAAAGTTTTTACTTCTGGATTCTGTAAAGGATTTTCTTTATTTTTTGCAGCTTCAATTAGTTTAGATAATTTCTTATTAAGAATTCTGCTACCAGTAACCAGGTCCGCTACTTTCTCTTCTTCCCTAACTTTCCACCAAACAAAATTTTCAATTTCAGGGTGATCTAAATCTAAACTAACCATCTTCGCAGCTCTCCTTGTAGTACCACCAGATTTTATACTTCCTGCAGCAACATCAAAGATTTTCAAGAAACTCATTAATCCAGAACTTGAACCCCCTCCAGAAAGACCTTCTCCTATTCCTCTAAGATTTGAGAAATTACTTCCGGTTCCACTTCCATATTTAAAAATACGAGCTTCTCTAGTTAGAAGACTTAAAATTCCTCCTTCCCTAACTAAATCATCGTTAATAGATTGGATGAAACAAGCGTGAGGTTGAGATCTCGTGTAAGCGTCTGTAGATAATTCCAATTTTTTTGTTATTGGGTCAACAAAACTATGTCCTTGTGCAGGACCAGTTATCCCATAAGCCCAATTTAATCCAGTGGTAAACCACTGAGGACTATTTGGAGCAGCAATCTGTCCAATAATCATGTAAACCATTTCTTCATAGAAAACTTCCGCATCGAAAGGAGATGAGAAGTAACCAAACTTTTCTCCCCAGTGACGCCAACATCCAGCAATTCTGTGAGCAACCTGTCTAATACTTGTTTCACTTCCAGTAATGACATTACCGCTTTCATCGAGCAATAATTCTTTGTCATCATTCCTTAAAGGAACGCCGGCTTTACGGAAATATTTTTGAGCAAGGATATCTGTCGCTACTTGGGACCAAGAGTTGGGAACTTCCACATCGTTCATTTGAAAAACGAGGGAACCATCAGGGTTTTTGATGGTAGAACTTCTTACTTCGTAATTGTACATATCATAAGGGCTAACACCCTCTTTAGTAAAATAACGGGAGATTCTTAATCCAGCAGTTTCAATTCCTTCTTCTTTCTTTTCTGCTACTTCAACACTCTCTTTAGACAACTTTTCTTGCAACTTTTCCATTTCTAAATATTCTTTTTCATTTTCCATCTAAATCACCTCAAACAAACATTTGTAACTCTTTTTCTAAATTTTTAGGGTCTTCTATCCCTTTATACACAGTGGCATATCTCAAATAAGCCATTTTATCTGCTTTTTTCAATTCTTGAAGAATAAATTTCCCAATATGGGTTGTTTTAATTGGGTTCATTTTTTTATTGAGAACCTTCCTTTGAACCTTTAATGCTAAAGATTTGATTACTTGAGCGTCAACTTTCCCGTAGGCAGGTTTGATACTCGTTTCAACTTTTTCTAAATCAAAATCTTGGATACGGCCATCCTTCTTTTGAACTTTTAAATTAAACAAAGCACGTTCATATGTAGTAAATCTATTATCACAAGATTGACAGGAACGTCTCCTTCTTAGAGAATCTGCTATAACCCTTGATTCCAAAACTTTAGTATCGTTGTTGTTACAAAATGGACAAAACATCTTCACACCTCTTTTGAGTAACAAGACGCTAGATGTAGTGTTTTGTGAATGCACTTTTTGCATATCTAGTGTCAAGTCCTTGTGAGAAAAGATGTTGATTTAAATAGATTTTAGTTTTTTAATGTGTATATTTAAGGATATAACTTGCAACCCATAATTATAAAAACAACTATTAATTCTCTCTTCTTATGTCATCATTAATCCTGCAAAGCCTATACTTCTTCCTACCAGCATATTTTGCTAACATGGCTCCAGTTTTTTTCAAAAAAATTCCCTTTCTAAATATTCCAGTCTCAGAAAAAAAATACGGATCTCACAAAACATGGAGAGGATTAGTAGTAGCACCATTGATGGGAATGTTCATTTTCTGGATTCAAAAACTACTTTACAATGCCGGATTTAAATCTCTAGCTTTGATAGATTACAATGATTTTTCAATACTTCTTGGCTTCACGATTGGAGCAGGAGCAATCTTGGGAGATTTGGTGAAAAGTTATTACAAAAGAAAAGAAAATATCAAAGAAGGAGAATCTTGGCTTGTATTCGATCAGCTAGATTTTGTTATTGGAGGAATTATCGGCTCGTTCTTTTTCTACGTTCCAAAAGCAGAAGTTGTCCTAATACTATTAATAGCAAGTCCTTTGTTACATATTATAGTAAACTATTTTGGATATTTATTAAAAATTAGAGAAAAAGCTATCTAGTATTTCTTCTTTCTAAAACCCATTGTAACTGCTTAGCTAAAGAAAATAAAGTGGTAGCTCCACCAACCATGTAACCAAAGATAAGAAGTTCTCTAGTCCAAGGGAAATTGGGGAAAGTTGCTATAATAAAAACACCTAAAGCAGCCGTACGCATAAAAATAATTGGTGCCTTTAGTTTTGTTATGAAAAAATTCAAAAGTGCAAAAAAGAAAAGTATAGCTATAATAAATGGAATGTAATCGTTAAGATAGGCACTAACTCTTAGAAAAACCAAAATGGCGATTAAATTGTCCACAGCTAAGTCAAAATAAGCTCCGAAAACGGTGTGGCCCCTAATTCTTGCTACAACACCATCTAACCCGTCAAAAAGTAAATGAAGAAGGGCAAAAATAACAAGGTAAAGATAATTTGAACCCATGAAATATACTGCTAGAAGACCGGAAACAAGAGATAAGAAAGTTAGAAAATTGGCTGTAACCCCTATTTTTACCAACTTTTCTCCAATGAAAGAAAGCTTTTTACTTCTATATTTTTGAAATTTTTCAATATATTTGAAATAGTTATTTTTTGTAGATTCTGAAATACCCATAATAAAGTATATAAAAGAAGCCGTATAAAAATGTTTTGATGGCAAATTACGACCCAGAATTGCAAAAAGCAATCGCTAAAATAAAAGAAGTAGAAGCAAAAAGAGTCTGCATCCAGCTACCTGATGGTATGAAACCCTTAGCTGGAGAAATTAAAGATAAAATTTGTAATGAAACGGGGAGTGAAGTTCTTATATGGTTAGGAAGTAATTTTGGTGCCTGTGATATTCCCTTAGGATTGAAGAGAATGGAGATAGATCTTCTTATCAGCTGGGGCCATAATAGATTTGTTAAAAAGGAGGGTTGGTGATGATAATTATAAGTGTGGGGTTAAGCGAAGCGCATACCACACCTCTTTGTATTCTAAACTTTGTAAAGTTTAGGGAGGGTTGGTAGATGGAAACTTTATTTTTAGAAGCGCCTTTCGCTGAAGATGTGGAATTATGTCCAGAAACTTTATCCTACTTAAAGAAATTTAAGAAAGTTGCTCTTTACTCTTCTGTGCAGTTTGTAAGCAAATTAGATAGAGTTAAAGAACAATTACAAGAGATAGGGGTAGAATATGTTACTTCTAGGGCAGATAGGGCAGCTGTAAAAACACAATTGCTTGGTTGCGATAGCTTCTCAGATTCCTTAAATTTGAAGGAAGAATTTGAAGCCTATTTATACATTGGAGATGGAAAATTTCATCCTTTGGCACTTGTTTACGCTCAAAAAGATTTAGCAGAAGTAAAAGAGATTGTTTGTAATGACCCCATTCATAAAAAGATGTTTCTGGTTAGTTTAGAAGATGTGAAGTCTAACTTAAGTAAATACAAAGCTTCTTTGATAAAGTTTCTTGGTGCCAGAAAAGTGGGAGTAATTATAACCATTAAACCAGGGCAGGAACAATTTAAAGCTTCTAAATTCTTGGAAAAAAAGTTTCCCAACAAGGAATTTTATTATTTTATTGATAACAGCGTTTCTTTTGATCAGCTAGAGAACTTTAATTTCATTGATACATGGATTAACACCACCTGTCCGAGGGTAGGATTTGATGATCAGGAGAAATTTAAGAAGGGAGTTTTGAACCTCAACGATGCTTATTTAGCGGAACAAATTCTTGGCAAAGATAGCGTTTTGAACAAAAAAGGTAATTTGGCCATTTTTCCGTCGAATACCCGACGATGAAAAAAGAAAACATACAAAAAAACCCTATTTTTGAGCTTTCTACCGACGAGAAGGTAGAAAGGTTTAAATACTCAAAAAGATTCTGTAGCACAGAAAACAACAATTGTTTTCAAACTAATTCAAAAAAAAAGAGTGAGGGATAAAATATGGCAGAAGTTGTAGCAAAAGTAGGAGTTAAAAAAGAGAAAGGCTACCTTTACTTCATCGATAAAAACGGTAATGTTGCTCGTGCAAAAATGAGTCGTGCTGGTCGAAAGAAAGGGAAGTCAAAAAAGCAAGTTGTGGCAAAAGTAGGTGTTAAGAAAGTTTCTGGTTACCTATACTTCATTGATAAGAAGGGAAATGTCGCTAGAGCAAAAATGGCTCGTGGAAGAAAAGCTGGAAAAAAGAGAAAAGCAACTAAGAAAAAGGCAGTGAAGAAAAAAGCAACCAAAAGAAAGGTGGCTAAAAAGAAACCTGCAAAGAAGAAAAAGGCTGTGTAGAAGAAAGCAACTAAGAAAAAAGCAACCAAAAAGAAGGCGGCTAAAAAGAAACCAGCAAAGAAAAAGGCAGTGAAAAAGAAAGCAACCAAAAAGAAAGCAGTGAAGAAAAAAGCAGTTAAAAAGAAGCCTGCTAAGAAAAATCCAGCAAAGAGGAAAAAGAAAAGATAATTTTTTTCTTTAATTTTATTTTTTTATTTCTTATTTATTCTAACTTGTAACGATCAGCAATATTAACTTTTAATTTAGAGATAACAGGATTCTGTGTTGTCAATATTTTCTCAAGCTGTACGTTTTCAAATATTCTATTAAGAAATTTTTCTATCAGAGTGATGTCGGTACCTTCAAGAACAGCAAACCTCACCATGTTCTCTTTATCACTCGCATTCTCAGTAATAAGAGTGATATTTTGGGAAATTGCAAATTTGCGAATTCTTCCACGGCACATAACTCTAACTATCTGTGAAGTTGTATGAATTTCATAAATATCCCAATTTAGTAAGGCCATTATCATTTTAAAGGGGGATACTATAAAAGATTTACGAGCATTTTTTAAAGTAAGATTATTTTTTCAATAATATGAAATTACCGAAATTCACTTCAAAAGCATTCTTTGCTCCCATGGCAGGAGTCTCAGATCCAGCTCTAAGATTAGTTTGTAAAGAGCTAGGTGCGGGTTTAGTGGTTACTGAATTCGTAAACGTCCATGCAATTTCTGCTAAAGAGAAAGAATTCGGAGCAGACAGGATTATTGAATTTGTAGAATTCTCAGAAAAAGAAAGGCCTTTATCAGTACAATTGTTTGGATCAAATTTAGATAGGATTGAGCAAGCTGTTAAGGTTGTGACCAAACATTTTGACATCATTGATTATAATATGGGTTGTCCAGCTCCCCACATTACTTCAGAGATGGCATGCTCAGCTTTGTTACAAGAGCCGGAGTTAACTCGGAAGATCTTTAAAACGTTGGTTAAGTTTTCTACTGTTCCAGTTACAGTTAAAATCAGAGCAGGTATAACAAAACCAGACAAATATTTAGAGATTGGTAAGATAGCGGAAGAAGAAGGATTAGCGATGGTTACATTACATCCTAGAACTGTTAAGCAAGGTTATTCTGGAAGAGCCGATTGGAAATTGATTAAAAAATTGAAACAAGCTCTTTCCATTCCTGTATGTGGTAATGGTGACATTAAGACAGCTGAAGATGCCAAATGGATGTTGGAGTCAACAGGATGTGATTACGTCATGATAGGAAGAGCTGCAGCCAAGAATCCCTTTATTTTTACACAAGTAAATGAATTGTTAGAGAAAGGGAAGTATAAAGACATTTCAGATAAGAAAAGGTTAGAATATTTCTTTAAGTATCTTAAATATACTAAGAAGTATAAGACAATTAAAGTTTCTAATATAAGGATGCAGGCAATGAACTTTTCCAAAGGATGTGTTGGTGGGAAGGAGTTAAGAGGGAAATTGATTCCTGTAAAGACTCTTGATGGGATTGAGAAGTTGATGAAAGAATTTTATGAAGGTTTAGGAAAAAAATAAAAAGGAATAACTATTAACAACAATAAGGAGGTATATTAATATGGCATATGGATTTTTTGGAATAATTGGTTTGATTTGTGCAGTATGGGTTATTTATGATGTTTTCACAAATAACAAAAAACTAAAAACAGAAATGAAAATTCTCTGGACAGTTTTAGCAGTAATATTCACAATATTAACAGCAATAATCTATTACTTTATGTATAAGAGAAAATAGGATGGATTATTTTGCACACATTGCTTGGAGTTATATTTTATTTAACAAAACTAAGAAGCCAATCTACGCAGTACTCTTTGGAGTTTTGCCAGATTCGGTGTCTTGGTTAATATTCACTATTTTTCTTTTCTTCAATGGAGAAACTTTTAGGCAAGCAGCAGGCGGAATTCCAGAGTGGGTTTTTACTTTATACAACATCTCCCATAGCTTATTCACTTTTTTATTAGTATTAGGGATTGTTTATTTAATCTGGAGAAAGATCCCCATTTACATTTGGGCATGGCCAATTCATATCTTAATAGACATTCCAACACATACTAGAGAATTTCTTCCAACACCTTTTTTATGGCCAATTTCAGATTGGGTTTTCCCAGGAATTAGTTGGGGCACACCTTGGTTTATGTTCACCAATTGGTTGCTAATTGCATTTACATTAACTTTAGTGATTGTTTTAAGAAAGAAGAAAACTAAGCTAGCTCAACCAAAGCTTTAATTGCCTCAGAAACATCATCACTATTAACTTCTTCATCAAAAGAAATCTGTTTTAAAGTGTGGGCATAAAGAGGATCGTAATAAAACTCCAACAATATTTTAGCAGCCAAATGATAATCCTTTTTATCAATACTCTTAACAATCTTCTCCTTATTTTCTTTACTGATAACTTTCCATAAAGATTTAGTTATCTTTCTTATCTCAGAAACATCTTTCTCATTACTAAAATATTCTTCAACAGCAAGAGAAGCTCGTTTATCTAAATCTCTAACAATATGAACTTTTTTTCCATGACAAATTTTCTTCCATAATTTTTCAGGGATAATTACATCTCCAATCCTTCTACTTTCTCCTTCAACAAAAACCACTTTTTCAGAATTAAGTTCATCCAATCTTCGCAAAAGAAGGTTCTCAAACCGTTTCTGAGAATTAGGAATTAAACCAACGGCTCCATATAAACTACTTCTGTGTTGAGCAAGTCCTTCCAAATCTAATGAATTGCTTATCTCTCCCAATATTTTTGTCTTTCCAGTACAAGTTAATCCCCAAAGAATAATTAGTTCCGGTTTAAATTCATAATTGTATAGCCTTTCTCTGACATGCTCTCTAAATGCTTTGTATCCTCCTTCCAATTGCTGAACATCGTATCCTAAAGAGTCTAGTAAAGCAACAACCGCTCTACTTCTCATTCCTCCTCTCCAACAATTGATAATAATTTTTTTATCCCTGAATTTATTGATACCTTTCATGAAAGTGGGAAGTTTTTGGGAGAAAAATTCAACACCTTTATCGATAGCTTCTTCTCTGCTAACTTGTTTGTATAAAGTTCCCACAACTGCTCTTTCTTCATTTGTAAGGATGGGAATGTTAATTGCATTTGGAAGATGATCTTCTGCAAACTCCTTGGAAGTGCGGGTATCGATGATTTGATAACCTTTCTTTAAAGCTTCTTCAACTGCAATAGTTTTGACCATGGAACTCTTTTTGCTTGATTCTTTAAAAAATCTCTTGAAACCAAAGTATTAAAAGTGTAAAAACATTTCTTTTCAAAATGAAGAAAATATTGCTAGTTTTACTTTTGATCTTGTTTATAGTAGGCTGTAGTGAAACGGAACCAGAAGTAGTTGATAAAGTAGCTACTCCCGCTATAGGAGATACTTTCCCTTTCGACGGAGTTTATGGAATCGTAGTGGGAGTTGGAGATACACCTTTTGAATTTACAGCAACCGGAGAAAGTTTAGTTCTAATCGATTTACACAGAGAAGGTTACAAAATTGTTATTGTACCTGAAGCCGGACAAAAAGTAGCCGTAGAGCCTAAGAAACCTTCCCTAACAATAGAAGGAAAAGAACAATTAAACGAGTACTCCCTTCCCAGCACTTTTGTCTTGGTTGAGTATGATAGAGAAAATAGTTAAGATAAATTTTTAAATACTCTTTCTCAAAATACCCTTATGGAAGATTATCTTAATTTAAGTGGTTTAACTGGAATGATTATGGGAAGTGTTGCAGGAGCAACCACGGGTTATGCTTTAACTCAAAATTTTACTGATTCTAATGTTATTAACTCTTTAGGAATTCTAATTGGAGCAGTAAGTGGTGCAATATCTGGAGCAGAAATTGGTTTAAGGTTAAGTGGCAGGGAAGGCATTTTATCAAAAATAAATAAAAGTTTAAGAACAAGTATTGATAATAAAATCGAGCAAAATATAGTTACACAAGAACAACAAGAGGAACATGAATTATTTTACAAAGAAAAACCAATCTTTCCAGGTTTAGAAGAAACTCTTGGAACCCCAAACTATACAGAGCTAATTTCTAAAGGAGAATATACTCTACCTACAAAATATGGAGACTTTACTTTAAAGGTTAAGGGAGATAAGTTAGTAATGGAATCTTCTGAAGATTTCAAGGATGGTTATGAAGGAAATCCATTAATTAGTATTCGCCATACACAAGCAAAGCTAGTTGCATTCAAGGTAGGAATTGAATTCTCAGGAAAAGCTTACAATCCTCAATTAAGTAGATCTTGGTACCAAAACGCAGAAAAAGTAAAATTGCTTGAAAGAACTAGAAGAGATAGTAGGAATTCTCTTAGAAAAAGTTTTGATTTGACTGACATTTTAGATCCAAATGAAGAACGTCCTCCTGCAAAATTTCAAGTTGAGCTTCGATCCTTTAATGAAAATTCTATAGCTAAGGCTGCATATAAAATGAGACTTGCAGGAGATAAATTGAAAGAGATTTTAAAGGGTAATTGTGAGGATGATATTCCAAGTGATGAAGAAATTGCAGAAGTTTCATCAGGCACTTATTCTCTTAATTAATTACCTTCTCGCTTCCTTTTGCAAGCTTCACAAAGAGTATATTCCCTCTGTTTCACCAAAACCCAGACTGCATTACACATTCGACATTTCTTTTTAAATTTCAGTTTAGCCATCTTTATTTTATAGAAACCTTGAAAACGGTTGTATAGTCTCAAATAGAACTTATATTATAAACATTTTGGTCAAAAAATGAAAGAACCTATCCAGAAGGGGAGCTGTTAGTTTGTATATTCCTCTCCGCCGGATCGCAACTTTGTTGCATGACGTATGAGACAAGGTGCTCGCAAAGGAGCTAAGCTATGCCAACTGGATAGGCAATTCTAGGAATATAGAGATATTATTTAAGCATTGTTATTCCGGATGTAGCCTATTATAAAGAAATTAATTGGCCAATTCAAATTCGTGACGACTGAAAAAAGAAACCCTTCTTCTTTCTAATTCTTGAATTTTGCTAAAAACTTTTTGAAAATTTAATCTTATGTTAACATCCCTCAGAACTTGGGCTAAATACTCTTCTTTAGCAACTTCTGAAGAAGGAATTCTTCGAGTTCTTTTTACCTGACTTTTTAAATAGTCCCAAAAATGTTGATTATCATCCAACTCCTCATTAACAGTTCTAAGAAAAAGATCCCGATAATTAGCTTCTCTTTCAACAATTTCTTGGGCAATTGAAGCATCACTAAGGCCATAAGTTACACTCCATCCTTTAGAACCAATAGATTGCACATGGGCAAGTTGACCATATCTACTACTTTGAGGATGTGTAACACGAACAACGTCACGAACAGTAACGTGCTCTCCTCTTAAAATTGCTTCTTGATTTCTTTCGTCTCTTTTAAGCAAGGTGAGCATTCCTGAATACAAAGGATCATGGGGCATAGAATCTAATCTAACAAAAACTTTCTTGTCATCCTGCTCTGGAGTGTATGAAGATCGAATAGCAATAACTTTTCCATCTATACCAAGACTGCTTGAAACCTCATCGTGAATTCCAAGAACTGGTTCATCTGGATTATCTTTTTTAGCGTAATTAAGTGCCATTAATTGCATAAAAATTACTCCTTAATAAATGTTTCCCTTTTGAGTAGTAACAACTTGGGAAATGGGTGAATTTACCGCCTAACCTTTTTAAAAAAGGAATAATATGAGTAGATAATGGCATTATACTTTAACAACCAAGAGTTTGATGGGGTTCTTTGGGATCTTGACAATACTCTTGTGAGGGTTACAGAAGATTACATCTTAACCGCAGTTGCAACAACGTTAAGACATTTTGGTCAAAGTCCGCCAAAAGGTTTTTCTGAAAAGTTTTGGTATGAAGGTGGAAGAAGTAAGTTAGTTCAAGAAATGTTGGGAATTAACCCTGAAGAGTTTTGGCCAATTTTTAATGAAGTTGATTCTTCAGAAGCTAGAGGTGCAGCAACAACGATTTATGACGATGTTCATGAAACACTTGATGCCTTAAGTAAAGTTGTTAGACAAGGGATTGTAACAGCTTCACCTCGGGACAAAGCACTTAGAAGCGTTGAAAAATTAGGACCGCATTATTTTGGTTCAGTTATCTCGGCACATTTTCAAGAGGGGGTAGCTCATAAACCTGATCCGGAGGGTCTTGTAATTTGTATGCAACAATTAGGTTTATCTCCAGAGAGAGTATTGTATGTTGGAGATACAGGAGAAGATATATTAACAGCAAGAAATGCAGGAACAACAAGTTGTTTAATTGAAAGAGGTAGTTATTCTGTTAGTATAGAACCAGATGTTAGAATTAAATCTTTAAGAGAATTAGTTGGAGGACAATTGGTCTGAAAAATGGTTATTAAAATTGATATGTTTGAATATGAAAAAGCAAGTTCACCCCAAGTATTAGAAACATTTTCTTTAGGACCTTGTCTTGGCATAAGCATCTATGACCGAGAAAATCAAACAGGATATTTCGGACATTTTCCTGACCCGTTAAGAACTACCACTTATTATGAAATGATGGATGAGGTATCAAAATCACATAGTGATTTATCTGAACTGGAGGTTACTCTTGGAGGTATGTGTGCAGATACAACGGAAGATGCTATTGCTCGTGAAGAACTCATAAATGACCTTATAAAAAGAGGATTTAGTGTTAAAAAAATTAAGAAAAAATTCTTGGTGGAACCAGGTTGTATGGACATGTCTTTTGATTTAAGAAGCGGCGAAGCAACTACTTATCAAATCTCTCCTCCTTCTAATGACGATTATCCTTATGAATTTGATGATGATGATTACTTTTGAAAATAATTATAATTTTTTGAAAAAAACTTCCGATAATGTAAAATAACAATATTTATTAGTTTGAAAAATTTGGTAACTTTAAAGTAGAATATAAAAATGGCCAAATACATAACTGTTGAAGCATTACAAGACATTCATAACGAACAAGAGTGGATTGAAAGAGCCTATTCATTTTTAGAGGATATCAAGAAGATTTCTGAAAAAAGAGATGAAAAAAAATTTAAAATAAAGTTAAATTCTATTCATAGAGATTTAAGAAGAATTTATCAATGTGAGAGACATATCTGGAAAAACAAAAATATATTAATGAAAGCTTTAAAATCTCTTCATCACAGAGAAAAAGTATTCGTTCTTCATATGGGAGAATTTCATATTGATAGAGTTGAAGAAATGTTAGAGATATATTCTAATCTTTTGTTAGCTCATTTAGCAAAAAATGGGATTTTAAGAAAAATGATTTTAGATAGTGGAGTCCATTCTCTAATGGAAGAGTCTATACCTTTCAAAGGAATTCTTGAAGAAATTGAATTAATTAAATCAGAAGGAATTGCTCCGTTGATTGCTTTATTTAAACAATTGATAAATCCGCTTGAAGATTTAGAATTACAAGAGAAATATTCTTATGACCTTGAAAAGTTAGGTTTTTCAAGAAAAAATATTGGCGAAGTGGCATATTCTGTTTACAAGGAAATCTTGCTAACACGATGGGATTCTCTTACTCTAAGATTATTAAAACAACCTGAATTAGCAAGAGCAGTATTCAAAGAAGGTATCCCTGCAATAGATAAAGTATTGGGTATGCATAAAAGAAAGGAAGGACCTACATATTACAAAGTTGCGAAGAATTTTATTAGAAGAGGCCATGATTTCAAGTGGAATAGAAATGATTTATCGGAATATTTAGATGACATAATTTATTTAGGTGGAAAAATAGCAAAATTGCCCCTTTCAAAAAAACAAGGAGTATTCAACATTGTTGGAATGGTTTATGCAAAAGTAATTCGTGGATACCCTAGATTAGTAAGGAATCCGCATGTTTGGTCTGATTTGATATATGTGCTTCCGATAATTGTAAAAAGTTTTCATACTAAAGCAGCATTAAAGAAATATTTACGTGAGGACTTCAATCAAGAAATTATTGAAAAGCTTGGTTTGCAGGATAGTAAAGAAAGTCCACAAGGAAGAAAAAAGCATTATAGAGAGGAGAGATTCTTTGATGATATTTCGCGAGAGGGTGCTTTTGGTTTATATGGCGCTAGGTATAAAAAAAATTCTTAATAAAACGTCACCTTAAAAGTGGTGACCTCCACTAGATGATAAAGCAATATCTTTAATAATAAAGAAAATATACCTCTTATATGAAAAAGTATGTGCTAGGAGTACTATTAGTATTGATGATTACTGGTTGTACCTCTTCCATAGAACAAACAAACCAACAAGCAGAAGTTAAACAATTGCCAATTCCCGACAATTTTCATTGTTTTAATGATGAAAATAAACCAGAATGTACTTCATTTTATAAAAATGAAAATTATGTTTGTCCTAAGTACTTTAACCCCGTGTGTGGAACAGATAGAAAATTTTATCCTAGTCAATGTTGGGCTGAAGCTTTAGGCACAATAGTTTCTTCAAAGGAAATGTGTCCGGAGATGAAACAACTTTTTTCCGATCTTTGGAAAACAAAATCTCTTAATGGGAAATCCTATTTTGTCCCTTCACCTAATGTTGAATTCACTTACTCTGGTAGCGGTATAGAAGGTTGGAAAAGTGGTTCTTGGTTTAGATCAACCTTGTGGAAAAGTCCACTAGAATTAGAAATGCTAGATTTAAATATAGCAACAACATATGGTTCATTATTTGTAGAAAAAGATAAAGATTACTTGGTAACAATTTCTCCTGTTGAATCCACACCAAAAATTTTGCTTGCGTTTGTTAAAATCGACCAAGCCTACCCAGATAAACTTCTAATTGAACTAACAACAAAGTACACCAAAGCACTTAATGAATATATAAATATAAAACAAGAAGTCCCAAAACCAATAAAATATGAAATTAATCCTGTTATAATTTCTCCTCCTTCTTCATTTTCTTCTTATAATCGTAACGCAGAGTTTACAGAAAAGCAACTTCAAGAAGTATTTGATCAAGCCTCTAATGGAGAAAAATTTGATGCATTTATTCTTTCCACCATTGAAATTGATGGGGTTGGAGGGTATTATATCCCTGATTGGTATGGAATGCAATTTATCCATGCACCATTAACTCCACATGAAGCATACTCAAATAAAAATAAAGAGCAAGCAATAAACGCTATTTCCTCGTTTCAACAACTTTTTATCACAATCTCTCATGAGATTCTTCATTCAACAGGTCTGCCTGGAGACCATATGCCAATGGGTTACGGAACATATTTTTTGCAATCTGCAGGTGAAGAGATTGACCATGAATCTGGAAGGTCTCTCGGAGAACGTGAAAGGTGCACTTTTGTAGCAACCTCCAAAGACCATTTTGGAATAGAACTTCCAAAAGAAATTACAACCAAGGTTGAGGAAGAGATATTTTTTAGAGAGGAAAACCCAACCGGTGATTGTCAAAATGGATTGTTTGAGAATGATATTATAAAAGACATAGATTTAGATGGAGAATACGAAATCATTTATGCAAATAATCTGATTGGAGCAGAGCTACAAAGATCTCTTGGATGGGTTGATATAGATGGTGACGGAGTTGCAGAGATTATTGATTCAACTCCCTATGGAGGATTTTTAGATATTTCAGTAAAGGAAGATTTAGAACCCACTCCTTTAATGGCATTCAAACCAATTAGAGAAGTTACACATGACAATTGTGTTTTCCAGGAGGTTATTTTAACAGATGGAACAAATGGATTAATTCCATTGGAATGTGAAGAATTTAAATCAGACATTGTTAATGTCTATCAAGATCTAAACTATTTTTGGAAAATGGTTCAAAAACCATACGGGACAATATTACTTGCTCGTTTAGGATATAATTAAGGTGGTTTTTACTTTCATTGTAACAGAAAAAAGGTATGCCCCCGCCGGGAGTTTCATTCCCATAGGGCCTGTTTTGCTCAAGCTTTTCCTAAAAGGTTGTTTGAACCCGAGTCGCTGCCTCTCTTCCCGTTAAGGGCGAAAGGGCAGAATGATAGTTTGTCCCTTCAATATTGAAGTCCGGACTACACCACAGGGGCATAAAAACCCAGAAACCAAGTCTCTTTAAAAAAGTTTCCACTTCTAAACGCCAAATAAAGCAAAAATCTTATAAAACAAGCATAGCTATTAGAAAATATGGAAAATAGACCCACTCTTGGCCTTATGGAGCCAGTAACAGTATTTGGTAATAATGGTACAGAAGAAAAAGTTCTTGCTAGGATAGACTCCGGAGCTACGTCCTCTTCTATAGACATCAATGTAGCAGCAAAACTTGAACTTGGACCAATAACAAGATCAAAAGTTGTTAAATCAGCTTCCGGTATTGGAAAAAGACCAATAGTACAAGCTAAAATTAAAATCGGAGATATTGTTATCGAAGATGAATTCTCTTTGGCGGATAGAAGCCATATGACTTATCCTTTACTAATTGGACAAAACGTTCTCAAAGAAGGAAAATTTCTTATAGACCCATTAAAGAAAATGGAGGAAGAATGAAAGGAGCAATCATCTCTCTTGGAAGTGTAAGTTCACAAATGGTAGCAGATGCTATGAAGAAGTACTTTGATGAAGTTGATATGATTAATCTAAAATATATTGAAGTACGATTAGGAAAAGAGAGTGGTGTTTTTTACAATGGAGAACCTCTAGGTAATTATGATTGTATTTACCTGAAAGGCTCTTTCCGTTACGCAAACCTTCTAAGATCTATCTCGGCTCTTCTGGAAGGAAAAGTTCCTTACATGCCCTTACCTTCAAACTCATTCACGATAGTCCATAATAAACTTCTTACCCATCTTGCCTTGGAACAACAAAATATTCCTATGCCAAGAACTTACATTTCTTCAACTATTGAAGAAGCAAAAGAACTTCTTAAAAGAGTAAATTACCCGATTGTGATGAAGTTTCCAGAAGGAACTCAAGGAAAGGGAGTTATGTTTGCAGATTCATTAAGTTCTGCTTCCTCTTTGCTAGATGCCTTAGGTATTTTAAATCAACCCTTCATTATTCAAGAATTTATTGATACCGGTGGAAGTGATATTAGAGCCTTAGTTGTAGGTGAAAAAGTGGTAGCTTCTATGAAAAGGAAAGCAGAAATGGGAGAAAAAAGAGCCAACACTCATGCTGGTGGAACACCTGAAAAAGTTTTACTAAGTAGAGAAGCGACAAATGTAGCATTGAAAACTGCTAAAGCTTTAGGAGCAGAAATTTGCGGAGTTGATATTTTACAAAGTCATCGAGGTTCACTTGTAATAGAAGCAAATGTTTCTCCAGGATTACAAGGATTACAATCTGTCTCGACTATTGATGTCGCTGATGAAATTGCTAAATATTTGGCAAGAAAAACTTCTGAAATTGTAAACAAGCAGAAAAAGACTGATGCAAAAAAAGTTATGCAAGAACTTGATTTAGAAGAGGGACATTTCCAGCAGATAGTTACTTCATTAACATTCAGAGGAGAAAGAATTATCCTCCCTGTGATTGCTAATCAAATTGCTAAATTTAGTGATCAAAAAGAATATGCAATAAAAGTAAAGAAAGGAAAAATAGAAATAGAAAGTCTTTAACGTTTCTTTTTTCTAGAAGTTTTTTTAGTTGTCTTTTTAACCGGTTTCTTAACAGATTTTTTAACAGGTCTACTTGCAGCTTTCTTTACAGGTTTATTAACAATCTCAACAGCTGGTTCTTCTTTAATAATTTCAACAAATTCTTCCTCAACAATCTTTTTCTTCTTAGATTTTGGTTTGAACCAAATTAAATAGATTATTGGAAGTACTCCCGCGGTGTTAAAGATTAGAAGAAAAATAAACCAAGGTAGTTGCCTATTTTTAGCTGAGAACCATAACGCAAAGCCTTTCCAAAAAACTGACCATAAAGAAATTAAAACAATAATTGCTACAAGATAGCTAGGGTATTGATATAATTGAGTTGTAAACATGAGATAATAGTTTCAAGAGGCATTTTTAAATTTTATGAATGAGGAAGTTTTATAAAAGAAAAAAGCACTCTTCTTAAAAAGAGGTTGCGATGGATTTAGATAAATTCTGGGGATGGTTTACATCAGATTCAAGTAATCTTAAACCTACACCGAAAGCAGTCCCAAATGCAGCACCGGCAAACAAGCCACCTTCTGGAACTAAAACTGTAGCAACAACACAAAAAGTTGGCACAAAAAAAGAGCCTTTAATCATAGAAAGTGGAGAAGCTACTTCAAAAAAGAAATTAGGTTACGGAATTTTACTTTTCATCATCATTAACTCAATTTTAGGCTCTTCATTATTCTATCTGCCAAGTTTGGGAGTAATAAGTTCAGGCCCAGCATCTATAATTGCCTGGATAATTCTGTTTATTGGAGCTTCCTTAATGATGCTTTATATTGGTGAATTAGTAACACTCCATCCTACTTCCGGTGGAACTTATGAATTCTGTAAAAGAGCCTATGGCCGTTTCGGATCATTCTTTGCTGGATGGACTATTTGGATTGCCGGAAATTTTGGGATGGCCTTAAACATAGTTGCTGCAGCACAATATTTTATTCCGGAACAAACAACCTCTGCTTTCTATTTACAAATTATTTTTGCAGTAATTTGGATTTTAATTCTAAATTTCATGGCTTTCAGAGGGATAGACGCAGGAGCTACCATGTTACTAGCTTTTGGAGTTATCGCAACATTAGTTGTTTTAGCAATGATTATTCCTTCCTTCATTAGCGTTCCAGCCCTTCTCACTGGAAAGTTTGCCAGTTCTTTTGATATTTCTCTCATGAAACCTTTCTTTTTGCAAAAAGGAATGCCTTTACTATCTAGTTTAGCTCTCTCCCTTCTTTTAATCAGTGAAGCCTTTTTTGGTTTCGAAGCATTAACATATATGGCTAACGAAGCAAGGGAACCTAAAAAATTACATAGAGTAATAATTGCTGGAACCGTTATATGTGGAATTATTATGACCCTTTACATCTTAAGTTCTCTTGGAACGGTAAGTCATCAAGATTATGTAAATGATTTACGTCCTTTCGCTATTCAAGCCCTCAATACTCTAGGAGAAAAAGGTCAAACCATTCTAATTTTTGGGATGTATCTAGTTATCGTGGGAGCGGCTGCGGCATGGCCTATAGCCGGTTCAAGATTGTTACAAGCGATGGCTAAAGATAAATTGTTTATCAAACATCTGGCCGTCCTTCATCCAAAACATAAATCCCCTTACAGAGCCGTTTATTTTCAAACAGTTATGGTAGGACTTTTCTCGTGGTTTATTTTCAGAGGAGAATTGATGCAATGGAAGGATTCCTATCGAACAATATATCTCATTTACATTCTCTTAAGTTTACTAATGTTGGTGATGATATTTCTCACCGTGCCCATTCTAAGAAAGAAAGAGGCCCATTTAGAAAGACCTTTCAAAGCACCATTGGGATATATTGGCCCAATTATTTTTGCGGTAGTGGTTGCTGGTTTAGTTACCAATTGGATGATGATAGAGACTAGAGTGGCTTGGACAATTATGAAATTAGCTGGTTCATTCCTATTCTTAGGTTTACCTTTCTATTTCATGGTAGAAATGTTCTATAGTGAGAAATCAATAGTTGGTGTTACCGATAGATTGTCTACAATTACAACTTCTTTAGAAGGACTTATCTTTCCTTTCACCGTCAGAAAAAAAATTCTTAAAGAAATGAAAGAACTTAAAGGAAAAATAATTCTCGATTATGGATGTGGAGGAGGAACCATGCTAAAAAAAATGGCTCCTTTAGTTACTGAAACTGGAAAAATTTATGCTACCGATTTATCCGAACAAAAAGTTAAGGTTGCTAAAGAAAAAACCAAACATTTACCACATATCCAAGTTTTCCACGACCCTAGTTTACATCATTTTGCCCTTAAAATTCCAGAGCAAGTTGATGGAGTTATCTCGGTGGGAAGATTATCTTATATGCAAAAACCTCTAAACATTTTAACTGGCCTTGGAAAGTTTGTTAAAAAAGGAGGAGAGATAATATTCGTTGATTTCGATAAATTTTTCTACTTAATTCCAAATGTTGCTTGGATTGAAAACGATAAAATGTTAAAAGATTTATTTAAGAAAGCAGGATTTGAAGTTGAAGTAACGAGAAAGAAAAGCGTTTTCTGGCAATATATTATAATTACCGGTTGGAAGGATTAAAAACAGAAATTTATGCATCTTCTATAGAAGGCCTATCCTTATTTCTCTTAATTCTAGCTTTAATTATAGTACCACAAATCTTACAATATTTAGCATCCCTGTCATGATCCATTAAGCCACATTTTGGACATTTAATTTCAGTCTTACTTCCAGATACAAACAAGATTTTAACCAACTTTCCTAGCTGCCAAGGAATCAAAGCAATCCCAGACAAAATCATTAATACGGTAATGGCCCTTCCAGGAGCAGATAAAGGAGTAATGTCACCATAACCTACTGTTGAAAGGGTTACAATAGAGAAGTATAAAGCGTGCCAGATTGTCCCAAATTCTCCTGGATTAATCTTATTCTCCACCGCCCAGATAAATCCGGAGGAAACAAATACGATGGTGAACACGGTAAGAACAATCCTTATTATTACCAATTGAGAATCACTAAGAGTTCCAAACATAGTATCTTTCGATTTAAAAATACGTTGGAAACGTAAGATTCTTAAAATTCTAAATAAACGTAAAATCCTGAATATTCTCAGGAAAGTTAAGTTTAAGAAATTCACCATTATAGGTAAAATTGCTACCAAATCTATCAAACTATAAATGTTAAAAAAATGTTTAACTTTTCTTTCAGCCACCCACATTCTAACTGCATATTCAATTATAAAGACGCCTACAAGAGCCACTTCCGAGATAAACAAAAAATGGTGTGCTTTGTCAGAAAGGTTATGTGTATCTATAACAAAGAGGACTATAGCCAAAAAGTTGAGGAAAAAGAGGGTTCCTTCAATTCTCCTTCCATGTGAAGAACCATAATTATCCATATGTAAATGTAAATATTTTTGAACTTTCCGAATTATAGAATCTTCTAATTTTTCTCCTTTAGCCATTAATTTTAAATCAATTTTATCTTCATCTGTAACCTTAACTTTAGAAGATTTTCTAGAATTTTTTACAGACCTCTTTTTTGCCATTAAAATAAGGAAAACAAAAAGAGTTTATAATATTAACTCCTTCTTCGACTCTGAGACTTCATCAATGAATTGATTTTAAGCAAATCATGAACAACATCAGAGGCAATGAAAGAATAACCTTTTTTCTTCTTAAGAAGTCTATCGCCAATGAAACCATTGATGTAAGCTGCTGCAGCTGCGCTCTTAAATAAATCGTGAGATTTAGCTAAAAAACCTGCTACAAGACCTGCAAGAACATCTCCTGTTCCAGCTTTAGTCATCCCTTGATTACCAGAACGATTGAATGCAACTTTATTTCTTGAAATAATTATGTCGGTTGATCCTTTTAGTAAAAGAACGTTGTTATTTTGTAAAAAATATCTTAAATTTCCTTGAAGAATTTCAGCTTTTTCTTTAGCGTTAGCTCTCCTTAATTTAGGAAGTAAAAATTCTTTTCCACTATTAACAAGCATCATTTCTAACTCTGTTTCATGAGGAGTAATAATAGAATTTTCAAAATCTTTGAAAGTCATTGATTTTAAAGCGTCAGCGTCAACAACTTTTAATCCTTGAAATCTTTTAATAAAATATTGATTGAATTTGTCAGCTTTTCTGGTCATTCCACAACCAATTAAAATAGAATCGAATCTGTCTGCAAGTTTAGCCATTTCTTTGGCATTTTTCACAGTAAAAATATTTGCACCTTTAATTTTATGAGTTATTAAATCTGGAGCGTATCTATTAACGGTCCAAGAAACTTTGTCAGAACTTGCGATTGTTACAAGATCACATCCAGAACGCAATGCAGCCAATCCAGCTAAAGAAAGTGCGCCTACGTAGTCTTCTGAGCCCCCAATTATCAAAGTATGGCCATTTTGACCTTTACGGGAGTTTTTCTTCCTATCCATGAGCTTTTTTACTTGATTAAGATTCATTTTTGCCTCTGTTAATTGTTTATTAGTTTATGTTTTTGTAGTAATTTTTTGGTTAAAAACTCCTATTTTTGCCTTCTTTTATAAATGAAAATTTATTTTTTTAGCTTCATTTATATATAAAAGAGCAATTTCCACTATTTCTTTTGTATCTACTGAAGAGTGACTATATAAATGTTTCGATTTCCTGCCAGAATAAGCTCAGCATTTTTGTTTATGATGGCAATATTTAAAAAGAGGGTCAATCTTGTGCAATTAGTGGGCCTGTAGCTCAGTCTGGTCTAGAGCGCTGATTCCTTAGGGAAGCGTAAGTCTTATATGACCGCTCTTGAATCAATTCAAAAAACTCAAGAGCAGCTAAGCTAGCCAGAGGTCGGGGGTTCAAATATTGATGTTAGAATAAAGCATCACTTTGAAAGTCTCCTCAGGCCCATCCTTTTTTTTTAATTTTCATAGTTGTCAGCTACGCTTTATAGAACATTTTAGAAACATTTTATATACGGAAGAATAATTCCCATTACAGAGGCAATAGGTAACAAATGTTAGATATAGCACATCGAGGAGCAAGCGCTGTAGCTCCAGAAAACACCCAAGGTGCTTTTCTTGAAGCGATTAATTCTAAAGCAGATGCCATAGAATTGGATATTCATGTAACAAAAGACAAAAAAGTAGTAGTTATCCACGATGCCAGAGTTAACAGAACTTCTAATGGGTCCGGTTTTGTGCATAAGATGACTTTATCAGAACTAAGAAAGTTTAATTATGGCCTTGGTAAAATAAAAGAAAAAATCCTTACCCTTAAAGAAGCCATAGAGTTCATAAAAGGTAGAACCCATATTATTGTTGAAGCCAAATTATCAGTTAAGGGAAATGAGAAGTTGGTTGAAGAAATTATTAGTAAATCTAAGCATAAAAACAAAATTTGGATCCATTCATCCCATAGAAAAATCTTGAAAAATTTTCGTAAAATTAACCCTAACATTAAATTGGGGTTTGTGGTAATTTTCTCTTTTCTACATAGATTCCTAAATAAATATTATAATAGATTCATTAAAAAATATAAAATTTCGTTCTTCTCTATAGATGATGTTTTTATAAATAAATATTTTGTAGATAATTTTGTTAGAGAAATTAAGAAACAAGGAGCAGAAGTTTATTTATGGACTCTTAATGATGCTACATCTATTTTCAAAGCTCTTTCTCTTGGAGCAGATGGAATAATTACTAATTATCCAGGTTTGCTGAGAAAAGTAATTAAAAAACATAAATAATAATAACAATAATAATAATAATATTTTAAATAAATAATAATTTAGTTTCTTTTGTTAACTTCTAGGCATTCTTTAAATGATATCTTATAATGAATACACAAGCAATTACTGAACCTATCAAATTAAAAAATAAATCGAAAGCATTGTTGATATAATCTCCAACACCTGAGCCAGCATTAAGGAACAGTACTGCACCTAATTCAAGGACTTCATTAAAAGCGCCTATCCCCATAGCTATCAAAATTAAAATTAATGAAAGAAAATAGGGATTGTGTTTCATTTTCACATCTAAATGTGGGCGAAGTAAATTATAAGCCACTAAAGTTGCCAAAAAAATTCCAAACCCATGAACAAGATTATCATACTTAAAAATTTCTGGAATTAACCATAAATCGTAAAGCCTTACTCCGAAAAGATGAACATTCCCTCCAAGAATATGCATCAAACCAAGAAGAGTTAATCCAAAAAGAAGAGTTTTACTCAAGTGTAATTTTTTGTGATAAAGACCAACAATAAGAATAAGGACGGCCATTATAAAACTATAATATAGGAACTCGTAATTGCCTTTAACAATTGAAAGGATTGTAAAAAATAGAAGATAACCTATCGTAAAATAAAGTAATAGATTTAATTCTGTTTTGTCTTTCATAAAAGAATAAAAATTAAGAAGTTTATATTATTTACGTTAATTCTATGGTTAGAAAAAATAAATGATGGTTCCAACATAATTTCAAGATGCCGTAACCGCAGTCGTAGACGAGGATTTGGAATTTTATTTTAAAATTCCATAACCTATCAATCGAAATCTGTCTCCAACCCTTCTTGAAATAGTAATTCTATCCCCTGCATTTGCACAGATAGGTTTCTTTAAATGACAAGAAGTGTTTTTCTTAGAAGGATTAAGCACTACTCCAACAGTAGCGGTTGCATTCACATTCAACATAAGAACTTCTCCTTTAGCTAAAGGTTTGACTTCAACCTCTTGTTTAGTTCCCACAACTTTTTCTAAAAGATGTGTATCAATAGTAATTTCATAATGTAACTTTGGAAGTTTCCCAGGAAGCCCAACTAACGAACCACCCAAGGAATCAGATTTAACGATTGTAGGATCAAGAGTTGTTCCTAAAGCCATACTTCCACCCGAATGAATTTTTTTAACAGGTTTTCCACTGGCAAAAATTTTAACAATCTTAGTAAATAGTGGTTTCCAAACTTTCTTGTTTTTTTCTTCAACCATATAACCCGGACAAATTTCAACATCATCTCCTTCATTAAAAACGCCTTGTTTAACGGTCCCCCCTAAAACTCCACCAACTAAACCTTCTGGTCTAATTCCTGGTTTGTTAATGTCAAAAGAACGAGCCACCAGCATGATAGGGGCATCACTTTTACTTTTTTTAGGAGAAGGAATAAATTCTTCAATTGCCTTAAATAAAACGTCAATGTTAACATTTGCTCTAGCAGAGATAGGAATTATTGGAGCGTCCTTATAATCGGTTGTTGAAATGAAATCCTTAATCTGTTGATAATTTTTAAGAGCTTCTTCATGACTCACCAGATCAATTTTATTTTGGACAATGATGATGTTCTTTATTCCAGAAATCTGTAAAGCAACTACATGTTCCTTTGTTTGAGGTTGAGGACATTTTTCATTAGCAGAAACCAATAAAAGAGCAGCATCAACAATTGCGGCACCGCTTAACATAGTGGCCATCAAAGACTCGTGTCCAGGAGAATCTACAAGAGAGATTTTTCTTTGTAAAGCTGTTTCCCCGTTACATTTAATACATTTGTCTTTTGAAGTGAAATAATCACATTTTTCACATTTGTTAATAGAAAAATCAGCGTATCCTAATCTGATGGTAATTCCTTTCTTAAGTTCCTCAGAATGAGTATCTGTCCACTTACCACTTAGACGTTCAGTTAAAGTAGTTTTTCCATGATCAACATGTCCAACTAACGCTAAATTTAATTCTGGTTGCACCACTGGAGCATCTTTCTTTGTTTTAGAAGTTGTTTTAGTGGTTTTTTTATTAGTTTTTTTGGCAGTAGATGCCGTACTTTTCTCAGATTTATCCTTTTTAGCCATTAAATTACTAGAAAAGTAACCCATTTAAAAACATTCTGCTTTTTTATGGCTTAGTCTTGAATATAGTAAAACATTTTTGGTAAAACAATAACTTTAAAAAACTCCATTGCCTTTTCTACCTTAATAAATCAAAAAAGAGGTAGGAATGAGTTTATATCAATTTTTCAAGAAACAACAGCATAGAGAAAGGTTGAAAGAGATAGTTCACGTTTTCTTTGAAGAAGAATTTGGTTTTTTTATTTCAAAAATAAAATTACATGGTCACCTTCCTTTTCATAAAAGAATCAAAACAAAGATTGCAAAAGAAAAAGCTATAGACCATCAAATTAGGTTAAGGCAAGCTTTCGAAAAATTAGGGCCCACATTCATTAAACTGGGTCAGCTCCTATCTTTACGTTCAGATTTAGTTCCACCAGAGTTCATCACTGAATTTGAAAAAATGCAGGATAAAGTTGCCCCTTTCCCTTTCAAAGAAGCAAAAAAGATTATTGAAAAAGAATTGAAAAAGCCCCTTGATAAGGTTTTTACTTTCTTTCCAGAAAAACCAGTAGCTTCTGCCTCCATCTCCCAAGTTTACAAAGCAAAAATAGGTAAAAAAGTTGTTGCGGTTAAAGTTCAAAGACCGGGAGTTGAAAATCAAATTAAAGAAGATACTGAAATAATGTATGAAATTGTGAGGTTGATGGAAAATCATCTTCCAGAATTCAAACTTTATGCTTTAAGAGATTTAGTTCGTGAATTTGAAAAATGGACCATTAAAGAATTAAATTTTAAGATTGAAGCCCATTACGCTGAAAAAATTGCTGAAAATTTTGCAGATAGTAAAATTCTAAAAATACCCAAAATATATTCTGAATTAACTACCAATAAAGTTTTAGTAATGGAATTTCTAGAAGGGATACCTCTTCATGATGTTAAAAGAATAAAAAAGAAAAAACTTAATATTAGAAAAGTTATCAAAAATGGATATTTTATTATGTTGAAACAAGTTTTTATTGATGGGTTCTTTCACGCTGACCCCCACCCAGGAAATATCTTGGTGTTAAAAGATGGCAAGATAGGGATGGTTGATTTCGGAATTCTAGGACATTTTGATAAAAAACTAAGACGTTATGCTTTAGATCTCTTTTATTCTTTCGTTAACAACGACCATGAAGAAGCAGTAAACATTATTCTAAGAATGAACCCCGATAATGATGTCAATAAAGAAGAGTTCACAGAAGATGTAAGAGATATTTTTGAACAGTTTTATTGTGCTTCTCAAAGTGACATGTTGGTTGGTCATTTCATCAGAGAAACTTTGACCAATGCCTATAAACATAGATTAAGAATTCCCACAGATTTTGTACTTTATGGAAAAGCTCTAGCCACCATAGAAGGTCTTGGTTTACGCTATCTTCCTAATTTTTCCTTCTATAATGAAACTAAAATCATTCTTAAAAAATTACTAAACTACAAATTCTTCGCTAATGAAGCTTATGATAAAACAAGAAGTAAATTGGTAGATTATGGAGAACTAATAGAAAATCTTCCAAAAAATTTCAATGCAATTCTGAAAAAAGCAAAAGATTTCAGAATGACTATTGACGTTGAAGATAATGATATTAAAAAACTAAATTTGGAATTGGAACATTCATCTGGAAATCTTTCCCTAGGGTTTATTATTGCAGCTTTAATCGTTGCTTCAGCACTAATAATGATGACAGATAGATCTGCTTACTATTATGGAACGGGTTTTTCGATCGCAGGGGTAATGGGTTTATGGTTAATTAAAAGAACAATTTTTAAGAAAAATTAAGAGGTAAAAAATGAAAAAAGACGAGATAATAAAAAAGAGTTTAATGATAGGCGTAGGACTAGCAGCTTTTGCTAAAGATAAATCTGAAAAGATGGTTAAAGACCTTGTTAAGAAAGGGAAAATTAACCCTAAAGAAGGGAAAAAAATGGTTTCAAGTATTTATAGTGAAGCTGAACGTTCAGGGAAAAAAGTAGCAAAAGTTATTGAATCTGAATTAAAAAAAATGATGAAAGTTGTAAGTAAACCTGCTAAGAAAAAAACGGTTAAAAAGAAAGCAACTAAGAAAAAAAAGAAGTGAGATTATATTTTTTTTAGGGTAATTTCAATATTACTTACTCTTACTTTTTTACCTTCTTTATTATCAAATTCTTCACTACTGATTTTAACATCTTTAACATCTATTTTCTTATCTAAAAATCTGTTTTTTGAAACTTCAGCAATATCTACGGCACGGGTAATTAACTTGCCTCGAGCCTTTACAACAACTTCATTAGCACCTTTTGTTGTAAATTGCATTACCACACCAGTTACATAATTCATAAAAGGTTTGTTACCCACAAGAATAGAGTTATCGTCAACCATTTTTTATCACCACTAAATAATTCTTCACTAAAACTAAATTTATTGCTCTTTCTTTTTAAGACGGGACATATACCCAGCAATAATGTTTCTTAATTTCTTACTGACAATCTTAGTATTTTGAGAAGTAATCTTTTTATTTTCATTAAAATCTGTTGAAAATAACTCGCCTCTAGTTTTAAGAAGTTCTTTAGTTTTCCTTTTTACATGACTTGTTTTAATTCTTCCCATAAACCCTTCAGTACGAGGTTTATTTATAAAGATTCCGGTAAGAATTACTATACTCCAGTATACATTTACGTAATATTTATATATTAAATTACTTTTTTCACACCTATGGTTATTCTCTTTGATCAGTTTAATTTGCCGGAGGACATATTCAAGATAATTTTCGCTACTGAGCAGCAGGAAATGGTTGGAAAAATGCTCATAAAATACATGTGGGAAAATGACGGAGAGATAGGTAAAACTGAGATGAGTCTCTTTGCTACTGCATTGCATGAAGGTAAAGCCATAATTCAAGAGAAGGGTAAATCTCCTTTAGCTAAGGAGCAAAGAATGTCTTACAATAAGCGACAGTTTTATGATAGAATTCTTACACCTATGAGAGGCATGGGGCTTATTCAATATGATTTGTATAAGAAAACCTACAAGATTTCTGACAAGTTTAACAAAATGATGATTAAGATAGGTTTAATGTGGTTAAGAGAATTGGAAAAGAAAGGTAAAAATTGAAAGGTAAAAATTAAATTATTATTTTCTTCCCCAATGAAACCATCCAACTTTCTTCGGTTTATCTTCTGGTTTAGAAGCCGCAGGTTTTGTAGGAGTTTCTGCTTCAATAGGTGCAATCGTCGTTTCTCTAATTAAATCAGCAGGAAGATGTTGTAAATTCTCGGTGGTCCCAGCTTTAGCTAACATTGTGCTGGTTAATCCCTTTACTTTAAGAAAATCTGCGCCAGTAAGGTTAGCACCAGAAAAGTCTACTTCAGATAAGTTGGACCCCATAAAATTAACAGAAGTTAAATCTGTACCTGCAAAATTAATGTTCTTAAGCCTCGAATCATTAAAAATTGCCCCTCCCAAATTAGAACCAGAGAAATTAAAAGAAAAAAGTTCCGAAGTATTAAATTTTACTTCTTTAAGATTTAATGAATTAAGATTGATGTTCATTAATTGTGAGTTTTCAAATTTAGCTCCGGCAAGAAACGAAGGAGTCTTTAACGAAACCCTAGGGAAGGTTACATTAATCAAGTTGCAGTTATAGAACTGTTTATTACCAGAACAGGAAATTCCTATAGTGCTATCCTTAATATCACAATTAATAACATGAAAATTTGTAGCACTAACATTTGAAAAATCAACATTATTTAGAGTACCAGATAACCTAAAATATAAGGAACCACCAGATATTAAAACAGAGTTTAGCCTTGAACTAGTAAAAGTAGTAGACTCACAATTAATCAGTTTAACATCATTTAAACTAGACTCACGTCTTATTTTAATTCCTTTAGATCCAGAAATTTCTGCATTTTCAAGAGAACAATCATCGAAAGACACCTTTTCAAGAGTTGCACCTTTGAAATCTGTATCTTTAAATCGACAGCCATAAAAATGAACATTTTCAAATACACTTTTTTTGAATTTTGCATCATTAAAATTCTGTCCAGAAAACTCACAATTTATAATTTTAGCACCATCTAGCTTAGCATCAATACAATCCCCCCTAAAGTCAAAGGAGGATGGCCTTAGTTTGGAATCTTCAAAAAGGGCTCCAGAAAGTTTTGCTTTATCAAAACTAATTACTCCATCGACATTTTTTATTTTTATATGACGACAATCAGCCTCTGTAGCACGAAGTTTGAAAGAATATCCTGAGAGTTCACATCCACGAAGATCTGCTTTTTCAGCTGAAATTTCAAGAAATTTTCCACTAAATTTGCATCCGCGCGCATCTGCATCTTTTAAATTTAACTTTGGTGAAACATGCCTAGACTCACTCATAACCTCTGTTTGCTCAAGAGTACCAACCATTGAGTCACCATAGATTTTACTTTTACTTAAATTAATTGTACCTCTGAAAGTTGAACCTTTGCTTGAAATTTTCAAATCATCTCCACTGATATTTTCAAAATCGCAACCGCGTAAGTCCATTCCACTGAAATCATGCTCTTTTTGTAAATATAAAATGTGGTTTCTTAAATTCCTTCTTTGAGCCACATTAAAACGGGAATAATAATCTTCCCCCTTAAGTAACATAACAAAAGCCTCTTTATTTTTAGATTTTGCAAGTTCTTTGGCATCAACCCAAGGTTCAGCTTTGCTTAATGCAAGGGCATCATGAAGCGTGTGAATCATCGAGATAGTATTTTTACGTGCATCTGCAAGTTTAGCAAGTTTTTTCACTTCAAATTTAGGATCTTTGACATGGCGTTCTAAATCTTCAACCTTTCCTTGAACTACTTGAGCAGCAGCCCTAGCTTCAGTAATTTTATGACGCAAATCTTTGACTAACTGCATATCAGGAAGTTTTTTAAGACCTGAAGAACGATATTCAAGCTTACGTCCTTGTAAATTAACATTACGCGCAAGTTTTAGCGCCGATGAAACCCCTCTGAGGTTTGGAGAACCTTCTAATTCATGAATTTGATCTAGAAGTTTAATTGCCCAGCCTTCCATAGCTGAGATTTGATTTGTAAGTGCACTTTCATCTACCATGAGCAAATGTTTTTTTTAAAGAATATAAAGCTTTTGGTATAGGTAAAGAGGACATAAAAATATAAAATAATAAAAAAGGTAAAAATTAATAGGGAATATTCATCTTTGGTGGGAGATCCTTATCATCTCCTTTATTTTCTTCGCTTTTCTCACTTTGCAAAAAGTCATCCTTGGCAAACTCTGTAGTTGAAGAACTAGGAGCAGATGAAACAGAAGAATCCACATTCAACCCTCCTTTCAAAGATTCTACTTTATCGGTTTTCTCCCACGTGAAATCAGGATCATCTCTTCCGAAATGTCCATAAGCAGCAGTCTTCTGATAGATTGGACGTTTCAAATTAAGTTGCTCAATCATCGCTTTTGGACGGAAATTGAAATTCTTCCTTACCAAATCTGCAATTTTTTCATCAGAAAGTTTTCCTGTTCCAAAAGTGTTCACCAAAATGGAGACAGGTTCAGCTACTCCAATTGCATAAGCAACTTGAACCTCACATTTTTCTGCCAAATCAGCAGCAACAATATTTTTTGCAACATATCTTGCATAGTATGCTCCCGAACGATCAACTTTACTTGGATCCTTTCCAGAGAAACAACCTCCCCCATGACGACCATGGCCACCATACGTGTCAACAATAATTTTTCTTCCTGTTAATCCAGCATCCCCAACAGGGCCACCGATGACAAATTTTCCAGTAGGATTAATGAAATATTTGGTACTATCGTCTATCCATTCCTGACAAATTGGTTTAACAACTTTCTCAATCATATCTCTTCTGATAGTTTCTAGACCTACATCTGGATGATGTTGAGTTGAAACTACAACTGCATCAACCCGTTTTGGTTTTCCTTTTTCATATTCAATGGTAACTTGGGATTTTGAATCAGGTCTTAAGTACCATAATTCCCCTCTTTTTCTAATGTTGGCAAGTCTTTGTACCAATTTATGTGAAAGTACCAAAGATAGGGGCATGAGTTCAGGAGTTTCGTCACAGGCATATCCGAACATTAATCCTTGGTCACCTGCACCTTGCTCTTGATGTAATCCTGTCCCTTCATCAACTCCTTGGGAGATGTCTGGAGATTGCTCTGAAATAGCTACAAGAACCCCACAAGTTGAACCTTCGAAACCAAACTCTGGTTTGTTGTAACCAATATTTAAAATGACTTTTCGAGCTAGTTCTTGAATGTTTACATAGGTTTTTGTTTTAACTTCTCCACCTACAACTACAAATCCTGTTTTAGTGAAACATTCCACTGCTACCCTTGATTCGGGATCTTCTTTAATCATTGCATCTAAGATTGCGTCGCTTATTTGGTCACAAATTTTGTCTGGGTGACCCTCAGAGACGCTTTCTGAGGTAAAAAAATATTTTTCTTGTTTGTTTGTCATTTTATTATTCCTCCACTTATAATTAATATTTTTATTCTTTTATTAAATTTTAAATTCTTCAAAATAACTATTGTGTTGGATAAAAGTCTGTAGTTAACATTCTTCCATTTCTGTTACAATACCCTGGAGACTTTCTTCCGCCTACACTTACAGAACCATTAGCAGTAATTGCTCCTCTAAAATAGGATTCAAATTGTGGGCTTGTTCTAAGTTCATCAAATAAAGTATTCACTCTTTGATAATCTTCAGTTCCTTCTTTCATCTGTTCAACAGCCCATTTAACATGGCCTAGAGCACATTCCACTTGAGCATGTCCAGTCAGACCAAGGATAGCACCATATGCAGGGGCCAAACCTTTTTCAGATCTCCTTTCCAAGTGATGTCTTATACTTTTATCATTCAACAATTTTACTAACGGATCTCCCATATTAATTCCTCCAAGTTTTTTCTTTTTCTAACTAAAAGATATTTAAAAACTCTTGACAAGAATATTCCCATAGGAATATTTATAAGGAAAGTTTTATTAATACTAACACAAAAAAGACAATATGAGAAACCTTGAAGAAATAAAATCTCTGAGAAAAAAGTATGGATTGAACCAGAAAGAGTTGGCAATTCACGCGGGAGTTTCCCAAAGTTTAATTGCTAAAATTGAATCGGGAAAAGTAGAACCAACATATAGTAAAGCTAAAAAAATCTTTAAAGCGTTGGAAGAATTACAAGAAAAGGAAGAGTTGAAAGCAAAAGATATTATGAGTAAAAAGGTATTCTTTGTGAAAATAAATGATAAACTTAAAGACATTGTAAAAGTCATGAAAGATAAAAGTATCTCTCAAGTGCCAGTTTTATCAACTAAAAATAGAGTTTGTGGGATTATAACTGAAAGTATCATTCTAAAAAAAGTTCTTGATCACCAAGGAAGGTCTTCTTCTCTAAGAGCAGGAGACATTATGGAAGAAGCCCCCCCAATTGTTTCTTTAACAGCTGGTTTCAGAACATTATCTGAACTTTTAAGGAATTATTCCATACTCCTAGTATCTGAAAAAGGAGAGATAAAAGGGGTTGTATCAAAAGCGGACCTTCTTGAAAGAATACAATAATATACTAACAATAAAATGATAACAAAAATAAGAACAATTACTCTTTAGATTCAGAAGCTTGGAAAGCAAGAATATCTTCGGTACTTAATTTCTTACCTTTTTTGATTTTCTCTTTTACTTCATCAGTTTTTTCTTTGACAAGTTGTTTGAAATTCTTTTGGTCATCCTCTTTAAGTTCCTTAGAAAGTTCATCAATTTCTTTTTTCAACTCGTCAATTTTTTTCTTTGTCCATTCATACTTAACTTTCATTTGTAAGTATTTCTCAGTCAAAGGTTTCTCTTCTTCTCTAATTTGTTTAACTTCTTCAAAAAGTTCATTCATTTTTTTATGTTTTTCTTGAGAAAGATTTGCAACTTCCTGAACATTTTTATGAATGTCTTGAGCTTTTCTTCTAACCTGAGCAAAGTCTGCAGAAAGGTTACTTAATTCTTTTTTAGAAACATCAAGAGCAGAAAGTTTGTTATATTTTGATTTAAGTTCTTTGATTCTTTTCCTTATTTCTTTTTCCTTAGTAAAAGGAATAACTTCAATTTCAATTTTCTTCTCTAAAAGAGCGATTTCTGATTTGATTTTTCGAGGATTATTATCTTTATTATCTTTATCGTAAGAACCCCTTGATTTGTTATAAGAGCCTCTTACTTCCTTAGATTTCTCTTCAGCAGTTCTCTTAGAAGAAGCTTTTTCTTTAACAGCTTTGTTGAGGGTTTCCCTTTCTCCCTTAAAAGATTTAACTTTCTTGGTTAGTTCATCCCTTTCCTTCTTTAATTCCTTGATTTTAGTAGTTCTATCTTTAACTTTATCACGTATAGAACGTAAAGAGCGGTAAGCTTCTTCCTTCTCTTCATTAAAAGATCTTAGCTCAGAACGTAGTTTAGATAACTCCTTCTTCTTTGATCCAAACTGTTTTTTAAGTTCTGCGACTTCTTTAGCTGATTCCATAATATCACTACTAAATATGTAAAGGTACTTAAGAAAGAAAAAGAAAAATAAAGAAAAAAATGTTTAACCAAACAATGCGCCTAGACCTGCAGCAGCAGATTCTTCAGCTTTTTTCTCTTCTTTTTCGTTCTTTTCTTCTTTCTTATCTTCTTGCTTTGCTTCTCCAGCAGCAGGAGCGGCGGCAGCAACAGGTGCTACAACAGCAGCATTCTTAATTGCTTCCTCGATGTTTACTCCTTCTAAGGCTGCAACGAGTGCTTTAACTCTTGCTTCATCAACAGTAACGCCTGCAGCGGAAAGCACGGCTTTCACTGCATCTTCAGTAACTTCTTTTCCTGCTTTGTGGAGCAGCATTGCGGTGTAAATGTATTCCATTTTTTATTCCTCCTATGATTACAATTTTGCTTCTGTTTTTACAGATTGAGCTTGACGTTCAGCTTTTGCGAGAATTTCTTCTCTGGTCAAATCAGTAATAATGTTTTGCTCAACTCCCAATAATCTAGATTCTCTGAAAGCTTTCTGAAGTAAAAGTTCCATAGTTTCACTTGTTGGGTAGGCAGCTTCAATAGCTAAATTAAAAGCCCATTGAGCAGCTTGAGTGAAATTATTACTATATTCTACTTCGTCAATGAATAGTTGTTTAGCATCAAATACCAAACCATTCTCCCATACAGCAACCAAATCAAGACCAATTTCCATTGGAAAAATGTCCAACCTTTTCAATGTCTCAGCTATTTTTTGGGAAACTACATCTCCCTCTTTTGCAATAATGGTATCGGCGATGATAGCTAATTTACCATCTTCAACTTTTGTTTTTATACCTACTGCAGCCAATTCTGAAATGATTGGTCCGGGAGCAAAATTAGTTCCTCCAGCTTTAACTTCCACATCCTTTGGTAGGACTTGTCCTGCTTTAGCTGGTGCTTCAGATTTATTTTTCTGGATTATTGAGTTTAATGTGAAAGGATTTTCTTTCGAAAAAATTAAAGCAGGCATTCCTTTAATCTTTTCTTGTAGTTTATCAATTCCTTCCTTTTGTGATTCTTTAAGAGCCAAATCAATTAGCTTCTTTCTGGTCATAACTATGTCAACATTTTTATTTCTTAACATTGCCCGCATTTTTTGTAGTTGTTTTGCAGGAAGATTTTCCATGTTAACTAAACCGACGATAGGATTATTCTTTATCTTGCCTATCAAATCCTGTACTAGTTTTTTCTTATTTTCGCTAACCATTTTAGATTTTTATTGGTTTTCCCATAGTTAATTTTAAATTAACACTTTTGACATTTTGAATTTCATTAGGTAATTGCTTCACAGTAGCGTTGTAAACAGTTAAAATATTGTCAATAATCTCTCTATCAGGTTGAGATTCTTTACCTACCATACATTGTAAATTGGTTGCTTTCTTAGCCACCATACGAACAGAAAAGGCCAGCTTTTTAGTTAGAACTTCTAAATTAGCATTTGGAGGAACTACACAACCTAATTTTGGATTAGGCATTTTTCCTTTCATTCCAAGAATCTTACCAAACTTTGCAGCAACCTTTGGCATTAAATTTGCTTGAGCGATAAAGTAATCATATGATTCGGCCAACTTTTTAATTTCCTTGGCATCTTTATATTTTTCAAAATCTGATTCGGTGATGGTAAGGTCACAAAATTGTTTAGCTTGATCTGCTAGCTGAGCTCCAACAAAGGCTGCCACTTTAATCTGTTTTCCCTTTGGATAGTGTAAAGTTACGAAGAAATCAACTGGATTAGACTTAATAACCAAGTTTTTTAGATTAATAATTAAATCGTATGATTGTGAGAATTTACGTTTAGGCTGCTTCTTAAGTTGTTCAAGTGCTTTTATTACGTCGTCTTTATTCATGTTTGCCTCCTACCTAAGGTAGTGTTAACGGTTTTATGATGAGATAAGGGGTTGTTTATAAGGTTTTTGGTGAAGATTTGTAATAAGGTTAATTGTTAGCTTACTTTTCTTCTACCTTCTCTTCCTTCAAATCTTTAACCGTTTTCTTGAAAGCTTCCACTTGCTTCTCAGTCAAATTGTCAAAACGGAGATAAGCATTCTTGATATTACGCAAAAATAATGATTTCCGATATAACTCTTCAGGAATGTCCAATAATTTCTTATATTTTGGATCCTTAACAGGTTTATTTATTTCCTTCATGTGACATTCAACACATTTGGGAAATTGGCGAGTAGAATACATTATTACCATATTCTCTTTACAGAGAGCACATCTTTGTTTAAATCTAGGTTTTGCCATAATAACAAAAAAAGAAGTTTATTTATAAAACTATTCCAATTAACTAACAACCTTTTTCAGATAATCAACTGCTTTACTCAATAAGCCGCCTTTCTGAACTTTATAACATTCTTGAAGCTTATTGTTTAAAGAAGGTATACTTTTCATTCCTTGTCCATAAGTGTTACCAGGAATTGGTGCCCAAATATTGTTAATTCTTTTTGCAATAGGCTTAAAAGTCTTATTCTTAATAGCATTGTGTAAAATTTTTTTGGTGACTCCTTCATCTCTGATTAACTTCAATGCTGCTTTATCTTGCTCAGAAGGATAAAATCCAGATGAAAAATAACCTTTCTTTTTCAATCCATCATGAGTTTTTGGCATAAATTGATACCTACCGGCAGCACTACTTGTAATACCCCACTTTCTAACTTTTTTACGAGGATGATCTTTAAAACTAGAAAAAGTTCCACCACCATAATTAGTACGATAACCCATTTCGCCGGGTTTTACTCCTTCAGCCCAAGCAATTGTATCAAGTAAAGCTCTCTGTTCAGGAGTTCCTTCGGTTGCAACTCCACAAAAACCTGAATCAGATTTAGCACCAAAATTTCCCTTAACCTTATTGGCACTATATCCGCCCATAGCGATTAAAGCTGCAGTGCCTAAACTAACAACAGCAGCCCCAACTTTTCTTCCAGAAGCTTTTAATCTTCCTTTAAGTCTGTCTTTAGCTTTCAAAGCAGCAGGAACAACCCACTTATTTAAAGTATATAAAGTGGTTCCAGCAAGTGCAGCATAAGCTCCAGCTTCTGATAAATCCGAAGTAAAGTTAGTCAATTCAGGAGCAGCAGTTTTAGGAAACAAATCAGTTACTACACTACCCAATTTAGAAGCAAGTTCGTGAGCTTTTCCATTTCCAGAAAAATAAGTCGCTGCAGTTAAAGCAGGAAAAGTTAAGGCATTTGTAACCTTATCAAATAAAGTGTTTTGAGGGGCTCTTTCAGCTCTTCCTCTTGAAAAGTGAGTTGCAATATTTTTTAAACTATAATGGGCCCAAGCAGCTCCAATGCCTATTTGAGCAAGATCTGTAAAGCCAGAAGATTGATTTTGTAAAAGATAATCTGCACCAAGAGCGGCACCTGCAGCTACAATACCACCAAGTACAACATTTCCAGTTGTTCTAATAATTTCTTCTAAATTTCCCATTTTTTATTGTAGAAAAGCAGAGTTTATAAATCTTCCCTTTTTATTATCACTAAGGAGTGGGAACAAACAGAAAGATTTATATACCAGTTCCCCTTAAAATCAGTAAAAACAACATAAATGAGGCAAAAATGAGTTTAGAAAAAATAGCAAATGGAATTACATACGTTCCAAGAAAAGGAATGGAATTAGGTAAAGATTTAGGAAATAGTAAATCAATTCAAGAAACATTTAATGATAAATTTCCTACAGCAGGAAAAGTAATTGGAGCAGTAGGTGGAACGGTAGCTCAAGCAACTTTAGCAGGTATGCTTCTAGGAAATTTAGGATATCAAGCAGTTCTTTACAGCACAATTGCAGCAGGAATATACAAAGCAGTTAAAAAATAAAATGGATAGACGAGATTTTTTAAAGAGAATGGGACTAAATGGAGCTGGATTAGGTTTAGCTTTAAAAGGTGGCTTAGTTGGATTAATTGGCGGATGTAGCGACGATGATGAAAAAGAAAAAAAACCAAAAGTTCCAGAAGCTCCAGCATATGAAGCAAAAGGAACTGGAAAATATGTTACATTTCCCTCTGGCTTAAAGTTAGAAATTGTTGAAGATAGCAATTTAACTGGGAGAGGAAAAGAATTTTACGACCCAAATAAAACAAAGAACCCCTTATTACGTGTTACCGAAGATGATTTAGAAAAATTGGTTTCTGACAATTTTAAATTAAAAGAATTTGCAGTAATGAAAGATTCCTCATTAATGTTTAAACATAGAAAAGGTAAAGAACAAAAATGGAAAACCGGCCAATTAGATATGGCTCACAATGAAGAGAGATATTGGAGATTTATTAGATTAGATACAAAATTGGTAGAATTATTACAAGAAGCTAGAAATAAAACTGGACCTATGAAAATTAATTCTGCATTTAGAAGTTTCCTATACAATATAGCAAGTTATAGAAAAATGGGTCAAAAGATTATTTTTAATAGTAGCCATGTAGATGGAAGGGCAGTTGATGTTAAGGCAACTTGTTCTGAGAAAGAAAAAAGAAGAGCGTTACGTCATGCATTCAGAAAAAAAGCAATCGGATTTGCAAATTCATACATGCATGTAGATGTTCGTGACGCAGTTAAACGATGGACCTATAAGGGATACAAATGCATGGAAGATATGCTAGGTTGGAAAGATCTTAAAAAACACGAGATTCGGCCAACAACTTATTTTGTTGAGGAAGAAGAAGGGTTCAATTGTAAAGGAGAATATCGTGGTAGACATTACAATGGAAAAGAAAAAACTACCTTATTAACTAGAACAGGCAAAAAAATAAAAACTGTTTGTACAAGGTTCTACCGAGCACTATTAATGGAAGGTTCAGGAAATTTAGAGAATGGAAAAACAGTATCATTTGATGGAAAGAAAGGCGGCAAATACAGATTTAGAGAATCAAAATGTGACCTTGGCGATGGTGCAGGAGGATGCGTGATTCCATTTTATACAGTAGCAGCAGACACTTCTAAGAAGACAAAAGGCCATTGGAATTATGGAGATGTTCTTTACGTACCTCAGCTAGATGGGGAAGAATTGCCAGATGGTTCATTACACAACGGATTTTTAGTTGTAAGAGATACCGGCGGAGCTTTCAAAGGAAGTGGCAGACTAGATAGAGTAGATCTATTCGCAGGAGTTAAAAGCGATGGAGATTATTTTGTGAATTTAGGAATGGACCACATTGGAGAACCTATAAGAGCATACAAAGTTGGTGGAAAAACAAAAGAAAGAGTTCACCAGTTTATGGCAGAGAACTTTTCAGATTTATGGTAGTTAATTGAATTGTAAAATAATTAACCAAATATTTTCTTAAAGAAACTTTTACTTGGTTTTTTTTCACCAAGTTGTTTAATTAATTCTTTTTGCTTCTTAGATACTTTTGTTGGAATCTCAACATGAACCTTAACCATCTGGTCTCCCTTTCCACCATCTAAAGAAGGCATACCCTTTCCTCTCATTCTAAAAGTGGTTTCTGACTGGGTTCCTGAAGGAATAGTTAAAGAAGCTTTACCTTTGATTAAAGGAACTTCAATCTCATCACCCAAAGTTGCTTGTGTAAATGAAATAGGAATTGTTAAATGTAAATCCTCACCATGTCTTTCAAAATATTTATGCTCTTCAACATGAATAATAACATAAAGGTCACCATTAGGACCATTGTTTGGACCAACTTCTCCTTCTCCTCTAACACGCAGCCTCATCCCATCTTCAACACCAGCAGGAATACTTACTTCAATTTCTTTTTTCTTTCTAACTAATCCTTCACCATGACAAGTTCCACAAGAATCTTTTGGTAGTTCCCCTTTACTATGACAATAAGGACAAGGACCAGTTTGTTGAAATAAGCCAAAAGGAGTTCTTTGAGTTTTTTTTACATAACCACTTCCTTGACAATGATGGCATTTATCAAAAGAGTGAGCGCCCTTCCCATGACAATCTTCACACCTTTCTAATTTGTTTAATTTTATCGTTTTTTTAACACCTGAAGCAGCATCATTCAAATCAATCTCTAACTCATAAGCTAAATCGTTACCCCTCCTAGCTCTAGTGGACCTTCCTCTTCCTCCAAATAATTGATCAAAGACATCATCAAAGCCACCATAAGAACCACCACGAAATTTAGACATGATATCTGAGAAATCAAATCCTTCAAATCCACTACCTCCAGAACCTCCAGAGAAAGCAGAACTTCCAAACTGATCATATTGCTGCCTTTTCTTTTCATCACCAAGCACAGCTGCAGCTTCACTTATTTCTTTAAATTTTTCTTCATACTCTGTTTTCTTATCTTCAGGAGCTCTATCAGGATGATATTTCATAGCCAACTTTTTGTAAGCTTTTTTAATCTGCTCTTTAGTTGCACCTTTCTCAACGCCTAATAATTTATAATAATCTTTATCTGCCATTTTAACTCTGATTGGAATGCGGATTCAAAAATCCTGCATTTTTTTTCTCCTTTAAATCTTCGGGACTATAAGAAAGTTTAGAAAATATTTTCTCTTCATGTTCTTTTACTTTATCAATAAACTCTTGCATAGTTTTTTCGTCACAAGGATATCTTTCCCTAACATAAGCAATACGTTCTTCAGCTGAAACAATGTCTTCTTTGAAAACACGAATGTCCGCATATTTAACAATCATTTCTTCCCATAGAGGGAAATCTTCTGTGGTAGGTGTACCTATTCTTTTCAAGGATAAAGCAATCTCTGGAAATTCATATTTCAAAATATCATAAGAAACATCTCCCTCAGTCATTGAACCATATTTCTCTTTTAACTTTTTCCACATGGCAATTTCTTCTTCTGAAAACTGGTAAGAATGAAATTTGTTTGGTTTAAGCTCATCCATTGAAACCGCTTTGAAAATGTCATGCAACAAAGCTAGAGAATCTACATAAGCCACGTTTACTGAAACACCAACTTTATTCAACTCTTCAGCTAAGAAAACTGATACTTCCCTTACTTTCAAACAATGTGTTAAGATGTTTTTTGGTACTTTGTATTCTGCAAAAAGGTCCAAACATTGCTTTTCTGTGGGGATAATCATTGAAATTAAAAAAAAAGAAAAAAATTATTTCTTCTCTTCTTTCTCCTTAAACTCAGCGTCAACTACTTTTTCTCCATTTTTAGTAGTTTCCTTTTTGTCGCCAGATTTTTTAGCTTCTTCAGCTTGCTTAGCAGCTGCTTCTTGGTAAACTTTTGTACCAATCTCTTGGACAACTTTATTGACTGCTTCTATTTTCTTATTAATCTCTTCAGGATTTCCAGATTTTTTTGCTTCCTCTAAATCTTTAAGTCCATCTTCAATCTTCTTCTTAGTTTCTTCGTCAATCTTATCCTTGAATTCTTCCATTACTTTTTTAGTTTGGAAAAGAGTTGCTTCAGCATTGTTGTCAGCTTCAATCTTTTCTTTCTTGATTTTGTCTTCAGCTTCGTTCTTCTTAGCTTCTTCCTTCATCTTTTCAATTTCTTCCTTGCTTAAGTTTCCAGAGGAAGTAATTTTAATTTTCTGTTCCTTACCAGTTCCAAGATCTTTAGCAGAGACGTGAACAATCCCATTTGCATCAATGTCAAAAGTTACTTCAACTTGTGGAACTCCACGAGGAGCTGGAGGTATCCCAATCAAATCAAACTGACCCATCTGTTTATTATCATTAAACATGGGTCTTTCTCCCTGACCAACTCTTATTGTTACCGCAGTTTGATTATCCGCTGCAGTTGAAAACACTTGAGATTTTTTTGTAGGAATTGTTGTATTTCTTTCAATTAGTTGAGTAAATACTCCACCTAAAGTTTCAATTCCTAAACTTAGAGGAGTTACATCCAATAAAAGAACATCTTTGACATCTCCTGCAAGAACACCTGCTTGGATAGCGGCACCAACGGCTACTGCCTCATCAGGATTTACAGATTTGTCTCCATCTTTTCCAATAATTTTCTTGACAAGTTCTTGAACTGCAGGAGTTCTAGTGGAACCTCCAACAAAAATTACTTTGTGGATTTTTCCTACATCAATGTCGGCATCTTTCAAAGCATTTTTCACAGGAACTTCTAACCTTTTCAAAATATCAGAAATAAGTTCTTCAAACTTTGCTCTGGTTAATTCTTCTTTGATATGTTTAGGCCCATTTTGATCAGCGGTAATGAAAGGAATGCTAATCTCAGCTTTCATTTTTGTAGATAGCTCAATTTTAGCTTTCTCTGAAGCTTCTTTAAGACGCTGAACGGCAGTGGGATCATTCCTTAAATTAATTCCAGTAGATTTGTTGAAATTATCAATCAAATAAGACATGATTACTTCGTCAACATCATCTCCACCAAGCATGTTGTCACCATTGGTAGATTTTACTTCAAAAATTCCATCTCCTAATTCTAATATAGAAACGTCAAAAGTTCCTCCACCAAAATCGAAAACTAAAATAGTATGGTCTGTTTCCTTTTTCTCTAATCCATATGCTAGAGAGGCCGCGGTAGGTTCGTTAATTATTCTAAGAACGTTCAAACCAGCAATATCTCCTGCATTTTTTGTAGCTTGCCTTTGCGCATCGTTAAAATAAGCAGGGACGGTAATTACGGCGTTAGTTACAGGTTGACCAAGGTATGCTTCAGCATCCTTTTTTAATTTCTGTAAAATCATCGCAGAAATCTGTTCTGAGGTGTATTGCTTACCACCCACTTCCAATTTTTCATTAGAGCCCATCTTTCTCTTAATAGAACGAATGGTGTGAGCAGGGTCAACGATAGCTTGGTTTCTGGCAATCTGTCCAACTATAATCTCTTCATTTTTTATGTGTACTACACTTGGTGTAGTTCTGGTACCTTCAGAATTCGTAATAATAGCAGGTTTACCACCTTCCATAACAGCCATTGCTGAGAAAGTTGTACCTAAGTCTATCCCAATAGTTGCACCACTTACTTTTTTATCATTATTTTCATTTGTCATTTTATTTATTCCTCCGAATTATTATTTTCTACATCTTCTGTGCTCTTTTTTTCATCAACATTTCCAGCACTTATCTTAACTTTTGAATGCCTGATAACAGTTCCATTAAGAAGAAAACCTTTCTGAAACTCTTCTATAATCATGTTTTCAGGAAGATCTGAAGCCATTTTCATCAAAGCTTCGTGATAATAGGGATCAAACATCTCGTCATCAGTTTTAATAGATTCAACACCATTATCTTCAAGTACGTTGAAGAATTGGGAATAGATAAGTTCAACACCTTTTTTGAATTCCTCAGGATTACAATTGGCGTTTTTCAAAGCAAGATTGAAATTGTCTAATAGAGGAAGAACCTGTAAAATAACTTCTCTAGAAGCCATTTTTTGCATTTCTTCCATTCTCTTTTCCGTTTGTTTTCTATAATTTTCAAAACTCGCTTGAGTTCTAAGCAACAAATCCTTCATTTCATTCAAAGGATCTTCCGATTTTTTCCCCTGTTTATTCTTTGTTTTTACCATTTTAACAATCTTCTTGTTGATTTTAAGTCAACGTAGTTGGCCTAAACGCCAACTAATATATAAACTTTTTGGAAAATATTTTTAAATAAGCGAAATATCCAGACCTTATGGTTCCAAAAATAACGATTATTAAGGTTCGCAGAAACAATGCAGACAACATTAACCAAAATTTACAATGGATTGGTAATTCTTTAGGTTTATTTAGTCAAAGAGATAAAGATAGCAGTTGTTTTCGTGTCTTCATAACATTGGTTAGAAAAGCAAAGAGAGACGAAGCCATAAACTCTGATGATATTGCGAATAGGCTTAATTTAAGCAGAGGAACAGTAGTCCACCATTTGAACAAATTAATTGAATCGGGCATTGTTATTAGACAAAAAGAAGGTTATTTGTTAAGAGAAGCAAATCTCTTAAAAGTTATTAAAGACATTCAAAGAGATACATTAGCTATCCTTTCTGATATAGAGGAAGTGGCAAAAGAAATTGATGAAAGATTAGGCTAAAATTTATATAAAAAGGTTATTTTTTCTTATAAATGGTAATTAGAGAGTCATTAGCAGAATACTTAGTTAAATCAGCCCTTGGATTAGGCCCAGAGAGCAAAACAGATTTTTTCTGGGAAAAAGTGGACAAAATGCCAGGACAGATGTATGATTTACTTACAGCACCACTAGCAAATTATGTTGCAAAAAAAGCCCTAGGTTTAAAGTAAATTTATTTAATTCTTAATTAGAAATTGCCAAGATTCGTTTCCAGATACCGAAATAATTAAAACAATAACTCCGGCAACTAAAACCCCTATAACTACGGCTGTCATGAAATCTCTTTTTCTTATGTTCAACAAATAGGCGGCTAAAGCACCACTATATACACCAGACCCAGGTAAAGGAATTCCAATAAAAATTGCTAACCCAAGTAACCCATATTTTTCCATTAAAGGATGAATTTTTCTTTGAGTTCTAACCACATTTTTTTGATATAGTTTGTCAATAAAATTAATTCTTAAAAATAGATGTAAGACTTTGTCAATAAAAAGGTACACAAAAGGAGCTATTAGAATGTTGCTTACCGCCGCTACTACAAAAATAGTTGTTAAAGACAATGAAGTGCCAAAAACCCCATAAGGTATAGACCCCCTCAATTCTAAGAAAGGTAAAATGCTTAACAATATTAATTTTAACAATTCATACATAGTTAGAAAATAAAACCCCTCTATTTAAATGTTTACACGACCATGACAATAAGGACAATATACTCCTTTTAATCCAGAAAAAACATAGCATACAAACTTGTAATTGCAAGCACTGCAAGTGAAATTAGTCTTATTAATTATAATCACCCTTTTTGTTAAATTAACTCCCTAAAATAATAGTTCTACCTCTATTTATAAAACTTACGAAAAAAGAAAATTAGAATAAATAAAAATAAAAGAAAAAATTAAACTTCAGTCTGAAGCTAATTCCCAAATTGTCTTTAGTCCTAAAATAATTGCTCCAGGAACAACAAAGACAACGATGTTGCTTAAGGTAGATCTAAGATAAATCCCCACGTAAGGAATCAAACTTAAGTTAACTATTCCAGCTAACATTAAAGCTACAGAAGCCATTAAGAAAGGCATTGTTTCTTTTGCAGTTAGATTGAATAAGCCTACAATAAATCCTAAAATTACTAAAGTTGTAACTAAAACTTCTGGACTAACTAGGTTTCTAAATAAACCCGCAACGATTGCAATTAGTAATCCTGCAAAGAAAGTATAATGTGCAATTCGATGAATCTCTAAACTTGTATTTTTCCTACTTCTCTTTTTTGCCATTGACTATCACCTCAATATGATATCCTATATAAAATAATTTTAGTATATAAATCATTCGGTAATTGAAGGATAAAGAAAGGTAAAAAAGCGCCCCGGGCCAGACATTCAGAAAAACTGCATCCTATGGAAAAACACAATTTTATATTTGAACTGGCGACCTGACGGTTTCTTCCCACATAATGGGTAACAGCCGTCCGCTCTAACCACTAAGCCACCAGGGCAATAAAAGTGAAAAGAAGCAATTGATTTATAAAAATTTCTAAATAAAAGGGCTTATGGAGATTACTAAAGGCATATCCATCATTGGAAATTCGTTATGGATAGAAGAAGGTAAGGTACTAATAATGAACGATCTTCACTTAGGATATGAAGGTGAATTGCGTTCAAAAGGAATTCTTGTTCCAAAAGTTCAGTATAAGGATATAATAAAAAAAATAGAAGAAATTCTATCAAAAGTTACTCCAAAGACAATCATAATTAATGGTGATTTAAAACATGAATTTGGAAGGATTTCAAACCAAGAATGGAGAGATGTCCTTGATTTCTTAGATTTCTTATTGTTAAAGTGTAAAAAAGTGATAATCATTCAAGGCAACCACGACCCAATCATAAAACCAATTACCAATAAAAAAAATGTAGTTGTAACTAAAGATTATAGAATAGACAAGATACATATTGTTCATGGAGATGAAATTGTTGAAACTGATGCCAAAATAATAATTATTGGTCATGAACATCCTGCTATTAGTATTAGAGAGAATAGTAAAGTAGAGAAATACAAGTGTTTTCTAAAAGGCAAGTGGAAAAGGAAAGAACTTATTGTTGTTCCAAGCTTCAATCCTTTGTTGGAAGGAACGGATGTTTTGCAGGGAAGGATGTTAAGTCCTTTCTTGGAGAAAGTTGATAATTTTGAAGTTTTTATTGTAAGTAAAGGAGAAGTTTTTAAGTTTGGGAAAGTTAAGAGTTTCACTCTTTAACATCGCCCATTTCAGTATACTCTTCATGAACGGGATGGTCATCTGACTCTTTCTTCTTCTTTTTTTTCTTTTTCCTTAACTTTTCGTAAGGGTCCAAGGGAGGTTCCATTTTTCTATATCTTTTCGTAAAGATTCCCAATAACCAATAATGCTAATCCAGCAAGAGCCAAATAAGTAGTTAAAGTAAAGCCACTAGAAAAACCTAGCACCAATGCCACAACACCCAAAGTTCCACTAGCCCAAAAAGTTGCATTCGTTGGAGGAGTTAATTTCATTTTATCACCCAATTAAGGAAAGTACTAAGAGAATAAAAACTTATCCTTTCTGCCGTGCCTTCTTATTATATTCCTTCTGCTTTCTTTGATGGTAAGAACAGAAAACGATTCCTGGAACAATTTTATTACTACATCTTACACATAAACCCAATCTCTTCTTTTTCTTATAACTTCCACGACGATATTTGTTAAGGCGTTTCTTATTTAGATGATAGAATTTCAAAAAACGATTAGGATATTCTTTCTTCTCCTTATCCTTCCTCTTTATTTTTTTTAGAATTTTTCTTAACATCTTTGCAAAGAAATACACTGCCTTTAAATTATTTTTGACAGACTGGACAGAAATAAGTTCCCCTGCCACCAATTGCTATTTTTTTCAAAATATGCTTTTCTGGACAAGAAGTCTTGCCATATACTTTCAAAAAATTTTGAAAACCACCTTTCCCTCCAAGATGAGAAAAATTTTCTACAGTTGTCCCATTATTTTTTATTGAAAGTGAAAGAATGTCCCTCAAAGAATGGTATAAATTCGCCAACTTTTTCTGACCTACATCCACAATCTTTCTTTCAGGATGAATTCCTGCTGAATACATGGCTTCTTGCACATAAATATTTCCTATCCCTGCAATTATTTTTTGATCAAGTAATTTGTTTTTCAAATTAGCTCTAGGAAAATTCTGTAACAAGTTACAAAAATCTGAAGAAGTAAAATCATCATCCAAAGGTTCCCTGCCTAATTTGCCTAATTTCTCATTAAGTTCTTCCTTAGAAAGAAGTAAGATAGAACCAAAACGTCTAATGGAGTGGTGAGTTAAAACGGAATTGTCATCAAAAATAAATTTGGCCACAGTATGCTCTCCTTGAAATTCTTCTGAATCTGAAATATAATTAAAATGGCCAGTCATTCTTAGATGTGTTAAAAGAAATAAACCATCGCTTAATTTCATCACAATAGATTTGCCTCTTCTAAAAGAATCCTCAATTGTGAATGGAACGTTACCTTTAATCTTTACATCAATCATCTTTGGATCAACAATTTGAACTTCTCTAACCATTTTTCCAACTATTTTTTCCTTTAATTGGTTCACAATAGTTTCTACTTCAGGTAATTCTGGCATATGCCCTTGACACGCGCAAAATATATAAAGATTTAGGACATGCCTGTTATATGGATAAAAGGAAGCCCATTTTCTTAAAAAGAACGAGGAAAGCATATCTAATTGAATACAGTTGTGGGATATTTCTTTTTATGTTGGTAGGTTTTTCTCTAATGGCGGGTATTGAAATTCCTTCATTCATGCCATATCTTATTGGGGCCCTTGGTGTATTCGCCTTTGTTTCAGCAGAAATGTCACGTTTCTTAACAAGATATAAAATTCTCGAAGACAAAATTGTAATTGTTAAAGGGTTAATAAAACAAGCTAAAAAAAATGTTTATTTTCATCCATTAGGATTTGTTCCAGATATTAACATTAAACAAGGAAGATTGCAACGATTTTTAGGATATGGAACCCTTTTTATTAAACATGGAGGAGATAACGCTCTAGAAATTAAAGATATTAATAGTCCTCAAAAAATAATGTCAACTATAGAAGATTTAATTGAAAGTAATAGAGTCATTACTTCTAGACATCCTGGACAAGATGATGAGGATTAAATTAATTGTTCCCTTAACCAAACTAAATATTTCTCGTTCGGAAAAGTATCAATTCTTGTGATACATGGAACTTCATAAGAATGTATTTTCTCAATTTCATCCTTAACTTTTGAAAAAAGACTTTCTTTAGTTTTTAGAATAAGAGTGTACTCTCCTTCTTCTTTTAAATTTCCTTCCCATTTATAGATACTTTTTGTAGGAAAAAAGTTTGCACAAGCGATTAATTTTTTATCAATAAGTGTTTTTACTATATTTTTTGATTCTTTCTCATTAGATGCTGTAACGTAAACAAATATCATGTCCATTTTATTAGTCCTCCATTTTTTCCTTCTCCTCAAATTCTTTCAACAAAGTACCCTTATCCATTTTAATTGAATATGAAACATTGTCTAAATTTTTATCATTAATAAAATTGAGAAAGCGTTGCTGCTTTTCTTCATACCAATATTGAAACTCTTTAGCAGTTTTACAAAGATAATTTACGTCGCAATGCCCCTCCCTTAATTCCTTACCTTTATTTAGTGAAGGGTGTAAAGGACAAAGAAGTTTGCCATCTTTATTTATTAGGTTTCTGCAAACTCCATGACGAAGGTTAGAAGGACGGGCCCTATCTCTAAAATTTATAAGAGAAGACTCTTTTTCCAAATTAACAAATTTAAATTCTTTGGTGTTGAATTTGATGGCTTCAAGAATTTTTTCTTTAGAAATAAAATCGTGACCACAACAACCCATACAGCCTCCACTTAGTTGACATAAAATTGATAAAGTGGCCATTTACATTTCCTCAGGAGCTTTTATTCCCAATAAATTCAAACCTATTTCTAAAACTCGCTTGGTACAATCTACCAACAAAATTCTACCTTTTGCAATCTCAATCTTTTCAGAAATAACCGGACATTTATGATAGAATTCATTAAATGCTTGAGATAAAGAAATTAAATAATGCGCCAAGTGATGTGGCTTATAATCTTTAATAACCCTCTTTAATATTTTTGGAAAATCATAAAGTAATCTAATTATTGCCATCTCTTCTTCTAAGTTTATCATTTCAAAATTAACATTAGGAGTTATAGAAAAATTATTAAGACTAGCTTTTCTTAACAAAGAACAGGCTCTAGCATGAGTGTATTGAATATAAGGGCCCGTTTCTCCATCAAACGATAACATTCTGTCCCAATCAAAATCAATATTTCTAACTCTATCATTGCTAAGATCTGCAAAAACTATTGCTCCAATTCCAACATCCTTTGCTACCTGGTTCTTATTTCTCAAATCAGGGTTCTTTTCTTCTATGATTTTCTCAACCAAGGAAATTGCTTTGTCTAAAACATCTTCAAGAAAAATAACTTTTCCTTTTCTGGTAGACATTTTTCCTTCAGGAAATTTGAAAAGGCCAAAATCAGCATGAACAAATTTTTCACTCTCGTAACCATACAATTCTAGGACTTTAAAGAGCTGTCTGAAATATAATTTCTGTTCAGAACCAACAAGATAAAGAAGCTTATTAGCATTGTATCTCTTAATTCTGTAAAATGCGGCTGCCAAATCCCTACTATGATAAGTCGTAGCGCCATCAGATTTAAAAATTAACAAAGGAGGCATTTTATATTTTTCTAAATCAACAATCTGTGCTCCTTCAGATTTTTCCACTTTAACTTTCTCTCTTAATTTATCAATTGTTTCTGGAACCATTTTTGTTACGAAAGCTTCACCCTTGTATGAATCAAATGTAACATCAAGAATTCCATAAATTTTTTCAAATTCTTCTAAGCTTAATTTTCTAAATAATTCCCATAAAGCAAGTGAATCTTTATCACCTTCTTCTAATTTCTTAAATTCTGCTCTAGCTTCATCGTTAAGAGATTCTTCTTTCTCAGCTTCTTCGTGAAATTTCACATACAACTTAAGCAAATATTTTATGGGATTCTTTTCGAGTCCTTTTTCTTCCCCCCATCTTTTGTAAGCAACAATCAATTTACCAAACTGAGTTCCCCAATCTCCCAAATGATTAACCGAGATTGGTTGATATCCTAAAAAATAAAATATTTTGTACAATGAATTACCAATTACTGTTGAACGTAAATGACCAATTCCAAAAGGTTTAGCAATATTTGGATGCGAATAATCCATTACTATTTTTTTTCCTTTACCAAGATCTTGTTTACCATAAAATTTTTGGTCTTTGTAAATTTGTTTTAAAGTTTCTTCAACAAAAAAACTTCTTTTAAGAAAAAAGTTAAGGTAAGGGCCAACAACCTCCGTTTTTGAGAAAAATTTTGGTAAGGTAATCTTCTCCTTTAAACTTTCTGCAGCTTCCTTAGGATTTTTTCCTAGTTTGAAACAAGGAAAAGCATAATCTCCCATTTTAGGGTCTGGTGGAGTGGAAATCAAATTAGAAATTTCTAGTTCACTTAATTCTGTTGTTGAAGACAACAAATTGACCAATTCTTGTTTAAAATCCATTTATCATTAGAATAAAATGTTGTTTATATATCTTTTCTACCAAATTTCAAGAAAAAAAGGGAGATTATTGTATTTCAATTGAATTCTTTTTTTTGTCCAAAATAAAAAAATGCGTTTTTGCATTACAAAAATCCTTTAGAAGAGATTTAGTTTCCTTAATTAAAAGACCAATTTTCTTATCATTAATTGGAGGAAGAATATCAAAATGTATCAATGCCTTAGCTGTAAAGGGTCCAGGCACAGTCCTTTTATTTTTCCAAAAATCTAGCTTTGTAGAAAGAATTTCGTCAGCATCTTCATAATGTAACTCCCCCGGTTCTCCTTTTTTACGCCCTTTTTTGGTTACGTCAAAGATAATTCTCTTCTTAATTTTAAAAAAATCATCCACTCCAACGGGAACCAAATGTTTAATACTCAAAAAGTTAATGAGAGTCGTTAAGGTATCTTTGGTAGAATTTGTTTTTCGAGAAAGTGCAGTTTTTAGTAACCTTTCTAAAGAAGTCTGATAGTGTTTAGCTTTCTTTCCCAACGCTTCCTGAGCAAGAGTCCAGTTAGAAACTAAAAGATGGTTTTTAACATTATCTTTATGAAACGTTAATTTAACCAATTTCTCTGTTTCTTTAAGTAAGAGTTTTGCTTCCTTTAAATTGTCATGATTTTTAAGATCTTCAGCAACAATAAAAGCAATCCGAAGTTTTGGATAATTTTTAAAAACCTCTTTTTCTATAGTTATTTTCATTTTCTGAAATATCCTGTAATTTTCGTAAAAAACTGGTTAATTTTTCCTTTTTTATTCTTAGAAAAAGCAATACCTTTGTGCATATTCATTTGATCCAAATCGTAGCGAATGTCTTTAAGAATTTTCACCTTTTTACTTTCGTAATAGACTCTAGCTATCAAAAGTAATAGATAAACTCCAAAAACACCTCCTAAAATAACACTAGCCTTGACAAAAAAGGGTTGAATCAAATCCATTAAAGGTTGAAACTGATTAATAAGTTCTATATCTGGTTGAACCATACTGGTAGTAAATGTTTATTGTTTTTATTTGTTTCGTTGTGTTCAGGGAAGAAAATTTTATAAACGAGAGGATAAAAGAGCTCAATATTACAGCCCCATGGTGTAGTGGACTATCATAGTGCCCTTTGGCTTTCTTTGAAAGAAGAGAGGCATTGACCGCGGTTCGAACGAGTAAGGCGTACCTTTCTGGTGTCGCCTTCTGCGACAATCCGCGTGGGGCTACTTTTATTCTATCGGGAACTACTTCTAAATGATAAAAACACATAGTTTTAAAAAATACTCTCACAAAATAGCCACATGGTAATAATCTATCGTGGAAATATAAAAGAACTAAAAGATGACTTAAGAGAATCTCAAGATGCATTAAATAATCGTTACGCTGAAATATTTGGTAGAGATAAAGCTGATTATATTGCCAGAGAAGCAGATAGATTACTTCCAGCATCAAGCTTCTTTGAAGACACTTCCACCACAGATAAACATACCTACGAAGGCCCACAAAGCAATCCCTCAAATCAAATGGCCATAGGAGCACTTACCGATGGACTTACAAGAGAAGGCAGAATAAAAACAAATAGAACAATTCCTACTGCCACAACAATGTATATTTCTGAATCAGGTTTTGCAAACGCTCATTCCTCAGATTTTACCGATAGACAATTGGCATCTTATGTACATGAATTTAATCATTTTGTGCAATACGCATTACAAAATGTTCCTATAGTTCTTGTTGAATTTTTTGGTACTCTTCACCTAAAACCAAAACACCACCCCATTCAAATTGATTGTTACGCTTCCGAATTACTTCAAAGGGATATGGCACCTGAAACTGCAAAAGAAAGGTTGAAAGTTGCTGGTTTAATTGGAATCATTAATGAACTTCATGAAAAAGGCAATAGAATTTTAGATAAGCTAGTTTTAGAAAGCATTGATATTGATGTTCCAATTCCTTGGCGTCATCAAGAAAGACAATATAGAACTATAGCCATTCCTCAAGTAAGTAGATTTGATAGACCTACGATAATGCAAATACCTGTTGGTGGTGATCCTTTTAAAGATCTTGATGACCATGGAGCAGTTAGACGTCTTATGGAATGGGAAACATACATGAATCCTTTTACTATTAACCCTTTTACTGAAAACTTAATTTCTTCTGTGAAAGATGCAAGGGTACAGAGGATGACTTTTGATGAGATTCAGGAATTGCATGCAAGGGAACTGGCTAGGGAAAAAAGAGAGCAGAAAAAGAAGAAGTTAAAAAAGAAGAAAAAAAAGAGAAAGTAAGAAGTTTCCAGAAGTAACTTTTATATAAATTCTAGAAGTACAAACACAAATGCATAAAGAAATAATGGAAGATCTCAAAGAAATAGATCTCTCTGAAGAACCAGAAGAATCGAAACTTAAAAGAATTTCTCTAATCATCGGAGGAATCTTCCTAACAATTTTAGTAGTGTCCTACATCTTTGTCAGCTGGCCAATGTCTTCAATTATAAGTGGACAATTGGAATCGGAACCTGTAAAAGAAAATGTCATCGAAGCTGATGATCTTACAATTATCTTTGAAGATGAAACTTATGCTATCTTGAAATCCTGGTATTTTGAAGAACAAAGTGTTGAATTCAGCGTTTGTCTTCTTGGAGAAAAGAAAGGAAAGAATTACCATATAACTTCCTTGTACCAGCCAAAGATTTTTCATCAAGCTTTTAATGAAGTAAGGTTTGAACCATGTAAAAAAGAAACTTTAATTTTGCTACATACTCACCCTTACAAAAGTTGTATTGCTTCAGACGTTGATTTGAGAATGTTAAACAAAAGCAAGGAAGAAAATCCAGATGTTATTATGGTAGTTATGTGTGAACCAGAAAGAATTTCTGTATATAGTTAATCTCCCCTTTTCACTGGATTAAGATATTTCAATCCCAATTTTTGATAAATTTCTTTCTCAGTCTTACCAGCAATCCACTTTCTATTTTCTAAAGTAAATAAACCATATTCATTCAAAGTATACCCTTTACTTAATGCTATTTTCCTCAGGTAAATGCAATGATGCTTACTTCCAGTGAAATATAGTAAAGCAGAACCAAACTCTTTCATCTTGACAACTCTTAAATCTACTTGCAAACCATTTCTCAATCTGACCGAAGACCTTGTTGTACCTTTTGAAATAATTTCTTTAACTTTTGGCATTTCTACAAAAAGGTTGATAACCCTCTTTGGACTTTTTGAAATAACCAAGAAATCTAAATCTCCCACTGTCTTCTTCTTTCTTCTAAAAGAACCTGCAATTTCTATTCTCTCAACAAAGGTTTTTGATTTAAACAACTTTTTAATTTCTTTAACAATTGGTTCAACAGAAACATAAGAAAACCTTTTTGAGGTTAGCTTAAGATTTTTTATACCAAGTAAGATTGAATTCTCGGTTTTCTCTCCAAACCCGGAAAGCTTTTGAATCTTCTTCTTTCTAGCAGCAGTTTCTAAATCCTTAATAGTTTTTATTTTAAGTTTCTGATAAAGAACTTTTATTTTTTTAGGTCCTAGGGTGGGAATCTTATGAAGATTTTCAATATCTATTTTTGTAGATTTTTTTAATTTTTCATAATATATCAATTTGTCAGTTTCAATAATCTCAGCTATCTTATCTGCAATATGTGTGCCTACTCCAGGAAGTTGTTTTAGTTCACCCTTACGATAAACTTCCTCGATATCTTTCCCTAAAGTTTCTAAAGATTCTACAGATTGAGCTGCTTTTCTATACGCTTGTGGTTTGAAGGGAACTTCTTGCAACTCTAAAATGTCGGCAATGTTGTTCAAGATTTTCATCACAAGCAAGTTCTTCATAATCCTAGAAAAGAAAAAAGACTATATATAGTTTACGAGAGTCTAAGAAAAAGGATAAGTTTTTATTTAGTAAATACTATCCAAGAATATGAAAGTAATAGGTGTTCTTCTTGGAGCAGGAATAAGTAATAAAGGTAGACTTACTAGAGAAGCAAAAAAGAGAGCTGATAAAGCATTAACTACATTCAAAAAAAAGAAGCTTGACAAATTAGTTTTATCTGGAGGGTTTGTAAATCATAATTTCCCAAAAATATCTGAAGCAATGTTATTTGAAAAATATTTAATTTCTAAAGGAATCAAAAAAAGCAAGTTAATACGAGAAGAAAAATCTTTAGAAACTATTGGCAATGCCGTATTTTCTAAAAAAGTGATTTTGAGAAAAATAAAAAATTATAAAGCAAATGAAATAATTGTAATTACTGGAAATCGTCATCTCAAAAGAGCATTATTTGTATTCAAACATATTTTTGGAGGTAAGTATAAAGTTACAGGAACAAAAAGAAAAATCTCGTTTTCACTAAGAAAAATCTTGCACGAGAAGAGATCATTTATTCTAGATAAAATCTTCTTAACTCAAATTAAAGTTGGAGACCATAAAAAAGCTGAAAAAATGCTTAAAAAAGAGATTAGTTTATACTTTTAATTTTGGAGTTACTACCAAATAGTTTATAAATAGGGTTATGAAATAATAGTCATGGTAACGAATGGGGAAAAGCTCTCTTCTTCAAGATTAGAACTTAACATTGAATTGATATTAGATGGGAATAGATCTGCCGAAGGAAATGTTAATTCGCTGAACGTTACAAACATACGAGATCAACTTGAAACGTTTGATGCCGAGCTAGGAGATATTGTAAAACACCACATCTTTAAATATGCACCAGAGACATACGAATCTCTTTCTGAAAGAAATCTTGCTCTTCTTAAGTTCTCTACATACCATGCCATCGTTGGTCATAAAGACGATCGACGTAGTAGAGGAAAGAGAAGGTATATTTTTCATGTTCTTGAAGCTACACAAAACGTTGCACGAGATCATCAAAAATCGCGATTAAATGAAGGGGCAGAAACAGTTCCTTTTACAGTTTCATCCTATGATAGATTACGCCCATATGGTCCAATAAGAGACGATTTAGATTTGCTTACTTTAAAGTTGATGATAGCACATTATCATGATAGAACTGAAGAAGATACTTCTAGGGCGATTAAAAAAGAAATGGTTGATTTATCAATAAGAGTTATGAGCAACCTTACTAATGGTAATTTAATTCATACTCTCTCAAATGTTGACCTCTCAGTTTCTAAAGATAAAGTTCTTGTTCTTAGTATTCCCTCTGATGAAAAAGATCTTGCAGATTATGAAGCAGAATATCGTGGACTTCTTTCAAAAAAACCTTCAATAAGAAAAAAAGTAAGAGATTTTCTTGTTAATGGAAGGGGGTTTAGTGAAAATGAAAAAGAAAATGAATTTGAGTTTATGTTATCTACTTACTTTAGATCACTTCCAGAGTACATTTCAAGATTAAGTTGGCTTGTATCTGCTCGAGAGAGAAAACATACTCCTGCATCATTCATTCAATTTAGAGAAGAACTTACTAAATCTCTCCCACAAATTCCCAGTATTGAAAACACTGATGCAAATGATTTGGCAGAAATAATTGTTGATGAAGTTGGCCTTTTATCAAGAAAAGGAGATGATTTGTACATTCAATCAACTGGGCATATATACATGCAACTATTAAATTACGTTGATTTTCTTGGAGAATCTCTATACGTTCCAGGACTACCTGCATTATGTGTAAAACATGCTGATAGAGAAGCAAATAATAATGACCTTGATAGAGAAAAACCTGTTGAGAGTATTACATTTAAAGGTCAGAAATACAGGTTCCGTTATTTCACATATGATCCTGACCTCTCTTCTGAAGAAAGAGACAATAGATGTAATATTAAACCATTTTACACACTGAGAACAACAACAAAATCTGAAGTAAAAAGAAGGAAAAAGAAAGGAAGGAGAGAAAATAGTGGATTAAAAATTAGGAGAATATTCTATAGTTCACAAAAAAGCGTTAGATCCACAGCATACAAGCTCCTTTCTAGGCCACAAGGAAGAGACATTATTGCTATTTTAAATGTGACTCCTGAAGAAGCTGAAACAAGCGGGATGAAATCTTTTTTACAAGTTTTCTATGGGATTACAAAAAGAAATAACATACACCACAGAGTTGATAGCAATAGAGAAAGAGAAGCGGAAGTTAAAACAAGATTAAAACCTCCTACTCGGTTACACAATATATACAAAAGTGAGATTATTTTAAGTCAAGATGGCCTTTTATTTGATATATTAGAAAGAGAATATGGGAAATCTGTTCCACTTGAAATTGTTCATGCAAGGCGAGGTCTTGCAGCCGCAACACAGGATGTAAGTAGGAGACTTGTCGAGGGAGTGTTTTCAAATCATTGTGTAAAAGGTACCCGTTTGACTTTTACTGAAGCACAAAGGATTTATGCAATGCATCTTCAATATGTTTTAGACAAGGGATATGAAGCTATTACCCAACCAAGAGCGTCATTATCTGAAATGGATAAGTTTGAATATGACGGCCTTGTTGTTGGGTTTTTAGATGCAAGAGTTAGAGGCATCAAACACCCTATGAGAATTATTTATCAAAAGAAAGATTTCACTTTTGGAACAAGTATAGCTCTTGAACATCTCGCTTCTAAATTTATGAAAGATGATTCTTTCTATCTTCTTGGAATGGACTTCAGAGGAGTCAATCCCATGAAAGCCATAAAAATACCAACTAATGAAAAATGACAACTACTAGTAGTGCAATGGGACTTGAATACCTTTCAGTAAGCCAAATAATTCGCTCACACATGGTAGAGGGTTTCACTCCAGAACAAGAAAGATTGGCAAAGGAAGTTGTTGCGTACAAGATTAGAGAAGGAGAAAAACATCTCCGTGAACTATGTACAATGTTTTCAAGAAGATTTCTTAATTCAAGAACTCCTGAAATCGCTAAATTCACAAATTATTATGATTATTTGAGATTTATATACGATCAAAGGACACATCTAGTTGATGATGTTGTTCCCTACTTAGATGATGAAAGAAAGGCCCACATTATGAGATATGATAAGTTAAATCCTTGTTCAAGAAACTTTGATTCGGGAACTAAGAGCGAGCTTGAAAAAATGCCAAATCTAATTGAAATTGCTTATTCTGGATCTATAAGAACTGCCAGAGTAGTAATAATTAGAAGAAAGAGTATGGATAGGACCATTCGTAAAATTGCTTACAGGCAACTAGAATTAGAGATAGATAAAAGAAAAACCCCAAAACATGGACTTAAAAAAGTAGGAACACCTATAATTCCAAAAAGAGTTGATATTGACGATATTTTTGGAGGAAAAATTGTCACTTCCAGAGAACTCCAGGCTAGAACAACCTTGTTTAATATTGTTTATCCTCATCTTCACAAATTTCTTTTAAAACCATATTTTACACAAGAACTCATTGAAACAACCGAAGGCACAATTACACAGCTTCCTGGAGTAGACAACCATTATCTTGATATTAACAAAAAAAGAAGCAACCTAATTCAGTTGAAAGTTCTCGGAATAGATGATGATAAAAGGGGATTGAGAGAAATTGCTTTAACCGACATGGTAAATTTTTTAGCAGGAGAGATGGATCATGTAAAGTGGAATGCATCAAGGGAAAATAAAGCAAAAAAGAAACGTAAAAAACATAGAAAGGATGAAAAAAGATTTGAAGAGTTGGTAAGAAGAGGACATGAAGTTCTAGAATTGGTCCCAAAAGAGGAAGAAAGAAAGAGAGTCCTCCTCCCTGAAGAATACTTCTATGACAGGATTTAAGAGTAATCTTTAAAAACTTAAAGCCAAATACTTTGTTTATGGATATTGATTGGAACAAAATTCAAGAGAAGTGGCAAAAGAAGTGGGACAAGGCAGATTTGGGAAAATCTGAAGTTAAAAAAAATAAAGAAAAATTCTTCATGATTTTTGCTTACCCAGGAGTTTCTGGCTACTTACACGTTGGCCATATGAGAGGTTTCTCTTACACCGATGCAATTTGTCGCTATGAAAGATTACAAGGGAAGGAAGTTCTTTTCCCAGTGGGAACTCATGCTTCCGGGAATCAAGCAATTGCTTTTGCCAACAAAGTTAAGAATAAAGATGAAGAATGGATTTCTTATCTAAAAAGAAATGGTTGTTCTAAGGAAACCATTGCAAAACTTGACGATCCCCTAGAAGTAATAAATTATTTTAATTCTGTCTATGTAAATGATTATTGGAAAAAGTTTGGTTTCTTATGCGATTGGGATAGGTTTCTTTGCACAACAAACCCCGATTATGAAAAATTTATTCATTGGCAATTCAAAAAATTACAGAAAAAAGATTTGTTAATGCAAAAACCATATTTTGCAACTTCTTGTGTTAAATGTGGGCCTGTAGCAGTCGATCCTTCAGAAACGGATATTTCTAAAGGAGGTAATGCAGAAAAATTAGAATATACTTTACTTAAATTCAAAATTGGAGATGATTACCTTATTGCAGCAACTCTAAGACCTGAAACGATGTATGGTCAAACAAATCTTTGGATAAATCCTAAAGGAAAATATGTGAGAGTTGTTGTAGAAGGAGAAAATTGGATCATCAGTGAAGAAGCGGCCGACAAACTACGTTATCAAAAAGATGACGTATTGCTAAAGGAAGACATTGATCCAATAGCTCTTCTTGGAAAAAGAGTTCTCGCACCGATAATTGATAAACAACTTATTGTTCTTCCTGCAACTTTTTGTGATCCAAAAATAGGAACTGGGATTGTTACATGTGTACCAAGTGACGCACCTTACGACTACGTTGCTCTAAAACTTTTGAAAGAAGACAAAGAATTTTGTAGCCAATATAATCTTGAATGGGAAGATTTGAAAGAAATAAAATTAATTCCAATCATAAAATCTAAAGGGTATGGGAAATTTCCTGCAGAAGAAATTGTTGAAAAATTAAAAATTAAAACCCTTGATGACCCAAAGTTAGAAGAAGCTACTAAAGAGATCTACAAAGTTGGCCACCATACTGGAGTAATGCGGGAAAATTGTGGGAAATTTTCTGAGGTGAAAGTTGAAGAAGCTAAAGAGATGATGAAAGCAGAATTACTAGAAGAAGGTAAAGCTGACTTGTTACATGATTTAAGTGAGGAAGTTCTCTGCAGATGTGGAGAGAAAGTAATTATTAAGAGAATTGATGACCAATGGTTCATCCACTATGCTGATCCAGAACTTACTGAAAGAAGTAAAGAACAAGTTAAAGAAATGAAAATTTTTCCGAGTGAATATTCTACACATCTTCCTGGAATACTAGACTGGTTTTCTAATCGTGCTTGTGCAAGACTTGGAAATTGGTTAGGAAGTAAGTTTCCTTTTGACAAAAGATGGACCGTTGAACCAATTAGTGATTCTACTTTATATCCTGCTTATTATATCGTTTCAAAGTTTGTTACGAATGGTTTGATTAAAGTTGAAGAATTGAATGAGGAATTTTTTGATTATGTTTTTCTGGGGATAGGGAAGGGAAAAGAAAGTTGGAAAGAAATAAGGGAAGAGTTTGATTATTTTTATCCGCTAGATATTAACTTGGGCGGCAAGGAACATAAAACCGTACATTTCCCCGTATTTTTAATGAATCATGTAGCAATTCTCCCAGAGAGCAAATGGCCAAAAGGAATTTTTGTAAATTGGTGGGTTCTTGGAAAAGGAAGTAAAATTTCAAAGAGTAAAGGAGGTGCCGAACCAATTCCTCAAGCCATAGAAAAATATGGTGTTGATGCCATGAGATTATATTATTCACATGTTGGAAGTCCTCACGCAGACGTTGTGTGGGAAGAAGAAGTAGTATTAAATTATAAAAATTCTTTAGAAAGAATTGCTAAACTTGTTGAAAAATTGAGGACTTTAGATGGAAAGAAAAAGGTTATTGATAATTGGTTAAATTCTAGATTAAATAAATATCTCTCCCAGATAGAAAAGGTAATGAAAACTTATCAATTAAGAGAATTGGCTTCAATTGTTTATTTTTCCATCTATGAAGATCTTAAGTGGTATTTACGTAGGGGAGGAGAAAACAAAAAAGTTATTGAAAAGACTCTTGAAAATTGGTTTAAACTAATGAACCCAATTACTCCACATATTAGCGAGGAATTATCAAATGGCAAGGTACTTGTTTCAGCTTCTTCATGGCCAAAGGTTAAAGAAGAGGAAATTGATAGAACTTCGGAAGCAGGAGAAGAATTGGTTAAGAATACTTTAGATGGAATGAGGAACGTGCTTAAATTAGCCAAATTAGATAAGGCAAGAAAGTATAAAATATTTATTGCTGAAGATTGGTTATACGAATTATTTAACATTATTTCTCAAGAGATTAAAGTTACTAGAAATCCAGGAGAGATTATGAAAAAAGTATTGGCTGAAGAAGGTATGAAAGTTAAAGGAAAAGAAATCAGCAGAATTGTTCTAAGTTTAATTAAAGATCCTTCAAAAATCCCACACATAGTTACTTCACAAGAAGAGGAGTTAATTGCTATGAAAGAAGCAAAGGAATTTCTTGAAAAAGAGTTCTCATGTAATGTAGAAGTTTCTGCTTCTGGGGACCATCCAAAAGCAAAATCCGCTCTCCCTGGAAAAGTAGGAATTGTAGTTGAGTAGGATATTTGGAATAATTCTAAACAAGAGTAGTATCATCATTTAGAAAATCAACAGCAGTCGTATTTTCCCCCATTAAGTGTAAATCAAGAGTGGTAGGTTCTTCAATTTTTCCATCTTCTTCTTCACTTATGACAACTCTTGGAGTCTCTGCTTTTGACCCCTTTTTTCCAACTGATACAGAGGAAGATTTGTATAAAGGAATTTCTCCTTGAAGAATTTTACTGGTTATTTCATTTAATCCCTGAGGGTCTATTTTCGCACTTTTAGGAGAACACAGATATAGCATCATTGCTAAAAAATCCTTGTTTAAATCTGTAGTTTTTATTAAATCGTCAACTGCTTTGTCAACTATTTCTTGTTTTAAATTAATTGCATTCATCAACAATTTTATTTGGTCAGGTTTTTTATCATTAAAGGGGAATTTTGTTTTAAGAAGTTTATATGCAGTTATTCCTAACGCATACAAATCTGAATTATAACTTGGTTCACCTAATATTGCGCCTCTAGACATATATCCTGGAGTTCCTACGGGAGATTCTCTAACAACTGTTTCTAAAAGAAGTCTGATATCTGAATCTAGTTCTTGATACCCTTCTAAATCGTGTCTGATACGGCAAGTACTAAAATCGATAATTCGAAAATCAGACAAACCTGGTTTCCTCTTATTGATGACTATATTACCTGGTTTTATATCTCTGTGAATGATTCTCTTTTTGTTATATGTATCTAAGGCAGTAGTTAAAAGATTTAACATTCTAACAACATCTAATGGTGAAATCTTTGATAATTCATCTAACGAAACCCCATGCTCGTAAAGCATAGTAGTTCTTTGATAAACTGTATTATTAAATCTAAAAAATTCCCTGTCAATATTTTCTAAATATGGATCGTTAATTATTTTTTGAGTTGATGGTTCTTCTCTTAATTTTCTTAGGGCAATGTAAGAAGCAACGCTTCCTTTTAGACGAAGAATTTGTTTTTTGTTTAATGGGAATATCCTTCCGTCACAACTAATAAAACCAGGATTATCTGGACCATAAATTACCTCTGAGAATGGAGTTAGGCCAGTTCCATTTGTATCTCCAACTTTCTCAACTTTTTGAACAACCATTTCTCCACTTGCAGTTAATTTATCCAATAAAAAATTGGCCCCATGAGCACCTCCACCAACATAATATTGTTCATGAAATCTAAATCTCGGATTAGGATTATTATCAATTTTTGATTCACTTTTCAGAATCTGGTACAGACTATCTTGTTCATGTTGCATGGAAAATACACATTTCAGAGGTTTATTAATAAAGGTTTCTTTTAATTCAGTTAATTCCGCAAGATTTATTAATCTCAAAAAAAATCCAAGAGTATGGATGTTAAAAAAACACTTCTGACCATTGCCATAGCTTTAATATTTGTATTCTTTGTAGGGTATGGAATTGAAGTTTTCCACGATAGTCCAAATAATGAAGATTATTGCCCAAAAATTTGGGATTTGAAAACAAAATCGGAATGTGAAAGTGCAGGAGGAAGATGGGGGGAAGAAATCAAAGAGCCGGTTCCTAAACCTAGTGTTTGTAGTAATAGAATTGGTTGTTATGAAGAGTTCCAAGCGGCCCAAAATAAACATGATAAAATTGTTTTTATTACCGCTTTAATTGTTGGTCTTATTGCAGTCGTAGTTGGAGTTAAATTAAATAGGGATTCAATTAGTACGGGAATTTTAGCTGGAGGAGTTCTCTCGATTCTTTATGGAACAATAAGATATTGGAGACATGCTAATGACATTCTTAAATTTGTATTCCTTGGAGCTGCCTTGGCAGTATTAATTTGGCTTGGGTACAAGAAATTTGATAAGAGAAAAAAAGAATGAAAAAGACTTCCTTAAGAAGCAAAGAAGTCAATAAACTTTTAGAAAAATATGGAATAGTTCTTAGTAAAAAAGATTTGGTTGTTCTTGTTGAAGATAAACAGAAAATAATCATGCTAAACAACACTGCTTCTTTCTTTTATCATGGAGAAAACTTAATTCCCACACTAAGATACTTGCAAGAAAATCAAGTTCTTAAAGAGATTGTGGTAGATATGGGAGCAGTTAAGTTTGTGATAAATGGTGCAGACGTCATGCGTCCAGGAATAGTAGAAATTAAAGAAGGAATTTCTAAAGATGATTTTATTGTTATTGTGGATGTTAACAATAAAAAACCACTTGCCGTAGGAATTGCCTTATTAGGTACAGAAGAAATGAGAGAACAAAGTTCTGGAAGATCAATAAAAAATGTCCATTATGTTGGAGATGAAATGTGGAATTTAGATAAATGATTACTAACAAGAAAAACGGAAAAATAATCTCTCGTGAAGAGATAATTTGTAGAAATATTTTCTCTCAAGGGAGAGGATTGATGTTTAGAAAAAGAAATAATTTAGTGATGATATTTAGTAAAGATAGAGAATTAAGTTTGCATATGTTTTTTGTATTTTTCCCAATAGACGTTTTAATTCTTGATTCAAATAAAAAAGTTGTTGAAATTAAGAAAAACTTTAAACCATTTAGATTCTGGAAATCCTCTGTTAAAGGGAGATATATTGTAGAGTTAGGAAAAAGTAAGGAGAAAGTTTTTGTAGGAGATTCACTTATTATAAAATAAATAGATATTGATTATCCAAATAATTTTTCAAAAATAGACTTTTTACGAAGACTTTTTATTGGTTTGTAAACAGGTCCTGAAGGTGAAGGTTCTTGTTTTTTAGATGGAGGATTAATTGGTTGAGGACGTAAAGAATCGACATCTATGTGAGCAACTTCTTCTGCTATTGTTTGAACGTCTCCCGCAATTTTATAAACGATGCCATCTTTATCAACATTTGAATCAACAATTTCATCTTCACTCACCATAGGAAATTCTCCTGCTCTACTTAATGGGTCTTTGTTAGATTCATCATCGGAATTTCTCCAAGGTAAGAAAGCACCAGTATCTAGTCTTGGAAGATCTCTCTCCGGTATTTGATGTTCTGCAATTTGACCCTCTATACCCTCTTTTTCGGGTTGAGAAGATAAAATATCTGTAGGTTCTACTTCTGTTTGGAAAGAAGAATAACTCTCTTCTGCAGATTTTACAGGTGAACTTTCATAATCAGCAATTATTTTCTCTTTTTCTCTTATAACTGCTTCCAATTCATCTATTCTTGCATCTTTTATTCTAGCGACACTTCTGGCAATTTTCTTTAATTGGGAGTTTAGTCCAGTAAACATAGCAATTGCAAAATCTCTTTGATGATCTAGTTCTTCCATTGTTTTGTATATTAAATTCAGTTTTTCAACTTCATCAGATTCATTATTATCCCCCGTTACTTCAAGTTCCTCGGGTTCTTTTGCTTTAGCTTTATATTCAGGAATCTCTAAAATCCCCTTATTAACAAACTTCTCTAAAATTGCATATCTATCAGACGACCACATTAATTTGGCTTTAAGAACAAGTGAATCTTCACCAGCAACACTTCTTATCAAAGATTCGGCATTATCATAAAACCTTTTATCATTCCAACCCTCTCCCGCTTCTTGACACCACTCAGGGTTATCAAATACTTTTTTAGAAAATGAATCAATATAAGGCTGAAGCGTATCATCCCTCCATGAAACAATTGCCCAATAACAAGATTTGACCTCTTTTTCTACTGAAGTTGCAAATAAATCCAAAAAGTCAGCGGATCTTTCTTGTTTCCAATAAGCAACCGCATAATAACTACTCATTGAATCTTCAGCTACAACTTTTGCTAAATCGCTTGCAACAGGAACAAACCTTTCATCAACCCAATTTTTCCCGGCATCCTTACAATACATCGGTCCATGAATAGAAGCTAATTTACCTTCAGTCAATCCTTCAATTATTCTATCTTTATAAGTAGAGAACTCATCATCAGACAGCCGTAAACCTGCATTGTAACACATTTCAGGATTTTGAAGTAATTCATCTAATACCATTACAAATATAAAGAAAACAGGAGGTTTATAAAAGTTACTACTGAAAAGGGCTAAAGATGTTCCCTTCTTGTTTTTTGTCACTCGAGGGTGACACTTAAAAAGAAACATTTATATACTCATCTCGTTTTATAGTATAAAATGGAAAAAACATCAACATTAGAAAATATTGCTGGAAAAGCAAAAAGTGGAATGGCTGTTGGAGCAGGTTTATTGACAAACATAGCTGTTGGAGCTGGGATGTATCATGCTCAAAAAGCAGGTGTATCAGTAGAAGAATCATCTCTTCTTGCAATACCTGGAATTGGAGCTGGGGCAGCAATTACAGAATACGCTTTCCAAAGAGAAGGAGCTAAAAAAAGCAAAGGCGCTTTAATTGGAGCAGCAGTTGTAGCACCAGTTGGACAAGCAATTGGTTATGGTTTAGCTATGATAAGTGACAAAGGAATGTTATGATTATACTAACTATATTTTAATTTATTTTCTTTCTTTATAGTCGTTTAGCGGTCTACTGAAAACATGCTCAGGAACAACATAACCATCACTTAATTTTCTCTCGCCTATTGCTACTACAACAGCTTCTGGCAATCCCTTTTCAAATGCACTTTCTTTAACACCTGGTAATACACCCAGTATTAATTCTGAACCTTTATCTATTTTATAATCTACTTTTTTAGAATATCCCACCATCTTTATCTCTCCTTTTTTTAATTTAATTAAATGAAAAAAAAAAATTAAGCCCCCAGTGATCCTGAACTTAATCCCTTCCTTTGAATTATCTGAGTCTTAATTTTGTCCTGTAATTCTCCAGGTAATTTCTCGAAACTCTGATCTACCAAAGAAGAGCTTCCTCTTCCACCTGTACTAGACCTAAGATCGTTACTCCATCCGAAAAGTTCACCAACAGGTAACTTTGCTATCACAACAGTAATGTCTCCTTCTTGATTCATCTCTAAGAGTTGACCTCTCTTTGAAGAAACCAATTTAGAAACTTCACCAACGTAATCGTTAGGAACTTCAATCCGAGTTACTTGTAAAGGTTCGTAAAGAACAGGTGCAGCACCCATGATTGCTCCCTTGATACCTTCTCTAACAGCAGGATACATTTGAGCTGGGCCTCTGTGAATCGCATCTTCGTGTAAAGTACAATCCATTAAACTAACTTTCATGTTTAAACAAGGTTCTTTAGCAAGAGGTCCTGCTTTCATAACATCTTCAAACATGTCAAGAACCAGTTCCATAATTTCATTAATTTGAACTACTCCCCTTGTTTTATCAACAAACATGTTACCATTAAAGATGGCTTTTACTTTATTAGCAAGTTTAGCATCCCAACCTAATTCCCTTAAAGCCATTATTCCTTCGTTATCTTTCTTTTTCCAACGACCATTAGGTAATTTGTTATCTTTAATTGCATGCATTACATCATCTTCCAAAGGTTCTACAATAAAGTAAAGTTTGTTGTGTTTGTTTGGAGATTTTCCCTCCACTTCATGACTAACTTTTGTAATTGCTTCTCTGTAAACAACGATAGGAGGAGAGGTTTTTACTTCAACTCCTTTCTCTTTGATAATTCTATTTTCGATAACCTCTAAGTGTAACTCACCCATCCCGTGTAGAAGGTGTTCACCAGTTTCTTCGTTAATCTCAACAACGATGGTTGGGTCTTCTTTCTGAACTTGTCTTAAAACTTCGATAAGTTTAGGTAAGTCAGCTGGTTTCTTTGCTTCAATAGCTTTAGTTACAACCGGATCAAAAATATGTTTAATTTTTTCGAAAGGTTCAGCTGGGCCACCAGAGGTAACAGTCTCACCAGGGATACCCATTCTTAATCCACCAACCCCAATAATGTTTCCAGCAGGAACGTTATCTACAATTTCCCTTTTAGCTCCATTGTAAATGTATACTTGCTGAATTCTTCCTGGAGATTTTGCCAAGTTAAGATATACTTCTTCACCTTTACGCATAGTTCCGCTAAATAATCTTCCTGCTGCAATTTCTCCCGCTTGTGGGTCTACTACAACTTTTGTGATTACAAAAAAAGTTCTTCCTTCAGGAGAACAATTAATCAAATTTTTACCATCTGTATCTTCCAAATCTCCTTGCCATAACTTGGGAATCCGGTATTTTTGAGCATCAACAGGATTTGGGTGATGTAAAATACTCATGTCCAAAATTACTTCGTGAATTGGAGCTTTCTTAGCAAGTTCTTTAATGGCATTTTCATCATCACTATTGTAAGCATCAATAATATCTTTGAAAGAAATATTTTTCTTCTGCATGTATTGTAAACTAATAGCCCAATTGTGAAAAGCAGAACCAAAAGCAACGGTGCCTTTCTCAATACTTACTTGCCATTTCTCTTTAAACTCTTCTGGAGCAACATTTCGGATAATATGGTTTACATCCATTATTTGTTTTACAAAACGTTGTTGCATTTGTTCTGGAGTAAGTTTGAGTTCTTTGATTAATCGATCAGCTTTATTAATGAAAAGGACTGGTCTAACTCTCTCTTTTAGAGCTTGCCTTAGAACTGTTTCTGTCTGTGGCATAGCTCCCTCGGAAGCACAAATTAAAACAATTGCTCCATCAACAGCCCTCATAGCTCTGGTTACGTCACCACCAAAATCAACGTGACCTGGAGTATCAATTAAATTGATTAAAAATTCTTTATCTTCAACTGAATGAACCATAGAAACAGACGCAGAATCAATAGTTATTCCTCTTTCCTGCTCGTCTTCATGAAAATCAAGTAATCTAGCTTTTCCAGCAAGATGTTCAGACATCATTCCGGCTCCTGAAAGTAAGTTATCTGAAAAAGTTGTTTTTCCGTGATCAATATGAGCACAAACACCGATGTTTCTAATTTGTTTAGGCTCTTTCATTAACCTTGTGACCTTGTCAACCATCTTTTCTGCCATCAGAAACCACCTCTAGGTGATTTTGAGGGAAGATTTAAAAATTTACAATTTTTTTTATCTGCCATTGTTATTTAACCTCGTTATCTAAATTAATTAAAATACGTGCATTTCATGCACTGTTCTGTAAGAGTGTAATTCTTCATCTTTAAACCAAAGAGCTACTTCTGTTTTTGCTTCTTCAACATTTCCAGAAGCATGTATCAAATTTGGTACTGCTTTATCCTGATCATCAGCATGAGCAAAACTTATGTGAGCAAAATCTCCCCTAATGGTTCCTGGAAGTGCTGATTTTGGTTCTGTACCACCAACCATCTTTCGAACATTTTCTACAGCGTTAACTCCTTCTATACAAACTGCCAGAACTGGTCCTTCAGTCATAAACTTTAACATTACTTGAAGAACTTTTTCTCCTCTACGTTCTCCAAGATCAGCATAATGTTTCTTACCAAAATCTTCATCAATCCAAACCATTTTCATACCAATCATTTTAAAACCTGCGTCTTCAAATCTGGATAAAACCTTTCCCATCAATCCTCTTTGAACAGCATCAGGTTTTAGTAATACTAAACTTCTTTCTATCATGATTAATCACCTTGTTTCTTTCTTACGATCTTTTTTATACTCTTGTGTCCATCCAGTCTTAAGAGGTTTCCTCTTCAGATGAAGTAAGTTTTTCTCACATTTTCTTGAACAAAAATATGCAGATTTCCCACTAGTATAAATATAAATTTTACCGGTTCCTTTTTCAATTGAACCTCCACAAAAACTACATTTTGGCATTGTAAAATCCTCCTTGGTGTCTTAAGAATTTCTTAAGCACTCTGCTCACTTTTTACCTTTCCCTCGTCTTCCACCACCTAGGCGGTGAGCTTCAATTTCAGTTTCAAGAAGCATTAAGATATCTCCAACTTGGACAGGGCCTTTAACATTTCTTCGAATTGCTTTTCCTTTGTCCCTTCCATCTTGGATTTGGCACATTACTTGAGTTAATTCTCCTCTACTACCCGCTCTAGCAACAATTTCTTTAACTTCAGCAGGCATAGCTACACTAAATCTAATTTCTCCTTCAGATTTTGATGCAGAGTCTTTATCGTCCTTTTTTCTTGGTGTTTTTTGGGCCATCTTACTTTACCTATTCAGAGGACTTTGCAAGACTTTCAACGATTGACTTTGCTTCTCCTTCTTTTACTATAGCAACTGCAGCTGTTGATACTGGTAATCCTGCTGCTGCTCCCAAATCTTCTTTCTTTGAGATTTCAATGCAAGGGATATTCTTATCCTTACATAACAAAGGCAAATGCATAATAATCTCCTTAGGAGTTACATCTGCTGCATAGACTACTAACTTTGCAGTACCTTTTTCAATTGCTTTGGTAGCTTCATTAGCTCCCTTACTAATTTTTCCACTGGTTCTAGCGATTTCTACCGCTTCTAAAACTTTTGCTTCATCAGCCATTTTTATAACCTCCACACGAGAACAATAAGATTGATTTACCTCGTTGTGTATCAAACCATTTCTGGTTCGAACATGTCAAAAAGATCTTTTTTTTCTTAACATGTTACCAACTTCATTGGTATTTCCTTAGAAAAGGGGTTTATTTAAAAAGGTTATGGGTATAAATCACAATATCAACCTTAAAAAAACAAAAATAAATCAAAACCTTACAAATTACTTCCAGGACAATAATTAATATAAACTTCTATTTATCAAAAATACTATGAAATATGCACACCTAGCAGATCTTCATCTTGGCTCATGGAGAGATCAAAAGATGAGAGATTTGTCCACAAAAGTTTTCCTAACAGCTATTGATAACTGCTTGAAAGAAAATGTAGATTTCATAATCTTTGCAGGAGATTTGTTTAATACTTCACTTCCTTCATTAGATACGTTAAAAATTGTAACTAAAAAGCTTAAGGAATTAAACAATTTTAACATTCCCTTGTATGTTATCCCTGGATCGCATGATTTCTCTCCTAGCGGCAAAACAATGATTGATGTACTAGAGAATGCTGGCTTGCTAATAAACGTCTGTAAGGGCTCAATAAATCAAGAAACTAAAGAATTATGTCTAAAGTTTACTAAAGATGAAAAGACAGGAGCAAAACTTACTGGGATTATTGGAAGAAAAGGTCAGTTAGATCAAAAGTATTATGAAAATTTGGATCGTTCAAATTTGGAATCTGAAGAAGGGTACAAAATATTTCTATTCCATACAACTATCTCTGAACTTCTTCCCAGAGATATGGCTTTTATAGAATCTCAACCAGCATCCTTTTTTCCAAAGAATTTCAATTATTATGCTGGTGGACACATCCATAATAAAGCATCAATTAATTTAGAAGAAGGTGGAACGGCAACTTATCCAGGAGCATTGTTTCCAAATAATTTTGCAGAATTAGAAAAATATAGTATTGGTGGATATTATTTAGTTGAATTTTCAAATAATGAACAAAAAATCAGATGGGAACCATTAGAAGTTATGGAACATATCCCTTTAACCCTTGATTGTCATCACAAATCTCCTGAAGTAATTACTTTTGAAATTCTAAACAAATTGGGACAAGAGGTAAAAAACAAATTAATTACAATCAGATTAAAAGGAAGTTTACAAAACGGAAAAGTTTCTGACATCAATTTCAAACATATCTTTGAAACATTATACTCACAGGGAGCTTACTTTGTAATGAAAAATACTTCTAAATTAAACTCTGAAGAATTTGAAGAAATTTCTATCTCTCAAACAAATCCCGAATTAATTGAAGAAGAAACCATTAAAGAACATTTACAACAAATAACTTTGTTCGATAAAAATACAGAGTTACATCTTACCAAAAGCCTTCTTAATTCTTTGAACACCACTAAAAAGGAAGGAGAAACAATTACTGATTTTAAGAGAAGGGTTGAAACAGAGATAAATGGTTTTTTAGAATTAGAATAACTTCTTATTAATAAAAATAAATAGAAAAAATAAAGAAAATTAGAAATCTAAAAAAGATTTCTAGTCATTCCATAAATGGAATAAAATAAAAAAAATTAATTTCTTCTTAGCCACCAGTAAAGAACACCGGCAAGTAAGATTACTATTACAGCTACAATCCATGGCCAAGTTGAACCTTCGGAAACTTCTTCACCAGTTACCGCTTCACCTTCGACTGCTGCTCCTTCTGCTGCAGGTGCACTAGGTTCTGCGCCTTCAGCTGCTCCTTCTGCAACGCCTTCCTTAGTTACTTCAGGTACTACTTCACCAGACTTTTCTCCGATTAGGAAGTAACTGAAACCAGGTGTTTGTGCACTATAGCGGACATAAGTCCCATCATCTACACCAACTTTAGTAGCAAGTTCAGTCCATTCACCATCTACATACCTGTAAAGAGAAACGTCTTCCTTGTTCAAGTTGTTAGTACTTAACCAAGTTTTTTCTACTTTGAAAAAGACATCTCTATTTGATAAAATTTCATCTTTCAAAGTTGATGATTTAGTAATCTCAATCTTTCTGTAAGTTTTCTTTGCAAAGGACTTAACTGTACTTGGGAATGAATCTCTTTTCTTTACTTGTACCCAAGCTCCGTAAGCAATTTTTGAAACATCAAAGGAAACTTCAGTAACTCCAATTGCTCCATTCTTAACAGAGACAGATGCAGATTCACCCGCTTTAATTGAAGTCCAAACTTTCTTCTCAGATAATCCAGAAATTCCAGAGGAAGAACCTCCGCCTGAACCGCCTGATCCTCCTCCACCTGACGAAGATGCCTCCACAACACTATATGAACCTCTGGTCCTTCCAATGTTTCCTGAAAAGTCAGTTGCGGTACAATATGGAGAATACTTAGTTCCAGTAGACTCTGCAGTTGCGGTTGATGTTGCATCGTTCTCAGCATCTCCTTCAAAGACAGCCGCATTCTTAATTGGATTGGTATCAGATGCTGTACAAGTACAAGTAACAGTACTGCCCACCGTAGGTGAACTCGTACAAGTAACTGTAATTGCTGGAGCTGATCTATCAACTAAGAAAGTTATAGATTCAGTCGCATTGTAGTTACCAACAGAGTCGTTAGCAAATAAGGTTACAAAATGGGTTCCTTCTGCCAAGGAATTAGAATCTACGGAAACATTCCACTGGCCTTCCGTGCCTATTGGCTTACCCATTGACCACATTGTTACAGCCGTTCTATTGAAATCATTACCACTTGCATTATCAAACATAAAAGTTACATTTCCTATTGACCTTCCTGTAGAATTAGTCACTGTAACATTAATATTAATGTCCCCTGAACCACTAGTAAAATTCTTACCATCTGCACTTGAACCATTAAATCTTGAAGTATTTGCAACAGAGAAATCAACAACAGGAGCAGTGTTTACTGTAAAAGTAATTGTTTCAGACCGATTTACATTATCCAACGTGTCATTCGCAAAAAATGTAATGGTATGAACTCCTGGATGGAGCGCAGAAAGATTGTATGACATGGTCCAAATCCCTGAAGTATTGAAAGCAGCAGCAGTTTCTTGTCCATCATTAGCAGTACTCAAATTAAAAACATTTCCTGTTGCATTATCAAACAACACATAAACAGAGCTGACATCTCTTATAACCTCTCCAATGTCCCGGATAGTATCTGAAATGTTAGCCCTAAATGTCCTATTTCCAGAAGAGAAATTGAAGGTGATTGTAGTATCTGTAAGGTTTGCAGTACCTTCCTCACTCATGTTATAGTTAGTTACCGAAGGCCCAGTTCTGTCAACCCAGAAACTCATATACTCTGTGTTATTATAGTTACCAACACTATCATTGACAAAGATTGTTAAGTTGTGATAACCTTCAACTAAGCTACCTACATCAAAAGTAATATTCCAAAAGTTCCCATCCCAAACATCGCTAGGGGTTCCTTCAATACCCATAGTAACGTTAGAAGAATTGAAAGAATTACCAGAGGCATTATTAAATCCAAAAAAGACAGACCAAATTGGAAGAATATTTGAGGTAGTGGTCACATTAATGGATATGTTAAAACCAATTACTCCAGTAGTAAAATTAATCTCTGTTCTGGTAGTAGCAGTAATGTTGGCAGAAGCTGTAAAATTAATTACTTGAGCGGAATTTACATTAAAGGAAAAAGTAGCGTCCCTATTAATGTTCCCTGCCGTATCATTAGCATAAACAGTCACAGTGTGAAATCCTGGATGTAAAGTGGACATGTTATAATTAGTAGTCCAAATTCCAGAAGTGTTGTAAACATTAACCTGACTCACATTAAAATCATTTCCAGTTGCATTGTCAAACAAGAATATTACCCCATAAATACTCAAATCAGAAACGTTTGCTCTAAGTGTCCTATTATGAGAAGAATAATTGAACAGAGGTACGTCACTTGAATTTAAAGCAGTAAAGCTACCATTAGAAACGCTTGGGGCGCTATTATCAATAATGATATTTTCAGCAAAAGTATTATTAGAACTATTCAAACCACCGGTCAAGTTTTGTATAACCACAGAAATGTTGTAATATCCATCAGCAATCAAAGTGGTATCAATACTAGTGTTCTGAAAGAAGGATTGATTCGCACTGGAGTTATGAACCGTCGTATTGTATACGTAAGTCTCATTGGCGTTTGTAGTATTCAACGTAAACCTAAAAGTTACATTGACAACCGCATTGTTAATATAGGATCCATTGGAAAGTGTCAAGTTTAGAACCATCGTTCCCTTATAACTCTCATCTGCAACAGGAGAATCCATTCGCCCTTGATTCATAAGCGAATTAGCCGCAACCATAGCTATCAACAAAACTGCAAAAACAATAGACGTAACAATAATTTTCTTTCTCATTTGAATACCACCTTCTTTTTTGAATAATTGTGAACTACGTTCTATAACAAAAATCACTTTTATAAAAGTTTATGTTAACTATAGAGTAGTCCTTTTTTTAAAAAAGGCAATTTTATATAAAGAAAAAAAATCTCTTATCCATGAAACAAGTACCTCAATCATTACAAGGCAAAAGAATTCTTATGAGAGTTGATTATAACGTCCCTCTAAAGAATGGAAAAGTTGAAGATAATTCAAAGATAAAAGCTTCTTTAGCAACAGTAAAAATTCTCTTGAGAGAAAAATGTAAAATCATTATTCTGACCCATTTGGGAAGGCCAAAAGGAAGGATTGTTTCTTCTCTGAGTGTATCCCCCATATTAAAAGAATTGAAAAAGCTGATGCCAAAAGAAAAAATATCAAAAACAGATGATTGTATTGGTAAGAAAGTAAAGGAAAAAATTGCAAAAATGAAAGATAAAGAGATTCTTATTCTTGAAAATTTACGTTTTTACAAGGAAGAAAAGGAAAATGATACTGCTTTTGCTCATTCCTTGGCTTCTTTAGGAGACATTTACATTAACGATGCTTTTGCCGTTTCTCATAGAAAACAAGCATCCGTAGCTGCAATAACAAAATTTCTCCCATCATTCCCTGGAGAACAAATGAAAAAAGAAGTTAGAGAACTGGATAAAGCATTACATCCAAGAAGACCCTCTATTTGGATAATGGGCGGAGCGAAATTGGATAAAGTTAACCTTCTTCAGCAGGCTTTTCAAAAAGCAGATTATATTTTAATGGGAGGAGCTCTACCTTTTCCCTTTCTTAAGGCACAAGGAATGAGTATAGGAATGTCTAAATCAGATGGCGATTCTGAAAAAATAGCAAAGAAAATATTAAAGAAAAGGCATGCCAAAAAATTGATCTTTCCTGTAGATTATGTCGTTGCTGATAAATTTTCGCATAAAGCCAAAACAAAAATTGTTGCACATAATGAAATAAATGGAGACCAGATAGCTTTAGATCTTGGTCCAGAAACAATTAAATTATTCAAAAAATATCTAAGAAAAGCGTCAACTATTGTCTGGAATGGGCCCTTAGGTTATTTTGAATGGGTGAAATTCTCAAATTCAACCAAAGAGATTGGCCGTTTTATTGGGCACCTAACTGCAACAACTATTGTTGGTGGAGGAGAAACTTCTGAAGCAATTAAAAAATTTCATTTAACTCATAAAATGGACCACGTTTCTACAGGAGGAGGTGCTTCACTTTCCTTTCTATCTGGAGAAAAGTTGCCAGGTTTAGAGGCTCTCAAAAAAAATTAAAATGGGATTATGATTCATTAGAAGAAAAAAATTATATTTCAACCCTTATTTTTTTATTTAAGCTAACTTTTGCCAAATTTTGTAAAAAGTTTATTTCTCCACGAAGAGATTCCTGTAATTCTTCCAAATCTTCCCCCATCTTAATAAATTCATCTGAAAGCCTGTTAGATTGATTTTCAAAATGACTTTTTCGATATTTGACTTCCTCATATTTAGCTAAAAAGGAAGAATCGTCAGGATAATTTGCGTCCTCTTTTAACTCTCTACTTAATGAAAAATAATTTAATTGAATACTTCTAAGACTATTGTTTTCAATAAGATTTACTACTTCCTCAATCTTCTCCAAAGGAAGAGGCATTTTCCCATTTGTTAAAAGAGCCTTAAGATGTTGAAAATGATGGAGAATACTCAATCCTTCATCTTTCTCAAACGCTTGAAGAGAATTATCTAAATAACTGCTTATTAAAATGGAAGAGTTGTAATCTTTATACCTCTCTAAAGCAAAAGAAAAAGATTCAAAAAAAGAGATTATTTTTTCCTTCTCTTCATTTAATTGCTGTACAAGTTCCTTCCTCCTATCTTTTGAAGAAAGGAAATTTTTATACCCTGGTTTTTCTTCAATCTCCTTAAGTTCCCTATTCTTTTCTTCTTTTTTAAGTTCTGAAGCCTCAACTCTCTTCTCCAAATCTGAAATTCCAGCCTTATACTTTTTATGTTTCTCAATCAAATTCTGTAAGCTTTTGGCCCGTAAAATTAATGCTTCAATGGATGAAAATCCGCTTTTAGAAATTTTCTCATCAAATTGTTCGATAGAAAGTTTAAGTTCCCTCAACTCTTTTAGGATTGCTTCCATTAAAAGATAAAAATGGTTTTCTTCAGAGAGGTTTTTGAAAAGAAGTAAAGTTTCTTCAACAAGGTAAATGGAAGATTTTGTTGCTATTTTTAAGTCTCTGCTATGTTTTAGAACTTTCTCTAAAGGTTGATTCTCAGGAAAGGATAAAGTTAATTTTTGTAAAGAAGAGGCAACATTTCTTAGTTCACTTTGATGTTTTGAAATAGACAATTTTTGAAGGATTTCTTGATTATTTACTTCTAACATCCATCGTTTATCTTTTACAATATTTAGATAAAGTTCAAATTGTTCTTTTATGTGTTCATCATCTAAAATAACTTTAATTTGGTCTTCAATCCAATATTCTAAATCTGGTAAGGAGATTACCTCTACTACATTACTCTGCTTTTTATTTTTCTTAAATTTTTCAAAAAATTTCTTTAAAAACTCCATTTAACAATAACCTCATTCCCTTATACTACCCAGAAAAGAAGTTTTTAATAATTTCGCTTGAGGAATAGATAATATTGAGGAATAATAATGTAATAATAACAGAAAAATAAGACAATAATCAGGAAAGCCTAGAACAATTAAACTCCGGCTACAATTTCCATAACATCTAAGTGTTTTAGGGGATGTTCTTTTCCAACAGTCCTTTTAGTTTTTACATCGATAGCCCTAATAAACCTTTTACCCAAATCTGTATGAATTTTGTAAGCAAAATCTAACGCGGTACTATCTTTAGGGAGAAGGAAACAATCGGGTAAAACATTCCCATCTTTATCTTCTAATTTGCTTGCACCACCTGGAAAAATAGCGATATAATTCAATATTTCAAAAATAGCTTTATCAAGAACATCTTGGACACCGGTAGTTCCATATTTATCAAGAACATTTTCCTTAATAAAGTTTAAAGCATTTTTCTGTTTATTAGTAAGAGAACTTTCATTATTTAATTTAAATAAACCTTCTCCGGCAATGTAATCAATTAATTCTGCCTTGTTTGCTTCCTTTAAAGCAAGTTCTGATTCAGCAGAGCAACCTACAAAAGCATATTCTGGAAAAGTTTCTTTAAGCCTATCAAGGTTATCAACAGCGTTACTTACATCCATTTTATTCCCAGCAATAATCATAGGTTTTGTTCTTTTTCTCATTAAAGTTGCCAGCTTCATTAATTCTTCTTCACTCCAATTCATTGGTTTATCTTTATCAAGTTTAAGTTTTTTAATTGCACTCTCAACAATCTCTTCTGTAACTTTCAATCCAGATAATTGTTTTGCCAAAGCCACTTGAATTTCTTGTTTTTCTTGTTGTATAGTTCTTGAAAATTTATCCCATCCTTTCTTTAAAATTGAGAGATACCACATATCCAATTCAACTTCTAAGAACTTAACATCTTCAGCAGGATCATAAGACATTGCTGGAACAGATTCACCTTTCTCATTTGTAGAACCAGACAAATCTATAACATGAACAAGAATATCTGCTTGTCTTAAATCATCAAGAAACTGGTTCCCCATTCCCTTCCCTTCATGAGCACCTGGAACTAAACCAGCCACATCAATCATTCTTACTGGAACAAATCTTTTATGTTGAACACAAACCCCGGTCCTAGGATTACATTGAGTATCAAATTCTTTATCAACACAATCAATTTTTACAAAACCTACCCCTTCATTAGGTTTAATTGTTGTAAAAGGATAATTGGCTATCTCTGCCTCAGCCAAAGTAGCAGCTCTAAAAAAAGTTGATTTCCCTACTGAGGGTTTACCTACAATTCCTATAATCATAACAAGATTTCAGAAACATTACCTATATAAATATTTAGGAATTTTTGCGGGAAATGGCGTTCGCATTTAGTCACATGATTTTTCCTTGGCTAATTGGAAAAGGGTATGAGTTCTTTAGTAAGAAGAAAATTAGCCACAATACTTGGTTTTTCCTTATTTTAGGAGGGATATTGCCCGATGCAGATTTTATCCTTGATTGGGGTTTTGGGATGGACTTACATCGTACTTTTTCACATAGCTTGTTTTTCTTGGTAATTATTTCATTATTAGTTTATTTTGTTTGGATTAAAAGTAGCCAAAGAAAAATATTTAGTATAGCAATTGCAGTAGGAATAGGCTCACATTTGATAGCTGACATGGCCTCTAATCCCGGAATTCCTTTACTTTGGCCTAGTTTAATCCATTTCTCCATATGGGGGATGGGATATCTTGCTCCAAACTCACCCTCCTTACTTTTCGCTCCAAAAGAAGTGATGTTATTTAACTTAAAACGAGCAGTTTTAGATATGGGGATAGGAACAATTTGGATTTTTTATCTCTGGTTTAAAAAAAGAATAAAATTCTAAATGATAAAAGAACAATGTTTACACCCTTGCAAAATTTTCTACATAACTAAATATTTATATACAAATATTCTTTCCTATAAAAAATGCCTAAAGAGAAACTAGCTAATACTACGAAAGCTTTTGATACTTTGAGGATTAAATATAAAGACATTTTTGATTTAAAAGAATTCTACGATGCCATGCATGAATGGTTATTTGAACACGAATGGGTCGATAAAGAAGACAAAATGGATCACTGGGAAAGTTATTATGATGAAAGGGTCAACCAAGGAGGAGCTAAAGAGATAAGAATTTATTGGAGATTGTTTAAGCACAACTCCACTTCAGAGTATATTAATTATTATTTAGACATTAGTTGGAAATGTTTAGCCATTACCAAAGTTGAAATTGTCAGAGATGGACAAAAGATGAAAGTTAACAAAGGAGAAATCGAGTTAACTATTGAAGGAAGCGTGGAAGAACTTTACAAAGGATTTTTCAAAAATAATAAAATTTTAAAACATCTTGTTGGCCTATTTTCTAAGAGAATATACAAGGAAACTCTCGAACAACATAAGAAAGAATTATACCAAGAAGCATATGAAATGAACAATTTTATCAAGCAATGGTTCAAAATGAAGAGATATCTTCCATACGAAGAAACAAGGAGTTTCTTTCCTTCAGCTGCTTGGCCATCCCACGTTAAGGAAGATAAGTAGAGTCACTCCCCACTGGTCAACCACAGGTAGAGTTTATATTATCATTTTTCTATTTTAATAACATGCCACCTTTTGTTTCTAGAGAAAAATGTGGAAGTTATTAAAATGAATAAAAAATTTAATTTGTCAAAAGTCAAACTCAGCAGATATGATACTAAAAGGGGTTTAACATTTCCCGAAACACTGACAGAAGAATTGGCTGAATTCATTGGAATTATGATTGGTGACGGGCATTTATCTATTTTACAAAGAACTAATAAGTTAGTTAAAAAATTTACTCAATCAGATGTTGTAATCTCAGGAAATTGCCAAGAGAAGGGCCATTTAGACCACATACGTAAATTATTTTATAGTTTATTCAATCGAAATCTTTTTCTTAGAAAAGATAAGAGATCGAATAGTATTCTAATGACTGCTCATTCAAGGGGGATTGTACATTTTTTGAATCTGATTTGTGGAATTCCAATAGGACGAAAAACAGATACAGTCAAAATTCCAGAAGTCATTAAGAATTCTAATTTGCGTATTAAATATGCTTTCCTTCGAGGATTAGCAGATACTGATTATTATATTGCTTTCAAAAGAAAAAATAAATATTATAATTATCCCGTAATTCGAGGAACATTTAAAAGCACTTATCTAGTGAAAGATATTGAAGAGTTGTATAAAGAAATTGGGTTTATATATTGTGTTTCATATAACGTTATGCAGCTTGACACTAGGTTCAATAAAAGATATTTGAAGAACCATATTTATCTTAACGGAAAAGAAAATCTTACTTTATGGATGAAACTAATTGGTTTTTCGCATCCTAAAATACGCCAAAGAATAAAAATGTGGCAGGAAGAGGGTAATTGTCCTCCTGCTAAAGCCTCAGGGGAGATTTGAACTCCCGATCTCTTGATCTCTTAATGTGCGTTTGTTATTTGCATACATGCAAGAGTGAGTTTTTGCACCTTACAAGTCAAGTGCATTAGCCGCTATGCTACTGAGGCAATAAAGAGACATCTTTGAAGTAGTTTATTAATTTTTTGATAAATTATAACAAATACCGCTCAATCACAAGTGAGCTATATAAATGATAAATGGTTCATTATTGAAATCCATGCCTAAATATTTTCATGTTTTATTTTCTTCTTAGCTATTTTTCTTGCTAAATGCAATGGTTCAGGCATTTTATGAGGAAATTTGATTGATTTATGAATTACTTGTAAAGAAGTTCCTAAAGAAACCTTATATCCGGGAGACACATAAATTGGGTTAGAATGTTCCCTAGTTTTTATTTCAAACCCTTTTACTTCCCCATTGATTTTAATTTTTCCTTCTTCAATATTACCGAACTTTAAATTGCTCGATACTCCAATAGTAGGGTGGTTAAGAACCAATCCTAAATGAGAAGCCAACCCAATTCCCCGAGGATGATTTATACCAAGCCCTTCTACAAAAAGAACGTCAGGTTCTTCATCCAGCATGTTAAATGCTTCAACTAAAGCAGGAAGTTCCCTGTAAGCACGATAACCTTGCATATATGGTAAAGGATTGTCTAAAACATAGGACCTTTTTTCTAATAAATTCATAGAAGGAAACTCAAGAACTACTACAGAAGCAACCAGTTTATTCTGAACCTGCTGACATCTGGCTCCACCAATAGTTTTTATTGTCCTTAAAGTATCTTGCAAAATAACCCTAGATGCAAGTTTGAACTGTTCTCTTTTTAATTCTGTTTGATCCATTCTCTTTTGAATTAATTTTGTTTCTAAAACAGAAGACAATTTATAAAGGTTTTGTTATTTGTTACTTTTTAGGAGTTACTCTGAAGAGAGTTAATATTTATATAGTTATCACCTATTTCTCTAAGAATGGATAAATTAGGTATTGCTCCTTTGGTAGCAACTTTATTATTGATATCTTTTGCAGTTTCATTAGGAGTAGTTGTCATGAACTTTGGACGAGCCCAAGTTGAATTAGAAGCACAATGTCCTTTAAAGATAGATTTGAAATTTGCTCAAATTAGTGATAAGGACGATATCTGCTTTGATACAGCAAAAAATGAGTTAAGGTTCACAGTTGAAAATGGCGTTAACATTAAAATTTCTGGACTATTGGTAAATATAATTGGTACTGAGAAGGCAGAAACTTTTGATTTAAGTAATGCAGTAATCGAAAAAGGAGGGATATATCTTGGAAAAACCATTTTTTCTGGTGGAATAAGACAAGTTAAAATCACTCCAAAAATAGTTTTGCAAGCAGAAGAACAAATTTGTACCGAAAAAGCTTTAGTTGGTGAAGCAGTTGCAAATTGTTAGATACCTTCCCATTTAATTTCTACTTTTTCAACATTAGCCATCTCTGGCCCTTTTTTACAGAATTCTAACAATTGTTTAAGGTTCTCCTCTTCCCCCTCATAAAGTGCTTCGACAGTTCCATCAGAATTATTTTTAACCCAGCCATTTACATCAAACTCTTTGGCTTTGCTAGTGGTTGAATCTCTGAAAAAAACTCCTTGAACTTTTCCACTAATTATCAGATGTAACTTCTTTTTAACCATAATACAAAAGATAATCAAATTATTTATAAGTATTCTGTGTTTTACCAATAAAATGGAAATCGCATTCGATCTTACTAAATCTGTAGATGAAAACGCAGGGAAATATTATGATTTAGCTAAGAAGGCGAAGAAAAAATTAGAAGGAGCTAAAGAAGCTCTAGAAGATAGTAAGAAAAAATTAGAAAAGTTAAACCAACAAGAGGAAAAATTTCTGATTGAAGAAGAAAAAAAGAAAGCTAAAAGAAATAAAAAAAGGGAGTGGTATGAAAAGTTTCATTGGTTTATTTCTTCAGAAGGATTTCTTTGTATTGGAGGGAAGGATGCCACTTCAAACGAGATCATAGTTAAGAAACATGCAGAAAAAGGAGACATCGTATTTCATACCGATATGGCTGGTTCACCTTTTTTTATTATTAAAGGAGGGAAAGAAGCTGGGGAAGAAACGTTAAAAGAAACTTCTCAAGCGGTAGGCGTTTATTCAAGAGCTTGGAAGCTAGGCCATACTACAGCTGACGTTTTCTATGTAAAACCAGATCAAGTAACCAAAGAAGCCCAATCAGGGGAACATCTTTCTAAAGGAAGTTTCATGGTTTATGGAAAAACTAATTACTTACATCCCAAATTGGAATATGCAATTGGCTTGCTAAATGAAGAGATTATTGGCGGGCCAGTGAACGCTATTAAAAAAAGTACAAAGAATTATGTTGTTGTTATCTCTGGAAAGGAAAAGAAATCTTCTTTAGCAAAAAAAATTAAATCGAAGTTGAAAGGCGGAGATTTAGATGACATTATTAAATTTCTTCCTGCTGGTGGCGGGCAAATTAGAAAATAGAATTCTAGTAACAATAATAATATAAAGAGTGTGTAATCAACTAGGGCATGCAAAGAAATCCTGTTGTAGAACACTTTCTAAATAATCGTACTCTCGAAGGAGCGCCGGGAGTTGAACCTTTGAGATCATTGGATGAATTGGGAGAAGGAAGTGTAGTTTATCATCCAGACGTTGTTAGAGGAGAATTGGTTAGTATTGAGGTTGAGAAGTTTATAAATCTCTTGACAAGATATGATTTTGTTAAGGGCAGGTTTCATTCTGAAAATAAACATTCAAAATTCTTTACAACATTTCCTAAAGACCCGTTAACCATGCCTAGAAGGTATCTTAAAATTTCTCAGGACCAAATAGAGCAAGGAGAAGTATATCATACTAAACCTTTTTAAATAAATGGCGCTGAGAGAGAGAGAGAGAGTTATGCTCCCATCGTCTAGCATGGATACTTTTTTAGCCATAAAGGACGCAAGCTTGCGGATGTTTAGTAGAAAGCTTGAAACCGGGGTTCAAAATTCCATTGGGATATGAAAGTCCTCGTGGGGGCATTTATTTCTTTTTTTTCTTAGAAACTCTCTTCTTCTTATGTTTAACAGCCCTCTTAACAACCTTCTTCTTAATCGCTTTCTTCTTAGTTACCTTTCTCTTGGAAACTTTCTTTCTAGCAACTTTCTTCTTTGCAAATCTCTTTCTAGCAAGTTTTCTTTTAACCTTCTTTTTCTTAACTTTCTTAACAGAAACTTTCTTTTTCCTAGAAAACAATGATTTTAATAGAATGTACCTGTCTTTCTTTACTTTCTTCTTTATTTTCTTCTTTCTCTTAGGTTGAATAATTACAATCTCATCTTTCTTAATCTTTTTTCTTTTCAAAAGAAACAAAAACTTAGAGAAAGAAACGAAGCTAACCTTCCTTTTAGATTTAACTTTAGAAACCCTCTTTTTTCTAATCTTCTTCTTCATTAGAAGAAGTAATAGTTTTCTATTTATAAAATTTCAGCAAATTGAAAGTTTTAAACTTGGGTATGTCAGCATTACAATAAGGACAAGAACTAGGCATTTTCTTAAAGGGATCATACTTAAAAGAATATTTACACTTTAAACATTTACAATTTACCTGATTAGTTCCAGGAATTCTTGTAAATTGTGCCTGTTCTTGTTCTTTCCTTAATGAAGCTATTTTTTCTAGATACTCGTCCTCTTTATCCCATCCTGGAGGTTTAGGAACTTCTTTTTTAACTTTGGCTGCTTCCTTAACAACTTTATTTTTACCACTAAAGCAAGGAGGACAAACCATAATCCTATATTCGTAATGTAATTTAAATTGGTCAGCAGGAACAGACATCCCACATCTCTTACAAGTAGCTTTAATTTGGTTGTTCATTATTATAAACAAAATTAACCCATTTTTATAATTTTAGATTGTGGAATCTCTATAAAACCAAACATTTAAAAATAATTTTCTTTACTTAATATATGAATGAGTTTTGGAAAAAGGTTGAACATATCAATGCCAAGACTATCCCTTATGCTATTGTTGGTCTTTTAGTGGTGATTGTTCTGGAGTTGTTTTTTCACGATTTTGCTGAAAAATACCACACCTACGTTCTTATTTTAGATTATCTTATAATTGGAATTTTTGTGATAGATTTGACTTTCTTAGCTATAAAAGCTAAAACTGTTAAATTCTTCTTCAAAAGTTACTGGTTAGATCTCCTTGCTGTAATCCCACTAGCTTTAGGGATTACCGTAATTGGCAAACTTTATAGGGCTGCTTCAGCCACTGGAAAAGTTGCTCTTGGTCAATCTATTCTTCATGAATCTTTGGAAGCTAGAAAAGGTATCTCTGCCATTGGAAGAAGTACAAGCAGGGTTGCTAAATACATTAGAATGGGAGCAAGAAGTATTCGGATTGTTACTAAATCAAGATTGTTCACGCAGTTTCATGAAAAGCATCATGCGGCAAGACATGGAATAAAACATAAAAAATATCTTAGGAACCCTCCAAAAATAGTCAAGAAAAAAACTTCTAAAGCTAAAAAAACTAGGAAAAAAACAAGCAAAACAAAGAAATCTAAATAATCTTTTTTACACTCTTAACTTTTTCTCGAAAATATTTTTGCTTCAAGTGATTGCTTACAAAATCTTGCAAATTTGGATGAGGATTCTTAATTTTAGCCATTAAAACGCCTTTTTCTACAAAAGAATCTTTATTTTTCTTCTTAAAATCTGCTGCAAAATCTTTCAACTTAATGGGAGGGCCTTTTCTAATCTCATAATCGGGAAGTTTATTTTCTTTGACCATAAAATAAAATATTGCTTTCTCTTCCCATTCCCATCCAGATTTTTTAATTTTAAATCGTTGAATATTCTTTTTAAGGTAATTGAATGCTTTCAATAGTTTTGCTCCAACAACGTCTCCTTTACCACTTAAAGTGCTTACTTCAAGATAAACTAAATATAAATTGTTTTTTGAAGATTCCTGTTTAAGTTTTCTAAATTCTAAACTTTCTTTCTCAAAGAACTTTTCACTAGGATCTTTAAGAAATTCTTTGGCTTTCTTCTTAAGTAAAGATAACTTCTCTGAAGATAGGGCTGCAGATGCATTCCTGTTTTTATCAACAGGGTCAATCACAATTATTGGAGAAATTGTTTTTGAATTATTAAGTTCAAACAAAGCATCTTTTTTAGCATAATAATCTTCTATATCAATTACCTTTTTTACTTTCCAATTTATTGCTTCTTTTAACAATTTGTTTAATGAACCAAATTTTATAATCAAAATTTCTATTACATAACCACTAAATCCTCCAATATAGGATTCAGCCCCGTAAAGACCATTACTCTTGAAAAATTTCTTAGCCAACCTTATTTCATCTTTTAATTTCTTTGAATGTTTATTTACCCATTTAGAATGTAAAGTTGAAACATCAGTTATATTCTGAGCCATGGAAGAGTTAGCAATTTTCAATATGGGAATGATTTCTACTTCAATTCCTTTGAAAATCAAACGGAAATAATCTCTGCTTCCATGAAGACGAGAAATCCTAGCTTTTGGAAAGGATTTCCTTAATGAAGCTTCAAGGAGATCAGATAATTGATCAGATTTATTAACATGTTTTTTGAAATTATAAGCTACAAAAACATCTAAATCATGTTCATTCTTCAACCAGGTATCTTTAGCTGCACTTCCACCAACAATTGATTTTGCATCATTTAAAGATTTGTCCAAAATTGAGCAGAATTCCTGATTAATCTGCTTAAATTGCTTTTTTTCTTCCAAACTCGGTTTTATTAAATTTAAGACATTTTCCATGATTTGTTCATAAAAAGGAGCTTCCTATTTAATTTTTGCTGAAAGAGAGGGGTAACAATTATTTTTAAATCATCTCATTTTTAACAATTCATGGCAACAATAAGAGCTAGGGTAAATTGCTTTCGTTGTGGGATTCCTGTCCATAAAGCGGAAACAATCTTAATAAAAACACTAACTAATGAAAAGAAGTACGAATGTTATTCTTGCTACAAAGGAGGAAAAATGTCTACTTGGGGTGGTAAGAAAACAAAAGTCAAACAAGAGCTTTATTGTCAACGCTGTAAGTACAAATTTCGTTCAAAAACTTCTCTCTGCCCATATTGTAACAAAGATGATTTTGTCACATTTTCCAATGTTAAGATTGAAGATTTAATTTAACTAGAAAAATTTTCTTCAAGATAAGAAATAATTTCTCCCGAATCACCAATAAATTTGTCATCAATTTTTATGACTGGGATGGTTGCCACTCCACTTTTTTCAAATAATTCTTTTCTTAAAGAATCTTCCCTATCATTAGGAACGTTAACTTTTTCATAATCTAAATTTAATTCTGCCAACTTATTTCTTACTTTTTCACAAAAAGGACAAGACTCGAACTGATATAAGGTTATTTTAGCCATTTTTTGGATAAAAGAAGGTTGTTTTTAAATCTATTGTAACCACGACAAATTTAAATAGGGGAGAGACATCCTTGGTAAAATGAAAAAAGTAATATTAATGATTATAGAAATTTTGTTGATAGTTATCTTTCTGGGTTTAGTTCTGTTTGTAATTGACACAAGTAAAATGTCTGGTTTAATTCAATTGGGGATTGCCGGATTAATTGTTTTTCCTTTAGTTCTAGTTTTAGAGAAAAAGAGGGAGAATATTGGCAAGCAAGTAGATACTCCTGCGGAACAAGCGGATGCAACTCAACAGCCTACTTTGGGAACTCCTCCTGTGGAGACGCAATCTGCACCACCTGCTGAAGCAGCTCCTCAAGTAGAACAGGTTCAACAACCTCCAGTTCAGTAGAAATTAACTTGAAGGTTCTTCAGAATTATGTGGTCTTGCAGAGTAGCCTCTCTCTCCTTCTTCTATAACAAACTCAGATAATTTATCTCCCTTTAAAGATTCTACTTCAACAAGATAACCCAAATTATGCCCTCTGCGACAGCGATCTAATTTAGATTTAATTTCTATTAAAGCTGATGGTCCATCACCCATATTTGGATCAACTCATGTCTATCTCCAAACTGACTTTCTGCGATAGCAGCAGCAGCATAATTACCTAAAGCAACATCTTCACCATCAATACTTTCACCATTGAATACCATGGTGATTATTACCATTCATGATATAATAATTTTGTGAATCATGATGTTATTTAGAAAAAAGACGCCAACGCCCATAACAAAAATCAAGGATTTTTGGAACGGGCAGGCTTACTTTGTTACGCCAACGCCCGGACTTTCAAAACCCTAGAAACTTGTTTTGCTCAAGCTTTTTCTAAAGGTTGTTTGAACCGGGAATTCCAAAAGGAACTGGTTCTCTCTTCCAATAAATGGATTCAAGACCAGCGCAATATTCTCCAAGGAGTAAATCCTTTCCAGATTATGCGACGTTGGCATTTATAATATAACAATTATAAGAAAATAAGCTAAATGGTTTATAAAAGTTTAGGTAAAAGGCTCTTCCATAGAATTATTAAACAAGTCTATCAAAACAATAACATGGCTACTTTTGAAGAATTAGTTGAAACTTACAATCCTGGAAAATCTGTCCACGCATGGCTACATGTTGATGACATAACTAAATTTGTAAGAAAGCACCCTATATTTGGAGAAATAGGAACAGCAAACTTTAAAGGTAATACAGATGCAAATTATAATATTTATCCTTCACTTTATGATGTAAAAATAGAGGGGTTTAAAGCAACCCACACAATAGGGATCCATAAAAAAGACCTAATCCAGGGAGATCTTACAACTCCAGTAAAAGAAATGCTCAGATATTGTATTAATAACAAAGTTAGAGCCGTTTTTGAATATTATGAGGGAGTCAATAAACCCCATTTAAAAGCCACGCATTTAATAGACAATTAATCTACTTAATTCGAATAGATTCTAAATTCTTTGGAGCGATAGTTTCAATTCTAAATTGTCGATGAATCGAACTTGCTAAATCTAAACATCGAGAACTTTCACCATGCACAACAATTACTTTCCGAGGACTTGGATTACATCTCTTAACGTAATTCATCAATTGCCTTCTGTCAGAATGATTTGTTATTTCTACTTTATGAATGGCCATTTTTACTTCAAGAACTTGTTGTTTCCCTTCTTCCCTAAACATTATCTCCTTTTCTCCACCTCTAATCCGGTGTCCTAAACTACCAGGAGGTTGGTAACAACTAAAGATCAAAGAATGTTTCTTTCCTTCTGCCAAACCTTTCAAATATTCCACTGAAGGACCACCAGTAAGCATTCCAGAAGTAGCTAAAATTAGACAAGGGCCTTCTTCCGTAATGACTTGTTTCCTTTCTTTATTTGAACCAATTTTTTTGAAAATATCTGACATGAAAGGATTTTTCTCTTTGTGAAAAATTTGTTGTCTTAAATTTCGATTAAGATATTCAGGATAAGCAGTATGGATAGCAGTAATATCCCACAACATACCATCGGCATAAACTGGTGCCTTAGGTATTTTTCCCTCTCTCATCAATCTCTCAACGATAACCATCACTTCCTGAGCTCTTCCTGATCCTAGAACCGGCATCAAAACTTTTCCTCCCCTTTCAAAAGTTTCTTTAACTACTTGAACCATATATTCGTCAGCTTGAGCTTCTGCCATAACATTATCCTTTCCACCATAAGTGGATTCAATCATTAAAGTTTCTAACCGGGGAAATTGAGTGCTTCCCGGTTCCAAAACATTTGTTCGCCCATATTTTAAATCACCAGTGTAGGCAAAATTGTGTAATCCATTACCAATGTTAAAATGAACTATGGAACTTCCCAAAATATGACCAGCATTATAGAAAGTTAACCTAATATCCGGAGTAATATCTGCTACGGTATCGTAATCTAAACAAATAGTATGCAATACCATCTTCCTTACTTCTTCACTGGTATACAAAGGTTCTTTTCCTTCATTTCGTTGAATTTTAATCATATCTAGCTGTAATAAAGCCATAACATCCCTTGTTGGATAGGTACAATAAACAGGGCCTTCATAACCAAATTTAAAGAGGTAAGGAATTAATCCCGAATGATCTAAATGAGAATGTGTTACCACAACTGCATCAATTTCCTGAATGTTAAATTCTGGAGCATCTAAATAAGGGTAAGTTTCTGTACCATCTTCTCCTGGATCGATTCCACAATCAATAAGAATTCTTGATTCGGGAGTTTGTAAAAGAAAACAAGTTCTTCCAACTTGTCTTGAAGCGCCTAAACAAGATAATCTTACCCATTCATGTTTCTTTGCACGTAACCACCCATCATAAATCCTATGTCCAGTTTTATCTAAAAATTTCTTTCTATCATTAGCATGTTCATACAAAACTGAACGAATACTTTCAATTAACTTGGAACGAATTGGAGGCATTCTCTTAACATGAGATACCCAAAAAGTTTTGTAACCAATTTCTCTAAGAAGTTCTCCTTGTTTTCCAATAACTAAACCGGGTTTATCTGCATGAATTATTACTTGAGACCTTGGAGGATCAAAAATAAACTCTTTAATTCCTGCTTCTTCGGGAACTAATTTCCTAATTATTTTTTCTGCTTCCTCTATTTCAAGGCATAGAGATGGATCTGGACGTAGTTCAATTCTTTTTTTAAATTCCTTTACTACTGCTCTAATTGATCCTTTGTTATCTTTAAAGTAAGCTTTATCTTTAGTGTAGAGCACAATATTTGCTCCTTCGTATGTTGATTCTGATATTTTACCTTCTGGTAATTTCTTAATTATTTCTTTTGATATGTCTGCCATTTTTTTTCTTTTTCTTAAAAATGCAGGCCCAAAATTCTATGATTTTGAATGTCTGCCATTTTTTTATTTTTTATTTCTCTCAAAAAGTCCTCACAATTAATAAATTAAAAATAAATAAAAATTTAAAAAATTTATAATGAAATTTCTAATTCTTTATGCATTACCCGTTTGATATCTTTAGCGGTAACAACAATTATGTTTATTCCGTTACCAGACGCGCTATCTCTTTGTAAAGCGGTGTTAACAGCTTTAACTGCAACTTTTATTCCATCTGCCGTGCTCATGTCTTGTTTAAAATGTGTTTCTAAAACACCATAAGCAAAAACTGAACCTGAGCCTGAGGAAATAAAATCTCTCACTTTGGTAACACTTCCATCTGGAAAAAGATCATACAGATGAACTCCTTCCTTATCCTTTCCACCTAACAAAAAATGAGCCACTGAAGGAAACATACTCATTCTTCTTAAACTTGAATAAAGTAATCCTCCAAGCAAATTTGCTGCTTCTTTAGCTGTTGGTTTCTTGTTAGTCCGCACTTCTTTCAATTTTAATTCTGCCCTAATCAATTTTATTAGCAATTGTGCTTCAGAAACACTGCCAGCAATTGTAGCTGCAAAATCATCAGAAAGTACATGCACTTTCTCTGCTCTCTTATCAACAATCATAGTTCCTGCTGTAGCTCTCATATCCGCAGCTAAAACAATACTATCTTTACAAACAATACCTACCGTAGTTGTACCGGTCTTTAATTTTTCTTCCATGTTAAGCACCTTAGAAAAGTTTTATCATACCTCTTACTTGTCTAGTATAAAGGGACAATATATAAAGATTTCTAAAAATCACAAAAAGAAGCTTGAATTGACTTTATATGAGCTTATTTACTAAAATAGTAGCAACATTTATAAATGTTTTGCTATTGAGAAGTAGTACCGTGATTTATGGATCAAAACCAATTAACGGAACCAATAGAGGAAAAATCCTTTTAGTTGAGGATGAACCAATGCTATTAAGGATGTATCAAAGAATTCTAAGAGGTCAGGGAGAGTTTGTAACTGCAAGAAACGGAGCGGAGGGAGTTGAAAGATTTCTCGACCCAGAAAACCATCACCAAATAAAATTGGTGGTAACCGATAATGATATGCCCGAAATGAAAGGGGTTGATTTTTTAGCCAGGTTAAAGGAAATTAGTCAAGGTTACGATAATGAATATATGCTTCCAGCAAGAATAATGGTTTCTGGAAGAGCTAACCAAGATCTTTATCAAAGAGCTAAAGGATTTGGAGCAGGACTTTACGCTAAACCATTCGAACCAATAGAATTTAAAACGATTTGTCAAGAATTAATTGATAATCAGTTTTCATTGACCTTAGATAATTACCATAGACAGCAAAAATGGGTTAAATGATAATTAACCTTTCCTTTTAAATTTCTTTTCAAGTTCTTCAGAATTAGTTTTAATCATCGTTGGTCTTCCGTGGGGACAGGTATAAGGAAATTTGGTTAGGGAAAGCTTATTGATAATTTCTTTCATCTGTTCTGAATTTAAAACTTCTCCCGCCATGACAGCAGAACGACAAGACATTCTAGTAATAATTACTTCTTTCAACTCTAATAAAGTATTTCTTCTTTCAAAAAGGACACTTACCAATTCTCTCAGAGATTCTTTGGATTGTAATCTCTTAAACAACAAAGGAACGGTTTTAAGAAGATAAGTATTTCCTCCAAAAGGTTCCAAGAGGTAACCAAAAGATTCCAATTCGCTTAAATTTTCATCAATAAGCAATTTTTCAGAAGCAGTAAATTCAACCATTTCTGCTTGCAAAAGAACTTGAGTTTCTACTTTCTTATCCATTAATTGATTCATGAATTGTTCGTACATCACCCTTTCGTGAGCGGCATGTTGATCAATAAAAAATACCCCTCCTTCAGTTTCTGCCACAAAAAAAGTTTTATGAACCTGTCCCAGGATTTTTAAGGAAGGAAATTTGTTGTTAGCAGCAATCTCTGAATTAATGTTTTTTTCTAGAACAATAGTATTGGTGATTTCTGGAGTTTCTTCCACAATTACACTTTCTACCTGGGAAGATTCTTCGATTAACTCTTCAGATTCAGAATCAGTTAAATTAACTTCATCAATCAAAGTTTGTGAAAAAGATGCTGAAGACTCTTGAACATTCAAACTGGTTTGAAAAGAAGGATCAAAAGCATATTTAACTGGTTTATCACTAGAACTATCTAAAGAACCATTGGCAATTTTCTTGGTTACCTTTTCTGTAATTTCTTCACTTATTTTTTCTGAAGATTCGCTCTCAAGATCCAAGAGAGTTTGTGGCTCAAATTCAACATCAACCAAAGGAATCAAATTATTTTCTTCTAAAGTTTTGTTAACTGCTTCAGATACTGCTAAACAAACTTCATTAATTTGCTCGATCTTAATTTCAGATTTTTGAGGATGGACATTAACATCAATTTTGTCTGCTTCAAGATTTAACTCAAGAATAAAGATGGGATGTTTATTGACAAAAAGTAAAGAATGGTAACCTTGACATACCGATTTAACCAATTCATTGTTTTTAATCCAACGTCCGTTAACAAATAAGACTTGTTGATTTTTATCATTTCTAGATAAATAGGGTTTAGAGATGAAACCGTTTATTTCAACAAAATCGTTCTTGTAATTAACTTCTAACAACTCCTTTGCAACGTTTGATCCATAGATTGTAGCGATATTATTTCTTTGATCTTCAAATGAAGAGGAATCTAATAAAACATGGCCTTCATGTAACAATTTAAATGAAACTTTTTTGTTTAGAAGAGCATAATTAGTAACAACATCAATAATATGACGTAATTCTACTGAATCTGTCTTAAGAAATTTCTTTCTGGCAGGAGTATTGAAAAAAAGGTTTTTTACTTCAATGGTTGTACCTTTCTCCGCTGCAGAGATCCCAGAAGAGATAATTGAACCACCTTCAGCAATCAATTGGTACCCTTCTAATTTTCCTTCTTGCTTAGATGTTAATGAAAATTGAGAAACAGAAGAAATGCTAGCCAATGCTTCTCCTCTAAAACCTAAGTAGTTTATTGAAAAAAGATCCTCTACCGAACTTATTTTGCTTGTAGCATGTCGAATGAGGGAATTTTTTGCATCAATTTCATCCATACCTTCCCCATCATCAGTTATTTTAATCAAATCTTTGCCAGAATTTTTTACTTCTACAACAATATTTGAAGCTTTAGCATCCAAGGAATTTTCAATTAACTCCTTAACTACGGAAGCAGGCCTTTCAATAACTTCTCCCGCTGCAATCTTATTTATTAAATCTTCAGAAAGCAAATTAATTTTAGCCATCCTATCTGAGGGTGAAACTAATTTATATTAATTATTGTAATATAGTGGATGAATTATCTCTTTTTTCTTATTTTATTATTTCTTTTCTTAGACTTCTTTCCAAGATGAATTTCTTCTTCAACCTTTTTAACTTCGCTTTCTATTTCATGTAGCTCTTTAAAGAAGAATCTTTTGAGTTTCTCCCTAAATAAGGCAATTAATATCAGCAAAATCATTCCTATTAAAACAGCAACTGTCAATGGAGTAAATCCTGTAAAGAGATCATTCCCAAATGTACTTATTAAAACATAACGAGGGATATGACCCAGAATTAATAAGATAAAAAAAGTGTGATATCTTATTTTAGAAAGTCCAAGAAGCATGCTTACTGCATCACTAGGAAAAATAGGAACAATGTAAGAAATAAAAGCCACTACCTCTCCTCTTTTCTTAAAAAGATGATTAAAATGAAGAATATGGTGTTTATCAACAAGTTTTTCTAGGAGAGGTTTACCATTTTTACGAATAAGATAGAATCCAATTGTTGCTCCAATAGTGTTTGCAAGCAAAGATAAAACAGTGCCTAAAAAAGCACCATAGACATAACCACCAGTTAAAACAATGGGAGCAGAAGGAATAGGTAAGGGAACTGAAAGTATAAGTAAAATAATGTAAACTAAATAACCCCAAGCACCAACCGATAAAAGTAAACCACGAAGATAAGTAGGAGAGGAGAATTTTTCTATCCCAGGAATAAAGTATACTAAAGAAGAAAGTATTATGATAATTATAAAAACAACAATGTAACCAATCACTCGATGCTTATGCTTCATTTCAATAAGAAATTAAATATAATTAATAAATCTTCTTAGTTAAGGACAATTGTCAAAGGCGTTAGATATTTAAACATTAAAAATATTCTTTAATTATGAATAAAGTCGTCTTAGCTGTGTTGTTTGCTGGATTTGGAGCACAACTGATAAAATTAATTCAATATTGGTTCAAACATAAAACTCTAAATTGGAAAGATATCATAGTTACTGGAGGAATGCCTTCCTCTCATGCAGCGTTTGTAATATCTCTTGCCACAATAATTTTTCTCACTGAAGGAGCTTCAACAATTTTTGCAGTTTCATTAGTTTTAGCATTCATAGTAATAAGAGATTCTTTTGGAGTTAGAAGAAGCGTGGGAGAAGATGGAGTTTTAATTAATTCAATAATTGCAAAATTAAAACTAAAGAAAAGAGCCCATGTAGCAATGGGACATACCCCTTTACAAGTTTTTGTAGGTTCATTAATTGGGATTATCTCTGCGGTTGCTGTTTATTTTTTATAGAACCATTTCTTGTTAAAATCAAATAAATAAGTTAATTACAATAACCCGCCTTGTTGCAACTTCCATAATCTTTGATAAAGACCGCCTCTTTGTTTCTTCAATTCTTTATGAGTTCCAACTTCTACAATTTTTCCTTTATTCATTACAACAATTACATCTGCTTTCATTATCGTGGATAAACGATGAGCAATGATAATACTCGTTCTTCCTTTCATCAATTCATCTAATGACTTTTGAATTTCTCTTTCCGTCTCAGAATCTAAAGCAGATGTTGCTTCATCTAAGATTAATATTTTTTTATTAGCTAATAAAGCTCTGGCAATAGAAACCCTTTGTTTCTCTCCTCCAGACAATTTAACTCCTCTTTCTCCAACATAAGTTTTCTCTCTCCTAGGCAAATATTTAATGAATTTGTCTAACTGAGCAAACTTGATAGCCTTTAAAACTTCTTTTCTTGTAGCAGTAGGATTTGCATATGCAATGTTGAAATATAATGTATTATCAAAAAGCAAGGGTTCTTGAGGAACAATACTCATGCTATTTCGTAAAGATTCTTGAGTTACTTTTGAAATATCTTGACCATCTATTGAAATTGTTCCTTCATCTAAATCAAAAAGACGATAAAGAAGTTTTATAACAGTAGTTTTTCCACTTCCAGAAGGGCCCACTAAAGCAACTTTAGTATTTTTCTTTATCTTAAGATTAAAATCTTTTAAAATATTCTTTGGAGCTGACCCAGTTTTATCACTTTTTGGATAAGCAAAATAAATGTCTTTAAGATTAATTACTCCTCTTTTTACTTGAAGCCTTTTTGCTCTAGATAAATCTTTAACTTCATTTTCTTCTTTAAACATGGCAAATAAAGCTTCCACATCAACACTGCTCCTAATAAATTCACGATAACCATGGATTAATCCAAAAAGAACAGGGATTAATTTCCATACTGCTGCATAAATCAAAGTTACACTACCCATAGTTAATTCTCCACGCAAAAAACTCATAAAACTGAGATAAAATACAGCAGAAATACCTGCCCCAATGATAGTAGTTTGGATAGCGGAATGCCACGAGAAGTAATGCCAAAATTTCATCCTTGATTTTTTAAGCTTGCTAGAAAGTTTACTGAAATAATTTAAAGTTCTTTTTTCCTTTCCAAAATATTTAATAGTTTCAATATTTAAGAAAACATCGCTTAAGTTCTGTTTAAGAGTATCTTCTTTAGAGTTAGCAATTGCTAAAGGAATTTTTTGCTTATTAGTTATGATTACACCAGTGGCAATAAATAAAATAGACATGACTGCAAGAGCTATCGAAGTGGCAACATCAAAATAAAAGATTATTCCTATAGACAATATTAAACGAAACATAACTGGAATAAAATTAAATACAAAAGCGTCAACAAAAGATTCCACCTTACTCACTCCTCTAGTAAATTGGGAAATTATTGAACCAGTTTTCTTATTGGCATGAAATCTAAAAGAAAGATTAATGATATGCCAAAAAGATCTTCTTTCAACATCACTCATCACATTTGAATCAAGTCTATTAATAAATTCAATTTTCACATACCAAAATAAAGCTGAAAGTAGCCTGACAAAAATAAAAACGAGAACTGCGTAGAGAATGAGTTTTGCAAAAATAACAGATTCCAACTCACCATTAGAAAATAAAGTTCCTTTATCAACTAAAAATTTGAAAACAAAATTATCAAAAAAAGAGGCTAGTTCTAACAGAAAAGATATAACCACTAAACCAAAAACATAAAATTTGTAATTGCTCAAAAAACTCCAAAGTACTTTCAAGTTATATTTTATATCTAAATCGTGTAAAAACTTCTCTTTTTTTACCATCTCCTAGAAAAAGAGAATAAACTTATAAATTTTGCTTATTGAGAGAAATAACCTTCTTCTTCGGCAAATTTCAAAACTTTCTCGTAAGCTTCTTCAAGTTCTGGAAATTCTTTAACATTTTCCCACTTTTTAACTTTCCGAACCATCTCTGGAGTCCATCCTTTCCAATATTTTTTATAATCTAAAAAATGTATCTCTGCGTCCAATGAGTCTATTGCTTTCGCGAACCTAGCTTCCTTCGTTTTCTGATCTTCAAATTCAATAAATAAATCAAAAAACTTATTTCCTAAATGTTTTGGGAATTGATTTCTAAGATTGTCTGCGGCAATCTTTTCTTTCTCTTTCTTATCTTTTCTTTCCTCAACTTTACTAACACAAACATCTCCAACTTCAATCTCAACAACATCATGATACATCAATAATTCGTAAACTTTTAATCTGTCCAACTTTACCTTCATGATACTCAAAAAGTAATCTGCTAAGATTAATGCGCTCCACGTGTGTTCGGCAGGACTTTCTTTTCTTTTTCCAACAGGTCCAACTCTCTCAACATTTTTCAATTCATAGAATTTTCTCAGTTTATGTATCGTTTCCATTTAAAACTCCGTCAATTTCTTATTGGCTGCATAATTTATCAAAGTGGTATTGCCTTCCTTTCCTGAAACTTTTTCTGTAGAAATGAATCTCGCTTCCTTTAATTTAATTATCCTTCTTTGAAAACTTTTATAACTCAATTTCCCACCATTCCCAGAGTAAGCACCAAAAATATCTCCAATTTTTTTACCACTATAATCTTTAACCAAATTTAAAATAAATTTTAAATCGTCATCCAAGCCTTCTTTTGGTTTAATATGGAAATCTTCCGCCTTTTTGATAGCTTCAGCTGCTAAGTCTAAAGTAATCTTTCGAGAACTTTTTTCTTCGGCAATATTTCCTGCTTCCTTCATTAGATATAATCCAACCCTAACATCTTTTACTTCCGTACATTTCTCAATAATCTCTTTGAAAGCTTCCTCATCCCAACATCCTTGCACAAAAGAATATTCTCTCCTCTGTTTAAGAATCATGGCGATTTCTGCTTCATTGTAAGGACGGAAAAATAAAAATTCGGGACCAAGTCTTGACCTAATTCTTTCATCAAGTTCAGAATAAGAATCTCTATAATTGGTTATTAAAAAAATAGATTTACGATAGATGTCTTCCAAAACTGTATAAAGAAAATCCATGTCTTCTAGCTTGTCAATCTCATCAAAAATGAAAACTGCACTTATTTTATTCAATTTATCTTTAATTAAAGAAAACAACTCATTGGTATTTTTATTTTGAATAAATTTGTAACCTAAATCTGAACAAATTTTGTAAAAGATTTTGTAGGTAGTATTTTCTTTCCAACAATTTATGTAGAAAGAAGTTATTTCATCAGTTTCTTCTTCCAATTCACGAAGCACATGTTTGCAAGCGGTAGTTTTCCCTATTCCTGGGGCACCATAAACAAATAAATTTCTGCCATTGTGACCTTGAAGAAGAGGTTTTATAGCAGTAGCAAAGCGCATTTGTTCATTTTCTCTTCCCGTAAGAATTTTTGGTTGGAAATCATAACTTAGGAAAACGGTGTCTCTAAAGAGAGATTCTCCACTATGTAACATATCTTTGAAAAGCGACATAATCTTGTTTATTAAGAGACTTATTTAATAATTTTGTTAATCTTTAGAAATTATCTTTCAAAAAATTTCCTGTTTCTCTCCAAGGATCAAATGCAAATGCCCTAACTGCCCGAAGTTTCGCATCTTCGAGACCTTTAGGGAGAGCATAATTTCTTTTATAATTAAAGAAAAAAGCCAAAGAAGACCTAGCTTTATCATATAATTTTTGATTAGCCTCTGTTGGGTTTAATTCATTATTTCTGTGAGCTAGAGCTAATGCTCCAGGAGTACCTCCTCCTACTTAACCTTAATTAGCCTGAAGTTTGAAAGTGCTTCGTCACTCTCAATTCTTGGAGAAAAAGTGTATGCCCTTTTTGCCAACCATTCTTGACTTTGTTTATTCATATTTCTGGCATAGTTTCTTCTAAAAAGAAGACTATTTAGTACAACAGCGTGTGTCCGTCTTAATAAATTCAAGTTGTCTTGGTTAGGTTCAAGTTCAGCTAGTCTATGTGCATATTTAAATGCCAATTCTTTTTCTGTGGAGTTCCCTTGATGTAAATGTTTTGCTCCTTCAGATAGTTGAGAGATGGTTTGTTGGTAGTGGCTATCCATTGTATTTACATCTCTTCTTCTTGCAGCTAAATAAAGGCTTGCCTTTACAAGTGGATCACTGGATTTAGCTGCATCGTGCAATAATTCTTGCCCTGATTTTTTGGATCTATTTGAGCCAGTTATTCCCTTGTCATGCCATCTAGCAACTGCGGTGTATTGGTTAACGAAACCTTCTCTAATACCTCTCCTAATCAATCTTTTACTGAGATCGTAATCACTATGTCTAGCCAAACTTTCATCACAAACTTGATCAATACCTAACTGTACTAATGAATCCATCCTAAACATTAAAGTCTGATTATGAATATAGTTTTTTTTCTCAATCTCTTGTGGTTTGTCATCAAAATGTTTCCTCTCAGCAAGAGTCCATAAGCTTGGCCTGTTAAGATATGGAGCTCCATAATATCTGTCCCATCCTAATTCGCTTCCTAGGAACCCAAATTCATCCATGGTGTGTGCTTTTGAATGTACCCACCCCTTTTCTGGGTGGCGGTTTAAGTAGTATACGAGCACTGCTAATTTTTTTGGTAATGCTATATCGTCAGCGTCTTGATGAGTTACAAAATTACACCCTAAATTGTGAGCTTCTTGGTAACCAGTATTTCTTGCTCCAGCATAATGTTTATTTTTTTGCCTTATGATAGTAATTCTTCCTTTTGGATTATAATCTCTAGACAATCCAGTAATTCTATTTTCAACTGTTTTTATTTCTCCATTAAATTCGTCGTGTAAATATTCTAACGTTTGGTCTGTTGATTCATCATCCACAATGATTATCTCCTGCGCCCCCCTATATGTCTGATTTAACAAAGAATTAATTGTCGATCCAACCGTTCTTCGTGAATTATAAGAAGCTATAACTGTAGCTACTTTTGACCCTGTCTTCTTGGTTCTTACTCTTGGTTTTGATTTAGGTACCGTACAGTTTAGTTCAATCAGTTCTCCTAATTGTCTAGATATATTTGACCAAGTATAATTTCTTTCAACTTCGCTTTTTGCTCTATTACTCATTCTTTCCATTTCTCTTGGATTATTCAAAGCATAGTTTACTGCTGTTGCTATATTTCTTGGTTCAATTATTGGTCTGCCCTGAACTCTTGGGATTGCTAAAGCTAACCTACTTTGTGAGTTATCTAAACTAAAGATAGTTCTATGACCACTAATATTTGACATTACTACTGGAGTATCTAGCACCATGCATTCTAAAGCTGCCATCGAAAAATGCTCATAATAACTAGGCATTAACATCATATCTGAAGCTGAAATGATTCTACTTTTTTCAGGTTCCCTTATCCAGCCGAGAAAATCATAGTCTTGGCCACGTACCATTCCACAATCCATCATTAAAGTATTGGTCTTATCTGATGTAGAGTCTAATACTCCGTGAGCAGATTGCTTATTTCCAGCTATTAGTAACTTAAAATCTGGATGTTGTCTTTTTATTAATTGTAAAGCGGCAGCTAGTTCATAAATTCCTTTTTCTGGACTAATACGTCCCAAATATAACCCTAATTTTTGCCCTTCATCTGACAATTCTCTTCTAACAACCTGTTTCTCTCTTTTAGAAATGCCCAGTTTTAAGTTTGTACCATTTCCAATTACCCTAGTTTTATCTCTTAAATGGGGATGTCTTGAATTAGCCAAACTTCTCTGCTCTTCGGATAAATGAATTATTAAATTTGAGCGCTCCATAATTTCTCTTTCATTAGATTCATCTAGATCTTTCCATGGCCTCAAACCTGCATGATATCTGGTTGCAGATAATGTATGGGCCGTATATATAATTAGTTCTGGTCTAACACTTCTCAACAAATCATCTAAACTCATGTTGCTGTTCTTATTTAGATAATTGTTTCCAAAAATACCATTATGAAAGTGTACTACATCATGGTCAAGTAGAAGGGAAGCAACAGCTTCGTCTAAAGTACGAAAATCTCGTTCTTGTCTATTTTTTCCAACCTGAATAAAGCTAAATGGTGTGTGTTTTTTCTCTCCAAATGGCCAATAGGTTAAAACGTCAACTTCAAAACCATTTATTTGAACCAAGGATTCAGCTAATTCTTTGGTTACTGTAGCTACCCCATTACTGCTTTTATATCCACAACTTAATTTAAGTATTTTTTTCTGTGACATGCGTCTAAAATAGGTGGACCCTTTATAAACTTTTCTTAAATGCACTACTTCTTAGTGACAACGTTTAACTTGAGTCGCTCGTTATGTGTTGGTTTTCTTCAAATGGTTTTATGGCCTAGATTATCTTTACTGCTTTGAGAAATTATATCTGTGCATAATTTTCAAGATTCTACCTAATCTAATACTAGATTGTAGACATCTTGCATCACTGATTACTAACTCCAATGACTCCGATTGAGAACCTTTTATCTTCGTTTAATAAGAATTTCTTTCAGCCCACCCATATAAGGCTGCAAGGCTTTGGGAATCTTAACAGTACCTTTCTTAGTTTGATAATTCTCTAAGATAGCAGCAATAGGACGAGTATCAGTTATCGCCGTATTATTCAGAAGATGTAAATATTCTTTCTTCCCATCTTTACCAACAACTTTAGTATTCAATGTAACGGCTTGATAATCTAAACAATTACTACAAGAAGTTACTTCCCTATAAGCCCCTTTCTTACCATTCTGTCCAGGGAACCAAGCTTCGATATCATATTGCAAAGATTGTTTGCTTCCAATATCTCCTGTACAAATTTGAACTACCCTGAAAGGAAGTCCCAATTCTTTAAACAATTCCTCAGAATTTTTCTGCAACTCATCAAAATATTTAGGAGAATGTTGGGCTTCAGAATAAATAATTTGTTCTATTTTGTAAAATTGATGAACTCTAAAAATTCCTTTATCATCTCTTCCATGTGTTCCCAACTCTTTTCTAAAACAAGCACTGACACCACAAATTTTTATTGGTAATTCGTTTACATTCAAAATTTCGTCTTTTCTTAGAGCAATTAAAGGATGTTCAGAAGTGGCAATCAAATAAAGATCTTCATCTTCAATTTTGTAAATCGTATCTTCAAATTCAGATAAATTAACTCCTCCTTCCAATGCTCCTCTATTAAGCATGTATGGTGTTTGAAATAAAGAGTACCCTTTCTTCATAATTCTATCAATAGCAAACATTTGGATAGCTCTACTGAGAAGAACAGCTTCATTTTTTAGATAATAAAATCTTGCTCCGGAAGTTTTAGCTGCAGTATCCAAATCAATCAAGTCTAATTCTAGAGCTAATTCAATATGGTCTTTAATAGGAAAATCGAATTTAGGAATTTTTCCTACTTTTTTTAATTCAACATTGTCTTCATCGCTATTTCCTTTTGGAACAGATTTGTGAAGAATGTTTCCTATAAGCTTTAGAGTTTCATTTCTTTTTTCAAGAAGTTTGTCAGCTTTATCTTGCTGCTCTTTAAGGGTATCTATAACTTTACGCATCTCTTTAATTTTTTTCTGAGCTTCTTTCTTCTTCCCAGCCTTCATTAATTTGTTAATTTCTTGAGAAACTAAGTTGCGTTTATGATTCAAAGCTTCTTTTTCTTTCAGTTCTTTCCTCCATTGTTGATCTAACTTTAGAACTTTATCAACATTCTTTGAATCGTTACCTCTTTTTTTCTCTGAAGCTATTACCAAATCTGGATTCTCCCGAACTAGTCTTATATCTAACATCGTCATAAGAACATATTTATTTATATATAAACTTTCTCCTTAAGCTGTATAAATACTTAAGCTCACAAAAGAAAAAGTATATAAAGCAAAAAAGAATGATTAGATAAAAGAGGAATGATGAAAAAAACAGCCCTACTCGGAGTAATCCTAGTTATTTTTCTAACTTTAGTTCCATTAATTACTGCAGATACAGATACAAAATACATTTGTAAGACCGATATCCAATGTGATTTTCTAAATAGTGTAAAGACTCCAAATAACGTTTATTATTGTAATCTTACGACCGGAAAATGTGCTCTTAAAACTGCCAAAACAGATACAACTCCTAAAGCAACAACCAATACAACTACAACAACCACTCCTGCTCCTAAACCAGTAGTAGTTGTCAGTCAAGACACTTCTACTTTAAAAAAAGATATTACTTCTGTAAAAGGTAGTGTAACCTCTCTCCAATCAGACATTCAAAAAGCCAAGACAGATTTAAGTTTTATAAAAAATAATATTCAAAACATTGATTTACAAGTAAATTCCCTCCAAAAACAATTGGATGGTGTTAAGGGAGATGTTGATAAAAAATTAAACACCGTTTCTACAGGTTTGGCGGGTTTACAACAAAATGTTGATTCTGCAAAAAGCGATTTAGATGATCTTGAAAAAAGTGTAGATAAACAAGGCGGAATGACTACTTTTATTTTTGTGTTAATAATCTTAGGAGTTATTGGAGCAATCGTTTTCTTCGTTATGAGAAAAAGAAAAGGAGCCCATGGTCAACTTTCCGATTATATAACTCACCATACCAAGCAAGGTAAAAAACTTCATGAAATAAGAGGAGATTTGAAAAATGCTGGATGGAGTCATGGAGAGATAAATTCTGCTTACAGACAAACATCAAAAAGAAATTATCAACAATACCTACAAAACAAAACACCTCAAACAAGAGCAAGAGGAGCTCAAATGGCAAGAGCCTCAGCTCAAGCAGCAATGGCTAAACCAGCAAATGCTCCAGATTCTAAAAGTAAACAAAAAGTTTTCGCTATAGTTGCTGTGAGTTTAGTTTTAGTTATTGGTGCCCTTCTTTTAGTTAAAGGAACGGTAGGTCAAGCAATTAATCTTGGTCAATCGGTTGTTGAAGAAACTAGAGAATTAACATACGACATAGAATGTACTGGTAACCACACTAAATCTGCCGAAGGGATTTGTTGTTTAGATTTAAATCAAAATGATAAATGTGACGATTTAGAAGCCTACGAAAAGAAACAAAATGAAACAAAATCCGATGCTTCTACATGTACAGACCATCTTGAATGTACCACTGGTAAAAAATGTATTAACAATAAGTGTCAAGTTTTAGCTGATTTGTATAAAAAAGAAGGTGTGTGTGGAAAACAATGTAATTTTTATTCTGTAGAAATTTCTACAAGTGATAAAGAAACTTATTTCAGAAAACCTAATCAAGGAAGTTATACTGGTGCTGGATCAATGGCTTGGACGGTTCTTTCTGTACCAACATATTGTCAAGGGAAAACCCTCATCCCTATAGAAGTTGAAGATTTCAAAAATAGTAAATTAATTAGAAAGAGAATTTATGCTCTAAAAAAGTTTGAAGAAAGTGAAAAAATAATCCATCAAGATTTTAGTAATGTTAATTTAAAACTTAAAATAGAAAACACTTTTGAGCAATGTGAAGAATGAGTTATGTTAGAATTAAAAAAATAAGTGGAAATCCTTACGCCTATCTTGTTGAAAATAAAAATACAGATAAGGGACCAAGGCAAAGAGTAAAGAAGTATTTGGGAAGAATCCATGTTCTAGAGCCACACGATTTAGAAAGGAAAGAAGTTAATGAATCTAAGAAGAATAAGTTTGTTGAACAATTAGTTTTAAGAGAATTGATTCCCAGAAAATTCAAATTGAAAAAAGAGAAATATTCTTTCGGTAAGATGGTGTTTTCTCCAAAAAAATGGTCTCTAAATCTGGGGAAAAAGTCAATTGTTCTTTCTATTAATGATGGTTATCTTTGTGATTTTACTATTAAACGAATTCTTGATTTTAAAAAAACAAAGGATTTGAAAAAAGATGCTTTTACTTTAGCTAGATATTTCTTACAAGCAGGATTGCCTTTATCAGAACAAGAGTTTATTGAATTCTATCAAAGCATCTAGTTTTTTAATTCTTAAAGAAAAATAATGCGGGGCTCCGAAGAGGGGGTGAGGGTGGTAGAATGCTCGAAGCCCGCATCATTATGATTGTAATTAAAGGGAGCCAGATAGCTCCCAAACATCTATCAAGGAAAGTTACTCTTTTTCCCCATTTTGTTAGAAAAGTAATACAAGTATATAAATGTTACTATTTTGTATACTGGTTCATAAAATAAGTATTTAGTGTAGAATATAGGTTATAAGAAAATAAAGGTAAAAAGAGGATTATTCGTCGTCTGGGTTTTCTAAAACCTATTTAAAGAAATCTCCTACTAAACTGCCATAATCTTTAGTCACAATTAAGCCAACTTTCTCAGGGAAACAATTGAAATAACTTCTCCAAGCAAATCTCTCATCTAAGAAAACAACAATACCTTGGTCCTTCTCAGACCTAATACATCTTCCCGCACTTTGAATACATTTTGAAAAAGCAGGGTAAGTATAACCATAATCCCACCCTCTGCCAAATTTCTGCTCATAATATTCAATAGTTTTCTTAGTCTTTAAATTAGGCTTCGCTAGAGGCAATCCTACAACCACTACGCCTTTAAGAAGGTCTCCTGGTAAATCTACACCTTCTGCAAAATTAGCGCCTGTAACACCCAATAAAATGCCTCCATTATCCTTCTCCTTTCTAAACTCATCCAAAAGCTCTTCTTTCTCCTCTTTTGTCATTGAACTTTTCTCCCAAAATCTCTTCTTTGGAGATTCAATAAAGGGAGAAATTGTATCTCTTAAAAAATAAGAAGGAAAGAAAATTGCAATGTTCCCTGGAACAAGTTCGCTAACTTCAGAGCAATGGTGAGCTATCCGTCTAAACATCGCCTCTCCCCTAAGAGTAAATTTGGTAGTAGTCTCTGGGATTACCAAAGTAAGCTTATTTTCAGGAGGGAAAGGAGATAAATATTCTTTTTCTATAACCTCTTTAATCCCAAAAAGATCTTTATACATGAAAGTTGGTTTAAGAGTACCACTCATGACAACCCCTGCATGGACTTGAGAGAATACGTCCCTTGTAACAATTCCGGGATCTAAGCAGGAATAATTTAAGCTGATAACTGGCCCATATTTACCCCGATGTTCGATAATATAGCGAACATACCCCTCGTCCTCGCCTTGCCATGCTTCAAGAAAAGAAGCTATTCCTCCTAGGTAACTTCTTCTTTGTTTTTTCCTTATTTCATCCGCTGCCAATTCAAACTCGTTAATAAGCTGTTCATAATCACAAATATTGGCCATTTTACTCAAAAATAGCTCTTTATCAACCAACTTTTCTTTGTTTCTATCATCCTCTGCAAAATCGCCCAATGAAGTTAGAACTTGCATGATTTCTTGTAACCAAACTATAGCCCCTTTATACCCATATTTTTTTGCTTCAATAAGCGCGTTTTTTATCATATTAGAGGTGAGATTATTACTTAGCATATCTGTAACCCTACCCGGCAAATTGTGGCCCTCATCAACTATAACAATAACATCTCCTAACTCTTTACCCAATTTATTTAGAAGAGTTGCTGCAACAAAAGGATTGAATAAATAATTATAGTCGCCAATTATAACATGTGCCTTTTTAGCAAGGGCTACGGCCATCTCATAACTACACATTCTTTTCTCTTTTGAAAAATCAATTAGTTCCTCAGTATGAAGAGGTCCTTGTTTTTTTAGAAATGACAGAAATGCTTCCGCCTCTACCTGTAATCCTTCTTTTTTTCTGGCTTTGTTATAAAATTCGCACTCCCCTTTCTCAACAATAGCTTTACAATAATCATTAAACTCAGAACCAAAAACTGAAGAAATTTCCTGATTACACATCCATCTTTTACCAATTAAATCAGCACAATAAAATGGTTCAGATAGTTTCTTTTTAATTTCTTTCAACGTTTGGACAGCTATTTTATGTTGAGTATGCCTATTAGTTAAGAAAAAAACAATTTTCTTTTTCTCAATGGCTTCTTTCAAAGCAACTGATAAAGTACTAGCCGTTTTTCCTAATCCAGTAGGAGCATGAGCAAGCAAAACTTTTCCTGTTTTAAGCGCTTCTAAAAAATCTTCAATGAGTTTGTCTTGTCCTTCCCTCACCTCTGAATGGGGAAAATAATCGTTAATTTCAGAAGTCATTTTTGTTGAAGAACCAGGGTGCTTAAAAAGCTTTATATTCATCAGTTGTCATGAAAAAACAGATTTTATAGCTAGAAAATGGTGACAAAAACTTTAAATAAAAGGTTGTCCTCAAATATACCTATTGAAGTAAATAAAGGTTTAAATATGACTATTGAGCCATCTGTTTTAAGAGAGAGCAGGTGGGTGTTTGGGGGTGCGAAATTTGATTAAAAAGAAAGTTATTTTTGACGTTTTTTTCCGAGAGAAACCAGCAATGATGTTGGTTGAGTTAAAGAACGCAAGCTCTGACGTCTACGCTTCAGTTCTAGCAAAACAGATTGATTGTACATATTCACACGTTGTGAAAATATTACAAGAGATGCAAAAAGCAGAATTGATTAAGTTTAAGAAAGAAGGTAGGTTAAAGTTGTTGGAACTTACACATAAAGGCCAACAAATTGCCTCAAATATTGAAAGTATAAGAACTATGTTATAGTTCTGGACATTCTCCGTGAATGTATAAGAACTATGTTATAATTCCATGCTTTATTTTTTTCTTTTTTTTATTTTAAAAAATAGTATTAATTCTCTAATCGATTAAAATTAAAAGAAAACAAAATAAAAAATAAATTAAAAAAAATAAGAAAATTTAATCCAGATACATCTTTAATCTGTTCATGTCTAGTTTCCAATCTTCAGGTAAACGATTTGTTTTTTTATAATACTTAACTAATCGTAAAACTTTTGAACTAGTCAATTGAATTCCTCTCTTAGAGGTCATATCATGATTATTTTTCTCAAAATGTGTTTTAACAAAAATCAACTTTTTGATTAAGTTTAATAGATCTTCAGGTAACTCTTTGGTTAATTTGTTTTCTTCCAAAATCTTAGTCACACTTTTCTTGGTTAAAACTTTGATATTATTAATACCATAGCTATCTCTAAGAATCATACCTATTTCACTGGTTGTTTTTCCTGCCTTAGCATATTTAACAACCAATTTTTCAACTTCTTTGCCCTTGTAAGGTGCCCAAGAAGGTACTTGTTTTGCAGGTTTAGAACTTCCGCTCTTCCCCTTATCTCTTGAATGCATTCGTGCCATATTATTTCCTCGGGAGAATAAGTCTAACTGCTTTTCTCCAGTATTGGTAAGCCGTGACCGACCAATCTCTCGATTTTCATATAATTTTAGAGTTTGTTTAAAAAGCTATCGGAAGAAAAAGGTTTTTTGTCTAAATATGAGACTTATTTTTTTGTTGCTAATGCAATGATTTCTTGTAGGCCTTGTGTTTTCTTTTTCCGATGTTCTTCAATGGTTTCAGGAATTTTAAAATACTTGCCCAAAAAATTCTTTACGTGACCCATCTTGCCCCCATGAAGGGCATATATTAACAAGACCTCTAGGAATTTATGTGAATCATAATAACGGCTTGGTAAAGCTAATAATCCAGGGCGAGCATATGAACCAAGATGATTGTTGCCACCAAATGTAGATAAAAAAAATGAAGGAGAATCCTTACGCATCCCAATAAATATTAGGGTATTAAGATAGCTACTACGATCTGTGTTTGTTTGAACACAAGCCCTTTTTTTGTATGCATGTATTATTAAATCATCTGCATTAATACTAAAATCATCATTTTGAACGGCATTTAGGACATACCTTGCAACCGCGTCCATTGGTTCAGCTAGAGCATAAAAATCTTCTTTAGTTGCATTAAATTTAGCGAGTGTAAGGGGCGCATCACGTAACGCGATTTGGTAAAGATAATGGTCTGCTTGCCTTTTAACTGCAGCGTCTGAACTTGCCGCTTCTCTAACCCTGTCAGCTAAACATAATTTAAACAAATCTAAATCTTCATGGCCTTCTATGGGAAGACCAAAATGACTATAGACGCGTGCAATACTTTCATCAGAACTTGCCGTATATAATTGAGAATCGTCTTCCAATCTAACCAGTAAACCAACCAGTTTTGTAGGGTCAACAGAACTAATTAACTTTTCGTATTCTGCTTTTTTTTGATCTATTTGTAAATCAGAACCTACAATGGCACCAGAACTATCAAATCTAGCGTACATAATGGCTTGTTCTACTACATTTTCTGGCACTGACATAAAGTGTTAAAAACAACGATTCTTTAAAAAAGTTTACAAAAAAGTACAACTAAATAGTGGTCATTATTTCTTGGAGTTCCATTCAACTGAAAAAGCAAAAAGTTTATTAATCCAAATGAAAGACTAAGAAAGTAAATAGAAAGTAATTACCAATAAAAAGAGAGATTGATTATTATGTATCCACAAACACACCATTCAGGCCACCACAATTTGAGGTTCTATATTGTAATGATAACTTTAGTTGTAGGAGGAATTTTCTTTTTGCTAACTCTTAACAATAGTGATAGTGAAGGTTTCAGTTTCACTGGCGCATTAATTGGCGATGATCAAGAAATTAATCAAACTGTCGAATTAGAAAATATAAATCAAGAGATTGATCAGGAATTTGTAAGACCAAAAAGTGAGATTGAAAAAGTCTTCACAAAGGAAATAAAAAATTCTAAGAACGAAGTAGAATTCGATTTATCAATCGATTCCGTACCTAAAGTTGAAAGTAAAGCTAAAGTAGATTTTCTCCAGCTTAAATTTGACGATTTAACAACCACAATATTAGTGAATAGTGACAATCTCGAATTAAACAATTTAGAAGAAGTAGATTTAATTATTGAAGGTTTCAAAGGAGACATGGAGTTTGATGGAACATATTTCTCACTTGATGGTTTAGCTAAAAGAATAGAAGTTGATAATGTAGCCCTTTCTTCTAAAGGAGATATAAAAATTTCTTTTTCAGGATTGAGATATAATTATTTTGACATTAATGAAATTGAACTTAAAGATTTAAAATTCCCAGATAGTACCGGTGATTTGAAAATATCTAACAGGTTAACATATTCTTTACAAAGCGATGATTTAAACACTTATTATTACAAAGGTTCATTCACAGTTAATGGAAACACTACAGAACCAGTAGAACTTGAAGGAACTGCTAGAGGAATAAGTATCAGCGGTAATTCTCTTGATGTTAATGTTAATTAAAAATAAATTGTAAAATTCTAAAGAAGTTTTTTATCAGATAATTCTTTTTTTCTTACAACCCTTCTGTATGAAGCATACTTATCTGTGGGAGAATATTTTGGTGGCCTAGGAACCTCAGTTGAAGAAGAACAAGAAGGACATTTCTCTTTTAAGGTATAAATTTTACATGAATTACATTTGTGAATATGTTTCATTATTCCTTGTCTCTGGCAAAAGAAAAAGTAGACAATTTATCTTCAAATTTGTTCAAGATACTTTGTACTTTTTTCAAGTTTTTTTCTGCAGGTTTATATTCAAAATCCACAATGATTAGTTTATAACGCCCTGCACCTAAATAAAAAAGAGTTATGTTTGGAGAAACTTTCTCTATCGCCAATAAAGTGTTCTTAATCTTTTCAACGCCATTAGAATCAAAAGTTTTTAATTCAATTTCTCCTTCTATCGTGATTTTCTTTGGTTTAAATTTGTCTTTTATTGCAGAAGATAATTCTTCAGAGATTTTTGCAGAGATACCCAGTTTTGTAAGGTCAAAATCGTTATCTACAACATCTTTAAAACAAAGATAGAAATGGGAATATTCCTTGAAAACTGCCCTACTTAAATCGTCATAAAACTTCTTGAAAGGTATTTTTAATTTTTCAGAAAGGTTTTTCAATAAACTTTCTGCTTTAAGTTCTTGTTTAATTTCGTCAAGTTTTTCTCTTCTTTGAGTAGAATTAACTCTCCTTAAAGATAAATCAATGTGGCCTCTTTCTCTATCAATTCTTAAAACTTTACAGACAACTTGCCTTCCAATAGAAACGTAATCACGAAGATTTCTAATTCTTCCCGGGGAAACTTCAGAAATATGAATCATTCCTGAATCCTTAAATTCGAGGAGGTCTACAAAAACGGAATTGGGATAAATCTTAGTTACTTTACATAGAACAATTTCATTCTCTTCCGGTAACCCTTCTCGTTTGTATAACATTATATAGTAGGAAAGACGTTTATTTATAAAGTTTTGGAGATTAATCCAGAACTTCGAGAACTCTTGCAGAAATCTTTGATTTTCCACCAGTAGGTGCAGCTAATTCTTCACTACAAACTAGGCAGGTTACTTTTGTACTTGCATTGCTAAAGACAATCTGCTCATTCTTACATTTTGAACATCTTACCTTTACAAATTTGCTTTCCATTTTATATAAACTCCACTCTCTTAGCCCTTATCCCAACGGATTGGCAAGAAACCCTTTTACATTTTGAACACGTATAACGTAAATCTGTTTTTTTAGTATTTTTAGCTCCAGTTCTCTTAAACTTAGTTACTGCAGGTTTAGAGTATCTTCCTAAACCACCTACACCACGAGCAACTCCTCTCTTTCTAGCTCTATACTTAGAACCCCTACTTAGCGAAGAAGCAGTCTTCTTCTTATTTTGAGCTACTTTCTGTTCAGTGTGAGTTTTGCATTTTGTACAAAGTCTTTTTGAGATTTTTGGAATTTTCATTTTAGTTCACCTAAATGAAAGTTTAAGAATATTAAGCATTCTTATTATTTTCATTTTATAATTGTAAATATATCTCTTTGGTCCTTTAGGAAAGGGCTTATTTATAAATGTTATGGGTGAATTAGAGAGGTAATCTTCCTTGATTAGGGTGAGGGTCAGCATCTCTAACTAAATTAGCAATACTTGAGTGATCTAATTTTCTATCCATAGCACTCCTTACAGCAGAAAGAAGCTTTGGCAGGGCATGATAAGTAGAGGCATCTTGTATCTCGTCAGGATAGCCTCCAAAAATGTCGTTATGTGAAACTCTAATTAAATGATGAGGGTCTCTGCAGGAGTATCTCTCTAAAACAACCATGGGGTCCTTTCCATGCTGATTTAAACCCCACCATTCAACACAATAATCGGGTTGGTTGTTACATTCTTTATAACCACATTCAAAAGGTGTTTGAGCCATAAAATAATCAATAATGTTGAATATATAAGAATTGTTGTACTCAGTTATAACAACTTCAAATCTTGGGTAATCCTATCAATCTCTTCCTCGTCTGCAGGCCCTATACCTACACAAGTTTTAGTTCCAGGAGCAACAACTGTTTTCCCAGCGTCGGTTATTAGAGAGCAAGCTAAGTTTTCATCTTTAGCCATTTGAAAATATTTAATCAATTCTTTTTCATTTTTAACTTTAAGAACTATTTTGGCCATACCTTCTTTTCTCCAATCCTTAACTAGTTCAGAAGCCGATCTTAGAACGGCTTCTACAGAAGCATGGGCTGCTTGTGCAGCTAGTTTACCTTTAGGAAGCTTTAGATCTTGTCGTACGAGTATTACTTGTTTCATAAGAAGAAGAAAAAAGGTGAAGTATAAAAAAGTTTAGTTAGATGTAACCGACGTTATTTGAAAATATTTTCTATAAGCAAAATAAGTAGCAAAAGATCCAAATAAAATATTGATAATTGCAACAATTGGTGTTTCAACATAGAAGATAATTCCAAGAAAAATAATAAAAGGCCCAGTAAATTTCCAAAGTATATTTATAGTGAATTTACCATAATTAATGTCTGGAGGTGGAACTTCGCTACACTTATCTACTATTTTTAATGGTCCTTTTGCCATTTTTTCTAAATCAGAAATTTTCATTTCAGGGAAATAATGTCCGCTAAAATTACATTTATTACAGATATATAGTGGAGGAAGGCCAAGATAAGGTTGTGCTGGGTTTGTTTTATCAATATAAACATCAGGGGATTGGCACCTCATACAAACTATTGTATATTTTTCTAGAATTTGTTTTTTCTTTGCCATCTATCAACACCAAATATAAAAGTATAAATAAAAAAAAGTTTAATTACTTTTTCCACTCGTTCTCAAACAAGCTTCCAAAATAGTTAACAAAATGAGGTGCTTCTACCCAAACTGCACAATCATAACTCTTATGCACTTTCTTATCATCTGTTAAAAATAGAAGTAATTCTTGATTATCAACAAGACAGAATCGAGCAGTTGTACTTTTTGCGTTTTTAACTTTTGCAATTTTAGAAAGACTTGCAACTAAATCCTTATCTGTTCCCGGAGGAACTGCAAAACGAATATTAACACCAGCTTTAGCAGCTTTTTTCAAATGTGTAGAAAGAGCACTATATTTTCTTTCCAAACCTTCTTTAGAAGTCATAAAAGTAACATTCTTTTTAGCATTTTTAATCATAGAAGTAAGGTGTTCATAAACCTTATCACGGCCTCTAAATGCGCCAGATCTGTCTGTAGGATCCACTAACTTTACACCTTCAGTATGAAGAGTGTTTAATTGTGTTAAAATATCGGATTCCTTTAATTGTGATAAAACTTTGTTCTTTTGTTCAGCTTCAATAACAATTTTCTTCTTAACTCTTTCAACAACTTCAGCTGGAGGGACAGCCAAATATTTGATAGGTTTACCAACTTTAACTATAATAAAACCTTTTTTCTCAAGAGATTCAAGAACGTCATATGCTCTGCTTCTTGGAACATTAGAAATGTCAGATAATTCACCTGCTGTTGAAACTCCACGTGATAATAGAGCTATCCAAAGCTTACTTTCATACGAATTTAAGCCAAAGTCTTTTAATTTATTTAGGAAATCCTTTTGAACGATCATATATATACCCTCCTATGGTGTATCTATCACATCTAAACCCAGAACCCCTTTCGATAATCTACCAAAACCAAGAGTATTTATAAATCTTTCGTGCGTTTTAGTACCCTTTAGTAGTTAAACTGAGAACTATGTTCTACTATTACTCTCCGTCTACTGTAAATAATCTAGAATCTTTTACTTGAAATAAGCCTATTCTAGCTCCTGCATCTAGCCAGCCATGGGCATAATTTAGAGCTGCAAAAGCTAATACTGCGTCTTGTTTATCTTCAAAGAAATGCTTAGCATCTTGATAGTATCTGGAGGCCATGTCAAAGAAATCTTCTGCTTCTGACAATCTATTTTGATCAAACTTATCTTTAGCCATGTTTAAAGCTTCTTTGGTGATAGAGAAATATTGTTCAAGTTTCTCTTTTGTAATTGTATTATTCATATTAAAGAGCAATTGAGCCTATTTTAAAAGAGTTTTGTTAATAATAAGAAAAAGAAACAAGAAATCTAGAGATGATTTCTGTTCATTCTCAAAAAAGAATAAAATAAAAAAAAATTAACTCATTTGCGGTCTTCTAACAGTAATTGGAAGAACTCCTTCCTCAAACTCAAGAAGAGCAATCTCAATGGTGTCATAGTTAATCTTCTGAAGTTGCTCGTCAGTAAGCTTAACAAGGAAAGGTGCACCCATTGATAACTGTAAGGCTCGAGAACCAATCATCCTAGCCTTTTCGTATTTGGTGTATGTTTCTTCTTTCATTTTACAAACTTGTCCAATTCCTTTCTTAAGAATTTTGACTTCTCTAAAGCTATATCAACCATCTTAGAAACATCATCAATGGTAATAGGATGATCTCCACCCTTTTGCATTGCTGAAATGATTCCCTTATCATCTGAAGCAACGGTTAATCTAGCATCGTAAGAAGCTTCTTCTTCACTTGTAGGATCAACTAAAAGCTGCCCATTGATTTTGTAGATAGTTACTGAAAGAGGTTGCTTAATCAAAGGAAGTTTCTCGTCAGTTTTCTCTTTGTAGTTAATTGCTCCAGTTTCTTCATCTACCACTGGAAAACGGGCAGACTTAAGAGCTGCAACAACAGCTAGGCCAGCTGCATCAAAAAGATTACCATCATCGTTAATAGTTACTATATCAACGATAACAAACCAAGCTTTTTCTCCAGGCACAAGACATAATTTCTTCATATCTATTGCTTTAGCTTCCCTGATTCCACGATCAATTACTCTTGCTAACTCGATAGCCTTTATTCCAGGAGGACCTCTTTCGTAGTTCTCTGAAGATAAAGGAGTAAGTTCAGCATTAATCATGATTCCACCTTGATTAGGTGTATCGTTGTAAGGCTTTTCTAAAGCTAATTTTACACCAGCTAAGATAACAGTCTTACCTATGCTAACTTGAACTGAACCTTCTGCAGTCCAGGAGATGTTAGTTTCAACATGGATTGGTGCTCTGTAATCAGTAAAACTGCGGCCATCCATTCTTTTTCCTTGAGCAGCAAGCTCATGAATTCTTTTTGTATTGACTATCATTTTTTACTCTCCGTAACAAACTTCTCTTTCAAAGCTTTTTTCTGTAAATTGTAAACTTTGTCGATAGCACCTTTAGCCATTTCTAAAGATTTCATTAATGCTTCTTTGGTAATTTCTCCATCCATCTGAAGCAAAGAGATTTCTTTAGAATTGTAAATCATTGCCACAGGAATGTCTGAAACAGCCCCATCAAAAGCTTCCTCGTTGTAAGTTAAGTCAGCCATAACAGTTCCGTCAACTTCTCCAACGGCAACTGAACTAACCATATCTTTCATAGGAATACCTGCATCAGCTAGAGCAATTGCAGCAGCTGAAATAGCTGCACATCTTGTTCCTGCATCTGTTTGAGGTAATTCGATGAAAACGTCTACAGTTGAATTTGGAAATGCTGATAAATCCACAACAGGTTCCAATGCTTTAGTCATTACCATAGAAATTTCTTGTGCTCTTCTGCTTGTTCCTGGTCTGATTCTATCACCAGAACCTGAAAAAGGCATCATTGAATAAAAACATCTTAAAATTCCTCTCTTTGGATTGGATAAGAATCGAGGGTAAACTTCCCTTGGACCATAAACTGCAGCAATTGCTTTAGTTCTACCGCTAACAAAAACAGCTGAACCATTTGCATTAGGTACAACTCCTGCCTTAGCATCCATTGGACGAAGATCATCAACTTTCCTTCCGTCTGCTCTTTCGTATGTTGCCATTTTATTCACTCACCTGTGGAGTTGGCTTTTCACCATTCTGTAAAAAAGCTTCCACTTTATCAGTAAGTCCACTTTCGTGAGACTTCTCTTCAATCATTTTTATAGCTAGTTCAGTTTTACGTTCTCCTTCTGGGGAACCTCTTATCCAAACAAGGCCATTTTGACCAACTGTGATTTCACAACCAGCTTTGTTTTTTAGAAGGGAGATCATGCTTCCTTGTTTTCCAATTACTCTAGGAACTTTCAAAGGATTAATTCTAATGATTCTTCCACCTTCAATTTTTCGCAATCCTGGTTCTCTAAGAGTTAAATCAATTAATCTCTGAGAGGTAACTTTTGTAATCTTAGCGATAACAAAGTCGTCAATGCCAAAGATATTACTCAAATCTTCGTCTCTTTTGATGAAACGTGAAGATGCATCTTTCACATTAAGCATTGCTGAATAAGCAGTGTTGGTTTTAATTCTCCATCCACTCATTGTAATATCGGATATTTTTCCAATAATTTTATCTCCAACTCTTGGTACGTATGGGCCAGAAAGGGGTGTAATTTTTATTACTCTCCCAGAAACTGAAACCAGTCCCAAGACCTTAGAAAATACTTTTTCTTCTTCCCTGTAAGTGTTTGCTCCAGGAAGATAGTCCATTCCTTCAGCAAGAATCTCACCAGGAATAACCACATTTCGGTCTTCTACTATTAAATTACTCATTTTTTATTTTGTGTCGACATCCCTTTATATCAAAAAGAACAAGGATGTCGCCTCCTATTCGTTTTTTTCTTTGTAGAACCAATTTGTGAGTATGGTTTATAAAGGTTTTGGTAAGAAAAGAGTCTTTTTGATTATAAATTACTCAACAACAATCTGCCCAGAAGTCATGCCATTCAAGGCATCGATAAAATCTTGAACCATCCCTGCCGCTAATTCCACAGTGACTTTCCAGCTACCGTCACCAAGCCAATCATCTTTAAGCATTGTAGAATTCTGTTTAACGTAACCATATGCCTTGCCAGTAAATTGACCAGGAACAGTAATAACCAATTTCTTTTTCTCAATAGAAATAGGGATTATAGGTCTTAACTTAGAAATAATATCATCAAATTGTTCTTCAACAGTTTTATTGTAATCCAATTGAATTTTTCCTTGTTCCAAAGCTAACTCAATTCTTGTTGCGGGATGAGGTAATCCTGTTTTTGGATCACAAGCATTTTTGTTAATCATATTGACTAGTTTCTTTTTCTTCACTTCCCTTTCTTCAGAACGATGTTCAGCGGTAAGTTGAATTTCTCCCTTTTTAAGAATTATATCGGCAACTTCGTCAGGATTTGAAGTTTGAAAAGCTGTTTGCAAATCTTCATCTTTAGCGATTAGGCCTTTCTTAGCGTCGGTAAATATTTGATCAGAATGAAGAGCTTCTCTTAAAGAAGCATTTCCCTTTTTGTATTCTAAAGCCTTGTCTGGATCAACAGAAACTTCAAAATTAATTCCGTGTTTTTTTATTCTTGCTAAGTTTAATTTTTCCGACATGTATTTGTTTTAGAGAAAGGATTATATAAATGTTGGGTAGGAAAAAGAAGAAAAATTATTCTTCTACTCTATAGAATCTACCACAAATATTAACCCCTGGATTAGGATTATATGCCACACAATCTGTTGGACAAGGAGAAGGACATTCTCCACGATAAGTCCCATCATCTATTGCTCTTTGTTTTAAAATACCAAATAAATTTGATAATGATTCCGGCGTTATAGAAGGCGGAAGATTTCCTTGAGAACTTCTATTCCTTGACTTACTTCCATCTGCTACATCAATGATTTCTAGTCCTGAAGAATGTCTTCTAACATGACTTACAGTACCCTCTTCGTCTACAATTATTTTTTTTAATGTTGGTTTTACCATTTTTTCTACCCAAGATACAAAGCATTTGATTTTAAATCTCCTATAATACCAGAGGAATACTTCTGATTCATTTTCCAAATACTTTTACCATCATCATCACCAGCTACGCCTACAACACATTCCTTATAAATCTTGTCAGGATCTCCACCGCCACCGGAACCACCCGGAAGCGATGCATTTGCAACTAATCCACCCCAACCAGTTACCACTTCTCCACTCTTTTCCCCAGTTACTATTGAACTACATTCGATTGTTTTTTCTAACATCATTTTATTTTATTTCTCGTTTTCTCCGATTTTGTTGAGGAGAGACCAGAAATCTTTTTATTTCTCGTTTTCTCCATTAATTTACCTTAAAAAATTTTCAAGAGTATATTAAAGTATTCTTAGAATTTTATGAATTTCATGGGAAAAAAGGACAAAAACGCCTGGTTTGTAGGTGTTTGCTTAAAAAGAAAAAGAAAAAAAATTATTTCTTCATAACAGCTTTTAATTCATCGTCAGTAAGCTTTTGATATCTCTTATCGCCAGCTCTAACAATAACTGCATCAACTCTCTCAAAGTTGAACTCACCTTTCAAGAAATCTTTCAAAGCTTCTAAACCTAAACGAATTCCTTCATCAATGGAGATAGAAGGTTTATACTTCTTCTTCAAAAGAGGTTCAATATGTCCTTCTCCTTCTCCTATAACAGCCGCATAATGCTGAAAATATAAACCATAAGGTTCAGTTACAAACATCTTAATTGTGCCGTCTTCCTCTACACCACCTACAATCATGGAAACACCAAAAGGTCTTAAACCAGCAGATTGTGTACAAATTTGTTTCAAATCACAAATGTCTTTTACAACGGAAAGAATATCAATCTTGGTGTCATAAGTTACTGCATGTTGTTGTGCTTTTAATTGAGTTCTATCTACCAAAACTCTAGCATCTGAAATTATTCCAGCGGCAGTGGCAGCAATGTGGTCGTCAATCTTAAACATTTTCTCAATTGCTTCAGGAACAACTAGCTTAGAAGCAATTCTTTTATCAGAAACTAAAACAATCCCATCTTTACAAGAGATACCAATTGCCGTAGATCCTTGTTTAACTGTCTTCTTAGCATATTCTACCTGTAATAATCTTCCATCAGGAGAAAACATAGTTATGGAGCGATCATACCCCATCTTATCTATCATTTGTTTGCTTGGATTCATTTATACACACCTCATAAGCTTAAACTGGCTTTCTTCAAAGTGCCAGATGTTATAATTGATTTAACAATTACTGGCTTGTTTTTAATCTTTTTGATTAAAATCAAAGCAGACTTACATTCATCAACGTATTTGTGGTTAACTTTTATTATAAATCTGTTGTTTTTATGCTTCACAAATAAAGGAGACATTTTACTGACACCTAATGTTCCAACAAATTCGTATAAAGCTAGAGAAACTTCTTCCTTCAAAGCTGACTCTGGAAGGGTCTCAGAGATTTCAAAAACAAGGTAACGTTTCTTTTGTTTTAGCGAAGGTAGAAGCTTCATTTTTAGGATAGATGATAACAAGTTTATAAAGGTTTATTTTGTTAGTTTGTTACTTGTTAGTGGTTATTTTCAAAACATTTATAAAAAATCGTACTTTATCGTACTAAATACGATGAAAAGAAAACTAAGCATAAGCATAGAGGAATCTACCTTCCAAGAGGTTGTAGAACTTCTTAAGGATAATAATTACAGGAATAAAAGCCACGTAATAGAGTTAGCAATCCAGAGATTTGCGGGTGATAAAAAATGAAAATGACTCTGCAGAAAATGCTTGCTGGTGCAGCTCTTGCATTAGGTTTAGGAGGATGTGGGCACACTCTACCTCAAACAGATTTACAGGATAGAGAAGCATTAATTGATTCAATTACTAGGCAAATGGCCCCTACAGATAAATCAACTCAGAAATACTGCAGTAAAGATCTTAAAAAAAAAAGTAAAATCGCTTATTGTAATGGTCAAAAAGCTCTAAGTCAGAACCTAAGAGATATGGCGAGAGAGTTAAGAGACAAATTAGAGGATAAACTTTTAAGTGTTAGCAGACCAGAATTCAGAGAATATGAAGACGTTATCAGGAGGGCAAGAGATCTCTCAGACATCCGTTTTTTCCATAGATATTCTAAAAGGTTATTGGAAGAATCTAACAGAAATTTAATAGATCCAAATTACAAAGCAGATAAACCATTAGCAGTTTTCTTTATGGGATTGTATGAAACTAAAACTTTTGGTGTAAGGGCATTAGACGTTAAAGTAGATGAAATTGAAAAATTTGTTGAAGGATATAAAGTAATTGTTTTTGAATCTTCTTCGTTCTATCAAATGCATCTGCAAATGAAAAAAGTTGAAAAATTGTATGAAGGAAAAAATAAAATTTCCGGTTTAATGATTGGAGGCCATGGAACTAAAGATTCGATTACTCTCGGACAAAGAAGTAGTGATGGCGACCAAATGCTTTATGGTAATAGTGTAAATTCTATTTTTAGAAATTTTGAATCAATGTTCTCAGAAGATGCGATAGTTTTTTTAGCTTCCTGTAATAATGGTGAAGGGCGTGAAGAAGAGTTAAACATTGCCAATACCTTTGCCTATACTCTTCCCGGAAGAAAGGTCTTTTCTTGTACAAAAGTCTTAGTAGATTTTGACTATGAACTTGATGAAAATAATCAAATTGACCCTGATTCAATTAAAATGACTGGATTAGAAGGATTAATTCCCAAAGATTGTACTTATGTTGCCCAATGCGATGATGGAAAAGAAAAGTGCCTAATGAAATATACTGCAAAATTACTAGGTAAAAATCTTTCTGAAATAATGGAATTTAAAAGATTAGGTCTGAAAAGATTTCGTGATCTTATGGATTTCAGGAATATTGAAGCTGATTATGTTAAACAATTACTTGATAATGGAGCTAATCTAAAAGAGATAAAAAAGATTAGTTATAAGCTTGATACTGAAAAAAATAGAACCATCGTCCTTGAAGCCACAAGATTGGGAGTTACTTCCAGTTCAGATTTATCCACCCTTATTATTAGAGGGGAAAATCTTGGAAAGATAAAAAAGGAAGTTGACCAAGATGTTGAAAGATATTTTTCTGTTACTGACCAATCTAGAGAAGGAAATGATTGGGTAAGAGACGTAATGAGGATTAGGTACAAAATGACCCGGTACGATAAAAGAAACTCAAATAATTTGAAAAAAAAAGAAGAAAAATTACTTTCCAATGTTGATAAAGCTGCAAGAGCAGACAAATTTGATGCAGTTAAATATCACAATGAACTTGATAAATTGGTAGAATTTAGGACAAAAAAGAGTAACTTCTGGATTATAGATAGGGAATGGGAATTACAAGGTTATGATAAAAAACCATCTACCTACCAACTAATTAAAGACAGATTTTCCAAAAAAATGGCTAGAAATAGTATAGACCCTTTTATTCAAAGAGTAAGTGCTTATGCCGCACAGCCAGATGTTGACAAAGGAGGGATTGCAGGTTTTCTTGAGCATGGAATCCCGGTTAAAGCTGCTAAAGTGGGTGGACAACTAGGTATTGATGGGAAAAACTGGGTGCTATATCACTCCTTGAAATATGCAGAATCTTTGACAGATAAAAAGTTTGAAGAGATGTCAAAACAAGATCTAAAAACGTTCCTAGGTGGAAGATGGAAAGAAGATGCTTTAAGAAAAGCTGCCCCAGGATTATATGATGGAAGAAGAGTACCTTTATTAAAAAATGACTAGAAAAAACAAAATAGCAGCAGGACTCACAGCATTAGGACTAGTTATTCCTGCATGGTGTACTTATGATATTCTTTCTACAGATACAACTATTGATGAAAGTACAATTGAAGACGTTCAAGATGAAAGGAAGTTAGAACAAAGAGTTGAGAGAGCAGAAGAAGTTACAAGAACTTCTGCACCAAGAAGGACAAAACCCAAAGTAAAAAAAGTAGTAAATAGTAAACCGGTAAAGGGAGTTGGAAAAGAACTTTTTGAAAAAGCATACGATGTCAACAAAGGATGCATTCCTGAGGAGAATTATGGTTTTGTTAGAGAAGAGTTGGGTAAAATAAAAGACTCTCAAAAATTAGCTTTAACTTTAGGAGAATTCTGGAAGAAATATAAAGATATTAATTCAGATTGCGCAGATAAAGGCGTAACCTTTTTATCACATTTTCTGAGAGGATTAGATAAATACAAAGCATTAGATGCTTACAAAAATCTTCTTCAAACAGATAATGATTATTTTAGAAGAGTTATGGCAATATCTTTCTTTCAACACATAAGTAATCCAGACAATAGATTTACAGATGAGGAAAAAGTTTCTAATCTTGCAGATTTATGTCAAGGAAAAACTGCAGTGTTTGAAAAACCATGCCCAATTGGAGCCTTAGACACAGATGAATGGATTGCTTGTGGATATAGCAAGTTAGATTGGACTAAGGAAAGAGTTTGTCGACAAGCATTGGTATATTCTCCAAATAAAGTAGGAACTTACAGAGACGGAGAATTAATTCGTCCAAAAAACAAATTTATTGAAGAATTAATAAATAGAGGAGAGCCAATTGGAGCTGCCTTAGAATTAACAAATGAAATTGGTGGATACACTTTATGTGAGAATCAAGAAGCAATAGAAGACCTAACGGCAATGAATTCAGAAACTGCTAAAGACATACTATGTAGAATCAAAGATAAAGACAAAAGGACTGAAGCGCTTAATGCATATGCAGAAAATGAAAGCCTAAATCATTTGACTGTTCCAAGAACATTATACGAAAAAATAAAAAATAAAATAAAAAGTTGTTTATAGTTATTCAACTACTTCTTCTTCATCAAAGTTTTCCAAACCTTCTTCTCCTTCAGGACTTTCTTCCATCGTAGAAGCGGGTTGCAACATTTTTGGATCGTTAGTGAATACTTCGGTTGGTTGGGATTCAGTAGGTTGTCCTTCAACAACTTCAATCTTACCAAATTTTCCAGGTGAAAGCTGTCTTTCTCCTTTGTATTCAGAACACCATCCATTTTCAAGATGAACCTTGTCCCCAAGTTTTACTCTTTCAATGTCATCATTCCACAAAGTAAGTTTTATTTCGCCAGTTACATCCTTAAGTTTAGCGTTACAAACTTTTCCTACTTTGCCAAATTTTTCAAAAGAACGAGGTTCTTCTAATTCAACAACTTCAGCTACAAGATCAACATTTCCTTGATTTGGTTTTACGTCTTTTATTTCCATATTAACCACCTTTGCTACTGCGGTTCTCTATTATTTATAAGAATTTCGGAAATAATGAAGATAATCATTGACCATGTTCTAAATGGCTTCTAACATAAACTAAAAGATGATAATATTTCTTTTTAGCTTCTTCTGGCAATTTTTTGTAATGAGAGTTGAATTCATCAAAAATGGCTTCTTTTTCTTTCATTGGAACTTTAGTAATTTTTTTCGCCAAATGTTGTAATTGTTTTTCTGCCACAAGCATATCTTCCAATTTCTCTCGTAACATATCAAGATGAAAATGGAAATGTTTTTTCTTATGATGAGGTACTTTTAGATACAAATCATGAATCTCATGATAATGTTGTTTCAATTTATCTAAAGAAGATTTGTAGATTACCGATTTAACTTCCTGTAATTTTCTACGAAATCTTACCGTAGAAGAAGTTAACCTTAAATAAACATAAACAGAACCAAAAACAAAAGTAATTACAAAAAGTACTAAACTAATTGTTTTAACAGTGTCATGTTGAGTAAGGTAAAAAAGAAGAGAGAGTAACATTAAAATTGCAAAAATTATCAAAGTCATGCCGTAAACGAATCCTTTCTTTGGGAGGGGTTTTTCAATGTCCATTCTGTAAAAATTCAACTAGCTCGGATATTTTAACCCTAGTTTGTTTTGTTGTATCTCTTTCTCTAACCGTTACTGACTCATCTTCCAAAGTGTCAAAATCAATGGTTATGCAATAAGGCATTCCTATTTCGTCAGCTCTAGCATATCTTCTACCAATGGACCCAGAGACATCAAAGAAACAAGCAAATTTATCTCTAAGAAGTTCGTAAACTTGCTCAGATTTTTTAAGAATTTCTTCCTTATTTTTTACCAAAGGAAAAACTCCACAAGTTGTAGGAGCAAAGGAGGGAGGTAGTTTAAGAACAATATTTCCTCTCTTCTTGTCATCGTTGAAAGCTTCATATAACATTGCTAAGAAAAGCCTATCTACTCCTTGGCTCGGTTCTATTACAGTAGGAATAACTTTTTCTCCAGATGCTTCATCATGAACTTCTAATTTTGATTTACTATGTTGTTGATGTTTGGTTAAATCATATTGTCCCCTATCTGCAATTCCTAAAATTTCTTTGAATCCAAATGGAAACTTATAATCAATATCAAATGTAGCGGAAGAATAGTGGGACAACTCTTTGTTTGTGTGTTCCCTAATTCTAATATTTTTTGGATTAAATTTTAGTAACTCGGTGTACCAGAGATACATCTCTGCTAGCCAATAAGCGTGCCACTCACTTAATTTCTTTTTCTTAAGAAGTTCTGAGATAGTTATAGTAGTAATTTTACTCTTCTTTTCTTGATTTTCAGATGAAAGAAATTGAAATTTTAAATCTTTATGTTTTTTTGTTAAGGAAGGACATTTTTTTTGTTTAGGATGAATAAAGAATTCTAATTCCATTTGTTCAAATTCTCTAACCCTAAATAAGAATTCGCGGGGAGAGATTTCGTTTCTAAAGGATTTTCCAATCTGAGAAATTCCAAAAGGAAGTTTCTGCCTGCTAGTTTCCATGATTAATTTGAAATTTGGAAAAATGCTTTGACAAGTTTCCGGCCTTAAATAAGAAGTGTTTCCATCCTCAACACCTACTTCTGTAGAAAACATTAAATTGAAATCTTTAACTTCCTCAAACTCTTCACCCTTATAATTGAGATTATTCTTTTTGATAATCTCATTAATTTCTTTGGCGGATAATCCTTCTGCAGAAATATCTAATTCCGCTTCAAGGAAATGGTCTGCTCTCAACTTTTTTTTAGATTTTTTTGTAGTAAGAACCAAATCTGCAAATGAGTCTAGATGACCAGAAGCTTTCCAAACTTTTGGATTGGTTATTATGGAACCATCTTGACTGACAACGTTAAAACGATCTTGAACAATGAATTTATGCCAACTTTGTTTTATTTTGTTTTTTAATTCAACACCTAATGGTCCGTAATCAAAAAATCCTGACAAACCACCATAAATTTCCGCACTTTGAAAAACGAAACCCTTCTTTTTACAGAAAGTGGCCATCTCCTCAATTGTAAGAGTCATATGGATGATAGAGAGAAATGGTTTATTAATGTTTTTATGTTTTTATCTCCCCAACCAACTAACTTCGTCATCGCTTAGCTCTAACTCCTCGGCCAATTGCGGATTACAATATTTTTTTAGGTAAGGAATCTGCTCTCTAGCCACTTTCGTAGAAACATGAGTTGCCTTAGCCAATTTCTCAGCAATACTTTTCTTCTTAGAATTTTTCATATTTGATTGCCAAATTCTTAACAAACGCATAGTTGGCTTATATTGAAAAAATGAAGTGTTTTTCTCATCCTTTGCTGAAGAAATACCTGCAGTAATCAAATTGTAGATATATGCTAAAAATCTCCAATGTTGCCTTTTTCTAATTCTCCCTTGGAAAACGTCCGCTCTGGAAAGATATTCATAAGCCCTAGCTAAAGCTGCCGGCTTATTGTATTCATGTGGCAAATTGTTATCAAGCCAAAGCATAATTTCGTTTACATCCAAATCAACTTCATCCAAAGCGGAAAGAGCATTATCAACGGATGAAGATTTGAAAATTAACATCAAAGCATTGGTAATTGAATCCGTTCTTTTTCTATCTGAAAGGTAATTTAAATTGTCAAAAGTGAAATTGTTTTCAGTAATGCAAACCTGCATATCAATTAATGCTCCCCTCATATCCCCATCAACTTGTCTAGCTAAAGAATTAATTGCCTTTTCTTCGAAAGAAATGTTTTCTTGTTCACATACCCATTGTAAACAATGCGCAATAGTTCTGTATTGCAATTTGTGATATTCAATAAGTTGTGATTCTTTTCTCAAAGGTTTAAGTTTCTTATCATAAATATCATTAGCTGTAATAATAACTGGGAAAGTAGATTTTTTGATAGCTTTTAATAAAGCAGGGATACATCCCCTATCCTTTACCCCAGAAATATTATCTACTTCATCAATGAGAATCATTTTTGGTCTGAAAAAGAGAGATTGTTGTCCCAGAGCCGCATCAAGGAAAGTGGCTATATTTTCCGCATTTCTTAAATCTGAAGAATTGATTTCTAGAATATCAAAGTCAAGTTCTTTTGACAAAGCATAGACTGAAGAAGTTTTTCCATTGCCTATAGGGCCGTGGATTAAAGCAGCTCGATGTTTCTTACTTTTGTAATTGGTAACGAAATCTTTCAGTTCTTCTAGAGCTTTTTGCTGGCCGAAAACTTGAGAGGTGTTCTTCGGAGCATATTTAATTGTAAACATGGATATTTTAGAGGGGACTGGTTTAAATGATTTGTGGTTGGGGAGGAGTGGAATAGTTATCTAATCAATTTATTATTTATTAAAAAAAGATTTATGATTTTATGAATTTCCTCATATCCTTTTTTATTTGGATGAACCCCATCAACCAATAAGTCCTTATATTTTAATTTGAATAATGGATTAAAAATATTTACGTAGTATGATTTATTATTTTTAGCAGTTTTTTTGATAATTTCGTCATATTTCTGAATCTTACTATTTGTAAAATAAGTGTTTTCAAAGGGGTTTGTTATATCCCCATTAACAGGAGTTAATCCTATTAAGACCACTTTTTTAGTATAGTTTTTTGCAATTTTAATAATTTTTAAGAGATTACTTTCAAATTTTGCCGGCATAGTTTCCAATTTATTTGGAGACCCTAGCCCTCTTGAATCATTTATTCCTATTGCAATAATTATCACAAATTTATCTTTCGGATAAATATAGTTTACTCTAGATTTTATCTCAACTTCTAATCTTTTTAGTAATGTAGTAGTTGTATCTCCAGGAATTCCAAGATTAAATAAACAATTATGAAATTCTTGAGGTTCAAAATATTTCTTTAACCTTCCAGTCCAACCAACATTTGGAGATTCACCTCTACCAAAAGAAATACTGTCTCCAAAAACTAATATCCCAAACATATAATAAAAGAAAAGAAATGAATATTTAAATAGTCTGTTTTTTACCCTTTCATACACCCCACAACAACAATAAATATAAAGAAAAACACTCCCAAAATATTATGAAATTGGGACTTACATTCTCAGACGTGCTTCTTGTTCCTAAAAGAACGCCACTTAAATCAAGAAGCGAAGCAGATACATCTACAAAATTTACAAAAAACATCCCCCTCCATTTACCCTTAGTCTCTTCCAACATGGCTACAGTTACCGAGAATAAAATGGCTATCGCCATGGCCAGAGAAGGAGGTATTGGAATAATCCACCAATTTAATACCATCGCAGAGCAAGTTCTAGAAGTTAAAAAAGTTAAACGTTCCACTAGCTATGTCATCGAAGAACCAATCTCCGTTTCTCCACATATCTCAATCCAAGAAGCTATAGACAAAATGCTTGAAACAGGTGTTACCAGCCTTTTAGTTATTGAAGATAAACAATTGAAAGGGATTTTCACACACAGAGATTATTTGTTTGAAAAAGATAAATTGAAAATGATCTCTTCAGTAATGACTCCTTTTGAAAAGCTGATTACAGCTAAACCAGGAATTGAACAGGAAGAAGCAAAAAGGATTCTGCATGAACATCGGATAGAAAAACTTCCTTTAATTGAGAATGGCGAAGTTAAGGGATTAATTACAACTAAAGATATCCGTAAGTTAGAACGTTGGCCTCATTCAACCAGAGATGAAAAAGGTAGATTAAGAGTTGGAGCGGCCATAGGTGTTAAAGATAGTTTAGAGAGAGGAAGAGCTTTGATTGAAGCAGGTGTTGATGTTCTAGTGTTAGATGTGGCCCATGCTCATTCAGATCTAGTGATTCGCTGCCTTAAAGATTTGAAAACCAATTTTAAAATTGATGTAATGGTAGGAAACATTGCCACTGCTGAAGCAGCCAAAGATTTGATTGAAGCCGGTGCAGATGGCTTGAAAATAGGGATTGGTCCTTCTCCAGTTTGTACTACTAGAATAATTTCAGGATCGGGAATTCCTCAAATAACCGCGGTTATAGATGTAGTAAAAATAGCAAACCAGTATAATGTGCCAGTTACCGCAGATGGTGGGTTGAAATACCCCGGAGATATTTCAAAGGCCATTGCTGCTGGTGCATCAACCATTTATTCAGGCAACTTTTTTGCAGGAACCGATGAAGCCCCAGGAATTATAATGATGAAAGATGGTAAGAGATATAAGAGATATATGGGCAGTGCTTCCTATGAAAGTGGCCATGAACGGAAAGAACATTCTCATCGAAAAAAAGTAAGGGAAAGGTTGGACATTTTTGTTGAAGGTGTTTCAACTTTGGTTGATTATAAAGGCCCTGTTAAAGATGTGATTAGAAGCCTCATTAAAGGATTAAGGAGCGGAATTAGTTATTGTGGAGCCAGAAATATCAAAGAAATGCAAACTAACGCTGAATTTATGCAAATTACTTCTGCAGGTTGGTTAGAGAGTAAGTCAAGGGGAGAAAAGTTAAGTGAGTAACTACTTCCCAGTAATATTCTTAGATAAGTTTATAAAAAAGATAGCTTTCTTTTTGTTTGATGAAAAGAATAGGATATAATTTAAGAGAAGTTCGAGAGAATATTAGTGATTTAGCTTTTCGAGGAAGAGCCAGGTGTGATTATTTCTCAGGTAAAGAAGGTCGAAAAGATTTTTCAACTGTTGCAGCTTATTTTCTAGCTTTCAATGAAAATTCAGGCTGGTTCCGAAAAAGCGCTGTAGGACAAAAGGAACCAAATCCAAGCATTGTAGATAAACTTATACAGATAGGATTCATAGATTCAAGAGTAAAGGGGAACCATGAAGAAATCAAAGTTTCTGAGAAAGCAAGAAATGCCCAATACCTCTTTTATTGTAACATACCACAGAAAAAAACAGATTAACTTTTTAAATACCCTTCTTCTACCCTATTATTAACATGGAATTACCTAAAAGATATAATCCTCAGGAATCAGAAGCTAAATGGCAGAAGTTTTGGCAAGACAATAAAACATTTACTTATGAGGAGAATAGTGACAAAGAAACTTATTCTATTGATACTCCTCCCCCTTATGCTTCCGCTGGCCATTTACATGTAGGACATGGAATGCATTATTCTCAGTTTGAATTTGTGGCAAGATTTCAAAGAATGAAAGGAAAAAATGTTTTCTTTCCCATGGGTTACGATGACAATGGTTTACCAACCGAAAGGTTTGTTGAAAAGAAACATAAAGTCAACAAATCTAAAATTAGCAGAAAAGATTTCATAAAATTATGTTTAGAAGAAACTGAAAAAACAGGCAAGACTTATCGCGATTTATTCACCAAGTTGGGATATTCTATCGATTGGAGCTTATTATACCATACAATAGGAGATAAAGCAAGAAGAGTCGCTCAAAAATCCTTCTTAACTCTTCATAATAAAGGAAGAATAGAAAGGGTGGATCAACCAACTACTTGGTGTACAGTATGTCAAACAACTATTGCTCAAGCAGATTTGGAAAATGTTGATATGAATTCTCATTTTAACGACATTATTTTTAAGTCTAAAGGCAAGGAGTTGGTTATAGCAACAACCCGACCAGAGTTATTACCTGCTTGTGTAGCTTTATTCTACAATCCTCAAGATAAAAGATATAGTGACCTTCAAGGAAAATTTGCCATGGTCCCTTTATTCAATTACGAGGTCCCAATTCTTAGTGATGAAAGTGTAGATTTAGAAAAAGGAACAGGATTAATGATGGTTTGTACCTTTGGTGATAAAGAAGATATTGAAAAATGGCATAAACATCATCTGCCACTAAGAGTTGCAATTACCGAATATGGTAAAATGAATGAGCTTGCTAAGCAATATTCTGGAATGAAATTGAAAGAAGCTAGACAAGCAATCATTGACGATCTTAAAGCCAACAATTTAATAATTAAACAGCAAGAAATATCTCACGCTGTAAATGTCCACGAAAGATGTGGTTCTGAAATTGAATTTCTAAAAAAGCCGCAATGGCAAATTAAAGTGTTAGATAAGAAAGAAGAATTAATTGAAATTGCTCAGAAAGTTAATTGGCATCCTCGACACATGAAAGTTCGCTATGAACATTGGGTAAAAAACTTACAATGGAATTGGGGGATTAGCAGACAAAGATATTATGGAGTTCCTTTCCCCGTTTGGTATTGTAAAGATTGTGGCACTACCATCCTTCCTAAAGAAGAAGACTTACCAGTAGACCCTAGAGAAGAAGAGTATAAAGGACAATGTGCTTGTGGTTCTTCTAATATTGAACCAGAAATGGATGTAATGGATACATGGATGACTTCCTCCTGTACTCCAGAGATAAATGCCAATTGGGGAGCAGAAGAAGAGAAAAAGAATTTTATGCCAATGTCATTAAGACCACAAGCCCATGATATTATCAGAACTTGGGCATTCTATACAATTGTTAAATCTTATTATCATCATGAAAGAATTCCTTGGAAAAACATTATGATTTCGGGTCACGGACAAGACCCACATGGTCAAAAAATGAGTAAAAGTAAGGGTAATTTTGTTATTGCTGAAGAAGTTATTAAAAAATATAGTGCAGATGCTTTCAGATTCTGGGCAGCTTCAGTTAAATTGGGAGACGATTTACCTTACCAAGAAAAAGATGTCTTAACTGGACAAAAATTTGTAAATAAGTTATGGAATGCTTCCAAATTTGGAATTATGCATTTAGAAGATTATGAGAAGAGTGAAGTTACGGAAGTATTTGATAAATGGCTTTTAAGCAAGTTACAAAGAGTAATTAAAGAAAGTACGGAAAGTTTTGAAAATTATGAATATTCAAAAACCAAATCCGAGGTAGAAAAGTTTTTCTGGCATATTTTTTGTGATCAATATTTAGAAATAACTAAAGACAGGCTTTATAATCCTGAAATTAGGGGAGAAGGAAAAAGAAAAAGCGCACAACAATCCTTGTATACTACCCTTCTAGCAATGCTTAAGATGATTTCACCGATTATGCCCCACATTACTGAAGAAATATACAATCTTTTCTTTGCAAAGATTGAAAATAAAAATAGTATTCATATTAGTAGTTGGCCCAATTATGAAGAAAATCTTGTTAATCATGATTCTGAAGTAGCTGGAGATTTGGGAGTTGATATAATTAATACGGTTAGAAAATATAAATCTGAAAAACAAATGTCTTTGAAGGAAGAGCTTAAAAAAATCATTTTAGTAAGTGAAGAAGAAAACTTTTCTGAAATAATTAAGAGTATTGAAGAAGATCTAAAAGCTGTATTAAAAGTAAAAGAAATTGTTTTTGAAGGTGAAACTTCTTTTGAAAGTGATAAATTCAATGTCAAGATTGGAATTGAAAAATAAGCTAAAACCCTTCAAAATAGGCTTAGTTTTCCGAAAGCTTTTTAAGAACAATACTCATATAAAGTTAAAGGGGCGTGAAATCACGTTCTAATGATATTGTCGAGGTGTTAATAAAATGGAAGCATATTGTGTAAAGTGTAAAGCAAAAAGAGAGATGTCTAATGGAAAAGAAGTCCCTATGAAAGGAAAGGGTGGCGTAGAAAGAAGAGCTATGAAAGGAACCTGTCCAACTTGTTCCACAACTATGTTCAGAATTCTCGGAAAGAAAAAAGAGTAAATAATCGCTCTTTTACTTTTCTTTTTTTCTTTTTTTTTCTTAGCGAAAGATTATTAAGTGTTAAAAAAGTTCTTCTAACATGGCAAATCCATTTTTACCTACAATTTTTGCTCTTCTAGTAGGCTTAACATATTATTGGAGTAATAGGTTAAATATTCGCCACAAGAAATATTATCTAAAAATAATTTCTTTTTCGGCAGGAGTTTCAATAACGTATTTACTATTGGAATTGTTTCCCTTATTTACTGAAGCAGCAGCAAATATTAGCAAATTTCTTTATATCACGGTTTTGGTTGGGTTTATTATCCATCATATAATTGAAAAAGAAATCTATTTACATAATAGTAGGATAGAAGTTACCAGGTTGTTAACTCTAGCAGACAACATTTTTTCTTTTATTTACCATATTGTTTTAGGAGTAGTTTTAGTAAATCTATATAAAGAAGATTTATTACGGGGATTATTATTTTTTATTCCTATCTTAACATACACTTTAGTTAGTACATTACCTTCAAAAACTCACAAGTCCGCTAGGAAAGCAGTATTTTTATCAAGTTCAACTTTAGTCGGGGTTCTTATTGCCACTTTTATCTGGACTAAGAGGATTATGTGGTTAGAATCAGCCCTTATTGGTTTAGTTGTAGGGGTACTACTTTATACAATTATTAGGCACCACATTCCTCTTGGAAAAAAAGGTAAAATTGGTTATTTCACTCTAGGATTTTTTCTTTATTCCTTACTAATCATTTCAAGTTGGTTCTTATGAAAACAAAAATAATTGGTTTTGATTTTGATGGAACAATTATTATGTCTGAAGATAAAAAAGCTCCAGCTATGGCTGCTGTTTTTAAAGAAAAATTTGGTATTAAAAGAGGCGTTAAAAAGGAGTATGAAAAATTAATTGGTAAGGGATACAACAGAGATATGAAAGTAATAAAATTATTTGAAATCTTTCTAAAAAGAACCCCAAAAAAAAAAGAATTGAAAATAGTGGCAGACCATTTTGGAGCACATTATATGAAAGATATGAAAAATTGTCCCCTCTTCCAATGTACAAATATTATCAAAGAGTTGAAAAAACAAGTTAAATACATGTTTCTCCTATCCTTAGAGAATGAAAAAGAAGTTCGTAAAGTAGCTAATAGATGTGGAGTAGCTAAGTATTTTGATGAAATTCTAGGTGGCCCAAAACCAAAAACAAAACATCTTGAAAACGTTTTAAAAAAACAAAAAGTAAAACCAGAAGAAGTTTTGTATATAGGAGATGCCCATTCAGATGTTGTTGCTTCCAAAAAAATGAAAATAAAAGTCGTTTTGCTTGGAAAAAAACATCTTTTTAAGAAATTGAAAGAAGATTTGCAAGCTGACTTTGTTTTTAGTTCTCTCTGTGATTTGCCACATAAATTAGTAATCAATAAGTTGAAAAAGTAAAAAATTAATTGACTTTGTTGGGAATTTTTCTTTTTTTGATTGCTGCAATAATGTTTTTAGCTGCAAGGATGGCCATTTCTTCCCTAACTTCAATTGGAGCAGAAGCGATATGGGGTGTCAAAATAACATTATTCAGTTTGTTTAATCCTCTACTTAACTTTGGTTCAAATTCATATACATCAAGAGCAGCTCCACTTAGTTTTTTGCTCTTAAGTGCTTTAACCAATTCCTTTTCATCAATTACCGGCCCTCGAGAAGTGTTTATTAGGTAAGAAGTTTTTTTCATCAAACCTAATTCTTTTTTTCCAATTAAATGGTGGGTTGATTTCAATAAAGGAACGTGTAACGTAACCACATCCGATTTTTTAAGTAGGGTGTTTAAAGGAGCATATTTTGCTTTAAACCTTTTTTCAAATTTAGGGTTTCTTCTAATGTCATAATAGAGAACTTTCATACCCATTCCATGAACTGCTCTTTCCGCCACTTCTGAGCCAATTCTTCCCAACCCAACAATTCCTAAAGTTTTTCCAGCAAGTTCAATATCTGTAAGTAGAGTAGGGCTCCAACCACGATATCCTCCTCTTCTTGTAAATCTATCTGCTTCAACGATTCTTTTAGTTAGAGCAAACATTAAAGCCATGGTATGTTCTGCTACAGATTCGGAAATTAATTTGCTAGGAGTGTTAGAAACAGGGATTCCTTTCTGTTTAGCGTAACCAATGTTAATATTGTTAAAACCAACTGCGTAATTAGCAATTATTTTCAAATTTGGATTGGCATCAATAACTTTCTGATCCACTTTATCCGTTAATAGAGAAAGTAAAATGTCTGCTTTTTTAACTTCCTTGATTAGAACTCTTCTAGGGATAATTTTATCTTTAGGATATATTTTTACTTTTGCATGTTTCTTAATTAGTTTTATTCCAGAAGGATGAATGTTTCTAGTTACAAATACTACTGGTTTGGCCATAGAAAGAAACTTATTCTGTCATTTTTAAAGATGAGTTACTATGATAAAGTAGGATTTTTCAAAATAAAGGATAGGTTTAAATAATTGAAATTATTGTAGTTATTATGAAAAATGCTCTAATTATAATTTTGGTGTTATTATTAGTTGTTGGATGTTCCCCAGTAGCAGAGCAACCAGAAGAGCCGATAAATGAAATTCCACAAGATAATGTGAAAGAACCTACAATTATTTCCCCTTCTTCTATTGAAGAAAAGAAGGAAGTTACTAAAGACATAGTTCAAGAAGAGCCTGCTAAAGAAATAGTTAGCCAACAAAAAACTGAGCAAACACAATTTTATAATGATACTCTCTGGATGAGAATGGACCTACAAAATGTTATTACCAATGAAATTTTTACCATTGATAGTTTTAAGGGTCAAAGAATTATTGTTGAAAGTTATTCAGACAATTGTAATACTTGTGGTGAACAAAAATTAAAATTACAAAGTTTTATTGATGAAAATAACGAATCATTCACACATATTTCTCTAAATACTGATAGAAATGCTGTAAAAGAAAATATGATTAAATCCATGGAACAGTTTCATTATGATTGGACTTTTGTATTATCATCCAAAGAATTAAGGGACGCTGTTGTAAAAGAATTTGGAAAAAGAGTTGTTAGGTATGATCTCGCTCCTCTCTTACTAGTTTGTGAAGATCAATCAGCATATTTGTTAGAAGGTGGTCTTAAAGGCCCATTTCAGTTAAAAGAAGCATTAAGTAAGTGTGATTAAATCTTAATTTTTGATTAAGAGAAACTATTATTAAGGATTAAATATTACTTCTAGAGATGGAAACATTCGATTTATTGATTATTGGTTCGGGTGCAGGTCTTAACGTAGCTTCGGAAGCAGCTCAAGCGGGAATGAAAGTTGCTATTGTGGAGAAAGGTCCCCTTGGAGGAACTTGTTTGAATAGAGGATGTATCCCTTCTAAAATTGTAATTTATTCTGCTGAAGTTGCAGAGATGATTAATCGTTCTAAAGAATTTGGAATTAATTCTTCTATTTCAAAAGTTAATTTCAAAAAAGTTACAGATAGAGCAAATAATGTGGTTGATGCCGATGCTAAAAATATTGAAAAGAGTTTGAAGAGTAGCAAGAACCCTAAATTGATTAAAGGTACGGCTAAATTTATCTCTCCTTATGTTATTCAAGTTGGTAAGAAGAAAATTAAAGGAAAGAAAATTCTTATTGCCGCAGGTGCACGCCCATTCATTCCTCCAATAGAAGGATTGGATAAAGTTCCTTACATGACTTCAACCGAAGCGTTAAGGCAGACAAAACTTCCTGCTTCGATGATTATAATTGGGGGAGGTTACATTGGTTGTGAGTTAGGAAATTTCTATGGTTCTTTAGGATGCAAGATTACAATTTTACAAAGAGGTCCTTTATTATTACCAAGAGAAGATGAAGACGTAACCCATACTTTTACAAATATTTGGAAAAAAAGGTTTAACGTTGTTCTGAATGCTTCAGCAAATAAAGTTGAAAAGAAGGGCAAGAGGATTGTTGTTAAAGCAAAAGTTGGTAATAAAACAAAAACCTTTACAGCGGAGAAATTAATGGTTGCTACTGGTGTAAGACCTAATTCCGACATTCTTGATGTTGCAAAAACTGGTGTTAAAGTAAATAAAAGAGGGTTTATTAAAGTAAATAAGTATATGGAAACTTCTCAGAAAAATATTTGGGCATTGGGAGATGTTTCGGGAGTTTTTATGTTTAGACATTCGGCAAATTTGGAAGCAGATTTTGCCTCTTATAATATTCTTAAGAAGAAAAAAAAAAAGGTAGATTACTTTCCAATGCCACATGCAGTTTTTACTTCACCAGAGATAGGTGGAGTAGGTTTGACAGAACAACAAGTAAAAGAAAAAGGAAAAAGTTATGTTATTGGTAAATATTTCTATAAAAATACTGGAAAAGGTATGGCGCTTAATGAAAAAGAGGGTTTTGTTAAATTAATTGTTGGTAGAGATAGAAAGATATTAGGTTGCCACATTATTGGGCCAAATGCTTCTGTATTGTTGCACGAAGTGTTGATTGCCATGAAAGCTAAGAATGGGTTGAGATTGTTAAGAAATGTTGTTCATGTCCATCCTGCTTTGAATGAAGTTGTTCAGAGAGCAGCGGCTAATGTGCCACTTTAAACTTCTTTAGCTAGAAAATAACATTCTCCAAAACCTGATGCACGCTTTCTTGGGAACATGATTCTACCTTCATCTTTAGCATGGATTGGTTTACTTCCATCATACCCCAAAAGTTGACCTTCTTTTACTAATTCAAAATCAGAAAAATCTTGTGGAACAAATTCATCGTTATTATGATATTGATCAAAAATTTCTAATCTTCTTTGGAGAGTTGGTTGGATTTCTCCAGGAACTATTCCCGCCCTGACAAGAAAATTTTGGATAGAGACAACGGCAACATCGGTTGATTGAGGATCAGCAACATAACCCCCTTCTATTGCAATTGACCTTGTGCTATGTCTTTCAGCATACCCAACAGTACTATCAGGATAAAATTTGGTCATGTTTGTAACTACCAAATCTATAGGAATAGAAGATGCTAGTTCAGAATCTTTTCCAATAATAAAAGGAGTGGTATTAGGAGTATTGCTCGCATGTACATCTAAACAATAATCAGCCCATCTCAAATGAGGAAGAAGATATTGTGCTATTTTTGCTTCATATGTTTTGGGGTCAGAATTTTCTCTAATAACCCTGTTAAGATTTTCATCTATGAACCTTTTACCTTGTTTGACAGCTTCTGGATTAGCAATTATCTGTCGTAATGTACCGCTTTGAATTGAAATATCTTTCAACCTTTCTATAGCATCAACGCCACATATTTCATTTCCATGGACTCCTCCTAAAACAAGTACATTTGGTCCTGGTAATTTTCCTTTAGTTTCGTAGATTGTATCTAGCATTATAATAGGAGAGTATTCTTTTATTTAAGATTAAAGTAACTATTTCCGGAAGATTTCTGGATTTAAACTTTCTCAAGCAAACAAAACGCTTCACCATAGCCTGCTTTACGATTACGGGCAAAGATAATGAAACAATCTTTATCTGCTTTAACTTCTTTATCACCATCGTGTCCAATTATTTCATCTCTAGAAACTGAAGAAAAATCAGAAAAATCTTTCGCTAGAACAAATTCATCTTTATTGTGATATTGAAAAAACAAGTCAAATTCTTTCCTTTCCATAACTTTAGGTTCTCCTTCAATTAAACCAATCCCTTGAAGATAACCTTTTATGCATTCAACAGCAACTTCCGTTGAAGCAGGATCTCCAAGATAACCACATTCAACCCCAATACCAACTTTTCCTTTAGATTCCATGTACCAATCAGAATCTCCTGAATAGAATTTTTCAAATCCAGTAACGATTGTTTCAACCGGTAACATTTTAGCATATTCCAATCTATTATCCCTAGATATAACAAAAGGTTGAGTATTTTTAGTATTACTGGCATGTAAGTCGAGAGAAATGTCTGCCCACCTTAAATGCACCATTATCTCCTTAGCTAATTTTTCTTCATAACTACTAGTAGGCTTTTTATCATCCATAAAGCACCGATTTAGATTCTCTTCAGTATAACGCACATTCTTCTCAAATGCTTTCAGGTTAGCAATTATCATACGAAGTTCACCTTTTTTTATTTCAAGTGACTCCTTCAGTCTACGAATGGCTTCTACACCACAAACTTCATTTCCATGAACTCCTCCTAAAATAACTACTTTTGGTCCAGGTTCTTTTCCTTTAAATTCATAAATTTCTTTTAGCATCAGCACTAAATCTAGACTATTTTATTTAAGTGTTTTCTTAATATAGGTGATGACAAAAGTTTTGATAAAAACACCATGTCATCTACTGACTAGAAAATGACATCCAAAATGGGCTTAATTGATGTTATTTTCTTAATATATCTCAAATAAAGAAATTTTTCCAAAAACAAACAATTAAATATAATAAAAAAGTATTAGGAACAATGATATTAACAAAAAAAGAGATCTTAAAATTAATTAATCAAAAAAAACTTAAATTTACTCCCTTCGATAAGAAAGCAGTAGGACCAGCTTCAGTTGATTTAACTTTAGATAATAAAATCAGGGTTTTTAAGGATAACATCCCTGGAATTGATATAAGTAAAAAACTTAATTATTCTAAACATACAAAAATTGTAAATATAAGTAAAGGATTTTCACTGAAACCTGGCCAACTTGTTCTAGGGATTACAAAAGAAAAAGTTAACATGCCTTCTAATATTTGCGGTTGGCTACAATCAAGAAGTAGATTTGCCAGAATTGGATTAATGAGCCACATCACCGCTCCTTTCATTACTCCCGGTGTTAACAATAAGCAAGTGTTAGAAATTTACAACGCAGCTAACCATGACATTATACTTAAAGCAGGAGTAAAAATTTGTCAATTAATTCTGCAAGAATGTAAAGGAAATGCAACTTATAGAGGAAAATTTAAGAATCAAAAATTATAATTTACTTTTTTCGACATAATTTCAAAGTTTCTTTTTCAACATGTTTAGAACTAAACCCAAATTTATGTAACAATTCATCTGGTTCTCCCGATTCTCCAAAACGATCTTTCATACCTACCCTTTTAATTTTAACAGGATAAGTTTCAGATAAGAATTCGGAAACAGCCCCACCTAATCCTCCAATAATTTGATGTTCTTCAACCGTAATAATTTTTTTACATTTCTTAGCCGCCATTAAAATAGTTTGTTCATCCAACGGTTTTATGGTATGAGAATTTACAACCATGGCATTAATCCCTTTCTCTTGTAACTTCTCTGCAGCCGCTAAACATTCATACACCATAGGACCAGCTGCAATTAAAGCAATATCTTTTCCATCTTTCAACACTTGAGCTTTACCAATTGTAAAAGGAGTTTTTGAAGTAGTCATTTGTTCAGAACCAGAACGTGCAAACCGCATATAGGCCGGACCTTCAAAATTTGCAATTGCTTTAGTAGCTTTCTTAGTTTGTTCATAATCTGCTGGAACTACAACAATCATGTTTGGAAGAGCCCTCATTATCGCTATGTCTTCTAAAGCTTGATGAGTTGCACCATCTGGTCCAACTGAAACTCCGGCATGAGCCCCAATAACTTTTACATTTTGGTCATTATAACAGATAGTTGTTCTAATTTGTTCCCAACATCTACCTGGACAAAACATTGCATAAGAAGAAACGAAAGGAATTTTTCCTACTGCAGCTAAACCAGAAGCTACTGTAACAAGGTTTTGTTCAGCAACCCCTATTTCTACATACTGTTTAGGAAACTTTTTTGCAAATTTTCCTACTCGAGTTGAATCCTTCAAATCTGCACAAAGAACCATTATATTTTTATTTTTCCCAAGTTCAACTAAAGCATCTCCATAACCATTTCTTGTTGGAACCTTCTCTCTAAAGAAATTGAGGTACATTTTTTTGTTCAATCCTTTTAATTCCATTATTTATGTATTGGATTAAATTTTTGATGCTGTTTAATCCAATCTCCCCTCTCTTCAACTTCATGAGCATGAATCTCTGCCAATGCTGTATAAGCTTCATCTGGTTTAGGTGGTTTTCCATGCCATTCATGTTTGTTCTCCATGAAGTCTACACCTTTTCCTGGAATAGTGTTAGCAATAATCATCAATGGTTTACCTTTGTTCTTCCTTGCTTTCTTTAAAGTTTTAAGAACTTCTTTCATATCATTCCCATCTATCACTTTTACATTCCAATTAAATGATTTATACTTTTCATCTAATGGGTCTAGGGGCATGACATCTTCAGTATTCCCATCAATTTGAATATAATTTCTATCTGTTATAGCAACTAAGTTTGATAATTTATGTTTCCCTGCAAATAAAACAGCCTCCCAATGATTCCCTTCATCCTGCTCTCCATCTCCACACATCACAAAAACTTTGTTTGATTTCCTATCTCTTTGAAATGCTAATGCCATCCCTGCACCTTGTGATAACCCTGAACCTAATGGGCCAGAAGTTGTTTCTAATCCAGGAAGTGCAGTTCTGTGAGGATGTCCTTGCAATCTTGTTCCCCATTTTCTTAAGGTCAGCAATTCCTTCTTTGGAAAATATCCTACGTTGGCCATAGTTGCATATAAGGCTGGACAAACATGCCCATTGGAAAGAATAAAGCGGTCTCTTTTTTCCCATTTAGTTTTTTTTGGATCGTGTTTTAAGACGTTGAAATATAAAGCGGTGAAAATCTCTGCTAAACCCAAAGGTCCTGCTGAATGACCTGATTTAGCCAACATTAAAGAGGTTAGGATGTCTTCTCTAATAATGTCAGCCATAGTTTTCAAATCTTCTATCTTGTTTAGTTTTTTCATTAGCAAAATTCGCAAGTGTCACTTTTTTTAGGTTTTTTAGAGGAAGATTTCTTTTTATTTTTTTTAGTAGTTGATTTTTTTGTAGTTTTCTTAGAAGCCTTTTTAGCCATCTAGCACCACCTCTTTTAGATAACAATTTTTTTAGAATTAATAAATGTTTGGTTAAAAGAAAAAAAATGGTTTAACTTTCCATTTCTTAGGCCATCTGTGTAACACTTAATGGGGTGGCTCTTTAATAAAATATTTACCAAATAGTATAAATCATATAAGCACCAAGTGCGATTAAAAATAAACCCATACTTAAACGCATTAAACCACGATGTTTCTTTCTCCACTTTTCCATTGTTTTTGAAGTTTTTCCAAAATAAGCAAAACCAATTATAAAAAACAAAGGAAGTATGAAAATCAAGTTATAAACTAATAATAAGGGAATTCCTTGTGTTAAATTGCCAGCACCAATTATTGCCAATACTGCCAGGTAAGGAGCACCAGTACAAGGTAGCTCTACCAATGTTACAAAAATACCCAAAGGGATTGCCGAAAGATATGCCAAATAAATATTTTTCTTGTTGAGGTTTTCAATTTTCTTTGTATAATATTTTATTCTTGCTGCGCCACCAGGAATTATTTGTAAAGAGAAACCTTTCCCATACCAAAAATAATCTTTAATCTCTAATATGCCCGCAATTATTGCGATTACTGCTGCAATCCAATATACCGCCACAGAAAATCCGAAAGAAACGGTGAATTCGAGAAACCCAATTCCAATTAAAAGATAAGTAACATAAACAACTGTAACATAAATTAATCCACCAAGAAGCATTTTCTTAGGAGATTTAAACATCTTTGTCATGAATGCAATCAAGAAAATAAGTACTCCAAAAACACAGGGGTTAACACTATCAAGCAAAGCAGCACCTAATAAAATTGGAAGAGTTAAACCTTCAGGAAGCATTCTCTACATCACACCCTGAAAATTCTGCTAATTCCTCTATGTCCATAAAACCAGTAACCCGCTTAACTTCTTCACCATTTGGTTCAAGAACCCAAGTAGGAGTTCCTTCAAGTCCCTTCTTCAAACATAAATCTGTTTGTTGGTTCTCGCCCTGAGGATGACATTCAATCTCGTTAATGTATTCAAAAGAAGAACCAAACATATCCCTAGTTTTTGCACAAACACCACATTTGAAAGAACCATACATATTAACTCCTTTCTCAGTAATACATTGAGCCAAAGAATCGTAATTAACCTTTTCTGATTGAGGCAAGTTGAAAATTATTAAAGGAATAATGTTAATTATTAAAGCTAAGATAATCCAAGGTTTTGCTTTCTTAATAAATTTTGAATAAGAAAACTTCTTTTTCTTAGAGCGATAAAGTCTAAGAGCAATGATAAAAACAATCACAACTATAATATGGACCAGAGTGCAAAAAGGACAAATGGTATTGAGCAATATTTCAGCAATAATCATGTAAATAATAAAGACAACTCCCAAAATACTCCATCCTAAAAGTAAATCTAGTAAATCATTATTTTTCATAGATCTCCATGCTACCAAGGAAAGAATAACAAACCAAAGAGCTCCAAAAACAGCTACGGGAACACTTAATAATTCTGAATAAATACTAGAATTTACTAATGAACAAGAAATTTTTGCAGAGATATCACAAATACTTCCACTCGAAGAAGCAACAATATGTTCCCAAGTAAGATAAAAAGAAGTAATAAATCCGATTGCTGACAAAATGATAATCCACCAAAGGGGTTTTGAACTAACTCTTTTTTTCATTCTATCTATAAATTATTTGGTGTTAATAAATATTACGCATATTTCTTGATGTTAAGACAAATATTTTTGTTTCCTTTATCGAATCTGTCTTTTGCTTCCTGAATTATTTTCATCGCTTGAGCAGGAGTTCTAACAATGAAAAGGGAATCTAAATTTTTTTTGCTTATCATCCCCTTTTTTAGAAGAGTTCCTTTTACCCATGCAATCAAAGGTTCCCACATAGATCCAAGAAGAATTATGGGAGTATCACAGATATGTTCAACTTGAACAAGTTGCCAAGTATAAAATAGTTCCAATACTGTGCCTATTCCTCCTGGTGCGACAACTACAACGTTAGATAATTTCATGAATGTGTCCAGCCTTCCTGAAAATTTCTTAAAATCTTTTTTAATATCTAAATGATAGCCATCAAATTGTTCCATTGGCAGTTGAATTGTTAATCCCACAGAATGTGCTTCTTTATTTTTTGAAGAATGATGGCCTCTACTTGCTGCGTCCATTAATCCTGGTCCGCCACCAGTTACAACATCCATTCCTTGATCTCCTATTTTTTTTGCAAGAGAATATACCAGTTTGTAATTAGGAGTTCCTTTCTTAGTTCTAGCAGAACCAAAAATTGCTACTCTAAAATGTTTTTTGTTAATTTTCAATTTCTACTCCTATCAATCTATTTGCCTTCGTATAACAAAGTGTCAGGATGGAAAGCGTACCAAGCGAACCAAAAGTCCCTCTCCTTAACAATCTCTTTACCTGAACTATCTATAATCTTTACCACTCCAACCTCATCTCTCTCAACAATAATCTTTTTCTTACCAATAATATCTTCAATTTTACTTGTCTTTTTCAAATCATCTTCTTTGTAAGCTTTGTAAACCCCATCAACATGAATTCCAAAGATAACGGTTTTTGGATGGATTCTTTCATCTTCATTTTCTACAGGAAAAAAGAGAAAACTATTTTCATAATAATTCCCATAAGGATCTTTTCCATAATTCCTGCTATGGCCTGTTTTTTGACTAAGAACATCCGAATCTGGATGAGCTTTTTTCCAATCTCTCCAAACAACTGTATCAAGAGAAATGTCTTTCAGCTCTTGTCCTGTCAACTTTCCAACAATTGCTTTTCCATCTATCTGAGACCAATAAGTATCAGTTTCGCGATCGTACATCACTAAATTAGAATTGTATAATTTTCCTGAGGTGCCAAATTCAGATTCAATCATTTTTCCATCTACTTCAATTTTACTTTCAAAAGCAATCCCAGAACCACAGAGAGGACAATAAGTTATTAATATTGGATCTCCAGCAACATGATCATTTACTATTTCGTGCCAGACCATTATTTGAAGAGGATAAACCCTTTTATTATTTTTATAATTAAGAGCTAGAACTAACTCATTATCTTCAATCCATTTGTCTGCTTCTTCTACCGAAACAAATCGAGGATTGTCTATTGAAGGAATGCCATCTTTTGGTGGGCCTCCCGAAAGAATCTTTTTTGGATTAACCAAATATTTCACTCCTTTTTCTGTAACCATTATACCTTCCTCATCAGAAGATTCAGCAGGTATTTGAACCATTTTAACATCGTTCTTATCTTCCTTTTTTGGATCTACTTTAACATCATCAGTTGTTTTTTCTTCATTGACATTTTCAACACAACCAACTATTAAAATAGCTATTAGAGAAATTAACATAATCGTAATCGCCTTATTCATAACATCACCTTTTTTGTTATTAAATTATGAGAATATATAAAAGTTGCTCATCCCCAGATTCTAACCTAACCAAGAATTCTAAAAACAAAGAATAGGTAGTATATGGAAACAACTAACATAAATATTCCCGCTATCAAATTAATTTGTTTCTTATGAGATGTTAACCACCCAATAACTTTCTGCCCCGATGTTGCAGATACGATTGCTAACAATAATAGAGGTAACCCCATGCCTATTCCAAATACAATGAAGTTAAGCAAATTAGTAATAAAACTTGTAACCGATGTACTTACAGCAAATAAAACAGCTAACCCCGCAGGATTACAAGGAAGGACTATTGCTCCAAAAAAAAGCCCGAATAGTAAAGCACTAAAATAAGGATTTTTCAAAATAGGCGCGTGAGTTTGTGGCAGAAATCTGCTGAAATCTACATTAAATATCATTAAAATGCTAATTACAGCCAAAATACCAAAAGCAATTGGAGAAAGTATTTGAGTAACTTTTCCCAACGAAGTTTGGAGCAGTCCAGTGAAAATCAAACCAATTAAAAACATGGAAAGAATTACTCCCAAGACCACCAAAAGACCAAAAACAATTATTTTTTTCTTAACATCATTTCCTTTTGCTTGATTCGCTAAATAAGCTAAGAAACCCGGATATAAGGGTAGGACGCATACTGCAACTAAGGGAGAAATTAAACCTGCCGTAAAGGAAATTCCAAAGTTAGCTATTGTCGAAACCATTTAACACAAATCTATCTCCTTTTGTAACTCTGCTGCATCTTTAACTCCTCGTTTAAGGTATTTATTTGAATCATCCGGACAAATAATAATTACAGGAGCAGAAGGAGCATTAACAACGCCTGAACCAAATTCATCTATTAGAGCTTTAGTAAGACTTACCGGAGATACAACGTAATGCCAATCAAAGCCATTATTTTGCGCATGTTCTTTAACAAATGCTTCATCTTCATTTGGATCTGTATCAAGAGATATTGAAACAACTTCTTTATTTGTTTCGTGTAATTTTTTAACTTCTCTCTGTTGTTTAGTACAAATTGGGCACCAAACTGCAAATGATTCTATAAGGATTGGTTTTCCTTTAAAATCGGAAATCTTAAAATTTTTGCCAGTATTTACATCATTTAATGAAATGTCCTTCCAATTAACAACAGGTTCGACTTTTTCTTCAATTTTTTTCTCAGAAACAGGGGGGACTTCATCTGTTGCTGTTTTTCCACTAGTTGTTTCAGTACAAGCTGTAAGAAGTAGTAATAAAGTCAACACAATCATTATAAGGATTTTTTTCATAGTATCACCGCATATAAAAATAAATGAAAATTAAAGAACTTCTTAATACTTACGCTTTCTTCAATTCATAACCCTCCTTAGTATCACCAATCTCCCATCCTAACTTAGAAATTTCATCCCTTAAATTATCAGAGTTTTTCCAATCCTTTGATGCCCGAGCTTTCAACCTTTCTTCGGCTAATTTCTTAACATTGGTAGGAACCTTATCTTTCTTAATATTGCCTAAGTTAAAACCAAAGATTCTGTCAAATTCCAATAATAGAAAATACTTGTCATGGTGGTTTAATTTATCATCCTTAACAACATCCCACATGGTTGCCAAAGCTTTGGAAGTATTCAAATCATCATTAATCTCTTTTGTAAATTTGTTCAAATGTTTCTTCTGTAAATTTTTATTATCTTTACCATGTTTACTAGATTTAATCTCCAAAACTTTTGCAAACAACTTCTTTCTAGCGTTCTGAGCAGATTCCATTGCTTCTAATGAAAACATTAAAGGATTTCTGTAATGGGTCCCTAAACAAAAATAACGATAATCTAAAGCAGAAAAACCTTTCTCCTTCAATTTAGACAAAGTTAGAAAATTATCTCCAGACTTAGCCATTTTTTCTCCTTTATTTAAAATTAAAAATTCATTATGTAACCAATATTTAACCCATGGTTTTTTTCCAAAGGCAGCTTCAGACTGTGCTATTTCATTAGTATGGTGCACAGGAATGTGATCAATTCCACCACAATGAATATCAAACTGCTTTCCAAGATATTTTGATGACATAGCTGAACATTCTAAATGCCAACCAGGATATCCTTCACCAAAAGGAGAATCCCATTTCATGCCCTGATCTTGAAATTTACTTTTTGTAAACCATAATACAAAATCGTGAGGATTTTTTTTATTTTTATCAGTATCAACACGTGCTTTCCCCTTAGCAGAAAGGTTTAACCTTGCCAACTTCCCATAATCATTCAATTTAGTAGTATCAAAATATACATTACCACCAGAAGAATAGGTAAATCCTCTTTTTCCTAAAAGTTCAACCATTTTAATCTGTTCTTTAATATGGTCTGTTGCCTTACACCAGATGTCCGGAGAAATAATATTTAATTTAACTAAATCTTCTTTGAAAGCTTGCGTGTAAAATTCAGCAATCTCCCAAACCTTCTTTTTTTCTCTTTTCGCTCCTTTAAGCATTTTGTCTTCGCCCTCATCAGCATCCGAAGTGAGATGGCCTACATCTGTGATGTTCATAACATGCTTAATTTTGTATTTATTAAATAAAAGAACTCGTTTTAGAATATCTTCAAAAATGTAGCTACGTAAATTTCCTATGTGAGCAAAATTGTAAACTGTTGGGCCACAAGTGTAAAAACCAACAATTTTTCCCAGTAGCTTGAATCGATCCTTTTTCTTAGTTAAAGTATTATACAAAGTTAAAGACATAAATAAATCGTTTCAAACAGAATATAAAAAGATTTCTACTCATATTCATTTTGAGACAAGTCCAAATACTCTGCTTCTTGAACTTTTCTAGATAGTTGGGGCCTTAATTGAAGCAATTTGTTCTTAAAATCAAGCGCTTGTGGTTTTAAAATGTTTAAAGAAGCTTGGTATTCCATCCCAGAAAGTTCGTTCTCTTTAGCAATTCTAATTATTTCATCTTCCGTAAGACTAAATACGGGACGGAGAATTTTTTTATTGACATTTTCATTAAAAATTTTTGTAATTTCTAAAGAATCGCTTGAAATAAGTGGAACATTCTCTCCAGTAATTATAACTTTACTAAGTTCTTTGTCAGCAATCATTTCGGCCACTTTAAACATTGCCAATTGATTAATGACGGGATCTTCAAAAGGAACAAAAGGAACTAGATAAAGATATTTTATCCCTAAGTTTTCAGCTAAGTCGATTGCCCCTTCTCTATCATTTTCATAGAAATGTACCGCAACAAGACTAAATCTATTTTTAACTAAAATAGCGGCTACAGCCGTCTTTAAATCTAACTTAAGTAAAAAAACACCTCTTTCCATTTAATACCGAATTATTTTGAATTTTATAAATCTTAGGATATTTGAACACATAAATAAAAAAGTTTATAATCTTCTCCATAGTTAGATTTTAAATGAAACTTAATCAGAGAATACCTCTTTTAATTTTAATATCCTTAATTCTTATTTTATCTTCTCAAGCACAGGAAGAACTATATCAACAAGATGCACTTGAATTAGAATTGGAAGTAAGAGGTAATTTTGAACTAAGTAGTAAACATCCAGATGCAAAAGTGCAAGATGTTAGAGTAGAACTTTTACTTTATCCTTACGAAGAATTTAGACAAAAGAGTACAAATCTTCAAACAGAAGGTAAGCAGGGAGATAATAAAGTCACTTATGAATGGAACGATGGTAAATTTGGCACAAAACTATTTGGATACATTAATTCCGTGAGAACCATGAACACTAGAAAAAAAGTCAAATTAAAAGTCCCTTTCCCTCTAAAAAATGTCGCTGGTTTTGAAGACTATCTAAAACCAACCAAAACTATTGATTCAGATAATGCAAAAATTGTTGCACAAGCAAGCAAATTAGTGGAAGGAGAAGACGATCTCTTCAAAGCAATGTTCAACCTTGCAAGTTGGGTTGAAGAGAATGTAGAATACGATTTAAACACTCTTACAGCAAGCTCTTCTCAGAAAGCAAGTTGGGTTTTAGATAATAAAAATGGTGTGTGTGATGAAATGACTGCGCTTTTTGTAGCCATGGCTAGATCAATAGGAGTACCAGCTAGATTTGTATCTGGGATTAGTTATAGTAACTCTGCACTTTTCTCATATCCTTGGCAACCGCATGGTTGGGCAGAAGTTTATTTCCCAGAAATTGGATGGGTGAGTTTTGATATTACTTTTAATCAATATGGATATGTTGATGTAACACATATTAAATTGAGAGAAGGTTTTGACCCAACTGAACCAGCATCAAAATATGAATGGACGGCTACAGCCGATAAAGTTGATGTCAAACCAAATGAATTAGATTTCTCTGTAAAAATTAAGAAAGAAGGAACAATTGTTCCTGAAGAAATTTTGATAGAAGAAGAATTAATTTCAAAGAAAGTAGGATTCAATAGTTATAATTTAGTAAAAGGAATTATAAAAAATACTGCAGATTATTATGTAGCAACCGCCCTGAATCTTGCAGTTCCAAAAGAAATTGATGTTGTTGGAAGAAACAGAAGAAACATTCTTTTAATGCCTAAAGAAGTTAGAGAAACTTTTTGGATTGTAAAAGTTCCAAACAATCTAAATGATAATTTCAAGTATACTTTTCCAGCTTTAATATATTCTGAAAAAAACATTTCAGTAAAAGAAGAATTTATTGTTCAAAATGGAGAGAAAACTTATAGTAAGAGAGAGATAGAAAAATTAACAATTAAAGATGAAGAAAAAAGTTATTCAAGAAAAATTCGTTTCACTTGTAATAATCCAGAAGTTATTGATTTAAATGAACTTGGCACATTTAGCTGCGTTCTTAAAAATGTAGGAAACGCAAATTTGGAAAATATAAAGTTCTGTTTAGGAGACCTTTGTAATATTGTTAACCTCCCAATTAACCAAGAACATAAACAGGAAGTTAAAATAAGAGGAATTGAAGTTGGTTGGAACAAAATAGTGGTTAGTGCTGTAAACAACCTTGTTGAAAAAAAGGATGACATAAGTTATAAAGTTTTAGATTCTCCTTCCGTAATAACTTCAGTTACAGTTCCTAAAAAAGTTAATTATGGCGAAACATTAAAAATTGTTTTTAATTTAGAGAAAAATTCATTTCAAATACCAAAAGGAGTAGTGGTAGTGGTAAAAGGCCCAGGATTTACTCAAAACTGGAATGTTTCATCGCTTGATCAAGAAAAAAAATTAGCAATAGAGTTAGAAGATTTTCCTTTCCAAAACAAGAATGTTTTTAAAATTACAACCTCCTGGAAAGATTCAGATCTTAAAGAGTATTCGGAATCAAAAGAAATTGTGATTTTAAGTGAAGGGAGATCATTTGCTGATAAAGTAGCCATGTTTCTCAATGGAATTCTAAATATGTTTAGTTAGATAATAAAAAAGATCCAACAATTATATCAAATTACTATAGAATTAATTGAAGATTAGAAAAAAATTAAATAAAAAAAAGAAATAAAAAAAATTATCTCTTCCTCTTTCTTGTTGCTGCAGCCTTTTTACCAGCTTTTCTTCTTACAGCAGTTTTACGTTTTCTTGTTGCTGCTGCCTTTTTACCAGCTTTTCTTCTTACAGCTGCTTTACGTTTCTTAGTTGCTGCACCTTTCTTAGCTGCTTTTCTTCTTACTGCAGTTTTACGCTTTTTAGTTGCTGCACCTTTCTTAGCTGCTTTAGATCTCTTAGTTGATTTCTTCTTAGCCGGAGCCTTCTTTTTCTTAACAGCTTTCTTCTTAGTCGCTTTCTTTTTTGTTGCTTTCTTCTTCACTGCCTTCTTTTTCTTAACAGCCTTCTTCTTTACAGCTTTTTTCTTAGTTGCTTTCTTTTTAGTTGCTTTCTTCTTCTTCACTGCTTTCCTTTTAACAGCCTTTTTCTTTACAGCCTTCTTTTTAGTTGCTTTTCTTTTGGTTGCTTTCTTCTTAGTTACTTTCTTCTTCACTGCCTTTCTTTTAACAGTTTTTTTCTTAACTGCTTTTTTTCTGGCAGGTTTCTTTTTAGAAGCTGCTTTTCTTTTCACAGTCCTTTTTTTTGTTGCCTTTTTAGCCATCATCACACCTCTTTAGGTTTTAATACGAGGAAGAAAGAAGTTTCTCTTTTTAAAGATTTCCTTTTGACAAATAAAAAAAGGGGTCAAAAAAAAAATTGTAAAAAAAATAAAAAATAAAAATAATAAAAACTATTTTTTCTACGACGAGAAAAAAATTAAAAAGTAAAAAAACTTTTAATTTTAAAAAAATAATAAGTTTGTTAAAAAAAATAAAAAAACAATTCAAAAAATATTTTTGGAAATCTAAAAAGTTGCTTTTTGTTGGAAAAAAATAAGAAAAGTTAGATAAAGTGTTAAAAAATGAAATTAATTTTATAGAGAAAGAGACAGGTTAAATTTGCAAAAATGTCTTTTTTTCAAATAAAAATAAATAGTTTTAAAAATAATAAGCCATATTTTGATAAAAATGACAAAAGAAAGCCTAAGCAAGAAGATTATCTACTCTGAGTCCATACCAGTTAAAGACCTCGAATCGGATAATCAAGCACTTGCAGAAACTGTTGAAAAGCTCGAAGGAGATAACAAATTATTAAATGATTCCTTTCAAAAACTAGAGGAAGAAGCAGTAATGCTTAGAGAATTGTTTAACAATGTAAGTAATGAACTTAATAACTTGAAAAAACCATCTCTTTTAGTTGCAGATGTAGTAAGTGTTATAGACGACAAAGCAATAGTTAAGCTACCTAATGGGAATAAATTTTATAGTTACGTATCTCAAGACATAAAAGATCTTCTTGCAGGTGATAGTGTTTTAGTAGATCAAAAATCCTTGAACATTGTAGAAAGAATTTCTCTTGCTACAAACTTGGATGTTGAGAAATATGTTATAATCGAAAAACCAAAAGAAAGTTGGAAAGATATTGGTGGATTAAAACAAGAAATTGAAGAGATAAAGGAAGTAATTGAACTCCCTCTGAAAAAACCAAAATTGTTTGAAGAAGTAGGAATCCATCCTCCAAAGGGGATTCTTCTTCATGGACCTCCTGGAACCGGAAAAACTTTGTTGGCAAAAGCTGTTGCAAATAGTACAAATGCAACATTTATTGAAGTTGTTGGTTCTGAATTAGTTCAAAAATTCATTGGAGAAGGAGCTAAATTGGTAAAAGAGATATTTAATTTGGCTAGAGATAAATCTCCAGCAATAGTTTTTATAGACGAAATTGATGCGTTAGCAGCAACCAGAATAGATACTGGAACTTCAGGAGAAAGAGAAGTTAACAGAACTTTCATGCAATTATTAGCAGAATTGGATGGGTTTAAACCATTGGATAACGTAAAAGTTGTTGGTGCAACAAATAGATTAGATATTTTAGATAAAGCAATGATTCGTCCCGGTAGATTAGATAGATTAATTGAAGTTGGCCTTCCTGAAATTGAAGGAATTATTGAAATTCTTAAAGTGCATACAAAAAACATGAATCTTAACAAAGTTAGTTTGAAGAAAATTGCTGAAAACATGCTTTTCTTCAGTGGAGCAGAAGTTAAAGCAGTTTGCACGGAAGCAGGTTATTTTGCTATTAGAGACAATAGAAGCCAAGTTTATCAAGACGATTTTCTTCTAGCGATAGAAAAAGTAAAAATTGAAGAAGAAGATCAAGATCCAGCAAAACTATTTGGTTAATGTGTCGTAAATAGAAGATGTATATAATTAATTTTTATTCAATTTTTTATTAAAGCTTTAGTTATCCCCTATTTTTTCCAAGTAATTTTATGGGCGTTCATCAGTTACTACCGTCTGGCATAGAGAGCCAAGGGTGTTCACATAATCATTACGCTATCCACTTTCTTATTAGAAACAGGTTTTATTATAAAATTTTCTTAAATTTCTCCATCAGATTCCTATTTTAACACTTTTATATCAAAACAAACCCTAAATACTCCAGGAGAGAATTGTCCACATTTTACTTTCCTAATAATTCTAACTGCATGTCCTTGCTCCTTACAAAGGTTACTTACTTTTCTAGCATAAGTGTTGATTTCAGTTTCATTTAAGAAAGAGTACAAATGAATGATTGTGCCAACAATACTTCTTTTCAAAGCTAAATCAATGAATTCTTCACCCGTTTTTGGGAGAGGCATAGCAATTCTATCAAATTTTTTTCTTAGTTTGGGGATTATTTTTCTTACATCTCCCCTAAGAAGATTAATATTATTAAGATTATTAAGCTCAATGCTTTGTAGAGCATATTGGTGTGCTGCTAGATTTAATTCAACTGCATAAATCTTGTTAGCGGGTGAATTTTTTGAAATAACTAAAGGGTATGGTGCGGCTCCGGAGAACATCACTAGAACATTTTCTCCTTTCTTTACTTGTTTTGCTACCCTTAATCTTTCATTACCAGATCTGGCAGAAAAATAAGTTTTTTCCAAATGAAGTTTTAATTTAATTCCATTTTCGTAATGAACCGTCTCTTTAGATTTTTTACCTGCCAAAATTTTAACTTTTCTGGTCCTAAAAACTCCAGAATGCATTTTAGATTTCTTAACTATCGTAGAAAGGTTTTTGTTAAGTTTTAGATAAGCTTCTGCAATTAACTTTTCTTTTTTTTGAAGTTTATCAGGAATCTCTAAAATCATTATCTTTCCTACAATCTCTTGTGATTTGGGAAGAATTTCTAATTGTTTAGCGGTCAGTTTATTTTTTAATAAAGTAAGAATTGTTTCTGATTTGAATTTTTCTGGGAAAGAAAATTTCGTATTAACTACTTTTGCTCCAGGTATTTTAATTTTTTTTGTAATAGGAAAATAAATACGATTTAACTCCTTAACTGGACCAAATTTGAAGTTTAAAATGTTTTTTTTAATAATAAATTGTTTTACCTTCTGTGCATTTTTCAATTCAGTATAAGCGGAGAGCATAGTAGAGAATAAGTAAAGCACTATAAAAAGTTATCTGGAGCCTTACCCAACAGAGATAGGCCCTTCACAATCAAAAATTTAATAAACATTCTTTATCTGCAAATAGTAATGAAGAAGAAAACTAAAAAGAAATTGCTGAAAGGAGGTAAATTCATCTTAAAATTGTTGGTAGTTTATCCTGCGAAAGCACTATTCTTTATAGGAAAAAAAGCAGTTTCTGGCACTAAAACTGCAGGTAAAAAAATAGATGAAAAACGAATTGAAAATTATCGGCCAAAAGTGGAACCAAAATTTGACCCGCTTCTTGAAGTGAAAAATAAAAAAGGCGATTTAAACAAATTTGATAACAAAATATTCTCAAATAAAAGCACCATTGGGCTTATACTTGGAGCTAGAGGGACCGGAAAAAGTGCTATAGGAATGAGACTTCTTGAAAATTATAGATCTAAAACAAATAAAGAGATTTATGCAATGGGTTTCAAAAAAGAACCTTTACCAAAATGGATAAATGTCGTAAAAAGTATAGACGAAATTCAAAATAATTCAGTTATTTTAATTGATGAAGGAGGCATTGAATTTAGTAGTAGAAAAGCGATGAGTGGAGCAAACAAATTACTTTCAGAATTATTACTTGTTGCCAGACATAAAGATCTTTCTGTAATGTTCATAACTCAAAATTCAGCAAATTTGGAAATAAATGCAATCAGACAAGCTGATTATTTAATTTTAAAACCAAGTTCATTGCTACAAAAAGATTTTGAAAGGCAGAAGATAAAGAAAATTTATCAATCTGTAGAAGAAGAATTTGAAGAATTAAGGGATACAGAGGGAATTACTTATCTTTACACGGATATTTATCAAGGTTTTGTTACCAATTCTTTACCTAGTTTCTGGGGAGAAAAAGTTAGTAAAGGGTTTGCATAATCTAAATAATAATAATAATAATTTAAAACAAAAGAATATTTCTAAAAAAAGCTGTTTAAACCAGTTTGATTAAGTTTCTTTTGTTGCTGCTGCAATTTTTCTAATTTGGAATTTACTCTCTGTTCACTAAACTCAAATTCTTTTAACAATTCTCGCAAAATGTCATCGTCAATCTTATTCCATTCTAAGTTATAATCCTTAGTAACTGGGATATCTTTAATGGTATCATAAATTGTTTTCCATGGTAAATCGGGAGATTCTTCGTCCCAGTGGACTTCTTCAAAAATTTTCTCAAAATTGTCCTTATGCTGTTGTACTAACTTTAAACCCTTCTTAGGACCAATTCCTTTAATACCACCGGGGTTATAATCGGTTCCTACCAATATTGCTAAAATAATAAGTTGTTCCCTGGTTAACTTCAATTCTTCCAATACCGAACTTAATTCAATCATCTCAGGTTTTATGGTAACAAAACCCAGCTTCCCTGTTTTTTTCCTTTTACCAGCAATTGACAAATTTCTTATTAAAGTTGGACAACCAAAAATGAGGTTATCATAATCTTGAGAAACGGAAGCATAAGCGTCTCCTTGAGCAACCATAAATGCAGTTTGTGCTTCACCTTCTGAAGGAGCTTGTACTATTGGCAAACCAAGCGCAGTAATAACTTTTTTTGCATCATCAATAAGTTCTTTAGTTAATTTTACTGTGCGAGCAGAAAACTTTTTCATTGCTGCCAAATCTCCATCAACTTTTGCTTTATCTAACAATAAAGAAGCTTGTTTTTTTACTTCCGCTCTTTTATCCCATGTTTTCTGTTTAATTGCAGGAGGTTTTCCATCAAAAACAAATACCAATTTAAGTCCTTCTTCCATTAAAGAAGTTGTTCTATTAAAAAGTCCAATCAAGTGGGAAGTAACTCTCCCTTTCGAATCGGTTAACGGAGAACCATCAGGGCCCCTTATGGTTGTAAGAAATTGGTACAATAAGTTATAAGAATCAACCGCTAAAATTTTATCCCTTAAATCTTTAATTGTAACTTCTTTAGGAGAAACAATATCTTTAAATTTTAAACCCATTTTATTATATTGATTATTATTTGTTGATTATATTTATTTAATTCTTAAAAAGATTCTATTCTGTTATATATTATTCTATTTTTCTTACTATAGCATTTTCAAATGCATCACTTTTCAACATTTCCGTTGCTTTTTTGCCTAATTCATTTGAATAAAGAAATAACAAAGGAAGTTTTTTTATTTGAGCTTCCATGTACGCAGAAGAAACATCTTTCTCGTCACACTTCTTTTTGCTTTTAGCTTTACAAAAATAAGTCATTGAACCAACTGCAGAAGGCACAGAAATTAAGAAATTCATCTCTGAATTTTTCCTTATTAATTCCTTTTTCTGAATAGAAATTTCTAACCCCTTAAAAAAAGTTTCCAATACAGGCAAGAATTGTTCTTCCTTAACAACTCTCTTTTTCCGAGATTTTTTTTCAAGAAGTTCTTCTAGTTCTAATTTTTTAACTCTAATTTCTTCCTTTTTCTCTTCTTCAGAAGACTCTTCCTCTTGGAGGTCATCTTTTTTCTTGTCCTTTAATGATTCTTCTTTTTCTTTATTTTTATTCTGAACTTCTTCCTTATCTTTATTTTTGTTTTTGCTATCATCTAATTTTAAATTTTCTTTTACATCTTCTTTTTTAATTTCTTTTGTTTTTGCATCGCTCTTAGATACCTCAGAGGTTTGTGGTTCAATCAAAGTTTTCTGCCCACTTTCTGATCCTGGTTCTTTCCTTAATGATTCTTCAGATTCTGAAAGTTCTGGAGCCTCAATAGGTTCTATAGCTTCTGCAGGTTCAGTTAATTCAGAAATTTTCTGTTCTTCTTTTTTAGGGCCGAGTATCTCAGCAACAAGCTCGTTTGTTTCATCCTTACTAAGAATGTGCCATCTCCAAAATAATTCCACCTTTTCTTCAGTCCTTACTTGTAATGGAACTGCAAAATCTTTTAAAGAACGTAGAGCAACTTTTTCCAAAAGATCTAAATCAGATTCTTTCAAAACCTTTTCTTCCTTAAGTTTTTCTAGAACCACATAATTTTTTGGGTTCATATTTCCAGCAGCAAAATCAAATAATTGCTCTTCTTGACCTGGAAGATAGTATAAAGGAGAACCGCCTATTTTCAATGAAGATAAAGAAACCTTTTTCTGAGAAACTAAATCAGCCAGGTGTGCTGAAGCCATTAGTATACTTGAATCTATATTTTTCGCTACTTTAGTTGGTAAAGTTGGCCCAATTTGTTTCAAAAACTCGAGAATTTTATCATTGACAGTCATCCTTTCTTGTGATGTATATGGGTTTAAATAATTTTTGTAACTAAAAAGATGATGTTAAGGAATTTAGAAGAATAAAAGAAAAAATAAGAGGAATTATGGCCTCATCCATCTTATCTCGTAGTAAGTAACATCATTTTCGTCATCAACTACTCCTAAAAGAAGCCTTTTTTTAGTCGAATGAGCAACTCTGTTCTTAGCACTAAACTCATGCCAAGTAAAAACACTAGCCTCATGGACTGGAAAAACAATCCATTTGGCATGATCTTCCCCAGGTTTAACTCCCCTGTCGTATACCCTAAAATCTGCACCAAACTTTAGAGCTGTTTTGATAATGTAACCCCTATTTCTCATGTTTTTAAAAACACTATATCTTATCCAAAAATTTGGTTCAACTTTTCTTGCTTTCTTAACATATAACTCAAAACTGGTTTTTCTTCCACTTTCGCCTTTGATAAGCAAGCGCCCTTTTTCCATTAAATATAGAGCTTCCAAGAGAGATAGTTCTACTTTACCATTTTCTGTCATGGTACCAAATCTAGATTGGTTATAGAATTCTCTAGCTTCATCAGAAGACTCAGTTACAACTCTCTCACCAGAAAGAATGCCAATAACTTCTTTCTTCTTTGCCTGCTTTTCAGGCTGTTTCTTCTTTTCTACAATAGTTTCAGACTTTGCTGCTTTTGCAGATGTTTTTTTTGTTTTTGTTTTTGCCATGATAGCTTAGAAAAGGACTTATTTTAAAAATTTATGCTTATTTTCGCTCCAGCTCCAAAATGCTTCCTTTCCAATAATCACGTGATCCAAAAGTTCAATGCCAATAATTTCAGAAGTTTCCTGGAGTTTTTTTGTTACAAACAAATCTTCCTCAGAAGGAGCCGGATCTCCAGAAGGATGGTTATGGATAACAATTAATGAACGAGCAAGGTTTTTGATTGCCCCATGAAAAACTTCCCTAGGATGGATTAAAGAAGCATCAAGGATGCCTTTAGTGATAGTTTTATCACAAATAACCTTGTTTTTGGTATCTAAATACACTGCAATGAAATGTTCTTGCTTTAAATCAGCTAATTTTGGATGATAAAGATTGTAAATATCACTTGCAGAAATTATTTCTTTTGTTTTTGAAGGAATCTGTTTAATTCTATTATATAATTCAAATAGAGCAATAATCTGGCAAGCTTTAGCTTTTCCAATGCCATGTTCCTGAGATAATTCCTGTAAGGTGCATGAATGGAGATTTTCTAAACCATATTTTGCCAGAAGTTTACTTGAAATTTCTAAGACATTTTCTTTTTTTGTACCAGATTTTAGAATAATTCCTAAAAGTTCAGCAGTTGAAAGAGAAGCAACACCTTGATTCTGTAATCTCTCCCTTGGTCGATTATCTTTAGAGAGATTAGTTATCTTCATTTTAATAATAAATTATTTTTTCATATAATGCTTTCTTTTTTCTTCTGAAAATTTTTCTATTGCATACCTTAACATTGTTCGAGGCATTTCCTTATGATACTTAGAAAGAAATTTTTCTTCAACTTTCTGATCTCTTTTTCCAATCTCTCTTAACATCCAACCCACCGCTTTGTGAATCAAATCATGATTATCATGAAGAAGTATTTCAGAAATTTTTAAAGTGTCATCAAAATCATTATTTACAATGAAAGCGGCTGTAGCTAAAATTGCAATTCTTTTTTTCCAGATGTTTTTAGATTTGGCCAAAGTATATAGAATTTTTCTATCTTTATCCAAAAGGTAATCTCCAACAATTTTTGGAGATGATAGATCAATAAGATCCCAATTGTTAATATATTTCGTATTGTTTAGATACGTTTCAAAAACAAGTTTTTTATCTTCTTCAGTACCTTTTTTATAATGATTAATGAGAATAAATAAAGCAGTTAAGCGATGTTCGTGAATTTTACTATGTAGCAATTCCTTCGTTTCTTTAATCGAAAGATGGTAAAACTTTTTAGCAAGTTTCCTCTGTTCAGGAACTTTAATTCCTAAAAAAAGGTCTCCTTCACCATATTGTCCCTTTCCAGTTTTAAAGAAGCGTTGTAAATTCTTAGCTTGCTCAGGATTTGCTAATTTCTGAAATTCTTTTTTCATCTCATCTAAAGACATTTCTACTAAAGAGTTAGATTTATTTAAAATATTATTGGTATTGTAGAAATAAGTAAATTAAATTCAAAAAATTATTTTAACGCTTCTTTTATTTCTTTCATAGCTTTCTTAGGGTTATCAGATTTAGAAATAAAACTTCCGGAAACAAAACAATCTGCTCCAGCTTTGGCTGCATCTCCAATAGTAGTAGGGTTCATTCCCCCGTCTACTATTACTTCAATAGAAGGATTGCCTCTTTTAATTTGAGCTATTTTTTTCAAAGGAGATTTAAGGTATCTTGCGCCATAAAATCCCGGATGGACTGTGAGAACAAGAACAACGTCAATATCATCAATATAGGGTCTAATGGTAGAATAATTAGTTTCTGGTTTCAAAGCAAAACCTACTTTGTAATCTCTTTCCTTCATCCAAGAGATGTATCCGGCTATATCAGATATCTCTTCAACTTGAGGTATGCAAACCTCCATTTGATCTCCATATGTTTCAATCCATTTCCGAGGGTTCTTAATCATTAAATGGGCATTATAACTGAACTTTGAACTTAATCGTAAAGGGAAATTTAGGGCAGTTCCTGGCACAGCTTTTCCATCAGCAATGTCTAAGTGTAGTTCTGGAGCAACACCTTCTAACTTTGTAAATAGAGAATCCATCTCTTCTTGGCTTTTAGCCATAACTGAAGGGTATATTTTATGTTTCATTTTAGATCTACTTTTTTCTTTTAGTTCCAGCACTTTTTATAATTATTAAATCATCTTTAAAACTTGTGATAAATGAATCAAGTAATTTTCTTCTTCGTTCTGCTAACCTTTTGCCTGTTTTAGTATGAAACTTTTTTGCATACTCTAAGCTAGTTTCTATTCTCTTTACAATTTCGCTGTAATCCCTTTTTTTCAATCCGCCATAATAAAAATAGCTAGCGATTCTAACTGGGCTTAGACGATCTAAAGTGTCTGCATCTCTAATTATTTTTGCTTCAATTAATTCTGGATTTATACTCTCATCATAGCAATGTTGTTTCACGCAATAAATGATTTTTTCTTTCTTCTCTGGAGATAATTTGAAATTCTTTAATATTTTTTCAGAAATTTCTCCCCCTATAATTGCATGATGATTCCCTTCAAAATCTTTATACTTTCCAACATCGTGTAAGAGAGCGGCGAATTTGACGATATTTAAATCTGCCTTTTCTTTTTCTGCTAAGAATGTAGCTGTTTTGAAGACTCTTAAAGTGTGATTTAATCTATCTGGGTTTGCCTTTAACAAATAAGGTGTAACCAATTTAAACAACTTTTTTGTTCTTTTATCCATTTTCAAATTGTAGAAATAATTCTAATTCTCATATTTCTTAATCTTAGCTATTCTTCTTTTGTGTCTTGTTGCTTTAGAAAAGGGTGTATTCAAAAAAGCAGTAATCATCTTAGTTGCTAAATTAAAAGGTATTGAAGCCTGTTTTTTTACAGAACCACCACCTGCAATACAAATAATATTAGCACCTTCATGTTCCCTAGCTAATTTAGTTTGGTTTAAACCATGAGGATTAACTGCTAAAGCACCTTTAACTTTGTTAGCAGCAATACATACTCCTTCAGCACTTCCACAAAGAAGAATGCCTTTAGTCTTACCCTTAACAACTTTCTCTGCCAAAGGAATAGCATAATCAGGATAATCATCTTTCATATCTAAAACGAGATTTCCCACGTCTTCATAATTAATTTTTTTTGAATCTAACCATTTCTTTAATTTCTCTTTCAACTTAAATCCTGCATGGTCCGCTCCAATGTATATCTTTTTCATCTTATGCCTTTCCTCTACTACCAAACAACTTGATTCGTTCCTCCGCTACTTTTCTTATTTTCTCTCTTGCAGGTCCCAAAATATGGCGAGGGTCAAAATCTTTTGGTTTCTGTTTCAAAAACTTACGAACAGCTGCATCAAAAGCCAATCTTAAATCTGTGTCGGTATTAATCTTATTTATCCCATTCTTAATAGCCTTTTTTATCTGAGAATTAGGCACTCCGTAAACTCCACTTAATTTGGCGCCATATTTCTGTGCTTGCTTAACAACTTTCTCTGGAACACCAGAAGCGCCGTGAAGAACTAAAGGAACTTTCACTTTCTTTTTAATTTCTTTGAGAATGTCATGCCTTAAATCCGCTTTACCTTTAAATTTGTAAGCTCCATGAGAGGTACCAATAGCTACAGCAAGAAAATCACAGCCAGTTCTTTTTACAAACTCTGATGCCATTTCGGGATTGGTATAAATTATTTTTCTGGCAGAAACTAAATCTTCTGTTCCTCCAATTGTTCCAAGTTCTGCTTCTACTGAAATTCCTTTTTTATGCGCTAATTTTACTATTTTCTTCGTAATCTTAACATTGTCTTCAAAATCCAAATGAGAACCATCAAACATTACAGAAGAGTAACCCAGCTTGACACATTTTTTGATAGTATCTAAATCTCTCCCATGATCTAAATGTAAAGCAATTGGTATCTTGGCCAGTTCTGAAGCAGTTTTCGTAAGTTCGTAGAGAAAATTAATCCCTGCGTATTTTATAGCACCTTCAGAAGTTGCCAGAATCAAAGGAGATTTTAGATTAACTCCAGCTTGCACAACTCCCTGTAAAATTTCCATGTTGTTAATATTGAAGTGTGGAACAGCATAATTACCTTTATGCGCTTTGTACAGGATTTTTTTAGTTGATGCTAGCATTATTGCCTCTTTTTTATGAAGGAAAGAAGTTAGAGTTTATAAAAATAATCCCCTAGTTTCTAAGTAGATAAAATATTATTTAACCCAAACAGAATCAAAGAATTTTCTATACCTCCTTGCATTTTGTTTTGATTTAATATCAAATGCAGTTGCCTTTTCATCAGCTATAATGGTTATTACATGATCCTTGAATATAAAAACCCCTGCAGGAAAAGGAACATCAACAAATTTTATTATATCCTTTTTCCCGTATAATTTTGAAAAATCATACATTGATTTGAGAGACTTTTCTCTTTTTTTGTTAATAATTAGTTTTAGTTTAATTTTTTTCTTTCTCCTCAAATCGTGATAAAATTTGAAAAAACTGATAAAAGATTTATTTGATAGTAATTCATCTAATCCAAAAACACAAATTTCATTTTTTTCAATATTATTATCGAATAAATCATGAAATAGTGATCGTAAACCCCTAAATCCTTCAAATACTCTACTATGTTGTACATTTTCGAGTTCATTTTGTTTTGCTAATAAGGAAGGAATTATTTTTTTTATTTTTTCTTTTTCTTCTTCCAATAACCTTACTTTATTGTTTACAAATTCCAATATACTGTTAGGATGGGTGGCTGAGAAATTTCTTCTCCCATCTTTTACAACATGGCTTACCAAACCTTTTTCAATTAACTTTTCTAAAATAGGATATACTTTAGCATGCGTTACTCTTGATTTCTTAGAGATTGGACCCACAGTAGTTTCTCCAAGTTCAAATAGAGAGTAATATACTTTGATTTCTCCATCTGTAAGTCCCAATTCTTTTAGCACTAGTTTGTTTTCCATTTTATTACTCCCTTGGGAGGAAGCAATATTTAAATGTTTTGATGTTGTCACATGATCAGAATAAATAAAAAGGAGAAACAAATGAAAAAAATTATACTTTTAATAACAATCTGTACTCTTGCTATCATTTTATTAGGATGTAATAATGATAAAATTGCGGGCCAAGCAATTCTACAAAAAGAAAAAATTTCAGTTCGACTCCCTGTTCCGGTGATGGGGGCTCATTTTGCTCAATATTTCTCGGCAGTTGATCAAGGATTTTATGATGAACAGAAATTAGATGTTAATTTTAACTTTGGTACGCCAGAAACTAACCCTATCAAAATGGTTACTGCAGGTATTGATGATATTGGACTAATTGGAAGTCCTGAAACACTCTTGATTGCTAGATCAAAGGGAATTCCTGTTAAAGCGATTGCTACTTTCCACAGAAATTCTGATTTTTTTGTTATTGTAACGAAAAAAAGTTCAAATATCAAAAAAGTTGAAGATCTTGAAGGAAAAAAAGTGGGATTTTTTTATGGACATAGTTCAACCGACATTATAAGACACTTGCTTAACAAATACAATGTTAATATAAAAGAAATCAATGTGGGCCAAGATTATAGCCAATTTATTGCTGGACATCTCGATGCACAGTTTGCATTTAGAACAATTGCTGAAGTAACACTTCCAGAAAAAGGAGTCAAATTAAATATAATCTCACCTGCAAACCATGGGATAAATACTCACGGATTAACATTATTTGCAACTGAAAAAACTATTAATGAAAAACCAAAACTAATTGAAAATTTCCTTAGAGCAACATTCAAAGGAACAAGTTTTACAATAGAAAATCCTAATGAAGCATTAGAGTCTATTCTAAAGAGGAATTCAAAACTAGACTTAGGCTCTCAGCGAAAGATATGGGATATTTTTTCCAAACCAATGAGTAATTCAAGAGAATATCCAATTGGACACATGGATTATGAGATGTACAAAGAAACTTACGATAGATTAAATGAAGAAGGCCTGTTAAAGAAAGAATATAATGTCAATGATGTTTTTACTACTGAGTTCTTAGAAAATATACACGGGAAAAAACTTCTTAGTTAGAAAATGAACTCTGAACAAGAAGGTATGAATCAATTATTAGTAGACATATCAAATGCGCAAAATCATCCCAAAATAAGGATAGATATTGAACTTATTCCCCGTCATTATCTAAATGACTTTATAGTGAAGGAAGGTGTACTTAATCCAGACATAGTTACATCAAGATATCTTGCATCTTATTTATTTTGTAATAATGGCAAATATAAAGAAAAATCTCTCTGGGATATGGGATGTGGTTCAGGAATTCAAGGAGTTGTTGCATCTCTCAATGGGGCGAAAAAAGTTATATTTAGTGACAATAATATTAAAGCAGTTCAAAACACAAGAGAGAATGTTAGAAATCTCAAGATTAATAATAAATCGGAAGTTTACCATTGTGATTTATTTGGAAAATCTACCGAAATTGTTGATATTATAATTTTTAATCACCCATTTTTCAGCACGCAAATTGATAATTTTAAAGGCATGGTTGTAGACAATGGTAAACTAATTCAAAGATTTTTATCAAAAGCTTCTGTACATTTAAGAAAAGATGGTTTTGTTATTATGCCTTTTTGTCATGCAGCAGGCCCCATAAACAACCCAAAAATCCTAGGACCAAAATGGGGATATACGGTAAATGAAGTTTTCACAACTACTTCTACTCTTAGATTAAATCCAGGTAAAATATCAATATATGAGTTAAAAAGATGATAGAAATTAAAGAAATAAGGAAAGAATGGATTAAAAATAACAATTCTATTGTTACAATAGACAACATTAGTTTATCAATAAAAAAAGGAGAGATCATTTCTATAATTGGTCCAAGTGGTTGTGGGAAAACAACTTTATTGAAAATAGTTACTGGTTTACTCTCCCCAAATTTTGGTTCTGTTAATATTGATTTTAAAGAAAGAAAGAGCAAATCTATACAGAAAATGGGTATTGTTTTTCAGAACCCAGTTCTCTTGCCCTGGAGAAACGTAAAAAATAATGTTAATCTTCCAAATGAACTCAACAATACAAAAAATGATAATGTTCAAGAGATGATAAATTTAGTTGGGCTAAATGGATTTGAAAAACATTACCCCAGCGAATTATCTGGAGGCATGCAACAAAGAGTTTCAATTGCTAGATCTCTTGTCTTAAATCCTCATCTGTTGTTGATGGATGAGCCATTTGGAGCATTAGATGAGATTATTAGAAACAAATTAAATTTAGAATTGCTAAGAATTTCTAAAAAATTAAATTCAACAATATTGTTTGTCACACATTCTCTTCCAGAAGCAGTATTTCTTTCAGATAAAGTTGTTGTATTATCAAACAGGCCTGCTAAAGTCAAGGAAATTGTTGATATTAATCTTAACCGACCAAGGAAATTAGAGGTAAAAGAAAGTATAGAATTTCAAAAATATGTAAAATGGGTTCGAAAAGCAATAGAATAAAAATATTCATTCCGGCAATTGTAGCTTTTATTTCGATAGTAACATTATGGGAGTTGATAGACCATTCTTTTAAAATTAAAGAGATTATCTTGCCCAACCCACATGAGATTTTTTTTTCATTCTTAAATAATTTTAATTTATTATTGTATCACACTTCAATAACCCTTCTGGAAGCTTTTTTAGGATTTGTATTAGCCACAATTATTTCATTTGTTGTTGCAACCATATTTACTTTTTTTCCAAATACAAAAAAAGCTTTTTATCCCTATGTTATCTTAATATACGCTGCACCGATGCTATCCTTTGCCCCGTTGATTATACTTTGGTTTGGGGAAGGATTACTCTCTAAAGTAGTCTTATCTTCCTTAGTTGCTTTTTTTCCAATAATGGTCAATTATATGAAAGGGTTAACTTCTTTAGAAAAAGAAAGCATAGAATTTTTCAAATTAAATTATGCAACAAAATGGCAAACTTTTATTAAATTACGGCTACCAAATTCTTTAATTTATACCTTTCCTTCTTTAAAAGTATCTTCAACTCTTGCTGTAGCAGGAGCAGTTATTGCAGAATTTGCTAGTGCAACAAAGGGGATTGGATATTTAATTACAAATGCTTCTTATTATTTGGACACTGGTTTATTAATTTCTGGAATTATATCTATTTCATTTGCGGGAATTTTATTTTATTATATTATTGAATTTACAGAAAAAAGAGTTGTTTTCTGGAAAAAAGAACACTAAATTCAACCAAAAAATAATTCTAAATAAATTATATTAAAAAACAATAAAAAAGAAATTTAAAAAAAATTTTTATTCATCTCATTAAGAGAAAAATCAAAAAAACAATTCTTTAAGTCCCCACAATATTAAAACAATCCAAACTAAAACAACCAACTTGTTCTCTGAAAGAACATTTTTTGGTTTAATTGATTTAATCATCTTCTGAGCATATGGTGCAAAAGCCATTCCATACAAGAAAGCAGAAAATAGCATCACTGCAAAAATTGTTATTATATCTACTCCCGCCATATTTAAAAAATATAATACAACAGCTGCTAAAATAAAAAATACTACTTGAAATGCTCTCGTGTTCTTAAACATACTTTTTGCAAAATTCATCCAACCTTCTGGCTTTATTGCCAAAGTAACCATTTTAATAACTCCAATTGCAATCACAATAAACGCTAATGTTTCTAAAATTCCAAATGCCATAATATCACCTCGTTTTTACTTAGAAGGAAAAGAAGGTTTTTATACTTTTCTTTATTACTAACCTAAATGCCAAAAATTGAATTAAGATATCAAAAAGTATCTGATGCCAAGAGGTTCTTTGAAATTCTAAACAATCCTAATTTTTTATATTTCAGTTCTAAACCTAAATCCATTGAAGAAGAAAGAGAATTTCTTAGAAAAACTCAAAAAAATAAAAGAAATAATTATGGACATAATTTTACAATCCTTTATGATAAAAAAATGGTGGGTGGCGCTGGAATTAAAGTAAACCAACATCGAAAGCATATCGGAGAAATAGGTTATTTCATAGATTATGATTATTGGAACAAAGGGATTGCTACCAAAGTTGTTAAAATATTAGAAAAAATTGGAAAAGATTTAGGGATTAGAAGGTTTGAAATTGTTCTTTATCATAAGAATAAAGGAAGTATGAAAGTTGCTCTAAAAAATAATTATAAAAGGGAAGCCGTATTAAGAAAATTTGACAAAGTTCTAGGGAAGTATAGAGACATGGTTTTATATTCAAAAATAAAGGGGTAAATAAAATGTCATTACAATCAATTGCAAAAAAGTTTAGAAAACCAAAAGCTGATTGTTCTCCATTATTCTACACCAGATGGTCTCCACGAGCAATGAAAGGAAAATTAACAAAGAAAGACCTCCTTCCTTTATTTGAAGCTGCCAGATGGGCTCCTTCTGCATTCAACGTACAACCATGGCGGTTTATTGTTGCAACTGGAAAGAAGAAAGATGAATTCATGGATTTTCTTGTAGACTTCAATAAAGAATGGTGTAAAAATGCAACTGCGCTTGTTGTAATTATTTCCAGGAATAATTCTGAATATAAAAATAAACCAAACCCTACACATTCTTTTGATACTGGTGCAGCGTGGATGTCGATAGCTTTAGAAGGTGCAAGAAGAGGATTTGTTGTACATGGGATGAGTGGATTTGATTATAAGAAAGTAAAACGAGTTTTAAAAATTTCAAACAAGTTTACAATTGAAGCAATGTTCGCTGTAGGAAGATTAGGGCCAAAAACGGTGTTACCAGAAGCTATTTCCAAGACAGAAACACCAAATCAAAGAAAGAAAATGTCAGAGATAGTAAGTTGGAACGGGAAATTTAGATTTAACTAACTTCAATCTTAACTTTATTATTTTTAGCCATCTTTTTTACACCATTCAAAGTTAACAAACCATTTTTAGTGCCAATTTTTTGAATTACAGAAGAAGCATTTAATTGACCCAAACGAAGAGAATTCTCAAAAGTCTCCCCATTTATCACTCCCGCTAAAAAACTTGCGGCAAAAGCATCTCCTGCACCAGCAGTGTGAATTCTTGGAACCTCTGGAGGAGTTATAGCATAAACTTTTTTCTTAGGGTCTATCGCATAGAAAACTTCATGACCATTAGTTATAACAACAACTTTTGGACCCAACTTTTGTAAAGAAGTTAACAACCTCTTAAAAGAAGGGGTTTCAACTTTCAATAAAGCTTGAGCTTCTTCTTTATTTAAAATCAAAATAGAAGTGTTTTGTAATATTGGTTTAAGCTCAGTTTTTCCTAACTTTGCTAAATATAAAGAAGGATTAAAAATAACCCTGGTATCGGATTTTTTAATCATCTGCACTAGGTCAATTGCAGTTTCAAATGAATCACCAATTAGACTTGCTAAATAAACCCATTTTGTGTTAAGTTGCTTTTTCTTAAAATCCGTTACTTTTAAATCTAAAGAAGCCCCTTTATCAACATAAATAATCCTATCTTTCTCTTTACTTGAAGAAATTATTGTTGCCGAATCTGTACTTTTTTTACTATAATTAAGACAAATGTTAGATACTTTATAAGATTTCAATTCGTGGAGAATCAATTTTGCGTCATGGTCATCCCCTAATTTAGTTAAAACTTTTACTTTTAATCCCAAGTTTGCCAGAGCTGCAGCGGAATTAGTTGCACCCCCCCCGGTATGTATTTCTTTTAAATCAACAAGAACTTTATCTCCAACTTTTACTGAAGAGAGAGGTACTTTAATTGTTAAAAAGTGGTCTACTGTAGCTGAACCAACACATAAAACATCATACTTTAACATCTTCTCACCATATTAATTGAAATTATTTTATAATTTAAAACTTTTTTGGTTTACTCAAAAAATAATTGTGTTTTTTATCTATAAATATTTTAAAATCTGGTACAATTTTGTCATAACAGAGATAAGTAAAAGGTAAATACGGCTCAACAAAACCCTTTATTTCTTTGATATTCATTCCTCCTCCTTTAGATTTTCTTAACCTTCTCTCTTGTAATGAGCGCCATTCCTGATGAACTTTAATAGAACTTGGTTTTAACATAACCATATAGTCCAAATAATTCCATAATATTTGGTATTGTTTAACAAATTTAAGAACTTCTAAGTGGTATTTTAATTTAGGATCAAGTTTATGCAAATTAATTTTATTTTTCTTACAAATTTTCCTTAAATTTTCTGAAGAAACATAAGGAATGCCTACACACCATCCTTCCAAAATAACAATATCTTGTTTAGAACTTACTTTTTTAGTTTTTTTAGTAATGTCTCCCCTCCCTTTATGTAAAGATTTGTCAAAAAATGGAATCTTGAAAGGTTTTCCTGTTTTAATTTTTTTTAAAGTTGCTAAAAGTTGTTTATATCTATGGGTTCCAGGAAGACCTCTTGAAATTTGATAAAAAGTATTTTCAGGAAAGTTTGAAGATAGTTTCTTTCTCTCTGCTAAACTTTTATAAAAATCGTCTATTGAAAATGATTGTACTTTATATCCTCGTTTTTTTAGTTCATTTTTCAAGAAATTGACAATAGTAGTTTTTCCAGTTCCCTGACCTCCTTGCAAACCAACAATCGTTGTGCCTTTATTATGAACTTCTGCAATTCTATCTGCCAAAGGAATAATAATCTGTTTCTGTTCTAGCTTAGTAAAACGCCTAGCACCCATAAAACCTTGAAAAAGATTGTTTCTTATAAATTTATTTAAAATATAAAGATATTCCCTCAAAAAAAGAATATATTTATCAATAATAAAAAAATCATCTGAATATGCTTGTTGAATCTTTAATAATCATTGTAGGGTTTGTAATAATTGTTCTTTTAGCCAACATTGTTATAAAAAATTCAATTCAAATAGCACATCATTATGGATTGTCAGGAACATTCATTGGATTAACAATTCTTTCTATAGGAACAAGTATTCCTGAAATAATGACCCATATTATAGGGAGCGTTAATATAATAAGAAACCCTTCATTAATGAATTCCCTTTCTGGTTTACTTATTGGAAACAATATTGGTTCCGATATCTTTCAACAAAATTTTGTTTTAGCAGTAATTGGTTTACTAGGAGCAATTGTAGTGATAAGAAAAAATTTAATCCCTGAAGTAGGTGGCTTAATCGCTGCCGCCTTTTTAGTATGGATATTTGCTTTGGGAGGATTCATTTCAAGAATTGAAGGTGCGATTTTAATTCTAGCTTATTTTGCTTATCTTATTTATCTTAAAAAAAGTAAAATTAGTGAAACTTTTAATGCCTTAAACCATTTAAGTAAAAAAGATATTGTTCTGGCCTTTTCATTAATTCTTGTTTCGTTTGTAATAATTGCTTTTGTCACTGATCAAGTTTTAGAATCTTCCACAATCCTAGTTGAAGCATTACCAATAAGTGCATCTTTCTTTGGAGTAATCTTGTTAGGTGTTGCTTCTGCTTTACCAGAATTAACAACTTCCCTTATCGCTGTTTTCAAGAAACAGAAAGATATTTCGGCTGGAATTTTAATAGGAAGTAACATCACCAATCCGCTTTTTGGAATAGGAATTGGTGCCTTAATTTCTGGTTATGCTATTCCAAATGTGGTAGTCTTATATGATTTGCCAGTTAAAATAGCTACGGCATTTTTAATTTTATTTTTCTTATTTACGAATGAGCAACTAAACAAATGGGAATCTATAATCCTTATAATCCTATTCATTGCTTACATAGTTGTTAGACAAACTTACTTCCCCGTTGACTTCTAATAGATTAAAAGTTACGAAAAATCTTTGATTTTTGGAATTTCAAAATAACTTCAACCATTTTTGAAATTATCAACATCTTTTTAAATAAATAAAGGAATTTGACACCATGGTAAAAAATAATTTCCTGTTGGTAGATTTAAATGAAAGCAAAACCAAAAAGTTAGCCGAAACCATCACTAGTAAAACCTCCAGAAAAATATTGAATTATCTAGCTGAAAAAGACCACGATACAGAGGGGAATATTTCAAAAGAATTAAAAATACCTATTTCAACTACCCATTACCACTTACAAAAATTACAGGAAGCTGGTTTAGTCAACGTTGATGAGTTTCATTATTCTAAGAAAGGTAGAGAAGTCAATCATTACAAGCTAGCAAATAAATATATTATCATTGCCCCTAAAAAAGTTTCAGGATTAAAAGAAAAGCTAAAAGGAATTTTTCCAATTGGATTGATTACAATTCTAATTGGAGGGATTATTAAAGTGAGTCAAAACTTTTCTCAAAAAAGTTATCTTGTTGCAGAATCTTTAGAGGCACAACCAAAAATTATGGCTGCAGACATGATGGCGGAAGCAGCTCCTAAAATGGTCCAGCAAGTCTCTGAGAAGGCACCTTTAGATATGGCCTTGTGGTTCTTAATTGGAGGAGCCACTGTAATTGTTCTTTACATTATTGTGGAATTAATTAAAGAGAAACTTAGAAAAAAATAATTTAAAAAAGAAAAGAAAAAAATTGAAAAATAATAAATAATATATTATCTTCTTTTATTAACAACTCTAACTCCTAACCAAACTAACAAAGCAATAACTGCGTAAGGTAGAATTACAAAGATTAAAGTTAGCAAAGTGTTGATACTATCAACCAAGTTTCTTACCAAATTTCCTAAACTTGTTAAGGCAATGTTGGTCCACTCTGATTGTTTCTCATTCATACTAAAAGAGATTGTAGTATAATCCACTTTTTGATCTTTACTTTCCAATCTTTCTTCGAGATATTTTATAGTACGTTCTTGGTTAAAAATGAGGTTAGTTAATTGAATTTTTTCATTGGTATTTTCAATCTCAGTAAATAGTTGTTTATACAATTTCAACCTTTCTTTTTCTGATTCCAACTCGATTTTGTTGTTTGTATAACTATTAGTTATATCCTGCTTGTTAGTATAAAAAGACTTGACTTCGCCTATCTTCTTTAATTGAGTTAAAACAGCTTCAGCTTTCCCAGAAACAACCTTTATTTGATAATGACCAGATTTGGCATCGTTGTAAATATTCACATTTTCATTTACGATAAGAGAATTGCTAGTTGCAACAATTGATTTGAATTGCTGTTCATTTTCTGCATAAGTACCTCTCTTTACTTCCGTACTCATGGATAATGAAGTAGAAATTTTTCTTTCTTGAACATCAGGAGCAAACCCTTCATCATACGAAGGCATTCCAGAAGAATAGGCCATTCTCTCTACCATCACTCCATCCATCGATTTCCCATAAGAAAGATCATTCATTCCAACTCCTGTAAACATATTACCTGCTCCAGAGAAAAATAATAGACCTACAACAAATAGAACAACCAGCAGCCAATTTTCTTTTAATTTCAATAATTGTTTTTTAATCATGTTTGATCACCATTATTCAAAGAAACTAAATAATATATAAACCTTGCAATAAGTTCGAAAAGAGTAGAAGTTATAACCTTCCCCGTTTTCTCTCAGCTTCTAAAATGCTTTTTATTGCATATCTGTAAGAAGAAGTTCTTAAATCATACTCGGTGGTCCAAACATTTTCAAATGCAGCAACCATTTTTGAATGCAGTTTTCTTTTAATATCTTCTTCTTCCCATCTCTCATTAGCCACGTTTTGTTGCCACTCAAAGCAACTAACCGTAACCCCTCCAGCATTGGCCAAAATGTCAGGAATAACCATTACTCCTTTAGAAAACAAAATTTCATCAGCTTCGGGAGTTGTTGGCCCATTAGCTAACTCCAAAATAATTTTGGCCTTAACATCAGATACATTACTTCTGGTAATTACTTCACCTAAAGCAGAAGGAACAAGGATATCGCAATCTAACGCTAGCAATTCTCTATTTGTAATAACACTTGCACCACTAGCAACATATTTGCTAACAGAACCTTGATTTTTTTTAGCATCAATTACTGAGATTAAATTTAAACCATTTTCATTATAAATTCCCCCTTTAGAATCAGAAACTGCAACAATAGAAAATCCTCTTTCATGAAGTAATTTAGCTGCTGTCATTCCAGCATTTCCAAAACCTTGGATTGCAACTCTTTTTTCCACATCAACTTTTTTTATCGCTTCTTCTAATACATAAACTCCTCCAAGAGCAGTTGCAATATCCCTAACATAAGATCCCCCATTTTCAATTGGTTTTCCTGTAATCATTCCAGGATCTTTTTTACCAGTTATCTTTTCAAATTCATCCAGCATCCAAACCATAATTTGTGGAGTGGTGTAAACATCAGGAGCAGGGATGTCTTTATCTGAACCCAAATTAGCATGAAATGCTCGTACGTAAGCACGACTTAATTCTTCAATTTCTTCAATAGACAATTCTTTAGGATTTACTGTTACTCCTCCTTTTCCTCCTCCTAAAGGCAAATCTACAACAGCAGTTTTCAAAGACATCCAAAAAGAAAGAGAAGATACTTCATCCAAATCAACCTCAGGATGGAAACGGATACCTCCTTTAAATGGTCCTCGGGCATTGTTGAATTGAACACGATAGGCAGGATAATTTTTTCCATTAACTTCTAAACTTGCTTTTAGAATATTTTGAGGGGTATTCAGTAGTTCCACTTCTTTTTCACTTAAATTTTCCAAAGAAGAAATTTTATCTAACAATTTTTTTATATTTGATAATGACATCTTTTGGAAATAACAACAATAAAATATAAAGCTTGTGGATTTAAGGAAGTTGATTTAAGCAGTTGATTTTAGTTTCTTAGCCAAATCAACCAACCTTTCATGATATCTTTTTAGATCAATCTTTTTTTGTGCTACCAAATCCTTAATGGCAGCTTCAGCAACAGCCACGGCAACAGTTGGAAGAAGGCGTGGATCAAATGGTTTTGGAATTATGTAATCTAGACCAAAAGTTATATTTTCCCCATATATTTTTGTAACCTCTTCTGGAACTTCTTGATATGCAAGTTTAGATAATGCCTTCACAGCAGCCAACCTCATTCTTTTAGTTATTGAAGTTGCGTGAACATCCAAAGCTCCACGAAAAATAAAAGGAAAACAAAGAACGTTGTTTACTTGATTATTATAATCGCTTCTCCCAGTAGCTATAATTGCATCGGGGACAACCTTCTTGACTAACTCTGGTAAAATCTCTGGAACAGGATTTGCCATTGCAAAAATTATGGGCCTAGAGGACATTGATTTAATCATTTCTGGGGTAAGAAGGTTACCTTGAGAAACACCAATGAAAACATCTGCATCATGAAGGGCTTCAGATAGAGAAGTGTTGTCTTTTTGAACAAATTCTAATTTATACTTATTACAATCCTTCCTTTCTTTATGAATTAACCCTTTACTATCAAATAAAAAAATGTTCTCTTTTGATGCTTCACTTTCTACCAAAGTTCTTGCTATTGAAATCCCAGCGGCTCCAGCGCCTGAAATAATAATTTTTACATTAGAAATGTGTTTTTTAACAAGATCTAACGAATTTAATAAGGCAGCTACGGTGATAATAGCAGTCCCATGTTGATCATCTTGAAATACTGGAATGTTCATACTTTCAGATAATTTTTCTTCAATAAAAAAACAATCTGGCGCTTTGATATCCTCCAGATTAATACCTCCAAAAGTAGGTTCCAAAGACTTAACAATATCAACAACTTTTTGTGGATCATTCTCATTGATTTCAATATCAAAGGCGTTGACATCTGCAAACTTCTTAAAAAGAATTGCTTTACCTTCCATTACTGGTTTACTAGCCAAGGGACCAATATCTCCTAAACCTAATACTGCAGTGCCATTACTGATTACTCCAACCAAGTTTCCCCTCCCAGTGTACTTGTAAGAGTCTTGAGAAGATTTGCTAATCTCAAGACAAGGAAAAGCTACCCCAGGAGAATATGCAAGAGATAAGTCTTTATCATCTAAACATTTCTTTGTAGGAGAAATTGCCAACTTTCCAGCTGGATGATCTGAATGGTACTTCAACGCAGCATTTTTTTCAGTTTTCATTTTCATTAAAAAAAGTTAATTTGATAATTAAAAATCAATCAAAAGTGATTTTAATCACGTCCCCATCCTGAGGAATATAACGATTAAATAGACTAAATGGTTCTTCATTCAATAAGATACTACTATTATTTCCTTCAACTTCACAATATGAAGAAGAATCAACAATTAAACATCCATCAACCACAAATAAATTTGCTTTCTCTAAAACACTGCTAAGAGGAAGACGAGAGGTATACATTGATACTTTTTTGTTGTCAAACTTGACAAATAAATCTACAGAATTGCTTCTTTCATCTAAACTAATTGTTTCTCCATTTAAACTTATTAAAAGATCAAAATTTATTGGATTATCTTGAAAAGGAAAGGCATTATAATCTTTACAACCATTCTGTTGACAGAGATTTTCTAAACAAATAACTTTTTCAGGGACATCGTCACAAAGAAGATAACATTCAGCATCGTTTTTACAAAGGCGTGGTTCGTTATATGAAGAAGTTTCTTCCTCAGTCGGGTTAATAAACCCAGGAACTGTAAAACCTAGCACGATTAAACCAAGAAAAGTAAGGACAACAACCTTCTTCAAAAAATCTTTATTTTTTGCCATAATTCAATTAAAAAAAGAAATAAATAAAAAGCTTCCTATTCTGAAGCCAGTTTATAACTATTCAACAACTATCATTCCTTGCATGGCTATTGCCTGAGTTCCACTACAACTTGCACAAGTTAAGTCTAAATTTCCACTTTCTGAAGCATCAAACTCAACGGTTGTTGTGCCAGTAATTTCCTTCTCAAGACCAAGTTGTGGAATTGAAAGCTTGAATGATGGTAACACAAAGGAAGGATTTGAGTCATCAGAGTTGAAAGTTAACATAACTTTACTACCTTTCGCTACAGTCATTTTCTGAGGAACAAAATTCCATTTTTTATATGAAACTGAAAGTTTCTCTGTTGAAGCCGTAGGAGGAGTTTCCACCGGAGTAGGTTCTGGAACGATTTCAGGAGTAGTTTCAGGTTCAGGTGTAGTTTCTGCAGCTGGTTCTTCAGCCTCCACAACTTCTTCTTTATCATCAACAGCATCTTCAGTAGTATCAGGAACCAATTCCAACTCAGTGTCTAATTCTAAACTTGAATCATCAGTACTTTCATCGCCAGAATCTTCTGTACCATCTGTTAAATCAATTGTAGCAGCAGTTGTTGGATTGTCGCTAGTATCGGGAAGTAATTCAGTATCAAATCCCTGAGGGAAGAAAAATTGGCCGTCTTTAGTAATGAATGAATCAACTTCTTGACCTGCCAAGGAAAGAGTCACTTTGAAAACGTTTTTCAATTCTTCACTTTTTTCTACAGTTGCAACAAAAGGTGCTTGTAATAAGTTCTCATTAACAAAAGTTAATGCCTTAAATTCAGCGTCAGAAAGACTTAAAGGATTTGTCTTATCAACTTCTTCTGGAGAAAAGTTAAATCCTTGTGTAAACAAAGATAATACAAGTAAAATCACAGCAATTCCTGTGATCGCCTTCCAAGTTGAAACTTCTTTGAATAATCCTGTTTCATCTTCATCATCTAACGCCCATGGATCAACTGGTTCAGGTGCGTTAATAGGAGGAGGAGTAGTTTCTTCTACTTTTACCACTTCTTCTTTTTTGTTATTGTCCTCTTTATCATTATTAATTTCCATCTTTGATTTTACCTCTGGCTCTTTAACTACAGCTGATGCAGAAGCACTTGCAGAAGTATCTTTTTTACTTACTTCTTTTTTAGCAGTTTTTTTAGCCGTTTTAGTTTTCTTTGGAGTTTTTTTAGAAGATTTTGGTTTAGCATTCACTTTCTCAATCTTGATTTCCTCATCATCATCTACAAATTCCTCACCAAAATAAGACTCATCTAATTCATCTAATTGTTTTTGTTCCATGAAAAATCACCCTCACTTTTTCGCTGAAAAACTTTGAGAGAAAATAATTTATAAATATTTAGGTTATTTAGTAGATATACTCTATTATGGGTGTACTTTTCTATGGTTTCCAGTTATTTTTTCAATAATTCCATCCTTAATGAATACTGTTTTTTCTGAATATTGAACCAACTCAATATCGTGTGTAATAAGAACAATGGTTTTTTTATCATGTTTATGAAAATTGGTTAACATATCCATTATTTGTCGACCAGATTTTGAATCCAAGTTACCAGTTGGCTCGTCTGCAAGAATTATCTCTGGGTCATTTATTAAAGCCCTAGCAATCGCAACTCTTTGTTGTTGTCCTCCTGAAAGTTCATTAGGCTTGTGATGAATTCTATCTCCCAACCCTACCTTTTCAAGCAATTGGGTTGCTTTAGGGATACGTTCTTCCTCTGGAACTCCTTGAAAAATTGTTGGAAGAACTACATTTTCAAGAGCAGTTAAAGTTGAAATTAAATTGAATTGTTGAAAAATGAAACCAATTTTTTTCCCTCTCACTTGAGCTAAACTAGATTCTGTCAATAAGGAAACATCTCTTCCATTAAGAAATAATTTGCCTTTGGTAGGAATATCAAGAACCCCTACTTGATTCATAAGAGTAGACTTACCAGAACCTGAAGGACCAAGTATTGAGACAAATTCTCCCTTGTTTATTTTTAAGGAGACTCCTTTTAGAACATTTAAGACATTTTCTCCCAAATAGTAAGTTTTCCAAACATCCTTCAGTTCAATAATTGCCTTTGTCATTTTTTAGTTTAAATATTTCACATTTAATTTTTTTACTTTTATTTAATTTTATTGATATATATAAATACCATTACTTTTAATTAATTTCATGCCTTCTATTCCATTCTATTCATATCTTAAAGAGTCAACAGGGTTTAACTTAGATGCCCGATACGCGGGAGCAACACCAGATAAACAACCAACTATAAACGAAAATAATAATGCTCCTAGCACCAATAACCAATCAATTTCTATTAATAAAAAAGCTGGACCCATAAATTGAATAAATAATAATTCTGCAAATTTTGCGAAACCTATCCCTATTACCGCTCCTATAATTCCCCCTCCAAAACCATACAAACCTGACTCTACTAAAAATAAACCTAGCAGGTGAGAATTCTTTGCACCAATCGCCTTCATAACCCCTATTTCCTTGGTTCTTTCCAAAACAGAAGTATACATGGTATTCATTATACCGATTCCTCCAACTAATAAGGAAATTGCGGCAATGCCAATAAGGACAATTTGAACTATGTCAAGGATGGTTCCAAAAGATTCTGCTAACTGTTGAGGAGTTTGTATTTGGAAATCTTCTTTTCCTTCATCTACATCTCTAAATTTACGTAATTCTTTCTCAATTTCTCCAGCTACAACAAACGGGTCTTCACCTAAATCAGACTGAGCAATAAGCATTCCATATTCATTTTTATTCCCAAAAATTTCCCAATAAGTTTCTAAGGGAAGCATCACCATTTGGTCATCTGGAGGAGACCCTATTTTTTCTAAAATGCCAATTACTTTAAACTCCTTCCCTTTGATAATCACTTTATCTCCTAAATCCATGCCTTTCTCAAATAAAACATCTTGAGAATTTTCATATCCTAAAACCGCTTTGAATTTATCTCCCTTTTGTAAACTACGCCCCCTCATTATTTTGAAACTTTGTGCTTCACCAATTAACGCTCTTTCTTCAGGATCGGTCGACATTCCACTCACAAAAGGATAGCGAATAATATCATTAAATTCTACCGCTCCAGTTGTAAAAATGTATCCTGTGGACCTTCTAACTCCAGAAGTTTTGTCAATGACCTCTAAATCTTTATCCGTTATCTTAATTGCATCAATACTTAATCCCGCAGTAAGAATATTCCCTCTTGCCAATATGAACAATTTATCTTTCCCTAATGTTTGAAATTGTTTGTCAATAGCATTTTCTAAGCCTTGACCAAGAGTTATTAAAGAAATTATGGAAGCTATTCCAATAAATATGCCTATCAAAGTTAACCAAGAACGAATTTTTCTTCTCCTTATTTCTTTTATTGATATTATAAAATAATCTTTAATCATTTTTGTTTATATTTTCCTATTTTATATTTTCATATTGTGTTTTACCGCCTTCTTATTTTCTAAGAGCATCTACGGGTTTTAAATTTGCTGCTTGCCTGGCAGGTAAAACTCCCGAAATTGCTCCCACAGCAAAAGCAAAAAATAATGCTCCAAACAATAAAAAAGGACTGAAACTTGCTTGGATAAGTTGACTTTCAAAAACCTGAAAGGAAACAAATTCAATTGTTTTACTTATTGAAAATCCTAAAAAAACTCCAATCATGCCACCAAAAAGACCTAGAAAACCAGACTCAATCAAGAACAACCGAGAGATTTGAGAACTCCTTGCACCTGTAGCTTTCATAATTCCAATCTCTTTTGTTCTTTCAATAACAGCTGTATACATTGTGTTCATAATCCCAATTGCACCCACGAAAAGAGAAATTGCCGCAATCCCTACTAATACTCCTTGAACAACTAACAAAATATTTGTTAATGTTTCCAATAACTGACCAGGGGTTTCCACAGTAAAATCTTCTTTACCTTCATCCACATCCCTCGATTTTCTTAACTCTTTTTTTATATTTTCAGCGACAAGTTCGATATTTTCACCTTCCAAAATCTTAACTGGAATAATATCAAATTGGTCACCTACAGCAAGAATTGACCTAAAGGCGGCGTCAGGAATAACAATTGTCGAATCCTGTTGAGGATTCCCAGACTTTTTCAAAATACCGACGACTTCAAATTTTTTATCTTGAATAAAAATTTTGTTCCTTACTTCCAATCTTTTTTCAAAAAAATCGTCCGCAAAATCTGCACCAATCATGACTTTGAATTTATCATTTTTATCAAGAATACGGCCTTCTTTAATATTATAATTATTTGCTTCAATAGCTAATTGAATTTCTTCATTTTCTTCTGGCATGGATACAGCAAAAGAATATTTTACTTCGTCATTAAATTCTAATTTAACCGTTCTTAAAAGTCTTCCTACAACCACATCCGTTCCTCTGACTTTCTCTATGACTTTTTCATCTTTAGTTGTTAGAGGTACTGAAACTCCTGTACCAGGAGGACCAAAACTTGAACCTGCTGCACGTATTACTAGTTTATCTGTACCTAAGCTAATAAATTGTTCAGAAATAGCATCTTTTAATCCCTGACTTAAAGAAATGAGAGCTACCACAGCAGCAATCCCTATAAAAATTCCAATCATTGTTAGCCAGGAACGAAGTTTTCGGTGACGAGCACTTGAGTAGGCTAAACGAAAATAATCAGCAACCATATTGAACTTTATTTTTTCTTTCTATAAAAAATGTTCTGGAAAAGATGTCCTAAATCATTCCAAAGAGACTTCTCTGAATTCTTATAATAACGTTTGTAATAGAAATAACCTGCGAAAATTAAAAGGATAATTACTATATAAAAACCTATTTTGCTACCTTCAATAATACCAAATTTAACCAACTGAGAGGAGGAATAAACATTCATTTTTAAGTCAAATTCTTGTTGGAAAGGTTTATTATTAGCATCATTATATTTTAACTTTACAGGAACATTTAATTCTTCAACTTTCTTGTTAATATAAATATCTAATTCTTCACTTTCAGTATCATCGGAATCTATATCACCAATGTAAAAATAATCACTAGTAGAGATCAATTCGTAATCATCAGAAGGAAGAATGAACAATTCTACAAATTTCAGATTGTTAGTTCCAGCATTAGCCAAACCAATAGTAAGTTTTCCTGGACTAGCAGATTTAAGAACCGTACTTTTTTTGATGAAAGGTCTAAGTTTTGGGGAATCACCAATCGTTATCGCTAATAAATCACTTTCATTAAAAGAATTGGCTTTCTCATCTTTATAGTCTATTACTAAAGGTATTTTGTAAAGTCCAGGAGAAGCATCTGGAGAAGCGATTATTGTAAAAGTTAATGAATTTTGAAACCCAGAATCCAATTGGGCAATTCTTCTTTCTGAAGAAGATTGGTATGGAGCTAAAGGAAGACCTGAACCCGAAAAATCTAAATCAAATTTTATGTCTTTAAGAAGAGAATCTGCAAGATTTTTTATGGTGATGTGAACTTGAGCTGTTTCACCAGGAGCAACCTGAGATGGTTCGGCTTTAATAGAGGTAATATCCAAAACAGCATCGTGAGTTTGAATATCAATTAAGAATTCGTCATCGTTATAAGAGATTACTCCACCACCACTGATAATATCCAATTCTAACTCCGTATCTTTTTCTACGGCACCTGAATTTACTTTAAGTTTATAGCTTACTATGACGGCGTCCGCTCCAGTAGAACTTGCTCTCAATTTACCAATATTTTTTTCCGCTACGTCGCCATGTAAAGAAAAGGGGAACCCTGGTTTTAATTTAACAATAACATCACTAGAAGTTTCTTTACCTTCATTTTCTATCTTAAATTTAACAGTAAGAACTTGACCTGGTTCAACAGGATCGGGAGACTGAGATTGTAAAGTAACTTTAAGTTGTGGAGTACTTGCTTCACTTACAGCATTTAATCCAGCACTAACAAAAGAGCTGAGAATAAAAATAATTGAAATTAAGAATACCGAGACTATTAAAATTCTTTTTGGGACCACTTCTTTTCAGTTTTATTAGAACAAACTTATTTATATAATTATGGGTTAAAAAGAGAGGTTAACAATAAGAGCTTAACAACATTACAATAATTTCTACTAATGAATAGTTAACAAATCTTAATAAACCTCCTCTCTTTATATAGGAGTAATGGAGTTCAGGATACAAAAAAAAGAGAACGAAAATAAACATAGGTACCCCACTGGAGATTTGAAGATTGCTCAGAGATTTACTTTAGAGCTAAAAAAAGAATTGGAAAATTTTCTAATGGATGTCGTTTTATTTGGTAGTTCCGCTAGAAAACAATCAACTGCAAAAAGCGATATTGACATTCTTATTGTCACAAATGATGTCTCCTATGCCATTACAGAGCCTTTAGTTGAAGCATATAGGATTATTATTGAGAACTTAATAAACAAACATTCGTTAAAACTTCATGTAACCTCAATGACTTTTACTTCTTATTGGCAACAGATTAAAGCTGGCGACCCAATAATCGTGAATATTTTAAGGGATGGTTATTCATTACTTAATTCAAATTTCTTTAACCCCTTACAACAATTGTTAAGGCTAGGAATGGTTAGACCTTCAGAAGAAAGTGTTTGGAGATATTTTGGTAGATCTCCTAGAACTCTACTAAACTCCCGATGGCACATTTTACAAGCAACACTTGATTTATATTGGGCTGTAATTGATGCAGCTCATGCAGCTCTAATGAGGAAAAATGAAGTCCCCCCTACTCCTGATCATGTAGCAGAGATGTTGGAAAAGATTTATGTGAAACCGAAATTGCTAGAAAAGAAATATGCGGATACAATGAGAAAATTTTACAAATTGAGCAAAATGATTACTCATAGAGAGATTAGAGAAATAAAAGGCCAAGATTACGATAAATATCGTAAAGAAGCGGACGATTTTGTAAAAAGAATGAAAAAACTGATTGAAAGAAGAACACATTAAATGAATTATGATGAAAAAAATTGAGATTAAAAAAAATTACCCCCTTATTTTACTATCTTTGTTTTTGATTATTTTGTTAATATCTGGAATTTCTCCAAATTATAGGAACGTCTGGCTAAGTGAACATATAGTTACAGTGTTTGTTCTAGGCATTCTTATCTTAACTTACAAAAAATTTCAATTTTCCAATCTCTCTTACACTTTAATTTTCGTTTTTTTAGTCATGAACACCATCGGTTCGCATTACAGCTATTCTGAAGTTCCTATGTTTGAATGGATTAAAGAAGCTTTTGATTTATCGAGAAACCATTATGATAGGTTAGCACATTTTATGTATGGTTTAACATTTTATTTTCCAATTTATGAATTTATTTCCAAAAAATTAAAAGTAAGAGGGATTTGGGCCCACCTTGTTTCATTTTTAATAATTATTGGAACTAAAGGGCTGTATGAGATATTAGAATTTGCTTCAATTTTCTTTTCAAGTGCAGATACAAGCACTGGTTTTCTAGGAATGCAGGGAGATGTTTGGGATGCACAAAAAGACATGTTACTTGGAGGAATAGGTGCTTTGGTTTCTGGCATCTTGATAAGATTAAATACAAGAAAAAAATAAAGAGGTGAAATTATGACAGGTACAGGAGTTATGACGGCTACAGGAAAAGCATGGTGGATTTTAGGGAAATCAGTTGCATTTTTAGTAGGAACCTTCGTTTTCTCATACATTTTCTGGTGGACTAAAGGAATAGTTGAGAAGGGATGTAAAAAGAAAAAGAGGAAGTGACTATTGAAGATTTTTTTATTTTTATTTTTTATTAATAATTTATCAATATATGGAGCAAAAACAAAAACATTTAATAATCACTCTTTGTTTCTAATTCTTGATGAAAGAAATTATTTTGCCTTACGTTCTAAAAAATGCAGTAGATTTCAAAGGATCAGTTAACGAAAAAGCAATATTAGGATTGGTACTACGAGCTCATCCCGAGTTGAAAAAAAATATTAGAAAAGTTCTTTCCGAGATTAATTCTGCTGTAAAAGAAATTGAAGGCAAAGATATGAAAGAAATAGAAACAAAATTAAAAAAACTTTCACCAGATTTAATGAAGGAAAAGAAAAAAGAAGAAAACATTGGCCCATTAAAACTATTACCAAACGCAGAAAAGGGAAAAGTCATAGTTAGGATAGCTCCTTCTCCTTCGGGTCCATTACATATAGGCCATGCTTATGGTACTTCATTGAACTATGAATACTCCAAGATGTATGAAGGAAAATTCATTGCCAGAATTGAAGATACAAATCCAGAGAACATCTATGAAAATGCTTATGAGATGATTTTAGAAGATGCTAATTGGTTAACTGAAAATAATGTTTCAGAAGTTGTCATTCAATCAAGCAGATTAGGAACTTATTATGATTATGCCGAAACTCTAGTAGGAAAGGGGAAAGCATACGTTTGTCTTTGTAATCCTGATAAATTTCGTGAAATGAAAAATAAAGGGGAAGCTTGTCCCTGTCGTGATCTTGAAATTAAAGAAAATCAACAAAGATATGCAAAAATGTTTGGAGAATATGCTGAAGGAGAAGCCGTTTTAAGATTAAAAACAGATATCCAAGATAAGAATCCTGCCATGAGAGATTTTGCTCTAATGAGAATTAATGAACATATTCATCCCAAAACTGGTAAAGAACAAAGAGTTTGGCCATTAATGGTTTTTTCTGTAGCTATTGATGACCATGAACTAGGTGTAACCCATGTTCTAAATGGTAAGGAACATGCAGATAATGCAGCTAAAGAAAAAATAATCATGGAGTATTTAGGATGGAAATTTCCAGAATATAAACATTGGGGAAAGATTAATTTTGAAGGTTTCAAATTAAAAACATCTACCACCAAAATTGCTATTGAACAAGGGGAATATAAAGGGTGGGATGATATAAGGTTACCTTTTCTTCTTGCCTTGAAAAGAAGAGGGTATCAAGCAGGAGCTTTTAGAAAATATGCTCTTGAAATTGGATTGAGTCTAAATGATAAAAAAGTTTCCTTAGAAGAGTTTTGGAAAAATGTAAATTCATTCAATAGAGAATTAGTTGAATCTAAATCAAATCGATATTTTTTTGTTGATGAACCAGTGAAAATAAAGATTATTGGTGCTCCTAAAAAGATTGTTGAAATTGATTTACATCCAGATTTTCCAGAAAGAGGAAAAAGATCTTTTAATGCTTCGGGAGACGTTAGCATTTCTGAAAACGATTTTGAAAATCTTCAGGAAGGAAAAATTCATCGTTTAATGGATTATTGCAATTTTGAAGTTGTTGAAGGCAGATATAAGTTTATTTCAGAAAAATACGAAGAATATAAGCAAGCAAGCAATAAGGGATTAATAATTCATTGGTTGCCTGAAGAAAACAATTTAGTTGTTGAAGTATTACAGGAGAATGGCGAGGTTTCACTTGGTTTAGGAGAGGTTGCAATGAAAAATTTGCAAGAAAACGATTTAGTTCAATTAGAGAGGAACTATTATGCTCGTGTGGATAAAGTTGAGAAAAATAAAATTCAATTTTGGTATTTGCATAAATAGTTTGGAATGATAAAACGAAAAAAAGTATACAAAAAAATAAAAGAAAGATTATTAGAAAAAGGGGGAAAATAAAATGGGAAAAATATCAAAAGATACGCCTTTAGCGGAGATTACTCTAAGAAGATATGAAAAACCGGCAACAACTGAAAGAGAATTGGTAAGAAAATTGTGCTTATCTGTCGGATTACTTCAACCAGGAGATTCCAGAGATGTTGTAGTTGACGTATTGCATGTACTTCTTAAGGCTAAGAAAAGAGAGGAACAATTACATTCTGAAGAAATAAAAAACATTGTCATGGACGAAAGAAAAACACAGGGACTACCAATGTTAGGAATAGCCTCTTCCAACATTAGGAGACAATTGAAAAGATTAAAAGATCTCCATCTTATTGAAACAAACGCTAACTTGTACAGGATTACTGAATTTTCTTCCCTAAGTGAAATATTTGAAGAAAAAATCCACAACTTTATTTTAAAGTCAGTATTAAGCAGAGTAAGAGACTATGTAAAAAGAATTGACGAAGAATTCACAGATAAAAAGTAACGGAAAAATAAAAATCAAATGTCTATTGATATTATTTAAAACGATAATTAAAACAATTGTTTAAAAAAAAGTTAAATAAGTTATTTATATGATGTCTTCCTCAGCTACGACAATGAAATCTCCTGAAGCAATTACCGCTGAAAAAGGGATTAAAATTTGTCCTTCTTTAGTTTTTTCAAGCTCCATCTTGTCGGTGTAAGAGGTCGGATTTTTTAATAGTAAATGAATTAATTCTCCAGATCCAACTTCAAATATTAAATCTCCTACTTCACCAAACTTCTTACCAGACTTAGATACAATTGTTTTACTTAATAATTCCTTGGAATAAACTTTGTCTTTATCAACCATAATGACTCACCCTCTTGTTAATTTTTATTAGTTTTTGTTAGTTTTATCAATTCAACTACTTTTACTTATTATGATAAGATTTAAGCTAGACTAGTGAATATATAAAGTTTACGGTGATTAAGTGTTTTGATTTACTAAGATTAAAACAAGTGAATTAAAATGAATAAATTGAAAAATAGATTATAAAAGGATTATATAAACAAATTAAAGATATATTTATATAATTAGTTTAACTACCAAAAAATATGAGTAAATTCATTTCTTTCGATAAAACGCCGATTTATTTCTTACATGATAAAAAGAAATCCCCCACAACCTTGGTTTTCATTCATGGAGTTGGTGGGAATTGGACCGTTTGGAAAAAAGAATTAAGATATTTTCAACGAAAAGGATATTCCACCCTTGTTCTTGACCTAAGAGGCCACGGAATGTCTGGTTCTCCCGACGAATTTGAAAAATATAAGCTTCCTTTCTTTACCAAAGACATTTTTAACCTTTTAAACCATAAAAAAATAGGAAATTTTATTCTTATTGGCCATAGTTTAGGTGCAGCAATTGCAATCAATTATTGTATGCTTTACAAAAAGAAATCTCCTTCCTCAGTAATCTTAGTAGAGGGGGCAAGTACTTATCCTTTTGATCATAAAAGACTCTTAAATCTAGGTCCATACATGACTCACCTTCTTAGATTTATATCTAAACATAAACTAACAAAAAAAGAGCACCTCTTTCACCTTCATGATATTGATTTATCTCTTAAAGGAATTGAAAAAGACATCCACATGATTTCCCACCTGATTCACCTTACTCCACTAAGAAGTATTGTAAAAACTCTTGATAATGTGGAGAAATATGTTTTTAAAAATCAAAAAAGAATTGATGATACTTTAAGACATCTAAAAATGCCCACTTTACTTATAGCTGGAGAAAAAGATCAAACTGTTCCTTTAAGATTCACTCGTAAGATAAAAAAATTAAACAAACATGCCAAAATGCAAATTATCAAAGATGCACATCATGAAGCAATAATAGAAAAACCAACTCAAGTTTCTCAAGCCATATTTAAATTCATTAAAGAAAAGCTTTGATTACAGGGATACAAATCTTACCGAATAAAGTAAATATTCTTTGCTTTTGTATCATCTACCTTGAAGATTGGGTGATCAAAATGATACAAATTAATAACCGGTTTTAATTTTTTATTCTTTGAATAAGATTCCTTAAAATCCGGGTTAACATTCACCAACTGTTTAAGCACCATTTGACCATATTTATTCTTAAGCTTACTATGGGGCTTTATTCCTTCCTTTAACTCAATATGTACATGAAATTCTGTATTGTGGTGGTGGTCATGCTTTTTTTCCATCTTAAAACGGCTTGTAGCTTTTGATAACTCTTTATCAAGAAGGATACTGCTTTCAACTTGATGAGGAAAAACATTTGCACCATCAAAACTTAAAGTACCATCACTTCTTCCAAAAATACATAGAAAGGGCAGATGGAGAATGTTCTTCAATTCTTTTTTTGATTTTTGAAGTTTTTTGTAAAATTGTGGTTTATGAATTTTAAGTTGTTTCATCATTTCATTATAAGTAAATTGTTTACCCTCATCGTGAAGATTATACTTGATTTTAGGTAGAGCAGCATGCCAATCTAAGAAAGTAATATGAAACTCTTGCTTCCCATCTTTACTTATAGCCTCCCTAATGTAATGCATCGTAGGATTATATTGAAAAATCATTGGAATTCCTTCTTTTCCAAATAGTTCTTGCTGTAAATCCTTATCCCTTGAAACAGCTTCTCTCAACTCAAAACATAAAGGAGTTTCAAATCCTACGCCAATATCAATGTCAGAAGCACCATAAGATGAAACAATTTTTGCCTTAGGATTAAGTTTACTTTTAACATGATAAACCCAATCAAGGGTAACTCCTTCCCCACCAATCACCAAATCAATATTATATTTCTTCCAATCAACTTTATCTTCATTGTCATCAATAAGATTTTTTATGAAAGGAGGATAACCACCTATCAAATAATTCTTTCTTTTACCAAACATGTTTAAAGTGTTTATAACATCTTTTGCATCAGTAGTTGTATTCTTTACTAAAGCAATTCTTTCCATCAACTCACAAAATTTAACTCCAGTAGCCCAAGGCCCACTAGACCAAGCACTAAGAACAAAAAAATCTTTTTTATCTCCTTCAAAAGCATAATTAAATTCAAATGACACTGCTTTCAAAAGAAGAGATTCTTCGTGGAAATCGTGAATCCAGTTTGTTGCCTTTCCAGAAGTTCCGCCACTTTCATCGACATTTCCATGTTTTGGTAAACGCCCCTCCCTACAACGCTTTTCAAAAGGATATTTTTTTATGTAACTTTCTTTATCTGTTTGGGGAACAAATTCATCAAAATCTCGTATTGATTTAATTTTCTTACTATTAATTTTTTTTCTAGAGAGAAAAGAACGATATGCAGGAGTTTCAGAAGCTGCCATTCGAAAAATGTGAAGTGCTTTTTTTCTAGAAATTTCTTCAAGAAGATCCGGATTTACGGTTCCAAGAAACTTTCTAATCCTATGATAATCTCCCATCAGATAATTTTCGAACCTTTGAAGGGCCCAAACCGGAGTTAAATGGGTTAGTTTTGTTAACATAAATGCCTCTTTTTAGTAAATGATACAAATTAATAAAACTTTTAGTCTTTATTAAATTTTCTTTTGAAAATCAATTTTAGAGGATACAAATATATTTATAGCTATAACTCCTTTATTAGCCCATGGCATATCAATCACCTAATCAAGCAACCGCCCGAATAATTCGTTCTGTGGATGCGCCTTATGCAGGCTATGCAGAAGCCCAAAACATTTTTCTCTTTGTCGACGATGTTCCTGGTGTATTAGAACAGAATGTAGAAACAGCCGTTCGTGAACTTCGCGGTGGACGTCCAACCGGAAGAAGTGGAGATAGAACTCCAAACTATCTTGGGATGGTCACTTTATGTCAAGCTCGAAGTGTAAAAGATGCCGCTGATCATTTAGGAAAATTCAAAGACCTCTCTCCTGGAGCACTATTATTCGCTAGTTTAGATTATAATTTGGAACTAGCAGGAACAGCTGATGATGAGGGTAAGCCCGCTAGTGGTCCAATAAGAGAAGGTAGTACAGTTGAAGGTCTTTTTGGAGATGAAAGTTTTCAGCATTATGCTAACAATGGTGGAGCTGTTGTAATGTATACAGGAGAGCCACAAAGAGTTATAACTTCTAGAGTAGTTCAAGCTCTTACTGCATATGAAAAATTGGCTGTTTTCGTTGCTACAAAAAGTGAAGTAGATCCAGAATTTCTTTATCAATTATTTAGACCAGTAATTGAAAACCCTTTCAAAATTCCACCACTAAAACGATTTTCTGAAAATTGCGGTTTGAACCTATCAAGGAATATTGTAAGAACAGCGAAAAAAAGGTCTAGAAAAAAATCTTGATCTATATTCTCCAGTATAGAAATACTTAAAAGCGCTTGTTACACAAGAGTAGTAACTAGAAAAGATAATTAATGGAGTTATTAAATGAGTACACCAACATATCACGTAAACCCGATAACGGGAGATTCAATTGCACCAGGAGATGCAAAATATGCAACTAGAAACATACTTCTCATAGCCGAAGACGATGTTGCTCTTCTAGATGATTTGCGAACAAGCGCTAGTAGAACTTTTCGTACAAGAAGCAGAGGGCAAGATGTGGCAGCAGACCTAGTTAAGCTAACTGCAACAACTAGTGTTCCAAAAGTGTTAGAGCATCTTGAAGGGTATAGGAGACATTCACCAGATGCGAGAATTTATGCTTCCCTAGATCACAATATGGGATTAAACACCGAAAGAGAAGAAAGAAAACCTACAGAAGCACTTCTTTATAATCCTACTTTTCAGCACTTTCTTAATAATGGAGGTGCAATAGTTAGTTACACTGGATACCCGGAGCAGGTTTTACAATCTGAAATGATGATGAGATTACAAAGAGATTACCAAAATATTGCTTTCTTTGTAGCAAAAAAAGGTGACCCAGTCATAGAACATGATCATGTTTTCCGCCTTCTTGCAGATGCAGTTCTTCATCCAGACAAGCTAGATAGATTAAGAAAAATAGCCGATGCTTCCAGAAATGATTTAGGTCAAGCAATGAGAATGCAAGCAAGGGCTACAAGAAGAAGAAAAAGTAGGTGAGCCCCACTCCCATTTTTCACTTTTTTAATTAATTATTTATATTTATTATCTCAAATTTCTAATCGTTGTAAGTATACATGTACTCGTGTTCCCGTCTTATCTTCTGAAGAAAAAGGTTCATAGTATACTTTCCCATTATGTAACTCAATCAGCCTTTTAAGATTTTTTGAACCAAGGGCGCCTTCGTCTTCACTTTTACCTTTAGTTGAAAGACCAGAAGTAGAAGACACTTTCCCCTGCAGATAAGCCATTAACTCCGTAGCTTTACTTTGAGGTATCCCCTCACCATTATCTTCTACACACAAATAAAAACTAGGATATTCACCATCTTTAAAACCAAGTTCATGTAAATAAGGTGGTTCTCCATTAACACCGGGCCTACGTGTGGCAATATTAACTTCAGAAGCCCCAGCATCTATAGCATTATAAACTAAATCTCTCACCATATAAAGAACTGAATCCCTGTTTGTAATGAATTTTGCATCATATTCTACGTCATCCAACAATTTGATTGAAGATTTTTTATCATCTCTAGCTGAATAAATTGCCTCTTCGAGAACTGAACTAAAACTAAAATTATCTAGCATAGTCATTTGGTCCATTCCTGAAAATTGTTTATTTACTTCCCCCATAACTTTCTTGAGTGTTCTTAAAGAATAGAGAAGAACAAAAGGATTAAAATCGACTAAGGAAGAAGGTAATTTCTTAAATCCTGTTCTATCTTTATTTTCCAATTGATACCTACCTTTATAATCCTGCATTTCCTGAAAAGCAGTTTCAAGAATTACTTCCTCTGCCACTTGAGAGTCACCAAATAAATCTGCAAATAAATCATCCATTTCTTCATCTGAATCATCTAAAGGTACTTCTGAGTCTTCAACTGGGGAATTTCCTAAATTCTCACTATCATCATGACCCTCATTATCTTCCTCAGAATTTATTTTAATCGCATAAAGCCGATCACTGATTGATTCCTTATCTGCAAAATCTTCTAATAAAATGTCAAAAGGTTTACAAAGATTTTCTAGATAATTTATAGAAACAGAATTGCCTTTAACGGCCTCATAAATTTGTGATATTTGGTTTGTGACATAACCAATAATTCTCTTTCTCTCTTCACCATATGAACGTTGCAAAAAGTTTCTAACACCGTGTCTTCCCCCTGAAGATCGAATACGAGATATCTCGGTAAGTAAATCAACAATTAATTCTTGTCTCTTTTCTAAATGAACATTGGCTTCAGCTAATTGGTCAGTTCTTTGTTGAATAGTATCTTCTAAATCAAGTAACCTATCTCTAAGTTGCTCTTGTTCCCTGTAAGGCCTGATTAAAGCAGGTGCATTCCTTCTTGTATTTTTTATTAAACTAGTAACAAAATTTAAGGCTCTTGAATACCAGGGATTGTGAGGATTGGTTGTATGTACTAAAAATTGACTAATGGCTTTCTCGCTCTCTGCAACTGGATCAGCTTCACTTCTTTCTCTTTCAATATAAAGATTTGGTTGACTAAAAAGTTTTTGAAAGGTTGCTTGATAAGAAGCTAGGGAAATGTCACAATCCCTTTTCAATACAGCGGTAAGCTGTTCAGGTGTTAAAATAGCAGCCAAGCGTTCTTTGTGTTCATTAAAAGTCCAACGACTAATCCTAAACGAAGTAGCCAAATATTGTAATTGTTCAACTTCAATTCCAGTAACCCTATTCCAACTTTTGTTAGCTCTTTTTAATCCAGCTAGAACAACGTTAGCAGGAAAATGTTTTGAAACGGCAATTTGTGCATCCTGGTGATCCAAAAACACTTTTTCGGTAATTTGTCGGAAAAATTCTTGGTCGTCAACCCCTAAATGTAATTGACAATGGATTGCGTAAGCAGTATATAACTCGTAACTCGCCCATTCTCTCTTATCGGTCAAAATAGTTTGCATTTCTTGTTCATTTGCACCAAAACGTTCACAAAAGCTGCCAACTACTTCATCCGGATTATCAGATAGATTAGTCATGGAAATCAAATATTTTGACGTAACATCAGCATTTAATCTAGACGATTGTAAAGGATGTGCAAAAATCCCTTCAGAATTATCAAAAGATTGTAAAATGTCTTCCAATTCTGATTGTTTTTGGCCTGTTTCTTGAACCATATAAAACAAAAAGGTCCTTAATTTATAAGTTTATCTAGTCTGTTGTTATTATTAAGTTACAACCAAATAAGAAACATAAGCTTTTGGAGGATGTTAAAGACCAAAAATTCTAGGAGTGATATAAACTTCTACAACGCCTGCCACGATTAAGATTCCAAAACTTATTAACATCAAATAAATCGAATCTACAATTGCTTTCTCTTGCTTAAGACTATATTTAATTAAAGCTACAGAAAGAATACTGCCCGCTAAACCTGCCACAAAATAAGCAGCAATTTCAAAAAAACCATGAGTCATATATCTAAAAAAGCTGAAGGTAGCTGCTCCAAAATAACCAGCAATAGAGGTTAATCCTACATAAGATGCCGTCTCTGCTATCTTTGCCTTAAATAGCTGCCCCATAGCTGCAGCGACAGTAGATGCGTTCCACGTTAAAATAAAAATAGCCCCCGTACCATAGAGTAAGGAAAAAATAATACAAAAAAATAATACTCGAGTATTATTTATAAGGATTTTAGAAAAAATGTCAAACTTGGTAATGTTTCCAGTAACATAAACATTTACCTCTTCCACGGCTTGATGTTGAACACTGAATAAAGTGTCAACTACTCCAACCGGTAAGAAAACATAAGCCAGGACTAAGGCCAAAGTAATCCCTAAAAATAAGAAAATAAGAAAAGTAATCACTTTAGTATGTTCTTTTAAGATCCTCCATTCTTTCTTATATTTTAAATCAATTTTTTCTTCGTTTTTAATTGTAACATATAATGTGGGTAGAGAACCAAGAACTATCAAAAAAACCATCATCAATCCTGCATCCGTTGGAAAAACTGCATACGCCAAAGCTATAGCAATTATCGAATGGATAAATCCTGCAAAAAACATTTCCCACGGTTTCTGTTTAAGAACGAATGGATTAAGTAAAGATTCTAAGACCATGCTAGAAGTAAATAAGATTAATTTTTAATGCTTTCGATTTGAGAAGCAAATTAAAGTAAAAGAAAAATAATTAATAAATCTTGACTACTCCCTTTTTACTCTTAAAATAATAAAATATTGCTCCAATTATTAAGAGTACAAGTATAATGATAAGGACTACAAGCCAAAGATCCATTTTCAATCCTTCATCTGATTTAGGTTGTTGTAAAAGAGCTTTTTTTGCTTCTTCCTCTGCATCAACTACAACTATTTCAAATTTATTTGTATTTTTTTTATCAGAGAAAAGGGAAGTAGCTTCTAAGGAATAAGTTCCTTTAGAAACTTCGTTGAGATCAAGAAAAGTTTCAACACTTTTCTTACCCAATTTGCCCAAAGAGATGGTTTTACTCTGTGATTCTGTTAAAACTTTTCCAGTAGAATCTTTGAGAACAATTTCTACATAAGCACTTAATGGATCGTTCCAAAAACTTTGCAAGTTAGCACTAATTTTTTGAATTTTCTTCTCTTCAAATTTAGTTGGAGTAACACTTATTACTTTAACCAATTCTTCACCAATTATTAAAGGAGTTACAGTTCTTGCAAGAGAAGTTTTTCCACCATCATATTTTATATGTGCTTCAGCCCGATATTTACCTGGAACTATATCTTTTGTATTCCATTCCCCTTTCATCTCCTTAATTTCTTTAGGATTTAATCCTTTTACTGAAGATAAAGGAAAAAAATACTTTGGAGTTGGGCTACCAGCAGGAAATATTTTTCCTTCTCCAGAAATATCATCAATTGTTTCTCCACCAAAATGTTCCACATTAACTACAAAATACATAGATTCACCAACATTAATAGTATTATCAATTACCTTAATCGAAGATTCAATATATTTCCCTGGATAAGGAACCAAAGTAGAAACCCGCGTAATTATTTGAGCTGTAGCTGAAGTTCCAGCATAAGGGTCTTCTTCTTTATCTTCAGAGATTACTAAACTCAATTCCTTAGTTCCTGGAGAATCGCTTAAATCAGGAAGAGAAATTTTAACCCTTATTTCACAAAAATCATGACACCCCTCCATCCTTTTTGGAGTTAATAGAGTAGAATATTTTTCTAAAGAACCTCCAACCCCAACATTTACATTGTAAACATCACCAACCCTAAATTTAAACTCGCCACCACCATTAGCGTAATCAAATTTTGTACTTGCTGGAGATACAGAAATTGCTAAAGTAAAAGAGGATAAACAAATAATAAAAACTAAGGACAACAATATTTTTTTTGTAATCACCATCTCGAATTAAACTAAACTTTACTAACTTAAAAACTTTTCCACTATGTAGACAAGAATAATTAAAAAAAGAAAAATTAAAAAAAGTTTATGATGCTTCTATTGCAGTAAAAACTAAAGTAAGAGTCCCAATTGAAGATTCAACATTAGAAGGGACACTTAAGTTTAAAGTAACATTCATAAAAGCATTAGTTCCAGTGCTCAGACTGGTACATAAAGTAACATTTTGATTACCTGTATCGTTAAGAATATACGCATAACCTACAGATTCATTAATCGTTCCTCCACAATTTCCGTCGGGATCAATTCCTGTAGCTTCAACTTTACTAAAAGTGTTAAGCCCGCCACAATCGGAATCAGTTGGACAATACCATGCTTCTGCTGTTGGTGAGGTGGAAGAAACATTTACTACTATAGCAACAGTTCCAGTGTTGTTAATTATCATATGGGCATCCCCCATATCTGTTGTGTTAACCCAATTGCTTACTCCTCCATTATTCCAAGTTGTACCATCGTACTGAGTCATTGTGTCCGACCAAATGTAAGCACCCCCTTGCGCAGCAGTTCCAGGAGTGATATATCCTGTCCCAAAATCAATTGTGCTATCGTTAATTGTAAATGATACTGTTGCTGAAATTGCCAAATCTGCAGTCCCCGTTTGAGTTACCGCACCCGATAAAGAAAAATCTTGTCCAGAAGGACTTAAATTAGAAATTTTAATGACACTAATAGTTGTTCCTACAACCATAACAACTAATGCCATAGTAAGTAAAGCTAAAATCGTTTTATTTGAAACATCTTCCATACACACACCTTTTTATTAGTTAGTTAGTTAGTTAGTTAGTTAGTTAGTTAGTTAGTTAGTTAGTTAGTTAACCAGACTACTTCTTCTAGAAAGGCAAACTTGTTTAAAAGCTTTTCTAATTTCTAAATAGATAATAAACTAAAGAGAATTAAATTAAAAAAATTAAAAATATAAAAAAGAAACTATGAAGATTCTATTGCGGTAAAAACTAAGGTCATTGTAGAAATCGATGTTTCTGCATTTTTAGGAACGCTAATATTCAAACTAACATTTAAAATTGAATTGGTTCCAGTATTCCAAGAGCTACATAAGGTTACATTCTGATTTCCTTGAGCATTGTCACCAGCAGCTAAAATATAAGAGTGACCTAAACTATCATTTAATGTTCCAGAACAAACACTATTTGAATCAACTCCTTCCACTTCAACCCTGCCAAAATCGTTTCCACTACAATCATTATCCGTAGCACAGAACCAAGCTTCAGAATTGTTCAAACCTCCTGCTGTAACGTTAATAGTTAAAGGAACAGTGCCAGTATTGTTAATTTGAATAAATTCGTCTGCCATAGAGGAACTATTTACCCAATTAATTATTACGGCACCATTTGGATTGGCAGAATCAATGTAAGAACCCATCCCCCGAGAAAGAAGATAAGCTCCCCCAGTAGCAGCAACGGACGTATTTACATACCCCGTTCCAAAATCAACACTACTATCATTAATTGTAAAAGAAACTGTAGAAGTAATACCTAAATCTGCTGTACCTGTTTGTGTTACTGCTCCTGAGAGAATGAAATCTTGCCCAGGCGCACTTAAATCAGAAATTTTTATAACACTAAATGTAGTTCCAACAACCGTAACAACTAAAGCAACAGTGAGCAAAGCCAAAATTGTTTTATTTGAAATATCTTCCATTATCCACCTTAAGATCCTATTTATTATTCTAAGGGAGGCTCAACTACTTTTAAATTCACTTTAGCAGATCCAACCGCAGAAGGAACTTCTCCCGAAGGTTCAACAACTTTCAAATACACTTTCCCAGTTTGGGTATTCCCCGATTGAGAACTCCCAAATCCAAAAAGTCCCTGAGCTTGATTGAGGTAATAAACATAAACACCTAGACTAAAAACACTAGCAACAATAACCAAAACCAAAACTAATGCAATAGTCTTATTAGAAAAATCATCTTTTTTCTTAGGTTTCTTCGAAGAAACTCTCTTTTTCTTTACCCTTCTCTTTGCCATGTAACACCTATTTTAATAATAAAAAGAATGCCTTAGAGTTTAAAAAGCTTTCTCTAACTTAAAAGACAATTAAAAAGATAGAACCTATTCCCAAGGAAAAGATTTGTACCTATTAACAACAATTGAACCTTCATACAATTTTTTTTCTGCTTCATAAGAGGGAGAGGCAGTTACTTGAAAATAATGCGTTTTTCCCGGAGACACAACATAACTCGAAGGAACTATAGTAACCCAATTGGTTAAAGGTAAAGAAGTTGAAGCTATTTTAAAATTAATTCTTTCAGGAAAAGAATGGTCATTCCTAATAGTTATTTGACGTGTAACGGGACATTTGATACAAACGTCTCCAAAATGCATCTTGTCTTTATCTAAATTAAATCCTGGAGCTCCTCCGGTAACTTTCATGTCAAATTCAATAAATTGTGTTTTATGGGGGACCATATGTGAGACATAATAATAGGCTCCAAAAATTAATAAAATTCCCACAAACAAAAAAACAAGTATTGCTTCTTTTAGTTTCATATGGACTCGTTTTTTGAATGGATTTATATTTTTTTCCAAACAAAAAGGAAACATTACCTACCAGGGTGTCAATATCTCTTCAATCTTCTTTTCAACCTTTCAATGTAACTAAGACTTTCGTCATCTACTTCCTTAGAATATCCACCAAATAGTCTAGAAGCAGAAGGCCTCCTTTCACTAGGTTGTTGAGTAGTTCCTCCTCTGAAAACTCTTTGGCTTCTTACAACTCCCAAAGGCAATTTTGTTGCTGAGGGCAAATGTTTTTTCTTCTTCCACAATACCAAGGCAAGGAAAATGACAATGTTAGCTATCGCAAATAAAACAAAGATCAAAATACTTCCCGCATCTAGGTTTTTCAAATCTGAAAGGAAAGCTTGGCCAGCAAGAGCTTTTTTAGCTGTAGAAGTTATTGAGGTAGGAGGAATTGGTCCAGGCTCACAAGTATTTTCTAAAGGCAAAGTTAATTCTCTTCCACATTTGTTTAAATCTCTACAAGTCCTTGTCTGAATTCCATTGGAAGGACATTGTTGAGGTTCCCAAATTGAACAACTCCATTCTGGAACACAAATGCAATCTCTTGTAGAAATACTTTCATCAATGCTACAATCATCTTTAACTGTAATACAAGTTCTTGTTTGAGTTCCATCCCCATTACAACCAGCAGGTCCCCAAGCACTACAACTAGTTTTAAAACTACATTTAGAAACTATGCTTCCTCCACCACCGCCTCCGCCGCCGCCACCTGAAGATGCAGCAGCAGCTGCAGGAGTAGATGCAGGAGTTTCTTCAGTTTCAGCATCGGTAAATTCAATTGCTCCAGAATGTGTAACCCCAGAAATCCTATATAAACTACCAATGTCTGTACAAGTATAATCTCCTGAAGTTGTTCCATCAGAAGAGCATGCAATTAAAGTTTCATTAGTTTCATTACAATTAGCGCTAATCTCATTTATAGAATCCATCTCTAAATCTCTTACACAAACGCTACCTCGGGAATCATCTAAGTCTTCAATATAAATCGTTTTTTTCTTATTACTAGTCATGAAAACATTTTTCACAATTAAACTACCTTTTGTTGCCCCAATCGCTTGTTTTGTGATAGAAATGTTGGATAGGAGCAGAGTTTTATTTTCACTAAAATCATAATCAAATTCTAATAAGGGATGAGTGGAGTTAGAAAAATTAAAATGTAACGTGCCATTAAATTGTTGTGAAAGATTAATAGAATTGTTAATGGTAAGGTTTAAACCAATTATATTTGTATTTACATTAGTAACATTACCCACAACAGTATCATTTGAATCTACAATTCCGTCGTTGTCATCATCCGTGTCAGTATCATCGGCGATTCCATCGTTGTCTGAATCTAAAGTTAAGTTAAAATTTAAAGTAGAAGAATTTACATTATTAACTGAATCTTCTGCATAAACAATAACGGAATGATTTCCGAAAAGAGTAAAATTAATTTCAGTAGACCCAATCACACAAAGACTACAAATAGTTACATTACTTTGCCCATCCAAGCTATAAGTAATAGTTCCAATTTCAGAAATGCTTACATTTAAAGCAGTACTTAATTTATTAGCATTCTGAGTTTGGTTAGGAGCATTAATAGTTATCGTTGGAGCATCAGTGTCAGCGGTAACATTTAAAGTAACGTTGTTTGAGCGCTTAATTCCTCTAGTATCGTTGGCAATAAAAATTGCCCAAGTTTCACCAGCGAAATTGGTGTCAGGATCAAAAGTAACCACACTATTATTATCTATGGTTATGGTCATTGAACCTCCATTTATCGAAGAATAGTTTAAAGTGTCTCCTTCTGGGTCAGAGAAATAATCGTCAAGATCTAATCCAGATTGTTGTGTGTTCTGTTCCCAAGTTTGGTTTAGGATGGTTGCATTTAAGGTAGGATTCAAATTAAAAATTTCTATATTAAAAGTGGCAGATTGTTGAACGTTACAGGAGGAATTAGTTTCAGAAACAGTTATAGAGATAGTATGGTTCCCAAAATCTTCTAAAGTTGGAGTGAAACTGATAAGTCCACTTTCATTATTTATTACAAACAATGAACTATTGTCTGAAAAGTTAAAATTATGAGATTCCACATCTGAAGCATTAATATCAATCGCAAAAGGTAAATCATGCCTTATACTTTGGTCAGCTGTTGCATCAATTGTTGGCCTAGTGTTAATACAAATAGCGGCAGTTCCAGTTACACCTACACCTCCTGTAATTCTAATGATGGTAATATTAGTAAAGACATTTACCACTAAAAAAACAATTGTCATAATTAAAATTATTTTTTTAAAATTATTTTCTTCAAAGATTCCACTTCTTTTTCTATTTTTCTTAACCATCTTTACATATTGTTATTATCTTTATTATTTTATTGGGAGGACATTATAGTCGTTAATCAAATCCAATTACCTAATCAAATATAATCCCCCCTATTTTTGTATCTGTATCCAACATAAAGTCCAAACAACACTACCATTGCCAGGGCAACAACCCATCCCAAACTAAAGGAAGAACTGCCACTTTGATGAGTTGGAACGGCGTTTGCTTGTCCTGCCAAATTGTATTCTTTTTCTTCCAATAACTCCGCATTAAACTCTCTTTGAGCCATCTTATATTTATTCCAATAGTTTACCACCATCGAAAATGAGTACTCTCCTGGTTCTTTCCCTTGAGCATCAAAAAAGTCTCTTATTCTTTCAGTAGTTTCCCCTTCAATGTCAATGGATTTAGTACGGAATTCGTCCAAAGTTTCGTTGTTCTTTTTGAAAGTTATATCCACAAAGACGTGTTTAATTTTCTTATTCCAATTATTCATCAAATCCAAAGAGTACTGATTTATTTTGTTGGCTAAAAAATATTTATCAAAATAAGTAATATCAATCTCTGGTTCGCCGATAACCATCTCTTTTACCATTTCAACATGTTGACCATCGTAGGTTGTTAAAGCAGAAACAACAAATTCTCCTTTTTCAAACAGATCTTTCTCTAAATTTCCATAAAGAAGTTTATTCTCTTTCTTTTGTAAGTTTGTTGAATCTGTTTCTACTTTATGTTCTTGTTGCTTCTTATCGTTAACATAGAAAGTAGTTTTTACTTCGTTGATGTCCTTCTTTCCTAAATTTTCAACTTCAGATACAAAAAGAATTTTATCTTGTTGCTCCCTAATGTTTAATCTAGCCTTGATATATTTGTCTGGATAAGGTCCTTCAACAACAATCTTATGTTTTATAATCACTCTAGAACCAACACCGGTGGATAAAGGAGGTATTTCTTCAGTGATAACAATCTTTGCATAAGAGTTTCCTGGAGGCAATTTTATGATTTTCTTGTTCTTTTTGTTTTTAGGATCATTTTTTTCTAAATCGATTTTAAAGGAGATGGATTTAGAGTTATCATCTTCTCGGAAATCAATTGTTTCCTTATCTAAGGTAATATATTCACTCATCTCTCCTTCTAGAGAAACCCTTGCTGTAAATTCTCTTTCATCCGTGTTAACAATCCAAATTTTTCCTTCATGGATTGTAGAAGATTCCGACTGAATGATTGTTTTAGCCGGCCTAACCCCTATAGCAAAAACTAAGTTGATGCATAACAAAAGTGCAATTAACCAAATGATTTGTTTTTGTTTCATCTTTTTTTATTTTTTATTTTTTATTTTCCAAATTTATTAATTTCATCCAATCTCAAAAGTTATCGTTGAATTTTTTCTTCCTGAACTTTCTCCTGAAGGAACTGTCGCCCCTATATGGGTTAAAAAATCATTGTTCACGTCCAGCCAGTCTAGGTTTACTACGTGACTTATCGAGCTGGACCCCTCCATCTCCGTCCAATTTGTATAGGAAGCTGACACATTGAATGAATCTGATTCGTTTTCTTCAATCTTAAAGGTAAAAAATTCTGAAGGAAGGGCTTTTGTTGGAAAAATTTGAGTTCCTGTAATTGTTACATTTGAAACAACATTTCCCCTATTTTCTGCCCTGAAGGGAGTAGTGTTTGCTGAAGAAGTTTTCAAAACCTCTCCAACATCGACATCTCCAAAACTTACATTATCGTTCGTTAAAGTAATCGAAAGAAAAGAATCTATAGTAAAATTAAACGTATTAGAATAACTTCCATATCCATTACTATCGTTTGCCCTGACCCTCCAATAATAAGTGGTATCTATATCCAGTGTTGTAGTTAAATAATGAGTCACATTAGTTGCAGTGGTGTTAAGTATACTGGTAACGTTAACTTCAGGATTATTGAAAAGGAGGTTATTATCTACTTGTAATTGATACGATACATCATCACCATCTGCATCTGTTGAGATGTTCCAAACAAATTCCGGTGTTCTATTTGTTATTGATGATTGATTTGATGGAGATACTAACAAAGGAGTTGTTGGTGCTGAATTACTAGCAACAACCAGCTGATTTGATCTAACAACCCCTCCATCATCATCCCCGTCATTTGGAGTTACATCCACTGTCCAATTTTCTCCTTCTCCAGTTTCTTGAGAAACTATCAAATCAGTCCTGTTGTTGAATAAAGCAGAAATCTGTTCAAGAGTAAGGGACCTGTTAAAAACAATTAAGTCGTCAATAGTACCATTAAATTGAGATTGAGTTACTTGCCCTCCTCCAATGTTAACATCTCCTGAACTGTGTGGGTTTCTAGTCCTTGAAGTTGCAGTTTCCTGAACTCCGTCTATAAATATAGCGAGATGGGTTGTATTCATTCTTCCAACTAAGTGATACCAAGTGTTGTTAGTTGCTATTGAGCCTATTGCTGAAAAGGCTTGGTCAGCATTTACATTGGCCGTATCATTGGATATTGAAAACAAAGCCCTAGTATTTGAACCCCATAATTGTAAGACTATGGCTGGTCTTTTATCTCCAAAAGTTGCTCCAGAATGATGAGAGTAAATCCATTGATATTGTTTATTAATATTAACTGTCTTAACCCAAGTACTGATAGTAAATTCAGAATTGCTTGTATTGAAAAGAAGATGGCTAGATAAAGGCATGTCGATAACTGCAACATCGTCTCCAAACATATATGCTCCTTCACCATCATATCCTCCCGAACTATTCCAAGTTTGTCCATTGGTAGTAATTACATTTTCAAAACCAGAATAGTCCTGTACATTATCAGTAGCGGAACCATTAGTTTTTTCGAAAGGTAAATTTAACACGCTGATAGACTGATCTTCAACGAGCCAATTATAAATATCTTTAATATCATCTTCATCAAAATCGGACTCATTTATGTAAGCTGTTAGATTCTGGTTTGTGTTGTTGCTACTTGGAGAAGTAGAATTCAAAATTAAAGAATCTATAATTGGTTTTGTGTTTATAGTAAACTGTACTGTTTCATTTACAACGTTAAGACCACCAGCTATTGGGTCAAATACGCAGGTCTCTCCTTTAGCGGCAGCACAATCTGCAGTCGTACTATAAACAACCCAGTAATCTCTACCATTTACCGTCTTCTGAATTGTATTGATACTAAAACCACTCTGGACCATATCATCAAAATCAAAATACCATTTTTTCCAAATAAAATGACCCCTGCTCGCATCTCTTAAAATAAGTCCTTCTGCAGGAATTGCAAAACCAAACTGCACGTCCGTCTGTGGGCGAGTAAAATTCATTTCCCATTTGTATTCGTTATTTACAGTTACTGCACCAAATTTTACATCATAAGTATTTACTTGAGCAGCTGAAAGAAGATGAAAATCTCCATTCAAATGATATCCCACAAATATTTTCTTACTAAATTTACCTTTACTAAAATTAATTCCGTTACTACCAATGTTAAAAGATAATCCGTGTAAACTACCATAGGTGTGGTCATCACTGCCACTTACAAACACATCATACGTCCCCTTCTTCCAAGTACTAAAATCTGTAGTGTTAGAGAACCCATAAAAATCTCCAATAATATTCGAATTTTGCTCTGTATAAAATGGTTCACCAGAACTATTAGTAACATTCATAAAGACGTCAAAAAGATTAGAATCATTTACATCAACATCCCATAATATTTCGCTTTCAGAAAAATGGCTAGAGTTGTCTTCACTTGGAGTTGTCCAAATAATGTAGGGATTTATTGTATCTATCACAAATGTGTCATCAGGACTGAAAGGACTACAATCATCATTATAACAACCCCTTACTTTCCAGAAATAGTTGTCATCCCTAAGGGCTTGACCAGTATTTATTGTATAATTATTCTCTGACAAATTAGTAATATTAAGGACAATAGATGGTGCAGAAAAATCTGACAAGTTGGCAATCAACAATTCATAAGAAGAAGCCTCATCTCCTAAATCACTCCAATTAAGTTCAGTCGTATTATCATTAGTGCTTTTGTTGTTGATAAAAGATACAAGTGAAGGAGAAGTTATTGCGTTTATACTTAGATAATTACTTGTTACTGCATTTCCATCTCCGGTTCCATCGTTTGGTGTAGCTGTTACTGACCAATTACCTTCAGCAGAAATTTCTTGAGAAACAATTAAATCTGTACGATTGCTATAAATTTCATAGATTTGTTCTGCAGACAAAGTACGATTAAAAATTAATACCTCATCAATAGAACCATTGTAATAATTTGCTCCATTATCATTCCCCAATAACCATGGTTGAGTATTATCAATATCTTGAATTGTACCCCCATCATTTTTTGCTAGAGTAAGGGTAGCCAAAGAGCCATCGATATATAATTCATTATTATCTTCATCTATGGCTCTAACAAAAACAATATGGTGCCAATCTCCATCTGCAATATCATCATTGGTACTAAACCACCAATTTCCTACAGCAGCTTCCCTAAGAATAATGGATACTTTTTTACTAGGAGTTACAGAGCCTCCGCCAGTTATTGTACCAACAAGAAGTTGGAATTGATTAAAGGTGCCACTTGCAAGTCTTTTGGCAATAAAAGGACCATTTTGATCCAAATCTGGAGGCTTAATCCATAAGGAAGTAGACCATTCTTTAATTCCAGGGCGAAGAGCAGCATTGTCACTTATCTCTATTTTATCATTAATTCCATCGAATTTGTAACTACTATTACCATCATGACCACCACTAGAATTCCAAGTGGCACCATACACAGAACCATTGTTTACATTGCTAGAATAATCCCAAGCATTGTCGGTTTCTGTTGCATTAATCTGTTCAAAAGGCATGTTCAATACTGTAATTGAAGTATCGTTCAAGAACCAGTTGTAGGTTACTTTTACTGGGTCTGAATTTGCATCGCTGGTATCTGCATAAGCAGTTAAATTTTGAGCAGTATTGTTGTAAATTATGTTAGTGGTGTTCAAAACTAAAGTATCTATGGTGGGTAGGGAGTTTCCTGCTGGAGCTCCTTCATTTGTAATCAATTGATTAGATCTTATCGTGGTACCATCTTCATAACCATCGTTTGGCGTTACATCTAAAGTCCAGTTCTGACCATTAGTAGTTTCTTGGGAAACGATTACCCCGGTCTTATTGTTATAATGCGCATTAATTTGTTCTGCAGAAAGAGAGCGATTGAAAATGTACACCTCATCAATGGAACCGTTAATTAAATTTCCAATAATAACATCTGCCATGGTAGTATTTATTTTTGCCGTCATTTCAACACTATCATTTCTCCCCCCATTTATGTACAATATTAACTCTGAGGAATTGAAAGTCATTGCAACATGCGTCCAGTTTTTATCAATAGTTGCAGAAACGTTGTTTCCTGCGGTTCCGTTTATGAAACCAAATATTGTCATGTTTCTCATCTCAATAGTATAACTATTTTCTTTACTTAGTAACGTTCTATTTTGTAGTGTTGATGAAGCAGCAGCTTCGGCTGCAGCTGCAGGAGGATCATATCGATAAGCTGTATCGGTGTCCCCTGCGCCAACCGTTGTTCCAGTAAAATAACTATAATCAGAACCAGTCCCATTACTAATTCCTCTAAACCAAGTGTCGGTATGTGAACCAATAGTCCCATACCTAATTAGGATTGTACCATTTTGATAAAGGACTATTTCTGTTTGGGCTGTACCATCATTAGTATAGAAAGTACTATTCCATAAAAAGGACGCCCATTTATCTGGGGCATCTCCCTGGTTGGTACAATAATATTCAAAGTTAAAACCCGCATTACCATAATCCTGCCAGTTAGCTGCAATCATTCGATCATTTTCCATCTCTGAAACAGAGGGATCATAATCTGATGCAGAATCACTAAAACTTAATCTTCCATTGGTATCCATATAGACGGTTGCACCACTACTAATATTTCCTTCAAAGAAAGGAAAATCAAACCCTAAAGTGGTAGATCTCATGGCATCATCTGCACCGCTGGCGGTAGTGTATGTACAATCGTTAGAAGAGTTCCAAGGACTGACAGTACTTGAATTTGTATAATTATTACCATATCCACTTACCGGGTCCTGCACCCAGAACATAATTGTAATTTCATTGGTAATGTTAAGACTAGCACTACTACTAACATTAAGGAAATCGTCTATACCATCCAATTCGTAAGCACCATATCCAGTCATGGAACCAGTAACATTGTAAGTTGCACTGGTTACAGACGCATTATTCCCATAGCCGGAATAATCTTTGGCAAAGGTAGCATTTGAACCTCCTTCAAAAGGAAGATAAAGTACCGCATATGGGGTTCCGTTGATAAGCCAATTTGTAATATTTCTAATTAAATCTGGGTCATCATCACTTACACTCCAATAAGCGGTAAGGTTTTGGTCAGTATCATTGGAAGACAAGTCTGTAGTATTAAGAACTAAATTACTTGCAGATGGAAGAAAGTTAATACTAAAATTTATTTTTCCGGAACTTACAATGTTATTAGAGGTGTCATTAGCATATATTGTAATGTTATGGGGACCCCTACCAGGAGTTATTGTTGTGTTTAAACAACTAGCTATCGTTACATTTGCATCCGTGTCTAGCTGATAGGAACATACGTCTAAATTTTCATCATCAACCGTGAAATTTATTGGAATTGAGAGCGTGTTATATTTCGTATTATTTTCTGGAAAATCTATAGTAAGAGTTGGAGCAGTATTATCTATAGCCTCGGGAGCTACGATGCTTATGTTTACTGGGGAGATATTTACACTAGTTGCTGCTGAATCTGTATCTACTAACGCAATAAATTTATGAGCATTGGCAAGCCCTCCAGTTGCGTTTAATTTCCATACAACATTACAACTACTTCCATTTTCGGCATCTGCCAGACAAGAGTTGGTAGTTTCATTTTGAGGGTTTTCTCTAATTGTGTGAAAAATATCTCCGGTACCATTTGGAACTTTTGTATATACGGTCACGTTATCAATCCATCCTGCATCTGCACCAACGGGGTTACTTGTATCTTTCGCATAGAGCCAATGGAGAACATGTCTCCCTGGCGATAGTTCATATTCCACTTTTGCCATTGCAGTAATTCCGGAAATTTGTGAATCAAATCCTGTAGTTCTGGTACATGTTGGGGCATCTGGACAAAAATTAAGGAAATCCCATCCACTTTCTGAACTAACGTTCCAATAAAAAGTTAAAAGAGAAGTTGTATTTACCGAGATAGTTTGGTTAATCCAAGAATTTTGATTATCACTAATAGAACCTGACTGAGCAGAGAAAACTCCTTCTTGTGGATAATTAGAAACTACAGACCAATCTGCATCTCCTCCAGTAGTCCAACCACCTAAAGTAGTATTTTCAAAGTCATAATTTACAATAGGGTTAAACATTAAAGTTGCGGAAATGTTTCCACAATCAGCTGCATTACAACTAACATTCACTGTAATATTAAATTCGCGATTTTGAGTAGCGTTACTATGTGTTACAGGGTTGGTAAGGTTTACTGTGATATTTGGTGTTGCTGAAGGGTCAGCGGGTGGAGCAGAAACAGCTAAAACTAACAAGTCATTAGATCTTACAGGGACACCATCTTCATTTCCATCGTTTGGTGTCGCATCAACAGTCCAATTTTCCTGAGGGGAAGTTTCATTGCTAACAATTAAATCTGTTTTGTTGTTGTAAAGTGCATTGATTTGGTTTGGTGTTAATGTTCGATTAAAAATAATTACTTCGTCAACCTTACCATCCCACCAGTTACCCAAAGAACCATCACAATTGTTTCCAGCAGCATCTGGATCTGTCCCAATCAAAACTGGACAATCATCAAAATCAAGAGAAAGAGAAACGGTAGTTGAAGCATTCAGTTCTCCATCTAGATAGAATTTTATTGTTGAACTATTAAATGTAGTCACAATATGTTGCCATTTATTAACAACAATAGTTCCTGCAGGATAACTATCTTGATCTACATTATTTAGCCAAGGATCAACACTACCGTCAGCATTAATGAAAAAACTAAACTCATTTTCTCCAGCAGAATTTGGAAGGTGTACAGGAATCGTTCCACCAACTAAACTTTCTGGATAAATCCAATAAGAGATTGATATGTCTGACATTGCACCAGCAGACCAAGACACATTAATGTAGTCTGTGTTATCAGTTTCAAAATCATAACCACCTTTTCCATCATATCCTCCAGTTATATTCCAATCAGCACCATCTATATCCGCATCGTTCCCAAACCCAGAATAATCAGTAGCTTTATTATCACCATCTTCTTCAAAAGGCATATTTAAAACTGCAATTGAAGTTCCATTTACCAACCAATTATAAATTACTTTAACATCATCATCATCTACATCACTAGTAGTAGCGTAAACAGTTAAATTTTGATTAGTACTATTCGATGTTATGTTTGTAGTGTTCAAAACTAAAGCGTCAATAGTGGGAGGGGATTTTGTTTTAATTGTAATTGAATTTGAATTATTAGTATTCCCTTCCACAGTTCCATCATTTGGAGTAGCTGAAAAATTCCACACATCGCCAACTGAAGTTTCCTGAGAAACGATTAAATCAGTTCTGTTGTTGTAAATAGCAGAGATTTGTTCTGTAGAAAGGGAACGATTCCAAATAGTTAAATCATCAATTGCGCCCGCAAAATCAATACTACTTGTCCCTACCCCATCCATGTCTTTACCAATAATAAATGGTTGATTAAAGGGCCCAGGAGTATTAGTACAAGAAACGGAACTTTCAAGAACACCATCAACGTAAACGTTACAATTAGTTCCATTCCAACTACCTGCTACAAAATGCCAATTAGAATCCGTTACGTCAGTTGTGCCGGTTGCAGAATTAGAATTACTTCCAGACCCATATTCATAGTCAAATTTAATGACATCTCCATCCCCATCAATTTTAAAAGCCATCGTATTACGTGGGTCTCCGTAAGTTCCTCTTTCAATGAGACTCATAGCTTCACTTCCAACTGCAACATCAATAGGAGATTTAATCCATAGAGTAATAGTTATTTCAGAAGTAATATTTAGTGAAACCGAATTTGGTAATGTTATGGAATCGTTTGTTCCATCAAAAATATATCCTCCTTTTCCGTCATACCCCGCCGTTGCACTCCAAGTAGCATTTGATATAATCGCATCGTTGCCATATCCAGAATAATCATTAGAAGTAGTTGCCTCATCTCCCCCATTAGATTCAAATGGCATATTCAAAGCAGAGAGAGAGTTATTATGCAAATACCAATTATAAATTATTTTAACATCATCTTCGAGATCACTAGAGGTAACATGGGCAGTTATATTTTGATTAGTATTATTATTTTCTGGATTCGTAGAATTGATTGCAATGGCTGTTATTTGCGGGACATTGTTCATGATTATTAATTCTGATGAGTTCACTTGAGTTCCATCTCCTGTTCCATCGTTTGGTGTGGCAGAAACTTTCCAAGAACCATTTCCAGTAGTTTCAGAAGAGGCAATAATATCGGAACGATTGTTGTAAAGTAAATTGACTTGCTCTGCAGTCAAAGTACGATTCCAAATCATCAATTCGTCAACCTTCCCATCCCACCAATTGCCCAAACTTGAGTCACAACCACCCGGGTCTGCTTCTGCACCAATCAAGATAGGGCAATCGTCGAAATCTAAAGCAAGAGAAACATTAGTTGAAGCATTCAATTTTCCATCTATATAGAGTTTCAAGATTAAACTATTATATGTAACTACAACATGCTGCCATTTACCAGCAATAATTGTGCCTGCGGCGTAGGTGTCCTGGTCAACATTATTTAGAAATGGATCAATAGAACCATCAGCATTAACAAATAAATTAAATTCGTTTTGCCCAGCAGAGTTAGGGAAAGATACAGGAATTGTTGCGCCACTTAAACTCTCTGGGTAAAGCCAATAAGAAACTGTAATGTCATGGTGAGTTCCTGCTATCCAAGACACATTAATGTAATCTTCTGTATCGGCAGATTCAAAATCATAAGCCCCATTACCATCATATCCACCAGAAGGATTCCAGAGAGCACCCGTTATATCTGCACCATTTCCAAATCCAGAATAATCTGTAGTGTTCTGGTTACCATCTGGTTCAAATGGCATGTTCAAAAGAGTCAAAGAATTATTGTTTAAGAACCAGTTGTAAATTACTTTAACTGGATCGGAATCTCCATCACTCGTATCTGCATAAGCAGTTAAGTTTTGGTTGGTGGTGTTCAAAGCCACATCGGTACTATTCAGTACTAAAGTGTCAACAGAAGGAAGACTATTTGGAGCAACATCCAAAACCATCAAATCATTACTTCTTATGGTATTTCCATCTTCGGCACCATCATTTGGTGTCGCATCTACTGTCCAATTCTGCTGAGCAGAGATTTCTTGAGAAACAATTAAATCTGTACGATTGTTGTAAAGAGCAGAAACTTGTTCTGCAGTTAAAGAACGATTGAATACCATTACTTCATCAATTGTACCATTGAAATATGCTGATGCCCCCACCCTTGCACCTACAAATACCCCCTGATCAGTAACTCCCCAATTACCAACGTCATTAGTTGCACTAATTACGGAACCATTAAGGTATATAATTGTTGAACCATCATAGGTATAACAAGTGTGATACCAAACTCCTGTATTCAATACCTCGGCAGTTTCATCATTATTGTCAGTATTATCGCTTAATGTTCCTCCCAATGTTCTTCCATTAGTTCCTGTTGCAACCACAACTCTGTTTGTACCATCATTCCACATAAATAATCTACCCCATTGTTTAAAAGAATCTATTTTAAACCGCATACAAATTGATTTTGCAAATGCATCCGGTATAATAACTGATGATGGAATGTTAATGTAATCATCAACACCATCAAACATATAACTTCCATTACCATCATATCCTCCGGTTGCATTCCAAGTTGCTCCATTGGCAGTTCCATTATTACCATAACCGGAAAAGTCAGTTGCATTTTGATTTTCATCAGCTTCAAATGGCATGTTCAAAGTAGTTATCGAAGTTCCATTAACCATCCAATTGTAAATTACTTTAACTGGGTCAGAGTCCCCATCGGAAGTTGTAGCATAAGCAGTCAAATTCTGATTTGTATCATTTGTTGAAACATCTGTAGTATTCAAAACTAAAGTGTCTATTTCAGGAGGAGAATTACCGGGAGCAGCAACATCCAAAACCAATAATTGATTACTTCTTACAATTGCACCATCTTCAGTCCCATCATTTGGAGTTACATCTACAGTCCAATTGTCTGCCATACTTAATTCTTGGGAAACGATTAAATCTGTTCTATTGTTGTAAAGAGCGGAAACTTGGTGGGGGGTTAAACTTCTGTTCCATATGCGAACATCATCTATTGACCCGTTGAAATAGCCTTCCATCCCAGGAGGAGCGGGCGCACTCCTTCCAATCTCCAGATCTCCCGTACTATAACCAATAGTACCTGTTCTCGTCCCCACTAGATCCAAAATACCATTAATGTAGATGGAAGTGTTGCTTTCATTGTAACTGGCTACAACATGATTCCAAGTATTAAGAGTTAACTGTGTTGTGGTTTCTATGTCGCTTGCACCGGAATCACCTGTACCAAACTGAACAGTGGGAGCTGAAGAATCACCAATGGAAAAATAAAAACCTTCAGTAAAACCACCATCTTTGTTAATAATCCCATTCAAACCTTCATTACTACCACTTCCTTTTACATAAACCCAAGCTTCTAAAGTGAAGTTGGAAGGAGGCTCAAACTGAGTCCCATCAATTAAAGAGATAAAATTATCAATACTATCAAATTCATAACTTCCATTTCCGTCAAAGCCCCCGGTGGAATTCCAGGTCGCACTTTCTACAGCCCCATTATTTCCAAGAGCATAATCATGAGTGGAACCAGATTCATTTCCATCATTTGGTAAAAAAGGCATATTCAATACCATAACTGAAGAACCATTCAATAACCAGTTGTGGACAATATTTACAACATCATTGTCTGAATCACTTACATCTGCATAAGCAGTTAAATTCTGATTAGTATCGTTTGTAGTTACATCAGTGGAGTTTAAAACTAATGTATCTATCGATGGGGCAGAGTTTGCTTCTGCAACCGGCGCAAGAGAATAATTAAAATCTTCAATCGTTGCATTCAATACTCCTGAGGGATCTCCTGGTCCTTGCAATGTAATTTGTGCTAAAAGTCCTGCTCCATAACCTTGAGCAACATTAGTACTAACACCACTAATAGTAACAGAATTATCCCCACTAGTAAAAGTACAATTAACAATACTCGTATCATTAAAATATTCCATATTAAGTAATCCAGTTAAATCATCTCCAAAATTTGTTAATTCTGAGGAAACAATTGTTGGAGGAGGATTGCTATTTGTATTGTTCCAGAAATATAATGCATATGCGCCCCCTGAACTTTCCTCCAACCACAGAGAACAAGTAGTTGTT
>CAZKIP010000002.1:0-213148 GCA_964552945.1 uncultured Methanosarcinales archaeon
GGATCGTGAGCTGGGTTCAGAACGCTGTGAGGCAGTTTGTTTGATATCTACTGGAAATGTTTGGAGTCTGAAAGGAAGGACCTTTTAGTACGAGAGGAACGAAGGTTCGTTGCCTCTGGTGGACCGGTTATCTGATAAGGTAGGCCGGGCAGCTACGCAATAAGCGATAAGTGCTGAAAGCATCTAAGCACGAAGCGTACCTAGAAAAGAGACACCATAGGACATCGCAATAACAGCGGTTTGATAGAAGCGGTGTGTAAGTACCAAGGCAACGAGGTATTCAGCATGCGCTTACTAACGTCCATATTTAATTTGTTTACCAGCAAATAGTTTTTCATTTTATTTCTCGCAAGAGGAATAAATTCACAAACTTTGTTTACCCATTTGGGTAAACTATTTTCTTTTTTTTAGAAAAGGATGTAGCTTTAGCTATGTTATATTCTTTCAATTATATTTAATTCTATTATCTAATTCTTTTCACCCTTTTTTAATTCAAATTAATTCTAGCGCAAGCTCCATCAAACAAACTGCTTTTACAAAATTATTAACGAAACCCAGCTCACGATAAGAAACCCCCACCCTACCCTACATAAATTTAAAAACTTCTCATCCTTACCATTTTCATGGGAAGATATTACAAAAAAATGGAAGTTTACCATTTGGCTTATGACTTTGTTTTAGAAATTTACAAAATTTTAGACAAATTCCCTGATTATGAGAAAAATAACATAACTTCTCAACTTCGTCGCGCATCTGTTTCAATTCCTTTAAACATTGCAGAAGGTGCTGTTAAAGCTAGTAGACGTGAATTTTTTCATACCTCAATATCTCTTTTGGTTCCGCTAATGAGGTAGAAGTTTTAATTGAATTATCAAAAGATTTAGGATATCTTGATGAATATAGTTATTCTCATTTTTCTCAAAAAATTGATCAACTTAATTCCAAATTGTATCTGTTTATTCGTTCTGTTGAAAAAGACATTCCAAATAAACAAAGATTTTTCAGAAAATTTGATGGAAAAAGATAACTTTTAATTTTTTCTTTTTAACTTTTTTTACTTAAATTTATATAATAAATCCTTTCTGAACAATCAAAATGGAGGATAATAATAATGTCAGTTGATAATACTATATATGGACTTTCTACTAATCCTATTGTTAATAGTGATAACTCTTCTATTAATGACCGGGCTCTCGATGAAATGGATTTGGTAGCTCAAGAATTTGTTGAAACTGGTTTTAGTGTTCAATACAGAGACTCTTCTCATCCTAATGCTGGTTACCTTGCTTTACCTAAAAAAGATTTTGATCATTTTGGTCAATTTGAAATCACAACTGCCGGAGGAATGGTTAATATTAAAATATCTTCAGGAATATTTGGTCATAGTGTTGCTCGAGATGTATATGCAGCTGCTAAGGTAAGTGGAAGAATCACCCTTTAGTTTTCATTGCCATAATTTTGTAAATTAATTTGGCGAGAGAATAAGCTTCTGCTTCAAAATTGTATCTTGGTGCAAATTCAACAATGTCTGCTCCTATAACATCTTTTTCTTTGAAAATTTGATTTAATACTGCAATAACCTGGTTCCACATCAATCCTCCTGGTTCTGGAGTTCCAGTGTTTCTAATTAATGATGGATCAAATACATCAACATCTATTGTAATGTATACTTTATTATTTAATTTTGGTAATAATTCTTTTACTTTTTCCAATGAATAATTGTAACTGCTAATTGTGTAAACATTTTCGTTCTGATCCAATGTGTTTTTTTCATCAACATCCATTGAACGAATTCCTATTTGTAATATTGAATGTTTATTGCTTAATTGCCTTGCTACACATGCATGGTTTAAAGTTGAATTATTCCAAGAATCTCTGAAATCAGCATGTGCATCAAATTGAATTATAGAAGTATCTTTTGGTAAGTGATTTGTTATACCTAATGTTACGGCATGATCTCCTCCTATTCCTATAATAAATTTATCTTGGTATTTTTTGACAATGTTTTGTATGTTATTAATCATCTCTTCAGGAGTATTTCCTGCAATTGAATCTAATAATTGAATTCCTTTTTCAAAAGGTTCACAATCAAACTGGTCGTCATAATACTCTAAGTGCCTAGACGCTTTAATTATTTCTTCAGGCCCCTTTGATGCTCCTTCTCCATACGTGACATCTTTTTCATAGGGAATAGGAAGTATCGCAAACTTTGATTCTTTTGAAGAGTACTTTTCTGGTAAGTTCATCCATTTCATTTTTTTAATTATTATATTATTATTATTCAAATTTTTTTATAAATATATATCCAACATCAAATGACAATAACGCAATCCATAATGCCCAATTTCCACTTACTGCAGATAATACAAACGTCGTTATCTCTAGTAAGGGTCTATATGAAATTATTTTTCTAATAAATCTTTTTTTAATTCCTCTTTCGCCAATTTCTTTTTTAAATTTGTCATGAATAATCTCTTCTAACACATTAACAACTACAAATATTGATGCAAGCAAAATAGACACTTCAAATTTCTGTAAAATTACTAGCAGTAAAAATAATCCCACCCCAACATAATGTCCTAGACCATCAATCTTTCCTATTAAAAGTAGACCTATTACTGTTCCAACCCACAAAGATGCAACATTTGGAAATAATAGAATAATTATGAATAGTAATAATCCATAAATTCCACCATGTAATATTCTATTTATCGTTTTAGTTTTTCTTGAATCTTCTAAAATGTCTGTATATTTTACACTAATACCACAAATTAAACTAAGTACAACTAACAACAAATATTCAATCATTTCTACACTTCCTGATGTTTTTCATTTTCTATTCTATATTATTTATCTCTTAATTGATGTCTTCAACTTTCCTTTCTTTTAGTATCTTTTTCATGCCAACTGCAAGTAAAGGAAATATAATTGTGGCATCTCCTTCAATACAAGTAGTGGTACCAGTTTCACGTAACTTACTCCATGATTTAGCTTCTCTTGGTCTTGCTCCTGAAAGAGAACCATCTCCCTCTTTTGCTGTTGTCACATAGATAGCATAGTCTAATCCTTCGCGAAGAATGTTAATTCCAATAAGGTGATGTTTCGCGAAACCTCCTCCAAGTATAATTCCTGCTGTAGATTTTGCATGAAGGGCGAATGATGCTAGTTCTTTCATATCATCTGTTGTGTCAACTCCAAAATCATTATGTTTTTGTTTAAAGAAGTATAATTGTAACCCTATTGCACCATCGGTGATTGCAGGACAAAAAATAGGGATGTCATTTTTAGTTGCCCAATATAAAATGGAATTTTGATCTTCCACTTTTTCACCCATGGCACGTATTAATGCAGAAGGTGAACACAGTTTTCCTGTATTTTTTTGCTTTTCAAATAATTCCGAAAAGATTGGAACACAAAAATCTTCCAGCTTCTCGTAATGTTCATCCTCTACAAAGACATTTCCTATTCGATTAATTCCTTTTCTATGTAATTCTATATCATTAGCATCAAAGTCCCCTATAAGGAAGGGTTTTCTTGATTTCATGATGTCTTCTTCAATAGAACCAACTCCAGTGATAATTATGTCAACTAGTTTTTCTTTTACAATTTGTGCAAAGATTTCTCTGAGTCCAGAAGAAACCATGTTTGATGTAAATGATAAAAAAATTGTTGAATTATTTTCTTTCATCTTCCGTAGAATATCAAGCGATTCGCCAAGATGTGATGCTTGAAAACCAATAGTTTTACTTTTTTCTAAGAAATCTGAGATAGTCATCGAATCATCTAATTCAAACCCTTTTACCTCCTTGCAAAACTTAGAACCATCAAAATCTTCAGAATGGCCCCTATGCAAGATATTATGTTGAACTCTTTTTGGGGCAAATGCTGTTTTTGTATATTCTACTGCTCGATTATAATCAAATTCTTTACAAGAAAAGATGTCAATAGATGCAAATTTCTTCTTTGGATAAGTATGGATACTAATATGACTTTCTGCAATAATTAAAAAACCAGTAATTCCTGAATCTTCTTCTTTCTCAGCTTTATGATTGATTACTTTAGGTTCTGAAATAGGAGTCATATCTATGTCATCTGCTATATCTAGAAGAAACTTTTCAATTGCTTCAATACTTTCAAGTTTCTGATTGCATTCAAATGCATCAATTATTAATTGTGACCCTTCGCCATGATTTGTTGTAATTTTCATTTATACCTCCACACAAAACTTACTCTCAAAATTTATTAACTAAATTTTTATTATGTTAAAATAATCATATAAAATTATAATGCCATCTAGAAAAAGAGATTAACTTCCACGCTTACGAACTGAAGACATAATGTAAGAAAAAGAGGCATTTTTTATAAAGTTTACTTTAAAGGATTAATATGTCTTCCATTTTTTCTTATTTCGTAATGTAAATGGGCCCCTTTTGAATTACCAGTATTTCCACAATATCCAATTGTTTGACCTTTTTTTACTTTCATTTTTTTCCTTCCTTTACAATCTGCTGGAACGTTTAATTTACTCAAATGAATGTATATTGTAGAAAAACCGTTAGGGTGTTTTATTTTTACGTAATTACCATTGTTTTTGTTACCTTGTCCATCAGGACATGCAGCAAGAATTCTTCCTTTCTCTGCGGCATAAACTGGCATTCCCTCACATTTTCCAGGAACTTTACTTGATATATCAATACCATCGTGACCTGGTCGATGACCAGTTCTATAACGGCTAGTAATTCGAGTTGTGGCTGGATCCATTGGATACCCTAACGCCCTCATTCTTGGTGTTTTTGATTTCTTTTTTCTTTTTGTTCCTTTTCGTTTTTTCCGTCTGAACTTCTTTTGTTGAGACCCACATCTTGCTTTAATATATGTGTTCTCACCTTGAGAGTATACATTTAAATCTCCCGTATTGTCACAATGATTACCTTTCTTTTGATCCATTTCATCAAATTCATCAGAAATTGCAAGCTTATCATCTAACGTACCTTCATACTTGAAGTGCGTCCATGTTTTGTCAGTTCTTGATTCAACGAATTTAGGTGGTTCGGAGCAACTTATAGTAGCGGCTGCGATAAGTCCAACCAAATATCTTATAATATTATTCATATCTACCATTTGATTCTTTAGTATATAAATGTTTTGTTTTTTACAACTAAAAAGGAGTAACAAAACGTGGATGGGAGAACTTTTACCTTTGAATCCACAAATCTTCTTTTACAATAAACCTGCTTGGAGAATATGCCTGAACAAATGTATCTAAATCTAATCTTTTCAATGTTTGAGGATTTACTTCTCTTACTCTCCTAGAAAAATTTCTGCTTCCTGATCTAAGAAATGCACTTTGTGAAGGCCATCGAGTAATAGAAATGTAGGTGTCTTCTTGAGGTGCATAACTCCAAAGCCTTCCACCTAAGCTTCCTGCTTTAATTTTTCCTTCTTCTACCATTTTCCACCCACCTCTAAATTCAATATCAGTCCCTGGTACGACTTTCCAAAGTTCTCTAGTAAGGAATGTTTCCATGGGACTTATTTGGCTAGGTTGAATCTCTCCTGGATAAGTAATCCCAACAACTGATCTTCCAACAAGGTCGGCTCCATATTGAACGTTCATCATTTGACAGAATTTTTCAACATCAGAAATTCTATAATTACTCTGCTCTCCTCTCTGATCTTCTAGAACAAATGTTATGCCATACGAATCACAATCTGGTAAAGTTGGAGCTATATCTGCACTTCCAATAATGTATTGTTCTCTTCTTTTTTGATTCGAAAAAGGAAATCCCATTTTTTTATTATCTTAGCTGATTTGTTGTTTCTTAAGCCTATTCCAATTCTTATTATATAAAATTAACCACAAAAATAATAAAGGAATGAAAATCTTTGCTTGAGATGAACCTTGTAGATGTACATTGTCATTTGAACCATCAAAAATTTGTGGGAAAGATAGATGAAGTTCTCAAAAATGCTGAAAAGGTTGGGGTGAAAGCAATTGTAGTTTCTGGTGTCAATACTGCTGCAAATAGAGAAGTTTTAGAATTATCAAAGAAATATCCTTTAATCAAGGCTTCTTTAGGAATCTATCCCATAGATGCTTTAGGATTGGCTGCTGATGAAACAGGCTTGCCTCGTCAAATTGGAAAAATTAATTTGGATCAAGAATTTAAATTTATGGAAGAACACCAAGACGAATTTGTTTCAATTGGAGAAATTGGGATGGATTTCCATTGGGCCGATAAGGAGAAAACTTTGAAACAGCAATCTGAGAATTTTAGAAAAATAATTCAGTTTGCAAAAAAAATCAAGAAACCTATTGTAATCCATTCAAGAAAAGCTGAATTGGAATGTATTGACATCTTAGAGGAAGAATTGCCAAATAATGAAACCCCAGTAGATTTACATTGTTTCTCAGGAAGAAAACATTTGATTAAGAGAGCTGCTAAATTAGGATATTACTTTTCAATCCCTCCAAATATCGTCAAAGCACAAAATTTTCAGATCATCGCTGAGATTGTGCCTTTAACTCAATTACTTACTGAAACTGATGCTCCTTGGTTATCTCCTTTTCCAGATAAGGTTAATGAACCCGCTTATGTAAGAGAAACTATCAAAAAAATAGCTGAAATAAAGAAATTAACTGAGAATGAAGTTGCTGATCAAATTTGGAAAAATTATCAAAAAGTGTTTGGAAATTTGTAATATTTTTTATGATTTCTTAACAATTTTTCAATTTTCTTAAATATCTATAATTTCAGTTTTTTTTTCTCTTTTCTACGTCTAAGGCAAGATTAATAAATAGTAAAAACTTGCTAGGTTAAATGATTAAGAAAATTTCTATTATAGGATGTGGTTCTTTTGGCTATGCTTTGGGAATTTTTCTCAGTCGCTTTCATAATAAAACTAGTGTTTATTTCTATGATGTTCAACATAATATTGTAAAAAGTTTGCAGGACAAGCGAAAGCATCCTTTTTTTCATAAATCACATTTTGCTGGGAAAAATGTTTCTGCTACAATAAGTAAAGAGGAATGTTTAAGTGACTCTGAACTTGTAATAATGGCTGTTCCAGCACAATTATTGAGAAATGCTGTCGCTATGATTTCCAATTTAATCCCAAAAAAAGCTATTATTCTTAATGTTTCTAAAGCTTTGGAAAGAAAAACAAACAAAAGAATGTCTGAAGTCATCAAGGAATCACTAAAAAAGTCTCTTAAAAGAAGGGCCTCAAACCCAATAGCAACTCTCTCCGGAGGGATGTTGGCTCACGATTTAGTTTCAGGTAATCCTGTCTCTGCTGATATTGGTTGTGAGAATAAAAAGGCTAGACTGGTTTTAAAAGATTTGTTCAAACCCACTTCTATGGAAATTAATTTAACTAAGGATATTGTGGGGGTAGAGTTAGGTGGTGCTTTCAAGAATGTAATTTCTATTGGAGCAGGAATTGTGGATGGTTTGAAGCTAGGATATTCTACAAAAGCTTTTTTCATCTCTCATTCCACTAATGAATTGAAATCTTTAGCAAAGAAATTGGGGGCCAAGGAGGTATCTACTTTAACAAACTCTTGGGAGGTTGATATTATGACTTCTTGTTTTGGAGATTCAAGAAATAGATTATTTGGTGAATTGATTGGAAAAGGTAGAAGTAAGTATCAAGCCGAAGATTTTTTGAAAAGGAAAAAGAAGCATGCGGAAGGTCTAGCTACTTTGAAGGTTGTTAAGAAATTGTTGGATAAACATAAAGTGAAGGCTCTTTTCATTCAAAATTTGTATAAAATTGTATATTTGGGAAAAAATAGTAGAAATCTTTTTTAATTTGTATCCCTTCTAACTAATAATGAGATATTTAAGTGGTGAGGAAGAAATAGAGGCTCTAAGGTTCATTAACAGAGCTACTGAGATAGCATTAAACTCCTCTTGTTATCGCTCAAGATGTGGAACAGTTATTGTTAAAGATGGAGAAGTTATTTCTTCTGGTTTCAATTCTCCACCCCAAGATGTTACTCTTGAATATTGTATAAAGGATAGTCTTTCTTCTGATTTTAAGTCTGATAAAACTTGCTGTGTTCATGCTGAACAAAGAGCTATCATGGAGGCCCTTAAAACGAGTTCTGATAAAATAATTGGTTCAAGATTATACTTTATTCGTTTAGATGAAAGGGGAGAGAAGGAAAAGGCGGGAGACCCTTATTGTACTATTTGTAGTAAGATGGCTCTTGATTCTGGAGTCAAGGAATTTGTTTTGTTTAAGGAAGAGGGGATTTGTGTTTATGATACTGACGAATATAACTCTCTTTCTTTTGGATTAGAATGAATTCCAAACATTCACAACCTATATAAATGACTTCTTTAAACTTGATGTTATGAAAACGCTCTTAGTAGGACCAATACATGAAGAAGCTCACAACCTTCTTCAACAAAATACTGAACTGCAAGAAGTTTCTGTTGAAAATTTTCCTAACTCTACTTACCCAGAAACTGAAGCAATCGTTCTTAGAACTTACACCGAACTTAAAGAATCACAACTTAACTTATTACCAAAGCTAAAGTATGTGGTTAGTTGCAGTGTTGGTTTAAACAATCTTGATTTAGACCTCCTTAAAGAAAGGAATATTGAACTTCTTTTTTGTCCAGGAAGTAACGCTAATAGCGTGGCCGAACACACTTTATTTTTAATGCTATCATTGTTAAGACAAGAAAAACCTTTTCCGGAAATGAAGGGGAAAACGGTAGGGATTATTGGACTTGGTTACATTGGCAAACTTGTTGCCAGAAAACTCCTTGGTTTTGGAGCTAAGGTTGTTGCCTTTGATGTTATTGAACAAGATCCAGTTCTTCTTGAAGAATTAAAAGTCGAAATGAAAAGTTTTGAAGAAGTTGCCAAATCTGCAGATATTTTAACCGTTCATGTTCCTTTGAACAAACACACTGCAAACCTTATTAGTGACTCAGTTTTTTCCAATATGAAAGAGGGCTCCTTTTTTGTAAACACTTCCAGAGAAGAGGTTATTGATGAAGCTTCTTTGTTAAATCATTATTCTAAGTTTAAAGGAAATGGTCTAGATGTTTTTTCAGATAATCTTAAAACAAATCTCCAAGAAAAGACCTCTCTCCAAGGAAATTTAATTTTTACTAATCATGTAGCCGCTCAAGGTGAAGATTCCTTTAAGGAGATGTGTTTACGGCCAGTTAAACTTCTTGTTGAGAAAATCATGCCAAACTAATCTATTTTTCTTAATTAATAATAATTAATTAATCAATTTACAATTAATCAATGTTTTCTGAATAAATGTGAGTAATAGAATCTGCCAATAACATATTTTGGTTTGTAAAGAAGGTACGTTACAACTTCTCTTAAAGCATAAGCATCTTTGTAATCAATAATTGCCTTAATTTGTTTTTCATTAAACTTGTAATCTTTAAAAAATTGTTTACAATATTCGATTTCACTAGCTTTGATTTTCTCAAACTTTTCCCACTCATGATGTAACCTTGAATCATATTTCCTAATAACATTTTGAAATAATCTTATTAAATGGGTTTCATTTTTGTTGAGCTTGGTAACTACTTCAATACCCTCTCTTTCTAGAGCATATTTTTTGAATGAAAGTTGCAACATGGGAATAATTCCAAAAATTCCTCCTTTTATCCCCCCTAATGAAATTTCAAAGAATGCTTCAAAAGTAGCTTTACAACATTTGTTGAATAACCTTTCTGCAGAATGAAACGTTTTTCCATTGAAAATCTTGTTACCATAATTCTCAAAGAGATATTTTTTTACACTATTTAGGATAAAAATGTTTTTGAAAGCTTGGTAAATCCTTTCTTGCTCGGTGAAACAATCGACACATAGAATATTGTGGGTTCTATCTGCTAGTTTAACTTTAATTGCCATCTCCTTAATTTTTGGATTTTTATGAGTGAAAATATTAGAAATTGATCGATAGTAGAAATCTCTTTTATGTCTTGTTAATAATTTTAAAGTTTTAATAATTTTATCAACAGATTTTAAGTCTATTTCTTCTTTTTTACAGAAACTGGTTAAATCATTTTTAAGTTCTTTAAAAACTACTTCCTCATAATTGTCTAGAATAACTATCCCTTCTTTACTTTTTTTATTTATTTTTTTCTTAACTTGGTAAATATCAACTTTTTCTTCAACATAATCATGAATTAAACCACAGCATAGAATAATCTCATCAGTTATTTTAGCCCTTTGTAGATTTAAAACAGTATTCAGTGGATGAACAAAGGGATTCTCGCCATTTTTCCTTGGAGGCAATTCTTTATATAGCTTTTTTGTTTTATCATAAAGAAAGGAGAATAATTTGGATGATTCTCTTAATGGTTGCATCATCTCAGCTAAAACTTTGACTTTAGAAATCTTGTTCCACCTTTTCAAAATACTGAAATACTTATATGCAGGGGAATCTTCTCTCTCTTCTTCTTTTTTACTCATACTTCTGTTAGTAGTAACAATATTTTAAACTTTTCGCTATTACTTCCCGGAAATTTTACGGATAGTCCAGATTTCCAATAAATTTTTATATCTATGAGCTACTTGAGTTATCATGGCTTCAGTTCTTGATTATTTAACTCAGGGAGGAAGAATCTTTTCCTCAAGCTTAAAGAATCGTTTTGCTAATTTTAAATATGAGGGAAACGCCGATGATATATGTTGTAAAGTTGTGAAGGATTGCTGGAATGGACGTTTTTTTATGACTTCAACTCAGAATTTTACTCAATTTTGGACTAGAGATTTTGGATTATGTACTTTTTCTCTTGTAAAATTGAAATATAATAAAGAAGTTCACCACACTTTAAGATATGCATTAAACAGATTTAAAAAATTTCAAAAAATAACCACTACCATTACACCAGGAGGTAAACCTTTTGATTTTCCAAAAGAAGCAGCAGATTCATTACCTTGGTTAATTCATAGTATTAAAATATCTAAATTTCCCTACCATTCTTTCAAATCTTTCCTAAACAAAGAGATCAGAAAATATTTCATTACTTTTATTAACGAAGAAACCGGTTTAGTAAAACCAGACGAACATTTCTCTTCAATGAAGGATTTTGCAGTTCGTAGAAGTTCTTGTTATAGTAATTCTCTTGTTGCCATGTTAGCTAAAGATTTACAATCAATGAAGTTAGATAATCCTTTTAAGAGATACGACTACCCCGGATTGATAAAAAGACATTTTTGGAATGGTTCATATTTCTATGATGATTTGAGAAAAAAGGAATATGTTGCTGGAGATGCTAACATTTTCCCTTTCTTATCTGGAGCCATAACAAATGAAGATATGTTGAAAAAATCATTACATGCAATTCAAGAAGCTAATTTGGATATCCCTTTCCCTTTGAAATATACAAATTCTCGGGAAGGTGTCAAGTTTATTTGGCAGGAATTCTTTTTATATAATTATGAAAGTGATGCAATCTGGATGCACTTTGGCCCTTTATATGTAAAATTGGTTGGAAGTGTTGACAAAGATAGAGCTGATTCGTATAAAGAGAAGTATAAGGAGCTTATTGAGAAACATAAAAATTTCATGGAAGTATTTACTAAGGAGGGCAAGGTCTATAAAACTCCTTTTTACTATTCAGATTCAGGAATGTTATGGGCAGCTAATTATTTGACTCTTTGAAAATCTATATCGCAATAAATTATGTTCAATAAAAATATATTCTCTAGGATAACAATCCTTTTTAAGTTTCTATCTCAACAAGAAGTATGCAACCAACTTTCTCCATAATTATTCCGGCGCATAATGAAGAAAATTATATTCGTAAAACTCTCCATTCTTTAATGAATCAAACTTATCAAAACTTTGAGACCATTGTTGTTACAAATGGTTGCACCGATAAGACTGAAGAAATTATAAAAAAGAGAGTCAGTGATAAAGTTAAACATCTAAATCTTAACGTAGCTAATGTAAGCAGAGCCAGAAATCATGGTGTCAGCAAAGCTAGTGGGAAATATTTGGTATTTGTTGATGCAGATACGACCTTACAAAGAGACGCTCTTTATCAGATAAAACAGCAGTTCTCAAATAAACATATTGTAGCAACTACTTTAGTTAGACCTGATCAAAAAAATTTTAAATATCGTCTAGCATCAAATTTCAAAAATTTTTATCATTCTACTGGAATCTATAAGGGATGTAGTGGGGTCCTAATTTGTAGAAAAGATGATTTTGAAAGAGCTAATGGATACAACCCTGACCTTGTTGTAAGGGAACATCGAAAATTAATTCTCCGTTTGCTTAAACAGGGAAAATTTGGATTAATTAAAACAACCGCTACCAATTCTACTCGCCGTTTTGAGAAATGGGGTTTGATAAAATCTTCTGTTTATTGGTCCAATCAATGGTTTAAAGATAAATTTGGCGATTTGAAAAAAAGTGAATATGAAAAAATAAGATGAGTTTTCTTTAATTCATTTTGATGTAATCGCAACTCTTAATAATAAACTTTGATTACTAAAAAAAATGATTATAACAATCTCTGGAAATGCAGGAAGCGGAAAATCTACCGTTGCTAAGATCCTTATTGACAAACTTAATGCTAAAAGAATCTATGTTGGTGGCATAAGGAGGGAGTTGGCTCGAGAAAAAGGAATGACTTTGGAAGAGCTAAATGTATATGGGTTGGAACATCCCGAGACAGATGTTGATGTAGATGAGAGGGCAGCTGCTCAAGCTAGAGAACTAGAGAATCAGGGAAATGTGGTTGTAGTTGAAGGAAGAACGATGTTTCATTTCATACCTGAATCTATTAAAGTATATGTAAAAGTTGATTTACCTGTTGGTTCTAAAAGGATTTGGCAAGATTTACAGAAAAAGAATCTTGAATCGGAGAGAAACCAAGATAAAGTTAATTCTTTGGAAGAATTGCAAAAGAAAACTGAAGAACGTCAGAAGAATGATATTGCTCGTTATCAGAAATATTATCAAATGAATCCTTATGATGAGAAGCATTACGATTTGGTTGTTGATTCAACGATTCCTTCTGCTGTGGAAGTAGCTGAGAAAGTCATGGATTTTATTAATGCTCAACAAAAAACCTTATAAAGAAGCATTCTACCACAAACAAAATGTCTGAAAAAATTAAAATTCACGATTTTATCGAAATTGATTACACAGGTAAATTAACAGATGGTACAGTCTTTGATACCACCCTTGAAAAAGTTGCCAAAGAAAATGAATTTTCTTCAGAAAATGCTAAATATAAACCTGCAATTATTGCCGTAGGTGAGAAACAACTTCTTCCTGGTTTAGATGACCAATTGGCCGGTAAAGAAATTGGCAAAGAATATACCATTACCTTATCTTCTGAAGAAGCATTTGGAAAAAGAGATATTAAGAAAATGAAAATTATTCCTATGAATACTTTTAGGGAACATAAAATGCAACCTCAACCAGGATTACAAATAAATGTCGATGGTGAGATTGGAACCGTATCTCGAGTTTCTGGTGGAAGAATCATCGTAAATTTTAACCATCCTTTAGCCGGAAGAGAGGTTGTTTACACTTTCAAAATTAATCGTAAAGTGACCGATGTTAAAGAACAGATTACTTCTTTTTTAAATTCTACACTTCAAATTCCTTTTGATAAAATGAAAGTAGAGCTAAAAGAAAAAACGGCTACAATTAGTTTACCTTCGGCTTTACCTGAACAATTTACCAGCGTCTTAGGTACGAAGTTGGCAGAGTTAACTAAACTTGATAAGATTGATTTTAAGGCCTCTTCGCCGCCTTCTTAAATTCAATTTATAACTCCACTTTTCTACTTTAATAATCTTTATATACTCCTGCTTTCTTAAATTTTCTACTAAAAAGGGTGGAAATAAAAAATGGATGATTACAAACAAAGTCAAACCAATTCTTCGAACAATTCGTCAAATAATCAAGCTCAAAGAGCTACTTCTAATGAAGGTTCTCAAAGTACTGCTCCAAAGCATCATTATGCCCAAGAGATAACTCATTCGAAAGCCAATTCTCTAATGGATGAAGAGCTGGAAAGACTTATTGCTAGCCATAAAACAAGGATTAAAGTTATTGGCTGTGGTGGTGGAGGAAATAACACTATCAACAGAATTTCTGAAGTTGGGATTAAAGGTCTTGAAACCATCGCTATAAATACAGATGCCCAGGATTTATTATACACTACTGCTGATAAGAAATTGCTTATTGGTAAAGAATTAACTCAAGGATTGGGAGCTGGTTCTAATCCTAAAATTGGTGAAGAGTCTGCTAAAGAAAATGAACATGATCTTAAGAAGTTAATTGAAGGTTCTGACATGATTTTTATCACTGCTGGTCTTGGTGGTGGTACTGGTACTGGAAGTGCTCCATTTATTGCTAATTTAGCTAAAAAGATGAGCATTTTATCTGTGGGAATAGTTACAATACCTTTTACCATGGAAGGCTCACATCGTTTTGAGAATGCAATGATTGGGTTGGAAAAGTTAGAGATGAGCATTAACACGTTGATTCTTATCCCTAATGAGAAGCTCTTAGAGATGGCTCCTCATTTACCTCTTCAAACTGCTTTCAAGGTAGCTGATGAAATTCTTACCAATGCGGTTAAGGGAATTGCCGAATTGGTAACTAAAGCAGGATTAGTTAATCTTGATTTTGCTGATGTTAAAGCTGTCATGAGTGAAGGGGGTGTAGCTATGATTGGAGTTGGTGAATCTGATTCTGAGAATAGGGCTGAAGAATCCGTTGAGAAAGCTTTAGATAACCCTTTAATTGATGTGGATATAACAAACGCCACTGGTGCTTTAATTAACATCTCTGGTGGAGAAAGTTTAACCTTGGACGAATCTAGAAAGATAGTGGAAACTGTTTCTCAAAGGTTAGATCCTAATGCAAAGATTATTTGGGGTGCTCAGATTTACAAAGATTTAGAGAAAACTATTCGGACTATGCTTATTGTTACTGGAGTAAGTTCTGAACAGATTTTTGGTGAAGGGAATCAATATTTCGATAAAAAGAAAGATGAGATTAAAACCGAACTCGGAATAGAATTTATGGATTAATTATTTTTTTTTATTAATTACCTTATACCTTTTTTTAATCTCTTTAATTAAAAATATTAAAAAATAGACATATTAAAAAATAGATTTAAAATAAAAAATTATTCTTCTTTTTTACTAAGAAATTCTACGTAAGCACATTTTCCACAAACAACTCTATCACTATGTTTAGCCATAAACATACCAGGGCCACATTTTGGACAGAACTTATTTTTAGATTTAATTGAATCGCCGGAGATATCATAAAGGGCACTCATTTTTTTCCCTTCTTTCTTAACTGCTTCTTTCTTACTTTTATCAATTTTCTTAGCACCACTTGATTTAGCCATTATTGCTCACCCTCTTTCTTCTCTTCCTTAGCCGGTTCTTCTGCTTTTTCTTCTTTAGCTTTCTCTTCAGCTACTTCTTCTTTTGCAGGCTCAGTGTTTTCTTCCTTAGCTGTTTCTTCTGCTTTTGCTTCGGCCTCAGCTGCTTTCTTTTCTGCATCAGCTTTATTTTTTTCTTCGATTTTCTTTTTAATGTGCTTAGTCATTCTTTCAGCTTTATCCTTAGCTTCTTTGTTTTCATAAACAAATGCAGAAATCTTGGCTGATTGCATACTAAAATTATTTTTAATTTGTTTTACAACAACTTCGCCTTTAACTTGCTTTGAAATTAACTCAGCCACATCTTGATTACTTGGAGTAGCTCCTTCAAACTCTAAAACTGCTTTAACTTCCACTCTTTTTAACAATGGATTTTCTATTTTATTTTTAATATCTAATTTCATCTTAGCTCCTTATCTTACTTTAATTGTATATTCACCTTTAATTTTGGTGTTTGTGTTCTTTGCAATTAGAGAATTTTCAACATCTCCAACATATAATCTTCCTTGCCAACTTGTAGTGAAACTATTCCCTTTACAACTTGGACAAACGTCTCCTTCTACAAATAATTTGCATTTTTTACAAGCTTTTTTTTTGGCCATTTGCTTACTCCTTCTCTTTTTTATCTTTAGATTCTTCAGGTTTTTCTAACCATTCCAATTTACCTAACCCCTCTTGTCTCATCGAAAGACCAATTTTTGGGTTGTTTAAATCTTTGTAACTAACAGCGATAATTCTTGCTCTACATTTGTCTCCTACCTTTAGACTTCGAGAAGAATTTTTTCCTTGAAGGACCTTATCTTTACTGAATGAAACGAAATCATCCATACTTTGTGAAATATGAACCATTCCTTCAATTCCTCCAATATCCAAAAAAGCTCCAAAATCAGTAATATCTCTCACTTTTCCATAAACCAATTCATTCATTTCTGGTTTGAAAGTAAGAATCTCAAAATTAGCTTCATAAAAACCTGCACCATCTCCAGGAACGATAACTCCTTCTTTAACATCAGCAACATCAACTACGTTTACTACAAATCCTAGTTCTTTTGAGATGTGGTTCTCGTAACTTGACCTAATATTAGCCAAAACGGCTTCTTTCATACTAAGATTAAACATATGTGGCGGAACCCTTATGAAATCTTTTACTTTTATCTTATAGAACATCTTTAGATCCTCCAAACCGTTGCTAAAGCAAAAATTATTGTTTTTAACTGCATTTTGTCTCTATTTTTGAGTATCAGTTTATAAACGTTTCTGTTCAGTTTTGGTTGTAATCAGCTTTACTGATTAGTTATCTTTATAAATCCTTTAGTTTTAATAAAAATCATGAATTTACGTGAAATCAAAAAAGAGGTAAATATTTTAAGTTCAGTTGATGGAAATATTCAAAATTTCCAAAAAAGCTGGTTGAAACCTATTAGATCTAATACAAACTCTTCTTTACCTTCCTTAAAAAATCTCAATGATAAGTCTAAAAAGGAGTTAAACAACCACCTCTCTTTATTCAACAATCTTCTTTCATCAGTTAAAGAGGGCCAAACGATTAATGATAAATTACGTCACTATACAAATTACTTAATAGAGTTAAAATTAAACTCTCTCAGAGGAAATCATGCCAATTCCCAGATAATTACTAATAACCTGCTGAACGATGATTTTCTCAATATAAAACAAACTATTAACGAAATTAAACTTTTTGATGTTCAAACAAGAGAATTGGTTGAAAATTATGAGAAAATAAATTCTCTTTTACATCGTGAACTTTCCTTGGAAGAAACACTATTTTTCATGGATTTACCTCACAAAAAATATCTCCATTCTTTACTAAAAATATCTCAAAAACAAAAAATGATTGTTCGTCATATCGGGCACAATTTTGTTCCTTTAGCGAAAGAAGCGGAGAAAAAAGTTACAAAGAGGAAAAAATGATTGATTTTATAATTGGAATTGTTGGAATGGCTATTATTTTAGTAGCTTTTATATTAGATGAATTTGTAAAATCATTTAATCAGGAAACTATCCGTTACAATTTATTAAATATTGTTGGATCTGGATTGTTAATTTATTATGCTGTCACATTAAATTCTTGGCCTTTCATAATTTTGAATGTAGTTTGGTTAGGGACTGCGTTGTTTAAGCTAAGTAGGATTGTTTAATTTTGATTTTCTTTTTTTAATTCCTTTATCATAATGATAACATAATAATAATTCAAAGAAAGGGTCTAAATCAGCTGCTTCTCTAATCATTCTTCCTACTTCATTTACTTCAGTAGTGTCGAAAGGGGTTGGGACCAATCCTTCTGCAATTACTCCATACGGAAAAAACAAGTTGCCCAGAAATTCGAAATCATCTACATTCCCCGCTTCACCATCTATTACATCGATAAGTGTTGCGCGAAGATCAAGGGAATCAACAATTAAGTCAGTGTGAAAATCATCAAAACCATTGGTTCCTAGTCTATCACTAATTTTACAAAGAACGTGATCCAGGACTCTTTCAATAGTCTCATCTTTTTTTGCAGAAAGAAAACGGCAATCCAAATCTGAACTTGTTGTAGCATCTCCATATCTTGTAGAACCATAAATTATTGGGGTAATCCCTACCCCCTCTAATCTGCCTTGATATTTAGCTAGTGAACTTACCGCTTTGTCTAATTGCTTTTTTGCTCCTATGCTAGGATTTTGGCGAATATAAGAAGCTAATTTTTGTTCCATTTCTGCATGTGGTTTAATTTCAGTAAAATAAACTCCATCTTGGGTGTTCCCAATTTCATCTGAAAACATGCCGATGGCTATTCTCATTTGTTTTGGAGAAAATCCTTTTCTTTTCAGCAAATCTGCTACAAATGGATTGGTAAAAAATTCATAAACTGAGTGAAACCCTCCCTGTCTGAGCGAAGGGTCATCCTTTTTTTTTAACCCTTCTGTGAAATGTCTATGATGTATGCCATAATCTGCTCTTAATTGATCTAGTTTTCCAATATCATACTCTGATTCCATTGACTCCCTTTTTTAAAGAGTGTTTATAAAATCTTCTTCTTATAATTACATAATTTTAGAATAGGGCATAATTTACATTTTGGATTAATTGGCGAACAAATAGTTTGACCATGGCCTACCAATAAACTATTAACCTTAATCCACATCTCTTTTGGAACAATTTTTTCTAGAGCAATTTCACTTTCTTCAGGATTTTTTGTTTCAATCCACCCTAACCTATTAGAGATTCTGTGCACATGGATATCTACCGCTATTGCCGGTTTACCAAAAGCATAACATAACATACAATTGGCAGTTTTCCTTCCAACTCCAGGAAGAGAAGTAAGTTCTTCAATCGTATCTGGAACTTTCCCTTTATATTTATCAATAACAATTTCACTTAATTTTTTCACATTCTTTGCTTTAACTCTGAAAAAACCAATTTTATAAAACCATTTTTCCAATTCTTTTTGAGAGATTTTAACAACATTTTCCACTTGAGGATATTTTGCAAAAAACTTTTTTACAATTGGGATAGTTGTAGAATCTTTAGTTCTTGCACTTAGTAGAGTCATCACCAATTTTTGATAAGGAGTATAATCGCTCAACTCTTCTAACATGGTAGGTTGATGTTCTTTCTCTAAAATAGAAAATGTTTTTTTAATGTTTGATGTGGAAACCATAAAAAAGTTACCTCAAGAACAGAAGAACTAAACCAATAATTAATAATATTACACTTACTATGAGATTCATAATCTTATGCATATGTTTTCTCCAAAGATTTATTTTTCTTTCTGAATGAGGGTCCTTTTCTGTAGCTTTTTCATCCATCAATTTTACAGCTACTTTGAAAATTAATACAATTGCAATCAATGGTAAAACTAATAAAAGTGCATAATAAAATAAGAGAGGTATAGCAGAGAGTTGTACACCTTCTTCTGTAATAAGGCTTCTAAGGATTAAAAATATCTGATCCATCCCAGAGATAGATAAAATGCTTGCAACTAAAGCTATAACAATAACTCCTGGTTGAGATAAAACTTGTTCTTTATACTTTGCCCCATTTTTTCTATATTTCTCTGGAATCTTATTAATGAATCTTTTCCAAGTGTGGAAGAAACCTCTTATTGAAAATAAACTTATGGTGATTACAATGACTGCAACTATCCTAGAAAAAAATAAGCTAATATTAGAATTCATTAAACTAGTGAAAAGACCAAAGGAAAATAAAAGATAAACAAAATAAGTTACAACTACAAAAATTGTTCCTCTTTCAATTACTTTGTGTTCCTCCTTGAAAAACAACAGAAGGACGATTAAAATAAGTAACAAAGAGATCATTCCTCGACGAAAACTATCTTTAATTGCTGAGCTAGTAACTTCAAAGAAACCTAGGGTGTCAAGAACGTCGTAAGAAGACTTGTCTCCAACAACTCCAATACTTTTCTGTGAATCTAGGGTAGGACATCCCTTATCATTATTTTCTTTTAAATGTCCTTCAACGAGTTCATTGATAGATTCAGGTCCAATGAAATAATTGCCTGGAGCGAAAACAATTGGTATTCCTCTTGATTCTTTAGGTATGTCATAGGCTGTAAAAAGATTTTCAAGCATCTTTTCATTTTTTCTACTTTGATACACTTCAAAAATTTCAATTTGCAAATCAGAATTTCGTGTTTTAATTTTATCGATGAAAATGTTGGCGTCTTCACATTCTTCACACCCTGCTCCATGGAAATAGTAAATACATCCGGCTAGACTGCTACTATCTGCGGCTAAAGTTGGGAAAGATAATAGACTAATTAAGAAAACTAACAATAAGATAAATGTTTTTTTCATTTAATACACGCTCTTTATCTTCTCTAAGAGTTAAAAATGCTATATAAAACTTTGGTTTTGTTTGTTCTCAAGTTTCTCTTAAAACCATAAAACAAATAAACCATTGCTTTAATCTTATCTAAAATATATTCATAAAGGAGGCATTAAAATGGTTAAAGAATTAAATGAAGAAAGTTTTAAGGAAGCGATTAAATCAGAGTTACCTGTTATTGTAGATTTTTGGGCTAGTTGGTGTGGTCCTTGTAAAATGCTAGCGCCAGTTTTTGAAGAAGTTAGTAAAGATTATGAGGGCAAGTTGGATTTTGCAAAGATTTCCACTGAAGAATTTCCTCAAGTAGCATCAGAGAACGCAGTTTCAGGGATTCCTTGCTTGGTTGTTTTCAAGAATGGCGAAGAAGTTGACAGGATTGTAGGTTTTTCTCCAGCTCCTATGCTGAAGCAGAAAATTGATGCAGTACTAAGTAAAATTTAATTTTTTATCATTTCTTTTTTAATATCAATAAATATTTAAACAAGGAGCTATTTTCCCACTTATGAAGAAATTATTCCAAGGAGCTGAGTCTATTGTCTACCAAGATAACAATGAAGTTATCAAAGAGAGATTCAGTAAAAAATATAGATTACCTCACCTAGATCAATCTTTAAGACAATTTAGAACTAGAAGAGAAGCTAAAGTTCTTGGAAAGCTAGAGGAGTTTGACTTTCCCGCTCCTAAATTGCATAATTTCTCAGATAAAAGAATGACGATTGTCATGGATTTTGTTCCTGGCGAAAAGTTAAAAGATCTCCTTGCCAAGGGAGACGATTATGAAAAGCTAGCTTATGAAGTTGGTTTGAAAATATCTAAGTTACATCAAGCAAATATTATTCATGGCGATTTAACAACTTCTAACATGATTGTCCATGCGGAAACTAGAAAATTGCATTTCATTGATTTTGGCTTATCTTCTTTTTCAGATAAAGTTGAGGATAAAGCGGTTGATTTGTTTTTACTTGACAGAGCTTTGGAAAGTACACATTATCAGCACTATCCAGCTATTTTTGATAGAGTAATTGAGGGTTATAAAGGTTGGCCAGAGGCTGTAACTGTTCTAGAAAGATTAAATGCTGTCAGAAAAAGGGGCAGAAACAAACAAAAGTAAATTACTTCTGTAAAATTTCGACATGTCTAGCTGAAATTTCTGTTGGATAAACTTGTTGCCCTTGCCATAATTGTGTTCTAGTTAGCTGAGATACGTCAACACCTGCAGATCTACTTCTTGAAATTGGGTCGGGTTTGCCACAGGATCCAACTTGGTAGTTCCAATCATCAAGTAAAACAACATTTGCTAAGGCCTGGTTAATTCCTCCTGACATTTGCAAAGGAATAACTCTTCTTGGTTCACCATCCCTAACAACATAACATTCTTGAGCTTGAACCATGTATGATTTTTGGAGAGGGTCTGTGCTTCCTCCATGAGGAACTATCAAAATTTTTCCTTCCAAATCAACTTCTTGAGTCTCTCCATCCATTGTGGTACAAGTCATTCTTGGTTGAGGAAAAAGCCCATCTACTCCTTGTCCTGCATGGCCTACAACTTTACTTCCTGCTAATCCCAAGTAACTGGGTAATTTTTCTTGGTCAGCATATTCGCATCCTAAAAATTGGCCCGTAACAATACCTTCATTAATATGTTCAGCGACTTCTCTTGTTCTTCCATAAGCATCAAAATGGGTGGTTCCTAGAGATCTAAATCCAGCAACTCTTTGATTGGGGTTATCAGTAATATTAATATTTCTATTGCCGGTATTTTGTCCTGCTTTAAACGTTCCAGTTTCACCATAATTTAGGTGCCAAATGGGTTCTTCAAAATGATGTCCAAAAATTTCATGTACAGGAACTCCTGAAAGAACAACCACATCGTATAAACCTTTTAAAGTAATGCCGGCATCTTGTAAACTACCATGTTTTAATCTTGAAATGCCATGCAATTCATGGAAAGCTTCTGAAAAAGATTTCGAATTTTTAATTCTTTTATCTAAAGTAGGATCTGAAAGAAATTTTATTAATTCAGGCATTCTTGCAACATCATCTCTATTATTGCAAACGACTGAAATATTTCTAGCAGTAGGAATGGGGTCATAACCATGCCAATATTCTATGTTCATTAAAGGGATGGATTGAATTGCTACTCCTCCTTCTGAATTTACAACAATGTTTTGATGAACTTTTAACATTCTAGCAAGGGTCGAACTAAGGTGTCCTCTGGTGAATTCAAGTAATTCAGGATCATGCATGTCTATTCCTGTGGGAATTTCTTCATAATGAACTCTTGTTTCTGAAGGTAAAGGAACTCCTTTATTTTGAAACGTAAGTCTTTGTTCTTGTAAATCTCTTGAAACTACAACATCCATGTATTCTTGAGGATTTATAGATAAAAAACACTTGGAAGTGTAAATCCCTTTTCCCATATTTTCCTTGTTAACATTTGTCTGACCATTAGTGGAAATCTCTGCTTTTCCATCCTTATATTGGGCTCTAAATTGTACAACCCTATTGAATCTAGAAACTACATTACTTTGACCTTCAATCTCCTTGGCCATTAAAGCAGCTATTTCTTTCAATTCTTCTTTTGTTCTGACAAGTTCCATATCTCTCTAATTCTATTCCTATTTTATAAAATTTTCCTATATTGTTTACTATTTAGTAATAACTTTTTTCTAAACAACAAAAATTCTTTTCATTTTATGTATTTCATGGATAAATTTATATATTCAATCTTTTTCCCCTAATTATGGTCAAATTAGATAAAATAAGCTGTAAATTGTTATACGAATTGGATCAAAATTGTCGATTGCCCGATGTTTCTATTGCCAAAAGAATAGGCCGTTCTAGAGAATCTGTAAGATATAGGATAGATCAACTTCTTCAAAAAGGTGTTATCAGAAAATTTAGAGCAATCATTAACTATAACAAAGTAGGTTATCAAGGTTATGAACTTTACCTTAATTTAACTGGTACTGTTAAGGAAAGGGATGAATTCCGCAATTTTGTTTTAAAGTTAGGCAACATTTATTGGTTAGGAGTAAGTGAAGGAGTGTGGGACATTGGAATCACTATTTATGCAAAGTCTCACCAAGAGTTTTTTGAGAAGAAAGAAAAAATTTTTGAAAAATATCGCAAGTTAATTATTAAAAAAAGTGCTGTAGTTGTTGTATATGAACTTGTGTTTCCAAAAAAGTATCTTCATGGGAAAAAAAGTAAACCTTTGAAGTTGTTTGGTGATGTTGCTGAATTTTCTTTGGATGAAATGGATCACAAAATCATTTCTGTATTGAGGGATGATGCTCGTATTTCTTTAGTTAAACTAGCTCAAAAGACCAATTCAACGGTTGATATTGTTAGAGGAAGAATGAAAAAGATGGAACAGAGGGGGATAATTTTGAAATACACCCTAGAAGTCGATTATAATAAACTCAATTTACATCTCTTTAAGGTCTTTTTATATTTCAATGAATTTAGTAAAACCAATGAAAATAAGTTGATAGAATATTGTACTCAAAAAACTGAAATATCTCATTATGGGCGTTACGTTTCTCCTTGGGAAGTTGAGTTAGATATCATGGTCGATAGTTTTCAGAGTTTTAACAAATTGATAAGGGATATCAAGGACGAGTTTGCAGATATTTTATTAGATACAGAAGCAAGTAGTGTTAGCGAAGAATATCTTCTTCCTTAACTCTCTAAAACAACAATCATTCTTTTTACTCTTTTTTTCACACTTCCAAGAAGTTCTCCACTGATAACAAGACTTTCTGGAGCCATTACTTTAATCTCTTTTGGCAATGGAATTGTGTCAAATGTTTGGCCTTCAAATTCAATTGTTAAACCTCTTTCAAGTAAACCTTTATCTGTTGTGGCATATTTTCTGGAAGTTAACATTAATTTTTTTCTTGCTTCATCACTTAACATTATTTCTATTACAAATTCACAATGTTTAGGATGGTCAAGACATTCCATTGTTCCAGGTTTAACATCCACTCCAAGAACATCTTCTCCTTCAGTAAAAATCAAATCATCTCCTATAAACACTTGAAATTGTTTTTCAGGGTTTTGAAAATCAACGTAGGTTAAACAGCTACTAACAAATAGAGTGATTATGATTAGTAATCCAATGTAAAATTTTTTCATTTTTACTTTTTTGAGAAGGTTACTTATAAATTTTATTGAATTGAGAGTAGGTAATTCCACCATTCAATAAATACTATATTATCTTAGAAATCCATTTAGTAGCGATAGTTCCAGGACCTCTTCTTCCAACTATTGGTCCGTCATCATAAAATAAGTCAGCATCTTTCATATTATTTCTAACCATTCTTGCACAAGAATAAGTAGCTAAGATGGCTTCTTTGTTCATAACTCTCCACATTTCTTTAAGAAATTCAGTATTCCACATTTCTGGGGAAGTTTTTGGTGAGAAAGGATCGAAGAAAATTGCATCAAAATGATTTTCTTGCAATTGTTTACAAGTTTCCCTTGCATCTCCTAAAAGTAGTTTGACGTTAACTTTACCTTCTTTAAATTCTAAATTATCATTGTTTAATTTTTTATAATGTTTAAAGAATGTAATGGGAGGATTTACCTCTTGAATCTTTTCTACAATAACTGAATCATACTCCAACCCTACTACTTCTATTTCACAATTTGGATTTTCTTTCAATGCTACATCTATAGCCATGGCAGAATTATAGCCCAATCCAAAACAAACGTCTAGAATTCTAACTTTTCCAGATTTAGCTTTTTCAGCAATTTTACAAGGGATAGCATACTTTTTCAAAGCTTCTTCTACTGCTCCAGTTTGGGAGTGATATGATTCTCCCACATCTAGGTTTAGAAAAGTTTCTGTATTGTCAGCCGTGAGGATTTTTCTCATGATTATACTTTACTTCTTTTTTTTATAAATTTATCCAGAATAAAGGCGCAATACCTCATCCTTAAGCATGAGGATGTAGCGCTTTTGCATCATTTCTATGATTATTGAATTTAACTAACTTCTAAGTATAATTGTTCTCTGTTATCCATCCATCTTTGAAAGACTTGGCTCATAGCTGTAGACATACTTCTTCTTTCTACGCTATTGTTCCTAGCTACAGTTAGAAAACCGGCTTCTCCTGCGCTCCTAATTAAATTATCAGAAAAACCGAGACGTTCGTTTACTATTTCAGGATTAAGATAGCTCCTTCCGCCACAGGCCATTAACTGTGTAATCAATACAAATGGGGCAGGAAGAGGAGTAGATTTACTAAATTTATCAACTTCAAAAAGAATTCCAAAGTATCTTATGGCTGATTTATAAGCGTGATTGATTGCTCCATTCTTAAAACTACAATTGGGAACAGGACTTTTTAAATGGAAAATAAAAGCATATGAACATTACCAAACATTTCTTACACTTACAGAAGATAATTCAAAAAACCAAACGGAAGGAGAATTAATAACGGTTGAGCGAATTAAAAGATATATCTCCATTTTAAGTGCAAACATATAATCTTGAAAATATCAGATATCTAAACTTTCTCTGCTCTGCCCTTCCTAATCAACAAATCAGCTACCTCAGGAAAGATGTCAATAACTTCCTCTTTCTCATAAGGCCCATACACTTTCATATCCTTCCAAACAAAACTAGGCATAGGGTTTACAAATTTTATTTTAGTTAAATTCTCTTCTGGTACTTCCAATGGTTTCTCAGGTTCATCTAAACTAGCAGAATCATCTTCATCTGAAACTATAACCTTACTTGGCATATCTGCAACTTGTTTCCTCGTGCCAGTTATATCTGGCAAAACTCCCCTGAACAAATGGGCCAATATCCCAACACGATATTTATCCATGTCTCTTAGAACTTCTTCATAAAATTCTTTTTCCTCAAACAACATGCAACTTGTATCAATGATATCGGAACCAGTACGGCTTCTATTAAGAGCAATGTCAATAATCTTTTTCTCTCTCTTTTCATAAATCTCCTTCAAGATTCTTTTTATACTTCTTAACTCATACTCTAGCTTGTCCTTTTCACCAGATGAGAAAATGTTATCACTATTATCTTTGCTTTCCAAGAGGTTTTTCTTCTCTCTGAGATAGGAAACTACATCTATAAAGAATGAATCTTCTAACTTCTGTAAATCTTCCTTCTTTTTCTCATTAAGAAGCACATCGTACAATGTTTCTAAAGTTATTTTTATAGTGTCCAATTTACCCCCACTATTTCAGAGACTCGCTTTTTTTTAAAATTTATGGTTACTAGAGAAGATGTATTAGAACAAGGATAAGGAAACCAATAAATATTCCTCTCCATTCCTTTTAAATATGGACCTCTATAAGTATATAAAAGATAATCAAATTAGGCTTAAAGTTATTCCAAATGCAAAGAATTCTTCTTTGATTGAAGAGAATGGCAAATTGAAACTATTCCTTAAATCATTACCTCAAAAAAATAAAGCTAATTCTGAACTTGTTAAATTCTTTAAAAAGAAATTAAATTTAAAGGTAGAGATTATCTCTGGCCTTAAAAGTAGAGAGAAATTGTTAAAATTAATCTAACACTCTTAATTTGACTTTAGCTTCTTTTAACAAATCTGTTCCTTCATTATCAGGATATTTTAATTTAGCTACAACTTCTTTAATTCCAGCATTGATAATCATTTTAGCACAAGTTGTACAAGGAGTGAAGGTAGTGTAAAGAATCCCTCCATTTGTTGACACACCATTGTAAGCTGCTTGGACGATGGCATTTTCTTCAGAATGACAACATATACAAGGTTCTGAATAAACTCCTGATTTAATTCTTCCTAGATGTCTTGATGTACACCTTTGGCATCCTCCAAGAGTACAATGTTTTATTTTTTTAGGACTCCCATTGTATCCTGTGGAAATAATCATTTTATCCTTAACAATAATTGCTCCCTTCTTAGCGGACATGCAAGTAGCTCGCATTTTAACCTGTTCAGCGATGTTCATGAAATAATGGTCCCAGCTTGGCCTTGAACCTTGTAATTTAAACAACCAATCTTCAACCAATTTTTCTACTTTTAAATCAAGCTTTTCTAAGTTAGAATCATTTGAAAGAGTTATCTTGGCCATATTGGCAACTTTGTTCAATTGTTGAGAATTTTTGTTACTACTATTTTCTAACTTTTCTTTTTTCTTTAATTCTTTCAAAGTTTTTGGATCTCCTTCTCTTTGCCTTTGAAGAATTCTCTTGAACCTTACAGTCTCAGGAGAAGTTACGTTAATTAAGATGAAATCGTCTCTTTCCATTAGTCTAGAAACTTCAGCTGGATTTCGTATTGAAGTGAAAACATAATTTTCCCCATCTTCAACTTTTTCCAAAGCAATATTTGCTAATACATTTGCTCCAAACCTTATTCTTAACTCATTTCCAACTGAAACTAAATTGTCTCTTATTGGTCTAAGTTTTCTTTCTTTCAATTGATTTCGCAAAATGTCTGAAAAGGAGATATGAAAAAATCCTCTTTTCATAAGAAGTTCAGCGACAGTATCCTTTCCTGAGGCAAAATTGCCAGTTACACCTATTATCATATTTTTATGATAGTGACTTTATTTAAATCAATTGTTATGTTTTAAAAGAAGCTTTAGGAAAATCATTTTCGATACTACCTCTCCGGTTTTACAAAGATTTAAAAGTACTTTTGAAACAGAAAGAACATGGAACAAAAAAGAGGAAAGTTTGTTGTCATAGATGGTTTGGATGGAGTTGGCAAGGGAGTTTTTCTTAAATCTTTAATGAATGAAGCTCGTAAAGACCAAAAAAGAGTTTTTAATTTCCATGATTTTTGGCGTAGTCACGATCATTTACCAAATGTAAAGGATCTTATTGGGAAATTTGATTTAGTAATTACAGCAGAACCAACTTTTTGTGGTGTGGGAAGATATATCCGTACAGAGTTAACTGCAAAAAATAATCGTAATTATTCTGCAAATTCAATCGCGCATGCTTACGCTTTAGATAGAATGATTCTTTACCAAAAAGTTATCTTGCCTCTCTTGGAAGCAGGAATTGATGTTTACCAAAGCCGTTCTTTCTCAACTAGTTTAGTTTATCAGAGACAGCATGCGCTGAACCAAGGCAAAGTATTTGATGCTGACGAGATTTTATCGATTCCAGGAAATGCTTTTTGTTATAATCACCCTATGGATTATTTGATTATTCCAACCATTAACAATGTTCAACAAGTAATGTCTCGTCTCGAAGAGAGGGAGAAGCAGGATAATTGTGAGTATGAAGAAGTTGATTTTCAAGTTAAAATAAAAGAGCATTATGAGAGTGAAGATTTCAGAAAAATTTTCACAGACAAGGGAGTTAAAGTTATTTACATGGATGCAGGAAAAACAGTTGAATATTCACAACAACAAGCAATTGATTTTTATCACCATCATTTGAAATAATTCACTTCTATACATTTATTGTAAAACAACATAAACATACTCTCAGAAAAAATTAAATAAACAAAATAGAATAAAAAATTATTCCTCTTCTTCACTTTTAAAAAAGGAATCCAGCTTTTTGCATTTCATTTGATCTTTATAGGAAATCATGAGCATCTATCACCTCTTTTTTAACACATCTATCGGTGTACTATGGAATGATGGAGATATATAAAGACTATTGACGTTGAAAATATATTCTTGAAGCCGATACCACTTTAAAAAAATTATTGTAATTTACTATTTCATAAAATGAAGTCCCAGTACTAGATTTTTGAGTAATGGTTTTTTATCATAATCTTTAAGAAAAAATCTAATTTATTAATTAATAACAAATAATGTTTTTTAAAATCAGGTTCATTTTTTTGAATGAGTAAATTTGTTACATAAAAGTTTTTGATCCAAGAAATCCTATTGCATAACCAACCACCATCTCTAGAGGAACTAAAGTACTTGATATGATCCCTACTTTACTTGCATTACACATTTCTTTTTTAAATGGCAATAAGTTTGGCATTGATAAATATCTATCAACAGCTCCTTGTGCTAATGTTGAAACAAATCCTGTAGTAACAACTTGATGAACTACATAAGGATTTTCAATTGGTGTTCCTGTTGCATCCATGTATCCTTTGTAAATTCCTACACCTACATTAGTAGCATGAGCAGCAACGGCCAGTACTGTAAAACCATACGCCAAAAATTCATCTAGTTTATCGTAATTTGATACCATTTTTTCATCTTGATATTTTCCTTTATAAATGTTTTCACTAAGAAATGACTAAATGCTACTTTTTAATTAATTCAACTGCTTGATGAGCTTCAACTTTTCCCGTAGAAGCATTTATCTTCATATTAAGAAATTTAATTGATTTACTTACTAAAGTAAAATTCCATAGAGTTACATCTTTTAAAGTTTGCAAAACAACAAAACCATCTCCCAATTGTTCAGAAGGAAATAATTCAGGAAATTTTTCTTTGAAAACTTTTTTAGCATCATCAAAACTAATTGATAATTTATCTAATTGCAATTCTTCAACTTGATCTCCCGGTTTCTTGAAAACTTCATCATCCTTTTTTATAGAAAAATCTTCAAGGAAAGTTGAAATTTTATCGTTTTTTTTAGAATAAAAACCTAACTCCCATTTACCTTTCTCTTCTAAATTAGAATTTATCTGACAAAAAAGATGCGATAAAAAAGAATCCTCATGTTTGGTTAACCATTCTTTGTAAGTAGAACTTTCTTTAATCTTATCAAATAATTCTTGAGGGTTCAAGCATATTCCCTCCAAGTATGACTACATTTTGTACATTTGAAGAATCTAGTTTCAGGTTCATCGGCCCCTCTAGTTTGCTGAGTCCAATAATATGCAATCCCATTTGCACATTTTTCACATTTTATCTTTATTTTTGGATGCACTTCAACCTTTTCAATAACTTCCATTTTTTTTGGAGCATCGACACTTTCTTTAATCTCTGGTTTCTCATCCTCTTCTGGAGTTTTTGTATAACCACAGCTACAATAAAGAACTCTTTTCGCACCTTTTTGTTTAGGGCGCAGTACAGAACCACATTCCGGACAAAACATTTTAAATTACCTGATTTGGCTATGAATGGCCTTCCCTTTAAAAAATTATCTCTCAATTACTATGCCAAAAGGCCTCACGGCATCTACAAAAAGAATTTTCATCCACCCTAAGTAAGGAACTCTAAGGATGCCTTTTCCCAGAATTCTTTTCTCACTAATTTTAGTTTCTTCAAGCCCTGGACCAATACTTTTACTATTATGGTCTCCTTTAGTTTGGTAGAAGGTATCTCCTTTTTCTTCCCAAACTTTGATTACGCGATGAATAATTGGTTGAGGTTTGCCTGCTTGAAAAACAAGGATGTCTCCTTTTTCGAGGTTGTTTTTATTTGCTCTATAAAGAACAATTACGTCCCCTTTGTCAAATCCTTCAGAAAAGGGATAACTTTTGAATTCCTCTTTTGTAATCCCTATGTTTTTGTACCACCACCCACAAACATCCCAATAATTATCAAACGAATCTTTGAATTCAGTAAAATGTTGGCCACAAATATTTCCTTTGTGTACTCCATGTTCCATGCTTTCAGAAACAACTGCTACAATAGGAAAACCTGTTCCTAGAATTATTCCAAGAAGAGGATATACGATAAATTTAATTATTAAAAAAGCTGCTACAATATTTGCCAGCCAACTCCAGATACTATCGTCGTCCCAAAAGAATTTCCAAACTCTTTTTGAATGATGGTGGATCTTTTTCCATTCCTTATTCATATTTATACTAAATAAGATGTGTTTAAAAAGGTTTTTATAGTTATATTTTATTATCTCATTATGTTAGTAAGTAAAATTTCAATTCCTGAAGAGAAGATTCTTGCTCTTATTTCAGCTATAAAACAAAAAAAAGAGCTCAACTCACTGAGTGATGATTTTATTCGTAAATCTCTTTTAGAATATTTTTCGCAAAATAAAAAATCCATTGATTACTTAAATAATTTGAAATCTGCTAAATATAAACAAATTATTAAAGAAGTTAGAGCTAAATTAAGAAAAGTTTATGGTCTCTTTCGTTTAGAGGAAGAATTAAAAAAAAGAAGGAAACTTTTAGAAATGCTTCTTTCTTCTCCAAAAAAAAGAAAATCAATTGTTGAAGAAATTTTGAAAACTCATTCCTCCACAAGAGAAAGATTACCTATCTATGAAAAACTCTACAAAAAAATATTTGAAATTACTGGTAAACCTACTTCTATCACTGATTTAGGTAGTGGGATAAATCCTTTTTCATTCTCTTTTATGAATATTAAGAAATGTTCTTACTATGCTTATGATATAAGTCAGGAAGAGATGAATCATTTGAATAAATATTTCAAACTATTGCATAAAAACAATTCATTCTTTAAAGGAACTGCAGGAATTCTTGATGCTTTGAATTTGTCTTCTCTTAAAAGATTACCAAAAGTTAATGTTTGTTTTTTGTTTAAGATGACCGATGTACTAGATAGAGGAAAGGGTCATAAAGTTACTGAATCTGTGTTAACTACTCTACCTGCAGATTTTGTGGTAATAAGTTTTGCAACTAAGACAATGAGTGGAAAGAAAATGACCGCTCCAAGAAGGAAATGGATGGAATGGTTATGTAAAAGGTTGGGTTATGAATACAAAGTTATTTTGTTTGCAAATGAAATCTTCTATATAATTGATAAAAAGTAACATAATCACCTTTGAGAATGATAATTTTATAAATCTCCAACATAACTATTGGAAAATGAATGATTTTTTTTTCGTAAAGACTTTGGAAGAACTTGAAACAGTTTGTGAAGAGTTATCAGAACAAAAAGTTTTAGCAATTGACTTAGAATGTGAAAACGGGCTACATCATTATGGGACTTTTATTTCCCTCATTCAAATTTCAACTAAGAAAAAAAATTGGGTTGTTGATGTTTTAGGCTTAGAAAACATAAACTCTTTGAAAAAGATTTTTGAAAACCCAACTATAAAGAAAGTTTTCCACGATGTAAGTTTTGATTTAAGAATTCTTTACCATCAATTTAAATGCAGACCAAAAAACATTTTTGACACTCAATTGGCGGCTTTATTTTTAGGGAAAGAACAAATTGGTTTAGGTTCTCTTTATGAAGAATATCTTGGAATTAAGAAAGAGAAAAAGTTTCAAAGAGTAGATTGGACAAAACGTCCTTTATCTTCTGAAATGTTGGCTTACGCAGTTGGTGATACTGCCTATTTGTTAGAATTAAAAGGTTTACTTTGCAAGGAGTTGGAGAAAAAAGGAAGATTGACTTGGGTAGAACAAGAAAATGACCATTTGGAAAGTATTAAATTTGAATATCAGGAACAAACTTATGGAACGGTTAAAGGAGTTAAAAGTCTTTCTCCAAAAGAGAGAGGCATTTTTCGTTCTCTTTTCCATGAGCGGGAAAAACTTGCTAAGAGAGTAGACCGACCACCATTTATGATTTTATCAAATAAACAAATGCTAGCTTTTTCAACTAGTCCACCTCACAACATAAATGCTTGGAAAAATTTGAAGGGAGTACATCCTTTAGTTAAAAGAAGGGCAGAAAATTTTTTCTATCTTGTAAAAAAGTCAAAGGAAGATCATAAACCAGTGAGGGAAAAAAAATCATTCACCTTTTCTCAAAGAAATAGAATGAAGGAGTTAATTGAAAAGAGGGATGAGGTTGCTTCAAAATTAGAAATTAAAGGGCACCTCATAATGAATCAAGAACAAGCTATATCAATAGTTGTTAATAATTCGGATTCTTGCTTGAGGAAATGGCAGAAAAAGTTATTGGGATTTTGAAGTCCGTATGAAGCCAATATTTAGGAAACATATTTAAATGATAAATATTTACTTCTTTTATGCAAAAAAGAGGACAAATTACAATTTTTGTAATTATAGGAGTTATTCTTTTACTTATTGTAGGAACTTTCTTATTTTTCAAAGAAGATGTTCAAAAAAAAGAATTAATTTTAAACGAAGAATTGGTTAATCTTCCGTTTGTATCTCCTGTCGAAAATTTTGTTGAAACATGTTTAGATAAAGTAGCTGGAGAAGGTCTAAATCTTATAGGAAGACAGGGAGGTTATTATAAATCTCCTCTTGATTATTCCATTTTCTTTCAAAGCGATTTAATTCCCTACTTTTATGAAGAGAATAAGGAAATGGTGACTTCAAAAGAAGAAATTGAGGTACAATTGCAAAATTATATAGAAGAGAATCTCCCTTTCTGCTTGGAGGAATTCAAACATTTTGAAGCTGAAGGATATGATATCACTGCTGGAACATTAAAAGTCAATGCTGATGTAAACAAGCAAATTTTATTGGATTTAGAATATCCTCTAACAATCTCCAAAGGTCCTTCTGAAGTTAGTGTTGATAAAATTTCTCAAAAGATAGACTTAGATTTAGATAAATATCTTTTGGTAAGTGATAAAATTGTAGAGAGTATGGATGAAAAGAAAGGGTATGTTTGTTTAAGTTGTCTCGAAGCTCTTTCAGAACAATATGATATTAACATCTCAGCTTATCCTATTTACGATCCTTCTACATTTAACAACGATATTATCTGGTTTAGGCTTAAAGATAAAGAAGGAATGATGTTGGGAGGTTACATTTTTGCTTTAGATTTTGTTGTTGAATATCTCCCTCCAGATGAAAACGTTCCTTTGTTACTTGGAAATATTTCTGATGGAAAAATTACTATTGGAGAATCTTTTTCAACTAAAGTTGTAGCAAACAAGGAATCTCTTTCTTTCTCAGACAATACAAACTTGTTTGATGTGAAAAGTGGTGGGGTAATATCTTTTGTACCAACTGAGCTTGACATTGGTGAACATATCATTCAGATAGAAGCTGAAGATAATAATGGTTCCAGTGATAGCGTTATGTTTGTCCTAAGTGTTACAAGATGAAATCTGTTAATTTAATTTTAGCAATATTATTTTTACTTCTTGCTAGTTTTGCAGTTGCTAACAATCATGATACAAATCCTATTATTGATCCTATAGAACAGCTAAAGATCATTAATGACTTTAGTGACAATCCTTCCGTCATTAATTTCAAAAGACTTAATTCGGACAATCAACAACAAGTTTTATACACAAATGTTGTTAATAAAAAAAGTTTATCTCTTGATAAAGATCTTCGTGAAATGACTCTTTCTTATATGTCCAAAAAAAGTTTTGATATGAGAAATAAAAAAGATTTGGCCATTGCTGAAAACTTTTTTGGGAATTCTAAACCTTCTGCAAACGCCAAGAACATCAATCAAAATGATAAGACTAAAGAGCTTTTTAGTAAATATTTAGCAAGGAAAGGAGTTAACATTGAATTTGAAGGAAGGGTTTCTTACTATGATGGTAAATCTGGGACGTTAAAAACCTCCTCTCAAGAAATTAACTTAAACAGGTTTGCAGAAGATGGTAGTGCGTATAGTTTTTTTTTAGATAAAAAGAACCAATTATCTATTGTTGATAGGACAGGTGATAGATATACTTTTACTGGACGATTGGAATCAGATGGACCAGATTATCTCTTAATTAAAGATGGTACATTGGAAGGGCACGAAATAAAAGATGCTAGATTTGTAATTGACAGAGGTGAACTCAGGGGAAGAGTTTCTTCCTTTCATTCATTAAATTTTTTACCTCCAGATAAGAAAGTTTTTTTTAAGTACAATATTTTTACTGATACACTTTATTTAGATAAAAATCAAAAAGTTTCTACAATAAAAAATGCAAAAGTTTCTGGACAAGATCTAGTTTTTCCAGATGGAAGTAAGCTTCACAAAGGAACTCTTCATTTTAAGGATAGCCGTCCAGTAAAATTAGGAAAAAGAACCAAAGCAACTGTAGGAGGTATGACTCACTCAACTAAAGCAGTGGAATTGGAACTTGTTTACGCAGAAAATAAAAAATTGGAAAGATTGGACAATCAAGAAGAAAAAGATTTGGCTGCTAATCGAGCAAGATTTATGAAAAAAGATGACTCTCCTGATGATAATCCTCTTTTCCGAAGACAGCAGGAAGAGATTAGGCGTAGATATCAAGGTAAAAGAAATAAAGAGTATGACGAATTAATTCCTAAAATAAAACCAGAAGGAAACTATTTTATTTATGGAAGAAATAGATTATGGTTGGGTGGTTCTGATTTTAAATCTGAAGTTTCTATAGAGAACCCCTACTTTCCAGATTTTAACAAAGTGGCAGTGCGCAATCGTGAGGGTTATACAAGAAATAATCGCCTTTCCTTTACTGCAAATGGGATGGAGCTTGACTTAGAGAAAGTTTCTGACTTGAACAGACCTCTTGCTTTTCGTGTGAAAATGTCTGGAAAAGGGGAAGTAGGAAATGGAGTTCATGATTTCGTATTAGATGGTGAGAAGGTTTATGACAGAACTATTAAGACAGATTCAGGAGATTTTGCAGTTGGAGCAGATATGCGGTTTGAATATGATTTGGAAGGTGAGAAAAAGATTTATGATTTTGACGTTGACACAACATTCACTGCTCCCTTAACTCCTGAGCAAAGGGAGGAACTTGAAGAAATGAAAAGGCCCTTGGAGGATAGATTAGCAAATATTCGTGCAAAAATTAAAAAATTGAAACAAGATAATGCTGCAGCCTACAAATCCATCAAAGATAAAATTAATGCCCAGCAAAAAATCCACGATAAAATAAGTGTTAAAATTGGCAAGTTGGAAAATAATATTTTTGAATTAAATGAACGACTTCGCAACACAGATTCTCCCGACCATTTTAACATTGCAAAAAAAGTTAAAAAATTGAGGGAAGAGTTGAATGTTTTATATGGTAAATCAGACGAAGTCTTCAATAAGATTTATATTTTAGAGGGGGATTCTCTTTATGGAGAAGTAAAACGGCTTGAGGAGGAGGAATCTGATGTTGTTTTTCGTATTGATGGAATTGATAGACAAGCTTCTTATGATTATTCTAATATTAAAACTGGTGCTTTTGGTCAATTGGTTGTTTCAGATGATGGCAGTTCAAAAGTTAGTTACCAAGAATATATACAAGGCTTTCCTATCAGAAAAAATGCTGAAGCATTGCAGTGGTATGAATTTATAAATCCCAATACTGATGATAAAAGAACTAAGAGAGTGGACCCTTTTGTTTTTAGTGGAAACAGAGATGTTTTAGATTTAGACGTTTTACCATATCAGGAATGTATTGACACACAATTTAGGTTAGCATATGAATATGCTAGGGCTACAGGAACTAATATCTGTCATTCCGGTGGAAAAGTTTGTTTAAGGGATCCTAAATTTGCTGGAAATCCTCGTGCTTTTTTAAACAAATGGATGATTAACAAAGGTACTGCTACTTATGGTAAAGCAGTAAAAGGGGGCAATTGGAAAAATGATATTCAGGTAATCCCTAAATCTAATTATGATAAAGTTCAACCAGGTGATGTTTTGGTTCTTAAAGGTCATGCTAAAGGAATCAAAGAAATAATTGAAATACCTCCTGGAAGTGGAATTAAGTATGCACGAACGTTTGCAGGTTCAATGCCAGCAATAGATGGTAGACAGTACCCCCAGTTAATAAGACTTGATCAATTGAAAGATCAATCCGGTCTTGCTGGAATTTACAGATGGAGGTTTAAAGGAACTCCAAGAAGTACTTCCAATCCTTACAGATTAACCACTGGTGGTGGAATTGTAAAATGATTTTTGATTCTTTTTAGTAGTAGATTTATTTTTCATGTAGAAACTTATTTAAATTAAGAGAATCTTCTATAATCAATGAAAAAAGGAGGAGTGATCCCACTAGGTTTTGCTTTATTGGTATGATGAGGAAGATTTCTTTAATTATTATACTTTTATTTGTTTTATCAACTTTTGCCATTGCTGAAACTCCCCCCGCATCACCTACACCTTCTCCAGCTGCAGCAACACCTCAACCACTTGGAGCACAAGGACCACCAGCTCTTTCTTACAACGATTTTCAACAAGATCCTACTCCAGCAAATTTTAATAATCTGAATCATGAAGACCAACAACATCACCTTTTCAGCAATGTTCTAAATGAAAAAAGTTTATCTGGAGATGTAAAACTTCGTGAGATGGCACTTAAATATATGTCAAAAAAGGAGTTTGATTTAAAGAAAGATAAAGATTTAGCAATTGCTGAAAACTTTTTTGGTAGTTTGACTCCTGATAAGAATGCAAATAATATCAACCAAGATGAAAAAACCAAACAATTATTTAGTGATGTTTTGAAATTAAAAGGTTTAGATGTTAAGGTTAATGGTGAAGTCTCTCACTATGATCATAATTCTGGTGTTTTAAAAACGGCATCTCAAGAAGTAAATTTGAATGATTTTGCAAGACAAAAATCTGAATATGGTTTTGTAATAGGTAAAGATAATCAATTGGCCGTTGTTGATAAAAGTGGCACCTCTCATTCTTTTGAAGGTAAATTAGAACCAGATGGTCAAGACCACTTATTGATTAAAGATGGGTCTCTACATGGTCATCCTATTAAGGATGCAAGGGTTGTCTTGGACAAGGATTTAATAAGAGGAAAAGTTTCTTCATTTCATTCGGTTGAATTTGATAAAAAGACTAATATCAATTATAGGATATCGTCGGATACCATTTCTGTTGGTAGAAAAGCTCTAATAATGAGCATTGGTGATGCCAAAATAATTGGTGAAGGAGTTATTTTTCCTGATGGAATAATTCAAAAAGGACTCCTTACCTTCAAAGATGGCAATGCTGTTGAAGTGGGGAAAAATTCTAGAGCCGAAGTTCAGGGAATGATTCATTCAACTAAGGAAAAAACCCTACAACTAATTCGAGCAAATAATAAGGCTCTTGAAAAGATTGCTACCGATGAAGCCAAAGCTCTGGCGTCTAATAGAAAAAAGTTTTCTAAAAAAGGGGCAGACCCTGATAAGAACCCTCTTTTTCGTAGAGAGCAAGAAAGAATAAGAAGGAAATACCAAGGTAAAAGAAACAAAGAATATGATAAACTAATCCCAAAAATAAAACCTGATCAATCTAAAGAACCAAAAGTTAATTATTTTATTTATGGAAAAAATAGGTTATGGTTAGGTGGTTCAGGATTTTCTTCTGAAGTATCAAGAAATAATCCTTTCTTCCCCGAATTTAACAAGGTTGCTTTACATAAAAGAAAAGATCCTTTTGGTGAATCTTATAAGCGCCGTGATAGATTGATTTTCACCGCCGATGGAATGGAACTTGACTTGGAGAGAGTATCTGATGATGGAAGAGCTCTCGCTTTTTATACAAAAATGTCTGGTAAAGGAAAAATTGGCAATGGTATTCATGATTTTGTAGTAGATGGAAAGAAAGTTTTTGATCGAGTAATTGGAACCAAATCTGGCCATTTTTTTTCTGGTGTTGACATGCGTTTTGAATATGCTTCTGAGGAAGGAAAAAAGTTGTATGATTTTGATGTTGATACTAAATATGATGCTGTTTTATCCGATGAAGATCGAGTTAAATTGCAAAAAGATAAGGCGCAGTGGAAAAAGAGAATGGATTATTTCAGAGCCAGAGCAAAATTCATGCAAGACAAACATGCTGTTGAATTTAAGAAAATTTCAGATCAAGTTGTAGCAGAGCAAAGAAAGCATGATCATTATGAAAATAAATTACGCGAACTTCGTGATAAGGAATATGATTTAAAACGTAAAATTATTGGGACAAGTGGTGAAGAAAGAGAAGCTATACAGCGTCAATTAATATCAATACAAACAACAAGAAATTATTTTGCTGGTACTGCTCCTTCAAGAACTAAATTAAATGAATTAAAAAATCATCCTCTCTATAAGCAGATTACTTCTCTGATAGAAGAAGCAAACGTCGTTCAAGATAAAATGGACAATATTGACAGAAAATTAACATCTGGAGATGCTGGAGAGAGAACTGGTGCATTTGGTCAATTAGTTTTATCTGATGATGGAACTTCAAAAGTAAGTTATCAGGAATATATTCAAGGATTTCCTGTAAGGAAAAATGCTGAAGCATTGCAATGGTATAAGTACGAGGATAAAAAAAATATTAAGTTGAAAACACCTCGAGTATTTTTTGTTAATAGAGATGTTTTAGACTTAGATGTTTTAAATCTTCAAGAATGTATTGATACTCAATTTAGACTTGCGTATGAATATGCAAAAGCTACTGGAAGGGACATCTGTTTTTATTATAATGGTAGACAATGCTTACGTGACCCTAAGTATAAAGGAAACTCAAGAGCGTTTTTGCATAAGTGGATGCTTAATAAAGGGACCACTCAAAGGGATAAACATGGTAACATTGTATACAATAGTAAAGTTGGCACATCAGGGTATTCTAATGCTGTTAGAGATGGTCATTGGAAGGATGATATTCAAGTAGTACCACCTTCTGATTATGGCAATGTTCAACCAGGTGATGTTCTTTTGTTAAATGGTCATGCTAAAGGTATTAAAGAAATTATTGAAATCCCTCCTGGTAGTGGGGTTAAATATGCAAGAACTTTTGCAGGATCTCAACCAGCAATAGACGGAAGACAATACGAAAGGCTAATGAGACTTGATAAAATTAAAGAAGAAGGAGTGAAAAGTGTTTATAGATGGAAGTTTAGAGGAAAACCAAAAACTTCTAAAGACGTTCATAAATTGTCAACTGGCGGAGGAATTGTAAAGTAATTTTTAATCGCAATTTCCCTGGATACCATGTTGTTCATCTCCAGAAATTATGCCGTCTTTATTACAATCAAGTTTGTCTGCAGCTTTTTCGATTCTATCATGCCAAAAATTGTTTTTTGTAACATGTCTAAAAGCAATATCATAATGGTCAAACCCTTTTTTTGGAATTTTAATTATTTTTTTAGCTTTTTCCATTGGCATTCTAACATATCTGTTAGCGAAACCAACTGCATTTGATCCCTTTTTGTCGCAAACAAGATATTTTTTTGAATCATGGGTTAATTGAACTAGTACCAATCCATGATCTCCTTCTATAGGATTGTCCGGTCTCATAGTTAAATTTCTTCTCCAATTTCTAACCTGAGAAGGGACTTTTTTATACTCTTCTTCTTGTGAGAAAATTTTGTCCCAAATATCTCTTCTTTGTTGTTCATCTTGACTCATACCAGCCATTTTTTGCATTTCCTTATAACTCATTGAGGTTGATTCATCTTGAATCGTTGATTCTAGTTGTGGGGTTGAACATGAAGATAATCCTGCACTCGAACATCCCAATAAAGCTGCTAGGCCCATACTAATTCCTGCATTAACTGTATTTCTAATGTAATTCATCATTTTTTTCTTCCTCTCTTCTTTCTAACACTAAGTGGTGTGATGTTGTTATAAAAATTATGTGGTTTCATTTTATATCCATCATTTTTTAGAACCATTAAATGAATGTGACAAGGCTTATGTAATTTACTTAATCTAAAACCAGTTTTTCCAATAGTTCCAAGTAAGCCTCCTTCTTTAACAATGTCTCCCGGTTTTACAAAAACATCGGTTAAATGAGCGTAGTATGCAAATAGATTTGAATGAGGGTTATACATCCAAACATATTTCCCTCCTCGAGGATTTCCTGGTTTATGCTTTTCATTAATTGATACAACTACTCCTGTTTGCATAGCTTGAGCATTGAACGCTTTTCCAGTTACATCATCTAAGCAATCTCTATTTTTATCTGGAAAAATAAATATGTCGTGTCCAGGATGTCCACCATGTTTATTTCCATGGTACCAATCGTAAGCTGGTCTTGGACTTCTAAGTCTAAAACCTTCTCCATGAGTTCCACCAGTCCATTTGTAATTTCCTTCTCTTGCAGGATAAACCCATTTTTTCTTGGTATCATCCTTAATAATTGTAGAATAAGTTTTTTTCAATTTGTCAACTGTAGCTTTAAGAACTTTTTGAGCGACAGGTCTTTTCATTTTACCATCACGGACTTTCTTTTCTAAATTATCCCAGGCATCTAAAGGATTACTAGCAGCACCAGCAACAAGTGAAGCTACAAGGGCTATGGAGGCAGCCGCTGCTTTAATCATTTTTTACCTGTCCTCCATCGTCTAACTTGAAAATGTGAACGATAATTTATTGGTGTAATTCCTGGCTGATCAAATAAAGTGTGAATCATAGTATCATCTTTATCCAGAATCCCATTTCCATTATCTTTGTATAATACAGAAGCATGTCTACTGAAAACTAAAACATCTCCTTGTCTAACAGTTTGACCAAACTTAATTGGTTTTCCATCTTCTCCTCTGAAGAATTTCTCGCCGCCAATTGAGCCAGCGTTAACTACTAAATTGGTAAAATTGATTAATCCTTGTGACCAAGTGTATGGTTGTTTAAAACCCATCCTTCTTCTACTATAAGCTACAAGGTCAGCACAATCTGAACCAATCTGATGGTCTACATCAAATTGCCAGCTACCCCAAATGTAAGGTGTGTTAAATAATTCAAAAGTATAATCCGTTGGATTTCCTTCATTATTACGGAAAACCACTTTAGCTATTTTTCTATCTCCTAATCGCTTGTTTTCTGAAAGTAATTCTGCTCCAGAGGTTGAAATCTCTTTCCCACCATATACAACAGAGAGTTTGTATCTCATTACTCCAACACCAGTTCTATCATCTGCAAACTGGTCTGCAATTAATGTTGGGTGAGCATCAGCTTCAATTTTCCATCCTTTTTTGAAGAAAACATCTTTGTAATCTATAATATGGCACTTTGGTCTATTACAAACTTCTTTTTTATTATCATAATATTTCCCTTCGCTGTCTAATTCTACTTTTGACCATTTTAAAACAAGATCTCTAAGGTGATTCCATTTTGATAATCTTTTTGGACTAATTTTTCTACTTCCTAATTTGACATGTTTTGCATCACTATAAAATTTGGTTCCTCTGGGAGTTTGTGCTTTTACAACAGCATATAATTCTACTTTTTCTCCTCTTTTTGCAAATTCATGCCTTGTGTCAGCATACTTTTCTCCCTCTTTTTTAGAAACAATATGGATACTCTTAATTCTAACTCCAGAAACTTTTTTTTCTAAAGTATCTTCTTTTTTTACTTTCTTCTGAGAAACTTGAACTACTGGTGTAATGTTATCTTTTGGCGGTGTTTGTGTGTTTCCTTTTACAGGAAAAAGAAGACTTCCAACCAAAGTAGAAATCAGACCGGCATTTCTAATTTTTTCTAACATGGGTCTAAAAATGACATATTATTTATAAATCTTTCTTGAAATAATTACTGAAGAGTAGTTACCTCAAGGGTCCTCCTCTTCTTCAGATTTATCAAAATTAAACCAATTCTTGTTAGAGATACTACCAAAACCATTAAAAATGAACTCTTCTCTATCTCTAAAATGAAACCATCCTACACATTTATTGACCATACGGCAGATGTACTTTTTGAAGCTGAAGCAGCCACTTTAGAAGAATTATTTGTGCAATCTGCTCTTGCATTGGAAGAAACTCAGGTTGATCTTGCAAAAGTTGAAGAAAAAGAATCCCTTAAAATCACTGGAAAAAATAAGAAAATTGATTTATTATTATTTGATTTCTTGGATGATCTCATTTTTCACAAAGATGCGGATTTATTGATATTTACTCGTTTTGAGATAAAAATCACTAAAAATGAAGAAGGTTATTCTCTAGAATGTGAAGCTTTTGGAGAGAAATTAGATCAGCAAAAACATGAGTTAAAAGTCGATGTTAAAGCTGTTACTTTACATTTATTTGAAGTAAAGGAGATAGAAGGCGGTTGGAAGGCTAAAGTTTTGCTGGATATCTAGGCACTTTTCTTATTTAATCTATCCCTGAGGGCATCCACCGCATTGCATATGCACGCCTGCTGCCCTTCTACCACAACACCCTCCTGAACTACTAGAAGTGCTAGCATAGCTTAAAGTGCTTCCTGAAATGTCATAATTAGAAGCCATAGAGCTGTATTTTACCATCTTTTTGAAATTTGTTCAATATTTTAATGTTGGTGTTAGGTAATTTGCAGGATTCTTTCCTTTTGTTAAGGTATTTAAGCTTATTTTTTCTCTAAATGGAACTGTATTTGAAACCATTCTATCTATAAAATCGGAACCTAATCTGCCTCCTTTACCCAACCCTAATGGGCCTGAGCCTTTATTTAATCCTAAAGAGTTCATTTTCTGATACAAATCACCACCAGCACTACCTCCATTATATCCCACACTTTGAGGCTCTGAAGAAAATTTTCTATCTAAAAGAGCTCTATCTGGTGAATACTCAGAATTTTGTGCCAATATGGCTGTATAATGTGCTGCTCCCATTTTTATAATTGTGACTATTTAGTCAATATAAGTTCCCTAAGGAAGATTAATATATAAATTTTTCCATAAAAGTGAGACATAAAAGTCAAGAGATGAGATAAAAAGAAAAATAGCGGGAGGAGGACTTTCAACTTAGGAATTCGCTCCCAAAAATTTGAATTCGACGCCTACAAGAACTTTCTTAGTAGACTCCTCCGATCTCCGGGTTATGAGCCTTCCGCATCTGATACCTTTTGTTACCAGATTCGGCGGGTACTCCTAGCTTCCCTATCCCGCTACAATCGATTAAACCTTTGACTTATTTAAAAAACTTTGCTTTATATTGGAAAAGAATCACATTTTTTTGAAAAAAAGAGTCTTGGTGGTTTATTTTCAAGTTGAGCTAATTTCTAAAAGACTGGAAATGGGAGAGTCTATAACATTGAAGATTTCTTTTAATTATAGTCCCTTTTTTCTCTTGTAAATAATACGCCCCAAAAAACCATTCTCTTTACTATACAAATAGAAACATTTAAATACCTCTTTATCGTAGTAACAACATGAAAAATGTGATGGTTCCAACAGGAGAAAAAAGAGAAACAGGCCTTTCTGAAACTAATCTATCAACGTTAGATTTAGAAGCATGCGTTGCTCTAGCTGGAAGAAATGGAAATAATGGTGTAATGATGCATTTGACTCAAATTTCACCTTTAAAAGCTTCTTTTGATTGGTTTAGAGCAAGAGTTCCTACTTCAGAAAAAGTTTATCTTGTAGGAGGAATGGATGGTAAATCTGAAGGATTCGTTTCTACTTTAAGAACCATGGCCAGAGATGCTGGTTATCAAAACATTGTTGAAGATACTCTTGGAAGGTATCAAAGAAATTTATCTCTTTCTCAAACTGAAGCAAATGTTGAATATGTGCAACGAACTCGATATCTTCATCAAGAGGGTTCTTTTGTTGCCAGTACAAAAAGTTTGGATTAAGGTCAATTAAGAAACATTTATATATTGCAATCCAATAGTCTTTTCAATGAAAAAGAAGGTGTTGAAAAAGAGTAGAACTAGCTATTTTCTCTTAATTGTTGCCATAGTCTTATTTACTGTTTTTATTATTGTTCCAACCATCTTTTCTTTATTTAATGGAAGTAAATTAGGTAATACCGCCTTAATCCCGGTTTCTGGTGTTATAACTGGAAGTGGTGGCAAGGTTTTAGGCGCATCCACAATTTCTTCTCAATCAATTGTTGATTTTATCGAAAAGGCTGATGAAAATCCGGCGATTAAAGTTATCGTGTTAGAAATAAATTCTCCAGGTGGTTCTGCAGTAGCATCCGATGAAATTGGTCAAGCTGTAAAAAATGCTGAAAAACCTGTTCTTTCATATATTCGAGAAGTTGGAGCTTCTGGAGGTTATTGGGTTGCATCCGCTACAGACCAGATTTTTGCTAATCGAATGACCATTACAGGAAGTATTGGAGTCATTTCCTCATATTTAGAGTTCAGTGGTTTAATGGAAGAATATGGTGTTGGCTATGAAAGGCTTGTTTCAGGAAAAAATAAAGATATGGGTACACCTTTCAAAAAATTAACTCCGGAAGAAAGAGAAGTTATGCAGAAAAAAATAGATTTAATTCATGATTTTTTTATTGAGGAAGTTGCAAATAATAGAGGGCTTTCAATCGAGAAAGTAAGAGATTTAGCAACAGGAGAAATATTTTTGGGAGTAGAAGCCAAACAATTAGGTTTAGTTGATCAGTTGGGAGACATGGATACTGTTTCTGAGTATATTAAGAAACAATACCACCTAGAGGAAGTTGTCTATAGTCGTTATGAAAGTAAGCCCGGATTGTTTGATTTGTTAACTGGGGTACTAACTGATTTGTCCTTTAATTTTGGACAAGGCATTGGTTCTTTGTTTGTCGAAGGTGGAAACAAGGTTATGCTTATTTAAAATTATTAAAATGAGGGGGAGAGTATGTTTATTAGTCGTAATGTTAGTTTTACTAGTTCCTATTGTTTTAGCTGTTGACGTTTCTGATGAACTTGTTGAATCTTTTGAAAATAATGAGGAAGTTTCTGTTATAGTGATGTTGAAGGATGAATCTATACTGACTGATGAAGTTCTGGGAATTTCTGAAAATAAAAAATCTAGAAAAAAAGTTTTCAATAAACGAAACAAAAAAGCAGGAAATTTCCAAGAGAAATTAAAATTAAGGAAAAGAATGATTAGAAATGTTCAAGATAAAGTTCTGGAAGATTTGGGTGGTGTTCAGGAAGAAAGTAATGGCGCACTTATAGTTTCTAATGATGTTTTACAAGATAAAAGTAAAAAAAAGAACAAAAATAAAATAATTAATAGAAAAAACAAACGGAAATCCAAATTAGAAAGATACTCTGCCTTAAATGGTTTGAGTGGTAAAATAACTAAGGAAGAACTTAAGAAACTTAGAAAAAATAATTTGGTTGATAAAATTCTTCCTGTAAAAACGATAAAACCTTTGCTAAGTTCTTCAATGCCTTTTGTCAATGCCAACGATGCTCACAATTTATCCGTAGCTGGATATAACATTACTGGAGTGGGTGAAACAATTTGTGTAATTGATACAGGAGTTGATTATACTCACATTGCGTTAGGAAATTGTAGCACTGCCGATTTTACTGCAGGAAATTGTGGAAAAGTAATTAGTGGATGGGATTTCGGTTCTGGTGATAATGATCCTAAAGATGTTAACAGCCATGGAACTCATGTGGCTGGAATTGCCGCTTCTAATAATTCCACTTACAAAGGAGTAGCTCCTGATGCTAAATTGGTAGCGTTAAAAGTTTTTAACGACGCTGGAGGAGGAACCACTGGTTGGGCCATTTCAGGGATTGATTGGTGTATCAACAATGCAACTAAATTCAATATCTCTGTTATAACAATGAGTATTGCTGTAACCGATCAGAGTTCTAATGAAATTATTCACACTACCGCTTGTGATGATACAACCACGGGAGATACTTCTGGTTTAGCTGCTGCGGCTAGTGAAGCCCAAGCTTACGGGATCTTTGTAGATGCATCTGCAGGTAATGATGCGGACTTAACGGGTTTAGCTTCACCTGCTTGTGGAGAAAATGTAACCTCTGTTGGGAATAGCAATGGTAATTCTATCGGTGGTGGGAACAGAGCTTCTCTTCTAGACATATTAGCTCCGGGAACATCAATTTATTCCACAGTACTTAACGACGCTTTTGATTCTAAGGGCGGAACTTCAATGTCTGCTCCTCATGTAGCTGGTGCCGCTGCTCTATTACATCAATATTGGAGATTATCTTTCCCTGGAAATATTACTCCAGAATACATAAGACAGAAATTAAAGATAACGGGGATTGATGTAAATGATTCCGGCGGAACAAAATTAATTTTCCCTCGTTTAGATGTTCTTTCAGCATTACAACCTTTCATTAATTATACCTCAACAAGTGCAGAAAACAATTCCTACATTTCATCTAACTCTACTTTCATCAACATCTCTTCTGACGTCAATCTAACAAATGCATTTTTGGAATGGCATTATAGCAATGGGACAATTGTTAATTTTACAATGACCAAACAGAATGGAACTTATTTTTCTTTTAACGTGACCAACCTTATTGAAGGAACGGAAACTTATTTTGTTTATGGAAATGATACGGGAGATTTGATTGGCACAAGCAAATTAAGAACCTTGAACATTGATACAACATTGCCAGATGTTAACATTACATCTCCTTTAAATGATTCTAATTTTAGTACAGGAACTCAGTCTTTTAATGTTACAATTAACGATTTAAGTATAAGCACAGTTTATTTTAGTTTTGACAATGCTACTGGTACCCCATTTAATGTAACTCCTTCTAACAATAGTGGCAATTGGAATAGTAATGTTAATCTTGACCTCTTCACAGAAGGATTACATACACTACTTGTTTTAGTTAACGATTCATCTAACAATCAAAATAATACAGAAAAGATTTATTTTAATATTGATAAAACTCCTCCAAATGTTGCTTTTGTTACTCCATTAGTCAACAGAAATTTTTCCATTACTTCAAGTAATCAAACATTTAATATTACTGCTATCGATACAAATTTTTCTATCAGTTTTGTATTATTTAATTTTGATAACTCTTCTGGAACTTCATTTAATGTCACTGCAATTAATCAATCAGGTAATTGGGTTGCTAGTTACAACGTCTCATCTTTAGCAGAAGGTTCGCACACTTTAACAATCATCGCCAACGATACTTTGGGAAACGTAAATAACACAGAAACAATAACATTTGTTGTTGATTTTACTCCTCCTGCTGTCACAACCATAACTCCAACTGCTTCACAGAATTATACTTTTTTATCTGGTAATCAAACTTTCAATGTTACAGTTACGGATACAAATCTTTCAATTAATTCTGTTTTATTTAGTTTTGATAACTCTTCTGGAACTTCATTTAATGTCACTGCAATTAATCAATCGGGTAATTGGGTTGCCAGCTACAATGTTTCATATTTGGCCGATGGAGACCATATTGTAACCATCCTTGCTAATGATTCTTCTGATAATGTTAATAGGACGGAACAATTTACATTTAATGTTGATGTTAATACTCCCACCACTACTTATAATTCTCCGGTAAATTCATACAATTCATCATCAGTTGATATAATATTCAATTGTTCCGTAACAGAAAATGTTGCTTTATCTAATATGACTCTTTATGGAAATTGGAGTTCAGGATGGCATGCAAACCAAACTAATTTTATTAATGGAACTTCCAATGAATCTACTTTCTCTAAGTCGGTATTAGAAGGTACTTACATTTGGAATTGTTTATCTTCAGATAATACTTCAAATACTGCCTTTGCTTCAGTTAATCGCACCATAACAATTGATTTAACCGCTCCTGTGATATCTGCTGTGAGCTCTGGAACTCCATCAACTACTGCTGCTACAATAACTTGGACAACCAACGAATTATCTAACTCATCGGTAAATAGTGGAATCAATCTTTCTTTGGGAACCATTACAAGTAGCAATTCAATGGTAACTTCACATAGTGTTGCTTTAAGTGGTTTGTCCGCATCAACAAATTACAAATATAATGTTACTTCCTGTGATCATTCTGGGAATTGTTTAACTAATAGTAGTTTTAGTTTCACCACTCCAGCTGCTTCTTCGGGAGATAGCGGTTCTTCCGGCGGTTCTTCTGGCGGCGGCGGTGGAGGAGGTGGCGGCGGCGGTGGCGCCACTACAACAACGACTACTACTGACACACCAACTCCAGCTCCAGCAATTTCATTTCCATCTACGAGCAGTTCATCTAGTGGAACTTCAACAGACGAAAAACCTGCTCCTGCTCCTACAGAAATTCCTGCGCCACCTAAATTCACACAATCGGTAAAAATAACTAAAGATCAAACTAGTACAATTAAAGTGACTGAATCAAAGATTGCTTTCAAAGAAATTGAATTGGAAAGTGGGGAAGATTTACAATTTGAAATGAGCATAACATCTTTTAGTGAGAAACCAGAATCTCTTCCTGCTTTAGAAAAAGCATACCAGTATGTAGAAGTAATTACTGACGTTGATGCAACAACGTTAGAAGATGTAAAAATTAAATTTAATGTTCCCGAATCATGGCTTTTAGAAAGACATTTCAAAGAGGAATCTGTACGTCTCCATAATTTTGTTGATGGTTCATGGGAGAAATTGGAAACAAAACTGATTACAAAAGAAAACAAGGAATTTATTTATGAAGTTAAAGTGGATCATTTTTCATTTTTTGCAATTACTGCGGATTCAAAGTTGGAAGATAGCTGGTTAAAAACAATTATTCCTGAAAAATTTGGCAAGAAAGAATTTATTTTTCTAGGAATCATTGGTTTAATAATTGGTTTGGTAATTTTGTATTTTCTTTTGGGAGATAAAAATTGAATTATTATTCTACTCTTCCAATATCTTTATATTCTATTGAAAAATGAAATGATAGATGTCTAAAATGGAATTTGAAGGTTTTGATTCTGTGTTGGATAATACTCTATTCATTAGGTTAGGCGATTCCTACGATTCTAGTGTTGATGGTGGTTCTAGTCCTGCAAGAGTTCTTTCTTTGGAAAGATATAACCTCCCCAGTGTTGACGAAGTAATTAGTTATGGTCGATTAGTAAGGGAAAAAATAAATGATTCCTCTGATTCTTTATTGGAGCCAACTAATTCTTATGAGGCTCTTCAAATGAAAATGTCTGATGAACTTTTTGAAGAATGTGATGGCGCTGATTTTCATAAATTTGTTCTTAGAGAAAGGGTTGTTTTTCCAGAAAGAAGACAGCACCTCGGAATTTCTTATGGAACAATTCCTTTTGCAAAAATACCTGTCCTCTATCAAAAATCTGCAATGGCATCTAGAATAAAAGTTATTGATGAAGTAGATCGCCTGCTTGTAGATGATGAGGATTTGGGCATTACATTATCTTTAGTCGAGGGGGCTCTTCCAAAAAGAGAAGGTATTAATTTCTTAGTAACTGAAGGAGTTTATTCTTCAAATTCATTTATGGCTTCCAGAACTTACAACTCTGAGGAAATGCTGCAATTTGTTGACATGATTTATCGTGGACTTAAGAATAAAAAAATTGTTTCAATGGTTGTTCATAGACCTGATGAATTAACTCTACCCAACATCTCTTATCAGGCAGTTGCTAGATTTCTTGAACATCTTGGATATGAAATAGTACAAAAAAAACCCGGCGTGTCAGGGAAATCAGATCTGTCTTTTACTAACTAGAATTGAATTTAAAATTTAATTGCTAGAATACTTGCAACTTTTCTTTCTACATTAGCGACACTTTCAACTCTGTTTGCGTTATATTGAACGACATTTCCTTGGTCCTTTTCTTTCCAATCTTTGATACTTGGTTTATGGAGAATTTTTCCAGTATCAATTGTTCCATTGTCTGAGATATATCCTAATTTAGTTGCATTAAGGAGAAAAGTTTCCCATAACTCTTGATCAGCGAATGGAGCAAGCATTCCTTCATCAACAAAGAAACCATCTGAAGAAAGATAGAATGCTTGTTGAGTAACTATTCCCCTCATATCTTTCAAGTTAACATTCCCTTCTCCACTTTTAGCCATCCTTACTAAATAATGTGAAGATAATTGAGTTAAGGTGAAAGTGTTTAATCTAGCCCATGCGCTAACCAATTTATCATCAAACTCTCCTCTATTACCTTCATTATAAAATGGTTTTCCAACATTTAAAAAAACTCTTGGCTTATTACCTGAGATTGTATCAATAGAATTTCCAATTGGAACACACCTCACAGAACTTTCATTTACTTTGCTTGCATGGTATGCTCCTGCTTTTGGCATTTGTATTCTTCCGTTTGATTTTGAAGTTCCCTCTGCAGCTATGCAAACATCAATCCCTCGCTGATAATACCCTTTCAACTTTTCAAGTGCTCCCCTATTTTGTTCTAATCTCTCTTCCTCGGTTCCTTGCCAATCTTGTTTTCTAATAATGGGAACAAAAACGGTGTGTTTCATTAATTGATCTGCCGCCCACGAACCAACTTTATTATTGAAATAATTTGTTCTTGACATTCCATTAATGGGTGGAATGCCAATCTCCCACCATAAAGAACCCAAATTATGAAAATCTGCCCAACTTTCATGTTTAGGTAACCACAATGTTGATTCTGATGAATCTTGGATATTTTCTTTTCCTGTTACTACGTATTTTTCATTTTTAAACATTTCAATTGCTCTTAGAATGCCACATAGAAGAAAAGGAAACCCTTGTGCAACTACTCCTCTTACGCCTAATGGTTTTGTTTTAACTATGTGGTCTAAACTCATAAGGATAAAATTTGTTTATTTTTTTATAAAATTTTGTCTAGAAATCCATCAAACTTTTCTGCGTCCTTTTTACAGAAATAACGCTTGCAATCGTTTCAAAATCTTTCTCCATCTGAGCTAACATCTCAGGATTACGTCCTGAGTATAACAAAGCGGCAGGATGTACCACGGGAACCACTTTAATTCCTTCAAAATCAAATATCCTCCCTCTGATACTCTTTATTCCAGTTTTACCAATAATTCTGTCGGTGGCAAAATTTCCAATGGTAACAATAACCTTTGGTTTCATTACTGCAATTAATTGGCTCAACCTTTCTTTGCAATTGGTAACTTCTTCCTTTTTAGGATTTCTGTTATTGGGTGGTCTGCAAAGGATAGTGTTGGTAATGAAAATCTCCTCTCTATCCAATCCGATATGAGATAAGAGTTGAGAAAGTATTCGTCCAGACATGCCACAAAAAGGAATTCCCTGCTTATCTTCATTTGCTCCTGGGGCTTCTCCAATAAAGATGACTTCTGCATTTGGGTTACCTGAACCAAAAACAACTTGTGTTCTGCTATCACAAAGAGAGGGACATTTGGCACATTTTGAGTATTCATCTTTTAGTTCTTCAAATGTCATTTCTTCTGAAATTTCAGCAAACTTTATAAACAATTTCTTAGTTTCGGTATAATAATGGAAGTTTCAGAGCAAAAACCTAGTAAAGTGAAAAAATTTATAAAAGAAACTATGCGAGTTATGCGTATTACCAAGAAGCCAAGTCGCACTGAGTTTCAAAACTTAACTAAAGTTACAGGTTTAGGTTGTGCAATTATTGGGGCAATAGGTTTTTTGATATTCATACTAAAACAAATTTTTTTATAGGAAGGAAACTAAAATGGAAACACATATCTATGGATTAAGGACTGCAGCAAATAGGGAAGACCAAGTAGTTGATTACTTAATATCAAAATTAAGGAAAGATTTGGGTGGTATTTTAGCTGTAATTAGACCTCACGGAATGAGAGGGTACATTTTCATAGAAGCAACTTCCAAATCTGAAGCTGAAGCAACATTATATGGTGTTCCTTATGCTCGTGGATTACTTCCTACAGAGATTCCTTATCCTGAAATTGAGCACATGTTGGAACAAGTTAAGGTTGAAATGAATATCAAGAAGAGTGATATTGTAGAAATCATTTCTGGTCCGTTCAAACGTGAAAATGCTAAGGTAATGAGGATTAACAAGCAGAAGGAAGAAATTGTAGTTGAACTTCTTGAATCTGCTGTACCTATTCCAATAACTGTAAAGATGGATTCTGTTAAAGTTATTAGAAGAGAAGACGACGAAGAGTAATTTTTTCAAAAAGGATAATTTTTTAAATGTCTTTAATTTTTCTTAAGTAGGTGATAATATGATGTGTAAAAAATGTAGTGGAGCCCATAAACTTGTTTTCGGTCTTCTATTACTTCTAAATGCTTGGCTTTGGCCAATGTGGGGAGGAATAGATGGTTGGGTTACTTGGTTAGCTGTATTAATGGTTGTAGGTGGACTTGTAAAGTTATTAGTACCTAACAAATGTCCAAGTTGCAATGCATGTGGGACAGCAGCTGCTCCTAAAAAGAAAGGCAAGAAAAAGTAAATAATTTATTTTTTTTTATTTTTTTAAACTTCTATTTTAACTTAATATAATAATCATATATCGAGAAACAACTAAATTTTTAGAAAACGTCTAAACATCAATCATCTCAATTTCGATGTTAAGGCCTTCAGGTATAGGAACTCTCATCACCAATCGAAGAGTTCTTTCATCAGCGCTAAGATCAATTAACCTTTTATGAATCCTCATCTCATATCTCTCCCAGGAAGCCTTTCCTTCACCATCAGGAGACTTTCTGGTAGTTACTTTGAGCTTCTTAGTAGGCAAAGGAATAGGTCCTCGCATGTCAACACCAGTCTTGTTAGCGATTTCAATAATCTCACTACTAACTTGGTTGACTTTACCAATTTCTGTACTTGCTAATTTTATTCTTGCTCTTTGCGCCATTTTAATTTTCTACATGATGAAAATACTTTCACCATGTCACTAATATTTAAGTCTTTCTCTCAAAAATAAAAGAGAATAAAAAAATTATAATTCCTTCTTAACTACATCCATACACATGCCTGCAGCAACAGTTGTTCCAGAGTCACGAATTGCGAATCTAGACATCTGAGGAATTTCTGAGTTTTTCTCAATAACAATTGGTTGAACTGGTCTCAGCTTAACAATTGCTGCGTCACCATTTCTTAAAATGTCTTTGTTCTCAGTAATTTCTTCTCCTGTAGCAGGGTTCATCTTTTTCACAATTTCTACAAATTGACATGCAACTTGAGAAGTGTGGATGTGGAATACAGGTGTGTAACCAACTGTAATCACGCTAGGATGATTCATTATTACAATTTGTGCAGTAAATTCAGTTGCTACGGTAGGTACGTTGTCAGAATGACCCAGAACGTCTCCACGAGCGATGTCTTTCTTACCAACACCTCTTACGTTAAATCCAACGTTATCTCCAGGTCCAGCTTGCTGAACTTGTTCGTGGTGCATCTCGATACTCTTAACTTCACCACTAACTCCTTTACCTTCTCTTCCAGGTACAAAAATTACTTTGTCACCAATTTTCATGGTTCCTGTTTCAATTCTACCAACAGGTACTACACCAATTCCAGTAATGTTATATACATCTTGGATAGGTAACCTTAATGGTAAATCTGTAGGTTTTTGAGGTACTTCAAACTTGTCTAATGCTTGCAGAAGACTATCTCCTGTCCACCAAGACATTTTGTCTGAACTCTTAGCAATGTTATCACCAGTTAGAGCTGCGATAGGTATAAATCTAACCTTTGCAACATCCCATCCTGCTTGAGTTGCGTGCTTCTTAACTTCTTCAATAACTTCATTGAATCTTGCTTCAGAATAGTCAACACCAGAAATGTCCATTTTGTTTACTGCAACAACTAATTGACCTACACCAAAGATTTTTGATAATCTTAAATGTTCAATTGTTTGAGCGTTAACTCCATCGTTAGCAGCAACAACAAGTACTGCACAATCTGCTTGTGAAGCACCCGTAATCATATTTTTTACGAAGTCCCTGTGACCAGGAGCATCGATAATTGTGAAATAATACTTATCTGTGAAAAACTTCTTGTGAGCCAAGTCAATTGTAACTCCTCTTTCCTGTTCTTCCTTTAAGTTATCCATAACAAAAGCGAATTCAAACCCGCTTTTACCTAGTTGAGCAGCTTTTTCTTTAAGCTTTCTCATTGCTTGTTCATCTACGTTACCTGTATCGAAAAGTAATCTACCTACTGATGTAGATTTACCGTGATCTACGTGACCGATAAACACTAAATTGATATGTTCTTTTTCTTTTGCCATTTATTATTCCTCCGTTTAAGTGTAAATTATAGTGTGATTGAAAGGCGGTGGTTTATAAAAGTTTTGGATATTTTACCATTCTGTGGGATCTTTGTGAAGATTTTGTGCTATATATGATGGTTTGAGGTTTTTGTGTTTAGCTAATACTGCTCCTACATTTTTGAATTTATCATGGCCTAATGCAAATGAACTATTGTAAAGAATTTTCATAACAATACCATAATCAATTTGAGTAGTTTCATGTATCTCATCTAGAACATCTAGGTTTACATCAATTCTTGTTCTATCATTTCGCATTAATCCAACCGTCTGGGATGCTTTATGTAGATAAAGCCCTTCAGGGTCATCATTTACAAATAACGCACTTGAAGGCGTTCTATCTATTACATCTTCCATTGGAACCCATTCGCTGTTAGCTAGACTTGTTTGTTGTATGTATTCTGCAAGAAATCTGAAATTCATATAACCAAATTTGAAAGTATCTTGATATTGTCTCATCTGGCCAAAATTTAGTTTTTCACCAGTAAAATTTTTAGTGAACCAGTCTATAGTATTGGAATATTGTTTAATTGCTAAAGTCTTGTCACAACCACCTACATCAGCAACTTGATCAATAATTGCAAGTTGTTCCATGGGGTTATCATACTTGGTATCATCAAGGAAAAATGTTTTGACAATATCTTCGCCTTTGTGTTTTAAATATTTTTTCTGAACTGCTAGAAGAACATGATTAGGAATTTTTCTACCCTCATATCCTACTTTTAGTGCTCCTTCAATAGAATTTGTATAATCAAAGAAATCTTGACTTGTTTCTACTTTGGCTCCAATTTTCTGAACTAATGGTTGTAATCCTTCGATTACTTTTTTTGTTTCCCTATCAATACTCCATTTTTGATATGCTTGTTTAATTCCTTTAAATCTTCCTTCAGCTGGATTTAGAACTGTTTGATCTAATGTTTTCCAGAATTCTTGTACTTTGCCTTGTCTATTCCTGGATTCAAAATATTTATTAGTTGCATAAAGAAGTCCTGCTGAACCAGTAGTTAGGCCATAAGCCATTAAAGTTATGTATAATGTTTTACTAAATGATTCATCGCCTGCAAGGATATTTGCTGCACTGATTATTGTTCCACATAAAGATGTAATAAATCCACTACATAATCCTACGCCAGATACTCCAGTAATAAATTTTAGAGATATATCTGTAACAAATTCTGGCACTTTTCTTAATAAACTAGGTTCATACGGAACAATTTCTGTTTCAACAACATCATCTAATGTAACAGGTCTTTCATTATTCAATCTTCTACTAGCTAGAATCAATGCTGCTCCAGAGATTTCTCCATTTTCGTCAATATTATCAGCTAATTCACCTAATGGGGTTTGTCGAGGTTTTGCTTTACTTCTTAAAATTTGATATTTCTTTGGATCATTATTTTTTATGATTCTAATGTTCTTAATTTCACTAGTAATATATTCCTCTTTATTGTTAACCCAACTATTCTTATTCAGAGTTAATCTTTTAATAATTGGTTTTTCTATACTTTGAGTTATACTATTATCAGGTTCAGGGACTATTACATTACCTTCATCATCTACTTCAATTTCATCTACATCTGTATAATCTATATAATTCGCTTCTTCTACTGATAATGCTTTATTTTCTCTTCGAGATTGTAACCACTTTTTTGGTGAACTCAGTAATGATTTGTAAGGTACAAAATCAGAAACTAATGCAGCCGCCATACCAGCAACTCCACCACCAAACGTGTATAGGAAACCTCCTAGCGCATTTTGACCGATATTTGCGGGGTCAATATTATTCACTGATAAATAAGCACCAACAACTACTCCTAAAAATCCTAGAGAAATAATTTTTCCAGGGCCAAAAATCTTTGAAGACTTTGTTTCCTTGCCTTCTTGGTCAGTTGATGTTTCTTCATACCTCCTCTCAGGCACTGGATCTAATAACAGATTCAACTTCGCTTTCAAAGAAGGACTTAATCGTGAAATACCATCTACATCAGGAACGTGGTCAAATCGGTTACGCATCTCTCCTCGAGCCAAATCATACACAACTAATCCTAATGAATATCTATCTGTAGCAGGTGTTAATTTATCTCTCGTAGAAGGATCATGCTGTTCTGGACTCCAATACCAAACCGGTCCCAATGCAACAGAGTTAGTAGATGTTTCCATTCCATCATATTTCATAATTCCAAAATCTAGAATCTTAACTTTATCATTAAGCATTAAATTACTTGGTTTCATATCTCGGTGAATAATTCCTTGTTCATGCGCTGCATCTAACCCAGCAATACCCTCATCCAATATTGTTTCTAATTCATCTGACGTAAATCGTCGTTTTCCTTCTAATGCTTGAGCAGCTGTTTCCCCATCTACCCATTCCATAACAATATAATGATCCTTTCTACCAGTAGCATCTTCTTGTTTCCAAGAATCAAGTACTTTAATGACATTTGGATGGTCTATAGCGAGAGCTGCTTCTCGTTTGAATCTATCTATTGAAGAATTGTCTTCAAGAATCATCTTTTTCAAACAGACTGGACCATTTGCAGAATCTGCTTTGTATATTTCTCCTTGTCCTCCTCTCCGGATGAACTTTAGGTTAGTGTAATCTTCTAAAGTCATTTGTTAACCTCTGCAACAAGTTTCATAACACCATATACTTGTTGTTTCAAATCTTTAACGAATGCAAGTTTTTCCATTGGTTTCATTTGATCATAATCACAATTCCATTCTCCAGAATCCATTTGTTTGTATCTCATCTGTTCTACAACACTCATGTAGATCTCTCTGACCTTGGTCGAAATTTTCCTGTGTTCTTGACCACGATATACACTCGCAATTGCTAAAGTTGCAGAAACCAAACCACTAAATGAATTTGCTCGTAAACTATTTTTTTGCATAACAGAATTTAGAAATTCATTTGGACCAATACGATACATTTGTCGTTTCTCATGGTCTTCAAAATCATCTACGCAATATCCAAGAGACAAATCTCTCATAAGTGTAGTGTATACCTCACTTAATCTCTCTTGATTCCCAGGAACTTTAGACCAATCTACCGGTTCCCAATGTTCTCCTTCCTCCACATATACAATATGGGGGTCTTGTAATAAGTCTGTTAGGTTCATTTCTCCAACAACCTCCTCACTGCATATTCAAAGACATGACTCTTCGAACGAAACAATCCAGAACCCAGCATCTTCTCCACTCTCTCTAAAATGTCCTGATCTATTGTCAAACTTATAGGCGATTTCATGCTATAATAGGCTATTTTACAGCCTACTATATAAAGTTTACTACTAGGAAGTGAATATAGAACATTTAAATACCTAAAAAAAGTCTCACTTCTATGCTTACTAAGAAACAAATTAAGTTCCTAAGAGAAGAACTTGAAACTGCAAAAAACCCGCTATTTTTCTACGATAGCGACGGAGACGGACTAGCTTCATTCTTATTATTATACAGAATGCATAGAGAAGGTAAGGGGTACAGACTAGCTGCTACATCTACTCTAGATGAGAGATTTATGAAAAAAGTTGACGAATACAATCCAGATAAAATATTCATTCTTGACATTCCTGTTGTAACCCAAGAATTTGTAAACAAAGCTAAAAGACCAATATTTTGGATAGATCACCATCCACCTATTAAATTACAGAAAGTAAATTACTTCAATCCTTTGATAAAAAAACCAGATGTTTACACTCCTACTTCAAGATTATGTTATCAGGTAAGTCAGAACGAAAATGATTTATGGATTGCTACTGCTGGTTGTTTAGCTGACTGGAACCTTCCAAATTTCATTGGAAAATTTATTAAGAAGTATCCTCATCTTTTACCCAAAAAAAGTGATTTACCCACAACCATTTTCAAAGAAAAAGTTGGCAAGCTAGTAAAATTCTTATTTTTCATTCAGAAAGGACCTACTTCAGAAGTAAGGAAATCAATTAAAGTTCTTACTAGAATAGATTCTCCGGATGAAATATTCAAACAATCAACTTCCCAAGGAAAATTTTTGTACAAAAGATTTGAAAATATCAATGAAAAGTATGAAGAAATTCTTAAATCAGCGAAGAAAGAAGTTCGGAAAAGTAAATTGGTTCTATTCTATTACACAGATAGCAAATGGTCTTTCACTGCTAACCTTGCTAACGAACTTGCCGCAACAAATCCAAATAAATTTATTCTGATTACAAGAAAAAGGATGAATCTCTATAAATGTAGTCTTCGAGGAAAAAATGTAAAAGAAATTGTTGAAAAAGCACTAAGCGGATTAGAAGGAAGAGGAGGAGGTCATCCTGATGCTTGCGGTGCGGTTATTGATGAGAAAGAATGGGATGCTTTCCTAGAAGTTCTCAAAGAAGAGGTGAATAAAAGATGATGTTTTCAGGATTATTTTCATTAAGTGGAATTTTTTTTGGTTGGTTGTTATCACATATAGCTCCAGAGGAGTTAAGCAAGGGAAGAAAACATTTTCATTTTTTACAAGAAGCAATTTTTTATTTGATACTTCTTGTATCTATATTTTTAGTAGTTTTCTTTGAAAATTATTATTTTGTAATTATCCCTATTTTTTATTTTTTGTTCTACTACTTTTTTGTCAAAGAGCAAAAATTTTTGATTAAACAAATATCTAACTATTCCTTTTTCACTGCAGTTTTTCTGATTAATTTGGATAATCCTTCAATTTTGCTAATAATTTTTTCACTAGTTTTTATTTATGGCCTCCCAATTGGATTGCTTGCTAAGAAATATGAAGAAACGTAAAAAAGATTTGGAAGATACTATCAAAGATAAAGTCACTCCTTTGTTAGAAGAAGCTATTGAAAAAAATTTGGGTGTAAATATCCCTCAATTGGAATCTGACATTACCGACCAGCTAAAAAAACCAATTCTTGACATTTATGTTCCAGGAAATCTTAGTTTTAAAGAAGCTAAAAAGAAATTTAAGAAAGAATTTATGAAAAGGGAACTTAAGTTTCACAAAGGAAACATCTCTTCTTTAGCAAAATCTATAGGGATGAATAGAAGAAGTATCCACCGCACAATAAAGGATTTAGAAATTGATTTGGAAGATGTAAGGACTCATCCCGAAACTAAAGCTCATTATGCTCAACATGTTGTGGACCAAGCAATAAGGGGCTCACTTGAATCTTACAAAGAAATCTTTCGTCCTGAAAAAATGAAATCAATTTATCAGGATATTCCTTCTTTGTCTAGAAATATTGTGAAATCATTACCTCAGCACAATTTTCTATGGAAAGAAGCTGAACATGAATTTGAAAAAGAATTTATTTCTCATGCGTTAAAAAAATCTGGTGGAAGTTTAACTAAAGCTGCTGCCAAATTAGAGATTAGATTGGAAACATTACTTAGAAAAGTTAAGAAACTACACCTAAAAAAGTGATTTTGTCTTTAAAGTAAAATTTATAAAGCTTAAAAAAATGCTTCTAACAGATGTCTAAAAAAAGAGGTAGTAAAAAGGCTAGAGGTAAGAAGGGTTCTAATCATCATCCAACTAAACATGAATACCATCCTATTTTTAGGCAAGAGTTAACTTTTGGTCAGAGGGCAGCAGATTTTATTGCTAATTTTGGAGGTAGCTGGACTTTTGTACTTCTGCTTGGTTTTCTTATATTTGTTTGGATGGCTTCTAATGTTTATTTCTTAACTAGAAAACCATTTGATCCTTATCCATTCATTTTGCTTAACTTAGTTTTATCAACTTTGGCAGCATTCCAAGCTCCTGTAATTTTAATGGCCCAGAATAGACAGGGAGAAAGGGATAGGATAGATGCTAAATATGACCACCAAATAAATAGGAAAGCTGAGAGAGAGATTCAGATGATTCAGAAAGATATTGCTAATTTAAAACGCCACATTCTTGATGTAAAAAGAAAACAATGAATTTTTTTTACCAAGTAAATTTTTCATATCTTCTCATAGGTTCTGTTGGTCCTTTTACTTGTTCTAATCCACTTTCCCATTGATATTTTTGAGAATTATCTATTGGGGTCATTGAAATATCATCAGGTATTGGAACATCTTTTCTGAATTGAATGTCAATTAAATTATGATCAATATCTCTAATTCCCCACGATCTTTCACCATTTAATTTTCTTACAATATCATAAACTTCATTACATGTAGGTCCAGACCATTCAAACGCTCTTTGATAATTTTCACCAGGATGATAAGAAATCCCATCTTCTGGAGTAATTGGATTTGGTCTATCTTCATCATCATCAATAAATTCTCTGTACTGATAATCAGGACACCCAGTTGATCCACCTTGTTCTTTTATGTATGCAATTGCTTTCGCTCCAATATTTCTGATATCTGGGGTCAAATTTAATTTATATGGCATCCACGAACTAATAACAAGATCGAAATCTTGGCCACTATACCTTTCAACTGCATCTTTTGAATCTCCAACTTCTAAGTGTAAATTAGTATGTGAATATGGGCTTCCGTTAATTGAAGATTCATCTGGGTCTAGCCCTACAACATCAACTTCACCAGTTTCTGCAAGTAAGTAAGCTAAAAAACCTGTCCCACAACCAACATCGAGAACTCTTGGTTTTCCTTCTCCTGTATGGACTGCCTTTGCAATTTCTACAAATCTCTGAATTTCCTCTCTTCTTGGGGCCCAATAAGAAGCTGCTGAAGTTTCTTCTGAACCACAGATGTTTTCTAAAGTAACATCCTTTAGTGGAGTTCCATTCATGTGATATTTGTGTTCTGGTTCCATATTAATAATAAAAATGGAACTTATATATAAATTGTTGGTAATTTCACTCCTCTTGAGGAATAACATTTCTCAAATTCTAAAATAAAAGAAATAATAAAAATAAAAATTAAAACAGGCAAAGGGAGAAATATCCCTTTGATGTTCAAAAAATCAAAGATTTTTTAGAACAGATTCAATCCATAAGCAACGAATAAAGGTGCGAAAACTATCGCAAAAGTATTCATTACTTTGATTAAAGCGTTCAATGCAGGTCCAGCGGTGTCTTTGAAAGGGTCACCAACTGTGTCTCCTACAACAGCTGCTTTGTGTGCGTCCCCGCCTTTTCCACCATGGTGGCCATCTTCAATGTACTTCTTAGCGTTATCCCAAGCTGCACCAGAATTTGCCATGAATAAAGCCATAACTAATCCAGAGAGAATAACTCCAATTAAAGTTCCACCAAGAGCTTTGATTCCGAAAAATAATCCTACCAATAAAGGTGCACCAATTGCGATGATAGCAGGAAGAATCATGTTTCTTAAAGCTGCTACGGTTACAATATCAACACATTTACCATATTCGGGTTTTTCTTTACCGCTCATTAAACCTTTAATTTCTTTGAATTGTCTCCTTACCTCAAGAACAATTGCGTGAGCACTTGAACCAACTGCAGTCATTAAAACAGCTGAGAAAGCGAAAGGTAACATTGCTCCAAAGAATAGACCAATTAGAACTGAAGGGTCTGTTAGAAGGAAAACCATCGGTTCCTTAACAACATGACTAATCTCTTGCGTGAAAGCTGCGAAAAGAGCTAGTGCTCCTAAAGCTGCAGAACCAATTGCATAACCTTTGGTAACAGCTTTTGTAGTGTTTCCAACTGCATCTAATTCATCGGTAACTTTTCTTACACTAGGATCTAACTTTGACATCTCTGCAATTCCACCAGCGTTATCTGTGATTGGACCATAGCTATCTAAAGCAATGATTAATCCTGTCAGAGACAACATACTTACTGCTGCAATAGCAATTCCATAAATTCCAGCGAAGTAAAAAGCAGCAACAATTCCTGCGATAATAACTAAGCTAGGAACAATTGTAGACTGCATTCCTACAGCTAATCCAGTAATTAAGTTTGTACCTGCTCCAGTTACGGAAGATTCAGCAATCTGTTGAACTGGTTTATACTTAGTACTTGTGTAATACTCTGTAACTACATTTATTAAAATTGTAATCACTAATCCCACCATAGCTGCTAAAAACAAGTTTAAAGGATTATTTGTGTAAACTGTTACAAAATAAAATCCAACTGCAGAAATAACTCCTGATGCAATTAGACCTTTGTATAAAGCACCCATAACACTTCTTGATTTACCTAAACGAACAAACCATGTTCCAATGATAGAACCAATTACAGCTACTGCACCTAACATTAATGGGTACTCAACAGCCATATTAAAGTTACTGCTCACTGAAGGGATTAAAGCTAGAAGCATTGCTGCAAGTAAAGTTACAACATAAGTTTCATACAAATCAGCGCCCATACCAGCACAATCTCCAACATTATCTCCTACATTGTCTGCGATAGTTGCAGGATTTCTTGGATCATCTTCTGGAATTCCTTTCTCAACTTTTCCAACTAAATCTGCTCCAACGTCTGCTGCTTTAGTGAAGATTCCTCCTCCAACCCTGGCAAACAGAGAAATAAGAGATGCTCCAAATCCTAGACCAACTAGCATAGCAGGATCTTTGTAAATTGAATAAAATACGCTTACAGCCAATAGAGCTAAACCAACAACGGCCATTCCAGTTACAGAACCACCTTTGAAAGCCACATCTAAAGCTTCTGACAATCCTTTCTTTGCAGTTTCTGCAGTTCTTACGTTTGCTCTTACAGAAATGCTCATCCCAATAAAACCGGAAAGGCCCGAGAGGATTGCTCCAAATAAAAATCCGGAAGCTATCGGCCAGCTAAATAACCACCAGAGTATCGCTGCAATAACTACAGCAAATATGGCAATCGTTCTATATTGCCTAGCCATATATGCCATCGCACCTTCACGGATGGCGTTAGAAATATCCTTCATCTTTTGACTACCAGGATCTACTTTCATAATCTTCACAGAAAGGTAACCTGCATAAAGTACAGCTACCAAACCAATTACTATTGCTATAATGTCTATCATATTTGTGACACCTCTGTCATCTTTATTTTTATTCGGGAAGCGAAATGATTTATATATTTTGTTGTTAATTTATCGAATTTTTACTAATCACAACTTTTATAATACATTCAATATCATTTCCTCGGATGAAAACGCAAACAAGTACAAAACCAACTGATGAAACTTCATTTAAAGGAATTAGAATTCCCGCTAAATCTCTATTACATTTTGTTCGATCAATTCCAGTTATAGATAATCCTCATAGGTCTCAGGAATCTATAGGATTGGTTGAATTAACAATGAATTCTGGAAAAGTTCATGGGGTATATACTCTTATTGGAAGAAACGAACGTGGAACAGAAGTTTATTGCACCGATAAACAAGCAGAGCACAATGGCACTAATTATGGAGTTGGATTAAGGTTAGTAACCAGTGCCAATTCAATAAAAGAAATAACTGTTGCTATTGATCCTGGTTATGCAAGAAGGTACGGTAATTAGAAATTCAATTAACTAAAATAATTCTCTTTTTTTGTCTTATTGTTAAGTAAGGTTTCTCCAACCTTTTCTTTAATTCAACATCTTGAGTTAATACCAGATAACCTTTTTTAGAATAATCCACAAGAGCATCGTCAACATCTCCCTCACTAGGTAATGTCTTAATTTTTTTAACTTCTAGCAATTTTAAAGATAACTTGGCAGAATCTTTATACTTTCTTCTTTGCTCTCCCATAATCTTCTCTAATTCCTTAATAGTACCTTCCAATACAAAAATTTGATAAGAAAAGTTACAAGCTTCTTTCAAAGATGCAAAAACATCTATCCCTACTAGATTAACTGCCATCAAAGCATTTGTATCAATTATTACTTTTTTCATTTAATTTCACCCAATGACGCCAAAACAATTTTGTGGCCGCTTGGAGTATTATAAATAGAATTAATAATCCTATACTTAAAACATACGATTTTCCTTCGAAATAAAATATTAAATATATTGGAATAGTAGAAAGGGTGGTTAATAAAACAAAGATTGGTCCCATTCTAGAAACTTTTTCTATAGTAAAATTTAACCAAGAAGCTATGAAACTTTTCCAACTCTTAATTGTACACACTCCTACTCCAGCAAGGAAAAAATAATAATACATCGCTGACAAAACAAAAAGGAAATAAATCTCATTTGGAATTATTTGCTGTTGCATTCCTTTAATCATAATTTTTTCTCCAAAAAAGTATATTGTCAAAACAAAAAGGAAACTGAATAAAAGAACCATGCTGGAATATTTTAACCAATGTTTTTTCCAAGAAGTATCTTTTCTAACTATTTTCTCTACCAAAACCCATAAGGACCAATTTAAGGTTAGTAAAATAAATAATATGCTTCCAATGAAATAATAAACAAATTTTTTTATGTTGTTATAATGATCAATTACTTTCTGCTCGTTAGGTAAAAATGTTCCTCCCTCTTGAATACTATTTAAATTAAAGTTTGCATCTTGTAACGGAGAAATTATACCAATGACCTCTTCCATAATCTTGTACTGGAATACTCCTATGCTGAAAAGTATAGAAGCAACAACTATTAATTGTAAAAATAACAGAATCATCACTTTTCCAGGATTTCTCTTAACTGAATCAATAAAATTCCTAAAACTCTTATTTAACAAAGCCATAGCTAGAAGAAACTAATTAGTGTTTAAAGGCTTTACTATTTTTTCTAATTCACTGAAAGGTTCTACCAATTTTTGCTTTTGCCAATCCTCCAAGTGTCTCTCATAATACCAAGAGAGTTTACTGAAGAGACTCCAACCACCACTCTTTTCGAGTTTGATGAGAAGACCACTTCTGATTTTTGCTTTATCCTTGCATCATTTATTGCACTAATTATTTCTCGTTCCGACAAGTGAAACGATTCCAATCCAAGTAATTCTTTTAAGGCCATAATTGTTAGAATATAAATTGCTCCTCTTTGAGTGCTTCTTCATATCCCTTCATGAACCCCTCTTCTCCGCTGGTCAAAGCTCCCTTCTCAACCAAATCTTGTCTAGATTTCTTTGAATAAACTCCTTTATCTTCATCTTTCCTGCGAAGCAGGTGAAGAAGATGACTCTTTCTCCATGTACGCATTATAACCACCCCAACCGAATATTTTCTAATAATCTAGAAAAGATTTAAATATAAATACATTTACTAAATAGTATATATAGGTATATTTCACCCATATGCCCTTACTTTAAAAATGGGATATCGAAAATTAATTTCTTTCGGAAAGAACAGTTACGTTATTTCTTTACCTAAGCAGTGGATTAAAGATTGTAATCTAAAAAAGGGAGATTTGATTCATGTTGAGGAGAGTTCTGATAGTTTAATTGTTTCTCCACAATCATCTGAAGCTAAAACTGAGGATAAGGAGTTAACCATTTATGTAGACGGAAAGGATATTAAACAAATTAAGCGGGAAATTATTGGTGGTTACATTAGAAATAATACAACTATTATTCTCAAAGGAGATAGTATCAAAGAAAATGCGATGGTTTTACAATCTGTAATTCAAGGTTTGATTGCTTTGGAAGTAATGGAACAAACTACCAAAATGATTGTTGCTAAAGATTTTTTGAATATTGAAGGCGTTTCAACAAAATCAGTTATTAGAAAAATGGACATTATCACAAGATCTATGTTGAGTGATTGTGAAAAAATGTTTGAAGAAGATAATTATGAAAACATTAATTATCGTGATAATGATGTTAATAAACTCACTTTTCTTATCTATAGAATTGTTCGTTTTGGTTTAGATAATACTTTTTATATGAAAAAGACATTTGATTTAACTCCCCTAAATTTACTTACGCTGTGGGGGCTTGCATATGACATTGAATCTGTAGCTGATGAAGCAAAGAGAATTGCTAGATATCTACAAAGAATGTCTCTTAATAAGAAGCAACAGAAAGAATTCTTAAAAATATTAACCGAAATTAGGAAATCTTATTTGAAGATGATGAAAGCTTTTTATGATGGAGATTTGGTTTTGGTGCATGAAGTTTTCGTTAGGAAAAGCGAAATTGTAAAAATGTGTGACGAATTTTATCTTAAACATCGTCCAGTTCAATGGGTTGGTTTTTTAATAGAAAGAACAAAAGGCGCCATTGGACATATAAGTCATATTGGCCGAGTTATTTATCATGGTGATATTGTTGATATGAAGCAAGGATAATTTTATAAATAGCTTTCATTTTTTGTTTGAAACTTACTAAATAGAGGACACCTGTGTACAGATTGCGGGGATAGCAAAGTCTGGTCAAACGCGCAGGACTTAAGAATGAAAATTAAGTTATCCTGTCCTTTAGTAGGTTCGAGGGTTCAAATCCCTTTCCCCGCACTTTTTTTTAAAAGATGGTGTGAATAATTGGAGGTAGTGTTTTTTACGTTCTGTAAATAAAGATGTTTTTAGTTTTTTATAAAAAGGGAGAATTATCTATTTTCAACATAATGTTTAAAAAAAAGCATACTTTTTAGTATATATGGTTGAAGAAAGAAGAATTAACGTGCCTCTACTTTCAGACATTGTAGTATGTGAGTTTAACGCTTCTGGACGTAGGGTTTTTAACCCCGGCCATTGGAATGGCTACCAGCTTTTTAAAGATCATGAAGAAGTTCTTATCGCTCTTGGAAGAAAAAAGTGGTCGAGTGATGGTGGATATTTTATTGAAGAAATAACTGGATGGGTGGATTATACAGATTGCTTGAGAGCAGGATTCGCTAAAGATGGTTCCAGAATTTATGTTCGCCCACATCTGAAAGTAATGGTACCATTAGCCAGGAAGATTGCAGAGGCTGTTGAAAAAGACCGCCGCTTAGATTACCCTGTTCGACTTATGATTTAATTTAAAGTAAAATAAGTAATTCGTAGAATGCAATGTCAAAGTTTTAGACAATAACCTCCAATAATTGCTATATTCAATTCTTTAAATAATCCTCTCCGCACTTTTTTCTTCATTATAGAGATTACACTTCCATAATCTTTTAATTACCCTTTTTATTTTTATAAGTAAATGAATATAGAATTAAACCCTGATAGAATAAAAACAAGGTATACAACTTCTGCCGCTCCTGCATTTGGTTCTATAACTTCTGCACATATGTTTATAATGGACGCAGTGGGAAAATGGACTTCTCCTGTCAATTGGGAAGGTGAATGGACCTCTCCAAGAATTGTTCCTTTTCAAAACTTTAACTTAATGCCCGATTCTGATATTTTTAATTATGGTACAAGCTTATTTGAAGGTGGTAAAGCTAACGAAATTGATGGGGATTTATACCTCTGGCGTCCTGAAATGAATGCTGAGAGAATGCAACGTGGTGCATCAAGAATTATGTTGCCTTGTCCATCTATAGATGATCAAATTGCCGGAATGGAAGCTTTGCTCGATATTGATAGATTGTACGTTCCAAAGAAAGAAGACGGGTCAGATTTTGCTGAAACGCCTACTTACATTCGCCCAATTTTAATTGGGACTGAAAGAAAACTTGGTGTTAAACATGGTTCTTTAGCTAGGTATGTTATATACGTGAAAATGGGTGGTTCGTATTTTAAAGATCCAGTCAAATTATGGTTACAAGATGAGTTTCACCGAGGTAGCAATGCAGGAGATGCTAAGATGGGTGGGAATTATGCCATGCATGTTTTACCAAAAGCAATTGCTTCTACTTTAGGAGCTCATGAAGTTCTTTACTTAGATCATTCTAATCAATATTTAAGAGAAACTGGTGCTTCCAACATTTTTGTTGATAGTCTTGGAGGAGTTATGTTTCCAAATTTTGGTGACGGAGTTCTTGATTCAAACACTGTAAAAACATTCCTTGAATTAAAAAAGCACCTTGCCCGAGATAAAGTAAAGATTCAACAACGTGACCTTGGATTATATGAATTGTTAAAAGGTATTGATTCTGGCTTAGTAAAAGGCATAGGTGCAGTTGGTAATGCTGCTTGTGTATCTCCTGTAGTTGGATTAGTAGTGAAAAAAGATTCTGGTATATATAGGACGTATAGAACTATTTTTGATGATATGCGAAGACAAGGAAAAATTGCTGAAGATGAAAGAACGATTGAAATTCATGTAAATGGCCCTTCTAAGTCCACTATGACTATGCAAAATACTTTGATTGGGATGCAAACTGGTAGGATTTCTGCTCCTAAAGGCTGGTTAAGGAAAGTTGAAAGAGATTTCAAATAGTAATCTTTAAATAAGAATTCGAGATTTTCTAAAATATTGCCTCTGTGGCTTAGCGGTATAGCGCTACCTTGGTATCTCTTTGGAGGACAAAGAGGTAGAGGTCCCGAGTTCAATTGATGGTTAACAATGTTACCATATGAAAATCTCGGCAGAGGCTTTTTCTTTTATCTTAAAACTAAATGAAATGTTTAAATAATACTTTGAAAAATTCTACCATCATGCAAAAAGATGAACCACTTGAAAGTTCGATAAGAAATTGTATTGAAATTAATGCAGCAATGCAGTTAACATTGTCTAAAGAGAATTGGTGCGGCAATTGGGGAGATAACAATGAGTGTCCTTATAGGGATAACAACAGAATATATCAAGGCCTAGGGGATTTCAAAGGATGTGATTACAAACGCATAATCAGTAAAAATCAATCCCTATAACCCAAATCTTAATTAACCACTTACCTTTAAAAAAAACATGATAAACGAAATTTCTCAACACCTAAACCAAATAATTACAGAATTTCCAGAAGAAGATTCAATAATTTTCAACAATACTAACTACAAAATAAACAAAGATAACTTTCATAAATTATCAGAACAAACACATCCAATAACCTTTATCGACGGAGGTCAAGCGGAAATAATCTCGTCAGCAAATTTCTGTTTAAGTTTTATCAGAGTAGCTGCAGTTAAGTTTCCAAACAAAGAAACAATAAAAAAAGAATTTTTCCTTCTTACAACTGCAAAATACATCAATAATGACATCTATTATTATTCAAAAATATTTGGAGACAAATTAATTGATGAAAATGATCTGCTTATTTCCTCTAATGATAAAACAATAAAAACAGGGAATGAAAGAGCACCAATTACAAAAATAACTAATATGGCTAGAAGATTTGCAGAATTATCCTTAGCAAAAGAAGCAGAATTTGCATTATTGGATGGAACTTTGGAAAAAAAGTTTCTTAACGAGGATAAATATCTGATGAATTTACCAGAAAAAACTGCAGCTTTAGCTAAATCCTCTTCATTGTTTACAACTTCTGGAAACAGCCCGATTGTTTTGTTAAACAAACTTTCACCAGAAGGATGTTGGTGTTACAAATTAAATGAAAACACGTCCTTTGTTAAGCTGAATGATAAAGCAGGTCATGTTTTCCGTTTTGAAGGGGATAAAGAACTGCAAAATTGTTTGATAAACAACTCTTCAGATGCGTTATTTTTAGGATATCCCTACGGCCTTATTCTTGCAGATAAATTGGCAAGAGTAAGCAATGAAGAAAAAAACTCATTAAGAATGAAATTTTTATTAAACTCAAAAAATAAAGAAATTGTTTCGTATTTGCGAACTTCAAACGCTCACGAGATTTTAGATAATCTGGGATAATTAGGTGAAGGTTATTCTGCAATAGCGTAAGTTTTATAATATGGAGCCGATAGAAAATAAATTATTCATTAAAAGGAGGATGAAGTGTTATGAGATCTATATGTATTATGAACCATAAAGGTGGTGTTGGAAAAACCACAACTGCGGTAAATTTGGCAGCAGGATTATCAAGAAATGATAAGAAAGTTCTATTGGTTGATTTGGACCCACAAAGTAATGTTGGTGTTTCTTTGAAAATTAATGGGAGCTATAATATTTATGATGCAATGAGAGGTGGTATTCCAATTTCACGTTGTATTCAAAACTTGGGGAAGAATTTTGATGTAATAACTTCTTCTGAAGAATTGGCAAAAGCTGAATATTATTTGTCATCTCAGCCAAACTCAAGAATGTTATTAAAAGAATTACTTAGTTCTATTGCTGGGTACGATTACATTATTGTTGATTGTCCACCATCATTAGGAATTTTAAACCAAAATGTAATTGCTTATTGCAAGGAAATTTTTATTCCTACTTCTGCTGATTATCTAGGGGTGGATGCTTTAAAGAAAATGCGGTCTGTTGTAGAGAAAATTAATCGAAGTTATGGCCACCACATTAAAATCACTAAAGTGGTTCCAACATTCTTCGATAAGAGAACCAAAATTGGAAGGTCTTCGTTAAAAGAAATGGAAGACATTTTTCCAGGGATAGTTGCTTTACCAATTAGAATGAATTCTAAATTGAAAGAAGCACCTAAATATGGGAAATCTATTTTCAAATATGCTAGATCTAGTGCAGGCGCAAAAGATTATGGAAGTCTTGTAAGTTCAGTCATAGAAATGGGTTCAATTAGAATTACTCATGAAGCTATCGCTGAATAAGTTTTTTTATTTTTATTTCTTATATTGTTCATTTCAAAAAATGAACATAAAAATGTAAACTTTATATATGATGAATTTTTATGACAAACAAAGAGGTGTAAACTTGTCTGTAATTAGATATGTGTGTGAAGGCTCCTGTCATGGGAAAGTAACTGAAGAAGAGTATAAAGAAGGTAAGAACGTCTGTGGTGCTAAAGATTGTGACCACTCCGGCAAACCTCTTGTGAGAAACGAATATTGTTCTCGCTGTAACACAACATTTGAAGAAGGGGAAGACCATATTTGTTTCTAATTATTTAATGGATGAATTTTATCAAACTCTTCAAGAAATAGTTTTGCAATTTTTTCATCTTCAATAATTAATATATTTTCATCGTTTCTTTTATCTCCTCCATTAGTGGGGTTAAAAGAACCCGTAATAACAGTTTTATTATCGATTATGAAAACCTTGTGATGCAGATTTTGCTTGTTTGTGTCTTTTAAAACATCCATGCCACTATTGTTAAGCCGCATCATTTGAGAATGTTTAGTAACTTGTCTTGCTTCCATTACGCCATTTATTTTTATTCCATCTAAATGCTTTAGAAGTAACATGTTAGCGATTCCTTCATGAGTAAAAGAGAAAGTCATGAAATAAATCTCTTTGGTAGCTTTTTTCAACTCTTCTTTTACTCTGAGTGCACATTGATCATCGGGGCAAAAATATACTCCTATTTTTGTGTCACTAATCATAACATTCGGATTTCTTACTTTATCTCCTTTCTTGAAAGTCCCGTTCCACATTTCTTGGAATTCTTCTTCATAATTTTGAGCCAGGATTTTTGATTCAATAAATAATAAATTGTTGTTGTTTTTATGGGCTCCATTTTCTGTAGGATTCATGCTTCCTGAAGTAATTTTCATTCCATCAATTATACAAAATTTATTATGCATGAGACCAGATCTATCTGTTCTAACAAAATGGTGGTCAAATTTTTTCAAATAATGGTCATCTGTAACAATTAAAACTTCCATTTGTTTTTCTTTTTCTAAAAGTTTATCTTGAACTGATTCAAGACCAATATCAAACAAAGCACAATGGATGCTTTCTTTTGCTGAATCTAAGAAAGCAACTAAGTTATTTTCACAATCGTCTCTAGGGCAGAAGAATAATTCGATGTTTCCGTTGTCTAGTAAGATTGATTCAATATTTGACTTTGTAATTGCACCAGAGGTTATTTTTTCATTACTTAACAAATCCAAATCAAGATAATAAAATAATCCTGACATAATTAGTAAGATTAGAACTATTTTTTTCTTCACTTCATAATCCTCTTAACCTTTTCAATCATCTCTGGCTGAATGTAATGACTAACTGTAACAGAATAACTATCCTGCCATTCATTCTTCTTCTTCACAAACTTCTTGTGACCAAGTTTAGCAGCTATTGATTTATAGAGAACTTCAACTTCCTCTTTACTCACTTTCCTCTTCCCTTTTAGAAATAGCTGTACTTGTTTAGTTGCATAATGACTTCTTACAATGTGCGGATAAAACTCTTTGCCACAATATTTCAAAAAAGCTTTCTTGAATATCCTTTCATTTATGGGATGCCCTGTTTTACAATTGGCAAAAATAAATTCATTTTTCTTACCTTTCAACATCCCTTTTAATCTTTTAACATACACAGGAGTAAATTTGAGAGAAATCTCTCTAGGAACTCCATCTTTTGCCAAATAATTAAACATGACTTGGTTCCCTTTAATCGAAACATCTTTTTTCAATAATGTAGTTAATCCTTTGTGGCCGTGAGCTTTGAAATAAGTTTCATTTCCTACCCTCATATGCGTTTTTAATAACGTAAACATGGGTATTGCTAGATGATCTTCTTTGTTCCTTAAAGCCTTTGTAACATTACTCAACAATTTTGTATATACTTTGTCAAATTTTGCAACTTTACGAAACTTACGGCCCCGATGCTGTTTAATCTTTTCTTTTGTATAAGCATAGTTCCATGTCCCGCCTTTATTTTGAAAAAGTACATCCCAATGATCTTCCGAATCTTGGTCATGAACCCTTAAATGTTTAGCAAATAATGAATACGCTTTGTCAAGAACTTGTCCATCGGGAAGAATGTTTACCCTTGCTCCTTGAATCTCTCCTTTTGGAGACAATTGTCCTTTGAGGAATGAAGAATCAACTTTGTCAACAAGAACTTTAAGATTTTTATGAGCTTTGAATAACTTTACAACTTGCTTTAATTCTGGGAACTCTCTCTTACACTTTTTCCAAGAAGTTGCAGTCTTTTCATAAGCTTGCAATCCTTTAACTTTTACTCTAATAGTTCCTTTCAACACATCTTTTTTTAACATCAACTTTGAAAAAACATTCAGGTATATAAAAATATAGTAAGAAAAGGCTCCGTAGAAATGCTATTTAAATTGCCGTAGCTGTCACCATAACCAACAACATCTTTGATGTTTTGGTTGACGCTGACAGGTCGGGGGTTGCCCCCTTCGGGGTGACCTGTAGGCAATTTAGATAGTTATAAAGTATTTCTACAGGATCGTAAGAAAAAAATAATAAAAAACAAAAAATTATGCTTTCCTCAAGCCTCTTCCTTTTCTTCCAGAAGAAGTTTTTCCATGGAACACTCTGCTTTTGTTTCTCCTATTACAGATCCAGTTGATTTTTTTATCAGCTTTAATTACCTGATGTTCAGGATCAACCAAGATTACTTCATACCAATAATGTTTACCATCTCTAGCAACCCAGTATGAATTAAGTACAGCTAAATTAAGAAATTTTTTCTGAACTCTTTCTTCAGCAATTTGTTGATAATTTTTACTCAAATTCAACTTTGTCCCATACCTTTTTGGTCTTCTTCCTTTTTTGATTTGAGGTCTTGTATGTCCTCCTCTAAGAACTCTTTGTCTAACTACAATATAACCTTGCTTGGCTTTGTAGCCTAAAGAACGAGCTCTATCAATCCTAGTTGGACGATCTATTTTTACAGTTACCGGTTCACGACGCCATTGAAGTAATCTTTCACGCCATAACTCGGGCATATTTGCCTTTGGATTTTTCCAAAGATCTCTAACTTTTTGGTACATTCCCATTTTAAGCCTCCATTTGATACTTTCTTATACTAGTATAGCTTCAGGTAAGCTACTACCCACATTGCTATTTTAGCTTAATTATATGGGTTATTTAAAAAGGTTGCTACTTTTATAACCCATCTCTCAAAATTTATTTTATCACAATATTTAAATACCTTTTAATGCTACCTAGGAACGAGGTGGAATTAATGAATATTTCTTCGCTTGTAAAAGAGAATTATTTAGTTTTTGATAAAACAGCAAAATTGTCTGAAGTTGTTGGCAAACTCAAAGAACTTGAGAAGCAGGCAGCTCTTGTATTTAGAAACAAAAAATATCTTGGTTTGATTGAAAAGAGAAAAATACTTCGTTCAAACATAGATTTGAGTAACACAAATATTGATCAATGCCTTATTCAAACACCTATTCTTGATGGTAATATGTCTGTAGAAGAAGCAATTTACCTTTTCAGTAATTCGGATGCCGATTTTCTTCCATTTGAGAAGGACAAAGTCATTGTAGGGGTTGTAGGTGTTGTTGACTTAGTGCTATTAGCAATGGAAATTCCAGATTCTTCTAAATTACGAGTTAATGACATTAAATTTAGTAAGTCAACTAAAGTTAACAAAGATGAAACTCTTTCCGTAGCAGTAAACGTCATGCACCAAGAGCATATTGATCATTTACCTGTTTTTGACAAAGGAGAATTGTATGGTATCTTATGCTACAAAGACATAGTAAGAAACATTCTAGGATGGTCTCCTAAAAAAGATGTTTCTGGGAAATTTAACGCTGAATTAAGATCAAGGGGAGCAAGTGTTGACATTAACAGCATGTCTGATTTAAAGGTTGAAAACTTCAGCACCAATGAAAATTTGGTTACAATTGCTGGAAAAAAATCATTGAAGGAAGCAATCTCTTTGATGCAAGAAAAGAACCACACCAATATTTTGGTAATGGATGGTAATGACTATAAGGGATTACTTACTGCTAGAAATATCATTTTAACCTTGTCTAAATTGCAGAAAGTTCCACACTATTCACTTTTCTTTGTAGGTCTTAACAAAGTTGAGCTAACTGAACACCAAAGAAATATAATTGATGTTTTAACTAAAAGGGAAGCTGAAAAACTTGAACGAAAGATTGAAGAACCTTTTTCTATAGCGATTCATTTGAAGGAAATAAACAAAGATGGAAAACAGCGACGTTTCATTGTAAATCTTAAAATAGAAATTAACGGGCGTATGTACGTTAGCGAGAAAGAAGATTGGGATTTAGAAAAAGCAATTCACAAATGTTTTAACATAATTGATTTAAGTTAATTTTTTTTTCTTTTTGATTTAATATAAATATTTAGTAATCTTTTTAAAGCGAACCTCTTAATTACTCTTAAATGGTTACATTAGAAGAAATTGCATTAGAACTAAGGGATAATGGATTTCCTAAGCATGCAACTTTATTGGCATCAGAAAAAGGAAGGGTTTATGCAGATTGTCTTACTAAACCACAATGGTATAAAAAAGTTAGAGAAGCCTTTGGTTTTGATATAGTAAGGAGTTTAGAAGATTTCTTATATAGCATAACGACTCCTGAAGATTTATTAATAGCAGGAATGTTTCCAGACTCTGATTTTACTCCAAGAAATTATTCTGAAGAACCTTTAACCGTTGCAAATGAAAAACCATTTACTTGGGATTCAATTACTCAAACATACACGGCTTTGAATGAAATACATCGACTAACAAAAATAGCATCACGATTAATATGGTCAGATTTTCAATCACAATTTGGAGATGATGAAGATACACTTTATAGGGTGATAAAAGATGAAGATGCACAAATTAATGATCCAACCAACCAAGATTTTAATGATTATCGGAGATTGGTAAAAGAAAGGCTTAAGTTGTTTAGAACTATGGAAATGTTTGGCGAATCATCAACATTAAATGCTCAATATTATAACTTACTTAGTTTGTTGCCCCTGGTTTGTAAATCTGAAGGTATTGATCCTGTATATGCTGAATTCTATCAGGTTAATCAGGATGTTGAAATTTCTTTTGATGAAGATATGGGTGATGATGAAATTGATTTATTAATGACAGAAGGTTTAGAGTATAATCCCGAAACATTACAAAGAGTATTGGGGGCTGCGGATCAATTAATTGAAAACGAAGCATTACTAGAAAAAAGTTTTTTAGCTTATTGGAATCAAAGGGGTGTCACACATCGTCAAAGAGTAATAAAAAATGCATTGACAAGAATAAAAGATAAATTAGAGATTGAGAAATTTCCATTATCTTTTGAAAATGAGATAAATCTAAAATTAGATCATGAAAATTATGCAGATTTAGATTTCGATTTAGACAATCCTTATCAAATTGATGAATTAGCTGATTTAGTTCGTAAAAATCCAGGATATAGAAAGAGTTTAGTTGACGATTTTAATATTAAAAGAAGACATAGGGCACCTCAAAGAGTAGGAATGGAGCAAATTCTTGCTGGAGGACAAATCACCAATCCGTTAAAAGATTCTTTAAGTGTTGGTCAGAACGATGGGAAATTTCCAAACATCAAATATCAGCCAGAAACCATGAAAAAATTGACAAAAATTGTTGATAAAATTAAAGCATTTGAGGAAGATCTAGCAAATGTTAGTGATATCTTAGTTCCAAAACAGGTTCGTAATAAAAAACAATTAACATATAAAATGAGTGAAATGTCAAAGAATCCATTAGACATAACGTTCGGAAATCAATCTGGCTGTTGTATTTTTGTTTCAGATGAACCAGATAAAATGCAGAATGGCGGTTTCATTCCTATATATCTTTCAAGCAATTATATTCGATTATTTGAAATTGAACGTGTTCGTCAGAATAGTAATTCCAGAATGGGTTTTGTAATGGCCTATGATACCATTACTGAAGATGGAGATAGGATATTCACCGTTAATAGTTTAGAGTTATCTCAAAAAGGTATTGCTGGTGGTAAGAAAACATTAGATGAGCTAACTAATTATGTAGAAAAATGGTTGATTGGTTATGCAAAAGAAGCAGGGTATGCTGGAGTAGTTATGGGGAACCATTCATATAACACTTCTGTTAACCATTCCAGTAGAAGTAGTGATGTTGTTCAAGAAAAATTAACTTTTGAAGGTTCAGACCTCTTTTATAGTGATATATTTCATAAAAATAGAAATAACAAATTAGAAACAAGAAAAAAATCTTGTTACTGGTTGGCTGACTTTAGAGATTAGCTTTCTTGATTTTCTTTATTCTTTCTAAATTTTTCAGCGTTTTCTTGATTGACAAATCTGTAAACCTTTCCATCAATCTCTGTTTCAATAACATCTTCAACATCCATCAATGGTTCTCCAGTTAAAGCATCTTTTCCTAGTTGACCTGCTTGTGAGGCTCCTTCCATGATTCCTGCTTCTATTGGATCAATTTCATCATCTTCAACAAGCTTTTCTCGTCCTTCTTTTGAGTAGATGTCTTCATCTTTGTCACCATGTTCCATTGCAGCTTCCTTATCATCACCACTTTCTTCAGGGAGAATCCCTTGCTCTTCTGCTGGGTATAAATCTTCAGTTTCTTCATTAGAATCTTTTTTTTTTGTTTTTTCTTCTGTCATGATTATCACCTTTTTACGATTTTCATTAATTACATCTGCTATAAAAGAATTGTGGTTTCTAAAAGGTAAAGTAATTTAAATAGAATTTATTTTTTAAAATCATGACATTGTTGGGAGCACTAAAAGGAGAATTAGAAGCTGCAATTCATGTTGGAGCCCATATTGGTCAAGATTATTTTTATGAAGTTATAAATAGTAATAATGGTGCTAAACAAGTTCCAGCAGATTCTTCTCCAGTTCTTTTATATCACGGTTATCTTGTCACACATAGATGCATGGCCGGATTAGCTAAATCTCTTCACAAGAGTGGATTCACGCCATTTGTAAGGGAGTATGCTTATTGGGATGATTTGGAAGCAGTTGTCAAAAGAAGGTCGGGTAAGTTGATTGAATTCTGTGAGAGGACGGGAAGAAAAGTGGATTTAGTAGGCCATAGTTTAGGTGGTTTGATTGCTCTTAGAAAAGCACAAGAGAACCCAGAATTGGTAAATAAAGTTATCATGCTTGGTTCCCCAATTCAAGGAACTTATATGGCTTACTTCGCAGCACCGCTACATAAAAGTTGTCGTCAAATGGTTCCAGGAAACGATTTCCTGAGAATGATTCATGAGAAAGGATTTCCAAGTAATGTAGAATTCCATGCGGTGGCAACTCCATATGATGAGATGGCTCGTCCTATGCAAACTTCTTTGTTACCAGAAGACAAATATGATAATGTAGATAATCATATTGTCATGGGGGTTGGTCATTTAGGTTTAATTGGACCTCGGTGTTACAAATTGGTAACAGAAATTCTCAAAGGCTAATATAAAAAAATAATCACGTTATAAATACAATCTCATTAACAACATAACGGTTCCAGCTACTAAAGGCACAGTTAAGTTATCATCTAAAGTATTGTCGTTGAAATCTATTTTTACAACTTCTGCAATCATTGCAACAGCACTGCCAAAAAAAGCTTCCGGAATTGGTACAAAAATCATTGCTCCAAGAAACCCTGCTAACGTTCCAGCCAGAGTTCCTTCAAGAAGTTTTCTACTTTTTCCATTGAAGATGTTTCTAATTTGACCAAATTTGACTCCAAAAATATGGCTTACTGAATCTCCAAAAGCTAGTACCATTATCGCGGCCATGGCAATATCTTTCTCAAAAAGTTGCATAACTAACAAAACACCAATAAAAAAGAAAATCATCCCTTTTCCAGGAAATCTGCTCTTTTCTTTATCTCTTTCAAAATTGTTTAAGAAAGAACTTAAAATAGGGATATGGATTCTTTTACTTAAAAAACTTGATAAGAGACCTACTATTATCCCCAAAAATACTGCAAAGGGGCTGACTATATTGAAATAGTACAAAGTTACTATTGAAACACCGATCAATGCGTGTAGTGTTTGCCTTCCAACTTCCTTTCTAGTAAGCATTTTTTAGCTTCCTTGAAGTGGTTTTAAAAGGGTTGTGGAAGAAAATATGGTTTAATGATGAAGCTATTTAAAGAAAGCTTTAAATAACAATTAGGCGATTTTAAACTTATCACTTTTATATGGGGTAATTAAAATGCATGAAAAGAAAATGGGTCCTCCACCGGAGATTAAAAGAATTAATGAAGTAACTTGGGAATTACCAACTTCATACAAAGATGGAATGCGAGTTCCAGCTAGGATTATTGCATCTGAAGAATTGATGAGTGCAATGGATGGAGGTGTTTTTGAACAAGTTACCAACGTTGCTACTTTACCAGGCATTACAAAATTTGCTTATTGTATGCCTGATGGTCACTGGGGATATGGTTTTCCAATTGGTGGAGTTGCTGCATTCGATCCTGAGAAAGGAGGAGTGATCTCACCAGGAGGAATTGGATTTGACATAAATTGTGGAATGCGGTTAATGACAACCAACTTAACAATAGATGAAGTTAGACCAAAAATCAAAGAATTGGTTGATGCTCTCTACCTTAAAGTACCAGCAGGAGTTGGATGTAAAGGTTTTGTAAAAATTTCTAAAGAAGAATTTAAAGTAATTATGAAAGATGGTGCTAAATGGTGTCTTGACAATGGTTATGCGTGGCCTGCAGATATAGAACATATTGAAGATCATGGAAAAATTGAATGGGCTGATCCAGAGAAAGTTTCTGAAAAAGCAATTAAGAGAGGCTTTGATCAAATTGGAACTTTGGGAAGCGGAAATCATTACTTAGAAATTCAAGAAGTTAGGGAAGGCAACATTTTTGACAAAGAAGCAGCTGCTGCAATGGGAATTAATAAAGTAGGCCAAATTGTTATTATGGTTCATTGTGGAAGTAGAGGTTTTGGTCATCAAATTGGAACTGATTACTTAAGAAAATTTCTTGATGTCATGCCAAAATATGGTATCAAAATAAGAGATAGGGAACTTGCATGTGCTCCTTTCAATTCTCCTGAAGGACAAGATTACTATAAAGCCATGGCTTGTGCAGCAAACATGGCATTTGTAAATAGGCAAGTTATAACTCATCGTATTAGAGAAGTTTTTTCAAGAATCTTTGACAAAACTGCAGAAGAGATGGAAATAAATCTTGTTTATGACGTTGCTCACAACATTGCTAAATTAGAGAAGTATAATGTTGATGGTGTAGAAAAGCAATTGCTTGTGCATAGGAAAGGAGCTACTAGGGCTTTTGGTCCAAAGAGGATTGACGATTTACCTGAAGCATATAAAAAATTTGGACAACCTGTAATTCTTGGAGGAAGTATGGAAACTGGTTCATATCTTTTGGTAGGAACGGACAAAGCTGATGAAACATTTGCTTCAACTGCTCACGGGGCTGGAAGAACAATGAGTAGGTCAGCTGCAAAGAAGATAGTTAGAGGTGACGAGCTTCAGAAAGATATGGAATCTCGTGGAATTTATGTTCATGCAGTTACCATGAAAGGTTTGGCTGAAGAAGCTGGAAAAGCCTACAAAGACATTAACGTTGTTGTTGATACTCTTGAGAGGGCAGGGATAACCAAGAAAGTTGTAGCTTTGAAACCTATTGGTAATGTGAAAGGATAATTTTTTATATTCTTTTTATTTTCTTTATTTATGAAAAGATTTTTATTAATTACTATTTTTATAATTCCATTCATATTTTTGATAGGGTGTGCCTCAGAAATTTCTAAAAATAACGAAATAAAACTTCCTGAAACTGATAAAAAAGATGAGCCTTCTAAAGACGACTTGAGTGATGATGAAAAAGAGATTAATGAAACAAAAGAAAATGATACTCTTTGTACTCCAAAATGGGGATGTTTGAGTTCTAAAATTAAAGCATACCAAGGTGAGGATTGTAATTGGACTAAAAGACAAGATTGTGAACTGGGATGTAATAAAGGGGAATGTAAAGAACCGCCAACATGTGAACCGGGATTTAAATGTCGAGGACAATATGGTGCTGGTTTTCAAAATGCTGCTTGTGAATGGGTGAATTCTAAGAAATGTGAGTATGGATGTAAAGATGCGGAATGTTTACCTAAACCAAATCAAACTGATGTTAAAAAAGAAGAAGTTAAAGAAGAGGTTAAGAAAGTTGAATATCCTTCTCTTTCATTTGGTGAGGAAGTTATCATTGAGAATTATACTTTAAAACTTCATATCATTGAAGCAGATAGGGTTCGTCTCAATTTTGATGGTAAAAGAAGTGATTGGTTGTATGAAGGTGGAAATTATACCCCAAAGGGCATAAAGATTACTATTAGGGAGGTTTTGTTCCAATCTTTTCCTGGTGGAAAGCAAGAGATTCGGTACTCTGTAGGATGAGTCCGGACAATTTCCGATTTTTTTCTGTAAATTTTTAAATATGGTATAAAAAACATAACATTATGACAATATCCTCTAAATTACCAGATAAAGTACAAAAGTTGCTTAGAGATTATGATTCTATTGTAGATGGAGTTGAATTACATGGTGAAGAACCAAGAGTTTATTTAGTTGGTGAGAACCACACTGAAGTAAAACATAGCGATTTCACTTCTGATCTAGTAAAAATTCTCTCTCCAAAAATATTATTTGCTGAATTTGCTGACTCAGATTATTGTCCTGAAAAACAACATTTTACATTTGCTGGTATTCTTAAATCCCATGATGTTGGATATATGCGTGATTATTTTGTACAAATTTTAAAAGATTCTGATAATCCATACAAAGAGGATCCAAATTCTTTTTTGGACAAAAGGTCTTACGATTTTACTGATTCAGATTTTGAATTACTTGAAGAACTAGTCTCAAATGCGATAATTAATCGGACTAATAACAGGCGGCAGGAACTTTTGAACAGAATTGATTTGTTAGAGAAAATCTATCTTGATGGTGATGCAAGCTTTGAAGAAGTAAATAATACCCAGTCTCTTTTTTTAGATATACATTCAATACTTTCAATTGCTGATTATGAAGAAGCTTTGGAATGGATGAAAAAAACACCCTCAAAAATGAGCAAACATCTTTTATCAGTTGAAAGTTACAATTTATTTAGAGTTATGGGATATATAAAAGACACAGTAAAAGATTATGTTGATAGTTTATTAAAGTCTCAAGAGTATGGTCCTGAACTTAGAAGTCAGTTTTCTAGTATTTCGAAGATTGAAGATACTTGTCGTAATGTTGGAGCTCAGATATCTGTATTTGATGATAATGAAGCAAAAAATGACAATGGGTCTGATAGTAACATGAAGAGAGAAGCAGAAATGTCTAGGATACTTGCTGAGTACATAGATAATAATTCTGGTGTTGTGATAACTTATACTGGGAGAAATCATGTTAGACCTGATTCGCCAGTTTTAAAAACTCTTCAGGAAAGAAATGTGTCATATTTTGTAGTAAGGTTAGATATTGATACTCCTTGTCCAGAATTAAGATCTTTGAAAAGTTTATTATATAGTGAGTTTCTTAGAGAAAATGGATCATAAAACCAACGTTCATGAATTGAAAGAGAAAGTTAAACAATTTTGTGAAGTTAGAGATTGGGATCAATTTCACAATGCTAAAGAGTTAGCTATAGGAATTGCTTCCGAAGCTGGTGAATTGTTAGATATTTTTAGATTTAAATCAAATGAAGAGATTGATCAACTTTTTTCTACTGACAAAAGAAGTCAGATTGTTGGAGAGTTATCAGACGTATTTTATGGTGTGTTGAGGTTGGCTCAAAAGTACGATATTGATTTAACCACGGAATTAATAAGCAAATTAGATCAAAATGATAAAAAGTATCCCGTTGAGAAAAGTAAGGGCTCTAATAAGAAGTATGATGAAATCTAATTTTTTTATAACCCTCCACCAAAACCTTTTTTAATGACTATGACTTCTACAATCAAAATGATAAAAAAAATATTCTTAATAACAATGTTAGTAATGCTAAGCTCCACTGTTATGGCAGCTGACTTTTCAACTGAATTGAAAGAAGCAGCAACTTCTCTTGAAGGAGAAAGTCTTCCTGGACCTTTAGCATCTCTTTTCAACAACCAAAATGTTAATTTGGAAATCTCTCTAAATTCTGGAGAAAAATTAGTATTTGGTGTAACAATTAAAGATAAAGTTGTAAAGAAAATACAAACCACAGCTTTAGATAAACCAACCTTGCTTGTATTTACTTCAGAGAAAACTTTGCTAGGTATTCAATCTTCAAACAATCCTTTACAAGCGTTAAAGAAAGCGTTGGAAGATGAAACAATTTCATACAAAGCTATTGGTTTTTTCAATAAAATTAAGTTTGGATTTAGTTCACTTTTTGTAAAAATATTTGGTTCGTTTGAAGCAGGGGAAGAAAAAGTTCTCAATGAAAAGATTCAGCCAACAAAAGTTTATCCAGTGAAAGAAATGGATACAAAAGACGTTGGTAAGGAAAAGAAAGAAGAAAAGAAGGAACCAGTGAAAAAAGAAGTGGTTGAGGATAAAAAACCAGAAGGAAAAACAACTCATGAAGTTGAAATGACCAGCAAAGGTTTTCTTCCAAAAGAATTAGAGATTAATGTAGGAGATACCGTTAAATGGACAAATACAAGAACTTCAAAACCATACAAAGCCATGGTTATTGGAACTCAACTATGTCGTGCAATAAAAAGTGATTTCTTTGAAGGAGGAGAATCATTTGAATGGACTTTTGATAAGGTGGAAACTTGTACCATCGTTGATGGAATTATGACCACTGAAATTAGTAAAATTATTGTAAAGTAATTTTTTATTTTTTTTCTATTCTTTTTCTCTATTATGTAATGAAAACAAACGCTTTTATATTGCTCTTCTTCCTAAGGGTAAATGCGAGCTACAAAATTGTTTAAAATATTTGATATTTCTATCCAATTACATTTCTCATGGTACTTCGTATTTCTTTTACTTACATGGAGTTTAGCAACGGCTTATTTCCCATTAAAACTTCCAGATTACTCAACAACTATGTATTGGATTATGGGTGGACTTGCAGCATTATTTTTATTCCTCTCAGTACTTTTACATGAATTAAGTCATTCATTAGTGGCCAAAGCAAGAAACATTAAAGTTGAAAGTATAACATTATTTTTCTTCGGTGGAGTGGCTGGAATAACCAAGGAAGATATGAAACCTAGTTCAGAATTTTTAATGGCGATAGCAGGTCCATTATTCTCCTTATTTCTATCAGGGTTATTTTTCCTTATTTACAAATTTAATGGAAACGCTATTACTTCAGCGATAACTTTTTACCTTTTCCAACTAAACCTCATCCTTGCCATATTCAATATGGTTCCTGGATTCCCATTAGACGGAGGAAGAGCTTTCAGAGCAATATTATATGCATGGCTTAAAGATCTTAAAAAAGCAACTAGGATTGCTGCGGGAGCAGGAAAAATCTTTGCCAGTTTTTTGATTTTTTTAGGTATTTTTGGATTAATAAGTGGAGTAGGAGGGAATGGCATCTGGCTAATTTTACTTGGTGGTTTTTTATTTTTGATTGCTAATGCAAGTAATGAGCAAGTTATACTTAGAGAAACACTTTCTAAAATACCTATCACTAAATTGATGCAAACTAGGAAACCTTTAGATTCAGAATTAACATTTTCTAAATTTTTAAAAAAATACAAGAATTCAGAGCACGATATCTTTTTAGTAACAGGTAAAAGATTTTCAGGAATTTTGGATATGAAAAGAATAAATAATCTTCCAAAGAAATTGCAAGATATAACTCGATTAAGACAATTATCTCTTCCTTTATCACAGATTAAAGCTTTAGATAAGAAAGATACTGCTTACGATGCCTTCAAGAAGTTTTCAGAACAGGGATTAAACATTCTTCCGCTGCTGGACAAAAAGAAAATAATTGGTGTTGTTTATAGAAATTCAATAATTAATCGCTTGATGGCAGAACTTAAATTTACAGAGAATCATAGTTCAAAAGTTCTAAGGAAGATGCATCGAAGACATCGGTGATGATAAATATATAAATAAACACCCTATTTTCTTCTTTTATGAACAATATAAAAAAGTCTTTAGCAAAACTAACTAAGCATGAGTTTGTAAATTTAACTTCTAGAGGTAATGCTGCGATTGAAGCGGCCCTATCTCTTTTCAATAAAAATGATTTAATATTAATCCCAGAGGAAGGTGGTTGGCTATCTTATCAGAAATTGCCTCCAAAGCTAGGTTTGAAATTGGATGTGGTTAAATGTGACGATGCCAAAATTAATCTAAAAGATCTAAAAAAACAACTTTTGCTTAAACCCAAAGCATTTCTTTATCATAATCCAGGAGGATATTTTGCAGAGCAACCAATGAAAGAGATTTATCAATTATGTAAAGAAAATAATTGTTTGGTAATAATGGATGTTGCTGGATCAATTGGAACAAAATTATGTGATGGAGATTATGCTGATATTATTGTAGGTAGTTTTGGCAAATGGAAATTAATTGATGCTAAAGTAGGGGGGTTCATTTCTTGTAATGACGAGGAATTATTTTCAAGATTTGTTTTGGAAGAATTTAATGATGAAGATGCTTTGAAATTGATAGAAGAAAAGATAGAACTTTTACCAAAGAGAATTGCTTATTTGTCAGAGATTAGAAACAAGGTAGTTAATGATTTGCAGGAATACGAAGTTCTTTGTCCAAATGATTTAGGGTTTGTAGTAGTTGTAACTTTTTCTACTACAGAAATAAGAGAAAAAATTATAAACTATTGTGCAAAGAATGAACTTGAATGGACTGAATGTCCGAGATACATTAGAGTTAATAAGAAAGCGATTTCAATTGAGGTCAAAAGGAGGTAACAAAATGACTTTACAAATGCCAGAATCAATGGATGAATGTTTATATTTTACAAATAGAGATAATTTAGTAGCGTGGGTTTACAGAAAAGAATGTCCCAAATGTAAAAAAGCAAAGATGGGGAAACCGGTTGTCAAAGGGAAAGTAAAAACCAGAGCTAAAGAATACGTCTGCCCGGAATGTAATTATACTGAAGAAAAGATAGAGCATGAAGAATCATTACATCTTGAGGCAAAGTATACTTGTCCTGAATGTAATAAGGAAGGTGAATCTACTTGCGCATATGTAAGGAAAAAATTTAAGGGAGTTCCTTCATACATTGTTGAATGTCAACATTGTGGAGCAAGGATTCCAATCACAAAGAAATTGAAGAAGATTAAGGATAAAACTAAGAAGAAATAGAAAGTTCAACCTTGAATGTTTCATTTATTTTTTCAATCAATTCTTTTTTTATTTCATCTATTTTAATTTTTTCAAGTTTAGAAGTGAAATCATCAATCTTTTCATTATAAGAATTCAATTTTCTTTCTGCCAAATGAATTGTTTCCTCTTGCTCCTTTATTGTTGATGAAATTTTATTAAGACTTATCTCTTTTTGTAAATCTTCTAATTTTTTATTTATTTCATTAATTTTGGATGAAAATTCTTCAAAGAACTCTCCTTCACTTTTTTTGATTAAATCTAAATACTTTGTTTTTAATTTGTCATCAAAAGACAATTTATTTCCTTCTAATGATTTCTTTAATCCTGTTAGAATTTCTTTAATCTTGAACTCAGAATCTTCTTTAAATGAGATAATTGAATTTTCTAAATATTTTTTTACAAGTTTATCATCCAAGGAAATTCTTTCATACTTCCGGAGTGGTTTGCTAAGTTTAGAGAAATATTCGTGAATTTCATCTTCCATTTTTTTAATTTCACTTTGTAATTCATTCTCTTTGTCATTTAGTTTTGATAATTCTATACTTTCATCACTGCTCTTTAATTTTTCAAGTTCGCTTTTTTCTTTCTCTAAACTTTCTTTTACCTTTTCAACTCTCTTACTACTCTCATTTAATTTATCTGTAAAATCTTTCTTCTTACTAATTTCATCATTTAACTCTTTAATTTTTTCTTTAATTTTTTTAATCTCTTCAATATTTTTATCTTTAATATTAGAATTAAACTTTTTACTTAGGTTGTTTAGCTCTTTAAGTAAGTTAAAAATTTCTTGAACTGCATCAAAGAAAAGATGTTGTGATGCTTGGTAACTTTTTGCAGTTCTTTTTGCTAATAAATCTAACTCTTTATCTAAATGAGTATTGAAGTCGATAATTATTTGAAATTTTGGTAGAGAATTAAATTCCTCCTTTGAAGGATGTTCTATTCTGTTGGTAAAATTAATTATTTCTTGTCCATATTTATTTTTGTGACCTATCACAATATTTTGAACTCTTCCTTCAACTTGTTGTTTTTCTTTCTCAGAAATTTCTTTTTCTTTTAGCTGTTCTACTTTTTCATTTAGGTTTTCTAGAATTTTTTCAATTTTTTCTAAGTATTCTTGCATGAACTTGTTGAGATCAATTTTAGAAACTTTTTCTGAGAACCATTTTTCTAGATTTTCTAGATTGATTGTTTCTACTACTGGTTCTTCTTTTTTGAATAGACTTTTAATTAGTTTGAACATTTTGCTTACTTATCTATATTATTTTAAATAATTTGTGGGAGTATTGTTCCTTTCATATTGGGAAAACTATATAAACTCATACAATATCCTTTTTTAAAAAAACTTTGAGGTGTTTAATTATGAAAAAAGTTATGTTAATTGTTATTTCTTTGATAGCATTAATGTTTGTGCTAGCAGGATGTGGGAAAGCGATTGCTGGTCAAGCAATCCATGTTGATGATTCATGCTGGCAGGATTTTAGTAGTGCTGTAAATAGATGTATGGATCCTTCCGACATCCCTACTTGTTTAGATGAAGGTTTTATGGCACTTTGGGATTCTCAAGACATGGAATGTCAAGAAACTGCGAATGACATTTACAACTGTTTTGCTGATGTAATGCAATTTGATCCTTATTCTAGCCAATACTCTTCTGCTGTAGAAATTCTTCCCGAACTTTTGCAGAAATGTCCGGCTACTGAGGATGAGTTAGCTCGTGCGAAAGAACTGAGGTATATATATAGTGATCTTGGAGAAGATATGCCTCCGGAAACTTATGATAATCAAGATGACATTTTTTCATGTATTCAAGATGTTAGATCTTATTGCGAAGGCGGTAATGAAATGACTGAATTGTTGACTTGTGATGGTGATAAGATTAAGGATCCTATGATGCCTGATGGCTTTAATTGTGTGGCCGAAGGAGCGGGTCCATGTAATACCAGAGATTGTTCTGAGATTGATTGGATCTCTTGTGAAGATTACGAAAAGATTTGGGGTACAACTGAGTATGGAACCTGTGACTGGGATTCGGTTGTTGTAGACCCTTACATCCCTCCTTATCCTGGTGAAAATGAGAGTGATGACGTGCCAAGGAATGATAGAGGAGATGATGTAACTATTCCACCTACTCCATCTACACCACCGCCGGCTATTAATAAGAGTAATGCTTCACCTGCACCTACACCGGTACCTTCCACGTCGCCAGTTGCTAGTAATGTTTTACCACCGCCACCTCTGCCTGGTCCAATTCCCCCTGCACCGGCAGTCAACGCAACTAACACAACAGGGAACGCAAGCAATAGTTCCTAAACTTTTTTTTCTTTTTTTTTAATATTCTTTTTTTCTTAATTTTAAACACAACTTTTTTATAACCCAATACTTCTCCACAACCTTATGACTAAAACAGTAGTAACAGCAGCTCTCCCGTACGCAAATGGCTACCTCCACATAGGTCACCTGCTAGAATACTTGCAAGCAGATATCTTCACCAGATTTCTTAAACTAATTGGGGAAGAAGCACTTTACATCTGTGCTGCAGATATGCATGGAACTCCAGTTGAAGTAAATGCACTCAAAGCTGGAAAAAAGCCAGAAGAGTTTGCCAAATTCTTCCTTAAAGAACAAAAGAAGGACTTCGAATCATTCCTAATAAAATTTGATAATTATTACAAAACACATTCTGAAGAAAATAAAGAATTAGCTTTACATTTCTTCAACGAATTAAAGAAAAAGGATTTAATTTATACCAAAGAATCTGAACAAATGTATGATGAGAAAGAGAAAAGATTTCTTCCAGATAGATTCATCAAAGGAAACTGTCCAAAATGTAAAGCGGAAGATCAATATGGAGACATTTGTGAAAAATGTGGAAGCACTTATTCCCCAGAAGATTTAATTGATCCTTATTCAACTGTAAGTAATTCTAAACCTATAATGAAAAAAACAACCCATTATTATTTCAAATTAAGCAAGTTATCAAAAGATTTAGAAAAATGGCTAAACAACCCTAAATCTGGAATCCAGAGAGAAATTAAAAACTGGTTAAACAATTGGATTAAAGAAGGTTTGAGAGATTGGTGTATCTCCAGAGACGAACCTTACTTTGGTTTTGAAATTCCTAATTCAAAGAAAGAAACAGGGGCGAAGAAATTCTTCTATGTTTGGTTGGATGCGCCTATTGGCTACATTTCTTCCACAAAAAATTATTGCGACAAAAAGAAATGTAACTGGGAAGATTATTGGTATAAAGGGAATGTACACCATATTATCGGTAAGGACATCGTTTATTTTCACTACTTATTTTGGCCAGCGATGCTTAAATCAGTTGGGATCCCAATCCCAAAAATGACCACTCATGGTTTCATAACAGTTAATGGAGAAAAAATGAGTAAAAGTCGAGGAACTTTTTTTACAATTGCTGATTTTAGAAAACTCTATCATCCGGAATCACTAAGATTTTTCTATGCTTCCCACATTGATAGAAAGGTTGTTGATATTGACTTAAATCTTAAAGATTTTCAAGCAGTAACAAACAATGTTTTAATGGGAAATTTAGGTAATTATTGTTACAGAACTTTTACTTTTGCTGAAAAGAATTATGGTGAAATAAAAGAAGTTGCCGAAGAGAAAAAGTTGACTAAGGAAATCAATTCACTTCTTAAAGAAATAAAACAAGATTATCAAGAACAGAATTTCAAAAAGGCTGTAAAGAACATTCTTAAAATTTCAGATTTAGGCAATTCATATTTCCAAAATTCAGAACCATGGAAGGATAAAGAAAAAAAGCAAGCAATTGTTGGTTATTGTATTAATTTAGCAAGGAATTTAGCAATCATTTCGTCTCCTATTCTTCCTGAATTTTCTGACAAAGTTTATTCTGCTTTGGGAGAGAAAAAACTATCTTGGGAGGACATCTCATTTGAATGGAAAGGTGAGATCAAAAAACCCGAGATGTTGGTTGAGAAAATTGATGTTGAGAAAAATGAAACTCCTGAAGAAGAAACCTTCCCTTTATCTATGAAAGTGGGGAAAATTCTTGAAATTAAAGATCATCCAAATGCCGACTCCCTTTATTTATTCAAAGTTGATTTTGCTGATGAAAAAAGGCAAGTTGTAGCTGGATTAAAGAAATACTTTAAACCGGAAGATTTACTTAATAAAAAAACAGCTTTTTGTATGAATCTTAAAAAGGCAAAATTGAGGGGAGAACTTAGTGAAGCCATGATTCTTGTAGCAGATGATGAGAAAAACCTTTCTTTACTAGATATTGGTGATGCTGAACCTGGAACTCCTGTTGAATTCTCTGGATTGAAAGGCGTAGAAAAGGAAGTTTCTTATGGAGATTTTCAAAAGATTAAAATGGTTGTAAAAGGCAAGGGAATTATTTATGAAGGAAAAAAATTACTTTGTAAAGAAAAACCAGTAACTACTTCTGGTGTTAAAGAAGGTGCCTATATTTGTTAATTCTGCCTCATATTCTTTTATAAATAAACAACAAGCTTTATATACTGAACTTCTTTTCTAAAAGACCATTAAGATGAACAAAAAAAGGGAGATGGTACCAGTTAATAGAACATTCTTTAGAGATTCAAAGAAAGGACAGGTTGTCATCTTCATTATTATCGGAATTTTACTTCTATTTACATTCGGAACAATCCTTTTTATAACAACAACTTCGGTGGAAGATCAGATTGATGCTGAAGGAGATCCAATTATTTCTTCCGTACCTACAGATTTCGAACCTATTCAATCTTATACTGAATTTTGCTTAGAAAAAGTTAGTGAAGATGCCTTGAAAATCCTGGGTGACCAAGGAGGATATATTTATCCAGATTTGGTAGGTAAATTTTCTGAAGTAGACCCAACCAATTCTGTTGGTATTTTACTTGAACCAACAAAAATACCTTACTGGCATTACAACAAAAATCCTAATGAAGCAGATGTTGTGACCTTTTCATCTTTGCAACCACCTTTAAGTTCAGATGATGGTGAGTTGAGTATTGAATCACAATTGGAACGTTACTTAGAAGAAAACCTTGATGGATGTTTATTTGATTATAGCTCATTTGAAAAAGAAGGATTCACAATTGTCCAAGGAGATAAAGAGATGGAAGTTAAGGTGATTGATGATGGGGTAAACTTTTTACTTAAAATGAAGTTAGATTCTAAAAAAGGAGATGCAGAAAATGTCATGGAGAAATTTTTTGTAAAAATACCTCTTAAACTGCATGATTATTATGACTTAGCTGAAAATATTGTTTTAACTGAAAGAAATTTAACCTTTTTGGAAAGGCAAGGATTGGAAGCGCTTCATATGTATTCGGGAGTTAATGTAAACAAATTGCCACCAGTGAGCCAAATCAGATTTGATGCAGTTCCCAGAGCAACATGGGTCGTTCCTGACGTTAAAAAGAAAACTGAGGAACTTCTTCAAGCAAATGTTCCAATGCTTCGATTATTAGGAACAAGCAATTTCTACAGATATCAATATCCAACTTCTAAACTTAGCGATTTATATCAACAGAACTATGACAATTCGTTATTATTACTTGATGGAGTTGATGGTTTAGATGTTAACTTTGATTATTTTGGTTGGCCATCTTATTTTAATATAAATAGTGATGGCGATGTAATTAAACCAAGTGTAATGACTGCCAGTTATGATTTATTTAGAATGTCCATGCAGCAATACTACAATGTTTATGACATTAGTTATCCTGTTATGGTTACTATTGTAGATGATGATGCTTTTGATGGTAAAGGTTACAAATTTGTGTTTGCAATGGAAAGTAATATTAGAAACAATGCGCCTGCAGAAAATGATCAATTCGTTCCAACTATATTGATTAATAATGAACCTTCTTTATTTTGTAATCCTACTCAGAGAAACACTGAACTTATCAAAACAATTGTTGTAGATGGTGAAACAGGCGATCCTTTGGAGAAAGTAAAAATTGGTTTTTCCATTCCTGGTCACGATGAATGTACTATTGGAGAAACTAACAGAAAAGGTTCATTAGAAACAAAATATCCTTCTGCATATGGTGGAGTTGTTGATTTTGTAAAAACGGATTATTTGGTGAATTATTACCCTGTTGACACTGCAAGATTTAATGAAAAGAAGGGGATTATTGGATATGCCACAGCAGATTTAACTCCTGGAATTACAGATAAAGTTGTTAAATTGTATAAGAAGAAACCAATTAAAGTTTCCATTAAGAAAAAATTGATTGAGAAATGTATTGATAACAAATGTTATGCTGGAGGACCTTTCCCCGTTACAGGGGCATTAGTTTATAGTGCTAAACCTGCTTTGTTAGAGAAAACACATAGTTGGGCCATGACTGGTACCACTGCTACTTTATCTGACTCAGAAGATGCTATTGTCATTTTAAACAGAGTAAGGGGTCTTGATGCTGGTGTCACAAATGATGATTTCAGAGCAACTATAAGTGTTAAAGGAGATTCTTCTCAAGAAGTATTGTTGGTTCCGGGAGTTTATGAAGTGACAGGATTCTTGACTTTAAACGATTTGGTTTCAATCCCTGATGATGAAAGATGTGATGATAGTTTGCTTGAAAATTGCTTTACTATCGCAGGAGAAGACATTGAAGGATTTTTAGGTGGGTTAATTGAATGGAATACTCCAAAAACATATTTTACGATTACACCGGAAGAATTATATGGTTCTTCTGAATTAAAATTTTATCTTCCTTCGGTTAATATTTTAAACGTTCCATTCAAGGAACATGTGAGGGTGATGGAAGATTTACAAGTATCAAGTGGTCTTCCTGAAGTCACAAGAAGAGATGAAGTAAGAAATAGTTTACAACCTTCATTTAGTTGAAGTTAAAAAGAGAAGATGGGTAAGAAAAACTTTGCAAGTTTGTTCATGATTCTTTTAGTGATAGCTCTTCCTTTTTCAAGTGCAAGTGCTATGGCTGCATCTGTTTCTGTGACAAAGAATTCTGGTTCAGATGGAATAGAAGATTATATCAATGGTAATGGAGATACATGGACCGTTGAGGCAACTTTAACAGGAACTGATAAAAACGTTGATCCGGCATCTGTGTCTCTAGTTTTGGGAGGTAATAAAGAACCTTTCAATGCTTGTACTTCAACTCCTTCAGGTGTTGTTTGTACTTACTCAAGTCCTTTACCTAACGGAGTTAGTGAGGGTAGTTATGAATTCAAAGTAATTTATGATTATTTTGACCAAGAAAATAAACCTCAAGAAATTTCCTCTGTACCAAGGTTGATTATTTCCGATGGTTCCGCTCCACTAATATTTTTCAAGAAAGGTGATGTCTTCCAGAGTAAGGATAAGCAAATTATTATTGATTTTGCTATAACTGATAAAGTAATTTCAAAAGATCTTGCAGTTGGTTTGAAAGAAGTGAGAATTGTTGATGGAAATAATAAACTAATTGAATCCATCTCTGACTTTAAAGGAAAAGAGATTTCATTTAATTATATCAAAGATGGAAAAACCGGAGGTAAGTTACCTCATTCTTTCACCGGTGAAGGGAATCAAATTTTGAAAGTTGTTGCTGTTGACAGGTTTGGTAATACAAGAACCAGTTCTCCAGTAAATTTATTTGTAGATTTTGTTGCACCTATTGTTAAAGACGCTAATTTCACCGACATTGGAAAATTTATTGGAACAATTCCATTAGATACTAGTTTGGATGTTTTCTTTGTTGAGTCTGGATTTTTAAATCCTGAAAGTGTTACTATCTCTTCACCGCAAGCTAATTTAGATAAAACTAGTCCCGACAAATGTGTGAAACCAAATCCTAAAGAGGAAGATTTATGGCAATGTACTTGGTTCAATGTTGAAGTAAAACCACAAGATAAAATAGTTCTTACAATAAATGTTGAAGATGGTAAAGAAAATAAAGTTGAGAAAGTAATTACAAAAACCTTGGTTAAGGATAGTACTCCTCCAACTGTTGAATTTTTTGGAACTGAGCAACTTTATGAAGATTTTAGTTATATCTCCTCACAAAATTTCCAGAACAAAATTTTTGCTGTTATAAATGAGCAAGGTGGGGGGATCGATGTTGATACTGGAATAACTGCAAACTTACTTGAACTTAGTAGTGGAAAAAATAAGAAACCTAACAAATGTTCTTCAATTCCAGAGAGTAGTTCAATTGTTTGTGAATGGAATGTTGGCAAACCGGTAAGCTCCGACTCAGTTAGAATTAATCTAGATCGTTTAGAAGATAAGGCAGGTAATTTGGGAGAGCTAAGACAGGTTGATATTAAGGTTGACGGAGTTAAGCCTATTGTTAAGGAGGTGGGACTTTATGCTTTAGATGGTGCTGCTCAAAGAGATTATTTTCAAAGTGGTGACAAAGTAGCTGTTTTCTTGGTAGTTGAGGAAGCTTCAGGATTAAAAGTATTAGTTGACTTGAATGAAATTGTTAACAATCCTGAATTAAAATACCCTGCTGAAAAATTGATTGATGGGTGGTTAATGTTTACAGAAGAAGATTGTAAATTGGATGGAACCGATTGGTTATGCGCCTTAAAATTTGAAGAATTGAGAAGTGGTCCTGCATCTGGGGTGGATATGGAAATAAAAGTTTTTGATACTGCTGGAAATTTAGCTGAAGAATTTCCTGACACTAACAACATTACCAATTTAGTTGATGAAGGTGATGGGAGTTATAGTTTTGACATTTTAGAATTGAAAGATGAAAAGAATCCTGATTACTGGGAATCAAAACCAACCACAGCTTCAGGTTTCATTAATGTAGATAATACCAATTTAATTAGTGCTAGAATAACTGCAAATTTAAAATTGAGTTCTAAAGGCTCTGCCATTGCTAGAGATATAACTGCCACCTGCGCTCCAGATAAAGATGGTGACCCCAAGTTGAGTAGGGTTCTTGTTTATGGGGGAAGTTCTAACTCTATCGGTACAGCTAGTCCTCGTTTAGTTCTTGAGTTTGAACCTTTTGATGGAAGGGAAGAATTTTCATCTCAAATTGATGCTGAGGAGGAAATAAAATTAAAATATAAATGTCAGTTACAAATCTTATCTCAAGTTGATGAAAAAGCAATAGGTAATGCTGAAGTAGAAGAAGTTGAGATAACTGTTCCTTTTGGTTTTACTACTTTAGGTGGTAATCAAGAGAACATAGATAATAAAACTCAAGAAGCAAGAAATTCAGCTTTTACTGACATGGCTTTGGTAGTCAAGGATATCAACAATGTTATGGAAACAATCCAGTTATGGTCTGCTATTATTATCAAACCATTAAATTTACTTGTGAAGATTATTGATGGGATTAAGATAGGGATGCAAGCTGGACAAGATTATCCTCCTACATATGCTATTTTAACTGGTGCATGTATTAAGTCAAGTGCTGGTCAGAAAGTTGCTCAGGAGAATATTGATTGGTTAACCGTGCCCTCACAACTTTTATCCTGTAACCCGAGTGGGTTGAGTACCCTTGGTTTGGATGGGTATGCACAATGGCAACAAACTGTTTTGGATGCTTACAATACATGGGTGAATTCTTGGTTTAACAACATAAATGCAAAAAAACCTAGTGGGTTGGCTAAAGTTACTAGTTTTGCTGGTTACACTCCGAGACATGTTAAATCATTGAGAGATAATATCTTAATTTCTACCATTGGTATATGTCTTCCAGGAATAGTTGAAAATTTAGATAGATTAGGTCAAGCTCAATGTCGTTACATTTATTGCTTAGAAAATGAAGTTCCTCAAGGAATTCCTGTAGATACTTGTGAGCAGATGAAATCTCAATTAATTTGTAAGTATGTCTTAGGTCAGGTTGTGGGTTCAATGCCAGTTTTCACGCAACTAGATTTAATTGGTAAAACTCTAAAGAGTATGGTTACAGATCCTTTATCATTCATTGTAAATGGGTTAGGTTATCTTTGTACATCTACATGTCCAACAAGTACAGCTGCATCGGGAGGATGTTCCATCCTAACCTTGGTCACAACTTTCTTTGACCAATGGAGTTCTATTACTAGTGCTTTAGATAGATTAGAAACTACGGATGACGATTTCTGTAGTAGGATTGATCCAGATGAGGATGAAAAGGAAGATGATAAAAAGGAAGACAAGGCTGATGATAAAGAAGAGGATACAGATGCGACATAAGATTATATTATTACTTGTACTATTACTTTTAGCTAGCTTTGCGGTTGCGGAAGAAGACGGAGAGATTATTTTTGACGAGGATTTCATAATTATTTTTGATGAAGCAGATTTTGAAGAAACTATTATTGAAGATTGTGGTATTTTATGTAGGTTTTGGAATAGTTTTGTAGGAAGAGATAATATTGCAGGAGAAGCTTATAGTGTTAATTCTGTTTCAGCTAAAAAAGGTCCTTTAAAGGGCAAACCTCTTATGGTAGTTAATACTGGAAAAACGAAATATTTATATGAAAAATTAGGGGATGATCATTTTAAATATCTCGGTAGGTTAAACAAAAAAGGTGGATTGGTTAAAGCAAAGGGGCCAACTGAATATTATAATAATCAAGGAAAAGCAGTAGATGATAAAGGAGAATTGGATTCTGGAAAGAAAGATAGTACCATTCTTACAAATACTGCAGTTCAAAAAAAATTAAATCCTTCTGCGACGAAGCCTAAAGCAAAAGGAAAGGCGGCAGCTGGAAAAGGTAAAGCAGCTTCAACAAACTTTGCTAATTATGCTAAAGTTCTACCTCCTGGAAAACCATCAAGTATTAAACCAGATAAAGATGGAAATATAATTGTTAAGTATGGGAAAACAGAATATAAAATTAGTAAACCGGATGCTAACGGAGTGCAAACTGTCAAAAGAACTGCCAATGGTAAAACTGAAGATGCTGGCTTCATTTATGGGTCTCACCAAGTAAAAAAGAATTCAGATAATACTTACACTTTTAATGGAGAAACTTACACCGGAATGGATGCTGAAGGTAAACTAACAGGTCCTGGTGGAAAAGTTACACACTTCCCTAAGCAGAGTGATGGTACTTTTAACGCAGTTAAAAAACAAGGAGATTTTGTAACCACTTTTTTTGCTGATGGGAGAAAAAAAATACAGGAAGGATTAAGTGATTATAACACCTGGCAATTTTTTAATAGTGAAGGTAAATTAATTTCAGAGAGAGAAGATGAAGATAGTGTTGAAGTTACATATTACGATAAAATTGGTAGGGTCAATGGATTATGTTCAAAAGGCCCTTGTGATGAAGAAAAGCCGGTTGTAACATTTAGACATGATATTAGAAAGTGTGATCAGCCGATAGCTAAATGTAATTGTCAATATGATGATCCTGCATGTTACGCTAAAGCTGATGGAACTCCCTATGGCAAGATTGGTGATGTACCTGAAAATCTTAGGGATCAAATAGAAAACTATCAAGTTTTTACTGGTACTGCAGAGAAGGGTTTAACAACTAGTTTTATTCAAGGTGGTGCTCAAGGAGGAGTTTCCTTCCTACCTTTAATGATTGAATATGGTTTTAGTTCGGAAGAATATGTTAGGAAAGTTGATCAAGCATTTGCTAAGGGATGGCCTAGTGTAGAATATTTTGAATCAGCAATTTGCGAAAATTGGTATTCTGTATTGCCTGAAGATTCTAAGGAATCTAACGTTGCAGTTATAAAAACTGGTGCAGGAACTGTACAATTTATTGGCCATATAGAAGCAGAATTTCAAGAGGTGGATACAATTGTTTGTGAAGCAGACAATACTTGTCCTGCTAACTTAGATTGTCGTCCTGACGGGTTCTGTTATGATTCTGGAGCTAGTAAAAATGCTAAACCTGCATCTGGTTATTTAAATAAAATTTCTTGGGGAGTTACTGCTCCTTCTGAAGAGAAGTTTGTTGAAGCAGAAGCTGGGAAGTATGGTTCTTCAGGTGATGAAATAACTTTTAACATGCATATCTATTTGAAAGGAGGAAAAGACTTTTTAGTTTTTAAAGAGGTTGATAGCACTCCTGACATTAATTCAATCAAATTAAAAACTGGAGAAAGCAGTTTGCAAAAGCATAGTCCAGTAATAGTTGATTATTCTACTAAAGTGATTGAAAAAGTTTGTATTGAATTTGGTGATTCAAAACCACAAACGCTAAGAGAAGGAGTAGAAGCTCCACTCGTAGGTCTTGGAAAGGGTTATTCAGGGGATTTAACGGAATCAGTTGAAAAAATATGTACATCGCCATCAAAAGCAACCAGAGGAAAAACATTACCTTCTGTAACTGCTGGAGCATCTCCAAAAAGTGCAGATGTATCTTATTGTGGATTAAATGGTTGTTTAGAATGAAAAATTGCCTAAATTCTTTTAAAGATAAAAGATTGAAATTAAGCATTCTAACAGATTTAATTTCAATTCTTCCAATAGCAGGTATCTTTTATTTAATCCAATATTGGTTCATTCGAGCTTCAGCAAAAATTGATCTGTCTGAACTACAAAATATTGAATCAACTCTTGTAACAAACCCTCAGGCTGCACAACAATTTTTACAGGACCTAGCCAATGTTTATGTTGTTTTTGGAGTGGTTGTAATAATTACGATTATTTTGACATTCCTAATTTATGCAATAAGTAGAAATTATCTTTATAGTACTTTCTTAAAACAAAAATTTGTTTTAAAAAATTCTTGGAAATGGTTAGTCATCCCCTTTATTTTCTTTCTTTTATTGATACCCTTTATTATACTCTCACTTTTAATCCATTTAATTTTCTCGTCGATAGCGGGACTTTTTAATAGTGAGATGCTAAGCATTATAACAAATAATTACCTCAATCTTTTACTAGTCATTATCTTTACTGTTTTCATTTTTATTTATCATTACATCTTTGCAAAAAAGAGAGAATTATGGTCTGCAATCGGAGATTCTTTTGATTTTATTATTAAAAAACCAAAGAAATTTTCCTTTTTATTACTTTACGCTTTTCTAACTGGAGTGGTTATAAATTTACTACTTTTATTACCAGCAGTTTACTTGCCATACTACTTTACTTTGAATCAAATTCTTGCCTCAGCAATGATTATTCTTTATCTTGGTTGGTTAAGGGTTTATTTATTAAAGATTTTAAAGTAATATTTATAAACTCTATCTCTATTCTAGAAGTATGCAAAAAAAGGGACAGGTAGTTGTTTTCCTAGTAGTTGGCATACTTATACTTTTAATAGTTGGAATCATCCTCTTTCTTTCTTCTGAAGAAACAAAAGAAGTTATTGAATCTGAGGCAATTGATACTTCATTAACTCAAGATATCAAACCTCAAATAGTTTCATTTGTTGAAAATTGTATGAAAAAACAAGCGATTAGAGGTATTGAAATTTCAGCAGTTCAAGGAGGAAGGATTTTTCTCAACTACGATTCTTCATTTAGGACTGAAAATTCAATAATTTCTTATAGTTACTTGAATGGCAATGCTTTGCTCAGTATTGGAAGTGCAGAGAATGATTTGGCAAAATTCATTGACTTGACAATGGATGAATGTACAGATTATTTCTCTCAATTTACAAAGGAAGGAAAAACAATTGTTGAAGCTGGTTCTTATGATTATGATCAAAAATTACTTTCATTTGATTTATTTGACTCCTTACCACTAAAATCTGAGGTAACCATCAGCGATAAAGTCATTTTAATTGAAACTAAATATCCTCTTGAGATAAAAAATGGTGATGACGAATTTAATTTAGATACTTTCACAGCAAGAGTACCCTCGCATTTAGGAAAATCAATTAAAGATGCCCTTTTAATAAGCAAACAAGAAAATTATGACTTATCTTTCTTTTCTGAATTTGAGCCATTCATAAAAGTAATTCCTTACGATGAAGAAAACACAATTTATAGCATGTATTACGACGAGGAAAGCCTTCCTCCGGTTTTTATGTATGTGGTAGGTGAAAATGAATAAGAAATTCTTCATTTTTGCTATTCTATTTGTTTTTCTAGCTAGCAGTTTTATTTTAGCGGCAGAATGTTCTGATGATTCCTGTCCGTTGCCTACTTCAGAAAACTTGGCTTTGTCAGGTCCAGAGTTTGACAAGCTTACTCCACAACAACAACTCAATAGGTGGAATAATAATCCAGATAAAGTTACCTTATTAGATTTAACAATTGCTTGGGGAAGTGGTGGGCATGAGAATGTAAAAATATTCCTTGAAAAAAATCCTGATTATCTTTTTGAAACAAATGTAAGGGCACAAGGGCCTTTGCTAGACAGGTTGATAGCATCGGGAGATTCCAAATCGGTAGGGATTGTTGACAAGTTCTTTAATCATGAAGATAAATATACTAATGCCGAAACAATTTTTAGTCATAAAAACAATTTTGCTAAATACCTAACTAAAAAAGCTGCTCTTACTGGAAGTAAAACCACTTTTGATTTAAGTAAAATTTCTCGAGGAAAAGTAAAATCATGGGGTGGTAAAAAATTAGAATTTAACGAACCTGCTGTTGTTAAAGGAAAAAAGAAAAGAAGAAGGATTCCTGCCCTTAATCTTGAACAAGTTTCTGGAACTAAAGCTGTTTCAGTAAGTGATGATGGTCTTGATTTTGAAGAAGAAGATGGAAACCATGTTGTTATCAGTGGAGCTGAAGAAGTAGAAAGAATTGTTCCATCAGATCCAGATGAAGGGGAAGGTGTTCAGTATCATATTAAAGTAAAAGCCAAAGAGTGTCCAGCTAAAGAATTATGTATCCCTTTTCATCAACATTCTTTCAAGACTGACCCTAAGAAACCCAGCTCACTAAAATTATCTGTTGATGACAATGGTGATGTTGAGGCGGAAGGAAAGGGAAAAGTTATTGGGACTTTTCAAAATGGCCGTCATTATTCAGCCGATATAGAAGCAGGGAAATTCATTGTTAAGGAAAATGGTGATGCAAGTGCCGATAATGCCAGGGTTGTTTTCAGTGGTTTTCCAGAAAATGAAGACATTTCTTCCCATGTTGTAGTTGGTTCTTTTGAAAAGAAGGAGGGACAATATCTTTTAAAACCTTTCACATCGTCTCTAGGAATCCCTGGAATTACAACCTTTACTGAAATTAATTCACAAGGAGCAAGTACTTTCACTTCTTTGGACAATGACGTTGTAATCCATCCGTTAAGCGATGCTCCTGATTCTCCTTATAGTAAGGGACAAGCAGCAAATCCTTTTGAAATAAAAAAAGGCATGGGTGAAGCATGGGTTAATCATGACGGAATTTCTCAGAGAGTTAGCTTAAGAGGACCGGTTGGGTATTATAGGTCACTTGTAGATTCATTAGGAAACCCACTTGGTGTTGATGTGATGTCTCCTCAATTTGAAGGAAAAAATGATAATGCGAAATTTGATTTAGAGAAAAAGGGTGCAGGTTATAAATCAATGACTCGTTTTTCAATTCAAGGCCAGGGTGTTTATAGAGACCCTGACAAAATAATTTCAACAGATCAAGATGGAAGCAGAGTGACTCAGGATTTTTCAATAAGACCTGGGACTGATTACTTAAATGTGAGATGTATTGATTGCTCTGAAGGGAGTTCTGCTGCAAACGTTGAACTTACAACTTTTTCCACAGTCAAGGGAACATATGGCACCTTGGATTCTCAAGGAAGAGTTAGAGAACTAATTCATGGAGATACAATTAACAATCCTCCTGTAAAAATTAATTTTGCTATAGGAAAAGAGGGAGATGTAAGACCGGTAATTGACAAAAAATCAATAAAGGAATTGGGAGAATTAAGTAATTTAGAATCTATCCGTCAAACTAAGAACTTATTATTCAATGTTCGAGGGAGTAGTATTGGACTAGTTGATGGCCAAATAATCTTTGAAAAAGGTGAAGCTCGGTCTGTAATTGATTTAAAACTCGCGAAAAGTTTTGGTAAGCCGTTAATAATCCAAGATACAAAACAATCTGCACAAGTAGTTGATTTTGTTTCAAGATTTTCTTCTGGAGACTTAGCAAAAAATTCTCAGGCATTTGCAGTTTTAGCAGCCCGTAATGGTTGGGATGATCCTCAAGTTGCTAAGGCAATAAAGCAAACAACCGGATTTAATATTGAAGCTGCTTCTTCTGATAATCAATATCTTTCAAGCATGCAAACAGCCATGGTTCAAGCTAAAGACCATAGTAAAGCATTAGATACTTTACGTAAAGCAGGATTTGTTTTTGATGATGCAGGAAGGTGCGTGATACCTATAAATTGTGCTCAGATTCGTACAGATTTATTTTATGGAAAAGGAGATAGTACTTACGGAGTTCTATCAGTGAGCAATTCAGAAATTCAAGAGGCTTTTTCTAATCTTGGAGCTGGGCAATTCATTCAGAAAAAATATCAATCTGAAGGAGAAAAAGCTTTAGCTGAATTTGAAAAAAGGGACCCAGACGTATTTTCCAGAGAATTTGATCCAACAAAACAAATTAGACTGGGATCTGATGCATTACAGGGACTCGATCCTCAAGATAGAAATGAATATCTTGATTTACTTCCTAAGGATGAAGGAGATAGTATTAGAAAAAGAATTGCTTTTGCTGAAGGTACATATACAGATAGTGAAGCAGCTTCATTATCTCGGGCTAGAAATTTAGCAGCTGTAATAGGTAGAACTTCTGACTCTATTGTTAGAATGGAAAAAGAATTAAGAACTGTTGAAAGAGCATTGAATAATAAACGTCAAGAACTTGTTAACAGATTTATTAGAAGAGATGGGCTTTCTAGAAAAGATGCAGAAGCTAAAGCTGAATTAGAGATGAGGAATGAAAGAGCTTTTAGATCCCTCTCGCCTTTAGATTGGAAATCTAAAGCTGTGAATGCTAATAAGTTAAATCAGGCAGCCCAATTAAGAAAGCTTCTTGATGCTCATCGTTCAACATTAGCTGGATATAAAGATGAAGCAGCTGCATTAATTACTCATAGTTCTCCATTGTTGAAACCAGAAGTTCAGATATCTTTAGGTGCTAGGGCTGAAGGAACACCTCTCACTGATGACTTTCAACAAGAAATGTTGAAACAAGGTCTCGTAGGTTTGGATGAAAATAAAAAAGCTTTAGACAAATTAGGGGTTGCAACAGTAGAATCAAATCATAAGAATAATGCTCGGAAAGCCTTAGCACTGACTGAACTGGGCAGATATTCGGAAGCCAGAGAACTTATAGCAAATTTGCCTCCAGGGACTGCTTATTCAAATTATGTTAAGGATATGTACGATGATGAAGTCCTTGGACATCGCCAAATGAGAGAAGATTTGATGGATGCTGAAATTACTAGGGGGAAGGCTTTACGTGAATTATCTGACTATGTTCCTGAAGGATTGGGAAGTCAAATCTTTTGGGATTCGTTACGTGGGTTAGGACACACATTTGAATATATCGATCCTCTTTTTCATTGGGAAAGAGGGTATGATGAAACTCATGAACAAAGATTCAAAAAATTAAGTTTGGATAGTTTTGCAAGGGCGGAAGGAGCCAGAAAAACATTAGAAGCGATAAGAAAGGGAGAAAACCCTGAATCAAATGCTTATACAAGATCGGCATCTTATCAAGAAATTTCTCTCTCTGCAAAGGCCAATTCTCTTGAACTTCAGCGAACTCAAACTAAAGGACAGATAAATGATATCAGAGAAAAATTATTAAAATTGGGTATAACCGAAAAGGAAGTTAATAATGATGCTCAGTTGTTGGACCTTGCTTCATCATTGCAAAATATTGAAAACAATCTGGCTGCTACTTATCAAGGTTTGTCTTCTGTCGCACAACAAGCAAGATTTGAAGAACTTCAGGAAAGAGCTTTACAAGTTGGAGCCGATGGTGTCTATTTAGAAATGAGTCAGTTGGCTGATTCTGGTTCTGCTGATGCGAAAAAGTTTATTGATGAAAAAGCTGCTTTTGTTGCATTTAGGAAACCAATTACTGTTGCTAGTTTTGGATTAGATTTTTTAGAAGGAGGGATTGTTCTGGTAAAGGGAATCTCTGCGATTAATAAAATCAGAAGGGCAGGTGCTTACACTAATGATGTTTTGGAGGCATATCGTTTAGCTGATAGAGCTGTTGATGCTGCAGAAAGAGCTCGCCACATAAAAAGGGCTGAAGAATTAACTGAGAAAGCTGGAATATTCGAGGGCGTAAAAAAATGGGCATCAAAACGTATACTAAATCCGGCGATTAAGGCCAATCAGAAAATTGAAGGAGTATTTGATACCCTTTTGCCAGAAGTCGTTCAAAGATCAAGAAAAGCTGATATTCATCTTACTGAATCAGGGCAGAGGTTGGCTTTGCTTCGAAAAGCCGAAAATGACCAAGCACAATTAGACCAAATCTCTGATGTAGCCAGATTATCCGATGATGAACTTTCTGGGATTGGTCTTTCTAGAGAAAAAGTTGATTTTGATTTAGAAACTGCTAGAGTAAATTCAGAGAATTCATGGCAAGATTTTGATACATTGAATAATGCTCTTTTAGATGCTGGAGATGTTGAAAGTGCTATTCGTGATTCTAGACGAATATCTCAAAGTAAGCTAGATGAATTAGGTACAACCAGAGAAGCTTTAACCAATGATTTAATTTCGGCCCGGCAACAATTACGTGTTCTTTATGAACCTGTTGCTTCATCAAGAGTAAGAGATCCTCCTCAATTATCTTTAGTTAGAGATGATGTAGCTACTACTGGGGCGGGGGGCAGACCTCTAGCCGATGACATACATCCTTCGTCTGTTGATGAATCATTACAATCACAATATGGTTTTGATCAACCTGCAGCAAATACTGATGTCGAAGTAGTTGATAATGAGTTCTGTCCTATAGCTGCAGCTATAGCTGTGGTTGGATTTGCTGGAAAAAGTCCTTGCGCCCCTTTGCATGACGTTTCAGGTATAAAAGATACTTCTCCTGATGTTGGTCCCCCTCAATCTGCTTCTCTATCTGGAGTTAGTGCAGATAATGCTCTAGCAGTTGGACATAGCATGCCTTCAATGGATGCAATTCCAGGAGAGATTCCATCTGTAGTATTACAATCTGGTCCGAGTTCTTCACCTACTAGTTTGGCTTTTTTAGAGAATGAAGTAGTTAGAGAAGAGGTTACTAGAAATATTATTGCAATTTCAAAAGCTAACAATGAAGAAGGAATTGCTTTTAGATATTATTCTCATCAATTAATAGCAGGAGAAGGAGCTATTCCTAAATATGCCCATGCTGTTGATGAAACGGGGTTGGCAAGAATATTAGATTCAGGTGAACCTGCTATAGGTAGTAGAACCAAATCGAGGTTGGATGATTCAGATATTCAAATTATGTTAAGTTCCAATGTTGAAAAGAAAGGTATATCAGTTAAATTGGGTTCTGATGGAGCTATAGTACAAGGATTATCAACGATTGATGCTGAGGACATCGTCCATATTGTTGTTAGGAACGATAAAGTTGCTGAAGTAAGGCAACTCATTCAAAAAAGTGGTAAGGACATTACCATCATTCCTTTATCGGAAGCTCTTCGTGAGCAAGAAATTATTAGGTTGGCAAGATTGAATAGTGCAGATCGTTCAAATTTACTTTTGGAGGGTGGATTTAGAATAAGTGTGCCACCTTCACAAAAGGATATTGTTGCTAGGGGTTTAGCTGCTGGATTAAGTAAAGATAAAGTTATTGGAAGAATTTATGGTAGCTTACAACATAATGAAATCATATATAGTAATGGAATATATTATCGAGTCGTTGTGGATAATTATGGAGAGAAATCTATTTTTGAATTATCGCATTTGGGTCAAGCAGAAAAAGAGTTTTATACCATGGGTGTTCCTATGGGAGACACATGGGCTACATCAGCAGAAAATATTTTCACTGGAGATGCTAGGCGTCTTGGTGTGCTAGATTTATCCAGTAGTCATATTAAACAGGGGGGTATACCTAGTCATATTGCTGATGGTAAATTAACTCCTCCTAGCGAAATAGATTTTGGACCCGTTATTATTAAAGCACCTACATCAGTATTTCAAAAAGTAGACACTCCAGTTCCTGCTAGTATTCCTAAGAAACCATTTGGTGGACATTCTTATGAACCTGTTTCTAATCTTTGGACTTATTCTGCCTCTGGAACAGTATCTCCTGAGGTGATAACTCAAGCTGGAGACAAAGCTTTTGGAAACAGATGGATTGTTAGAGATGAAAATGGAAAACTTTTCTATGTTTCAGATAAAGCACCAAAAGAACAATCTTTGGCAGGTAGATTAGGCGAATTCATTACTGGAAAAATGAATAAAAAAGTAAACTCTCAATTACGTTATCCAGAAATGAGAGTTGCTGACTTTGGTAATGGTCCTGTTGTTCTTTCAGAGTTAGCAGAGGGTTCAGAGTCTTTGAGGTTTATTTCAGATGATGGAGTAACTATTGATGCCAATTTATTGAAGTTAGTTGACAAAGAAACTGGAATTGCTGCTACTTTACAAAATATTTGGTTTAGGAATTGGGATTTCAAGGCTGAACACATTTTAGTTGATCCAAAAACAAAGAAAGTAACTTTGATTGATTTTGAAAAGGGTTTTGGTGCTGATCTTGAACCTTTTAGTTCCTTGGGTTCTACACACCCTGGTGGAGTTGATGGAGCTGTTTTAGATAGGATAGCTTCAAGAAGTAACCCATTCTTATTATATTCAATAGATGATTATGAAGAAGCAATAAAAGTTTTTGAAAGTCTTACAGAAGCCGATTATGAAAGAATTAGACAGATGATTCTTGATTCTGGATATTCATCCAATGATGCTCAAAGGATTTTATTTGAATTACAAAGCGATGCACAAGACATAAGGGAGGAATTACAATATGTTCTAAATAAAGCTTTACAAAAAAAACAAACTCCTGTTAAACCAAATCCTAAAACTAGTGTGGCAGATGTAGTTGATCTTCCAAAAGTGACTCCCGAACCAGTGGCTACCACTCCATCTCCTGCTGCTCCTACAACTACCGCTTCTGATGTTGCATCTGATGTAGTTCAACCTTTACCTATTCCAACTATTGAACCTTCTGTTCCTGCCGTAGTTACAACACCTGAATTACCTGTAGCTCCCAAATCAATTGAAGAACTGGTAACAACTAGTCCTACAGGAATCCCAAATTTTGCAAAATATTCTGATGATGTGGTTACATCTCTTGAAGAAGGAAGAAGTGTCCAAACTGCTGCTGTGGAGATGACTTCCTTTGATGGGTTGGAATCAATTATGGGAGCTGAAGATTCTGCCCTTGCTCTTTCTGAAATAACTAAATCTATGTCTAATAAATTGGAACAATTGGGTGTTAAAGTTTACCATAAAGGAAGAGGTTCTTTAAAATTTGTTTGTACAGATTGTAGTGATGACTTAGCAAATATTGTATTAGGAGTTATTGATGAAGTTAAATATGATGCTGCTGCAGTAGTAAGAAATATCAACCCAAATATTCCTATTTTAGGTACTGATGTTCATTTTAGTATTGGTATTTCAGATAAAAGTAAATTGGGCTTTTTACCTTTGTTTAGAAGAAATAGGGCTAAGACACTTGCAGCAAACCTTAATGAACAAGCGATTGATGTCGGAAGATATGCTAACGATTTTGTTTGTGGTAAAACTCCTTGTACAAATATTGATTCATATTCGAAACCTTCATGGAGAACTGCTTTTATAGAAGTTGATAAAGAAAAAAATCCTTTATTATATTATCATGGCGAGGATATAGCTGGTGAAAGTGATAGAGTTCAGAATGTTAAAAAGCTGGTTTCTTCTGAACCAAATAAAGGGCAAACAGCAATACAGCATGAATATGGAGTTCTTGATTTAGCATTAAGGGACAAGAGGGGGGCAATTAAAGGTGATAATAACTTTGATATTGCCATTCAACATCATTTGGAAACTGGTGCTGATGGAGGAAACGTATTTCTTTTAGACGATGGAAATATTGGAGTGATGTTATCCGATTTTTCAAAAACTCCTCCTGAAGTTGCCGTCATGAAGATTGATATTGGTTTTTTGGATGAAGTTAGATTACAATTGGGAAATAAAGCTGCTGCTGAAGTTAAAGATAAAGCTTTGGAAGTTATTGGAAATTTAATTAATAAGTATAACTCTAAATCTAAAACTAAACTTGATTTTTATGGAGGTAGGGTAGATACTCCTGAAAGCTTTGCACATGCCGCTATGCAATTGTTTGATAAAGAGATGAAGAACACGCGTGTTCTTTTTTCAGCAACTGAAAGTCGAAGTGGAAAAATCCCTCCTGTTTTATCTGTGGGGATAACAAGATCAAATGTCGAGATAGACAATTTGGTGAAGGAAGGAAAAGATATCGCTTCATTATTAAGAAGTAGGGCTGCATTATCTGCAGAAACAGTTAGTTCTGAAAAGATTTTCACGGTTTTTGGACATTTTGAGGAAGGAGCTTATCGTGGTGGTGTACAAAGTAATTATTTAATCAGATCTTCCAATGTGTTTCCTCAAGATCTAAAAAATGCAAAGCCAAGGAAATCTCTAAGTGCAAATGATAGAAAGATTGCTGAATTTATTGGTCGGAATGGAGACTCTTCAAAATCAAGAGGAATTGTGTTGAAAGATGTTGGTTTGCATGCAAATTTGAATCCAGATGGATCAATTGTTTTGAGTAATTTTCAGGGACTTGGATTTCAAATTCGTAATGGGAAAATTCATGAGTTAGTTTTTAGTAAAAAAGAAGTTCAAGGTCTTGCAAAAGAACTTCTTCTAAAAAGAGTTGGTAAAGAAATCTCTCCTGTAGATGTTGAATTATCTAAAAAGTTAGGTGTTCAAGTGACTATGGATTCTTCAGGAAGATTACATTTGAGTGAATCATTAAATCCTGCTAAATTCAGAGTTAACTATGGAAAAATTCAATATCTCGATTCATCATCAGGAAAGTTTGAAACATTATCGGGACCGGCTCAAAAGATGGTACTTGAAAGAATTGGAGTAGATTTTTCCAATGTAGACGTTCCTTTATCGCAAGAGTTAGGTGTACAAGTAACGTTAGATGCAGAAGGTATAGTGATCCATGGTCCTTTAGCTAAATCGCAATTTCAAATTGCTGATGGCGTATTAAAAAGGGGCGAATTTACTTTAAGTGACGAAGCAATAAATATTTTACAAGAGAGGAAGATATATGATCCTGCAGAATATAATTTAGAATTATCTAAAGAATTGGGAGCAGTGGTAAAAATAGATTCTGGTACCGGCGAGGTTTATATTGCTGGAGGAGTGGATCAAAATAAATATAAAATAATCGGTAGTAAAATATTTCGAGGCGATAAAGAGTTAAGCCCTTCTGCAGCATTTCTGATAAGTAAATATCTCCCTGAAGATCTTCCTAATGTTTTATCGCAAAAAATTGACCCAAGGTTACATCCTGAACATGTTTCAAAAGTCTCACCAACTGAAGCTGCCTCAGGGTTACAAACTGGCCAATATAATATGGAAAGTATACTTAGAGAATGGGATAATTTAGGGCCGTTGTCAACTGAATCAATAGGAACTCATCCTTTAACTCAACATATTAATTATGATACCGGTGAAGTAGTTTTAATTAAGGGAGGCCCTGCTCATACAACCCAAGCAGATTTCATAGGCCAAAGGATGTTTGCTTTGAATGGACTACCTGTTCCGAAAACAACTCTTGCTACAAGAGACGGAGAGTTGATACAATTAATTCAATTTTTGCCAGATTCTACAACCTCTACAAAAATGCCTTATAGATTTCATGAAGATGAAACTTTACAATCTGGATTCTTAGTTGATGCTTTAATTGGTAATTATGATAGAGCTAGTTGGAATGTGATGTATGGCGACAGAGGGATTACTTTCATAGATCAGGGTGCAAGTATAGGTTCAAGAGCGCAAGGTGGTTTCAATGGTTTCCCCAACCATGTAGATTTAGATCAATTGAGAGATATTCTTACAAATCCACAATTTGGTGGTAAAATAAATCCTGCCTATGCTAATTTACTTGAAGTAACTGCTGAAGGTAGAGTCATTGTTAAAAATAGGAAAGTTATGAGACAAAGTGTTTCTAAGTTAAGAAAGGTATCAGATTCCCAGATTGATGCTATAGTTGACGAAGCTTACAAAACTATGACCAAAGCTGAGATGAGGGATAGAGTTCTTGATAGAATGAAAGCGTTAGAGGGAGATCCAAACCCACGTTCAAAATCTGCTTTCGAAACTGCTCAGAAGATTATTAATGATTTTAATGGAGATGAAGCTGCTTACTATAAACATGCTTTGAAAAAGAGGAGAGATGATTTGATAGACATTTTTGGAACTCCACAAAGGTCAAGAGCAGTAAAAAAATCTGATGGTGTTTATTCTTTGGATGGGGTTACTTATGTAAAAGTAAAAGATTACAATACTCAAGTAAGTAGGTATAGTGTTACCGATGCTTCAGGAGAAGCTAGAACTTTAACAAAAGAAAATGATTTGGAAACAATCGTGCAATTGGAAGCTGCAAGAATGGATCTTCCTTTAGATTTAGTTGAATCAAGTATGACAAGAAAAGTTTCTTCTTTGAGTGCAGCTGATGGAACAATTTCTCCCTCAAAAATTCATGAGCAAACATTGGAATTAGCAAGTATGATTGATTCAAATACTGTTCTTACAAAAGAAAAAATAAAAGAGTTAGCATTACTAAGAGCAAGAACTGAAGTTGAAGCAGGCCATATGACGGAAGATCAATTTCAATTATTGGTTAACAATTTTGACGACGCATTTTTTGACACTTCCCTTCAAGTTGCCGGTGGCCAAGATTTAATGGACTTTTTAGATATCTTGAGAAAAAGAGAACCAGGATTTACTCATGTTCATCTTCTTCGAGATGCGGAAGTAATAGGATTATCAGATGCGTATTATCAAGCGCTTACTGGGGTTGCAAGTCCAGATGTTAAATTAATTTACACTAGTCGTAAATCAACTACTTCTGGGGGATATCCACAATCAGACATAGTTGGACAGATGATGCATGCTGCTCGTGCGGAAAGTAGTAGTTTAACTGAATTCAGAGTAAACGTACAAAAAAGATTTGATTCACTTATGGCTTCTAGTGAAATTTTCAGAAAAAAAGCCGAGGAAGCATTTCAATATCTTGTTTCACAAGGGTTGATATATGACGGAGCAAAATTGAGATTCATTGATAGTTGTTGTACAGGAAGCATAAACTTCTTTTTAGAAAGTACTATAAGGTATCATGAACCTGATTTGAACATTGAATTTGATACAATATTAATGGCTTCAGGTATAGCAACTCCTGACGGGGGTTCTTTAGGTGCTGGACTTTCAGGAAATAGTATTGAGGGGCTTTCTAAAACTCTGACCTTTTCTGGAAAATTTGATCCTGTTACTAATGAACCATTGTTTGTTGAAAGATTATCAGGTAGTAGATTGAGAGATGCAGAAATGGGGGGGAATATAGCAAGAGTCAATTTGTATGGTCCCCGTGCAGATCATGTTGGTGCATATATAGATCAACTGGTAGCAATAAGAGAGACTAGAGACTCTGCAGGAAGAAGTCCCCTATATACTCCAAAAAGACCTCCACCTCCTCCAGCCCCTACAACAAAAGTAACTACTTCAGAAGTGGTACCACCTTGTCCAATTGTAGGTCATGCAGCAGGAGATTGTCTAGGACGACAATTAAGCGATGGTAAAATAGCATGGGGAATTGAAAGAACCGATGGAAGAGTTGATGAACATTTGTTTGATGGACAAAGGTGGGTGCATTATGGTGGCGAGAAAGGTGGCGTTTCACCATTTGGTGGAGATCAAGTAGAGAGTATTGACGATTTGGTCACACTTGATACTGCTAGAACAGGTTACCCTCTCTCTAAAGAACCGAAGAATGCAAAGGAATCATTTTACCAAGGTTTACAAACAACACCAGAAAGTCCTCCAGTAAGAGAAGCTTATGTAAGGGGAGAAATAGGAATGGAAGTTCCAGATCCTTTCCCAGATTTAGATTTACCTTCTGGTTTACAAGCAAGAACAACTGAGCCACATGTTACCCTTCTTACTCCTCAAGAAACTAGAGTTCTTGTTGATGCTAGAATAAAAAAGATTGTTGCAGAGCAGGGACTTTCTAAAAGTAAAGCAAAGAAACTAGCTAGAAAGCAAATTGCTGAAGAAATAACTACTTCTGTTGCTGGTAAACCTGGTCCAGAATATCTAGGAGTTGGAAGAATTTCACAAGTTGAAGAGGGAGTTGATAATGAAGTTTTCTATGTCTTAGCTAATTGGGACGCGGGTAGAGATCTCAGACAGGGTCTTGGTTTACCTCCAACTGAATTCCATACAACCGTTGCTTTCAAAGAATCAGATATATTTACAAAACCAAAAGATATTTCTTCTCGGTTAGATCTAGGTAAAATTAGTGATCAAACGAAGGATGCGGTTAGGAAATTACATGCAGAAAACCCAGAGCTAGCAAGGAAACAAATTCGAAAGGAAGTTCTGGAAGAATTAGGGTTAGAAAGTCAGAGAGTTCCAATAGTTCGCATTGATCAAAATGATGTATATGTACCTACAATGAATGGAGTGGCTATTGTACCTGCAGATAAAGTTTCAGAAGCTCAAGCTAAAATAAGAAAAGGAAGCGATTTAGAATCATTAGTAGCAGATGGAATATCTCGTCCTCTTGAATCTACTGATGTAGTTAGAATTGTTGATTCATATCCTGGAGATACTTCACTAGAAGATATATTGAAGCATGGTTCTGGAGAAGCATGGACACCTTCTAAAGAAAGGATTGAAGATACTTTGGAGACTGCTAGAATTGCCAGATTAGAAATTGCTAAAGGAATTGGAATTGATGAAAAATTTGTTGTTAGTATGGGTTCAACTGCTAGAGGAACTTTTAATAAAGGTGATGTTGATTTAGATTTTAATTTATTTATTAATGATTTACCTGATGATGTGATTAAAGATTCTCAAAAATTTAATGAAATTAAAAGCGATTTTGAAAGGTTATCAGAGATAACAGGTTCTTCAAATGCTGCAAAAATTGAACGCCGTGCCATACTAACAGACATTAGTAGAAAATTAAGTACTGATCAATTGTTAGTTACAGTTCCTAGTACAACAACTACCCAATTATATCTTGATATAACTTCTCCGGCTGGTTCTAGATTTATTGGCGAACTTACCGTTTATGATGATGCAACAGCTGCAACAGGACTATTAAATCATATGACTACACGTTTGAGTCCATTAGAAATAGACGCTGCTCGTAAATTAAAATGGTGGCTTAAAAATAATGATGCGTATGGTGGAGTGTTTAAACCTAGAGGATATAAGGGAGTTATTGTAGAACAATTAGTAATTCAATCTCGATTGTATGATGCTCAAGGATTAGTTCTCCGTGAAGGAAGTTTTGAAACCTCTTTAGAAAGATTGATTCAGATGGCCGATAACAACGAAAGAATTGTACATGTAGGAGGAGGGGGTTCATTATCTGTAGCAGAAGACCTTAGCAAAAACACTGCTGATTTGGCTAGAAGAACTTTATCTAAAGATAGAGATGTAGCTGCTGTTTATGATATCGCTGAATTTGAATTATTTGCCAGAGATACACTTTTAACTGGGCAAAGTGCTGGACGTGATGCAGCATTTGTAGATTCTCATGGGGTTAAATTAATTGAAATGCCTTTACCAGAAGAAGCAAGTAGAAATTTAGATGAATTAAAAAGAAATATTCGGGATATACTAAATAATGAATTTGTAAGAAAAAACAAACTTTTAGTGGGAATGGAGGTGCCAGAGATAGTTGTAAGAGGATCTGGTAGTGATTTACATATAGGGTTTGTGTATAATAATAATATTGAGAAATTTCCTGACACCTATCTTATAAAGGGTCCAGACAGAAATAAGATTCCAGAAAATAAATATGCTGCTGCTTTAGAAAAATGGAAAGATAAGCATGGAGTTGAAGATGCAGACTTTGAATTTGAAGATGGTATTCCTTATTTTTATGAGGATAGTCCTCCTGAAATTGAAGGGATGCCAATAGAAGATTTAATTAGGGAGATTTTAGAAAGAAGGTTAGGTTCTAGCACTTAAATGGGGAATCATTTAAAAAATTAACTTTTTTGTCCACGATTACGTGAAATAACTTCACCAATTTTTATCCTATATAATAAATATTCATCAACTTCTTTACTATTTTTTTCACTCCACTCAAGGTAGAATTCTGAACGATCAACATATAATTTAGAAAATGAACGATCACTTTGTTTAACTACAACACTTCCAACCCCTTCACGTAAAAGCAAATCAGCAATAGGATCAACATGGTCTGCACCAAAATAACCTATTTTGATATCATTTGGATTTCCCAACATTTTTTTAGCCATGTCTGCTTCTCTTAAAATATTAGCTACATCTCTTTCCTGATCATTTTTTGCATTTTCATATTTATCACGAAGTTCATTTGATTCAATATACAAGGGGGTAACATCGTCAAAAACTTCCCAAGTGAACCATGGAAAATGTTTGCGTATGGATGCATGTTCAACAGGTTGTCCCTCAATATATAGGACAGGTTTATGAGATTTTAGTCTTTTCAGAATTTTTACAAAATCAAGATGTTGTTGAGGTAATTTTATAATTCTGCGAGGTGGTTCAACAGTGAAATAAGTTATACTCGAAGTTCTTGGCATTGAATGATATTCTCCAAATAAAATGACTCTTGGATTCTCTCCATATACACTATCAACACTGAAACAAGTACCTTCAATGGCTTTACGAACATCTGATTCTAGTGAATTACCCATGAACCTTATATTCCGCCATTTTTTATAAATCTTCGTGTTTATTATTTATAAGTGACAAAAATAGCGAAAGTCTTTTAAATATAGTTCTAATTCACTAAATATGGGAAAAATAGTCTTTGTAGGAGATATTCATGGACAATTAGATGAGATGTATAAGAGAGTTGCTCAAGTTTCTTCAGATGTGCAAGCAATTGTCCAGGTTGGTGATTTTGAAGCAATAAGAACTCCCTCAGATATATCAAATGTATTGGGTCCCAAAAAATATCGTAATTTGGGAGATTTTTCTAAATATCATAATGAAGAAAAATTAGCGCCCGTGCCAACATATTTTATAGGTGGAAATCATGAAGATTACGATTTTTTAGATCAAAATCATCCAGAGGGATTTGATGTGGCGCCAAGAATTCATTATCTTGGAAGAAGCGGTGTTATAGAGATAGAAGGTGTAAAAATTGGTTTTTTAAGTGGGATTTATGCACCGGATAAATTTGATAGGAAAAGAAAATTTTCAAATAAATCTGAGGGTATTCATTCAGGAAAATCACGTCGTAAAGCAATTTATTTTAATAAAGAAGATGTTTCAAGAATAGGTGAATGTGATGTTCTAATAGCTCACGATCCTCCTGGAACAATCCAAGAAAGAGAATATAACCCTATCGATGAGATCATACAAAAATTCACCCCAAAATTGGCAGTATTTGGTCATTTACACTACCCTATTGAATCTGCAGTTAATAATCAGGGAAAGAGAACAGAGATTAGAGTCCTAGCACATGTTGGAAAGGAAGGAGATACATATATTCTAGAAGTTTAATAATAAAATTATTTTTTCTTTACAGGAAATTGAATTATCGTACTGGCAAAAGCGACATTTTTACTTTCATCACGGCCAGCAACTCTTACAGAGATTTTTCTCTTGCTATTCATTGCACTATAATTTCCGTCTTTTAATTCTCTGACTAAATCATCCATAGAGTGAACAGGATTAGAAAATTCTGTGTAAACTTGGCCAACTTTACCATTCCAGTGAGCGTCAGAACCGCCTGTTCCAGGTAATCTCATTACCATAGCAGCAATTTGAGCTTTGACATTTAATTGTTCAGGTAACGCACCATTTATAGTTTCTAAAGCAGTTAGACCATTTAAATTGAATACTTTATCACCTAAATTATGGGTATAATTTTTTTGATAAGGATGAGCAGGAACTACAACTCCACCTTGCGAATTAACAAAATCGATTACTTCCTGAGCAGGACCATACATACCAAATCTTCGACAAACTTCATCATCATCAATACCAAATAAAAGTAAATGGCTATGGTCGCTGTGGTATTCCATGCCTCTTAACATAACTACATCGTGATTGGCTTCTTTAACTCTTCTGAATTCATCATTACCCGCTTCCATGGTCATATGGTCAGTGAGAACTAAACCATCTAATCCAGAAGTTCTAATTAAGTATGGTAAATCCTCCATTTGAATAGATGAATCACTCTCTCTATCAGAAACATCTCCTTGGTAACTAAAAACAGTATGTGTATGAAGGTCGAATCTCATTATTGTGACCTCTCAAGCAATGCATCAGCTAATTTCAATATATCATCGTAATCTTCAACAGTTTTAAACCTCTTTGGTATATTATTAAGTCCATTATATGCACCAGAAATTGCACCAGCAATACAAGCAATTGAATCTGTGTCACCAGGAGTCAAATTGGCTGCTTCAATCACAGTTTTTTCAAAATCATCAGGAGAATGTAGGAAACAATGTAATGCCATTGGAACTGTTTCATAAGAACTTTCAGAAGAGCCAATTACCGCAGCCACATCTTTAGGATTTCTGTCTCTACCAGCAATAACAAAATTGACATTCTTTAACAAATCTGATCTTAATAATGAACTGGCTTCAAAAACAGCTTCATCAACAGGTACACCATTTATGCCACTGGCAATCATATAAGAAATTAAAACAGCAGAATCAATTGCAGCAGGGTGGGTATGAGTAATTGCAGATGCATCTTTAGCATATTGTTCTAAAGCTACCATATCCTTGTGATAAAATAGACCAATTGGAGCGATCCTCATTGCTGAACCGCATGTAGGTCTTCGGACACCGGTTTCAAATGGACTTACTCCTTCATATAATTTCATTGAAGCAGAAATACTTGTGCCACCAGCATAACGATTGAATCCAGGTTCTGTTCTACATTTATGAGCCCATTCTCCCATCCTTTTTCCAAAATCATGGATGTCAAAGCCTGATTTATCACGAAGTGATTCAGCTAGAAGTATTACTTGTTGTGTGTCATCTGTATATTGACCGGCATCTAAATGAGAACAAGGATGATAATCAGAAGCTTTCTGGAATGAGGCTACTCTACCCCCAAAATTACTTTCTAATTCATTATCACTAATATATTCAGTTGGCATGCCTAAAGCATCACCAACGGCAGCCCCTACTAAAGAACCCCTAAATTTGTTCTTTTTTGGAGAAAACATTGAAAAGATTGTTGCGAGCATAGCTATTAATTATGGCTTAATATTTATAAATGTTTCTGCATTTATTACTTAAAAGTAGTGTCCTTTCCATTGGACTTAACAAATTTATAAAGAATTATTAATGGGGGTTATTAGTCTGAAAAAGATTATTCTTTGATGACAATTATATACTTATTAGGAATATGTTCAGATTTTAACATAGCTTCTAAACTGACCAATTCATCTTTTTTATTGACTTTTATGGTTAAAGCAGAAGAAGTTACTTCTAATTTACTCGTATCATTATCTTTAAAATTGATAAATTGGACAATGGATGCACTTCCTCTTACATCATGACAATAATAATAAGTTCCTGTATCTAAATTGCTAGTACCAGTGGAAATTATTTTGTATCCTTTGGCTTCAAGAACGGCACTTGCTTTTTTAGTTAGGTGACCAACATATCTAGAGCAGACTTTGTATAAATTGTCTCCATCTTCTGCTAGTTTCAAAAGATCCATTTCAGCTAATTTTTTGGTGTTGACACTTATTTCCATTTTATTTTTCAAACAACTATTATTTATTAATTTGTCTTTTTTATCAAATTTATTTTCCAAAAAAAATTATTATGACAACATTTTTAACAATTTATTTTCAAGTTTAAATCTGGCCTTTGCAATAACATCACTTTTACTAGGTTCATAAGTATCAGCGTCACTATAATGGCCCATTGCCTTGGTAAATGATAATACTTTATCAACCTTTTTATCTAATAAATCTCCTCTCATTTCATAAGCAACCCCTAAAAAGAAAGGGATTTGGTTGTTATAAAGATGTTTGCCTTGAGAAGATCTTTCTAATAGGGTAATTGCATCATCAACCAATACAATATCTGTTCCATTTGATTGTTTAAGGTAAATTCTAGCTTTTAAATAATCACTAACCACACTTTCTTCACCTTTTCTTATAGCATAATTTGCAGTTCCTATTCTTCCATTTTCAACAGCTTTGAGAGCAAACTCATAATCAGTTTCATCTCTGATATCCGATGCATCCCATAGTGGAAGAAGTTCTCTCCCAACAACTAAATCTGAAGTTGATTCATATCTGCTACTCAAATCAATTTCTATATAGGTCTTGTTTTTATCTTTAAGACCAAATGATGTTGACAATACTAATTGATGAGGACCTTCCTTAGCAAAACCTTCTCTTACTATATCGTGGCCATAAACAACTAAATTATGCTTTTTACCAGGCGAATTAATTGCTTCTAAGAACATTCTAGCTTCTTCATTTGTTGCACCTCTACGCCAAAGAAGATCTAAAACTGGCACTTTATACATTGCAGGGATTGAATGCATGCCTTCACCATTGTATTCAGCATTAACTACTTGTTCAATGCTTTTTATTGAGGGGGTAGGAGCACCATGTGTGAAAGCAATACCACAATGACTCAATGCAATCAAAGGAAGTGATGAAAAAAAACTTTTGTACTTAGCTGTTTTTTCTGCACCTATTTTCTCCTCTAATGCCAATGCTTCATCAGGACAAAATTTAGAAAGTACAGGACCACCAATGTGTGCATGTTCATGATTTCCTAATAAAGAAAAAATTCTGCCTGGAAATACATCTTGCATGCCTCTTAAATGATCTACAATAAATTCAGAATCATCTGAAACAAATTTGTATCTATCATGGGTTTGTTCTGGTTTCTTTGGACCATGAACAAGATCACCAAGAAGTAGAAGGTATATATCCTCTCCTGTTTCTAATCTGTTGCAGAATTTCTTCATTAAACGTAAATAATCGGGTTTATGGCCATGTAAATCGGTTCCAACAACTAGCTTACCTCTATTTGGAAGAATTAATACTCTATCTTTGAGGTTAATAACTTTGGCTGCTGTCATTGAGTATTCAAATAGAAGCGTTTTTATAAATGTTTGTGGGTTGTTACACTGAATTAGTAATAACAAATAAGTGTTGTTTATGAATAAAAAAATTGAAATAAACTAAAAATCTTCTTAAAAATTAGAAACTAAAAATAAAAAATTATCCTTTCCTAAACTCACCAGCCATGTCAATTAAATCTACATGACCCATGAATAAACCTCTGCAACAATATCTCTCTAAACCAAGAGAATCCATTACTTTTTTAGGTTCATTTCCAGCATTTACTTTTTCGTTGTATTCTTCCCATAACTGACCTACAGGTTTTCCACAACTGAAACATCGAATCGGAATTATCATAAATTACCCTCCAGGAAATTTATGGACTTCCCTACACTTTGTTTGATAAGTATCATTTTTATTTATCTCCTATCTGTATGATTTCTGCCTTTTAGCTCGGGCTTTTGAATCATTTGGTTTACATACTTCTTTTCTTCTAACATCCGCTACCAATAATAAACGATCGTAATCTTCAAAAGTTTTCTTCAAACTTCCATCATGTTCAACTAATGCTCTAGCTAAAGCAAGTCTAATTGCATCTGCTTGACCATTAATTCCACCACCTGAAACGCTTACATTGATGTCAACTTTTGTTGCAACAGCTCCAGCAAGTCTAAGTGGTTCAAGAATTCTTACTCTAGAGATATAATCACCATAATTATCTAACTGTTGATTGTTGATAATAACTCTGCCTTTACCTTTTTTTAAGGTTGCTCTAGCTACAGAACTCTTTCTTTTTCCTTTCGATTGAATAGTTGTTGATTTCTTTTTCATTTTTATCAATAATCCTTATCTCTACCACCAAGGTATTTACATATTTCTCCAATTTTAACATACTTAAGTGTTGGTAATTTATCAATTGAAGCACCTTCAAGAGTAATTGTTTTTTCGTTTTTCAATTCGTCAGGTGTTCCTTCAAAACACATAATCCTTTTGAAAGCTTCCCTGCCTCTAGTATTTTTCCAAGGTAACATCCCTCTTATAGCTCTCCTAACAACTCTGTCTGGAAGACGGGTTAAGTTAGCACTTAAGGAAGGGTGTCCCTTACGACTATATTTTTGAGTATATTTAGAGAAGTTCATATATTTACTTCCACTAATCATTACTTTTTCACAATTGATAACTTTAACTTCTTCACCAAGCAAGGCATCTTTAGCAACAGCACTAGCTAAACGTCCAAGAATCATTTTATCGCCGTCGTAAACTTTCATCCTAGTATCCTCACTTTTTTACCTTCCGGATTTTTTTTAAGTAAATCTTTAATTGATAATGTCTGACCTTTAGCTTCTTCAATCTTTCTTTTAGCTCCTTCAGAAAAATTCATTGCAGCTACATCAACTTTTTTACTAATTGAACCTAAACTTAATACTTTACCAGGAACTAAAATGATTTCTCCTTCCCTTGCAAACTTGTTAATTTTGTAAACGTTAACAATACTTCTTTGTCTTGATGGTTTTTGCAAATCTTTAAGTACTCTTCTCAAAAAATTATTTTCAAGAGATTTCGGTTGAAACTCCTTAATGAGTTCTTGTACTTGATAATTTGTTGGACCAGTTCTCTTTACCATCTTTCTATAACATCTTCTCCATTTCAGTTGCTTTTTGAATTAGCATTTCAGAACTTTTTTGTAAGATCTCTTTACAGCTTAGCTGACCCCAGCTTTCAAGAGAAAAAATAATGTTTCCAGTAGGCTCAATTTTAATCCCTTCATCTAATTCAGCATAATAATCTAATAGATTACTCTCATTTACTTTATCATCGTTAACAACTAGAGAACCACTTTTAAGAGTAAATACTCCATCAGATGAGTTGTCAGCTACAATTTTAGGATCTTTAACTTTACCTAACTTAATTACATTTTCTTCTTTATAAAAAGCCCAACCTGGACTCCATTTGGTATGATCTTTACCTTGACCCATGACAGCGGTCATTGTAACATCAATTTTTTGTTTTGATAATAATTTAACAATAGGCATTTTTGGATAAACAAAGGTACATTTTGGATCGCTACTTTCAGCATCTTCAGCATAAACCATTCCTTTTTTAGATGATTTAATCCTTAATTGTAATGTACATTGTGCACTTTTTTCAGTTACTTCATCTTCGTTCTTGGGAAGCCTGTATGAAGATAAATCTGTTTTAATTGGAGACAATCCTAATCTTAAAGCAAGCATCTCATCATATAATGCAGTATTATTATCTTTAATTTCAACATCTTCAACAGCCAATGTTGGTACCTCTTCGATAACCATTCTTCTAATTGTATTAGCAAAAACATCGGTAGAATTAGATAACTTGAAAACTAACTTATTTTTCTTTCTCTCTTCCTTAATTTTTTCTAATTTGATTGCCATGTTTAAACCCTTCTTCCTCTCCTTCCACCTTTGGCTCTACAACCATTGTGTGGTTCAGGAGTAACTTCTTCAATTTTTCCAATTCTTATTCCTACTCTTGATAAAGCTCTGATAGCAGCTTGTGCACCAGGGCCAGGATTTTTAGGACCATTATGGCCACCTTTGGCTCTAACCTTAACAAATAAACCATTTACACCTTTCTCTCTGCAAATCTCAGCAATTTTCTTTGCCACACCCATTGCAGCTGAAGGCGAACTTTCTAATCTGTCAGCTTTAACCATCTGTCCACCACTTGCTCTTGCAATTGTTTCAGATCCGGTTATATCAGTTACAGTTATGATTGTATTATTATATGAAGAGTAAATATGAGCAACACCCCATCGAATGTTAGACATAGGTCTAGAATCTCTGTAATTTCTTTTATCCCTTCTATCTGGTGTTCTATTCATTCTTGGTCTCCTCTGCTTTAACTTCTGCAGTTTCTTCTTTAGTTTCTGCTTTGTCAGCAGCTACTTCAGCTTTCTTAGTTGCTTCTTCTTCAGATTTTTCAACTACGGCAGCATCAGCTTCCTTATCATTATAATTTTTAGGTGCTCCTGTTTTTTTGATAGATTCAATTTCTTCTTTTATTTGAGCTGCAGGATTAATCCTTTCAGGATGTTCTTCATCAGCTAAAGAAGACTTAGGTTTAAACATAATTTTGTTTTCTTCACTTAGAGAAACTAGATATGAAGGAGCAGTAATTTCTTTATCTCCAACCATAATATGTCTGTGAACAATGAATTGTCTTGCTTGTTTCATAGAATGAGCAAGACCTAACCTATAAACGATACTTTGTAATCTTCTTTCTAAGACATCTTTTAATTCTAATCCAAGTAAATTGTCAAGTTCAGCATTTACAGAAATTAATCCTAGTCCTTGCAATTTGTTAAGAACTTGTTTCTTTTCAACCTTCCCTTGAGCTGTTTGAGAAGCAATAAGTCTTTTAGCGATACCCATATATTTTTTTAGAAAGTGCTCAGCAACCATGATTTCTTTTTTCTTGGCTAGACCATACTCTTTAACAAGAATTTTTTCTTCATCAATCTGCTTCTTGTTCCAAGGATGTATTGGTGTTTCGTACTTTTTCCTAAATTTTTTTGGATCTCCCATATTAAATTACCTATTTCTTGCCAGGGGCACCTTTCTTCTTAACCCCCACAACTCTACCTTTGTTACGTCTGAAATTGGACCTTGTTCTTTGTCCTCTAACTGGTAGGCCTTTTTGATGTCTCATTCCTCTTAAGGATTTGATTTTTTTGAGACGTTTAATATCATTATCTTTCATGAAATGTAATGACCCTGTAATAACGTGCATATCATCGCCAGTTAAGTAGTCATCTCTTCGGTTAAAAAACCAGGATGGAACTCCTTTTTCACTGAGATTTGCAAAGAGATCATTTAAACTTGCAATTTCTTTATCTGACAAAGTACCTGTTTTTTTACTTTTATCAATACCAGTAAGGATACAAGCAACATCAGCCATATTGATTCCTACGCCTTTGATTTTCCTAAGGGAGAATCTTATTGACTTTTCACCAGGAATATCTACGTTAGCAATTCTAACAATATGTCTAAATTTCTGTTCAGTATTTTTAATTTCTTCTTTATCCATTGTTTGAGAAACAGCTTTAGTTATTCACTAACCCTGTGCGCGTGAACTCGGGCTGTTTTATAGAGGGAAAAGCAGTTCGTTTATAAATGTTTTGGTAGAATTAGTAAATCATATCATAAATGATTCAATCTTTGCCTATTTGACTACCAATAGCTTCTATAGTTTCAGGAATCTCACTAAAATTTGACACAATTCTAAATGGACCACCCATCTGCAATTTTTCTCTATCATGAAAACCAAAATCAACCGCAATTGAACTTATGTTAGTTTTCTTGGCTTCAATTAGATCTCCCAATGTGTCGGTAACAAAAACACATTCATTATTTTTCAAATTATATTTATTAAATAAAAGTTCAAATTTCCTCTCTTTAGAAGTGTCAGTTTCAAGGCCTAGAACTTCTGAAAAAAAAGAATTCATTTGATTATTTTCAAAATATCCATTTATTGCTTCTTCCTTGTTTGATGAAACAACAAACAAATTGAATTTCTCCTTGAGTTTAATTAATTCTTCTTTAATTTGTTTATTGATTACTAATTTTTCATATTTCCCCTTTTGTAGTTTAAAATAATCGTTCTCTTGTGAAGTTATTTGTTTTTTCTCAAAAATATTTCCATCAAAATAACTTTTATACTCGTCTTCGGAGAGTTCAGGATGAAGAATTTTGTTAATTCCATACACAATACTAAAGGTATCGTGGATGACCCCATCAAAATCAAATATTATTGCTTTTATCATCTTCATTGACCTCTTTTTTGTCTTCCTTTTTAACTTCTTCCTTTTTTTCTTTTCTTTTATTCTCTTCTAAATCCCTTAAATGGCTTTTCCACCTAATCAGAGTATAATTTACAGGATTTTTAATTCTCTTACACAAAGGATCAGGTAAACAAACACCTAAGTCTTGGTAATAAGCTGCATTATCACAATTTGGAGGTAATTTTTCTCCAGGTTTGAATGATGCCATCTGTCCTTTAATGAAAACTTCTCTCAATTTTTCACGATTTTTTTCCATGTTCCATTTTTTTAGGAAGACTTCTACTTCAGGTTTACTCCAACCTATCTTTCCAAGAAAGTTCATTAAAAAGAAAACACTCCTCTTCTTCCCATCTTCCATTCCTTCAAGTGCCCTTTTCATACATGGTGGAAAAAATAATTCTTGAATTGGATTTTCTATTTTTACTTCTTGGTATCTTTTTTCTTCTTCCTTTCTTTTAATTTGATCTACTTTTGCACTATAATCTAAAGCTTGTTTTAATAACCTAGCGGCAGATTCACCAGAAACATTGCGGTCTAAAAAAGTGAACATGGGAGTAAGAATTACATCAGGTTTAGCCATTGGTTTTTCAAATTCAATAACCTTGTTAGGGTCAATTGGTAAACTTACCAAACCAGATTTTTCATGCAAAGAATAAGGCATTCTGTATAGATGTCTTGATGAAATTAAAACGGTGTCTATCTCTAAAAATTTCTCCACGTTGAGCATAGGAATGGTGTCGCCCATTTTGTTCGTAACATACCTAGTAATCTCAGCTTCTTCTAACTCTACTTTATCCTTAATTTTTGCAAATCCACCTTCTAAAGCAAGAATTCTTTTACCTAATTCTTCTTCAATATGATCTTTAACGTAGAGAGCAATTTTTTTGGCTGCATCGGGAAATAATTTGGCAGTATCTATCTCTCCAATCTTTTGAGGGAACGCTTCGAAAGGCACTCCAATGTGGAATCCTTTGTTTCCACTGAATTTACATGAGATATCTTTGACATCATTAAATTGAAAAAATTTTACAATTAAATCGGCACAAATTTTACTATATTCAATAAATTTACAATCAATATCTAAAACTAAATCCCAACCAATTCTTAACTCATCCAAATCTTTTTTTGATAATTCTCCACTCAAAGCTAAGGGGTTTGACCATCTTTCCTCACTTGCATGAAAAGAGGTAGAACCTTGCAATGCTAATTCAAGTACATCGTTGGGATAAACTAGTGTGTCGGGTCTTTTACCAAAATAATCTTCAAATCTGACGGCAATTTCTTTATCTTGAGAATGTTCAATCATTACTTCTCTGATATCCTTCCTCTTATAGAATTTAAGGAGAGTACTTTTTGTAATCATATATAGGACTTAGAAAAGTAAGCTTAAATAGTTTTCTAGAATTAAGGACATATCCAGAATAAAATTACTTTGTATACTAGTGCACGGCACTAGTAAATAAAAAGCATTATTCTGGATGAGCATGGTTACCCTTCAGCTATTGTTCTGTCATACACTACACAAAAAAAATGTTCTTCATGGAAAATATTATTTCTTTTTCTCGTGTTACTGACAACTCTGTACTTTTTTACTGACTTATTTTTTTTAGAAATTGAAAGAGAGTTTCCAGAATCTAAATTTGAACTGGTATACATGAATACAGGCAAATTGACTGATTTCTCATCTATTTCAGGAAGATCAGGTTGTTCATCGGTAGAGAAACCATTGAAATAAAATGCAATCCCTTCTGAACCTTTCCAAATTCGAAAACTACCATACTCACCATCCCCTCTGCGCCTTTCTACTTCTAATTTACCTCCATAATGCTCTGCAAAAAGGCTGACTCTTTCATATAAATCTGGTTCTGTTTCTAAAGCTCTTTTCATTGCTTTGTAAACATTCATAGAATTACCTTACTAACTTCCTTTAAATTATTAACTAAGAATTAATTGAAAAGAATTTATAACTTTTTTACAGCTTTACCGAAATCTTCGGCATTTTTCTTTAAATTTTTAAGAGCGTCTTTGATTGCTTTTCGAGGTTCGACTCCTTTGGTTCTGATTAAGAATTGAGGAACACCAATTAAAGGGTGGTCAATTTTATAGGTTGCAATTTCAACACCTTTAACATTTTCTAAAGATTCTTTAAGTGCGTTACAGAATGTATGTGTCTCTCCTTTCAGCTGAAATGAGACCATACTTTTGCTTTCTTCGAGAACAACGAATTCCATATCTGCAAAAAGATGCAGTTTATTTATAAATGTTACTATCATTTGATTGAGATTGGGGATATTGGAAAGAAAAAGGACCTAATTAAAAACCATAATCAAGAGATCCAAGGATTATACCTACTCCAGAATAATTTCTTTCGTCCCTGTACTTAAGATTGTAAACAACGCCATTGAGACCCTTATCTTTATCGCCTGGTTGTAGCCCTCTAGAAATTTCCACATCTTGCATGAGCATTCCAACATCTCCATCTATGGAATTTACTTGTCTTGGTGACAATCTCAAACCAACAAATTCAAACCCTCTTTCTGATTCAACTTGTAGAATAACTCTTCTTTCTCCAGAATGTGAATCATCAAGTTGTCTTATTCCACTTACATAGCCAATTTCATTAGATCTCATATGGATAAAAATGGATTGATTTTTTATAAATTTAATTATGAAAACATTCTTAAACAATAAAATAATCCTTCTACCATGGAAAAAGTTCTCCTACTGGTGCTAGATGGATATGGATACAGAAACTCAGCTGTTAAAAATGCTGTAAAACAAGCAAAAACGCCCGTTCTAGACAAACTTCAAAAAAAATGGCCCTCTACATATCTAGAAGCCTCAGGAACTGCTGTAGGGCTTCCAAAAGGATATATGGGGAATTCTGAAGTTGGCCATCTTACTTTGGGAGCAGGTAGAGTTGTTGACAGCGATTTGAGAAGAATTGACAAATCGATTAAAAACGGCTCATTCTATCGAAACAAAACTTTGAGAAAAACGTTTCTTGATGCAAAAAAGAATGTTGAAAAAGTTCATCTATTAGGATTATTAAGCGATGCTGGAGTTCATTCACACATAAATCATCTCTTTGCATTGCTAAAAATGGCAAAGAAACTTGGAGTAAAACAAGTTTACGTTCACGCTATTTTAGATGGAAGAGATACGGCACCTAAAGCCGCTAAGAAATATATTGTTCAATTACAAAAAAAAATGAAACAGCTAGGCATAGGAGAATTAGCGACAATCATGGGAAGATTTTATGCCATGGATAGAGATAATAGATGGAAAAGAGAGCATAAAGCGTATGATTGTATTGTAAATTGCCAAGGAAGGAAGAGACCAGACCCTCTAGAAGCTTTAGATGAGTTTTATGCCAAAGGAGAATCGGATGAATTCTTTAAACCAACCATTCTTTTAGACAAATGTATAGTTGACGAGAATGACGCAGTAATTTTCTTTAATTTCAGATCTGACAGAGCTAGAGAACTTACTAGAGCTTTTGTTTGGGGTAAATTTAAGGGTTTTAAGAGAAAAAAAATACTTGGATTGAGGTTTGTAAGTTTGACGCAGTACGATTCATTGTTAAAAATTCCAGTAGTATTTCCACCTTTAATACCAAAAAACACTTTGGGAGAAGTTATTTCACTAGCAGGCATTCCTCAATTAAGAATTGCCGAAACGGAGAAATGGGCTCATGTAACTTACTTTTTTAACGGATTATGTGAATGCGTATTTCCCCATGAAAAAAGAATTCACATTCCAAGTAGAAAAGTAGCTCGCTATGACAAGACACCCGCCATGAAAGTTAATCAAATAACCTCTACACTAATCAAAAATATAGACAAATATGGTTTCATTGTGGCAAATTTTGCCAACGCTGACATGATAGGCCATACTGGGAATTTTGCAGCAACAAAAAAATCAATAGAAATCATGGACAAAGCAATTGGTAAGATTGTTAAAAAATTTCCTGGAACGATAATCATTACGGCAGATCACGGAAATAGTGAGGATATGGCTTCAGATTGTTCTACTTGCCATTCAACAAACAAAGTTCCTTTAATTATTGTTAATCAAAAAGGAAAGCTAAAGAAAGGCGGTTTGGCGGATGTTGCTCCTACACTTCTTAAAATTATGAAAATTAAAAAGCCTAAGGTAATGGCCGGGAATAATCTTCTAAGGTAATGTTTTAAGGTTAATTATTGCTATATCGGCAAATATTCTTTTTTAATCCATTTATTACAAGATTTTTAATATATATTTTAATATAGTCTTTCTAATAGTAATTCTAGATGAAAACAAAAATTGAATGGAGGTGATAAAAATGACAGACGAAAAAACAAAAGTGAGTGCTGCAATACTAACGCCTTATTTGAGAAGAACTTCATGTGGGATGCCTGACAAAATGCGAGCTGAACACAAAAGTGAGGGATGGGACGTTGGAGTGGAAGCAGATGATCTAGTGGTAACACCAGGCTATGAAGTTTCTTTAGACAAAGCGTCATTTAGTGAAGAGTGTATTCCAGTAATTAAAGGTGCAGCAGTTACAATTAGTGGATCTAGTGGTAGTTACGAAAAACTTGTTGACATGTTAAAAGGTACTGGTACAATTGTAGTTAGGTATAGCATGTTTCATGGTGGACCAAGTGCTTATACAGGTAGAATGCCAGGAGAGGGAGGATTTGCAATAGACATGCCAAAATCTCCAGAGGCAGTTTATGCATTGCTAGGACACGAAGGATTTCTGGAGGGAATTGTTGAAAGAGATGAGACAAAGATTTTAGATGCGTTAGACGATTTGTGTGAAACTTCAGGACATGAGATTAGGGCAACTCCATATCTGAGGGAAGCATTGAAAGCATAATTTTTTTTCTTTTTTTATGATTTCAATACAGTTTGCAGCTTTCTATTAGGTTTAGTTTGTGTGAAAAAAAGTTTTAAAGAGATAAACTTCTCAATTTCATCGTTAATTTTGTGAAGAATTTTCAACCCATTTTCAGTAAATTTAATCATTTTATTATCATATTCAATTAATTTTTTCTTCTCTAATGATTCAAGGTTCTTGTAGAGAGCACGCTCCTTTTTAGTAATAATCTCGGAATGTAATAAGAATTTGATGAAAGCTATTTTAGAAGTTCTTAATTGAAGTGGTTTCTCTTCAAGTGATTGGTTAAGTTGTTTGTAGAATTGTCCAAGAGAGAACAATATGAACCGCTGTGTCTTGGTTACTTTCATTACTACACTGAAGCATTATTTATATAAAAATATTTAGATGGTAAAGTTTAAATAATTCTAATTCACTCAAAAAAAAATGAAAATTGAGGTGGTTTTGCATGTCTGTCACAAATTTCTACATAAGAATAATGGATATGATTTAGCAATACGTGAATGGGTAGATGGGATTAATAAAAAGCAATTTGTCATTTGTTTTTTTTTTGAAGAAGAAATAGAAAATTACATAAAAAAAAATGATTTAGTGAAAAGAGAAGGCACATATTATTCTAATAAATACAAATGCTCAATTATCCCTTTTTTTTACAAGAAGAGATCAAAAAAACTAGTTAATAACTTTTGGAATTTATCAAATATAATGTGCTTTAATAAGTTTTATAAACAACTTTTAGCTTCAATAAAACCTTCCGAAATTCACATTCATGGCACCCTGCTTCCTTTTTTTCTTATTGCAGCTAAAATTTCGAAAAAGAGCAAAATAAAGGTGATAACAACACACCATTTGGGATATGTGAATGAATTATTTAGAGAATGGTTATTACATAATTTTATGACCTTATATTCAGATAAAATATTAGCTGTAAGCGATCATGGAAAAAAATCATTTATATTTAAAGGGAAAGTTGAAGTATCAAATCTCTTGAATTATTCTAGGGATTATAAAAAAAATCAGTCAAAAAAAGGCGCCTTAAAAAACATTTTTAAAGACGACAAATCCCTGTATTATTTTTGTCCAGCACGAATTTGTTATCAAAAAAATCAATATCGGTTAGTCAAAGCGTTTTTGAGACATCTTAAAACAAATCCTTCCTCAAAATTGATTCTTTGTGGAGAGATATATGATTATAATTTCTATAAAAAAATGAATAAACTGATCAGAAAATCAAAATTTAAAGACAATTTTTACGTTTTTGGGCCTCTTGAATACTCCGACATAATAGAGATATACAGCATAATAAATTATGTTGTTTTCCCAAGTATCAATGAAGGTTTAGGGAGAGTAGTTCTTGAATCCATAGAAAAAAACATTCCTGTACTCTGTAGCAACGATGGAGGCTCAAAAGAGCTAATAAATGATGGAGAGAATGGCTTGTTGATAAATCCTCATAGTGTGAATTCTATACGAAAAGGTCTAATTAAAATTCAATCTTTAAGCAAAATTAGTAAATGAATTAACGAAAAGTTTATAAATGTGTCCCTTATTGGTAGTAATATGGGAATATTTGATTTTTTTAGAAGGAAAAAGAAGACGGTTGGAGTAGTAATACCTACCTATAATAGAAGAGGTAGAGTTGATGCAACAATAGATTCTTATTTAAATCAAGATTATGATGGAAAATCTCTAATTGTCGTTGTTGATGATGGATCAATTGATGGCACTTTTGAACATTTGGTTGAAAAATATGCTGATAATTTACATTCTACTGATGATAAGATTAGTGGTCATGTAAAATCACAGAAGAAAGGCAATTTAATTGTTGTAAGACAGAAAAACCAACACTCTTCAGCAGCCAGAAACACTGGATTAAAATTACTTTATTCTCTTGGATGTGATTATTTCACACATCAAGATGCATCTGATGTTGCTCTACCTACTAAGTTGAAAGATTTAACTGCCTTTTTAGAAAAAAATAAAGGAACTCATATTGTACATGCTAAAGCCCATGACATAGATTTAGATGGTAAAAGGCTTCCAAATGGACCTTATCAGAGATATTTTAAAAATAAATGGCCTAAGGCTGCTAGTGGTGGCTACAAGCAAGGGGATTTGAAAGGGGAGAATTTTATTCATCATAATACTACGATGTTCACTCGTGATTTAATAGATGAATTAGGTTTAAATAACTTATATTGGGAAGGCTTGAAACGTGCACAAGATTGGGATTTTCATATTAAAATTGATAATAATGATTTGCAATTTGGATTTTTAGACAAATATGTTGCAGCAAGTGTTGTATACGACCCAGATTCAATAACTGGTCTTGCTGGTGAAAAGAGATCTGTCAAAGAACTTACAGAGAGTGCAATGAATTCCGAAGACAAAATTGCTAAAATGAGATTGTATCAGCTTGCTCTTACCAGGTCAAGTGGTGATCGTTCAAAAGTTTTTTGGACTCAAGGTGTATTTGATGATTGGTTCAGTACCGCTTTTTCATTCGCTTTTAGGAGAAATGTTGCATTAAATAAGGGTGATGTATCTAATGCTTATTTAATGGCTAAAGCAGCTTATGAGATGAATCCAACTAATGACAATCGTTTAGCATTTAATCAATTAGATGCAAAACTATCATTTTTCTTGGAATAACATCATATATTTATTTTAATTAATTTTATATACCTCTAGAATTTTTCTTCTATATGAAGAAAAAAAGTGGAAATAAAAAAAAACGTATTTTGGCCCTTTCACCATTTTTTGATAATTCTTGTGGTGTTGGGACTGTAGCTAGATCTTTAGGTGAAGAATTACGTAAAAAAGGTAACATTGTCGACGAATTGGAGTATAGGCCTTGGAAAGACACCGATAAATACACTCTTTCAATAGGAGGTAAAAAAACGACATTCAATTCTTCTCAAGAGGTTGTTGATTTTTTTAAATCACGCGGCTCAAATTATGATGTTTTGCATTTCCATAATCAGGTTTTTGCAAATGGATTAAATGAAAATTTATTTCGACATTTTAAAGATACACCAAAGCTTCAGCAAATTCATAGCGTCACTCCATATGATCAAGAAGTTTTAGGTGATAAATCCCATCAAGACCATAGTGAATTACAAAGACAGAACAGAATGATGAACAAAGTTGATAGGGTTATTCACCCAACTCCTGAGGTTAAAGAAATTGCTGAGAAACATTATGGTGTTGAACACGCAAAAGATTCTAAAGTCATTTACAACTCTGCTAAGTTACCAACTCTTAACCAAGGGATTGTTAAATCACTGAAAAGAAAATTGTCAAGAAATGGTCAAAAAAAAGTCATTCTTTATGCTGGACGATTATCCGAAGAAAAAGGAATTCTTGAATTAGCGGAAGGGTTCAGGGAAGCAAGAGCAAATAACGAAGATATAAAATTAGTTATTTGTGGTGATAATAAGTCAAATCCTAACATCAAGAAAACATTAAAAGAGAAGTTAGGAGATTTGGTTGAAGGAGTAGATTACACTTTTGAAGGACGTGTTACTCAAAAAAGATTGGCTGATTATTATGCTGCTGCAGATTTTTTCATTCAGCCAAGCAGGTATGAACATTTTTCCATCTCTGCAATTGAAGCTTTTTCTCACAAAAAACCAGTAATAATGACCAAGATGGACTCCGTTAAGAAAACATTCAAATTTGATACTGATGAACATTATGTTGTTTCAATAGATGAAATTAATTCTCCCGAAAGTATTGCTAAAGCAATCAACAATGCTGTAAACACTGACCAAGCCAGTCTTGAAAAGATGACTGAAAGAGCTTTTGATTTTTATCAAAATTCACTAACACCAGAGAAGGTTACAGCTCAATTTGAAGAAGAATATGATTCGCTTATTGCTGGAAAAAAAGGAATTAATTCAAAGAATCATGCTTATATTGTTCCAACTGATAGTGACAGAGGACTTGAAAAAACAATTGATTCAGTCCTTGCTCATAGAAAAGATACTGAAGAAGTTATTGTTTCAACTTATGATGGACATAAAATTTCTGCAGAAATGAAAAAGAAATATTCTGGCAAAGTTAAATTTTTGGAATCAGAGAAAAAAATAACTAAATATAAAAGTAATGCCCTGAATAAAGGAGTATCTGAATCAACAAAAAGTGGTGTAAAGAGTGTGTCTATAGTTCTTCCGGGGTATAAAATAAATGAAAATCATCCGCTACAGCAAGAGGATTTAGATGAAGAAACATTTATTACTCACAGCTCAACTGATGATGAGACATATGTAAAAAGTGACTTTAAGTCATCAAATCCTGTTAATCAAAACACGACTGCATATAGGGCAGATTTATTTGACAAGGTTGGTTTTTTTTATGATGTGATGAATTATGCAGAAGACATGGATTTTTATGAAAAAACAACAAATTCTTTAGGTCATAAATCAATAAAGAATACTAAGAGAAAGGTGGGGGAATCAAAATGAGTTATGTCATAAAAACAACTCCAAACAAGGATCAAGCACTAGAGGCAATTGGTAAACTAGTAATGAATGATCAGAGGGATATTTTGGTTCAATATAAAGATCGGAATTATTTGAGATATTTAGAAACAAATCTGTTACTGGATTTTGGTTCAGGAATCTTAGAGGCTGGAAAAATACATTTTGTAAAAGCAGAAAATTATAGTAAAAGAAAAGAAGATGTTGTAGTTGATCCTTCAAAACCCAAACAATTAGAAGCAATTCTGAATGGAAAATAATATATACCTCATAAATTTACTTATAGAACAAAATGTTTGAAAACGTCATTAATACACTACAAAATATGGCCTACCTTGATGTAATTCTACCTTTTTTACTGATAGTTAGTATTCTATATGTGGCTATCGCAGCTGTACCAAACTTTAATAGAAATTCTGCAATTGTCATAAGTCTTAGCATAGCATTAATAACTATCATTACTCATCTTTTAGGACTTTATCCAGAATGTTGGGACGTAGTTGTAATAATAAATGGTGCACTCCCTAAAGTAGCACTACTTATCGTTGCAATTGTTGCGGTATTCTTATTGCTCGGTATTTTTGGTATGAACATGGAATTTTTCCAACGATTTTTAGGTGTCATTGGTGCAGGAATTATAGGTTTCATCGCTTACGCTTTCTTAACATCAGGAGGAGAAGGATGCAATGCACTTGAAGATTTATCGGTAACATTCCCAATATTTGATTGGCCCTCATTTGGATTTTTAGAATGGTTGATACCTCTGTTTCTTGCTGGACTATTTCTATGGTTTATTATAAGTAGATTTGGTAGAAATAATGGAGGAGGGGGAGGAGGCAGTGGTTAAGACCAAAATAGCAAACTATAAAAAGCCCAAGAATCTTCTGTTAGAAAAAGAGAATGTTAGACTACTACTTATCTAATTTACAGAACTTTGCTTTTCTAGACTTAGTGCTTCCTTTTATACTAATTTTCACCATATTATTTGTTTTTATAAGAAGATATGAAGCATTTAACGACAGGATTGCATTGGTATTAAGTTTGGTTATTGCGTTGATAACTATAATGACGCATCAGTTTGGTCTCTATCCTCCTTGTTGGGATGTTGTTGACATAATAAATGGAGCAATGCCAAAAATTACACTTTTTATTATTGCTATAGCAGTGATGTTTATAGTACTTAGCATGGTGGGTATACAAGTAGCATTTTTTCAAAGAATTCTTGCATACATCGCCATAGGAATTATTGGATTTGTGTCATACACTTTTTTAACGAGTGGTGGTCCTGGTTGTGAATTGATTGGAGGGTTTTCATATATGCCTTCATTCTTCTACTTTGATTGGATCTATGACCTCCTAGAATGGGTGATTCCTATAGGTTTAGTAGTATTCCTATTTTGGTTCCTTAGACAATCAGATTAATCAAATTGAATAATTCAAAAAATTAAGAAATTAGGTGATAAAAAATGAAATTGATTCTAACAAAAAAACCAAAAAATGTAACAATAGTGGAAGGGTTTCCTGGATTTGGACTTATTGGAACAATAGCAACAGAATTTCTGATGGATCATTTAGAAACAGAAAAGATAGGAATAGTACATATGGATGAAATACCTGCAATGATTGCTATTCATCAAAATAAAGTTGTAGAACCAATTTCAATTCACTATAACAAAAAAAATAATATAGTTTTAATCCATGCAATAAATGTTGGTCAAAACCTAGGATGGAAATTAGCAGAAGTAATAAACGAATTGGCTGTAGCTCTAAGTGCTAAGGAAATAATCTCACTTGAGGGAGTAGGCTCTCCAAATGCCGAAGCAGGAAGAGTTTTTTATTACACTACTAAGAATGGATCGGTTAGTAAAAAGCTCTCAGGAGCTGCAAATCCATTAATGGAAGGTATAATAGTTGGTGTTACAGGAGCATTGCTAGCATCAAATTTAAAAGTTCCGCTAATCGCGTTATTTGCAGAGGCTAGAATGGGGATGCCTGATAGTAAAGCGGCAGCACATATTATTGAAGCTCTCGACGCATATACTGGTTTAAAAGTTGATCCTTCTCCATTGCTAAAACAAGCTCAAATTTTTGAAAAGAAACTGAAAAATATCGTACAGAAAGGACAGAAAGCTCAGCAAGTTCAGCAGGATAAACACCTAAGTTATGTGGGTTAAATTTAAAATATTTTTTTTTGATTTTTATTAATAGATGCGGTGTTAATTAGTAATTTAATCTCCTCCACAATAAAAATTCTGGTGATTGATTAAAACATTTAATAAATAAACTTACGAGAATTTATTTAATTATCTGGAACTATAAAACAAAAACAACCAGAAAAAACTAAAACTTAAAAACCAAAAAGATTTAATCAAATACAAAAAGATTCATTGGAAAAAATCAACCAAAAAGGTCCCCTACTTTATCTTTTAACTCCTCGTCCATTTCCGAAATACTCTTAGTCCCGTATAAATCCATCGTTGTTTTGTATGAAAGATGGCCTAATACTTTCTGAACAACTTCTAAACTAAGCCCTTTATCCTTTAAAATTCGTGCGCAAGAATGCCTTAATATGTGTGGGTTTATATTCTTTAATTCAGGGATAGGGTTTTGTAATTGTGCACGATGACCTGCTTTGGCAACAATTCTATTAATTTGGGTGGGTGTAAGATAGCCGTGGTCGTTGAGAGTAGAAACGGCTGGAAACAAGTACCCTTTACTATTGCCATTCAAAACATATTGGACATATAATTTTAAATCTTCCAGGAGTTGATCAGAAAAAATTGTTGCCAACCTGTCAATATTTTTTTTGCCAGAAATGGATATTTTGTTTGTATTAAAATCAATGTCTTCTATTTTAATTTTTGCCAACTCAAATCTTCGCAATCCGCAATAGGCAAACAACTTGATGATAATCTTGTCACGCAATTTTTCAGTATGTTTTATTAAAATTCTAATTTGCTCCGGCGTCAAATGAAACTGGCTACGGGAATGTGCCTTTTTACTCTTCACCTCTTTCATTTGTCTAGAAAACGTAATAGATTATTTAAATGTAACGTTTTCGACACATTTTGTTACTTTTTTCGTAACATTTTGTATAAAGTGTTACGTAGTGCGTCGAAGGCCATATTTCGCACAAAAAGAGGGGGCTAATTTTCAAAATTTTTTGCGTCAAAAAAAGAGTTTTATCAATTCTAAAACTTTTAATCATGGGTCGAAAGTTTTATATATTATTTTGACAAAATATTTTTGTGGTTTTCAGAAAAATTGTGAGAGTGGACTCTCCGGATGATTTTTATCATCCTCAGCATTTTGTTTCAAAATTTTTGCCAAGCATTTCTGCCGAACATGTCCATAGAAATTCGATGATTGTTGGCGACAGCAAAAGTGTTGTAAGACAAGTGTATCATTTGCCCAATATGGGTGCTACATTAAAATATTCTAGTACTCATTCAGCATTAGATTCTTCTAAACCTTATGCAGTTACTATCTCGGTCCACGGATCAGATGAGGCTCTTTCAGAATTTGAAACACTTTTGACAGCTGCCGAGAAAAAGAATTATTCTTCCAAATAATTTTTTATTGTATGTTCACCCCTCATTAAGTTTCAATTGTTGCTTAAAAGTTATTGTTTTTAAACTTTTTATTTATTCTTTAATTTTTAGAAACTGCTCACTAAAACTTTTAAGTTTTTCACGGAATGTGTGTAGGCATTATTTGTTGTCAACTCTTTAAATTTTGAAAGCAAAAATAGAGGAATTGTCATTTGTCCGATTTCAACCTCAATTTTGGACTTATCCTATCTTTCAATGCCTTAAAGGTAATATCCTCAACATGATCTAACAACAATTGTTTTTTTTCATTTTCTAAATTTGTTAAGAATACATCTAAGCGCTTGTTTCCAGATACATCTAGCTTCTTTTTTCTCTTTTTACCACCCATTTTGATGGTATATTTCAAAATTATATAAATTTTTGTGAGAATTGGTTGTCACTAATTAGTAATTTTTATAGGAAAACTTTATAAAAAAGCAATACGACTGAGTAGTGAATACATATGGCTTCAAAAAGATCATCTATTGCATCGCATAGAACTGCTGGTTCTCGTAGAAGTACCTCTTCCTCTTCTATACCTATTCGTTCTGTTGAACATTCTTATGAAATAAGGTTTGATAAAAAAGTTTCTGCAAAGGACAAAATGAAGGTTTGTTTAAAAATTGATGATAGAGGTGATCCTGGAACCTCTTATAAGAAATTAGGTGACGAACATAATCCTGGTGGTTTGCTAGTCACTGGAATGAGAGCGAATATAGATAAAATGCATGATGTCGTTAGAAGCGCTGACGTTTTTGATTATTCTGTACGTGAAATAGATGAATCTGATGGCGATCAAAGAGCTTTTGGTGAATTATTAGAGCATGAACGCACAAAAAATGAACTTGGTGCATCTAGAATATCAAATTCAGAATTGTCTCAAGAAGTATCTTTTTTAAAATCTAAAAACCAGAGTGTCACAGATAATTTAACATTAGTTGCTTCTGATTTAAGGAGTTCATTAGAAACATTGGCCTCTTCAGTTGGTGTTTCGGCACCTACAGACGATGTTTTTTCTGACAGAGATACTCTAGCTGACTATGTTGCTAAATTGGCTTCAGAATGTGATTCTAGGGTTGCAGCAGCTACTGTTTCAGTCATTCAAAGGGAAAGGGACGAATATCACCAGAAGGTAGATGATTTAGAAGCTCAATTAACTACATTAAGTGAAGATTTTGCTAATTTAAAAAGTGATTCTGAATCAAAAGAATTCGAACGCGACAGAGATCTCACTGCAAAGTCTGATAAAATTAATACTTTAACAGCAGACAATCTTGGTAAGAGAAGAGAAATCAGAAGTTTATCAACAAAAGTTGCCAATCTTGATGTGAAAGTCGAAGGTTTGAGAACTATTAACAGAAATACTGAAGCTGAAAAAAAGTTATATAGAGCTCATCTAAAAATAGTTTATGATGCATTGACTTCTGTAGCAAGTCTTGTTGATATCCAACTTCCACCTTACATGGATTTAATTAAACTATCTGAAACCAATTCAACTACATTTGAGGACGAATTAAATGTACAATACAAGTTAATTGAAGACAAAATAGGTTCCATGTCTACTGAAACTAGAGTTGTAGATCCTGATGGGATTGAAATTCCTACCGATGCCAGTGCTTTGCTAAAATATTACAAAGAAAAAGCCAATAAAAAGGAAGAAGAATTGGTTGTTTTAACTATAGATCATGATAAATTAACTGTTACTTATGCTAATTTGACTAATAAGCAGGGTAAATTAATAACCGATTACAATGCATTAGTAGGTAGATTCAATAATTTGTTATCTGTGAAAAATGATCTCGCAGCAAAACACGCATCCGCTGAAAAAGAATTAGATAAAGCAAAAGATGATTTGAAATGGAAAGATCGAAGAGTAACTGATTTAAAATATATAGTAACATCATTAGAAGAAAAATTAAATGGAGATCTTCTTCCAGATCCAAATGCTGAATTTTTACCTACTTCCCTTTGCTATGTTTTGGGGGTTTGGAATCATAAATTGATTGGTGATATCAAGAAAAAGATTGATAACAGACTTTCACAATCGTCAAAATCAAACAACTCATTCTATGGTAATCATAGAGAGATTGTTGGTGGTAACATTGTATGGAGATACAGCGCCCTTGATAGTGAATTAACTACAGTCCTAAAAGATGATTTTGGTTTCAGTGATTCCGAATTAGCAGATAAAGAAGCTGCAGTAAAAGCATATTTTACTTACAATAAAAATAAAGAATTCTCCAATTGGGAGGATGACAAATTGGTGACCCCTAGAGAGTTATCATTGGCATTCAGAAAAACTATGAGTGGAGTTCGAAGAATGATTAAGCACGGTATCTCTACATTACCTAAATACACCGAGCAAGAGAAAGAAACTATTGATGGTGCTTACATGAGACCTTACCTGTGGGGAGAAATAAAAAGCATTTTCTGTGAAAGAAAAAGTCATGACCTTGATATGCGTGAACCTTTCCCAGTTTATTCAGACAGGATTGATGATTTAGAGGAACTTCTTACATCTGTAAGAGGAAAGATGGCAGAAATTGAAGGCACTCTATCAGAAAGAGAAGATTACATCTCACAATTAGAATCAGACATTGCAGATGCTAAATCTGAAATTGAAACTTCAAATGTGCAAATAGCAGAATTGGAAGCAAAAACTTCAATAAGTGATGACATAACTGCTGAGGAGTTGTTTGTTTTAGCATTCCAAAGAAATGGAATCGTAAGTAATTTTAATGCAGTTGCAAACCAATATTCGGCTATTCCATCTGGTTCAACTGATGATTTAGAAATTTTGGCAAGAGGAGAAATAGGAACTATTTTAAGAGGAATCTATGAACAGAAGATAATTACTCCCTCCAAATTGGCAAGATTAATAAAAGCAAGAAGTGACGAACTTGATGTTGATAAACTTGAATCAGCATTGCATAAAATAGCTTTACCTTTTGAACAATCTGAAGGATATAAACAAAGCAATATTGATTATGTTAGAGCTAAAGGACTGAAGAAAGCTTTTCATGCAGTTAGAAAAGACGATGATACTACTGAAGCCAAAATAAAATCTGAAGCATTAGATGTGATTAGAGCTTATGAAAAAGATGAGAAGGATTATCTAGAAGCTCAAAAAACTGCTCAAAATATTTTATCAGTTTTACCAACCCTTAAGGAATCATATAGAGAAGCTAATACAAGATCAGGACAAGTTCTGGAAGATATGGCTAGCTCACCAGTTGAAGCCACAATTGAATGTGTTGCTTATGGAGTTAATGAAGGAGATTACAGAGTATCCTTTTTATTGTTACCAAAGTTTGCAGATATTGTTACACCTTTAGGTCTTCAGCTAACTAAAACATCAAGAGAAATTCTTGCACCATATGGTCGAGAAGATGACCCTGTCACAATTTCAGAAGCTAATGGCTCTTTAAGGGTAGATGTTAACTATTCATCTAAAGAAATTTTAGGAGAAAATGGTGTTGAAGAACTGATCCAAGTATTTCAGAAAGGAATTGCCAATTCTCTCTTGGGACAAATGGGAGTAAATTTGAAAGTGAAAAATGTAGGAGAGGTCAGGAATTATGAGTGAAGAAAAAACAATTGAAGAACTTGTAATGGATGGTGTTCTTAACCCTACACAAGTAGCAAGGTTGTTTTCTGACAAAAACTTTAATCCTAATCACAGATATACACCTGAACAATTATCTGGTTTTCTTAGTGATATTAGTGATGTTGTTACTGCAGGTGATGAAAATGAAAAAATTAATTCGGATGTTAACGTTGAAAATGAAGGCTTGTTATTTGTTTATGACCCTAAAAATCACGTTAATTATGTCACGGTTATAGAAAATGGTAAACCTAACTTTTCTCTTAGTCCTACAGGTGAGTTAGATCAATCCAAAGTAATTCCAAGTTTAAATCCATTGATTAAAGTTTTGGCAAGCTCTGGAGCTACTGATGAGTCAGAAGCAAGGGTTCTATACAGAGGAAGTTGTGAAAAAGATAAAGCAGCAAATAATGATGGAAATGATGAAATTGAGAATAATGACAATGATAAAAAGAAGAAAAAGAAAAAAAGAAAACCCAGGAAGAAGAAACCAGGATTCATTGTTGATGAACTTGCAGTTGATTGGTTTATTAATAATAGAAAGAGTATAATCTCAGAATACTTAAATCCTGAATCAAAACCTGGCAAGCAAACTGAACTTAAAGGAGAAGCTGCTGTAGCATCATTAGGTTTGAAGAGAGTAGAAGAGCTGAATCGTAAAGGGATGGTGGCATATTTTCAACCATGGGGTGGGTTCATAAAGAAGAATAAAGGTAGCATCAGAACACAAAGAACCATTTATATTTCAAAAGTAAGCATGGATGATAGATTTAGCTCAATTGTTAGTGATTTTTATGACAAATTTGAATTGTTACCAAGAGATGAAAATGGTGTTCCAAATGTCTTAGGAATGTTTGTTAAACCATCTTTAGAAGATAAAGTAAAAAATGTAGAAAGTCCTCAACAACTTATTACCTATTCTGAAGGTAGAAATCATTCTATATCAAAAAGTATTTACAAATGGTTCGAAAAAGAAATTTCTGATAAAGGACTTGATGTTAAAATTCAAATGGCGGTTGAAGTTCTGAGAAACGATATTCGTTCAAATAAATTCATGAGGAAGATGGATAAATCAATACAAAGAAGAGTTAGAGAATGTAGTGCAATTTGGGTTATGTATGCGTCTGCTGGTGAAGAAATGGCAAATAATTCATATTTAAAAGAAGATGTTCTTCCTGAATTAGAAGACCCTGATAGAAGAAGCGTGGATAAGCAGTTTGATGTAGCGTGTCATCTTGCAAAAAGAACTATGGACCCATCAATTAATTATTCATTTACTAAGTATCGTTTCCATCTCAGAGGTTTATGGTTACAAGGGAAATTAGTAAAAGAGGAGGAGGAAGAATTAACGGGTAAAGGATTTGAAGTAACTTATATAACTCCAGTTAGCCATGTAATACAAAGAGATTCACGATACACTCCTATATTGATTGATTCTTTTAGAAACCTTCTTGAAGATGGGAGAATATCTGGTGAAGATTTAAAATTGGAAAAGTCTGAGGACTGCGCAAAGTTAGGAGCAAGGTTATACTTCAATTTAAGAGAAGCTGAGAGAAGTAAATTTACTTGGCTTAAAAATGATACCATTTTATCTAGTAAGGAAAGAAATTATTATGTTTTCAACGTTCTTAAATTTTGGGCTGGAATGAATAGAGATGGGTTAAAACAAGTTGCTGCTGATTATAATGCATCAAAAAGTGTAAAAGTGGAGTAAGTGATTAAAATGTCTTCTGATCCTACTTCTTGGAACTTGGAAGAGCGGTTATCTTTGGTTCTTGAAACTCTTGGAAAACTGCCTCCTGATTTTAGATGGTCTGCTGATCCCTACCTAAATAAGTTAAGAGATGAATCATTACGAAGAGGGAGTTCTGTTGAAGAAATATTCAATGCATTGGGTGGACAAAGTTTCTTTAATAGTGTTGAAGTTACAATCCCTTCTCTAAGGCAAGCTTTGGTTGCAGAACAAATTGCTAGAGCGGGTTTTTTGCATGGTAGAAAACTGGTTGATCCAAGTATACCTGGGAGTCGTAAGACAGGTGGAGCGTTGATCGCCATAGATGCCATCAACAGAAAATATCTGCCTCAATTGACAGGTTCTTTAGACAGAAAAGTAAAAACATTGTATTTCTGTCCGGGCCATCTTATTCCAAAAATGCAAAGTGAAGCACACCTGTTTCTAGGAGATGATAGAATAATTGTACCTATAACTCAAAAGAATAGAGAAAGGGACATTGAAAGAGCTTCAAAGGATGATGTTGATCTTGTGTTACTATCTGACTCAATGTGTTATCAAAGTTTAAGACCAGAAAAAAATGATGATTTAGTTAACCAGTATTCATTTAATAAGTTCATCTCAGCAATGGCCGAGTTTAAAACAGTGAACGATGCTGCAAATGGGTTAGCAAAAATTATTGGAAAAAAAAGTATTTTTAGGAACTTCATGTCAAAAAATCCTCCCAAGCATGAAATAGTTGAAAGAATTGTAACTGAAAGAATTAAGGGAGAGCAAGACTCAGTGATGGAATCATTAAGAAAGAAAGTTTTTCCTAGTGATGGATTATATTATGTCATTCTCGATGAAATTCATAACATAGTATCTCCTGATTCAGCTAGAGCAACAACAATAGAAGACTTTTTTCGTAGCTCAAGATGGGGGGTTGCCTTAACTGGAACACTTATTGGTAATTATGTTTCAAATGACAGGTTTCTTGCTTACTTGTTAGGAATTGTTGGCGATCCCGAACATTATAATAGATTGGTAACAAATGATCCACAAAAAGTAAGAATGGTTTTCAAGCCATATACAACATTTCCAATTATTTCAGATATTAGAACAATTGATCCTGATATTCCTGAAACTACTAGAGGATTTATTAATTACGATCCATTAGAAGAAATAGTTAGACTTCATGTAGAGCTAGAAGACGCAAAATGTTTCTCAGTTGGTGAGAAAGTTTTGATATCAAGGTATCTTCTAACCAATCCCGAAAAGGTACATCCAGACAATTTTATTGATCCAGCAGAAGGAACTTTATGGTACAGAGCAGAAAGTTTCTTTAATGATCCAGAGAGATTAGATTTGTTAGAAAAATCTATTGAAAAAGGTTCCAATCGTGTCAAAGCATTAAAAAATTATTTGATTCAAACAGAACCTGATGAAAAAGCACTGATCTTTACTGTGCATACTTCTTTAACCACGAGATATTTGCAAGAAGAGTTAGAAAAATCAGGGTTCAAATTTGAAATAATTGACAAATCGGTCCCTACAGAGGTTGACGAAAATGGTCTTTCAGAGAGAATGATAAGATGGCAAAGAGCACTTTATAATCCAGAAATGAAAGGGCTTATTGGTTCTGTTGGGACATGCAAGGAAGGATTGGATGGCCAAATGTATTCTTCAATTGTATATTATGAATCTCCCACCGTTTGGTTTGAGAAAAAACAAGGAGACGGAAGAGGTGAAAGAAGTGGACAAAGAAATAATTTACAAATTATGGAAATGATGGCAACTGGAATTCCAACTGATAAAATAATTCATGATTTTAGATCAGGAAAAGGAATGAAACCAAAAGAATTTTATCATGGTGATGATTTAGATCTGAAAGAATTGGAATCATTCCTTAAAAAGATTGCAGAAGACAGAATTCCACAATTGGCAATTTTGAAAAATCTTGATTCAAGAGGACATTTATCATTATTTTTTAATTCAAATGTAGGCATAGGTTCGAAAGGATTCTATAAATCATTAACAACACATAATAATCACGTCTTTATGGTTGAAAGATTTAATATCAATTATGATAGTTCTCATTCGGCAAATGTAGGACGCATGCTCCATTCAATTATTAGTGAAGGCATTGAAATTCTACCAGAAGAGAATTCTGAAAATAACCCAGAAAAAATTTCACTTGAAAAATTAGCCAATAAAGAATTTGATGAAATAATTGATTTGGGTTCAGGATGTGCTGTTTATTCTAGAGCATCATCTAAACGAACAACTTGTGTTGACTTATCTGGAAGACAAATGGATTATGGTAGAGAAGCCTGTGAACAAAAAGGCATCAACGGAAACAAATATTATCTTGGTAGCATACATGATTTGTCTTCACTAGTATCATTGGATAATACGGAATACGACTTGTTTGTACCTGATAAAACCTATCATAATAAAGAAGGAATAAATGATAATTCATTGGATTTGGCAGTTTGTTCAAATGCATTTTATTATTTGAATCAAGATGAAAGAAAAGACTTTTTCATTGAAATGAAGAACAAAATCAAGGATCAACATTATTTGGTAATGGTAGTTCCACGTTCAAAAATCTCCTCAGAATGTGAAGAAAAATTCTTACAGGATATAGAAGAGTCCGGATTTGAAATTGAAAAAAATTTATCAGGAGAATATGCTGCTTTAAAATCTCATGATTCTGAAACTGGAAGAAGTGCAAGAAAATCAAGTTTTAGAAGTATTGTCATTATTGCTAAGAATAATAAATATCATCAACCAAATTTTTCTTCAGATAGAGATTATTTTGTTCTGCAAAATGAATATGAGGTAAGAGACGGGAATCCTAACAAAAGAGACATTGAACACGCTGATGATGTTACCAAATCACCAAAAATTATATGTGATAGTTTTTACAAAGCAAGAAAGCTCTCTTATGCCACTAAAGAAACAGAAATTTCTACAGGTATTGAATCTGATTCCAATGTCGTGGAAACACCTGCAATTGAACCGACATCAGTTTATCAAAGGCCAGATTTAAAAGAGGGATTTACTGATGCACTAAACGCATTTTCGGAGGTTTTTGGAGATGACTGATCCTGTTGATATAAATCAATTGAAGAATCAAGCCAATGATTTAGGAAAAATTTTGGTTGATAATTTTGATAAACACAGACTCAACCCATTGTTTACATTATGGGGAGTTTCATTTTATTGGGGTTCGAGCGGTTTTTTTGAACAAGCCAGGAGTCAATATAAGAAATTTGTTCCCACTGTATTTGATTTAGCAAACGAACGTAGTATGAATGCTACATTGCGAACTATTCCAAAAAGAAGTGGTATTGCATTCCAATACACTGCACATTGTCTTAGTAATAGAGATTTGATTGAAATCCTCATGAGGGATTTAATTGATGATCAAGATTTGGGAGAAAAAGTACAGGATATTATTTCTGATAAAAGGTTAATCATTGAATCAGCATCTAGATATGTTTCTCTACATAAACATGGTGTTTTGTCAGAAGATGTTGATTTTATTAGTTATCTTTTGAGGTACAATCCTGATGATGTTTCAATTAACATGGAATCAAACGAATATGGCGGTATATTTGTTCCATTGGGAGAGAGATTACTTTATCGTTTTGAAAATAAGGCAGAAGATTCAATTTTTTCTGTAGATCATCCAATGTTAGATGAAGCGTCTGAGTTACATCAAAGAGCAGTTTATGGAAAACAGAAATTAGATCAAGAATTAATTGATATGTATCATGATGTTAAGAAAAAAAATACTGATTCTGATTCAAGAACAAATGGTTCAAATGGTATAAAAATTGATGATGATAGTAGCACTAAAGTTACTAAATTGTATTTTCCTGGGATGAGGAGAGTTAGGGTGAGAAGCAATTCTACAAATGTAAACTGGGAAAAATTCTTTGATTACAGAAATAAAGAATTAAAAATCTCCTCTTCACTAAATCCTACCGAAATTTATATAAATATGACCAAAGAATTCTTAATAAAAGAATATGAAAGTAAATTCATGCAAAATCCTGAGGGCGCATTAAATTGTTTGCAAGGAAAGATAGGGGCAAGCAAAGGGATTAAAAAAAGAGTTCTTGAAGAAGTTTATGAAACTTTCAAGGGAGCGTATGAACTAATACACTCTCCAAATCTTAATCATAATTTGAGGTTAAACAAATAATTAAAACATGATTTGAAATATAAATGAAACAAAAATATATGCGAGGAAAAATAAATGACAAATGGAAATGAAGATAGAAACCCAGTTGGAGCATTAATTGAAAAAGCACTTGATGCATGTTTCGGTAATGTTGTTGATGATAATGTTCGTGGATTATTAAATGGTGGTGATTTTAGAGGAGCGGCTGCAGCACTTAAAGAAGTTGTTTCTGTAAGAGGCCCTGTTGGTGGCCTTGAAAAAGCAGTTCAAGAAAGATTTCCAGGGGTTGATACTTCTCTTGTAAGGTCTGCAATGGAATCTGCACAATATGGCGTTGTAGTTGATAGTATCATAGGCCTTTCTGAAAAATATTCTGGTGGTCAAGATAATTCTGCTAGTAATAATACAGGTGATCAATGTTCACCTATAACTCCAAATAGAGTTTTTAATCCATACGAAGGCAACCCTTTAGCAGTTGCTTTAAAGTTGTGTGGATCAATATTAAAGTACAACGGAAATGAAGCTTTGATAACTAAAGTTTCAGGTTGGAGCGCAGTAGGTGGAGATGACCAAAGATTTCCAATTGCAGAACCTGGAACCATTGGAACTTGGCATTCAAACGCTTATGGTGGTTATGATGTTGGTATCGTCTCAGCCCATGAGGCCGATGGTACTGGCATTGTAGCTTTTTATGGCCTTAAACCAATTGTGGATGGAAAAGTAAGGGCTGAATTAAAGAGTAAAAATAAGATTGCTAATGAATGGGGATTCACTGATTCAGGAGTTTATGGAAGAAACCTTGTAACCTCAACTGGATTACCAATGGAAATTGAATTTCGTCAAGGAGGTCAAATTAATGTTGGTGGAAAAATATTCAAAATTGAGATGGAAGGTACTGAACGAGAACGAACTGCTAAAAGCGGTGACATGATGCTTGGTACCTACAAACTAGTTAAAGGATAATTATTTTCTTTTTTTCATTTATTTTTATTGTATTTATTTGATGTTGTTGTAAGATATTCTCATTATTATTATTACTATTATTACTATATTATAATTTAAAACTATAATAAACAAAGAAAAATTAAAAAGTAAAAACAAAAAATTTAATCACACTTCACATCTGAAAATTTTTTACAACTAGAATACCTTTCAGCTACTTCATCCCAATTTACAAGTTTCATAAAGTTGTCTATCCATTCTCCACGCTTGTTTTGATATTTCAAGTAGTAAGCATGTTCCCAAACATCACAAACCATGATTGGTTGTAATCCTTGTACCCATACTTTCTGATGATTCTCAACAGCAAATACATGTAATGAACCATCTGGACAAGTAGCCAAGACACCCCACCCAGAACCTTCTACAGAAGTAGTAGCTGATTTGAATTGTGCAACAAAAGCATCCCAGCTACCAAACCATTTCTCAATAGATGATAACAAATCTCCAGCTGCCTTATTATCCTCATTACCAGGACGCATGTTTTTCCAAAATAAACTATGTAGTAAATGACCAGCACCATGGAATGCTTGCTCACGTTCCCAGTGTTTTATTAAGCTGTAATCGCCAGATTCTCTGCACTCAGCTAACTTCTTAATTGCGTTGTTAACACCTTTCACATAACCAGCATGATGCTTTGTATGGTGAATTTCAACTGTTTCTTTGTCATAATATGGTTCCAGAGCATCATAGCCATATGGCAAGTCTGGCAATGTAAATTCATGTTTTTCTGTCATTCTTAAACCCTCCAATTAAAAAATTAAATTTTTTTTACAATATATTACTATATTTTACCTACCAAATCCAATCCAGGCTTTAATGTAGAAGAACCCGGTTGCCAATTGGCTGGACAAACTTCTCCACCATTTTCTCTGACAAATTTAGCAGCTTTAATTTTTCTGATTAACTCTGTTGAACTTCTACCAATTGAATTATCATTTAACTCAAATGACTTCAGAATTCCATCAGGATCGATTATAAACGTCCCTCTGAGACTTAACCCTTCCATTGGAATCATCGTACCATAGGCATTGCAAATCTGTCCTGCAGGGTCAGCAACCATTGGAAATCTAATTTTTTTAATAGTTTCTGAAGCATCATGCCATGCTTTATGAACAAAGGCAGTGTCGGTACTTACAGAAAGGACTTCACAGCCAATTTGTTGCAATTCAGCATACTTATCGGCTAAATCACCCAATTCAGTTGGACAAATGAAAGTAAAGTCAGCTGGGTAAAAAAATAAGACCACCCATTTTCCTTTGTAATCATCTAGTTTTACTGTTTTTATTTGCTCTTCATGAAAAGCCTGTGCCTCAAACTTAGGAGCTTGAGCATTAATTTCTAATTTATTTTCCATTTTGTATATATTCCTCCATTCAATATAGTTTTTATTTGTAAAATGTTTTAAAAACTACTTGTTAACAATTTCAAATTTAACCTCTCCTGATTTAATTGAGCATTGACAAGCCAACCTTATATCCTTATCGAGAGTCATTTCTTTTTCATTATTACTTAAGTCAGAAAGATTTTCGATGCCTTCAATAATCTTTATTTTACATGTACCACATATTCCCTGTGTGCATCCAAAAGGAACATTTAATTTTTGACATGGAGACATGATTTTTTCTCCATCATTAACTTCAAGTTCTTTTTCATCTGTTTTTAATATTGCCATTATATCACCTTTATATTTGAAATTGAATAAATATACTGAATTGATCACATCTATGTTTCTAAACAACTTACACATTCACCCTTCCCTTGAATTAATAAATTGTTTATTTTAAATTTTGGATGGTTTATTTTTTTTAACACACTTTTAAATATTTTATCATTCCCAACATCATAAATTCGTTCGCATTTAATACAAACAAGGTGTTGATGAGCCTCTACAAACCCATCAAAATGATATTCATGATTAACATCTAATCTTAACAATTTTCCTTCCTCAACTAAAATATGGAGGTTTCTATAGACTGTTGCAAGAGTTATATCAGGGATCTCTTTTTTTATTTCATTGTATACTTGTTCTGCCGTAGGATGAATTCTATTTTCAACAACAAATTCAAGAATTTTTTTCCTTTGTTTAGTTAGTCTGCGGTCAACCATTTTAATAATCTACACTTCCTTAATAATAATCATTATTATTAATAATATATAAAGTTTGTGCAACAATTAGGATTTATCTAGAGAATAACAACAAATTTTGAAATCAAATTAATCTTTTCAGCCTTTTAAGAACTGCTAATATTCTAGTAATAACCTTCTCAACTTCTTCAATATAAACTTGTCTCGATGGAGGATCCATTCTGATTCGCTTTCCATTATCGTGATAAAATTCTTGTAATGTTCTAATTTCAGTGTTAACAACTCTGGTTGCTGATTTAATATACTTAGAAGATTCCAATTTGTTTAACCAATCAATTATTTTTCTTACATCATCTGCAAGATCACTATTGTATAATTTAATATCATAAGAAGAGCCCAAAATCTGATTTCTTTCATCCCAATCTTCACTTAACAGAGCTTGAAATTCACGAATTTCATCAATTGATGGTTTCATAATAATAATAACAATGTAATCTAGTATTTAACTTTTTCTAGAACAGATTATCTTAACAATTATTTAACTGTTACCGCTCAATTCAACTTTTTCATTGCCAAAAGATAGATTACCTTCCTGAACATAATTTTTTCCATATTTTAAACATAACTCAGCCTTATAGAGTTCTTTTCCAAGGTAAGCAGCATGTTCAAATCTGGTAATAAGTTTATTTTTTGAAATAGTATGGTAAATATCTATAGCATTATCTCCATATATTACTTTTTTGATTTGATGCTCATTAGTTACAAAAGCTACCTCTATCCTTTTTCTGTCATTATTTACTCTAATTAGAAAATACCCGCTCGGGTCTGGTGTCCAAGATACATCTGCTCCAGATTCTAAAATCTCTTCAATTTCGTCAGATTGTTTCTTCCATTCATACTTTTTTGTCATATTAAGGATATTTAAGTTACTTTTTATAATCCTTTCTACCAATAATTAAATGAATACTTTTATTTTTCACGGATTAAATTTATAAACAAATTATCTATTATAACAATATGAAGAAAGAAGTTATAGTCATGGGAGATATTGAAATGGGTGCAGGAACTCCTACCGATGACTTCATTAGTGACAAAGCACTTTCTAAACTCATCAGAAATCTTGCAAAAAGAAAGCACCCCATTGACTTAGTTCTTAATGGAGACACTTTTGATTTCTTAAAATGCCCCCATATCGTAGATGGCAAATATTTGTATCCAAGGCATATCACAGCTGATATATCCATGGAAAAGATAATTGGCATTCAAAAAGCTCACCCTACTGTCTTTTCGGCACTGGGCAAATTCGCTCAATCAAAAAAAAACAGAATTTATTTTATTATAGGTAATCATGACCATGATTTATTTCACAAAGAAGTACAACAAAAGATTGAAGAATATTTAGATGCTAATGATAATATCTTTTTCACAATGTATTACAATAGCAATAAAGTTTATGCTGAGCATGGGCAACAATATGATTTTCTGAATAAATTTAACGTAAGCCAGATGTATTTAACTTATAAAAATAAGCCAATTTTAAACTTTCCTTGGATATCGTTTGGATTAATGGGTAACCTTATGTTTATCAAAGAAAAACACCCTTTCATGGAAAGAATTACTCCCTATCCATTGCTATTAAATCACCACAAAATTATTCTTCATAGATTGCTATGGAATGGCTTACAATATCTTTTTTTAAGTGTTTTTTACTACCCTTTTAGATACTTATTAGATCCAACATATTCTTTTCCTAAAGGATTATTGGGAGAGTTTTATACAAGAATTAAAAATGTTCATTGGGATGTTGATAATGTTGTTGATGTTTTTAAAAGGAGAAGTAGAAAGATTCTGAGAAAAAACAAAATACACGTTCTAGGTCACGTACATCAAAAATATGTTGAAGAAAAGAAAGGTTATGTAATTATTCATCCCGATACATGGAGAGACGAATATACCCTAGATTCTAAGACGAGGAAAGTATACCCAAAAACCAAAATGTATGTTCAAGTTTTGATTGATGAAGAAGATAACATCACTTGGAATTTGCTTGAATGTCCAATAAAGAGAACGATTCTTGATTTTGAGCAGATTATTAAAGATGAGAAAAAACACCTCTATGTAGCTGCTGTTGAAGAAGAATATGATCTCAAAAAAATAAATTCATAGTTACTACATCTATTTGCAACTTTTTTTAGTTCACTACTAATCCGCGATTAGCAACTTTTATATAGTTTCTTAATGGATGATAAAATGGTGTTTTTATTTGGGTGGAAATAATTTTGGTTTGCTAGAAGAGAATTTTTCAAAAACATTGAATGAGCTAATTTTAAATGTTTTATTAGCTAAATCACCCCATCTAATTGATGAAGTTATGCCTCAAAAATCTTCTCTTTCAGTTTCTAAAACAAAGGAAAATAAAGGAAAGAAGAATAAATTTGAGAATAATAAACCAAATAAATCTAAAAAAACACTCCTTTCATTGGAAGATATAGCAAAAAACAAAAAACTTCTAAAAAAGGATGAATCTGTAGAAATATTAGAAGACGATCTTAGTGATTTAGATGAAGATGATACTTCTGAAATTTCTTTTCAATATTCATTAGGCGAGGAAGAATTTTTAGCCAAACAATTCTATCAAACTGCTTCATTAGATTACATGAAAATGTTTTATGGTGAAAGTAAAAGCATAAAATCATCTTATGAAAATGAGTATTTTTCTGACACAATTGCAATTTGTGATGTTGAGGCAGATCTTCTCTCAACTGTGGAGGCCGAATCTGCGTTTAAAGAGATTCAATATGCTGCAATTGTTGGAACTGGTTTTTCAGTCAATTCTGAGAAAAAAAGAAAATTTGATATGTGGATTAAATTTAATCCAGCACTTTTTGGTTTATTTCATAGTTTATATGCAGTAACAGATGATGTTAATTATGCACCATTAACTTAATTTTTAATTCTATTAGATATACTCCCTTCTATCACAAAGGTTAAAAACAAGGATATTAGATGGCATTCATGACCAAACATAGAGTAAGTTCAAAAATAATCAATGGGTTCAATATTGTGTCTCCAAGAGAAGCAAAACTACATGATTTAGAAGATAAAGTTAAACTTTCTGGATTCGCAAAATCTGCTCAAGAAAAAGGCTTAATTGGTTGGGTATTTTCGCTTGGTGCAGGAATTTCTTTTAAAAATGCATTAGATAGAGCATATCATGATATTTATCAACAGGCTCGAGAAAGAAGTGCTACAGTAGCTGTTATAACAAGGCAAGCCGAAACAAAGATAAATTATTACTTAGAAGCAGAGTTATATCGTTAGTTCCAAAGATTCAACATTTCTTCTTCAGAAAAGTGAAGTTTACCAGGGATAATTAAACAATGAGGTGGTTTTCCAAAATCAAAGTTTTTTACATCAACTAATTTACCTGATTTAACAACGTTATCAGAACCCAATCTGGCACATCCAACAACAATTAAATCGTCATTTATAACTTTCCCTTTTAATCTTTTTTCAATGTCTTCAAGGACTTCTATCCCTTGAGAAACGGACATAAATTTCTTTTGATCTTCTTTAATATCTAACAGACATAATGTGTGTAATCCTCTTTCTATGTTTCCTTTAACAACGTGGTATGGTGTTTCCAATTGAGGAAAATCATCCAAAAAGGGGACAGAAGTTGTATTCCCAAATTTGTATAATTGTAATCCAGTTATCCCAACCGCTGTGAGAACGGATGAATTGTGTATTACTTCAACTTGAACATTATTTTCTTTAGCTATCTTAAATAATTCAATATGGGTCGTAGCTGAGAAAGGGTCTCCAATAACTAAGAAAGCAACATCTTCATTTTTTGCCTGTTCAACAATTTTTTCCATTCCATTTTCAGCAGTTGTTCTATCGGCTAAAGTAATCTCCTTATCGTAGAATTTAGCTAAATCATGAAAACTACATTGTAATAATGAAGTGTATCTTTCTAGGTAAACTTCATCACAATTTTTTACAATTTCTAGGCCTTTAAGAGTAATGTCTCTTTCATCTCCTAAGCCTATACCGATTATGTATAATGTCATTTCATTCCGTATACAACAATTGTTGCGCCTTGCATTTCATCCATTCCTAATGATACTGAGGGTTTCCATAAAAACATATCGCCTCTTTCTAACCTTTTTGGAACAATTAAACCGGATTTAGAATATTCAACAATCCCATCTCCTTCAAGAACCAAGCAACCATTTATTCTAGTATCATTTGCTCCAATTCTTCTTAAAAAGCCATTATCATTAAATTTAATTACTCTGGCACTTGTCATAGCTGAAACAGAATGATATAAATCATTGTAAATCTTTTTAACAGCGCTATTCATAACGACATCATTTACATTACATCTTTGATCAAGTAATTCATATCTAGCGCTTAAATTTGAATGCATTACTCCATCTCTTTCTTCAAAAGGAAGTTTACTAACCGTATGTGTGACTAATCTACGAAGATCATTGTCTGTAATTATATCTTTAAGCTTCTCGAAAGGTACATATTTAACACTTGGACGATTTGGGGCCATTTTTGTCACAAAAGGGTAGTTATTTTATAAAGATTAGCTTTAAAATTGAGAAATAGAACTTTTAAGAATTAGAAAAAAAATAAATAAAAAATTTATTCCAAACTATATGCAATAGGTTGCTCTTTAAGAACTGTTTTATAATCTGAAGGTATTTCATCACTGAAATTTAGTTTTTGCATCAATCCAGATACCCTTTTACCAACAATGTTAGGTAATGCTTTAGCAGGAATATGTCCAGCATCTACTTTTGGTTGCATTTGTTTAGTATAGATAGCAGTTAATCCTTCTTTTACATCACCTTTAGATTCAGATGACAAATAAACTTTACCTTGCTGAGAAGCCTTTTCTAGACCTTGTACTTTCCCAGACATCTCTTTTACTACCATACTATCAGCTATTAATCCAGTAACAAATTCAACATCACTGCCGTATTCTTGACCCCTAAATTGTAAAGGTTTTGCTTCATAATCTCCCCTTCTTTGGCTTGATTGAAGATCTGCTCTAGTGTGTATTAAAACATCAATATATGAATCGCCTAACTTACCTACAACTTTACCAAAAATTTTATCCTTCTTTTTTGTCTGAGCTAATGCATCGTGTAAGCTAAAAACTTTCATGTGGTTACCAACAACATTTACTACATAAGAAACATCTGCCTCAGTCATACCTGACATCGTAGATAAAACATTATTAGCTGCTTCTGCTCCTACTTCGGCATGTTTTGGAGAAGTGTTATCTCCATTATCTTTAATCATCATAACAGGAGTTGTAGTACCATCTTCAGTAACATAAGTCATTGCTTTCCCAACATCATGTAATACTCCAGAAACTCTAAGAAGCTCTGCTCTTGTAAAATTACCAACTCTCTCAGAAACATAATCATTAAGTCTTGATCTAGCTGCATCATCACGAACAAAATCAAAAGTTAAAGCTTTTTGAATATTCGCTTCTACTGATCTTGTATGCTCTAAAACATTATCTTCAGTATGAAATTTATTTCTATCTTGTATTGATGCTAAAGCCACAACTTCTTCAGTTTGATAAAGTCTTTCAATTAATCCATCTACACTTGTTTCATTTGTTGCCATTCCCATGAAATAACCAAATGCGTTTATAAATCTTTCCAATATTACTACTCAATTGTAACAGCAATTTTTATTTAGACAATTTCCTTAATAAATTTTTAATGTTTCATTCAGAAAACAATCTGATGAATACTAAATATAAGTTCAAATAATATGTTTAAAGAAAGTTTTTTATAACTCAAATAATTATTAATTCTATGCAAAACAAATTAGTTCCAATTTATAATAAGTTAAAAAAGCTATTAAAAGAGTATGAACTACCTTTTAAACCTAAATTTGATTTAGATAGCAAATATGACCTTTGGTCATTTAAGGATTTAGAAATAGCAGGTAGAAAAAGAAAAGAAGTTTATTTTGCTGGACTAATAATTCAAAGTAATTATGTTGGATTTTATTTTATGCCAATATATACCGACACAAAACTCAAAGATGTATTTAAACCAGAATTACTAAATTTACTCAAAGGAAAATCTTGTTTTCATATTAAATCATTAGATGAGGAATTGGAAAAACAAATTTCTCAAGCACTAAAAATTGGATTTAAATTATATAAAAAAAGAGAATGGGTATAATTAACCAAAAGTAAAAGTATAAACCATCACACCCTCTGGAACCAATAATTCTAATGTGTGAGGAGCATAGTCATCTCCCTGAATAATTTCATAAAGATCAAAATCAGAAATTGTCTGTCTACCAACTTCCTTACCATCAATTTTGACAATTATTTCTTTCTCTGTAGAAGAGCCAGCCACTAAATTGACATCTTTTGCACCATATTTCAAAAAAATCTTTCCGGTCTTACTTTTTAATTCCATACCATCTTTATTATTTTTCCAACTCCCTTCAAGATAGAATTTATCATCTAACAGCTCAGAAGGTAATTCATAACTAACCATAATTTCAGGTTTCCATCCTTCCGTGTTCCCCATTTGCCCTCTCTCAAAACCATAACCAAAATATATCTCAGGTGTTCTTGTAGCTAAGACAAAGTTATCCAAAAATGGTTCTGATATATTTTCAGAAATTGATCTCTTCAATCCAAGAACATCATTTTTTTCTTCTAACAACTCAATGATTCTTCGTTCAGTTTCTACGTAACCACCTTCTCCAATGTGATCATAAACAATGAAACCATCAATATCAATTAAATATTTCCGTGGCCAATATCTGTTTTTATATGCACTCCAAGTTTGATAATCGTTGTCCTGGACAACTGGATACTTTATACCCCATTTTTCAGTGGCTTTAACAACATTATCATATTTTTCTTCAAAACCAAATTCAGGTGTATGAACACCAATTATAACAAAACCATCATCTTTATATTTATCATACCAGCTTATGAGGTGGGGAAAGGTTCTTTGACAATTTATACAACTATATGTCCAGAAATCTACAAGAATTATTTTTTTTCCAATATTATCAGTGAGAGTTATATTATTAACATTAATATATCCTTCAGGAGAGACCAATTCCTTGGCTCTGAGATAATTTCTTGCCTTGGATTTGATTCTTTTGAGGTCATTCTCAGTTAATTCATTTAGTTTAGTAGATTCAGATAATGTCTTAATCTGTTCAGCAGTTTTAACATCATGTTTTTCCAAAGGTAATGATTCCTTAACGATGTCCACATTATCACTAACATCAGAGATGTCTGGTTTTTGTTGTTCAAAATAGAAAATTGTTCCCGCAATAACGACCAAAGCAATTATTAAAATTATATATCTATTTTCCATTTTTCAAAGATATTGATGATAAGTAAACTAAAAATCCAGGAATTAAGGGAAGAACGCAGGGACTTAAGAATGATATTAACCCAGCAAGGAAGGCAACACCTAAATTTAAAAAGCTAAAGGCCATTACATCGGCACCACCTACAGATAAAGATACAGAACTAAATATTTCTGCAACAATTTCTAAATTAGCTAGTTTATTTAATTGGTTAACAAAAATTAGAATTCCGATTAAAATAAGTAATATACCAAAGAAAATTTGCAAATATCTTATCCATTTACCACTTTTCTTAACTAATTTTTGTGCTTGCTCAGCAAACAATCCAACCAATAAGAAAGGGATTCCTAAACCTAAAGTATAACTAACAAGTAAGATGAAGGCACTTGAAGCTTTAGTGGCTGCTAACGCCAGTATTGCACCAAGAGCTGCTGTTACACATGGTGTCCAACCAATTGCAAAAGCTGCACCAAAAACAAATGAAGTGACATAGGATGATTTAAATTTTCTTTTTACAGTTAATTTGTGTTCTCTTTCTAAAAATTTAGGTTTTATTAACCCAACAATGTACAATCCAAAGAAAATGATTATGATTCCTCCAATTCTTCCTAACCAAGTCTGAACCGTATACCCTACGTTACTTAGGATTGTTTGCAATAAAACTCCAACTAATGAAAATATCAATGAGAATCCCAGAACAAAAAAAATGCTACACTTGAATGTTTGTGTATTTACCTTCACCATAATATAAGAATACTTTATTTATTTATTAATATTTGTTTTTCTATTTAATATAATACCATAACCATTATAAGCTAAATAGGAACAAACTAACCATGGATTTCGCAGCATTCTTAGAAAAACAAGAAAGTATCTACAACAAGTTTAGAGATACTTCTAAAATTAATGCAGAAGGTGTCAAAGCATCCGTTCCAAATCAAGGAGGTTATTTAATAGCTTTTAGACATCCAGAAAAAATAACTGATGCTTTAGGAGAGTTTTCACATCAAGTTTCTAGAATCACACCTGCAATAGTTTACAACGAAAGTAATGGCCACACAACCCTCTCTGATTATCAATTGCAAGAAGGATTTACTCCAGATAATCAAACTTTAGACAAGCTTTCTAGAATAGTACATGCAAATCTTCGTTCAATGGAAAAAGTGAAAATTGATTATAATGTATGGTTAGTAAATCAAAGCAGTGTTATTGCTGCAGGGCTACCTAATGAAGCATTTCTTGATGCTGCAAAAAAAATTGTTGGTCATGCAAGTAAGAATGATGTTGAGTTACGCTTGCCTTGGGGAGCTCATATTACAACTAGTCGATTTTCTGAAGCACAAAAGGATGTTGCAGATTTATTAGCTTATGTTAGAACAGGTAAACCTTTGGGAACGAGTTCACCAGAATACATAGATGTGGGACATTTTACATTCTCACCTCAGGGATTTGAGTTACATACTCATGAAAGGTTTGAATTATAATTCTAGATAATTATTCACACAAACAAAACATGTGTTCTCTGAAATAATTCATCATTCGAGGAAATTTGTTAATCTTCTCAAAAGTTAGTTTATGACTTTTTACTAACTTCTTAACCTCTTCTTGAGGTAATCCATAACTTAATTCATAACTTATTTTCGGATCTAATAAAGTTCTTTTTTGTTCAATAACTTTTGTTATTCCAAACTTCTCAGGATTGTTGTAAATAGTTGTTCCTTGCTGTAAGCCAAAAATGGATGTTGAAATTAAATCAATATTTTCCTCATTTCTTTTAAGAAATTCAATAGTTTGCATAAATTCTTCCTTAGTTTCAGAAGGAAATCCAAACATGATATAAACCACATTTTTTATCCCTGCTAAATGTGAATCTCTCAGAACATTCTCAACATCTTTACTAATGGTACCTTTCTGCATCAACTTTAATATCCTATCACTTCCAGATTCAACTCCCCAAATAACCATTGTTAATCCAGATTCAAATAATACTTCAAATAGCTCTGAAGTAAAATTAAAAGTTGGTTTCAATTGACAGGTCCATTTAACGTTCAATGGTTTCATTATTTTTGCTATTTCTAAGAGTCTTTTTACAGGAATCATATCGTCAATAAGAAAGAAATGTTTTGCAGACGAAGCAGAGATAGTTTTTTCAATCAAATCTAAAGGAAATTCATAATATTTCGCTTTACTAAAATGAGTACAAAAGGTACATTTTTTGTAATAACAAGTGTTTGAAGTCCTTATTGGAATCACAGGATAAGGCGTGAAGTACTCATTAAGATTATATATTGAAAAATCAGGAATTGTATTAAAATCAACTCTATCATGTTCAATGTTCTCACCTTTTATGTAATTCAGTAGCTCAATCTCATTGTTTAATGTTATATCTGCAAGAGCTGACAACTTTTCATTTACTGCAGGCCCTCCAATGATTGTTACAACATCCTGCAATTCTTTTATCAATGCATTAGCATAAAATACTTGGCTAGAATAGACAATACTGAAAGCTACAATATCTGCATCAAAATCTTTTATTTTTTTCAACAATTCGTTAAAGTATTCAGGTTTCTCAGAATGGATAACTTTTTTATTGTTTTTAGAATAAGTTTGAGAGGATAATTTGTGATACTCATTGACAACATCATTATAATTCTCCCACCTCTCAACATCATTGAAATAATTTTGATATTTTGAAAATTTTAATTTGTGAAATTCTATATTCAAATCTAATACTTCAACATCTAAATCGCAATTACCTTTCAAGAAAGAATGAAGATGAGTCAATGAATAAGGTGGTGATGCTGGTGTACAAAAAGGCAGATATACTAATAAGATTTTTTTCATGTTTAATATTAAATTATTCTAATTCTCGTTTTAGCATTTTGTGAGCATTATTAATTTCCTTAAACTTTTCTAAATTCCCACCATAAACATCTGGATGAAATTCCTTTGCAAGAACCTTATATTTTTTATTTATTTCATCAATGTCTAATGAATCTTCATTTACACCAAGAAGAGCTCTTGCCCTTTTTCTATTTTTTTCAATGTCATCATCTTCAGAAAATTTTCTTGTAAATTCGTCAATACTTATTTCTTCATTAATGAATGCATTTACATAAAAATTAATTACTTTAGATACCACATACAAATTTTCAACAAATTTATCATACATTTTGTAACTGAAATACAATTTATACCCATCAAAATACCATTCAGCAATTCCTGGAGAGTTGATTCGACAATTTCCTTCTAATGGGATTTCAACATCATCTTCAGTCAAATTGATCTTTCTGAGAGATGCAATGATGTTATTTCTCACCTGTTGAGCCCTTCTGTTATAGGAATCTCTAATTGGATTAAAATTAAATTCAGCTCCCCTTACCTTAATTCTTGGCATTTTAAGCTGAATTTCTATTTTGTTTATAAATGTTCATGAAATATTAAAGGGAAAAAAATCATTTAAACAAAAGGAACATATTTATAACAAAACTCAATTATTTGAATAAAATGGGAAAATTTGCTAAATTGGGACTAAAGAAAGAAATTTTAGACGTTTTATCTAGATTGAAATTCAATGAGTCATTTGAAGTTCAGGATACCATCGTACCTTTAGCAATTCAAGGAAAAAATATTGTCTTCACTTCAAGAACTGGAAGTGGAAAAACTCTTGCATACCTACTTGGTTATTTAGGTAAAATTAACAAGAAACATGGTCTACAAATGGTAATTCTTGTCCCTACAAGAGAACTTTGTATTCAAGTTGGTAAAGAAATCAAAAAAATCTGTGATTTATTAGACATCAATGTGGGAATGTTATATGGAGGCAGAGAGATTTCTGGTGATTATAGAACTATAAAGAAAAAAAACCATATAATTGTTGGGACTCCTGGAAGACTTCTTCAACATGTCAATAAAAAATCAATTAAAGTAGGGGAGGTTAAGTATCTGGTTTTTGATGAATCCGATCAAATGTTCGACCATGGTTTTTACTATAAATGTGCTTATATGAAAGAAAGAGCAAGCAAAAATGCTCAAATAATCTTATCTTCAGCAACAATTACTGATAAAGTTAAACAATTTATTGAAGAGGAGATTATCGATTATGAATTGCTAAACATTGGAGAGTTAATTCCAAAAAACATTGTTCAAGAGAAGTTATATTGTGAAAAAGCTGATAAAAATAAGCTCTTGCTTAAACTATTCTCAAAAAAGAAATTTAAACGAGCGATGATATTTTGTAATACCAAAGTAAAATCCTATGATATAACTGAATTTTTACAAGATCATAAATACAAAGCTAAATTGTTAAATAGTGATTTAAATCAAGATGAAAGGTTAGCAAATCTTAACTTGTTCAAGAGTGGAAAACTTAAAATTCTTGTGACCACAGACGTTGCAGCCCGTGGGTTACATATTGAAAAAGTTGATATTATTGTAAACTATGATGTTCCTACAAGAGATGAGTTCTATGTACATCGAATTGGAAGGACGGGAAGAGTTGACAAAAAAGGTTATTCTATGACCTTCATCTGTCCTGAGGATGTAGATAGATTTGCCAATCTTGAGATAGAATATGAATTAAAAGTTGCCGAAATACCAAATTAAGACGTTTTCTCAAGATAACCTTATAAACAAATCTATTTTTTATGAAATTTATGGCTAAATTCGATCGTTCAAAAATTGGAACTCCTAGAAGAGACAGAAGGAATAAAAGTTCTAGTGATAGGCATAGAAGAAGATCAAATGATAGGGATTCTGATAGAGGTGGAAGATCTAGAGACAGAGGAGGATTTCGTAGTGGTGGATTTAGAGATAGAGATTCTGGTCGTGATCGAAGGTCTAGCCGTGAATTAGTTAAAACTAAAGTAACATGTGATTCTTGTAGTAAAGAATGTGAGGTTCCATTCAAACCAACTAGTTCAAAACCAGTTTACTGTGATGCTTGTTATAAAAAGAACGATAAAGGAAGTTCTGGTAAACGTTCTTCAGGTGATTTAGATTTAGTCCTTGAAAAACTTGATAAGATTATGAAAGCTTTAGAAATTAAATAATGCTTATTCAATATTGTTACATTATCACAAATTCTGTTTTAATCTGTTTAAGTGATGTCAATGAGACTATTTTATCAATTCCCTTTCTTGAAATAACATTCTTTAGAAAACTATAATATGATTCCATATTTTTTGTTCTGACCTTAATAATCATTTCCCAATTACCAGTACACACATCCACACTTTCAATCTCATCATGTTTAGCTAATTCATTACCAATTCTCTCTGGATCTCCATATTCGTCTGAAGATAACCTAATCAAAACATGTGTACAAAATCCCTCATCAATTTTCTTATAATCAAAAATTGCCTTGTATGCTTTAATAGCCCCTTCTTTCTCTAATTTTTTGATATTGTAATGAATTGTTGTAGAGGGTTCTTTGAGCTTTTTTGCTATTCTAGAGATTTGGGGAGTACAATATCCTTGCTTGAACAACGAAACAAGTTTAGCCTTTATGTTTTTCATAAAGTTGAATAATATCCCACTTTATATAAATCTTTTGACAATTTATCGAATATTCTGCAAGAAAGTATATTAACGATAAGGTAATATAGAATACATGCCAAATATTAATCTGACAACTGATGAAGAAATTCATAATGAAATGGCACTCACTAGAGAGAACAAAAACATCCATCCTTCACTTGAAACTGAAAAAATGAGTGAAAGAAAGCTAGTGTGGCCTGAATTTGATTTTACTATAGATGACAAATTTGAAATTATAAACTTAAATAGATCAAATTTAGATTTGATTGAAAAAACTGCTTGGATATATCGTCTAGGATTTCCTGAACTATTTTGTGGAGTTTATGAAGATTTACATTTCCCTCAAAGATATGCAAATCTGCTGGGAGAAAAAAAAATAATGGCACTCAAAAACATGCAAAATGGTGATGTTGCTTCAGCATGGTGCTTGTCACCAAGCGATCTGAACATGAGTGTTGAGTTTTCATTAACTGTCACAAACCCTGAATACCGAGGACAGGGATTATGTAGAAAATTCACCAAAATAATTGACAAAGTAGTTGAAAAAGCAGGTACAGAATTAGGTATTGTTTATTGTGCGACTTTTCATACTGCAACACAAAAAATATTTACTGAAGTTGGATTTGAAATGCAAGCTTTACTCAGAGGTTTTGTAGTTGCAAATGCAGGAGATGGAAAGTATGCAAGAGACAATGTAGTATTGTACACAAAATTATACAATCAAGCTGATAGATTATGCCCTCAAAGAATTGAATTAATGAAGTAAAATATGGAGCGAAAAAAATGAACCAAAATGAAATAGAGGCTAAGGCACGGAATAGTGCTGGTCGCCGGTATCAAAACAAAAGAAGAGTTAGTAAAACTAATCAATAGAGAACCATTGATTGATGCTTCAGCATCATCAGAAGGCATTTCTTCCATAGATGAAGTCAAGGCATTGTATTTTGGAGTAGGTATTTGCAATGGAGTTCCATTACTTAGCCGTGGACTTCCAGTCGATGTTTTAAGCATGATTCTCACTGCCGAGCAATTAGATGTTCCAAAAAATTTCTTAATTGCAGACACTCATGCATTAAGCAACAATTTTTCTCAACATGAAGTTGACATAGTTGCAGGATGCTACCAAGAAAAAATTCAAAGAGCCATTGAAAACATGGGTCTAAAAAATTGGGAAATTGTGCTTGCTTCTCAAATAGACAAAAGCAAACAATACTTAGATCTCTTGAGTTCTGTACAAGGCTCGCATGAATACATTAGAAGAGAATTAGCAGATATGCTTTGGTTTGTTAATGAAAAAAAGGTCAATTTGAAAGTTGGTTGGGCTCTCAAAGGAAGTAAGAACTCTGATGAGAAATCATTTGACAAAAAATTTCAAGAACAATTTGATGAAAAACTTGGATTTGTCTACAATGTACCTGGTAGAACATTCAATCCAAGTAGACCAAGAGCTGCACCATATTTCTCTGCGATTAACAGAGATAGAATTATGCTTGATTCTGATGAAGATGTAGCTGCAAAACTCTCTTTTGCTCAAGAGATACATGGTAAACATGGAAGAAAACCATACGAAAAATTTCTTGGCCATTTGGTCAGATTTTACGAAAGGACAAATGGAAAATTGGAGCATGGACCAATATCAGATAGATTGCAGCAAATAATTAGTATATGTACAAAATGAAACATAAAATCATAGGATTGGTTGGAGGATTAGGACCAGAAACCGGATGCATGGTTTGTCTTGATGTAAATATCAAGTTCAAAATGTTTACGAATAGACAACCACACATTTTACTAGATAATCTTCCAATTACCCATGAATCTGAAAAAAAGTTGATAGGTGGAGGTCCTTCACAAGAACATCTGAACCTACTGATTAAATCAGTAGAAAGATTGAACATGATGGGAGCTAGTTTCATAGCAATTGCATGTAATACAGTTCACATTTTCATAGATGAACTCAGAAGAGATTCATTGGTTCCTATTTTAAGCATCATTGAAGAAACATCAAAAATATGTGTTGAAATGAAATTGAGTAAAGTTGGCCTCTTGGGTTCTACCAAAACAATTGAAACAGGACTTCATTCAAAAGAACTCAATAAAAGCAACATAAAAGCAATAATTCCAAATAAAGAAGATCAAGAATTCATCAGTAAATGTATAATCAGAATCATCAACAAAAAGATTGAGGATGATGACAAAGAAAAAATAATTGAAATAATTAAAAGTCTTCAAAATAATGGTGCCAAAGGAATTATTTTAGGATGTACAGATTTACCATTATTGATATCAGAAAATGATTCAGACTTACCAATAATAAATACTACAAAAATATTGGTGAATTCTATCGTTAATAGATTAAAAGAGTGATTAACTATAAAGAATGTATATTGTGAAATAAAAACGTTAAGTATAAATTTTATGTATTATAAATCAAGAATAAAATTAAAATAAAAAAATAAAAATTTGTTAGAATATTATGAATTTAAGTTAGTATGATTTGTAACTATTCTTTCTTAACATTAACTGCTTTTGGACCTCGGTCCCCTTCTTCTACATCAAATGTAACTACATCGTTTTCATGTAATGTTACGCCTTGCTCTAAAGCTGATTGGTGTACAAAAATTTCTGATCCATCATCTGCTGCAATGAATCCAAATCCTTTCATTTCGTTAAAAAATTTTACTGTTCCTTTCATTTTATTTTCTCCAATTTACTCGTATTTATTTCAAAACTTCTTAAAAACTCCTAAAAAGCTCCGATGTACGTCAGAAAAATCCACCCTTTTTAAATGCTTCTATTATTTAGGAGAAATTAATCCATATTTGATTCTATGATTAAGAACAAAAGGTACAATCAATGTGGTAATAAAGGCGACTAAAACTAAAATAGTTACATGAATATTAGTTAAAATACCCAGCTGTAAACCAACAACTGCTAAAATTAATTCAACGGTTCCTCTATCATTCATCCCCCAACCGAGTGTTAACCTGTCCTCACTCTTTACAGAGCCAATTAGTGCACCAAAATAAACGCCGATAACTTTACCAAAGAAAGCGGCAATTAGGATTCCAAAAAACAATAAAGGGGCAACAGATAATGCTGAAAAATCAACATTGAAAGCGACGGTGACAATAAATATTGGTCCCAATAAACCCAATGTAATTGTAGAAATTCTGTCTTTAAGTCTCTTTACTAAACTTTTCCCTGCAATTTCTTCCCTAACCATTAATCCAGCTAAATAAGCACCAATAATAAAATGGATACTTAACATCTCTGCTAAGAATGCAAAGAGTAACCCAACCAATATAGCAAATGTGAACCCTCGTATTGTTCTTTGTTTCATGAAATTTGTAACGTATGGAAACAATTTGTAACCAATAAATAATGTTAAAGTAAAGAAAACTATTGCCTCTCCTAAAGTAAATAATCCACTAGAAAGGTTCAATTCTCCAACATATGCAGATTTAATTGCAACTGCCAATATAACAAAAGAAAGTAAGTTGTCAACCATTGCTGAACCCATCATTATATGGCCCAATTTTGTTTTCAATATCTTTAGATCTTGCAAAATTCTTGATTTTGTAACCATTGAAGTTCCAGAGATTGCTGCACCAATGAAAATTCCTTGTAATATAGTTCCTCCAAACATAACTGTAGCAGCAAAACCTAATGTGAACGGAACAAGAGTTCCAAGGATGCCTATAGCAAATGCTGACTTTTTGATTTTAAGTAACTTTTTTGGATCCGTTTGTAAACCAGCATAAAACATTAAGAAAAACATTCCCAGTTTGGCTAACATGTCTAAGCCATCTGAATAAGAAATCAAGTTAAAGATTGGTGGACCTATTATTAAACCAGCCAGCAGTTCACCTAAAACGGGAGGTAGTTTTATTCTAACAAACAATTCTCCAACAAGCCAAATAACAACAAGCAGAAATAAAACACTGACAATTGGTAAATTAAATACTCTTAAAAGATTGTCAGTAAATTCTATCACCATACTTCTATCAAATCATTATTGTTTAAATAATTTTCTTGATTTATAATATAAAAAGAAACAATTTCAAACCTTCTTAGAAAGAACACCAATCCACTGATGTTCATGATAAGAGGATTTTAATTCAGGTAAAAATGTTTCAATTGTATAAAAACCAGTTTCATCTAAAAGAGTCATAAGTTCATCTTCCATGAAGAAGGAGTAATATTTTTCAACACCATACCTTTCATCCATGATGAATCCTTCACCTCTACCTTGTTTAACACTTACAAATAAAATGCCTCCATCTTTTAATATCTTATGAATACTTATCAATATTTTCTTAGCATGTTTTTTTTCAACACATAATAATCCTGCATTGAACCAAACTGCATCAAATGACTTTTCTTCAAAATCTAAATGTAAAAAATCCATTACTTTAAACTTAGCTTTAGGTGCAACCGCTCTAGCCATTTTAATCATCTTAGGAGATAAATCAACACCAACAACTTGATACCCTTCTTCAGAAAAAATTCTTGCATCTCTTCCAGGACCACAACCTAAATCTAAAATTCTTCCTTCTTCAGGAAGTTGTGATAAAAATACATGCCTTTGATGGTATTCAACTTCTTCAAGTTCTTTAGTATTTTCAAAATATTCTTCAACGGTTTTATCATATGCTTGAATATTCTTTTTTACAATATCATCCATCTTGCTTAAAGAAAAGAGCTATTATTTAAATTTATTCTTCCAATGATTCATTTATTTTTCTTGACAGAATGTCCACCAAATTCATTACGAATCGCAGAAATCACCCTTTTACCAAGAACGAAATGATTCATTTTAGACCTTCTTTCTTTAACAGCTTGTTCAAAAGCCATAGCATGCCCTTTTACAGATTTTACGGTAGCTTCTAGTTCATCTATAGTTACACTGCCAACATGTGGCTTAATATTTTTAAAATCCTTTCTACGCAAAGCAATAGTTGTTAAATCTAATAACCAACTCCTTACAACAGAACTATCTTGCCATCCTTCAGTAGCTTCATCCAATTTTATCTTGTGTTTAAACTTACTTAACAATTCCATCCCCTCAGCAATTCCTTGTAAATAAGTATATTCAATTACATTGTGAACACTTTTAACAAAATGCCCACTCCCAGCTGGACCAAAATATTTATATCCTTTCTTTGTAGATAAGGCTTTCATAAGAGGTTCAACTGTTTTATATTGAGACTTAGGCCCCCCAATCATTAAAGGATAGCCATTCTTCAATCCCCAAATTCCTCCAGAAACACCAACATCAAAAAAATGAACTCCTTTCTTTTTACACCAGACATCATGTCTCTCAGCATTTTTATAAAATGAGTTTGCACCATTAATGATAATGTCTCCTTTCTTTAAACCTTGTAAAACTTCTTTCATAACTATGTCTGTAACTTTTCCAGCAGGAAGCATTAACCAAACAATCTTTTTCTTACCCAATTTACTCAGAAGTTCTGGAATGGAATAAGCAGTAACTCCTCCCTTCCTCGCCAATTTCCTTGTACTATCTGGGCTTTTATTATAACCAACAACTTTATGCCCCTTATTTAAGAGTCTAAGAGACATGTTGTACCCCATTCTACCTAAACCAATGAATCCTATTTTCATGAATACCACCTAACTTTATTCTTTTTACTCCATGATTCAAATTCTTTAGGCCCCTTACTTCCTTTAGAATATGGATGAATTTTGTACTTAGCAACATTGACTCTATCAACAATGTTCCACGCATGTTCAATTTCATCATTTCTGACAAAAACAGATTGATCACCTTTGTATACATCTTGCAGCAAATTCTCATATGCCTCAGGTGTATTTGGTTGAGATCTACAACCTTGACAGAAATCCATCTTTACTGGCTTTGTAAAATTCTTTTGCCCAGGTACCTTGGAATTGAGTTCAAATGAAAATCCATCATGAGGTTGGACCCTGATAGAAAAATAATTTGTATCTCCAGGACAAAATTTTGAAAGTAAACAATCAACTTCTTTAAACTTAATGTGAATACTGGTTTCTTTTTTATTCAAGAATTTTCCTGCTCTAACAAAAAAAGAAACTCCTTTCCATCTCGAATTGTTAATCTCTAATCTTAAAGCAACAAAGGTGTTTACTTTTGAATTTTTTGCTACACCTTTAATCTTTTTATAACCCGGATATTGACCAAAAATAGCATCTTTAATTTTAACTTTTTTCAATAATTTGGCTTTCTCATCTCTAATGTAATCACCGCTTAATTTATTTGGAGCTTCGATAGTTGTCAAAGCAAGTAATTGCATAGCATGATTTTGTATAACGTCTTTAAAAGCACCATAACGTTCATAGAAATCACCCCTTCCTTCTAAGCCAACATCTTCATCCATTATTATTTGAATGGATTCAATGTCTTTATTTGACCACAAAGGTTCTAAAATTCGATTGGTAAACCGCATCAATGAAATATCACCCACCAATTCCTTACCTAAATAATGATCGATTCTGTAAACTTGTTTTTCTTTGAAAACTCTCTGGATACATTTGTTTATTTTCATAGCAGAAGCCAAATCCCATCCAAATGGCTTTTCATATACAACTTTTACCCATTGCTTAGCAGCAACTTTTGAAAGTCTACTTTTTTGTAAATTCGAAGTGATTTTATCAAAATGTTGTGGTGCAGCTGCAAAATAAAAAATTCTGTTTCCAGAAAGACGATGTTTTCTTTCAATTTTTGATAAAAAACTTCCAAAGGTATGATAATCTTCTTCTTTATAAAAATCAAGATGGTGGAAGTAAGCAGCATTCTCCAATTTACTCCAAACATTTTTATCAATGTTTTTAATGTATGGTCTTGACGAAGCTAAAATTTTTTTAATAGTTGTTTTACCTCTTGCAGCCCCAAATAAAGTGAATTTGTTTATTTTTTTGTTTCTTATTAAATGATATATTGCAGGAATAAGCTTCCTTTTAGTCAAATCTCCTGTTGCTCCAAAAATTATAAATGTTACATCATCCATTTTAATATCACTCTTTTACTGTCCTTTTTATTCAACAATTGCAGTCATCTTTTTTCCAAAAACTTTAGATGCCTTTTTCATATAATCAACAATGTTCCTTTTAAACCAAGCAGGATGCTGCTTTTGTATTTTACCAATAACATAATATCCGATAGCCATCATTGCGGCATAATCAGCATTTTTAGGTAGAGGAATGTTGAGAGTATTTTTTGTAATTAGCGGTTTTATTTTTTTTTCAACATTATGTCCAAACGAAATAAATAATTCTTTCGAAGGAACAACCGTAGTAGCATGAGGGATGTATTCAAAAGTTTCAACATCTCTAGAAATATTTCTTCCAAACAATTCAATAAATTTAACATTCAACAATCTAATGATACCTTCAAATTCTTCAGGAACAATGAGGTAATATTTTTTGATTTTAGAAAAATCAGGAATTTTAACTTTATCAACTCTATTTTTGATAAACTGAAAAATTTTCTTAGGATTTTCTTTTGTTTGACCTAAAATCATTCCCATATAAGTAGAAGTATTGTAGGTATAAGGTTCCCTATTTTTTGGGAATAGATAAGTCTTGTCTGCATATTTTTGTGCTTCAGAATCTTTAGTATTTGTAATTAAAGTTACGTGCTTCTTATAATTCTTTGAATTCTTAGCAATTATAGGTGCATGTTTAGAACCTGATGCAGACAATAAAACAACGCCATCTATTTGTTTAATTGATTTTAATTTATCTTTAAAAGTAGATTCATCGGCAAAAACTGCAAATTTGTCAGCAAAAATTATTCTACCTGTAGCAATGGCATTACCACTTCCTACTATCAGAGGAAATTTATATGATATTTTCATTTTAGGTATTTTAACTTCTGAGAATAGTTCTAATGCTGCAAGAACAGATAGATCTAAATCAGGAATTGACTTTTCAGAAAATGTGTTCATAACCTCCAAGTTCAACTTTCTCATAGATTTTTTCTTGACCATTTACTTCACGATTTATTTCATTTCACTTTAATATGATTCTATCTAGTCAACTCCACATATTCTTTAACAATATCTGCAGTGAATTTCTTCATGCCTTCAAATGTCTTAGGATGTTGTAACATTTTCACAAGACTTTTCTTTTTCCTCTTCAATTTAGGAAATTGTAAAATTGGAGTTATGGCAGGTTTTTCACGCATGGCAATAATTGCAGTAAAGGGTATTGTCGCTATATCTGACTTGACAGAAATGCATTCCGCTATCTGTAAAGGATTTCTTAGAGATGCAGCAAGAACCTTAGTTTTTAATTTATTTTTCTTCATAACATCAACACAAGCTTTAACCAAATGAATTCCAGACAAAATTCCTTCATCATCCACAATTATACCATTAACAATTCCCCCTTGTGCAGGATAATAATCAGTTTTTTCAAATTTCAAAGCAGATTTTTTTCTCAAATAATCATCCATTCTTCCTGCAAATGGAGAAACAAATGAGGCTCCAGCTTTAGCTGCAAGGTAAGCTTGCTCTGGCGTAAATATAAGCGTACAATTAATCGGAATCCCTTCTCTGGACAAAGTTTTAATTGCTTTAATTCCATCTAATTGATTTTTGTCAGACGTTGTAAATGCAGGATTAATTGGAACTTTAACATAAACATTTCCAAATGGTTTAAACAATTTGTAAATGGCCCTTCCTTGAGAAATCATCCCCTCAGCTGATGTCTCTGTAACTTCTAAACTAACAGGAGTTTTACCAGCAGATTTGAGAATTTGTTTAATATATGATTTAAGATCCTTAGCAGCTCCTGCATCAACTGCTTTCTTCATTAAAGATGGATTTGTGGTGACTCCATCATGAATTCCCCATTTGAAAACTTGTCTGATATCTTTTAAAATTGCACTATCTATGAATATTTTCATTGTGATAGGACCTCACAATTAATATAAAAAAATATTTGATTTTTTGTTATTTTCATTCTCATGACCTCATCATAATTTGCCTCTTTTATTATGTAATGCTACAATAGCAGCACCATACAAACTTACATTATAATCGTGAATAAGAAAAATAGGCATTTTCTTCAACAAATCTTTCTGTTTAAATGAATTAACAAATTCCTCAACAAAAATTTTATGTTTGAAAGGTTCTGGGTTGGCAGCAGCTATGCCTCCAGCAATGTAAATACCACCAAAAGGAAGGATATCTAATGCAAAGTTTTTCGCACATCTTGCATAGAATTTAACAAACGCCCTGTAAGCATCTCGAGACTGAGGGTCTTTATGTTTGTACTTAGAAATTGACATTTGTGGAGCTTCATCTTTTTTTATTAAATCTGTATATTTAGTTTTAGGATATTTTTTTAAATGTCCTATGAAATGATACAAGTTAGCAATTCCCCTACCTGAAATAAGATCTTCCCACTCAACTACTTCCCTTCTGGTTTCTTTTTGAACAAAATTAAACAATTTTCTGTCCTCTTTACCAATAGCTACAGCATCTCCATGTCCACCTTCAGATGCATGTCCGACGTATGATTTTCTACTTTCTTCATATATTAGAAAACCCTTCCCTAACCCTGTTCCTGCACCAATTACAATTTTTGGAGCTCTATTTACTTTAACACCATCCTTTAATTTTATAATTTTATTTTTAGGAAGGAGATTAATTCCCAATGAAACAGCTTGAAAATCGTTTATAACTGAAACAGATTTAATGTTCGATTTTTTCTTAATTTTTGTAATCTCGACACTAAAATTTCTATTTGTCAAGCTAACACCTTTTTTTGTTTGAACTCCGGCAACTGCAAAACATGCTGCAGAAAAAGTAATATTATGCTCATTTTTGGCATGATTAACAACATATTTAACAACATCTGCAAAATCTTTAATTTCCTCACTTTTGAAATGGATGGATAAAATTAGTTTAGGTTTTTTCCCATAATGAATTCCAAAATTAGAGTTGGTTCCACCAATATCTCCAGCCAGAACATACTTACCTTTAGGGATATTTCTAACGTACCGCTTCTTTTTGAATTCTAGCATCCAATCCTCTTTTTTTGATTAAAAAATGATTTGTAAATATAATAATAAATTAAAAACAATTAAAGCTTTGTTCTCATTGTTCTTAACAATCCTCTCTTGGTTTTAGCTGAACGCATTTCTCTCGCCAAAGATTCAGCCCCCATAACATCATGAACCCAATTTGCAAAATCATGTTTTTCTGAATTGACGTGGTGTGCAAAAGTTTGCGCATCCATATTCTGTAAAGCATCTGGTAGCTCAGAAACATTCTTTAGAATTTGTCCATCATTTACAAAAAATTGATGGTGATGCTGTTGTACATCTAAATAAGATTTATTTGCATTAGATAACGGTTCTTTTTTCTTTCTTAGCACTCTCTTTTTGGATGCTTTTTTATTATTCAATGTTTTAGTTCTTTTGCGTCCCATTTACACTACCTCTTTTGTCAATTCAACTTGTGAGCAATCAATTTTATCTTTCAAATCTTTAAATGCATTCATAAAATAAATAAACGCATCATAAGGACTATCATACGGATTGAAATACTTGTGGACATCACCATCACTGAACCATTTAGTACACATATAGTAAAAATGGTCAGATGTCTGCATCTTTCTCCACAAATGTAATAATTCTGGACTATTTTTTTCCTTTATATATTTTTCTAGAGAATACAATTTCTCAATAGCAGAGCATTGCATATCATTTCCCAACCATGCACTCACATCTCTCTCCATATCTGCCCAAGACATAGGGTTATGGACATCTAAAACATCACGTGCAGGATATTCTGCTACCTCACTTGGAAATTTGAAATTGTTATCAGGATGTTGTAATAAAGCTCCTGGAAGATGACGTAAAAATTCAAAAATTCCAGTAGATTCCCACTGATGTTCTCCAAAAGTTTCATAGTCCATGAATAAATTAACTGTATCACCATTGCCATTCACAGCATTAATCCAGGAAGCATATTTTTCAACACTTAGAGGATGTTCTTTCCATTCTTTATTTGAAAATCTGAAAGCTACATCATCAGATAGACGATAATTTTTACATAAAAGAGGGATGTTTCCACACAATGATTTGTAAACATAATTTGGAGATCTCCAACCAAGGACATTGTCCCAACCTTCCAAGAGAATGGCTTTAAATCCCATCTCTGCTACTTTCTTTGCCAAAGAATTTTGATAAATCAACTCGGTGTTTCTAAATACTTTTGGAGTGACATTAAATAACCGCTGAATTATATCCATATGAAGTTTAACTTGTTCTTCAAATTCTTTTTCTGAATATAAATATGCTAGAGAATGATAATATGTTTCTGCTAATATCTCTACATTGCCAGTTTTTACAAGTTCTTGAAAACTTTCTAATACTTCAGGAAGATATTTTTGACATTGTTCAAGAAAAACTCCTGAGAGACTGAAACTAATTTTAAATTCTGGGTGTTTTTTGATTAAATATAACAATATTTTGTTTGTAGGTAAGTAACATTTTCTAGCAACTTTAATTAGAACAGCTTTATTCTTTTCATCATCAAAATAATTTCTAGAAGAACCTATGTCAAATACTTTGTATCTATTTAGTCTAAAAGGCTGGTGGACTTGAAAATAGAAACATACACTTACCACTCTCTTACTTGAACTGCATGTAATACAATGAAAAGAAGTACAACTATTGCGCCCACTCCCCCTATACTTAGAAGTTGTACCTCATTAGCTATAGTTACTGCAGCACCAGTCATAGTTGCCGCTTTAGAACCTAAACCAATTGTAATGGCACAAAGCAAAACTGCTGAAATAATTGCTACTGCCTCAATCTTATGAGGAGTAGGTAGATTATCAAAATAGTTAAAATTGAAAGGTTTTTTCTCAATGAGAGAAGAAGGTTTTTTTATTTTTTTTATATTTCTAGAAATTGCATTTTTAGTAACATTATTCTTTAAATTTTTGCTTCTAGTAACTCTGACTTTGCCAGATTTACTTTTATTGACCTTGATTTTTGCTGCCTTCTTTTTATTCACAACCTTTTTAGCAACTTTCTTTTTTGGAGAGTTTCCTTTTGAGATTTTAACAACAGCCGCTTCAACTTCCTTAATTCTTGTTGCAACTTCATACAAAACCCCTTTCCTGTGTTTATGTTGGAGCATTGCACTAGCCAATTTCTCATCTTGATGAATATCTCTTACCCAATTATGAAAGTCATGTTTTTCATCATTAACGTGATGACCAAAAATAGCATCGTCCATTTGTTGGAGTGAATTTCGTAATTCATGGAGGTTCTTAATTGCTTTACCATTGGCTAGCCAGAAGTGTTTATCGGGATGTACCTCCTTTAAGATTCTTTTAGACATTCTATCCTCACACGTAAAGTAATGAGTTATAGTATAAAAAGGTAACTGCTGCATAAAAAACTTATTTAGTAATAATAAACTTATAACAAATTTATAAAAACTTCTACCCTGCAACCTTGACCATCAAACTTTCATAAACATCTACACATTTGGCAGCAGGTTCATTCCAACTAAACCTACCAACTTCTCTGGCACCATTCTCACGTAAACTATGCCACAATTCATTATAATCAAGAACACCAATAATCTTGCTAGCCATTTCTTCTATATCCCAAAAATCTACTTTCAAACAATGATTCAAAACTTCAGAAACACCCGATTGTTTAGAAATTAACACAGGAACATTGTTGTTTAAAGATTCTAGGGGAGTTATCCCAAAAGGTTCTGAAACTGAAGGCATTACATAGAGATCAGCCAATTGGTATGCTCTATCTACATCCTTCCCTCTTAAAAATCCTGAAAAAAGAATCTTATCACCAATACCAAGTTCAGCTGCCTTTTCTATCATAGATCTCTGCATGTCTCCACTTCCTGCCATGATAAATGTAACATCATTACGTAATTCTAATACTTTTTTTGCTGCAGAAATAAAATAATCGGGACCTTTCTGTAAAGTCACCCTGCCTAAAAACAATACATTCTTCGTCCTTTCCTTTCTAATAGGTTGAGGAGTTAGTTCAACTGCATTATGTACAACTTCAATCTTATCAGGGTTAACATTATATTTTTCAACCAATTTGTTCTTCGTAAATCTGCTAACAGCTATTATTCTATCAGCATGTTCAAATCCTTCCCTTTCAATCTGATGCACATAAGGATGCAATCCATTACCTCCAGTCCTATCAAATTCTGTAGCATGGATGTGTAAAACTAAAGGTTTTCCCGATATTTTTTTGGCTTCATAACCTGCTTGATAAGTCATCCAGTCATGAGCATGGATTACATCATGTTCATATTTCTCAGCGACTCCTCCCGCTTGTAGAGTATATCTCCTAACTTCAGAAAATAAATTGTTCCCATACATAGATTTATTCTTAGTAGGAGAATAATTTGAATCGTTCATCATCATTGTATATTCATCCTCTGTCATATATGCTTGTAATGGAGAATTTATTGTAACAACTTTGGCCATCATATCTGCCGCAACTAGCTTAACGTATTCAGAATCAGCAACATCTGGCAAACGAGGCACTACAAAGGTCACATCCACCCCATTATTTGCTAAACCTTTTGTCAAACCATAACAAGCAGTTCCTAAACCTCCACTATGATGAGGGGGGAATTCCCATCCAAACATTAAAACTTTCAAAGTGAAGGCACCTCACTTTGGTGGTTCAAAAAGAGATTTATTTTTGTAACTTTCATTTCTCAAATCATCTCCAAATAATCAGCATTCATTTTTCATCCAGTTCCTTCAATTTTGGAGGATTACAATCTTTACATATCCCCAAATTATCAAGTTTCTCCAAATATTTATTGATTGCAATTACAAAACCTGCATGACTCCAAGTTAATGGAGCAACTGAAACTGGGCCTCCAGAATGTGGATTAATCTGTTCAGAAAGGATGCCAGTTTCTAAAGCATGAGAAACAACCCAGTCAAATATCTCTATAGCAGGTTGTAACATCTCTTTATTGTATGCTTTATGGATATAATACTCAGCCATCCATAATGAAGTTATGAACCATGGATTTCCTGGTGTTCCTTGTTTATCAATACGAAAATAATAGTCATCCGTATATCTTGCAAAACCACCACTCGAGGTATTACATTTCAACCTTTCAACAGAAGCATCAATTGAACTTTTCACACGCTCATCATCGCTGTCAAGAACGCCAAACTGAAAAATACCATATACACTACTAAAATCTAATGTTGTATCTTTCTTTAACTCATCACCATCATAGTAAACCATTTTAACAAAATAACCCAATTCTTCATCATATAAATACTTTAGAATGGCTTTTTTAATTGAATCAGCTACCTTAAGATACTTCTTTTCCGCTTCTTTAGTTCCAAATATTCTCTCAAAATTAGCAGCAGCATTTAATCCAGCTACAACCGTTGCACAAGTAAAAGTATGGATCCCTAACTTTTCTTCCCAAAGATCGTATGTCTCTTTAGGTAAACCTGTTTTTTTGTCAATATATGAAACCATGAAATCAGCAGCAGGACGGATAAATTTGTCAAGGTACTCCTTCATGATTTCTTTTTTACCATGTTGTACATAATGTTTCCATAAGGCATCTAGCACAAGTGCCGTTTCATCTTCTTGAATTGGTAATTGAATGTTTCCATTTTTTAACCATGAATGCCAACTGCTTCCAAGAGAGCCATCTGGACGATATTTATGAAGTAAATAACCATATCTAGTAACAACATTTACACAAAACCTGAAAAATTGGCTAGTAACCTCGGTGTGATTAGCCCTATCTAATGAACGAGCAATTAAAGCTCCATCTCTTGGCCACATGTAACTATAGGTATCCTTACGTGAACGAAGCATCTCTGAATCAGAAGAAGCGATTATAGAACCTCCTTTATCGGCATGCGTATTAATTATCAACAAAGAACGTTTGAATAAATCAACAACTTCATTTGAAAGACCCATGAAATTAAATTTAGTTTTGTTAACCCATTTTTTCCAATACTTCTCAGTCTTTTCTAATAACTTTTCCGGTGTTTCCTTTAAAATCAATTCATTTAAATCCTCTACATTATGGTAACCTTTTCCAACTGCTATCCAATAAAATAACTCTTTTGACTTCTTAGCTGGTAATTGAAGATGAAATGAAATAGTTGAATCGACCGAACCATGTTCAACTGGATTGTTACTTAAAACTCCATCTTCAGCATCCTTATAAGTTCCTTCAAGACCAAATTCACCAACTAAACCTGTTGCATATTCAGTGATACCCTTTTTGGCAATACAACCATTCATTAAAAAATAACGTTTTCCTTTGTAATGAATTACAGATTTTAATAAGGGATTGTAATAAACAGTATCCCCAATGTTTCCTTCTGAAATCTCAAATTGTTGATGAAAGAAAACTCTCACTTCCTTTTTTTCGTTTGATAAATTTTGAAAAGTCAATTTACGTAAAAAAATGTTTTGATCATAAATTACAGCATCGTTAAAAGTTATTTGTACCCCCAACCTTTCATTAACAGCTACAATATTAGTTACTAAAGTCTCTTTCTTGTATGACAAATCCTTCTTCCACTCATCAGAATCAAACCAGGTAAACATTCCATTTACCCAGATGCCAAGATGATGAATCTTACCATTGACATGATTCTCTGAACCAACGTAGGGAAAATAGAAGTCACGTAACCTAGCATCTCTGTCTAATCCAACTAATATAGTTCCATTTCCTAATACAAAATGTCTAGTCATCTTTTTTTACTTTGTTGTTCGATTGATTAAAAATAAAGTATAAAATAAAAAAATTAACCACACGTAGTACAAACACCTTTACCTTTGATAATTTTAGGTTTTTTAGGTTTTTTTGCTTTAACAGGTTTCTTTGTAGTTTTTTTCACAACTTTTTTTTTGGCCATCTTAATGTCAAACTATACCTCAAAACATCTTACTTTTTACCTTTTTTAACAAGTTTCATGATCTCTTTGGGAGCATACCCAACAACAATGATTCCATTGATGTCAAGTACTGGAACTCCAGTTTGACCAGATTTTTCAACCATTTCTTTTTGATTTTCAGGTTTGGTAGCATCTTTCTCAGTATAAGGAATTTTGTTTTCCTTAAGAAATTCTTTTGTTTTTTTACACCACGGACAAACAGAAGTAGTGTAAATAGTTAATTTTCCCATCTTTTCACCTCAATTATTTAATATATTTTTTCAAACAATTTATTATGTAAATATTATATTTATTTTCTAAGTATTATGTTTTAGTTTATAATTCTTACCATAAGTTAAAAAGTCATAAGTTAAAAAAAAGAACATTTAAAAACACCAACTTCTTTCCAAAAAAAAAGAGGGATGTTTATGGTCAAAAAAAGAGATGAGATTAAACCGAGAAGTAGTCTTGATAAAGTTATACAATTATTAATTCCACCTTCATTGGTGCTTCTTCTTGTTGTTACAATAATTGAATTATTCTATGGTGTTAGTAAAGGAATGGGTATCTTTATTGACATTTTCGACGTTTATGTAATTGTCATTTTTGCTATTGATCTATATTATAGATGGTTTGATACACCTCAATTCTTTCCTTATGTTAAAAAACACATTCTTGATATCATTGCTACAATTCCTTTCAACTTAATATTTTTAGGAATAGAAGGCCTTGTTTTAATTAGAGCTTTAAGAGGAATTAGAATTTTAGCTAGAGCTGCCAGACTTGCTAGATTTGCAAGGTATGGACGTCTACTTAGACTAATTAGATTTGGAGCAAGGGCTCCGAGATTTATTAGGACAAGGAAATATGTCAAAAAAACAAAAATAAGGAAAGTTCAGCCTCACGAAAAAACTATGAAGAAAACTCTAAGTTTCAAGGTCATCTTATTAATTACCATCAACTCAATTATGGGAACTGGGATCTGGTTCCTTACATCCGCTGGTGCAAAGCATGCCGGTCCAGCTTCTTTATTATCTTGGGGAATTCTTTCGCTAATATCTGTTTACATCGCCATGTGTTTTGGTGAATTAGTTTCTATGTTTCCCAAAGCTGGAGGAGTATATGAGTTTGCAAAACAATCTTATGGAAGATTCTGGTCTTTTATCATTGGTTGGACAACATCAATTGCTGGTAGTGTAACAATAGCTATGCTTCTACTTGGTGCATTGCAATATCTCATCCCTATTAAGTATGCATTTACTTATGTTCCTATTGCTATTTTTTTAATCGTTGCATTCAGTTACGTTGCTTTCAGAGGAATGCAAACATCAACCGTTGTTCTTGTAACATTCGCTCTTATTACCTTAACCGCAGTCATTGCAATAATTATTCCTGGGTTCATTAATCTTAATCCACAAAATTTTGATCCTTTCTTTGTTTTTCCAACAATGAGTGTTATTTTAGCAATCTTCTTTATTGCAGAAACCTTTTTTGGGTGGGAATCAGCAATCTTTCTGGCAGCTGAAACCAAAAACCCATCTAAGATAATGCCAAAAGCATTAATTTATGGAACTCTAATTATCGCAGTGCTATCTTTCTTATTAGCTTTCACAGCAATGGGAACAATTCCGTGGGAACAATATTCGGCATCTCTTGCTCCACTTAAAGATTTAGGAGCCACACATTTTGGATCAGTTGGAGGGATAATCTTTGCCGTCCTAATTTTTATTTCAGTAATTGGAGCAACTGCTGGATGGATTGTTACCGCCCCTAGATTACTGATGTCAATAGCAGAAGATAAATTATTCTTTACTCAATTTGCTAAAATTCATCCTAAACATAAAAGTCCTTACGTTTCAATAATGTTTCAAATACTGGTTGTCTCTGCTTTAGTTTTTGTTGGAGCAGGTTCTTACGAAACTTTACTTCATATGTTAATTCCTCTCATTTTAGTTGTCTATTCAGCAGTGTTGTTAAGTGTGGTAATATTGAGGTTCAAGAAACCAGAACTTAAACGACCATACAAAGTTATGTTTGGAAAAGTTGGACCTATGATTACAATTCTTTTCATGATTTTCTTACTTTACATGTTCATTGTAGAAACCCATAGTGCATTAGATATACTTAGAATTTCAGCTGGTTTGATTGCCTTTGGAATACCTGCTTACTTCGCTATTGAATTGTTTTATGACAAAAAATATGTTACATTAAGACGTAATATGATGGCCAACTTATCTCATTATTATAACGTTATTCCATTACCTAAGCGAACCTTCAACAAAATAATTTCATTGGTAGGTCCATTTAGTAAAAAGAAAAAAATAATGGTTTATAACTCTCCTATGGGATCATTTACTCAGAAAATTGTTAAAACTAAAATGCCTTTCCGTAAAATAATTATTGCCAATCAATCTAAAGAAGAAATTAAAGTTTTCAAAGAAAAAGTTTCTGAAAAAAATAGAAAACATATTAGTATTAAATTATTAAGAAATTTAAAAATTCCTACAGATTGCGAAAGAGTAGATTCATTTGTTTCCTTTAATGACATAGGTTATGTTAAAGATGTCCCTGCATTTGTTCATGATGTAAAAAGAATTCTTAATAAGAAAGGGAAATTTTGTTTCTATAGTAAAAGTAATTTTATGAACATTTCACCAAATGCCATATTGGTTGAAGACAAGAAAAAGATTCTTGCCCTGTTCAAGAAAGAAAAGTTATCAGTAAATTATTCCAGAAGAAAAAGATTATTTAAAACAGAGATTTTTATCTATGGAAAAAAGAGGTAATATAATATTCATAGAACCTTAAATTTTTCTTTTTTTTTGATAAAATCAATAGATAATGAATTTATACAAAATCTTTTACCAGTTGGTTCAGGACCATCATCAAAAATATGTCCCAAATGGCTACCACATTTTTTGCATGTAACTTCGGTTCTTTTCATTCCAAGACTAGAATCATCATTGAATTCTATAGCATCTTTTTTTGCATCGTAAAAGCTGGGCCATCCACAAGATGAATCATATTTTGTGTCTGATGAAAATAATTCATTGCCACAAGCAGCACAAAGATACTTCCCTTTTTTATCATACTTGACATATTTTCCACTGAAAGGAGCTTCCGTCCCCTTTTCTCTCAAAACGTGGTATTCTTCAGGAGTAAGTTTCTTTTTCCATTCTTCTTCAGATATGGCCACTTTCTTCATATTCTGTAGCAGATTGTTTTCATCTATAAAGTTTTTGATTCAAAAATAAGTGTTATACAAAAAATTTATAACTAACAGTAAACAAAATCATGAAATGGCAATAACATGGAATGATTTTGAAAAAGTAGAAATGAGAGTTGGTACTATCATTGATGCAGAAGATTTTCCTAAAGCTAGGAATCCAGCATATAAATTAAAAATAAACTTTGGAGATAATGGAATCAAACAATCAAGCGCGCAAATTAAAAAATTATACAATAAAGAAGATTTAATAGGAAAACAAATTATTGCAGTAACAAATTTCCCACCTAAACAAATTGCTAATTTTATGTCAGAGTGTTTGGTTCTCGGCATTGTTCTAATAAATAACGAGGTGGTTTTATTTCATCCAGAAAGAGAAGTGACCAATGGATTACGTATTGCATAAAATCAGATGTACTTCTTTCCAACTACTTTATACGCTTCTCTAAAAGGCATGCCTTTCTCAACTAACTTATATGCTTCTTCTGTGGCATACAACTCATCACTCATTGCATCAGAACACTTCTTCTCATTCATTTGTATGTTAGACACAACTAAAGAAGCAATAGCCAAAGATTGTTTAACAATATCTACTGAGTTCATTAAAGGTTCTTTAGTAAGTTGCACATCTCTGTTATATCCAGACATTAAATTAGTAATCAAACTTTTTATTTTAAACTCCTCGCCCAGAATCACATAATACTTTGCTTTAAGTAATTCTAAAACATCTGGATTCTTTTTTTGCGGCATGATTGAACTTCCAGTACAAAATTCTGTAGGCAATTTAATAAAACCAAATTCTTTCATGCTAAATAACAATAAATCAGTTGCTAATTTATTCAGATCAAACATTATTGATGAAATCACATTTACAATTTGTCCAGCAAATTTTCCTCTACTTAATTGGCAATACATTGGATTTTTCATTACTTTTGAGAAATTCAATTCTTTAGCAGTGAGAGTTTTATCTATCTTAAAAACAGGTACTCCAAAACCTGCAGCACTACCTAAAGGATTCTGATCTACTAAAGTGATAACAAAATCAAGTAACAAAATGTTGTCCTTCATCGAATCTTTGAAACTACCTATCCACGTTTTAACATTGGTTGGCATTGCTTTCTGCATATGCGTATAACCAGGAATCTCTATATTCCCATTAAGATTAATGAATGTCTCCATCTCCCGAATAACCCCTAAAGACAATTTTTTTATCTCTAATAGCTCTTCCTTCTGATATAACCTAATAGCAGTAAGAACTTGATCATTTCTTGACCTCCCTGTATGTATCTTCTTACCTAACTCACCAAACTTAGAAATTAAAAAATTCTCAATAGCTGTATGACAATCCTCATCCTGTTGTTTCAAAATAAATTTACCCTCAGAATTCAACTGAATTATCTCATTTAATCCTGAAATTAATTTATTGAGTTCTAATGAGTCAAGCAAATTTATGCTCTTCAACATTTTTGCATGAGCTATTGAGGCAAGACAATCATATTTCACCAGCTTTTTATCTAGCAAAATATCATTTCCTACTGTAAATTTTTCAATCTCTTTCTCTAGTTTGATTCCCTTATCCCATATTTTCATTGTTAGTACCTAATTTAAGTCGCAGGGCGTTCAATTTAATGAAACCAATTGCATCAGTCTGGTCATAGCCACCAGCCTTATCCATGCTGGCAATGTCCTGGTCATACAAGGACTTTTCAGACTCACGGGCTGTTACGTAAGCATTGCCCTTGTAAAGCGTCATATAGACCTTACCATCAATGTTTTCTTGACTCTTGTCTATTGCACTCATTAATACTTCAAATTCAGGACTGAACCAAAAACCATTGTATATCAGCTCCGCAATCTTGGGCATCAACAAATCCTTCAAATGACATACTTCCTTGTCTAAAGTTATTCCCTCGATGTCCAGATGTGCCTTTAACAAGATGGTCCCTGCAGGTGTTTCGTAAATCCCTCTAGATTTAATTCCAACAAAACGATTTTCAACAAGATCAATTCTTCCAATTCCGTTCTGAGCACCAAGTTCATTTAAGTATTGAAACAGCTCCAATGCTCCCGTAACTTCTTCCTTCTCAGTCAAATTAACAACACTAACTGGAACACCTTGTTTAAACTCAATCATGATTTTAGTTTCTTTATCTGGGGCATTTTTAGGAGAAACTGTTTTTAGAAACATTTCTTCCATTGCTTCATACTTTGGATCTTCAAGTAACCCAGCTTCATAACTAATGTGCATGATATTATCATCCATACTATATGGCTTTTGATGTGTCGAATCAATTGGAATTCCTTTTTCCTTAGCATAATTGATTAGGTCAGTTCTTCCATCAAATTGAGTTAAAAATTCTTGATTTTTCCAAGGACTTATAACCTCTACTTCTGGCATCAATTTCATGTACGCTAATTCAAATCTCACCTGGTCATTACCCTTACCAGTAGCTCCATGAGAAACTAAATTGGTTCCCTCTTTCTTAGCAATCTCAATTTGCTTTTTTGCTATTAGCGGTCTTGCTAAAGAAGTTCCAAGAAGGTACTTACCTTCATAGAGAGTATTTGCTTTCAAAGATTGAAAAATGTATTTTTTTACAAACTCTTCTTTCAAATCTTCTACATAAACCTTGCTAGCCCCAATTGAAAGAGCTTTAGATTTAGCTTTGTCAAAATCATCATCTTGACCAACATCTGCAATATAACAAATAACTTCATATCCTTTATCCAAAAGCCATTTGAGTATTACAGAAGTATCAAGTCCTCCCGAATACGCTAGTATTACTTTTTCTTTAGTTTTTTCTACCATTTTAATCAAAAACTATTTTTTTGATAATGATTTATAGTTGATGACCAATACAAAACTTAAATAGACAGATTTGTTCTATTTGAAACAGAGTAGTTAAATTTATATATTGCAACATATTTCATTAATCGGATAGGATTAAAAGAAACCTTAGCAAATTCAAAATGAAGAAAAATAAAGATTTTGGAAAAAGTACAACTGAATTAACTAATGAGTACATTAATGAACATCCCTATGTGAAGAATTGTTTAAAGAAAGGTCTCATTAATTATTCTGCTTTAGCCAGACATATTTCTAAAGAATTAAAAATAGAAAAACAAAGTTCTAAGGAAGCTATTCTAATAGCAGCAAGAAGAACTCATGATAAACTGAAAAAAGAATTTGTAGAAGAGAAAGAAATTTCTAAACTTCTTGCCATGTCAGAGATAGAAATAAAGAATAAAATAGTAGTTTTTATCGTGCATAAAATGATTAGTTTTGATTACATTGAAAAGATGCAAACTCAAATAAAAAGAGAATCTGGTTTTTCTTATGTACTTGAAGGTTCTGATAATTACACAATTATTACACAAGAAAAATTTTCAAAGCTGATAGAGAAATATTCAAAACCAATAAAAATTAACAAAAACATGGTTTTGATAAACATAAAATCACCCAAAGAGATTGAAACCATTCCTGGTGTAATTGCATATTTAACTTCTTTATTTGCGGAGAATGGGGTTAATATCTCTGAGTTCTTATCTTGCTGGACTGATACAATTTTTGTAATTCATCCTAAAGATCTTAACAAATCAATCAACTTTCTCAATTTTGATTAGAATAAATATTTTTTCTAAAAATTATAAGAAAATTCAGCTATACCCCTCCCCCATTATAGTAAATATTATAAATGTCCTTTATTTAATACAGAAAAACTATCATCTGAGGTGAAAAATGGTAAAACATAGAAATGTATTTTTAGTGTATTTGTTCTCATTCATTACTTTTGGTATCTATAGTATATATTGGATGGTTCAAACCAAGAAAGAGATGAATGAAATGGGTGGAGAAATTCCAACCGCGTGGTTAATAATCATTCCTGTTGCTAACATTTATTGGGCATACAAATATTGTGAAGCTTTTGCTACATATGTAAAGAAGGATAACAATACAATCTTGTGGTTTGTGTTATACATCTTAGTAGGGATTGTTATGCCTGCTATCGTTCAACTTGAATTAAATAAGTTAGCTCCTGAACAACCTGCAGAAGCAGCTGAACCAGAAGCTTAATTTTTTATTTTCTTTCTTTTTTTCTATTTTCATACAAATTATTTATAAAAAAGAATTCCAATTTACATCAAATGAATCATGTAGATATGTTAAATAAATTTGAGCACAACTTATTGGGATTATTGGAAAAAAATCAAAAATATAATCTTGATTCATTAATTTCCGAGTACGATTTACCAGAAACTGGAAAAAGAGTTCTAAAAAATCATGGCTTATTAATTGAATGGGCTCATTCCAATTATAATATCGAAGTAAGAAGAAGGATGGCTGAAAAAAAAGGGATACACCTTCTAAAAGGACTTATGGTTGTTGGAGGATTGGGTGCACTTGGTGGTGCAGGAATTCACGCAGTGATGTACTTATTTGGTAGCGATACAGATTTTTCTTCCCATGTTCAAACTGGTTTTGTGAGTGGAGTGTTCACCGAAGCAATATTGGGTTTTGGAAGATCCGTACAACAAAGAGTCTTACAATACAATGTTTCTCAAAAATACATTCCAGAAATGCATAAATCCTACGATAGGACTTCAAAAGAATTAGAATCTCTTTTAAAGTGATTTAACCATATAAGGTCCTTCTTTATCATAACCCAATTTATTTTCATAATATTTCTTAACACCCACTCCCGAAATAACAACCATCTTTTTTTTCTTGAAAGAAATAGCAATTTCTTCAGCTTTCAGCATCAATTTAGTACCCCATCCCTTATGTTGCACCATCCCAGAAGAACCAATAGCAGTGGCAGTTCCATAAATATGCAATTCTCTTAACAAGGCACTACCTTCAATTATTTCTTCTCTTAAGAATTCTTTTGGAAATCTTAATCTAGCAAACCCAATCAAAATGTCTTGACTAACATCCTCAGCAGAAATGAAAAACTCCTTTCCTCCTGAAGCGGTAAACTCTGATACTTTGATCTCAACTTTATCCCAATTAATATCTCTTCCTTTAGGTTCTCTTGATCTAATATCTCTACTTTCTACAACCCTGGTTTGATCCATATATTGCCTAAGGTTAGTTCTATCAACTCCTGCTTTCCAATATTTTGTTGGAACGTCTCTTTGTACTCTTTGTACACGACAATATTCAGGGATTAAAGGCATTATCTCCGCAATCCTTGAAGCTGCTTCCTCTGTATCAATTGGTTCATACTCTCCTTTCTTCCATTTTTGATATAAGGCAGTTCCCTCAGCTACCATGCAAGGGTAGAATTTAATCATGTCTGGTTTGTAATCAGGATCAGTAAATAATTGTTTCATTCCAGCAATATCCCTTTCCCTATCTGTTAAAGGAAGTCCCGGCATGTAATGAAAATTTATCTTAAATCCCAAATCTCTTAAAATTTGAATTGATTTTTTAGCAGTTTCTGTATCATGACCACGATGTACTTCTTTTAAGACATCATCATAAACAGATTGAATTCCCAACTCCACCCTGGTACATCCTTGTCTTAGCATTACATTTCCTTCTTTTAATAAACCCCAATCTGGTTTCGTTTCAATACATAGAGCAACACATCTCACTTTAGAAGTCTCATTCCTTAACTGCTCTTCTTCCAATGAAAGAACGTTTTCTTTTTTCATTTGATACAATTTTTCTTTAATTTTAAAAGCTCTCTCCGCACTTCTCATCTCTCCAGGAAGCATGAAAAATTCTTTGTATTCTTTCCATTTAAATTCATTATTTTCAAAAAATAAATCAGAGAAATCGTTCATTGCTTTATACAAACCATAGACAAACTCTTCTTGATATTCTAAAGAAGTTGCTGTAAACGTTCCACCCATAATAATAATCTCAATTTTATCAAAACTATGTCCAAGTAAAGCATATTGTTGTAATCTGTTAAAAACTTGTAAATAGGAATCATAATCATTTCTGATACCTCTCATGGTAGCTGGTTCATGACCTGTGTATGATTGAGGGACATCTCCCCAAGGAGAATTTAAACCGCCGGGGCAATAGGTACATTTCCCATGAGGACATCTTGCTGGAGCGGTCATAATGGCAACTGGAGAGACTCCTGAGATGGTTCTTGTAGGTTTTGTAAGCAACTTCTTGATTAGAAGAGGAATTTCTTCATTTTGAATGTGTAAAAGAATGTCTATATTTGTAGGAATTTTAGGTAATTTGTGCTTCATAGAGAGATCTCTTTTGAAAGAAGTCCATTGTTTACTAGTAAAATCTCTTTTCTTAAGTTCTGCTGCTATTTCTTGATAAAAGTCCATAATTCCTCAAAATGGTAGTTTCTTTAAAAACTATTTTAAAAACAATAATTCACTAGCATATTGAGAACAATAGTATCTCAATCAGATATTGCCCAAAAACTTTATAAAGCACACCTTTAACTTACCCCCTATGGTATCAAAAAATAAGATTTTTTGGAACCATTTTCATATAGCAGGTATTTCAAATGGTTACTAGAATAGGAACAAAACAAAGGAAAACCCGACATAAGTTCAAGCGAAATTATCGAACTAAAGGTAAAATCTCGATAAGCAAGTATTTGCAAGAATTTAAGGAAGGAGAGAAAGTTAACTTAAAAATCAACTCTAATGTTGTTAAAGGCAGATTTTTCCCAAGATTCCATGGTTTAACAGGCACAATTTCAGGTAAAATGAAAGGCTCCTGCTATGAAGTAATCATTAAAGATGGTGGCAAAGAAAAACACCTATTTATACATCCTATTCACTTAAAAAAATAAAATGGTACACACAAAAATCAAATTTTTGAGTACCATTTTAAAGGTAAACAATTAAAATGGTAAATCCACAATTTATATCAGAAGAACACTTATCCCTTGCCGACGTAAAGGTACTTATAAAAAAGATCCAAAAAAGGGACGAAGAAGTTAATTATAGGACAAATAAAGCTAATGATTTTCTGGATAATCTTGACGTAATTCTATCACAAAGTAAAAAAGATGAACTTACAAAAAAATTGCTTGATTTAAACCTAACCAGGCTTAAAGAAGAGCATATTATGAAAATAACCGATTTTCTACCCACAACTACCAACGATTTGAAGATTGTTCTTCAAGCATACCCCTTAAGTATGCCTAAAAAAGATCAAGAAAGCATCGTTAAGGTTGTTAAAGAGTTTAAAACGTAACTTTTTTCTTTTAAAAAGCGCAATTTTTATTAACTTAGCCTACTTTACAAAAAAAATGACACAAGAACCACAAGAGAATGTACTTAGAGAAGAACAAGCAGTTGTACTAGATTTTCTTCCACACGGATATTCTTCGGATCAAGGTAGTCTAAAAAGTCCAATTGCTCAAGCTATTGGAGTAAATCATCTTACTTTACTGGAACTTATCCCTAAAAAAGAGATTCATTTACGCCCTCAACAAGAAGTTTATATTGGTGAAGGGAAAAGGGATGAAATTCATCATATTAAAGGTAAAATTAGTTCTGAAAGGTTAACTTCAACTGCAGAGAAAGAGCTAATTCATGCTATTACTAAGATAGTTGAAAAGAATGAAACTAAATTCATCGCATTTTTCAATAAAGCTCAGCCTTTAAGTATGAGAATGCATCAATTAGAGTTACTTCCAGGATTAGGTAAAAAACATATGTGGGAGATTCTCAACGAAAGAAAAGGTAAGCCTTTCGAAAGTTTTGAGGATTTAAAGAATAGAGTAAAATTAATCCCAGATCCTAGTTTAGTTGTAGTAAAAAGAATTATGGCCGAGCTTCTTAAGAATGAAAAGTATAAAATCTTTGTAGGATGAAGCTAATATAGCCTTTGCCTCACTTCTAAATAAGGAGATGCATCTAATGCAGCTGTTAGTTCTATGTAAGGTTTTACTCCATGATCCATTAAAATTGCATCAACTTCTTTAGACCATGCTCTTCCATTTTTTAAGGCAATTATAGCCCCATTTTTTAACATCCTCATATTTTGGGGGTGCAAATCTGCAATATCTTTCAAAGCAACAACTTCTCCCAATATCCCTCTGACATCCACCATTGCATTGTCCCTACTTCTATCAACAATTAGGGCATGTAATTTGTCAGCTTCACAATTTACAAGAATTTCTTCCAATTCCTTCCTTGTTCTTAAATTTGGAGCCCTTCTTAAAATGGTTGAGCGTTCAGTTTCGGTAAGAGATTGTAAAGTGTAATTATCTATGTGCCTGTAAACAACTACCACATCAGGTCTATGTTCAACATTATCAGGAATAGAGTCACATTCTGGTCTGTAATGCACCATAAATCTATAGATCCTTGGAATTCCTTTTTGTTGAACTTCCCATACTTTTTGCAGCATGGATCTTCCATCCATTAATTGTTTTCTTTTTTTTCCAGGACTACAACCTACTTCAACCAAGCCAAAGTATAATTCCTCACCATCATGGAAAAATGGAACACTAATACGTTGGGCTGGTGGTGTTCCTTTAGCAGAAGGAAATACGAAGTCAATACCCATATCCAGAATAATAATAAAGCACTTATATAGATTATTGTAATAAAAAAGAGTTTGTCTTAATCTGAATTTGTAAATTCTCCATTATTATCGGAAATATTTTTAAAATTGTTATCCTTTAGTGATTAATATAGGGTTAAAAAATGAAAATAGAAGATAAAGTAGATGAAGAAAAACCAACAGTCTATATCACCAAATCACAAATGGAAGATATCAGAGAAGCTCTTTACAAATCATTGTTAGATGAAGATGAGTCTACATTAATAAGAGATAGAAATGCAAAAAATGTTGAAAATTTACGTGAAGAATTGGATGATTTATCTGATGCAACAATTATCAGTGATGAAGAGATGTATTTGAGAAGAAATGGCATACACTCAATATATTTGACTGCATACACTGGAATAGAAATACACAATCCCTATTCACAAGACACACACTTGTATGGTAATGACGGACTCCATAGAATTGTTTGGCTTCACACTTATTTAGATTGTTCACCCAAAAGGTGGAATAATTATAGTCCAAATTTGACTACAGAACAAAAAGTCACGCTTATAGAATTAGGCATATATCCAGAAAACACAACTATAGAAAAGCAAGAGACATATGCTTCTTTAGTTGAATTATTAAATGCTGTAGAAATTGATCTTGGACTAGAAATGTCATTGTTACCATACATAGATGAAAGATTTTTTGACGAAAAAATAGATGGACGTAAAAGACATGTTCTCATTGGGGAAGGGTGCCAAGGAATTGTTGTTCAGTTTCAAGGGTTTACCTTTAAATTGTCAACAGATGCAAAAAGAGAAATTGAAATTCTAAAAAAAATTAATGATGATATACAATGCAAATATGTTGTAAATATTGGTGGCACTATTACAGAAGAAACAATCGTTTTAAATGAAGGAGTAATTTTATTAGAATACATAAAAGGAGATTCGTTAGGCCAAATTGTTGATAATGATGGAATATTACCATCAGAAAAAGTATTAAAATATGGTGCTGACATATGTAATGGACTTCTTGAAATGAGAGAAAGTGGTTACTATCACACTGACCTTCACATAAACAATGTTATGATAGACCAAGAAAACGACAGAGCAGTAATAATTGATTTGGGTAGTGCTACTGATGACCCCTTAAAAATTAACCCACTGAATAGAGCTTATGGTACAAACGATTTAATTGCTCTAGGATTAATTATGTATAAAGCAGCTACTGGGACTAATTTATTTAATATCAGTGAAGAAGAAACATTATTGTCAAGAGTAAAATGGGAAACTAAATCTGAAAGAGAAAGAACTTATGAAAATTTAACTTTGAAAAGTGAAATGTTGCGTAAAGTAAGAGAGAAAATAAATAATAAATCATTAGCTGAAGTAATTGTAAATTTACTTAATCAGGAACTCAATAAGCAACCAAGTTACTCAGAAGTTGAGGAAGCTTTTTTTGGTAATAAGTAGACATTAATTTCAATAGCAATTGATGATGATTAGGTTAAAAATAAATAAAAATAATTCACAGAAATTATATAAGATATATTTAATAGTTTGTAAATTTATAATTAACATTTAATTAAAGCTAATCATTTAAATTTGTAAATTCTCCATTATTATCGGAAATCTTTTTAAAATTGTTATCCTTTAGTGATTAAATGTCTCTAGAATCCACATTAACAGCAGAGGTTAGAAAATCTGTAATTGAAGGTATTGAAAGATATAGAAGAGAAACAACAATTATAAAATTGTTTGAACAAGCAAATGATTCAAATGTTGATGAAGTTACAGATGAACTTAAACAAGTAGTTGAATCACTTACTTCTTTGAATTCACCTGATTTAAAAGAGATTTACCAAATTGGATTCAGGACAAGTAAATTTTGTACTAAATTCAAATCAATGATAGCTTTACATGCCATTGGTGAATTAGAAGATTCAATTGTTTTGGAGGAATTTGAAAAAGTATTATTCGCTCGTGTAAATCATTCAGTTGGTGATACCAAAAAAAATTTGGTTTCCCAATATCTAGGTGTTGTTGCAAAAATAGATGAAGCAAAATTTGAACAATTCTACAATTGGAATATGTATGGACATGCTTACCTTGATCAAATAAAAAGAAACACTTCAAATCAGTTGCCAGCATTGGCAGAAATAAACCCAATGAAATTTTCAGATTTAGCCATCAAATCTATTTTATTTCGTGGACATGTAGTTAAACAAGCTTCCTTATCAAATTTAAATGACCTCCTTAGGGTTAATCAGGGCGGTTATTTAGCTGCCATGAAATTCATCCTTGATGACACAGTAATTAACAATCAGTTTGAAGTTACAAATTCTTTAGAAAATTTATCTGAAATTAACCCTACTGAATTCAGAAGAATTGTTAATGAACAAGTTCTATTATACTTAGAAGGTAAAAGTCCAAAATTAACTGTTGCCAGAAATTTAGATACTTTTGCAAAACTTTTCCCAAGTGATATTGCTGAGCATTTAAAAGTATTTTTTGAGAATGAGTTAATGACTAGTAAAAGTCGTCATTTTAATTATCCTGAAGAGATATTAATTGGACATTTAGGTGTTGTAGTAAATGAAAATAAAGAATTATTCTCTCAATTTTGTAAAAAAGGAATAACCTATGCTCCAGATACCGAGGTGTTTGAAGAAACAGTAAGAAATTTACATTTATTATTGGATTCTGATCCTGAATTGTATGTGAAAATATTAAATGATGCACTAAAAGAAAAAAATGATTCTTTAATAAATCCAATGGCAAAATCATTTGACCAATTTATTTTAAAAAACAAAGAAGAATTTGTGAAATTTTATGAAAGGTATTTCAACATTAATTCAAGAATGATTGATGAAGGAGTAACTGAACAAATTCACCATTTAGCGAAAATTAATCCTGAAAAATATGTTGAAATTTTTTGGAATAATTTAAACAAGAAATTATACGTTTTAAAACTTGGAACTGCAAAATCATTAGGAGGGTTGGCTAAAGCAGATCCAAAAAGATATGTAGAAGTATTTGAAAAAATTCTTGCCTCAAGAAGAAATCATGAAGTAAAGGATGAAGTTTTTGGAACACTTGATTCTTTGGTAGAAGAAGACACAGAAGAATTTCTTAGGTTGTTTGAAAAATCAATTGATTTCAAATTATATTTAGTAAACTGTCTTCCAAGTGTTGCAAGAAAAGATATTGGTTTGTTCTTGAAACATGTAGAGTATTTTGTTGATTATTTTGAGTATCAATCAGAGTTGGAAATTGAATCTTTTTTTGAGGCTTTAGATGTTATGTCTGATAATGAACCAGTTAAATTTATTGAAACATGTAGAAATTTAATGGAAAGGTCTGAAAATTATGATGATTATATAAGAAAAAATTTAGAAAAAATTTCCCGCATCAGCATAGAGGACTACAAGAAGATGTTTATGAAATTGATTGAATCAAAAGATAAATTTCAGACAGGAAAAGTTTTTGAATCTATATCATTTTTGCCTCAATACGACCTTGATCTATTTGAAGAATTATTTATAAAAGGTATTAATCATTCTAATCACAGAGTAAGATTTAAAACTGCAGAAACTTTAGATAAAGTTATAGCAGTTTCTCCAAAAAAATACTTAGAATTATATGGAGTAGCCATAGCAAACAATGACAATCATGTAAAAAGAGTAGTAACCAAATCATTAGAGGATTTTGCTTTAACTTTGACTGAAGAAAAAATTACTCCCTTAAAAGATAAAGCTAACAAATTTTCTAGAGATTACTTATCTTCTCCTTGCGCTGAAAGAGATGTTAAAAGATTAGGTTTAAATTACGTAAAAGATAAATTAAAAGATATAGCAATTTCTGATAAATCTAATTTTGATAGGATGCAAAGTGTATTAAATAAAAATCCAGAAGGAATTGATGAAATCATTGAATGTAGCAGAATAAAAGTAAAGGATTACAGGATAATCAAAAAAGCTGGAAGGGGAACCATAAAAAAAGCATATAGGGCCGTAAGTTCCCATTCTGAAAGGGAAACTGTTTTCCTAATGATTGAGCCAAATTCTAGAGGATTTTCCAGACAGAAGAAAGTACATGGTGAAAATTTAAATGATAAAGAAATAATGGAAAAAATTCTAGAAGCAGAATTTTCAAGTGGAGACTTACTTGACTTAACTGATAGAAGATACATCGCCTTAATTCATGGAATTCACACTGGAACTGATGACAAAGGAGAACCAGTTTATTTTCTCAAATCAGACCCATATGAAAGGACATTAGAAGAGATAGAAGGCGAAATTAAAATTGAAATTTCAGCCAAGTATGCATACCAAATGGCTTTAGCTTTAAATAATTGTCACCAAGAAGGAATTGTTCACAAAGATTTGAAACCAGGAAATATTGGAATTGATAAAAAAGGAGACATCAAATTATCAGATTTTGGATGCGCCACACAATTCAGTGTTTCCTCTAATGACTTATATCGATATCCTTTACTTTTAAGTCCACCTGAAATGGCAACAGACAAACCAACTGAAGCAACTCCAGAGGCAAATACCTGGTCATTTGGAGCAATAATATATCAATTGATAATGGGTGAGCCCCTTATTGAACTCAAATATCAAAGAACTGAATTAGGAACTGCAGAACATATAAAACAGAAAAAAGATGCATTTGCAAAAATAAAAGATTCTGAATATATAGAAAAAAGAATTGATGAAATGAACCAAAAATTTGGAGATTCAGTTCTCAAATATAATAGAATGGAAAGTGAACTGAGGTCTGGCGTAATATTTAAAAATGAAATTGACCAAACGGAATATAATCAATTGAAAGCCATTGCCATTTGTTATATTGTTATTAGAAGTTCCCTTAATCAAGATCCTAAAAAAAGAAAATTAGAAAGAACATTAAAAAGTATTGAATCTAAAATATAGTGAAGATAATTTTAATACTAAATCCTCCTAACGATAATCGCTCTACTGAAATCATTCAATGTATCAAGTAATGGCTTCGCCTCTGAAATAACTGCAAACTCTTCGTGTTTCCATTTACTATTGTTAACTTTATTAACTAAAGCATATCTTTTGTGTACTAATTCCTTGGTAATTTTTCCTTTATGTAAAGCAGTAAACTGTTCATAGATTAAATTAAATATTTCTTCAAGTGAATCGATTACTTTTTTTGTAGCACCATATTCCTCAACCATTTCACTAATATGTCTAAATTTATCAATCATCTTATCAACAATCATATACAAAGTAAACAAAAGTTGTTTCTCATAATTGCTTCTACTTGACTGATCAAGAATTCTTAGATAATAAATAATAAATTTGATTATTGCATCATGATATTCATACCTATTATCATGAAAATCATTTGTGTTGTTACGCAAACTAATTAACAATTCATCAGCCATATCCTTAAATAAATAATAAATTCTTTTCCCTATCTTGTCCAAATCTTTTTCATCACCGCTAATAAAACAATGTAACTCTGTCATATTTTTTGTTTGTGATACAATTTCCATACCTATAAGACGACTCACATGCCAAGTTACAATTGTTTTCAAATTTTTAGTTTTTATACCTTTATGAAATGGAATTTCCGATTTAGAATAAGTTAAAATAATTTTATTATAATTTGTTATATATAATGTTTCTAAATGTCTAAACAACAAGTAATCATCTAAATCATCAATATTCAAAGTGATTTCTTTATCATCATTATTTTTTGGACCTAAAGAGAAACAGATTTCATTATTAAATAATGAAGTTTCCAATTCATCACCAACTTTAACGCCTGCCTTCTTAACCCAACCAGAAGGTAAACTAACAGTTAAGGTATTGGTACCAACTCGATTAATTTTTCTTTTCATTGTAAATCTTCTATTAAAACCAAATATATTCTATGTCAAAATCATTACTCTTATAAATACTTTTCCACAAATAATTACATAATTACAAATAATAATTATAATTGGTAAAAATATATATCTGTCAACTACCTAACTAGGAATATGTCCGGAGAAAATGGACGTGTTCCAAACAAAACAAAAAATTAACATAATGTTTCAACAAAAACGTTCAATATTAAACAAATAAAAAAATAAAATAAAAATGAATCAAAAACAATACAAATTGCTTGGACATCTTCGGAAAAATTCCAGAGAGAAGCTTACAACCATAAGTAAAAAAACAAATATCCCCATCTCTACTCTATTCGATACTCTGAAAGAGATTCAAGGATCTTTGATATCAAAAAGTACCATCCTTCTAAATTATGAAAACCTAGGTTACCATGCCAGAGCAAAAGTATTCCTTAAAGTTGACAAGGAAGATAAAGAGAGATTGTGTAAACGTCTGCAATTTAGCAATAATGTTAATTCCATTTACAAAATTAACAACAATTGGAATTTCATAGTTGAAACAGTTCATAAAAATGTGAAAGAACTAGATCAATTCCTAGAACAATTGCAATCAGACTTCAAAATAGAGGATAAACAAATCCACTATTTAATTGAAGACATTAAGAGAGAGGGTTTTGAAGTCACCCCGACCTAATTACCCTCTCTTTTTTTCTTCCTATATTTAGATCTTCCAGCTCAGCATTCCCACCACTGCTTCTAATCATTCTAATCCTCCCTACATCAACATAATCCTTCAAACCCATATTAAATAGGTAATGGGAAGGAACCATCTCTTCATACTCTCTTCTAAGTTCATTGTTATGGCAGCAAGTCATCACAGCAAAAGGTAATTCATTATCCAGCCCTAAAGAAATAACTTTCTCAGTTAATTTCCCACAAGCATGAATTGATAACAACAATCCTTCCTCTAAATCACTTAAAGAATACAAATCCCTCTGCATAAATTCATAATTGCTTAAACCACTTTGTTCACTCAATTCTTTGAAACGATTTGTCTTGTTATTATCAACAAAATGAACAAAGGCATCCTTGTTTCTTTCAAGGATATAAAAGCCAAGCATTCCACTTCCACAACAAAGGTCATAGATTGTCCCATTTAAATGAAAATGTTCTTCAACTAGTTCAACAAAATTTTTTACCTTATTGTAATCTCTTAAATCCTTCTTGGTTCTAACTAAATCAAGTAAAGCCATTAGCAATTCAAATTAATGAACCCTATTTCTCAGGACGCATGAAAGGAAACAAGATGACATCTCTTATAGAGGGTTGTTCTGTTAACAACATAACCATTCTATCAATTCCTAAACCCAATCCTCCCGTAGGAGGCATTCCATACTCTAAAGCCCTGACAAAATCTCCATCGTAAGGATGTGCTTCTTCATTACCTGCCCTCAATTGTTCAACCTGCTCTGCAAACAATTGCCTTTGTAGGATAGGATCATTCAACTCTGAGTAAGCATTTCCAATCTCCATCCCTGCAACAAATGGTTCAAATCTTTCAATAAGATTAGGGTCTCTACGATGACCCTTACATAGTGGAGTGCTTTCTTTTGGATGGTCTGTGATAAATACAGGACCAACTAAAGTATCTTCAACATATTGCTCAAACAATTCTTGAACAACTTCTCCCCTAGATTCGTCATCGCCCACGTAGGGGATATTTGATAAATCTCTTCTTGCAATTTCCGCTGCAATCTCTGCCTTATCCATGTTACTTACATCTAAACCTAGAACTCTGTTGATAGCATCATACATGGTAACCCTTTCCCATGGTGTTTTAAAATCAATTTCATGGTCTTGATAATTAATTCTAGTACTGCCATTAACTTCATTGAAAATATGTTCATACATGGTTTCAGTTAACTCCATCATGTCATTATAATCAGCAAAAGCCCAATAACATTCCATCATTGTAAATTCTGGGTTGTGAGTTTTGTCAATTCCCTCATTACGGAAATTCTTACAGATGGTATAATTCTTATTTAGCCCACCAACAATTAACCTTTTCAAATACAACTCAGGGGAAATGCTAAGATACAAAGGAATACCTAAAGCATTTAGAGTTGTAGTGAAAGGGCGTGCAGAAGCTCCACCATAGATAGATTGTAAAGTAGGAATTTCTACTTCTAAAAATCCTTTACCATCAAGAAACTTTCTCATTTCGCTTATTGCTTTAGATCTTTTAACAAAAACTTCCCTTACTGCAAGGTCTGTCATTAAATCAAGTGACCTCTGTCTATACCTAATTTCCTTATCTTTAACTCCATGAAATTTATCTGGTAAATTTCTTAAAGATCTGGTTAGAATTTGGTAATCTCTTACATCGATAGAAACTTCTCCTCTTCTTGATTTACAAGGAACTCCTTCAATCCCAACAATATCACCTACTGCAAAACCAGTTAAATCTTTGTAACCTTCACTTCCTAATTTGTTCTTTCTTACTAATAGTTGGACTCTACCTTCACCATCATCTAAATCAATGAAAGCAATTTTTCCCATTCTTCTTTGAGACATAATTCTTCCACCTAAGGAAACTTTTCCTTCAAGTGATTGTCCTGGTTCAAGCTTGTCTGCTTCTTTTTTTATTTTGGCAGAATCTGTGTTAACTTCAAATCTGTATGGGTATGGGTTATCTCCTTTATCCCTCATCTCTTTAACCAATGCAACTTTAACTGCGTTCAATCCTTCTTCCAATTTCATTTTTCTGCCTCCAAGCCATCTTCAACTTTTTTATTTAAAACCAAATAATTATGAATTTCGTCTTCTCTAACAACAACTCCACAGCCGGGCGTATCAGTAACACTAATTAGAATTTCATCTTTCTCAACACCATCACCTAAAGATTTCTGCAATCTGCTAAAAGAAGATAATTCTGCACTTACAAAATTTCTGTGTGAAAGAAATGCATGAATACCCATAGAAATACCAAGCTGTGATTCAAGCATAGAACCAATTTGACAAGGGACGCCATATTTTTCTGCTAGCTCAGCAATTCTTAAAGCTTCAAAAATTCCTCCCGTCTTCATCAATTTAACATTAATCAAATCTACAGCTTTTAATTCCAAAAGAAGCTTGGCATCATTATAATTATGTACAGACTCATCGGCCATTAATTTAACATTACATATGTTTTTAATTGTTTTAAATCCTAATTTATCATCAGCAATAATAGGTTGTTCAATCCAATCAAGGAAACCTTCCATTCTTTTAATGACTTTAACTGCATCACTTGCACAATGATACCCTTGATTTGCATCCAAGGCCAATTTAATAGAAGGATTTATTCTATTAATGATCTCTCGAGAATTTCTTACCACCGCTATATCTCTAATAAAAGGGTCATCTCCTTCACTTCTTATCCCTCCTTTAAGCTTAATTACCTTAACACCTTTAAGAGCCATCTCCTCAACTCTATTCAAAGTTTCTTCAATAGGATAAATTCCAATAACTCCATTACTCTCAACTTTTTCATTTAAACCACCAAAAAGTTCATAGAGCGGTTTCTCAACAAATTTCCCATAAGCATCAAGTAACGATTGTTCTAATGCTGCTTTAGCAGAGGGAGCACCCCAAACACTTTTTGAAATAATTTCCATCAAATTTTTTACATCGTCCAATGAATCAACATCATGTCCTATCAAATTAAGTCCTGTTCTTTTCTCATCCAAAAGATGATTAATTACATCAATAACTCCAAATTGGGTCTCTCCTGTAACTTCCCATGCTGGAATAGCTTCTCCATAACCAATCAAACCATTATCCATGGTTACTTTTACAATAACATAGAACATATCATCGTTTACAACATTACTAATTACAAAAGGTTCTTTGAATTTCAATTTTACTGGAAATGTTTCAATAGATTTTATTTTCATTTTTCTACACCTATTCTTAGAATCATATTTGGATCAGGAGAAATTGTTACAAATTCATCTCTTTCTTCCAATGTAACAACGCCCTTCATCTTGCTTAAATCTCTAACAATTTGAAAATGTAGATGAGGGGGCCAATTGCCATTCAAAGGAAAGTTTCCTACTTCTCCCACCTGCTCACCTTTTCTAACGACTTGTCCTTTCTTCTTTCCATCCAAAGATGCTAAACTTAAATGGGCATACATTGTATAGAAAGTAACTCCTTGAACAATATGTTTGAGAATTATTCTGGGACCAAAATCTCCTTTTCCAGAGTCCCTATTTTCTACTAAAAAATATTCTGCATCAAGAGGAGCTAAAACACTTGTTCCAGCAGGAACCCATAAATCAACACCCAAATGTACGGTCCTTTTTCTGTAAAATAATTGTGTTAAGTAAATCTCTCTCTCCTCATTATACTTACCTATTCCAATTACAGCATTATTTTCATCAAGTTTTGAATTGATATAGGCTGAAAAATCAACTGGATCAGAAACATTGACATTAGCTAATTCTTTATTCTCTTTAGAAAAATCAAATGTAAATGAGGATAGAGTTCTATAATCAAGTGATAGAATTAAACCAATATCTTCCTTAGATAAAATTTCACTAAGAGGACTCATTGTTACCCTCCTTGTTAAGATACCAAAGATTGATGTTATTAAACTCTCCTACCTCCACTACATCAGCAATCCCGCTGATTCTAGATTGTTTTTCAAACCTCCCTCCATATGAGAATCCAAGATTGAAAAAAGTTCTGTTAATAGCTCCTAAAGCAGCTCTTGCACCAGCGTAGAACATATCAATTTCATTCCAATGAGCTCTAATCAAATTTTTTGTCAAAGAAGTAACTAAGCCACTACCTTGGTATTCAGCCTTGGTAGCCATTTCACTCAGCTGGCAAATACTTATTTGTACTTCTCCCAAATCAAAGTTGTTTACTTCTCCTACAGTACTTGAAACAATAACTCCATTGTCTCTTGCAACATAAACAATAGAATTTTCAATCATAGAAGCAACAACATCTTCACTTAATCTTGTTATGTATGAACTAAATGATGCGTTGTAAAGCTGTAATAATTGTGAAACATCTCTTCCCTTAGGTTCAATAAGACACCCCCACTCATAATTTCCAGGGATTTGAGGTATGATACTTTTTTTTCTGCTTGTAACCTGTTCTACTATTAAATCTTCTTCTTCCAAAACTTCAGGAGCTTCTCTTCTTTCTTCATGATTATGTCCAATATATAACAAGTCAACTTCACTAGTTACGGGAACTCTTGCTTCAACTAATCCTTCATAATCTGTTCTTCTATCAACAAAGAATCTTAAAAAAATCCTAGTTGCATTTTTACTTTCTCTTACTTTCATCGCTTGAGAGACAGCATCATCAATAGATTCAGAGTTATGATGTAAAATGTTAGAGAAGTATCTAACCCTACTATTAACTGGGTCAAAATAAATCTCTCCAATTTTACCAGTACTTAAATTTTCTTCACTCATTCATTTCCTCATCATTCAACTTCAAATCCTTTTTCTAAAATGTAGAACGCCCTGTCATTATCAAGAACAAAATCTCTTACCACATAACCTTTGGAAAAATAATTCTCAAATATTTCTCCTGTTTTGGTTCTCCAATCGGTTGCTGGAAAAAAACCATCATCAATACCTAGTCTAACCTTTTGTTGTTGTAAATTTATCATATCTTGAAAATTTGTAGGGATTTCTACACTGACTACTGCATCATCCAAATTGAGATCATATCCTGAAACCATTCTAAATTCATCTTGCTCTCTTTGATATGAATCAATAACGGGAGTTGCTTCAGCTAACATTGAATTTCCATCTTGTTGTAAGTAAGATTGGTTCTCCATTCTATCTTCAACTCTTTCACTTCCAATCTTCCAAACAGCTTTGAATCTGTCTGCAGCAATTCCCTCGCTAATCCCAATTAAATCATAGCTTTCTCTATGATATGAAGAAATGACAATGCCACATTTTCTTACATTGACATTGGCGTTAATTGATTGTAATGGGTCGTAAGTCCAATGAACTTCATCCATTCTTTTTTCTAAGTTGGCTTCTCTTTGAGCAACTTTAAGTTTGAAACCAATTCCTTTTATTTTATTTTTAACATCCGGATCAGTCGCCATTAAATGACTATACATGAAAACCTTCAAATTCTCTCCAGAAGTATCAAAGCCAGGCGTTTCATACAACATTCCAATAACTCTTGGATTGCCGCCTTCATTAACAACCTTACCATTATCATCAATGTTAACATAGGCAACTAATGTTGACCCGCCAATATTATCTGCAGCTTGCAAATTATGCATTGGGACCCATTCTGAAGGAGGTTCCTCCCATGGCGGTCCTTGAATAATTGTAGCTTGCTGATAAAAATTGGAAAGAAGAGTTCTTTCATCTTTTGTACTTGAAGGCAAATCGCCTAATTTAGCTGTTTCAACATCATCTATTGAAAAATCTACAACTAATTTTTCAAGTGCAAATTCTTCGTTATATTCTGTCATTATTTTCCTCCAACTACTTGCAACTTAATATCTTCTTTGTCTGGATTGTTTTCTTTAACAAAATACTTTTCTACTTTATGGTACAAACTTCCTTCCAGTTTGACTCTAAAAAGTCCCTCCGCAGGTCCAATCATAGTTAACTTAATATTATCATCATCGGTATCGTCAACATTTATTAACAATCCTTGCTGATATTCAGCACCTTTAACTCCCACTTTTATTTGCTTATTCCCCTGTCCTGACAAATAAGTTACAGCAGCACAAGCAGTTGCACCAGTCCCACAAGCAAGAGTTTCATCATTGACTCCTCTTTCATAAGTTCTTATTTTTATGTTACTCTTATCAACAATCTCCACCAAATTCACATTACAACCTTGAGGAGTTATACCTTGGCTACGAAGATACCCATTATCTAAATTAAAAGATTCTCCAATCTCACGTAACATTTTATCACTCTCATCACTATAAAGATCTTCCACAAAGGTAACAAGATGTGGTTCACCGGTTCCATAAAGAGATAGTATCCCATAATCTTTTAGTTTTGAGTCTAATGTTGAAAATTCAACCTCTTGAAGCAGTCCTTCAATTCCCTTTCTGGACATTTTAACCAATACTTCGTCGTCTTTAATGTTATCGGGGTCAGCAGCACTTTGTTTGTTTATCTCCTCTTCAGTTCTAGCCAATGTGCCCATATCAACAACATATTGTGTACCCCAACAAGTTATTTCTCTCACAACTTTCTTCAATTCACCATTTCTTGTTTCAATGTTAATTTCATTAACCTGAGGAGTTCCGTTCTGGTCTGCTGTTTTATCTAACTCATTGAACAAATAATCTGCTACTGCTCTTATTCCATTTCCACACATGTTTGATTGAGATTTATCGGCTTCAAAAATTAACATTTTTGCAACTGCATCATTATTATCAGAGGGTAAAAGATACAGCATACTTGTACCACCAATTCCAAAATTTCTATCACAAAGAATTTGAGCTACTTCTCCTCTTCCTGAATCATTTTGTACTATTTGATCTAACCTTTCATCCATAACGACAAAATCGTTACCATAACCATGCATTTTTATAAATTCTATATCTCTCATTTTCTTCTCCTGAATTGTTATTATGAATTCACAAAGCCAAACTATTCAATGAATTCAACAAGAAAAAGAGGAGTTGTTTTAAACAGGATTTTCCAAAAATTTCCGCAATTGTTTCGGCAAATTTACAATTATTTATAATTTCATAACCACCATTCGAAAAGTTTCCGCAGGATTTTTTTAGTCCTTTATAAAAAACAAATGAGAATTAATCAAATTGAAAATTAAATCAGTTAAAATTAATAAACAATTAATTAAAAAAGATCTGACAAAATTTAAAAAAAAATAAAAAATAAACTTATCCAATAAAATCAATCAAAAATTTTATTGTGGTTAATTGGATACATTCGGATAAAACCATCAACACAATCTAATCCCTTAATGTTATCGGCTGCTTGTTTAATATTTCTATAACAAGCAGGACGTAATACAAAAAAGTCAGGAGTTACATCACCCTGTAATCCAGAATGATTGTAAATTTGTTCAATATCCAAACCTTGGGCAGATAAACTTTTTACTTTATTCAAGAAAACTCCCACCTGCCTTTCTGGAGACCAACTTTCAATAGCAACCCTCAACTCTTGTGGTTCTATTGGAAGGACAACGGCATTATCATTCTTATAAAATTCTCCATAATGACTTGGTTTACTATTTGTATCTCGAATATACTTGACCATCTTTAAATCAGAAATCATGGCTGCAGCAGTTGGTTCTCCACCTGCTCCTTTTCCTTTATGATAACTAACTCCTCCAAAAGATTTTGTAACCTTGACACAATTGTCTTCATACAACGTTTGACCTAACTGGGAATCGTTGCTTACAATTGTAGGAGTAACACGTAGATGAACTTTATCATCATCTCTAATCCCAGTAGCTACCAATTTAAGACTATTTCCTCCTCCAAAACGACTGACAAATCTTTGAATGGATGATGTAGTGTTCTCAATTCCTCGTCTATATATTTGATCAACAATTCTCTTTTCACATAGAGGCATTCCAAAACCAACCGATGCCAAGATTGCTAATTTATATACAGAATCAAATCCTTCTACATCCATTGTTGGGTCAGCTTCTGCAAATCCTTTATCCTGGGCTTCTTTTAGAGCGTCATCAAATGAAGCTCCTCCTTGAGCCATCCTTGTCAAAACATAATTACAAGTTCCATTTACAATACCTTCAATAGAAGTGATTCCACCATGAAAATGATAATCAGAAAGAGTTTGAATAATGGGAACTTCCCCAGCAACCGAAGCTTCAATTCGTAAAACTTGGTTATTATCATCTGCAACTCTAAAAAGATCATTTCCATACAATGCAATAACTTTTTTATTGGCGGTAACAACTGATTTACCTCTCTGCAAAGCTTCTTTAATCAAAGTGTCATCCTGAGAATTGGTTGCATCTAAAACTACATCAATTGAATCATCTGAAAGAATGTATGAAGGATCGTCTGAAATGTTTTCAAATTTTAATTCGGAAGAAGAACCATCATTCCTTGTTATAACTCTCTGCTTGGAAGTATCACGGACAATAATTTTATCCAAACTCACACCATTCGTATTTAACCTTTGAAAATAATCTAACAAATGTCCTCCTACAATTCCTAACCCAAATAATCCTACTTTCATTTTAATCTCACCAAGCAAAATTAAGGCGAGGTATTTAATGTGACTTCACTTAGAAATTCCGTGATATTTTCGATAATCGAAAAGTTCTATTTAAACCACCCCTACTATTCCGCAAACTTTTCGAATCTTTCACAAAAATACTTTTTAAACAAAAAATTGTCCTAGGAACAATGAAAGAAAAAGAGCGGAGAATAATTTCTCATCTAAGAAAAGATGCCAGAACAAGTTTGGCAGCAATTTCATCCGACACAGAGATTCCTATCTCCACAATTTATGATAAGATAAATAGATTAAAAGGTAACGATGTTATCAAAAGTTTTACCACCTTGGTTGATTTTGAAAAACTAGGTTACCACCACCAAAGCAAAGTGGCCTTTAAATTAACACCAAATCAAAAAAATGATTTTCTAAATTTTGTCAAAGAACAAAAATGTATAAATTCTATTTATGAAATTAATGGTGGATTTGATTTCATGATTGAAATGGTTCATAGAAATGTTAAGGAACATGCAGATTTCATGGATTCCTTGGATGAAGCATTTGATCTTTTGGAATTACAAGAATTTCAATTAATTAACGAGATTGCCAGAGAAAAGTTTGCATAAATCCTCATTCTTTCGTAAATATTCCGAAAATAATAGAATAACTCTTTTTAAGTATCCCCAGTAATTAAAATTATGAAACATAAAAATAAGGATTATCTTGGAGCAACTCTCTACGCTCTTGGTTTTGGTCTTGTCTCTGCTCTTATCTGGTTTGGCGTTGTTGTCCTTACTGGTTATGAAATTGGTTTTGTAGCCATTGCAGTTGGTTTCTTAGTTGGGTTGGGAGTTACAATTGGATCAGGTAATAAATCTGGCTTAGATTTGCAAATAATGGCAGGAGTTTTTACTTTAATAGCAATTATGGTAGGAGAATATTTAATCGCTAACCATTTCATTCAGCAATATTTAGCTGAACAAAGTGAGGTAGCCATTTCTTATTTCCTCAACCCTTCTGGAGTAATTGAAGCAATAATTTTAATGCTTAAAGAAGACCCATACTCTTTGCTCTTCTGGGGAATTGCTGTTTTTGTAGGATTTGGAATCCCTCGAGAAAAAGCTCAAGAACCAGAAACACCAAAAACCACTAACGCTTAGATGTTTATCAACTGGTTAGTCTATTAGAGATCACCATTGAAATAACCATCTAGCATCTTTTTTCTTTTCTTTTACCAATTCTTTAAGATCTGCTTTGGAAGCCCTTTTAAGAAATTCGTTTGCTATTCTTTTCACTCTTAAACCATTGATATCAACATCATTTTGCAAAAATTCATACCTCTCAAGTAAATTAGTTAATATCTTTTCTTGAGAACTCAAATTTACGGTGATTATTTCGTCACTATGAGCAACTGTGAACTCTTTTTCCAATTCTTCCAATTTCTCTAAACTACTTAAAACAGTTTTTACGTCAGCATCTAAATCAAGCAAAGTTTCTCTGATAGCGGAGATATCCTTAACAACGTCAACCTTTCTTTTACCACTCTTTTTTTGCCAGAGTTTTCGCCACCATTCTTTTTCATATAAGGCCATAGTCATATTAAACTCTTTCACAATATAAATCTTTCGAGAGCCAAGGCTTCGTCTAAAATAAGACCATTTTGTATACTAGCGCCCTGACGGAGTCGAGCCGATGAGCGTTAGCTCATAATAACGGCGTGCTCTAGTATACAAATTCACTCTATTCTGGATGAAGCAGAGAACCCAACTATCAAGTGTAAAGAAAACATTATAAACAGAAACATTTCATTCCAGAAAATGGCTTTCAAGTTCAAGAAAAAAAAGGCGTATGGTGAATATCAAATAAAGTCATGCCCCTTTTGCTCTCGACAAGCCACTCAAAAGAATGAATTTGGGCTTGAAGTATGTTATCAACATCTTAAAGCAAAGATGGAGGAAATAAAATGTACTTGTGGTTCCTGGTTGGAACAAAAAAGTGGCAAATTTGGTACTTATTACAATTGTCTTAATTGTGGTAATTTAAACTTCCAAAAAGCAATGGAAATTAAGGCAATTACTATGAAAGATGTAAATAACGGTATTAACAAGGAGACAACATCAGTAAAGTCAACTAATAATATACAAAAAAAAGAAACGGCCCCTATTTTCTATAAACCCCCTTCATTTGAACAGGAAAAAGCGATTAAGAAAGAAAAACCGATTAGACAGCAAAGGAAGGAAATAACCATAACTTCTAACGATGTGGAATACTTTGATTAATTAAATAAAGAGACACAATCCTCTTTACACAATCTACTTTCTACTATCCATTTTCTATCATCTGCATTCTACTATCTAAAACTTTAAATTTAAACTGCCTCTAAAAAAACTATGTTTTCACCTCCAATTGATGCCAGAGAATGGGAATTAATGAGTACTTCTCAGCTAGTCGTCCCTTCAAAATATAGAGATCATCTAGAAGGCATTCTTATTCCTGGAGGTTTAATCAAAGACAGAGTCAGAAAATTGGCTGAAGAAGTTTCTAATAGGCCTTATGATGGACCGATAGTCATGATTTGTATGCTTAAAGGTGCACTTGATTTCTATGTTGCTTTAAGAAGTAGAATTTCTCATAAAAGTGTGACCGAGGTTTTAGGTGCAAGCAGTTATGATAAAGATGAAAGTACGGGTGAAGTTAAATTCTATGGTGGTTTTGATCCGAATTGTGTTACTGGAAGAGACACCGTCATTGTTGAAGATATCGTTGATACGGGATTAACTTTAGACAGACTTCAATCAAATCTCAGGGGTTATAATCCAAGAAGTTTAACAACCATTTGTTTATTAGAAAAACCCGACGTTGAGAAAAAAGCTCATCCAAAAGTTGATGGAGTTGGATTTATAGTACCTCCAAAATTTGTTGTGGGTGCAGGCCTTGATTTTGATGGAGAATATCGTGATTTATACCATCTAGGTGTGTTAAAAAAAGATTTGTACAAGCACATCTCTGGGGATGATTAGTTATATAATAATAATAAAATAATAACAATATATCAATATAAAGCTCTTTCTTAAAAACAATACTAAACAAACTCACCCATAATTAACATAAAAACAAATTTAAACAAAAAAAAGAATAAAAAATTAACAAGAGATTCCTAATTTCTCACAAATCTTCTTCTGATTGGTGGTAAGTTTCTTAAAATTATTTTTCACAAATTCTTCAAATTCTTGATCAATATCCTTCATAACATCAACACCTCAATTATCGTATTATTCTTTTTTTCTTGTCCTTTATAAATCTTCTTTGTCACTCAAAATAATAAAAAATGTTTGTCATCATCAAGGAAAAAATTAAAAAAAGAAAAACGAGCTTCTTTCTAAAATTCGGTCAATTTTTTCTGTTTTTTCTTTTCCAGAAGCAATTTACTTTTATTTAATAGTAAATCTAAATTGAAACCAAACTTCTTTTGAATAAAGAGTCTTGCATACTTCAAAAGCAACTCTTCAGAACCAAAAATCAAGGGTTTTTCATTCAAACTTGATTTGGCCGCTTCCCGACAAACCCATACTCCCAAAGGAACGTTGTATTCAGGAGTTATAAACCTTAAAGCTAAACAACTTCCCTGCCTTTTCAATTCCTGCATCTTTTCCAAGATAGGTAAACGACAAGCGTAATATCCCCCAGCTGTTTCTTCTGCATAGCTCTTCCTTCCTCCATATGGCTCATAATCTGTAGAATAAGCATACCCCTCCTTAGACCAAGGGTTTACTTTTAAACTAAGGTAAGTTTCAAACAACTCATAACTCCATACTTCTGGGAAGAATAAAATAAGATAATAGTTTCCCCATCCCCCTCCAAAATAAGCAGCATACTCTCCTTGAGGAAGATCTTTTATTTGTTTAAGCAAATTCTTGCCAATGGTATCATCAACTGCAGTGATACTCCATCTAGTAGGAACCAATTTTCTATTCTTTTTCACACCTAAATTACCTACAGAAATTAATTTACTAAGTGCACCTTCCTCAAACCCTTTTTTATGTAAATACATCAAAGCAGAGGAAGATTTCAAATCGGTATCAGAAACTACTTTTTCAACTCTCGTATCGGTGCTGACATTTTCTGTGACTCTAGCGTTTAACACTCCAGCAGCAGGTCCCCATGGTTTCACCTCAGCTTCACTCTTATAATTCAATGCAGGCGGCTTAGACAAAGCCACATCCAATTCTACTGGTTTCTTAGCCATGCCAACTTCTTGCACTATGTCTAACATTTTGCCACCATTGTGAATGCTTTTAACTTGCCATTTAGTTCTTGAGTTAACTAAATCATATCTCATTGACGCTATTTGTCCTATGTTATAACCTGACTTTTTCCACAATTTGGGAGAATCGTAACTACTTGTATCTCCGCTTATTTGAGGAGAGAGAAAGCCAATGTTGACATGAGGATAACCAAATCTTCCTATGAAAGGAGTAGGGGAGGAACCTTGAAATTTCTGTTTGAAATTCTTTCTAAGTTTAAGTTTAGGAATTTGTTCAATATCCTTATATTTTACATTTTGAATTTTCATTTTTAATATCTAATATTTTAGCAAAACTTATAATTAAGCTTTGTTTTATGAATAATATGAATCTTTTGTTTATTTGTAATCAAAACCAGAACCGTAGCAAGACTGCTGAAGAAATGTTTAAAAACAAATTTAATACCAAATCTGCAGGCCTTTACAATAAAATACCGGTTAATGAAAAACAAATATCTTGGGCTGACATAATTATTGTCATGGAAGAAGAACAAAGAGATGAAATTGCCAAACGTTTTCCTACTCAATTTATGCAAAAAAGAGTTCTTTCCTTTGATATTCCTGATATTTATCAACATAATAATCCCCAATTAATTAAAAGTCTTCATATTCAAATGACTAAATATATGGAAGTTTTAGCTTAGCCATTCATTAAATTTTTGCAATGCTTCCTCTTTGGTATGGAAAATATTAGTTTCAGCAACTTCTAACTCTGGAATTCTTCTTGTAACTTTAAACAAAATATTGCTTTCTTCTTCTATCTTAATAATTGAAACTTCCCATCTCTTAATTGAATGTTTTTCTTATTTCATTTTTCCAAACTATCATAAGGACTTTTTACACTAATAAGGTTAGGTGAAGCCATGTGTAAATATATCATTGTTGTTTCCATACTCTTGTGACCTAGAAGAGGTTGCACTTCCGTAACAGCATAACCATTTTCTATAAGATGTGTTGCAAAGCTATGTCTCAATGTATGTGGGTGGACATTTTTAGTTATTTTAGCTAATTTTGATGCATCTTTAACAATTGCTCTAATAGTAGAAGCAGAGACGGGATTATTTTTGCCTGATTGTCCAGTAAATAACCAATCATCCAATTCCAATTTGTTTTCATTGATAAATTTCTGTAATTCCAATTTTAACTTTACCGCTACAACAAATAATCTATCTTTTCTTCCTTTACCTTCTCTGACCCACCCATAATTATTGTTGAAAGAGAAATCTTTTACTTTTAGAGAAACCAATTCACTTACTCTCATTCCAGTAGAGTAAAGTAATTTTATCATTAGTAAGTGTTTAGAATTTTTTATTTTAGAAAACAAGCATTTAACTTCCTCTTTGGTTAAAAAATCGGGCAATCTTTTTACATTTTTAGAATGTTTTATGGTTATCGTTAACTTTTTTCTTAATATTTGTTCAAATAAGAACTTGAATGCGTTGAGGTTAGTGTTTATTGTACTTGACGCTTTATTCCAGGTAATTAGTTGATCTAAGTATGTTTGAATATCTTTTTTTGAGATAGATTTTGGGTCTTTCTTATAAATTCTGGAAAACTTTCTTAGGCAATAGTTGTATGTTTTTATTGTTCTGGGGCTAAGTCCTCTTCTTTTGGCCTCTTTTTCAACAAGAAATTCCACATCCATGTTTAATCACCATTTATATCGCAGTGAGGCTCATTTATATACCTTATCCGTGGTTGACCAGTGGGTTGTGGTAAGCAACGACTTAGCATAATCCCCTAAAAATAGTCTATTTTTAATGGGTTGTTGGTATGTTATCTATCCTTATTTTCATTTATGGGCCATCATTTTTTCTCATTAGAGCCATTCTTCTCCTCAGATATACCCACTTCCACATATATAGAGTTATGCTCAATCACAAGGGTACTAGTTAAGCTACCTACTTTCTATTTAGCGGGGTGTTTTGACTATCTTCTCTAAGTTATCTGGATCAACACCAAATGAACTTTGCATTCCTCCACCTGAGTCTCCTGGCTCATAACAGATTGCCCATCCAGTTTGTCCCATGTAACCAAATTCTACAAGTTCATTACGTTTATTGTCTAAATATACTTCTCCACGATTCAACCTTTGTAGGTGATATCTCATTTTTTGTTCGTCCATTTTTTATGCCTCCAATTTTATAATAATAACAGCTCATCAAACATCATAAAGTATCTCTACCCCAAAAAGAGGTAGTTGCTAGAAAGTTTTATATAGAACCAATTATTTGAACTATCATGATACAAGAAGCACTACAGGAACTAGGATTAAACAGAAGAGAAAGCATTTGTTATACTGCGCTTCTTGAATTAGGTTCATCAAAAATTGGTGCAATTGTAAAAAAAACAGGAATCCCTTCTTCTAAAATTTATGAAATATTAGATAAACTCATCAATAGAGGTTTAGTTTCTTATGTTAAGATTGGTAAAATAAAACATTACCAAGCATCAGATCCTAAAACATTACTTAACTATATTGATGAGAAAAAGAAAAAGATTGAAGAGATTCTTCCACAATTACTACTAAAGCAAAAACTTTCTACGAAACAAAGTGTAGAGATGTTTGAGGGTCAAAAAGCTCTTTTCTCTTTATTTACTAATCTTATTAAAGACGCAAAAGCCAAAGAGCAGTACCTTATATTTTCTATAAATGAAGAAAATAAGAATGATGCTGCAAATCTTTTCTTTAAGAATTTAGCAGTAAGAAGAAAAGAGAAAAAATTGGATGTGAGACTATTAAAAAATGTCAAACATTACAAAAAAGAGAAACATACAAAGCTAAAATTAAAGTACACAGAGTTTAATTTACCTCAAGGAATAACCATATTTAGAAATACGGTAGTAATCCTTTCTTGGGTTGAATCTCCTATTGCCATAAAGATTGAAAGTGAAACAATTTCTAATCAACTTAGAGAATTTTTTCTTGGTCAATGGAAGATTGCAAAGTAACACCCCACTTTAAACGATATAGAAAACAGATTTAGTACCCTTGTGACTTCGTCGTTACACTCCGACCTAGACGTAAAGTCTAGGGAGCATAACATCGTTAAGTCTAATTTGTCCATCACCTAAAGTAGAAAACGCTACCGCTA
>CAZKIP010000003.1:0-128689 GCA_964552945.1 uncultured Methanosarcinales archaeon
GACTATTGTTCATCCCCAGCCACCTATAACTTTAAATAGCACTTTTTATTACTAATTCCTATGAATAAAGGTGATTTGAGGAAAGTAGAAAGATATTTGCATAGAGATTTAGAATATTTAATGCGTGAAGGTAAAATTCTTGTTGATTTGAAAAAAGATGTTGAAAAGATTAAAGGACTTTTAGAACAAGCAAAAGAAAGCAAGAGAGCAAGATTGCTGTTAGCATATTACACAAGAGATGCTGGGAAAGAAGAACGCTTATCTGAACGTATTGAAAGAAGAATCAATGCGTGGATTGAAAGGTTGGAAAGATTGCTCTCTGACAGGTTTATTTGGGAAGGAAAGAAAGATGATAAAGATAAAATAAATCAGTTAAAGGAACATATTGACATTTGTAAAAATAATTTAGCTAGGCTTCTAGCATGGAACGGTGAACTTCACACAGCCATTCAAGGAGAAGATTGGGAAACTGCTGAAACTAAAATTGATGAAGCTATGGGAAGTAGAACCAGTCCCGGTGTTCGTTCATTGATGGTAATTCTTGAACATATGGAAAAAGTTGAAGAAACAAACAGAAAATTGATTGAGTTAGATGATCCTTTTAAAATGTTGAGAGCTTTGAAAGGAAATCCGCATTTAGCTGAAGTTACTGAATTCATGGATAGACTTGATCCATTAATTTTAGAAGGAGATTATAGTTTAGATGAGATTCTTAAATTAATTGAGAAAATTTGTGAAATTGATTCTTTAAGATCTCATGATTTTGTTTTTAATTTAAAATTACCTTACTTATGGTGGAGCCTACTTCTAAAAATGCTTTATATTTTGTTTGAAGTTAATAAAAATCCAAAAAGAATAAGTAAAGAACTAGACCAAGAACAATTTGATTTAAGCAATTCTGGAAAAAAGGCTGGAATAATTAGGTTTTCGTTATTAAATTTAAATAGTGGCAGATATGATATAGAAATTATCCAAATAATCAAAAAAATTTTACAACAAAAAGAGACAATTTATGAAATTCGTTTAGACGGAAACAGCTATCTTAGTCTAGATAGATCTGGATTCCTAGAATATAATGGCCAAGTTGTTTTAGCATTTTTCATTTACTTAATTAAATCTAAAAATCTACCAGAGCTAACAAGAAAATTCTTAATATATTGTTTTTTAAATATTGATGAAGTTTTAATGTATTATGATTTTAAAAAGTTTAAAAGAGTTGTTATAACTGAAAAGAGGGATTTATTTGTTAATGGGTTAGTAGAAATGGATTTATTCAAAAATCTTGTTGTTTCTGAAATTGGAGGGAATTTATACACTCAAAGTTGGACTCGCTTTGGGAAATATGATCTCTTAGAAGCAAACCCCACCCATTGTGGAATAAACCAATGTGGGGCACCAGCAAAAGGATTACAACCTCCTCATCAGTCAGTACGTCCTGGAGAAAGAATTGAATTAAGTACTTGGAAAGAATTTTATCCGTTGCCAGCAGATTTCTCTTTAAGTGCGAGAGTTATGAGTTTAGGTAGTGGGATGACTTATGGTGGCCATCCAGACCTTTATTGTGCAATGGAATTATTAGCTTGTTTTGCAAGTATGACTAAGAATGGAGGATACTCAATTCATTATTTTGAACACATGACTGAAATAACTAACCCATTATTACTAAATTTTCTTGGTTTTGAACTTGTGGAATACGTTGGACAAATTATAGTTCTCAAAAAACTAAACAACAATAAGGTTACCAAGAAACAATTTGAAAGATGGTTCTATGCGAATTTAGAACCTAACAAAAGAAATAGAGGTGATTATGTTTTTAAGAATAAACAATAGTCCGAAAGTGAGCGTTTTCAATTAGTTCTCTGAACAGGGGGCAGTGGTTTTTAGTGAATAAACGGGTATTTATTGGCTCCGAAAATCCTCTCTATTTTTATGAATATACCCTCTCGCAAGAATGCGATCAAACTTAAGAACTCATTTTTTGGAGATTTATTCATTAATCTCTCGAAACGCATGACGTTCCTGTATTACTCCATCCATATCATATTCACCAACCTTTACAACTCCCAATCCAGAAGCTCTTGCCATTCCTTCAAGATCCGACATAGACTTAAAATACATTATGGGGGTGGAAACATGTGTGCTTCTTTCATGACCTTCATGACCTTCTTCTAAAGGCTCACCCACGATAACTGATTTAGATAAAGTTCGTTGAGCAACCCAGGATGGACAAATTCTACCTTCTTTCTGAAGAGTCCTTGAATAAAATCTATCCATTGATCTGCTTACGTCTTCAAGCCTCACATAATTTGATCTTTGTTTCATTTTATTTGTATTGGAGATTATTATTGAAAAAACACCACTCTTATATAAAATATTTTATTCAAAATAAAGCAAATAATGGGAATATTTATAAATAATAACAGATATGTCAATCAAGATGGTTTATAAACTCGACAAAATCAATAGGACAATTTTATATGAATTGGATAAAAATTGTAGAATTAGTGATAATCAATTAGCTAAAAAAGTCAAGCGCTCAAGAGAAGCAGTAAGAAATAGAATCTTGAAATTACAAAAAGATGGCATTATTCAAGATTTTATCACTTCCATTAATCCAAGTAAGTTTGGCTACATGTTCTTTAAGATGTATTTTCAACTGGCCAACATTCCAGAAGAAAGAAAAAAATTCTATGAATATTTCAAGAAACTTCCCGGATTGTATTGGTTTGGAGGAAATGATGGGGTTTGGGATTTTCATACTACCATGTATGCAAGAAATGTTAAAGAATTTAACCAGTTAAAGAATAAAATCTATACTGATTTTAAGCATTTAATAATTAAGCGAGATATCGGAGTTTTAGTTAACGTTCGCCAGTATCCAAAAAGATATCTGATTAAAAACTTAAAAGAGAGAATTGAACCAACAATGTTCGCCGATGACATTATTGATAATAAACTTGATGAACTAGATAAAAAAATTCTTAATAATCTTACTCAAAACGCAAGAATCAGTTTAGTAGAATTGGCTAGGAAAACAAAATCAACAGTTGACATTATTAGGAGTAGAATGAAAAAGATGGAAGACAAAAACATAATTATGCAATACAGAATTGCCATAGATCATACTAAATTAGGATTTGATATGTTCAAAGCATTTGTTTTCTTCAATAATCTATCTGAACAGGACGAAAAAAAATTATATGAATACGCAAAACAAAATGATAGAATTCTTTATTTGATTAGACAACTATCAGCATGGGATGTTGAAATAGAGATTATGGCGGAGAGCTATGAAAAATTTAATCGTTTAATGGATGATATGAGATTAAAATTTGCGGATTCAATGAGGAACTATGAATTTGTATTGATGAGAGAAGACATCTGGACTTTTGGAGAGAAAGATATTTTTCAGAGTTAAAAAAAATAGTCCCTTTTTCATTATGAACAATTGACCCTACTTAATCACTTACAATAATGTAAACAAATCACCCCAACACAATTATTCTAAAATAACCACAACCTATCAAAAAGAAAGTCTCTTTTGATTGTCCTGAAAAATAGTTTTTTTTCCAAAACCATACAGAAATCTAAGATTTCTGAGGATTCTACAAAAGATTACTTTTTGTAGAAACCTTTATATACTCCCTCTCTAAAAATGTTACTGGACGGCCATAGGGGCGGGGTTCACCAGTTCCCATTTCGAACACTGAAGTTAAGACCGTTTCCGTACCGGGGTGTACTGCATTTCGTGGGAAACCCAGTAAGCTGTCCACCTTTTTTTCTAATCTTCTTTCACAATACTTTTAAACGATTTTTTAAGCATTAAAATTATGAAAGCATTGATTCTAGCAGCAGGATATGCAACAAGACTATATCCACTGACAAAATATATGCCAAAACCACTTCTTGAGGTAGGAAATAAAACTATCCTTGGACACTTAATTGACAAATTGGAGAGAGTTCCAGAAATTGAAGAAATCTTAATAGTTACAAACAATTTCTTTTTCCCACATTTCTCCAGATGGTTGAAAGATAACCCTTCCACTAAAATAATCAAGTTAATCAACGATGGAACAAAAAATAACGATGACAGATTAGGTTCCATTGGAGACATGGAATTTGTTGTTAAGCAAGAAAAAATTCAACAAGATCTTTTAGTTGTTGGAGGAGATAATTTGTTTGATGAAGAATTATCAGAATTCATTCAATTCTTTAAACAAAAAGGTTCTGCGATTTTACTAAATGATGTTCAAGATATTGAATTGGCGAAAAAGTTTGGAATTGTTTCTATAAATGAAGAAAAGAGAATTACTAAGTTTGTGGAGAAACCTTCTATGCCTGAATCTACCTTAGCTTCAACTTTAGTATATGGTCTTACAAGAAATAACCTTTCAATGTTCTCAGAAGCTTTGAAAGAAAACAAATGGGATTCTCCTGGAAATTTCATTGCCTTCCTTTCAGAACGTGAACCAGTATATGGTAAAACTATTAAAGGCAAATGGTTTGATATTGGTAGTCTCGATCAATTAGAAGAATCAAGAAAATTTTACAATGAAACTCAAAGAATTTGAAGCAAAGAAATTGTTCAAGGCAGCAGGGATACCTGTTAGTGAAGGAATGATTATTAGAAACTCTGAAGAGATTTCTCCTTTTGAAAATCAAAAATTATTCAAAGTGCAAACTCTAGCTGGAGGAAGGGGAAAAGCAGGTGGAATTAAAGTAGTTAATTTTGATGAAGCTAAATCGTTAACAGATTCTTTTATAGGAAAAACTTTTCTAAATGAAAATATTACAGAAATTTTACTTGATGAAAAAGTTATCATTGAGAAAGAACTTTATTTAGGAATTATGTTTGACACTTCTAAAAGAAAACCAGTTTTAATTTTTAGTGAGGAGGGAGGGGTGGAGATAGAAGAACTTAAAGAAAGAAGCCCTGAAAAAATTAAAGTTGTGGAAATAGATTATCTTAATGGATTGGGAAGTTTGGAGGATATAACTGATAATGAAGCTTTGCAAGAACTAATTAAGAAATTGTATGACTGTTTTGTAACTAACGATTGTCGGATGCTAGAGATTAATCCTTTAGTTTTTACTGGAGAAAGTTATGCGGCAGTTGATGCGGTAGCAGTTCTGGATGATGATGCAAAATCTCGTTGGAAAATTCCTTTTGAGGAAAGAACGGATACCAGAAAAGCAACGGAAAGGGAAAAAGCGGCTCGTGAGATTGATAGAGAGGATCATAGGGGAGTTGCCGGAAAAACATTTGTTGATTTAGATGGAGATTTAGCGATTCTCACTTCTGGAGGAGGAGCTACAATGACTTTGATGGATGCTTTAATCCAATATGGTGGGAAACCAGCAAATTTCACTGAATATAGTGGTAATCCTCCGATGGAGAAAGTTGAAAAATTAACAAGGATTGTTTTACAGAAAGAAAATTTATCTGGATTATTAATTGCAGGAGTTATTGCTAACTTCACTAATATCTATGAAACATTGCAAGGGGTTCTAAACGTTTTAATTGAAGTTAAACCAAACTTTCCGATTGTTATTAGAAGAGCTGGCCCTCATGATGAGGAGGCAAAAGAAGCTTTGATGAAAGCTAAAGAAGAACATAATTTAGATATTCATTTTTACGGGGAAGAAATTCCTTTAACTGAAGCAACAAAAATAATGGTGGATTTATCAAACGAATATAAAAATGGCAATATTAATTGATGAAAATACTCGGTTTTTAATACAGGGTATAACGGGAAAGCAAGGACAGAGAGCTTGTGAAGAAATGCAAAAAGCAGGTTCAAAAGTTGTAGCAGGAGTTACACCCGGGAAAGGCGGGCAGGAAGTTTTTGGAGTACCTGTGTTTAGTTCTATTGCCGAAGCTCCTCAAGTCGATGTTTCAGTTATTTTAGTACCTCCAAAATTTGCTAAGGGTGCAATCATTGAAGCTATTGAAGCAGGGATTCCATTAATTAATATTGTTACCGAGAATATTCCTGTACATGACATGGCTTATTGTTTTTCTTTAGCAAAACAAAAAGGTTCAATAATTATTGGTCCAACTTCTGCAGGAATTTATTCTGTAGGAAAATCTAAATGTGGCCCTATTGCCAGTGGTAAATCAAAAATTGCTTTTAACCCTGGAGAAATAGGAGTTGTTTCTAGAAGTGGAGGAATGTCAAGCGAAACTTCTTTGGTACTTAAACAAGCAGGTCTTGGTCAATCAACCGTGGTAAGTATTGGTTCCGACATTTTAATGGGAAAAGCGTTTAGAGAATTAATTGTTAGTTTTGAAAAAGATCCTGAAACAAAAGGAATAGTATTATTTGGAGAAATTGGAGGAACTTCCGAAGAAGATTTAGCTGAATATTTAATTAAAAGGAAGGAAGAAGGTAACCCTTATACAAAACCAATTGTAGCTTTTATTTCTGGAAAGTTTGTAGAAGTTTATAATATTCAAAATGTTTCTCTGGGACATGCCGGTGCAATTGTCGAAGGTAACAAGGGAACTAGAACAAATAAGGTAAAAGTACTTAAAGATGCAGGAGTTATTATAGCTGATGTTCATCATGAAGTTGGTAGGTTGATGAAAGAAGCATTACAAAATTAAAGGAGTGATTATAATGGAATGTAAAACTAGAATTTCTAAATTGGAGGAAAATGATGTTGATATTAGGGGAGAGAAATTATCTTCTTTGATTAAAGAAGGAAAATTTACCGATACAGCGTTTTTATTGTTAACAGGAAGAAAACCTAAGGAGAAGGAAAGTGTTCTTTTTGAGAAAATTTTAGTTTCAATAATCGATCATGGCATGGGAACTACTTCAAGTATGGCTAGCAGATTTGCTGTTTCTGGTGGGAATTCTCTCAATGTAGGAGTTGCTGCGGGAATATTAAGTATCGGAGATTTTCATGGTGGGGCTATTGAGAAAGCAATGGGATTATTTTATGGAAGAGAAGATTACACTGAGGAAGAAAATGTTGAATTTATTAAAGAGATGATTGGATCAAAGAAAATATTGTATGGTTTTGGCCATAGGCATTACAAGAAAGGTGATTTTAGAGTTAAAGTTCTTCTTGATGAAATGAAGAAACTTAAGTATAAATCTAAGTATCTTAAATTTAAAAATTTGATTGAGAAAACCTTTGAAGAAGTTAAAGGGAAGAAGCTTTTCATCAATGTTGATGGGATGATTGCAATTTTACTTTGTGATTTTGAATTTATTCCTTTGATGGGAAAGGGAATTTTTGCTATTGGAAGAATCCCTAGTTTGGTTGCCCAATCTTTCGAGCAGTTATGGTGCGAGAAACCAGTAAGAAGGATTAATGAAGAAGACATTCAATATTTGGATAAGGCTCAACCATGGGGGAAGGAATAGCTTCTTAATTTTTTAGGCTCTACTTACACAACCTTTTTAAGCTAAATTAAAGCCATTCCTCTTATGAAAATAGGTGTATTTGGTTCTGGATATGTTGGTTTAGTTACAGGTGCATGCCTAGCAAATATGGGGCATGAAGTAATTTGCGTAGACATTGATGAGAATAAAATCAGCCTTCTTAATCAGGGAGAAGTTCCTTTTTATGAACCAGGATTGAAAGATTTAATTCATAGAACCAAAGAAAAAGGAAGATTGAAATTTACCCTAGACGTAAATGAAGTAGTAAATTCTTCTACAATAATTTTCAATTGCGTTGGCACTCCCATGGCCGAGGATGGTTCGGCAAATTTAAATTACGTTTTTTCAGTTGTAGAAACCATTGCAAAAACTGCAGCGGGATTTAAAGTTCTAATCAATAAAAGCACGGTTCCTCCTGGCACTGCAAAGAAATGTCAAGATTTAATCATGAAAATAAATCCTTCTTCTGAAGTAAAGGTAGTTTCAAATCCAGAATTCCTTAAAGAGGGAAGTGCCGTTTATGATTTCTCTCATCCAGATATGATTGTGGTAGGATTTCAAAATGAAGAAGCAGGGAAGCTTGTTAAAAAGATGTATTCTGGATTAATCAGGCCTTATTTTCAAGTTATTGAAACTAACTGGGAAACTTCGGAGATGATTAAATATGCAAACAATTCTTTTCTGGCAACAAAGATAAGTTTCATTAACGAAATTGCAAACATTTGTGACAAAGTTAAAGCAGATGTTAAAACTGTGGCTAGAGCAATTGGCAAGGATTACAGAATAAGTCCAAAATTTCTAAATGCCGGTATTGGTTATGGAGGAAGTTGTTTCCCTAAAGATATTAGAGCTTTAGTTAATGTTGCCAAAGAAAAAGGTTATCATGCTCAATTTTTGCAAGAAGTAGATTTATTCAATAAAAGACAGAAAAGAATGATTATGCAAAAAGTAGAATCACATTTTGGAAATCTTGAAGGGAAATCCTTTTCTGTTTGGGGGTTAAGTTTCAAACCGAAGACAAGTGATGTAAGGGAAGCACCTTCTTTATTGTTAATTGAAGATTTATTAAAAAAGGGGGCTAAAGTCAACGTCTATGATCCTGTAGCTATGGATGAAGTGAAAAAAATATTCTTTGATAAAATTACTTATGCAAATTCAGCTGTAGATGCTGCTAGGGGAACGGATGCAGTAATACTTGTAACGGAATGGGATGAGTTCCGTAATGTAAGCTTTTCAGAAATAGGAAAATTAATGAACCAAAAAATTTTATTTGATGGAAGGAACATTTATCAACCGGAACAAACAAACGGATTTACTTATTACGGAATAGGAAGAAGATAGAATAAAAAAAGGTGTGTTTATATGAAAGCGTTAATTTTAGCAGCTGGTTATGGGGAGAGGCTAGCAAGAAGTTTAGTTGGTTATGAAGGACCTCATTTATCCCAATTAATGGAATGGGTTGGCGATAAACCAAAAGGGCTTGTTTCTGTTTTAGCGGAAGGAACTTTAGCTCCTTTATTACATCATCATGTAAAACAATTAACTGAGGCGTCTATTAGAATTGAGGATATTTATGTTCAAACAAATTCTACTTTCTATCAGAGATATTTAGCTTGTGCTGTAGAGTTAGGTTTACCACCAGAAAACATTTTAGATAATGGTGTTAAATTAAAAGAGGAAAGGAATGGGCCATTAGGTGATTTAAGGTTAGCATTAGATAGAGCAATTGGTTACGAACAACCTCTTCTAGTGTTATCTTCCGATACTTTAATTTTTGATGAAAGAGGGATGCTAGATTTCAAATTATTGGTAGAAGGATACCGTGAAGATGGTCTTTCTCGAATTGTTGTTTATGAAGGAGAGCAAGATAGATTAAGAAATTATGGTCTTGTTGAAATCAACGAGAACAGGTTAATAGTTGGTTTTCAAGAAAAACCTCAACCTCCTGAAGATCCTCGCTCTAATCTTGTTAATGCATCGGTACATTTGTATTCGCCTTCTTTCCTAGGAGATATTCCAAAAATTCATAATGAACTTGGTTTTAATGAAAAGATTAATGTTCTGCAATTTTTATATAATAAACACCCAATTAAAGTAGAAAAAGCAGCAAGACGTTTAGATATTGGAACAATTTCTGACGTTTTGCGTATAAACACAGGAGGAAATTCTCTTTGAATATTTTAGTTACTGGAGGAGCAGGGTACATTGGTTCACATACTGTTAGAGTTCTAAAGGATAAAGGGTACAATGTTGTTGTTTATGATAATTTTGTAAAAAGCTCTCCCGCATCCATTCAATGTAAGTTTGTTAAAGGAGCTCTAAGTGATAAAGAAATTATTTCCAATGCAATTAGAGATCATCAAATTGAAGCAGTAATCCATTTTGCAGGATTTATTGAAGCAGGGGAATCTATGAAAGACCCTTCCAAATTTTTTAAAAACAATCTTGATGAAGGAATTAACCTTCTAGATGCCATGGTTAAGAATGATGTAAAAAAAATAATTTTCTCTTCTTCGGCGGCAGTATATGAACCCAGTAATCTTCCTTTGAAAGAGTCAGATATTAAATCTCCTAAAAATTTTTATGGAGAGACAAAGTTGATGTTTGAGAAACTTCTTTCTTGGTATGATCAAATTTATGCAGTTAAATCAATCTCTTTAAGGTATTTTAATGCGGCAGGAGCAGGTTTTGGTTTGGGAGAAGACCATACTCCTGAAACACATCTTATTCCTTTAATTTTAAAGACGGCTCTTGGTCAGAGAGAGAAGATTGAGATTTATGGAATTGATTATGAAACGGAAGACGGAACTTGTGTAAGAGATTACATTCATGTTTTAGATCTGGCAGAAGCGCATGCTTTGGCTTTAGAAAACATCTCAAATGAATCGAAAGTTTTTAACGTTGGAACTGGTAAGGGACATTCGGTGAAGGAAGTTATTGCGATATCCGAAGAAGTTACAGGAAGAAAAATAAATGTGGTGGAGTCTGCAAGAAGAGAAGGAGATCCTAAAATTTTGGTAGCTTCTTCAGAAAAGATTAAAAATGAATTTGGATGGATTCCTAAATTTGGGATGAGAGATATTATAAAAAGTGCTTGGGAATGGCATAGTAACAATCCGGAGGGATTTAACAAAAATATTGCGAGGGAAAATCATGACTAAATTATGGATGGGAACATCTTATCGTAGTTTATTATTAAATAAATTTGATTTCAAACTTAGGGGAGAGAATGTTTTAGAAGTGGGATGCCACGATGGTTTCCTTCTTTCACAAATTCCTTCAAAAAGGAAAGTGGGAATTGATTTAGAACCAATCAAGGTTTTTCCTCGAATTGAATATTTAGAAGGAGATTTCTTAAAACATGATTTTAATGGGGAGAATTTTGATTTAGTAATTTCTATTGAAGTGCTGGAACATGTGGAAGATCCAGAAAAATTTATGCAGAATTTAGATAAAGTAATTTCTAAAGGCGGAAGAGCTTTGTTAAGTGTTCCTAGTAAGAATATCAAGATTTTTCCTTATTTATTTCAATCTTACATAGATAAGAGATGGGGACATCATTACAGAAGAGGATATAATTTGAAAGAGTTACATTCGTTGTTTGGGAAGTATCTCCCCCAGAGAAAATATAAAATCATTAGTTGGAATTGTCCTCTTTGGAGAACTTTTTACATCCCTCTTAAATTGTTATGGAAAATTTTTCCCAGGTTTACAAATAGACTTCAGAAAGTTTCAGTGGATTTAGATATGAAATTTAGAAGGGGGAAAAAAGGTTTTTTCTTTATTGTAGTTGAATAATTTTAAAGTTAATTTTTCGGTATTATTATTATTTGTTAAAACCAAATTTTGCTAGAAATCCTAGGCCATAGGAGAAATGCATAATTATTGTTGTTATTGGAACCAGTAGGAGGGCTAAAGGAGCCATTATCTTTGCTGTGCCAATAGTTGTTTGAACAAGTAAAACTAGTAAGTAAGACAAGATCCCTGCGAAAAAAAGATATGATGAGTAAGTTGAAACTAATGATAAAAGCCCAGTTACTATTAAGAAGGCAATGAATAAAGAAGGAACTACGTGGATTAAGGCAAATGATTTTGGAGCTGCTTTAAGGATATCGAATCTTGCTTTTCCAGATTTATAAGTTTGATTCCAAAAATTCTTGAGAGAGATTCTTCTGTAATGTAGAACAAAGGATTCAGGAACAAATTTAATGTCGTAACCAGCATTTCTAATTCGTTGACACCATTCTTTTTCTTCTCCTCTCCATCTGATTTTTTCATCATGCATCCCTACTTTTTCTACAACTTTTCTTTTCACAGCAAAATTACATCCAGTAACGGCATATTTTGAAACACGAACATTTCCCCCTCTTAATCCGGCAGTACCAATGAAAGAAGTCATGGTGTAATCAATACATCTTTTTATTAAAGGTTCATTTGGAGGAGATCTGTCCCTGCCACCAACCGAACCGACTTTTGGGCCTTCTAAAGCTTCTATTAATTTTGAAGGCCAACTTTTGTAAAAGGTGCAGTCACCATCACTAAAAACGAAAATGTCTCCATTAGCAACTTTCATTCCTTCATTTCTTGCTCCTGGAACTCCTTTGTTTACTTTGTAAGTCACCGCTTTAATTTTTTTGAATTTCTTTTCATAAGAACGCATTATTTTAAGGGTATTATCGGTAGAAGCATCGTTAACCAAAATTATTTCATAATTGGGGTAATCAATATTTAGAAGTGAATCAAGGCAAGGAGGAAGGGTTTTACTTTCATTGTAAACGCTGAGAATAATTGAAATGAAGGGTTTTTTTGAATCTTTTTTTACATCTTTTTTCATAATCCTTCTGAGGAGGGCTCCTTTTTAATAATTACTGGGCTAAAGATTAATTAATTTTATAAATGGTTTTTTTGTTCAAGGCTTCATAATCTTTATATAGGCTTTATTTAGAACATTCTTAGGTGGATTTGAGTTGATAGAGGATAAAAAAAATGTGCTTGTGCTTAATCTTGGATTACGAAGTATTAGAGCTATAGTGTTTGATAGTAGTGGAAATAAGCTTGCACACCATTGGTTGCCTGTAAAAACTTATATTGAGGATGATAAAGTTGAACAAGATCCAAATGAATGGTGGTCTTTAGCCAGAAGGGTTCTTGATGAAACACTTTCTAACCAAGAAATTAAAGATAATCTTGGTTATGTAACCGTAACAAGTTCTTCGTGTAATTTAATTTTACTTGATGAAAATAAGCAAGTTTTATCCCCTTCTTTGATGGTTTCTGACAAGAGAGCAGTGGAGCAAGCAAAAAGGTTAGCGGAACAAGAAAATTTACAATACATTTTCAATGGCCATAATATTCTTTCAGTTCCTAGCTATATGATTCCAAAAATGTTGTGGTTAAAGGAGAAAAATCCTTCCCTTTTTGCTAGAACTAGACATTTCATTTCTTCAGATAGCTTTTTGTTAATGAAACTTAGTGGAGGAGGAATTGTAACGGACCCTCTAAATGCAGAGAAATCTTTCTATTTGTTGGATGAAAAAAAATATCCTAATGAAGTTCTTTCTTTATTGGGAATAGATGAATCTTATTTAGCTCCAGTTAGGGAAGTTGGAACCCATGTAGGAAATTTATCTGAGGAAATTAAAACCGAATTTGGAATCAGTGGAGATGTTAAAATAATTCAAACAACTTACGATGCCCTTGCAGCTTTTTGGGGAACGGGGGCTTTTGATGAAGGAGATGCTTGTGTTGTTTGTGGAACTTGTTCTTCAATAAGAGTTTATTCTAACAATGGTCTTCAGGAGAAGAAAGGAGGATTATTTTCTCAATATTTTAATCATAACAATTCTTTTGTTGTAGGTGGTTCAAACAATTTGGCAGGTGGTTTGTTAGAATGGGCTAAGTATACTTTCTACAAAGACGTTTATTCAAGAAATGATGATTATGTTTTCAGGCTAATGGAGAATGAAGCTAACAAAAGTTCTTTAGGAGCAAAAGGGTTGCTTTTCTTACCTTACTTAATTGGGGAAAGAACTCCTTTCTTCGACCCAGATGTAAGAGGAATGTTTTTTGGTTTAGGTAGGGGCCACTCTAGAAAGGAAATCATTCGTTCCATCTTTGAAGCCATAAGTTTCTTATCTTTAGATTTAGTGAATTTCATGGAAGAAGGTGGCGTTCCAGTTAGAAGATTAAGAATGTCTGGTGGGTTAGGGAAGAATGAACTTATTTGCAGGATTAAAGCAGATATTACAGGAAAAGAAGTTTTACTATTGAATGAAGTTGAAACTACTGCCCTGGGTTGTTTTATGTTATTGGCAACTTCTGTTGGGAATAATGTGGATAAAGAGAAGTTAAGAAATTTGGTTAAAGTTGATAAAACATTTTATCCAGTAATGGAGAATCATCAAAAATACAAAAAATTATACGAATTATTTAAAAAGTTGTATAGGGATAACAAAGATAATTTCAAATATCGTAATGAATTGCTTAAATTAATTAATGAGGACCGTAAGCACGAAATTAAAAATTTATGAGGTCGTATGAAAGTCGTAATACCATTAGCAGGGAGAGGATCTAGGTTTAAGGAAGCCGGATTTAAGTTACCTAAACCACTTATTTCTTTAATTAAGAAGCCAATGATTGCTTGGGCAACTGCAAATTTGGACTTTTCTCCAGAAAATTTGATTTTTCTAATTTTAAGAGAACATATTGATAACTTCCAGTTGGATGAACATTTGAAAAATGTTTTTTCTGACCGCATTACTATTATTTCAGTGGATAGAGTTACCGAGGGTGCTCCTTTAACAATTCTTTTAGCTAAAGATTTAATAAATTCAGAAGAAGAATTACTTATTTGGAATGGTGACCAAGTTTTCTCAAATCAAATTAGTAAGTTGATAAATGAGTTACCTAAAGAATGTAGTGGATTAATTCCTGTTTTCAATTCTACCCAAACAAAATTTAGTTATGCTAAAGTTGATAGCGACATGAATGTTTTAGAAGTTGCGGAGAAAATCCCTATTTCCAATTTTGCTACTGCGGGTGTTTATTATTACAGACATGGAAGAGATTTTGTCTGGGCTACCGAGCAAATGGTTAGGAAGGATATCCGTAGAGGTAACGAGTTCTTTGTTTGTCCAACTTACAATGAGTTAATTGAAAGAGGAGATAAGATTAAGATTGTGAAGATCTCTGATTTCTGGCCCTTGGGAACCCCTGAAGATGCGGATTATTTCAAGAAGTATTATCGTGAATAGGAGAGTTTTATAGTAAGAAACATAATTCACAACCATTATAAACCTCAATTCTTGTGTAGTTAGTATGGGACTTTTAAGCTCTTTTTTTGGATTGCCGTTTTGGGTGAAATTCGTTTTAATAGCAGCGATAGTCATTTTCTTTTTAGGAATTAAGATTATTAGACCAACACAAAGAGGAGTTAAAGAACGTCTGGGTAAATATAAAAAGTTCTGTGGTCCAGGATTTAACTGGATTATTCCTATCATTGATCGTATGTATAAAATAAACATTACCGAACAGATGATTGATGCTAAACCGCAAGAAATTATTACCAACGATAATCTTAATGCTAGAGTGGATGCTCAAGTATATTTCAAAGTAAAAAATGATGAACTTAGTGTTAAGTCTTCACAATATGCGGTTAACGATTATAAATATCAAATAGTTAATTTAGCAAGAACTACATTAAGGAATATTATTGGTACATTGACATTAAAATCAGCAAATAGTGAGAGAGATAAAATCAATACCGAATTAATGAAAACTTTAGAAATAGAAACCAGTAAATGGGGGATTCAAGTAGTTCGAACAGAACTTAAAGAGATTGATCCTCCTAAAGATGTACAGGAAACTATGAATAAAGTTGTTAAAGCTGAGAACGAAAAGATTGCTGCAAAAGATTATGCCTTAGCTAAGGAAACCGATGCTGATGGTACAAGAATGGCCGCTATAAAGGAAGCTGAAGGTTTCAAACAAGCTAAGATTCTCGAAGCACAAGGAAAAGCGCAAGCAATTAAATTGGTTAACGAAGCTGCAGACAAATATTTTGTTGGAAATGCTCAAGCGTTAAAGAAATTGGAAACTGTTGCTCTGTCTCTGAAAGATAATGCTAAAATTGTTCTTCCATCAGATACAGAATTGGTAAATGTTATTGGGGAACTTGCAGGTGTATTGCCTTTGAAGAAAGGTAAGAAGTAATTTTAAATTTTATCATAATTTTCTTTATGGTTTATTCTTTCCAACAATTCTCTCAACTTATTAGGATAATCTGTACAGATTCCATCTACTTCCCATTCAATTAACTTTTTCCATATCTCTACATAACTTTCAGAGAGAGGATGTTTTGGATTAGTACCTCCATGGAGCTCGGAAGAAATAGCATAAACTAATTTATTGTTAGCATGGCATCTATCTATAAACTCTTTAGAATAAAGTCCATCCACCCATTCATCGGCCCAAACAATCTCCCAATTAGGATTGTCCTTAACAGAATCATAAGTATAAATTGTGGGATAACGTGCATCAGGGAATCTACTATCTTCTCCAATTGAAAGAGAGATTTTCAATTTAGGTTGCAATTGTTTGAATTTTTTGGCTGATTCAATTACGGGATCGAAAACAAAGACTCGAGAATAAATGTCGAAAGCAGGATATTGTTTGTCAAATTTATCTAATGCTTCAACAATTAACTTTTCAATTTCATCTTCACTACAATCCTTTACTTGGATTGCTATGATTGCTCCTTCCTTAGCTTCTTTTCTGAACAATTCAAAAAGTTCTTCTAATGTAGGGATGATTATTCCTTGTCCTGCGAACTTTCCATCTAAAGATTTAGCAGCATAGTCAAGAGTTCTTAAGTAAGAAAAATCACTCTCAGGAATTACTGCATCAACACCGGTTGTACTAAGGGCATTATTATCATGAATAACAAGCAGTTTTCCATCTTTGGTTCTATGGACATCAACCTCTAATGAGAAACCTTGTTGAAGAGCTTTCCTTAGAGAAAGTAGAGAATTTTCTGGATATTCAAAAACCAGTCCTCTGTGGGCAAAAATCTTCATCTTTTTCCTATATTTAAAGGAGTTTTTAATATTTATGGCTTTCAGTTAAGTTCCATAAGAGTTATATATTAACTATCAAGTATTTTTAATCTTAAATGAACCAAGAAAAATTAAGTTCTATGATTAAAGGATGGTTTGTGGGAGATTTCGAACCGACTTTGGTTAAAACTCAAGATGTTGAAGTAGCCGTAAAGAGGTATAATGCTGGAGATGCAGAAGATTGGCATTATCATAAAATTGCTAAAGAAATTACGGTAGTGATTTCAGGCGAGATTGAGATGAATGGAAAAAGGTTTGTTAAAGATGACATTGTTATAATGGAACCAGGAGAAGGAACCGATTTTAAAGCGATAACTGATGCAGTTAACGTTGTAGTGAAAATTCCTGGTGCAAAAAATGATAAATACCTTAGAGGTGAATAAAAATGGTTAATGTAGTTATGCCCATTGCGGGATTAGGATCAAGGTTTACAAAAGTGGGAATTAATGTTCCTAAACCTATTATCAATATTCTTGGAAAACCAATGGCGAAGTGGTCTGCCGATTCAATTCCTTTTGCTAAGCCGGAAAATTTTATTTTTATCTTAAGGAAGGAACATGTTGAACAATTTGGTCTTGATGAGAAAATGAAATCTCTTTTTCCTGGTTGTAAAGTTATTGAAATAGATTATGTGACAGAAGGAGCAGCATGTACAGTCTTGTTAGCGAAAGAATTTATTAATAATGATGAACCATTAATTGTTACCGATTGTGATCATTTCTTTGTTAATCAGAAATATAATAGCCTTGTTGCAAATCCACCGGAAGGAATGAAAGGACTTATTCCAGTATTTGAAGCAGAGGGAGAGAAGTGGAGTTTTGCCAAGTTTAATGAAGATAATGTAGTTTCACAAGTAGCTGAGAAACAAAGGATTTCACCTCATGCAAATATTGGTGCATATTATTTCCGTCATGGAAAAGATTTTGTTTGGGGTGCGGAACAAATGATTTCTTCTAATGGAAGAGTGAACAACGAATTCTATGTAGCCCCGGTATATCAAGAATTGCTTAACAGAGGAGATAAAATTATGGCTATGGTAAGTGAAGAAGTATGGGGCCTAGGTACTCCAGAAGATGTTGAGAAATTTACTGAGAAGAATGCTGATAGGTTTAGCTATCGAAACTCTTGATACATCCCTAATTTACTATCTGGACCATAATGATTATTTGTAATTTCAAGAACTTTTTCAAATAATTCTTTACTATTAGCCCCCACCACTACTTGATCTTTTCTGGTTGGTTGTTTTCCTTCAAGATTACCTAAGAAACCAAGAGCTTCAGTAACTATGACAAACCCTGGCGCAACATCAAAATAGCCTCCTATAGCGTCCGTGAGAACAATATCTGCCCTCCCTTCTGCAAGTTTTGTTCCATAATCAATGTTACTTCCGGTTGAACGATGATTCATTGCAAGTGCTCCAATATCGGCAGTCCAAGGCATTTTACGAGGGATTGTTTTTCCATTTAGAAGACTATCAGTATAAACATATAACTCTTTATGCGCGCTTCTTCTAGAAACAGTAATTAGTTCTGGTTCTGATGAAATTTGATATTCCCCATCTACAAATTTTACATCACAGACATATGCTCCTTCTCCTTTTGAAGCAAAATATAATTTATTTTCAAAGGGATGTAAAACGACTCCCGCAACCAAATCTTCTCCTTCTTGTACAGCAAGACCAGAAGTAGACCAAGGACCTTTTATTTGAGCGTTGCTGGTACCATCATAGGGATCAATATGCCAAACTCTTCCTGTTTTTCCTGATGTTTCTTGAGATTCTTCAGGGTTTAAGGAATCATCTCGGAATTTTGAGCCTTGAAGAACGAATAGGATGTCTTTCTCACTATATGTGTCAATAAGTGTTCTTGGAGTGTCGCCTTCATCTAGCTTGTATTCCATTCCAATCTCACCCATAGCTTTTCCAAAGAGATTATGGATATGTTTTCCACCAGCAAGAATTGCAGCCGTTCCGACTTTTAAAATTTCAGAGTGATTTCCCATAGTCACTTTTTGGTTAGCTATTTTTTAAAACTTTCCGTAAGAATATCGCCATTATTAATTTCTACAAAATAAATTTCTTCATTTGTGGGAGTATAATTAACCGCTTCCTCATCAGAAAGATTTTCAAAATACTTTCTAGCGTTTCTCAAAATTCCTAAATGGCTTAGAATGATGATATTATCTTCAGAATGTTCCACTTTAATTTTGTCTAAGAAAGATGAAATCAAAGGATAATTTTGTTGATAACTTTGTCCTTCTACGTTATTAAATGAACCAGGATGAACAAAGCTATATTTATTTTTATTTCTCATCTCCCAAAAATAACTCAATTTTAGTTTACTTTTAAACTCCTTTTCCCACTTGCCATAACAAATTTCTTTAAGTTCGTTCGTTACAACAACTTGTTTATTTATTTTATTTGAAATAATCTTGGCAGTTTCCAAAACTCTTTGTAGAGGGCTAACATAGATTTTTGTAATGTTTTTATCAAGAAAAAATTTGGCTAAGTTTTGACTATCTTTAATTCCATCTATGGTTAAGGCAGAATCCGCATGACCTTGTAATCTGCCTTGTTCATTGAATTCAGTTTTCCCATGACGAATAAAATAGAGTTTCATTTACCAAAACACCTTAAATCCTGAATAAATTGGTTTATCTTGAGTATCTTCATCAACTTTTTGTTCATACCAAACCATCCCTTTAGGATAATCTGTAGAGTTTAAATTTCTAGTATAGTAAGACTCAAGTGATTCCGGCCATAAGTTGTGATCGGGAACAAGTTCAACTCCCAAATATTTTTTCAAAGTGGCTTCCCAAACATTTTGCACCATAGAAATAAACCAGTAACCAATTCTCTTTTTTATTGGTAGGTTAAGGTACCACAATTTTCTAGCGGCATTTCTTCCAAACCTTCCCCATTTTGGATTAAGGAAACCATTGTACCCTAGCTTTTTATCTATCTCTCTTTCCGCTTTGTGAATCCCTTTTAATAATTTTCTTTTATCAACATGATATTTTTCAATGAATTCTTTGATGTATTTTCCTTTGGTTATTCCAGAATCATAAAGGTACATTGCTTGGATATTTTCAGGGTAAGTTTTAGGAAGACCTTTTCTATGGACATGTAAGAAACCTCTTTCCTTATCAATCATGGAAGGAATAACTGGCCAAAATTCTAAATCCGTCTTTTTTCCATCCCAATATCTCGTATTAGCGTAATTATCATAGAAGTAAACATTTTCAAGTCCAATCCTGCCCACAATTAAAGTTGACAACATCCCATGAATAGTTTGCCTTCCTGGTAGAAGAGTAAGAGGATTGATGTCAAATAAGCCAATTTTTTCAGAGAATTTCACATCATACACAAAAAACATGTCATCAACATGCCCTAGAGGAGCACTTTGTTTGTATCTTGTAAAACCGGAGCCTCGAATCGCCAACTTTTTCTTTTTTGATTCAAGTTCTTGTACTAATTTTTTCACACCTTCTTCTTTAAGTGGCCAAGCATCAGTGTGGAGGTGCATGACATAATCACAACCTAGTTTGTTTGCTCCACCACAAGATTTACGGATGCAATCAAATACGCGACATTGTTTGTTAATTTTCCATTGAATTGGAGACATATCTTTACCAAATTTAATATCGTCACCAATTACATAGTAATCAATATCTAACTTTTTTAGATGTTTTTCGGCATCAGGGAAATTACTGCAGACAGAGATAGGATATTTGTCTTTCCAATTTTTTCTGATAATATCAATTAAAATAGCTAATTCATCAAATTTGTTGTACAAACTAATAGCAAATCCTATTTTAGGCGAACCCATAATTTTGTTGTTAAAACGGCCCTATATAAATTTTGTTGAACAACTAATTTAAGACCATAGATTAACTAATTTTATAAACAAAAGGAGGGTTTTTTAAACAGATATGTGGGGGAAAGTTCATCTTTTTTTGGTAATGTTTTTTCTTAAACCTATTTATAAATCTGGCAACAAATATATCCTTTTTTTTGGTGATATTTTAAGGAAATTGCTTATTTTTGTCTTTAAATGCGATTTATCTCCTTCCGCGATAATCCCTTCTTCCACCAAGTTTCCCCATTACATTGGAATAGTTGTGGGAGCATGTAAAATTGGAGAAAATTGTTACATTAGACAAAATACGACCATTGGTGGAAAATATTCAATCAGTTCTGAAGAAGCAAAGAAGAGAGCTAGAGGACCAATGAGGGAAAGAAGAGCAACTCACCCTATAATTGGTTCCAATGTTGATATTGGGGTTAATGTTTGTATTCTTGGAAAGATAAAAGTAGGTTCGAATTCAATTATTGGTGCTGGAAGTGTGGTAGTGAAGGATGTAGAACCATATAGTGTTTATGCGGGAGTTCCTGCTAAAAAAATTAGAGATCTTCCACGATGAAACATAAACTAATGAGAGGGGCGTTCTTTATTACTTTGGCTCAGTTTGCAACCGTTTTCTCAAATTATCTCATTCATGTGGGCTTAGCAAGATTTTTTGGTCCAGCGGTTTATGGTAATTTTGGAGTAATTCTCTCTCTAATGTTTATAACTAAAACCATTTTTATGACTGGATTACATAGGGCGATAGCAAAATATGTTTCTGAATTTAAAGATAAAGTTAATGTAGTTTTTAGAGAAGGAATCAAATTACAGATACTCTTTGTTATAATTATCACTTTTCTTTATTTTATGTTTTCAAAAAATATAGCAATGTTGTTTAACGATTTGTCTTTAGAAAAGCTTATTTTTTTCTCAGCTATAACCTTTCTTCCAGTAGGAATATACAATGTTACTGCTAAAGGTTTTTTGAATGGAATGCGGTTATTTAAGCATCAAGCTATTGCGGAATCTGTTCATTCAGTTTTGAAAGCAATTTTTGCATTTATTTTAGTTTATCTTGGTTATGGCCTTTTTGGGGCCGTAGCAGCTTATGCGATAGCTCCATTTTTCGCCTTTTTGTTGGCCATATTTTTTATTAAAAAGAAAGTACCTAAAGAATCTGGTGGAGCTGTTGAATCTAGTGAATCTAGTCTAAAATCTCAACTTGAGAAAGCAAACAAAAATTATTTTGACAAAGGGAAATTAATTAGATTTGCTCTACCACTCTCAATCTTTTATGTTGTCATAACTCTCTCAATGGAGCTAGGTCTTTTGTCAGTAAAAAGTATGTTAACCAACGACGTTCTGACTGGTTTTTATACCTCTGCGTCAACTCTGTCAAAAATAATTTTATCTTTGTTTACCGCACTTCCATTAACACTTCTTCCTTCAATCTCTGCAGCTATATCGGATAACAATCATTATCTTGTAAAAAAGTATATTAACAAATCTTTAAGATATTCAATGATGATTCTTTTCCCAGTAGCCGTTTTAATGAGTTCACATGCTAAACAAATTATCTCTTTCCTATATTCTTCTTCTTACATTGCAGCCGCCCCTTCCCTTACAATATTAGTTTTTGGATTTACTTTCATTGCTTTTTTCATGTTGCAATGCTCTTTTCTAACTGGAGCAGGAAAACCAATCATACCTACAATAATTTCTGGGATTATTTTGATTACAATGTATGTAATGAACCTCTTTCTCATCCCAAAACAGGGGTTAGAAGGGGCAGCAATATCGACCACCATAGCAGCGTTCATAGGTTTAGTAATCTCTTCAAGTTACATTAAAATACATTTCAAAACCTTAGTAAATATCGGTTCTTTCTTTAGAATAATTTTTGCTTCATCTATTATTTACGTTATAGGTTATTATTGGTCTCTTCCTGGAATAAATTTTATAGTTTCATTTTGTTTATTATTTGCTTTATACATTTTCATTTTAATATTATTTAGAGAAATTACTAAAGAAGACCAACAGTTGTTAATTTCATCGTTAAATTTGCATAAATTAAGGGGGTTGTTAGGTAAGCGCTAGCTGACTACATATTTTAGGAATAAACTTCTCTTTCGTAGAGAGGTGCATTTCACTTCTACTTCAAAAAAAGCCTTTTTCGTAATCATAATCCATTTTTTTATTCTTTATATACTTTCTTAATTAATCTACATGTTTCTTCCCAGGAAAACTGACGTGGTTTAGCTTTTTGTGGATTATTAAAAAAAGAAGTGATACTAGAAGCGAGTTCTTGTGGGTTTAGTTTTCTTAGGGCAAGTCCTCCTTTTTTTGCAATAACCTCCTTATTTCCACCTACATCTGAAGTAATGAGAGGTTTACCAACTGTTGCCACTTCCATTAAAGTCAAAGGCGGTTCAAGTGTGTTACTAATGAAAGGAAGTATGATTATATCTGAAGACATAATAATCTCTTGAATAGGGCAAGGGTAATCTTTTATGGTCATAATGGTTACATTTTTCATTGCTTTTACATCTCTTTCTTTAATATTTTTGTATTTTGACCTGACACAGATCAAAAAATGGATGTCTTTAGGTAAAAGTGGAATTGCATCAAGGACAAGATCATAACCTCTTTCCCGTCGGGCGTCTCCATAATATAAAACAATTTTTTTGGAAAGATTCCGGATTTTCGGATTGATTTTTCCTCCCGAAAACTTATTTTCAACACCATAAGTAGAAACAACAATTTTTGATTCTCTTACACCTTCTTTTAGTAGTCTATTTTTTGCATAATTTGTTTGAACTATTACTTTGTTAAGAAAATTTAGAAACCAATAATTATGGGTAATGTTCTTCTTAAAGTCAGTAAAAGTTATGATTGTCTTGCGTTGGCAGGAGATCTTTAATAAAAGAAGGGCAAGCCCCATATTAAGAGAACCATGCCCATGAATGATTTGAGGATTAATTTTTGATATAGCTCTTAAAATATAAAAGGGAAGCAATATGCTTCTTTTTAAAGTAATATCTACAACCCCCTCATTAAATCTTTGAGAATTCTTTTTTCCTAACCTAATTATGAAAATCAGATATTCATCTTTTAAACGAAGAGCCAATTCATGATATAATCTTCTTGGTCCAACAAACCTCTTTTTATCTAAATCCCCTCCAACTCCTCCAATAAAACACAATCTTTTCATTTTTTATTTTACTTAGTTCTAAAGAAATTCGAGATTTATGAATCTATGTAAGCTTTTTTCTCTAGCCCATTTTACATATTTTTCATAATCTTCAATTGTATCGAATTCTAACCACCCTCTTTGAATTGTTATGGGAGAAACTTCTTCTCCAGAATTTATAATGGCTTGAAGTAAGCAGGTCATGTATGCTTTCTTGAAGGATTTTGATCTTAGCCAAGGCTCATCTTTGTGGAAATAATTCCCTTTATTTTGATGATAAATTTGTTTCAATACATTCAACCTCTCTTTAGAAATTTTAATTAATCCGACATACCTTACTTTAGCTTCATCCTTAGTACAATTAGGATTCCCTAATTCGATTATTTTTCCATTTTCAACAACTAGGCTTTCCATGTCATTTTCGGGGAAATCGTCTCTTGCTTGCCAATAATCCCAATAATCTTCATCAACAACAACACCAATTTTTGTTTCACTTGCAATAACTTTTTGCAATACTTTTGGCTCATAGATAATGTCTGCATAGCAAATTAGAATATCTTCGTTCATTTCTTCTTCGGCTGAGAAAAGCGTTTCAACCATGTTTGTATTTTGATAATCTTGATTAAGGTAGTATTTTACTCCTGGTAGAGTTATTTTTTCTGGCATGTATCCTTTTACAATTGTTATGTCAGTTATTCCAGAAGAACGAAGAGTGTCAACTTGATGTTGCAGAATGGTTTTTCCATTAAATTCCAGCATACATTTAGGTAAGTTCTCCGTGTACTTCCCTAATCGTGTTCCCATTCCTGCTGCAAGGATTATTGCCTTCATTGGGATTTCAATTTTGTCTTTGTTTAAATTGTTTGTGAAAATTACAGATAAATTTTTAAAGATTAATGCTTAATTTTAGTCTATGGAACATCACATATTACATCTAAGAAGACATTTAGCAGCTAGAGATTCGTTGTTAGTTGGTCCATTTATGGAAGTTTTAGGAGGGGGAGGAGAAGGAGCTTTCTTAGGGAATGGTATTCATCCAGATGGCGAAGCTCATTTGTTAGGAACAGAATATGTTAAAGCTGAAGAAATTGGCAGAGATTTACACTTGCCTGAAAATGTTTCTTCAGTTCTAGTTGCCCCCTCTCCTTTAGCAAGAGCAGATGAAACTGCACGACATATGTTTTTAGGGATGGCTCGGGCTTATGCACAGAGGTTTTTGAGAATAAACCCTCGCCTAATCTCTTCTGAAGGAAAAAGGAAATTATCGGAGCAAGGACTTCACACCCTAACTCATTTTGAATATTTTGATGGATTAGGAGAGACTATGTATTGTAATTCAAAGGGAGAACCAGATGGCGGGAATGAATTGGTTGGGCAAGCGTACTGTGATAAAGTTAATCCAAATTTTCCTGGTTATAGGTGGATGGTGCAAAAAGGTTTTGAAGAAGATTCAAGATCGGAACATCCTCAAAGTGTGGCAGATAGAGCGCTAATGACATTAATTCCTGCTTTAATGAAATATAGCGTCGTTCTGTCGGCTACGCATCAACCAAATTTAGAAATAATCACCGCTATGTTATCAAGAGGATTGGGTAAAGACGCTAACGAGTTATTTGATAATGCTGGCGGTGCTTATGGGATGGGAGATGGTCTTCAATTGGATGTTTATACTAAAGATGGCAAAATTTATCATGCAGATTTCAGAAGGTCAGATCATGGAGTTTTAAATTCTATGTCTCTCAATATGGACAAGCTTGTTACTTATGTAAAACCTTGAGAACTAACTTTACTATTTTCTCATTCAATTCTTTATCAGGACTTTCCCGTTCAGGATGCCATTGAACTCCCATTATAGGGAAGGTTGGATGAAAAATTCCTTCTATTATATCTTCATTCTTAGCAAAAACTTCTAGTTTATTTGACATTTCCTCTTTAGTAATTCCAAAATTGTGATAAGAATTAACTTTGGAGTTTTTTCCAAGTAGCTCTTGTTTTGCTGTAACTGTTATAGGATGGTCAGTTCTAGGAGGATGTGAATGATTTAATCTTAAATCGATGACTTTCCCTCCAAAGTAGACGTTGATAAATTGCATCCCTCTACATATCCCTAAAACTGGCAACTTTTTTTCAATAGCTATATCTAACAACTTTTTCTCAGTTTGATCTCTTTTTAATGCAAGAGAAGTATTTTCAGTTCTTTCTCCTCCAAAAGAGTGAGGGTCTATATCGTTTCCTCCAGAGATTATAACTCCTTTAATTGGGAGTGAAGAAAAATATTCTTTAACAGCTTCTGGATTATTTGGAATGGGGATAAGGGTGATTCCATTTTTTGCAAACCAAGTGGTATAGGCTTCTTCAAGAACATCAATTTCTCTATCATGAGAATTTTTACCTTGTTTCATTGATATAGCTACATGAATCATATTTTTCCTCCTGGGATGATTTTATTTTGTTTACAATCCAAGAGAACTGATTCAGCATTATTAATCTTGTTAAAAATTAGTTCTCCACAACCTATGGCGGCTGGAATGCCAAATTCTGCGCATCTTATTGACATATGTGAAGCAACTCCCCCATATTTTGTGATAAGACCAGCAGGGTTACGGGTAAAAATCCAATCAAATCCAGGGTCTCCATTCTCAATGATAACGATTTTACCTTCTAACTCCGGAACGTTGTTATTATCCATATTTGTTAAACTAACAATCTTACTATGGACACTTTTTTGAGTAATGAAATTTGGTTTAGCCGAGTAATGTTTGATAACATCAAAATCATTCTCGGAAAAAATTATTGAAGGCAAATTAATTTTTTGGTTAAGCATTCTATTTTTTTCTGATTTTAAAATAGCCTTTTTCCAGGATTCAATTTTGTTCTCATGACAGAATACGTCCTCCAAACTTAATAAAGCAATCTCCTTTCTAGTAAATCCTAATTCTTCTCCTGCTTGTGATATTAATTCAAGTGAATCGCTGAGGTTTTTTGTAAATTCAAATTTTGCAAGTTCTCTTGCTTCCGTAGCTTCTTTGAGGAAAGTAATAAATTCTGTAGCGTTAAAATCCAACCCTTCTTTTCTTAATTCATTTGTAATATTAATTTCTTCTTCAGAACTTAGTTGGAAATCAGATTTTTTAGAGGTGGAATTGGTAGCAAAGGAATTTTGTAAAAGGCTAGGGTTAGCATCATACCTTAAACTGGTGATGTCATAAGTTCCGGGCCTAAGATGATAATAATCTTTCAAGAATTCTTCCCTACTTATTTCGTTATTACAGAATTTGTTGAAATCTTCACTTATCTTTGTGGCAATGGTACTTATTGAGCTAAATAAAGAGTCATAAAATTGTTGATTTATAATACCTTTGTTGACAAGGCTTTTAACAATTATTTTGGCAATGAAACCAAGTCTAGCCATTCTTGAAAATTGTACAGTTCCCTTTCTACGACAATCATCAAGTAGAATTTTGGCTTTATTTAGAAGTTCCTGAGGCTCTTTTTCCAATGGTGAAAGAAGTTCTTTTCTTTGAACTTCCATACTTAGGATAGTGTTGATGTCTTCTTTAATTGAAATGGGAGAATTTTTTACCAAGTTGTTAGTTAACCCAAGCAAGGCATTTTTCAATTCGTCAAGTTCTTCTTCATTAAATCCATTCTCTCTAAGCTCTTGAGCTCTTTTTGAAAAATTTAAATCGTAGCAAGTGAATAGAATTTCAAATTCAACTTTATCTTGCAAATGAGGATTTCTTTCAAGCTTTTTAAGGTAAAAGTCAACCAACTTTTCTCTTAACTGAGGAGATACGGCTTGAGGAGTGAATGAATTAAAAGTATTTCTTACATTTACAAAAGGTTTGTTTCCAAAAAGTTCAACCAATTTTGCAGGATTGACATTAAAATATCCTTGGGAGGTTCTAGCTTCATGCCATGCATTGTTTGTAATGATATAATCATATAACGAATGGTCAAGAGGATTAGGGTTATTGCCAATTATTTCAGCTGGATTCCAATCTGGCATATCGGCAAAGAAAGTTGTTGCTCCAGCAAGATGTTGCTTTCTATAAGAATGGTTTCTAAATTCTTCTTTAAGAGAAACAATTTTTCTTTGAATTTCTTCATCAATTTTATCTTTGTGAATGTTTGCAGCAAGTGGTCTAACTTGAAAGATGATTACTTGGTTATTACTATTTATGGAAAATTCAATATCTAAAGGAAGATGGGGCAGAATTTCTTCAATCTCTTTAACCGATTGAATTAACCTTTGCATCTTTGAAGGTATCTTTTCTGTAAAATGACTTATTACCATTGATTGAGATTCTCTACCAGCGGTAACCGAATCTGTGCTTCCAGTTTTGTCATCATAATTTATTACATAATATGGAGCATTGTTGGTTAAAGTTCTTGTAAAGATAACTCCGCTCATCAAAATGTTTTCAGTTTGTTTTTGGATTAATACTTGATTGAAAGAACTTTCAGAATCTTTATTTTTATATGAATTGAAAACTTTGTTAATGGAATTTTCTATCTCTCTCTTATTGGAAACATCTATGTTAAGAACACTTTCAAAATATCCTGCCATAGAGTTATCTAGGGTGTCTTCATTAATGGCCGAACTTCTTGCTACAATTTTTCCATAAGGATAATTTTGAGTTATTTCAGAGAGAATTAAATCTTTGTTGGTTTTCCAGTCAGAGAAGGTAAATGCGTAGATTTTCTCAATTGAAGATCTTTTTAAAAGAGGTTTAAGAGCTCGCAAAGTATCTGCTTTAGTTGAAATAATTGTTTTATTGAGAAGGGTGGGTTTGTCTTTATCTTTTATTTCTTTAATCATTGAAGAAAATTTTGTAATGTCTTTAAATTTGTCTTTATTTTCAAGAATATAATTAATAATTTTGAAATTTGATAGTCTTGTGTAATAGGAATGTTTTACAACTTTTCCTCCAATACTTTTTACATATTCAGAACCATAGACATAACTTAAATCATCTCCATGAACAAGAATGATTTCTGCATCAGGAAATTTTTCATGAATTCTTTTTAGATTTTCAGTAGGATCTCTAGTATTTTGAATCATGATTTCATCAACACAATTGAGACTTTCTACAACGGCTTTCCTTTCTTCAAGGTTAGCTATTGGCCTAACTCTATATTCTTCTACCGCTTCATCGGAGAAAACTCCACAAATATTGTAATCTGATAATGATTTAGAAAAGTTTATGGAACGGAGATGTCCATAATGAAAAAGGTCGCAAACAACACCAATGTAGGAAATTTTCTTTATTTTTGCAAAATCTTTTTCTTGCTCCAATTAATTCACCCTTTTCTGTATTTGTATCTGTTACTATCACTGGTGTGACATGTCAGCTAAGAAACCAAACAAAATAATTTGGATTCCCACTAAAATAAGCAGCATTCCAAGAATCAAGGAAGGCATTCTTCCAACTGATCCAAAACGAATAAATCTTGAGACTAACCACAATCCTATGATTCCCCCTACAAATAAAAACGCTCCACCAATCCTTCCAAAGAATTTCAGAGGTTGATAATCTCGGTAAATTCTTAAAATGTTAATCCATGCTTTTATAGCATATTGAAAAGGATTTTTGAATAATCTGCTTGCTCTTGTTTTTCTAGCAATAATTGGGATTTCTCCGATTCTAAATCCTTGCTTAGCACCTTTGATTATTTGTTCTTGAGTATATGTGAAAGTGTTGATGTACTTGATGTCTTTAGCAACTTCTAAGGTAAATGCTCTGAATCCAGTTGTTGAATCGGTTATTTTAACTTTTGTAAGAGAACTAAGTACTTTTGAAAAAGCTACATTTCCTAGCCATTTCAGAACAGGCATATGTTCAATCTTTCCTCTGAACCTACTTCCCAATACTAGGTCATAGCCAGCTTCTATTTTTCTAATTAATTCAGGAATATGTTTAGAATGGTATTGGCCGTCTGCATCGGTGTGAACAATGATGTCTGCTTTTCTTGCTATACATTCCCTCATCTCTGATCTAAATGTTTCTGCCAAACCACGATTTCTTCTATGGGAAACAACGATGGCCCCTTCCTTTTTGGCAACTTCAATGGTTTTGTCTTTAGAACCATCGTTTAAAACAAGAATTTCGTATTTATACTTCTCATGGCTCATAATTTCCTTTATTTCTCTGATAACTCTAGGAAGGGTTCTTTCTTCATTATAAGCTGGAATTGTGATTATAACTTTCATGTAAGCAAATTTTTTGCAAAGTCCACTTAAATTATTTGTGATTTTTAGGGTCATATCCATAATAGAAATAAGCGTATACTGGAGCACGGCACTTACCTCTCCTTCTTAACTTTATCTTTCAGAAAATATTTAAAATGAATTTTTGAAATTAGATTAAATGAAAAGTAAAACAATCTTCATCGTTCTATTATTATCAATCCTTCTTTTAGGCTCGTTTTTAAGATTTGGAGCGATAAGCGATGAAAGTTTATGGTTAGATGAATGTTTTACGTTAAATTTTTCTAGTAAGGAAATGTCCGAGATTGTTGACAGACTAAAAGAAGATGTCCATCCCCTTGGGTATTATGTGGTTATGAGAGTAAGTAGATTATATCTCGGAGGAAGTGAGTTTGCACTTCGTTTTTCTTCTGTTCTGTTTGGAATAGCAAGTATCTTATTAATTTATTTTGCAGGAAAAGAAATTTTTTCAAAGAGAGTTGGTCTATTGGCATCCCTGTTTCTTTCGTTATCTTACACGGCCATAGTTTATTCTCAAGAAGCTAAAATGTATAGTATGTTTATGGCAGTATTCTTATTTTCATTTCTTTATTTTGTAAAATTTCTAAAAAGACCCTCTTGGAAGAATATTATTATTCTAAGTTTAGCTACAGGATTACTTCTTCATACCCATGTACTAGGTTTGTTAATTGTTGTTTGTTATGTAGCATATTACTTTATTGGAGCTTTGGTCGGCAGGGGTTATAAGGTAAACTTGGCTTCATTTTTTTCTGTTAAGATAAAAGAAGTTTACAATTTAAAGAGATTTATAGTTTTTTTATTGTTTAGTTTTATTTTATATCTCCCATGGCTAAAGATGTTTTTGTTATACCAATTTCCTTTGCTGATTCATACTTTACAATTCAAGTTAGTAGAGAAAACAGGGTATGACCTTTTCAATTTAATTTTCCTTGTTTGCATTTTAATCTTTTTATTATGTTTAATTTTATTTTATTATATTTTGAACAATAAGAATCTATTCGGAAGAATTCATTCATCTATTGAATCATCTAAATTTAATGAGGTTGTTTTTTCTATAGTTTTGGTTGGTTATGTTATTTTTGATTTGGTTATTAGTAGGCATTTCTTTGCTTCAGTTAATTTTGTGAGGTTTTTGGTTTTTATTTTACCTTTAATTTACATTTATTTAGCTTATTTATTTTTTAAGATTAGAAAAAGGACGATTTTTATTTTCCTTCTTTCTTTGTTTCTTTTTTCGGCTTCTTTTGAATTATATGATTATTATAACATTGATAGTAAGGAGCAGTTTGATGAAGCTGCGTTATATGTTTTTCAGGATGCGGGTAGTAATGATGTAATGTTTTTGCATCGTTCTGGGATAACTAAGGAATGTTTTGATTATTATTATCAAGGACAGATAAAAGAAGTTAGATTGGTTGAGGGAGATGGTGTTAATAAGATTGTCATGGAATCTAGAGGGAGGGATTATGCTTACCTTCTTCTTTCTCACAACTTCCAGACTCATGATTTCTTCAAAGATGAGATGGCGAAGTTGTATCCTTTGGTTGAACATAGGGAATTTATTGGGATTGATGTTTACAAGTTTGAAGTAAGAGGGAGTTAATGTATCATAATCTATTTAAAGGACTTTTTTACATAGAAGAGGAGTTAAAATGGTGAAGATAGGAGTTATCGGAGGAGGAAAATGGGGAAAGAACCATCTAAAGGATTTATCCCGAATGAGTTGTTGTACTCTTGTTGGCATCTCCGACCAAGATGATGAAAAAAGAGCCCTAGCAGAAAAATACTCAATTCTATTTTTTAATGATTTTAAGGAAATGTTACCTCATGTGGATGCGGTAACCATTGTTACACCAACAAACACTCATTATGAATTGGCAAAATATTGTTTAAATCAAGGTAAGTCTGTTTTTGTTGAGAAACCACTTTGTTTCGATTTAAAACAATCTGAAGAATTAGTGAAACTAGCAAAAGAGAAAGGTCTTATCCTTGGAGTTGGTTATGTTTTCAGATTTAATCCATTAACTAAGAGGTTGAAAGAGCTTCTTCCAGAGATTGGAGACATTCAATATATCTCAGGAAGGTATATTCATTCAACGGTTCCTCCAAGAAGAGATTCAGGAGTTGTTTTTAACCTAGCAGTTCATTTAATTGACATCCTTAATTTCACTCTTCCACAACCTCCAAAATCTATTTTTTGTAAACAAACAAATTATATTTCTAAAAATAATGAAGATTCAGCTTTAATAACTTTAGATTATGGAAATTTTGTAGCTAATTTAGAAACTAGCTGTTGCCATCCTCTTAAGAAAAGAGATATGTGGATTATTGCTTCTAAGGAGAAAATTTATTTAGATTTTCTTGATCAAGTAATGATTCGTTATCCTATAACCATCTCTGAAGACGGGACAATTAGTAAGGAAGCGGTAAGGGATCCCTTAGTTGAGAAAACAAGTCCTTTGTTTGAAGAGTTATGGAACTTTTGTACTATTCTAAATAAAAAAATGAATGGAGAACCTTTTGAAAATCAATCTGCTGAAAATCTTTTAACAACTAAATTGTGCGTTTTGGCATTAGATTCTGCACACAAGGATGAAACAATTAAACTTGGAGGCCAAAAAATGAATCTTGAAAATAATTCTGAAAAAGAGGATTTGTCTGTAGAACCTTGTAGCAATATTAAGAAAAAAGTAATCATGGTAACTGGTTGTGGTGGAGCGCCAACAATAAATTTTGTAAGAAGTTTAAGGGATGCCGATCCAAAAAGAGAGAAATATCATATTATAGGAATTGATGCAAACCAGCACACCATCCATAGAAATGAATGTGATAAAGCTTACCTTTGTCCGAGGGTTGATGATGAAAAATATATTCCTTTTGTGAAAAAGATTATTGAGATGGAAAAGGTGGAGTATATTCACACTCAGCCAGAAATTGAAGTTTTCACCATTGGAAAAAATCGTGATGAAATTCTTTCTACTGGGGCAAAGTTATTCATGCCTTCTCAAAAAACTATTGAAATTTTGCGAGATAAAGGTAAATCCTACAAGATTTGGAAAGAAGCAGGATTAAAAGTTCCGGAGAACATGGACATAAACAATGTTGACGATTTAAAAAATGCTTTTGAAAAATTTGGAGGAGAAATTTGGATTAGAGAAACAATTGGTGCCGCTGGTAAGGGTGCACTTTCAAAACCAAATTTTGAATTAGCTAAAGCTTACATTGATTCCAGAGATGGTTGGGGAAAAACTGTGGCTGCACAACATCTAACAAACCGAACAACCACTTGGCAATCTTTATGGCATAATGGAAGGTTAGTTGTAGGACAAGGAAGAGAAAGAAGGTATTGGGAGATGTCAAACAGAACTCAATCAGGTGTAACGGGTCTTACCGGTACTGGTCAAACAATTAAAGATCCAATTATTTCAGAGTTAGCAATTAAATGTGTCTTATCGGTTGATAGTAACCCTAATGGAATTTTCAGTGTTGATTTCACTTATGATAAGGAAGGTTATCCAAATCCTACCGAAATTAACATTGGTAAGTTTTTCACTACCCATCATTTTATTACAAGAGCTGGTTGCAACATGCCAGAAAAATTGGTAGATTTAGCTTTTGGAGAGTATAAGGGAGAATATAACCTTATAGATCCTTGTAAAGAAAACATTTGCTGGGTAAGAGGGATGGACGTCGTTCCTGTTATGCTTGAAGCAAATGAAATTGATGAAAAAGTTGCTGAACATACGGCGATAATGCAAAATTTATAATGAAGATTTTAATAACTGGAGCCACTGGCTTTGTGGGAAGACATTTAGTAAAAAGGCTTTCCAATCATGAACTTGTTGTTATTGGTCGTAAGAATATTTTTGACGATAAAGTTAATTTTGTTGAGCATGACCTTCTTCTTTCAGTTGGAGATAATACTAGAGAGAAGATAGGAGATGTAGATGCGGTTGTCCATTTAGCTGCTTTAATGCCCAATAAGATGGGCTCTTCTGAAGCTTCTATAATTGATTTAAATTTGAAAATAACTTCTAATTTAGTTTCGCTTTTTGATGGAATAAAGAAACCAGAATTGTTTGTTTTTGGAAGTTCAGTTGATGTTTATCCAAATAGCTCTTCTTTCATAGATGAAGATAATTTGGTTGAACCAGAGAGTGATTATGCTAGAAGTAAATTGCTTTGTGAGAATCTTTTAATTGAAAAAATAAAAGAATGGCAAGAAGCCAAGTTATGCATTTTAAGAATTGCTCATGTATATGGTAAGAACGATACCAACAGGAAAGCGTTGGACATTTTTGTAGATAATACTCTTTCTTCCGAGATGATTAAGATTTTTGGAGATGGAAGTGATAAAAGGACTTACATTTACGTTGAAGATTTGGTTAATGGAATTGAGAAAGTTTTGGAACAAAAAGTAGAAGGAACGTTTAATCTTGCGGGAGATAGAGCTTATTCTTTGTTAGAGTTGGTGGAGGTAGTTTCAAGAATTATTTCCAAAGAACAGAACATTATTTTTCTTCCAATTAAAAAACCTAAAAGAGATTCTTTGATTAAAATTGATAAAGCAAGAGAAGGGTTTGGTTATAATCCTTCAGTCAATTTAGTAGAAGGGATTAGTAGATTGGTGAAACATAAACAACCAACCATATTCTTTGATTTAGATGGTCCAATATTGGATGTTAAGAAAAGATATTATAAAATATATAGAGAATTTGTTGATAACTCTGGAGGCAAGGTTTTACCTTTAGAAGAATATTGGTCTCTTAAAAAAGATAAAGTTAAGTTGAAAGAGTTGTTAATGAGAAGTAATTGTTTTGGGAAAGATGAAGAGTATAAGTTATATCTTAGTAGCTTTAGAGAAACTTCTCGTAACCTTAAATTGGATGAATTACAGGAAGGAGTTGTTGATTTGTTGTATTATTTGAAGAAAAGGTATAATCTTTATTTGTTAACTTTAAGAAGAAAAAAGGAACCTTTAATGGAACAATTAGGAGAGTTAGGATTACTTGGTTTCTTTAATGATGTCCTAACTGGGTTCAAAGACGAGGAGAGATTTAAAATTAAAGTTGGTTTAATCAAAAGTAAGGGATTGGATTCTAAGAAAGGAATTATTATTGGTGATACTGAAACCGAGATTAATGCTGCTAAGGAACTTAGTTTTGAAAGTATTGCTATTTCTAATGGAATTCGTAGTGGAGAGTTTTTGGAAGAAGCAGGGATGGTCTGTAAGGATATTAAAGAATTGAGTTATTATTTTACGAAAACTAATGAATCATAAACTATATAAATCAAGTTTTGTCTTTTTACGAGATGAAAATACCTCTTGTGGACTTAAAATCTCAGTACATATCTATAAAACCAGAGATTGATGAAGCCATTCAAAAGATTCTTGACAATACAAGTTTTATCATGGGTTCTCCAGTTGAAGATTTTGAAAAGAATTTAGCTGAGTTTTGTAATTGTCAAAAAGCTATAGGAACCAGTAGTGGGACTTCAGCTTTATTTCTAGCTTTGAAAGCTTATGGAATCAAGAAAGGAGATGAAGTAATTACAGTGCCAAATAGTTTTATCGCAACTGCCGAAGCCATTGTTCATTGTGGAGCTACACCAGTTTTTGTTGATATTAATGAAAAGACAATGCTTATTGATGTTTCAAAAATTAATGAAAAGATTACTTCAAGGACAAAGGCTATAATTCCAGTACATCTTTATGGACAGATTTGTGATATGGACCCACTTATGGAGATAGCTAAAGAGAATGGTTTGGCAGTAATAGAAGATGCAGCTCAAGCAATCGGAGCGACGTATAAAGGTAGAACTATCCCAATCTCAGAAACTGCAACATTCAGTTTTTTCCCTGCAAAAAATTTGGGAGCATATGGAGATGCAGGTGGAGTTGTTACCAACAATTCAGAGATTGCAGATAAAATCTTTAAACTTAGAAATCATGGAAGAGTAAGAAAATATGAAAGTGATAGTATCGGTTATGGAGCAAGATTAGATGCATTACAAGCAGCTGTCTTAAATGTGAAATTGAATCATCTTTCAGGTTGGCTGCAAAAAAGAAGAGATAATGCAGCTAAATATTCTCAATCTTTGCAAGATGTTGAGGGGGTTAGAATTACGCACGAAGAAGATTATGGAGAAAAAACTTATTATATGTATGTGATAAGAACTAATAGAAGAAATGAACTTTTTGAAAAGTTGAAAGAAAAAGAGATTGCCTGCGGAATTCATTATCCAGTTCCATTACATTTACAAACCGCTTTATCTTTCTTAGGATATCAGGTGGGAGATTTTCCTGTTACGGAAAAAGCATCAAGAGAAATATTATCTATACCAATGTTTCCTGAGCTTTCATCTGAGCAAATAGAAAAAGTGAGTAGTTCAATTAAGGAAGTGATGAAAAATGATTCATAATAAAAATATGTTTAACAATAAAGTTGTTCTTGTTACAGGTGGAGCGGGGTTTATTGGGAGCCACATAGTTGACAGATGTCTTGATCTTGGTGCAGAAAAAGTAATTAGTTTTGATAATAAAATTGGAACCATCCTTAACAATCATGCTCACTTAGATATGAATGATAAATTTAAGTTTGTGAAAGGAGATATTACCAAAGCTGAAGAGATAAAACCTTCTGTAGAAGAAGCAGATTTTATTTTTAGTGAAGCGACTTCCAAGCAAGTTATGAGCTTGAAAAATCCTCTCCTTGATGTAGAAATCAATGCTTTTGGTAATTTACAACTTTTGGAATTGATCAGAAATAGTTCTAACAATCCTAGAATCGTTCATGCTTCTACCGGATCAGTTTTTGGAGATTCAACAATTCCTTATAACGATTTTACAAGTATGAAAAAACCGGCAACTGTTTATGGAATAAATAAGTTGGCTGCTGAACATTATCATCTTCTTTATACTAAAGAACATGGAATCCGTTCTTCCATAGTTAGGTATTACCACGTTTTTGGTCCTAGGCAGGTTGGTAAAGCGGGAGTAATCAATATTTTTCTTTCCAGAGTTTTGAATGGGTTAGCTCCAAAAATTTGTGGGACCGGAGAAGCTTTACGTTGTTTTACTTATGTTAGAGATTCAGCAGATGCAAATTTTTTAATAGCTCAATCAAATAATACTATTGGAAAAAGGTATAATGCTGCTTCTAAAACTAGAATGACCGTTTTAGAATTGGCCAACAAAATTATTTCTAAGTATGGTCCTCCAGAAATGAAACCAGAGTTCATAGAATCGAGAAGGGGAGAAGTTTTGAAGCCGGTGCCAGATACTAAACCTATTGAGGAGCTAGGGTTTAAGGAAACTTTAACCTTTGATGAAGGGTTAGATTTAAGTAAAAAGTGGATATCAGAAGATATGGAAAATAGGTCCTGGTATTAATATGAATAAAAAAAAGTCAATCATTGCAATTTTACTGGCAACTTTTTTTATTTCTATGGCTCAAATATTTTTTAAAATTGGTTCACAATCTCTCAATTATGAATGGAGTAGTTTTGTTTTTAATTTACCCCTATTTTTTGGTTTCTCTTCATATGCAGTAGGAGCAGTTCTTGTAATTCTCGCTATAAAAGGAAATGCGCTTACAATAATTTATCCAATAGTAACTTCAAGTTATGTTTGGGTTTTCTTAATTTCGGTTTATTATTTTGATGAAATATTTAGCTTGTCTAAAATATTGGGAATTTTAATGATCGTATTGGGAATAATTATTATTAACGTTGAGAAAAAGTCGCCGGTGGTGAGTCTTCATGACTGAGTTATGGGCGATAAGCGTGGTACTTTTTGCAGGAATTTTCGGAGGATTGGCTCCCGTTTATTTGAAGAAGGGAGCAGATATCTTTGATTTTTTCAATTTGAAGGCTTATCGGAATATTGCTATTGGTTTGTCTATTTATTTCTTGGGAACTTCTGCTTATGTGTATGCTTTAACTGCTGGAGAATTATCTGTTCTTTATCCTTTGGTGGGGCTATCTTACATTTGGACTTATTTTTATTCCATGATTTTTTTGAAAGAGAAGATATCTTCTTCTAAATGGATGGGGATTATTCTAGTGGTTATTGGGGTGGCTCTGGTTAGTATTCCTAATGTTTGAGAGTTGGGAAGATTCCCTTATATGAACAAACCACCTCTAATTTAAGAACTGAAATCACAAATATTTATAATAAGTGACTAAAAGTTCAAAATTATGTTTAAAGAAAGAATAAGCGTGGTAGCTCCAGCCTACAATGAACAAGGATGCATCAAGGAATTCGTAGAAAGAGTCTACGCTACCTTAAAAAGTAACAATTTAAAAGGAGAAATTCTAGTTGTGAACGATTGTAGCAAAGATAGAACCCTTCCTATTCTAAAAGAATTGCAAAAAGACATTCCAATTCTAAAAATAGTTTCCCATAGAATGAATAGAGGTTTAACCTCTGCCATGATTACAGGTATTGAAAATGCAGCGGAAGAATACATCGTTTTCTTATCCTCGGATTTAGAATCTCATCCAGAGGAAGATATCCCTAAATTGCTTGCTCCAATAAACGATGGTTATGATCTTGTAGTTGGTTGGAGGACCAATAGAAGACAAGGGTTTCTAAAAACAGTTATTTCTAAATTTTTCAATCTATTATCAAGCAAATTGTTTGATGTCCATGTCCATGATTTGGGATGGGTGAAAGCTTTCAAAAAAGACATTTATTACAATGTTGAAGCATTAAGATCAGATTGGCATCGCTTTTTTGTTATTTTGGCATCAAACCAAGGATATAAAATAAAAGAAGTTCCTACAAGATTTTATCCTAGAAAATCGGGAAAATCAAGTTATGGTTTAGTTGGATTGAAAAGACTCCCTGGAGGATTTTTTGATTTGTTAGTTGTTAAATTTCTTTCTTCATTTTCAAAGAAACCAATGCATATTTTTGGTTTACTAGGTTTACTAATGCTGTTTTTTGGATTCATTTCAGGATTATATCTTCTTTATCTGAACTATATTGTCTTTGGTTCAGTTATGGATAGAATCCCTTTAATTATGTTAACAATTTTATTATTTTTGACAGGATTACAACTTTTTGCAATGGGTTTTCTGGCAGAATTAATTGTTTCTGTTAGTGAACGTAAAAAAAGGTAAATTATCATGTGTGGAATTACTGGGTTTTATGGATTAGAAAATAAGGAATTACTTAGAAGAATGTCTAAGGTAATTACTCATCGAGGTCCCGATGGGAAGGGTTATTTCACAGATGGAAAAGTTTCCTTAGCTCATAGAAGATTAAGCATCATTGATTTGGAATCTGGTCAGCAACCAATGTTTAATGAAGATGAATCTGTTGTAATTACATTTAATGGAGAAATTTACAATTTTAAAGAATTAAGAAAAAAATTAGAAGGTAAACACCAATTTAAAACTAAATGTGACACCGAAGTAATAATTCATGCTTATGAGGAGTATGGATTTGATTGTGTCAAACATCTTAATGGAATGTTTGCTTTTGCAATTTGGGATAAAAATAAGAAAATCCTTTTTCTAGCCAGAGATAGGTTGGGGATAAAACCATTGTATTATTATTATGACAATGAAAAATTCCTTTTTTCTTCAGAGATTAAATCTATTTTACAGGATGATTCGATTAAGAGAGAAGTAAATGAAGAGGCTTTAATTGATTATTTTACTTTTCAAAATATTGTTGATGAGAAAACTTTATTCAAAGGAATAAAAACTCTCCTCCCTGGGAATTATTTAGTAGTTGATGAAAAAGGATTATCTACACATCAATATTGGGATGCTTCCTATAAGAAAGAATTTTTGAAAAATAAAAATAGTAAAAATAATTACAAGGAATATTTACGTAAATTCAGTTCCGTTTTTAAAGAGTCCATGCAGAGACATTTGATAAGTGATGTTCCTTTAGGAACGTATTTGAGTGGTGGTTTTGATTCTGGTTCTGTTACAACTTTAGCTAGTGAGCTTAATAAGGAGCAATTAAAAACTTTTACCGGAACTTTCAAAGAAGGTGGGAAGTATGACGAAACTAAATGTTCCAGAGAAGTTGCTAAAAAATCAGGAGCAGAGATTCATGAAGCATTAATTGAACCAAAACATTTTATCAAATATATGGAGAAAATTGTTTATCATTTAGATGAACCAAAAGTTGGAATTCCTGCAATCTCACAATATATGGTTTCTAAATTGGTTTCAGAACATGTGAAAGTTGTTCTAACTGGACATGCAGGAGATGAATTGTTTGCAGGGTATCCTGTATACAAAGTTGCTTACCTCAAAGATTTAATTAAGAAGAATCCTTTAAATATTTTTAAGGCGTTAAGTTTGTTTAAACTTAGCGAGATTCCTAGAAGCCTTTACTTTATTGTATTTCCATTTTTTGATAAAGAAGTTAGGGAAGGAGTTTTTATTATGTTTAATGAAAGACAGAGAAAAAAACTTTTTAATCCTAAATTTTATGCTAAGTATAAAAAATATTCGCCGGTTTCAACTATTGACAAATATGTTCAAGGGAAGAATTTAACATATACTGACAAGGTTCAGCACCTATATCTAAAAACTTACCTTCCTTCTTTATTAGTTATTGAAGATAAGATGGGGATGGCACATTCCATAGAAGCAAGAACTCCTCTTTGTGACAATGAGTTAGTTGAGTATGCTACATCGATTTCTATGAAATATAAATTACATAATAACGAGTTGAAGTATATAATCAAAGAGTCAATGAAATCTAAGTTACCTTCTGTTTTATATTCCCAACCTAAGAAAGGTTTTCCTACACCATTTTCTTTGTGGGTTAGGGGGGAGTTAAAAGATTATTTATATGATCTTCTTTTGGGAGAGAGAGCAAGAGCAAGGGATGTGTTTAATATGGATTATGTAAAAAGTCTTTTGGATAAACATTGTAATATTAAAAGAGACACTTTATTTGATTTGGTTAACGCTGCTAGGATTTGGTCTTTAGTAAATATTGAATTGTGGTTTAGATTGTTTATTGATGGAGATGACATTAAGTTTAGTTTAGATAAACTTAAATAGTATTATTTTACCTAAGTATCATGGCTAGTATCATAACAATAATCCTTTTTTTTGTTTATCTATGGGGGCTAGGATTTACAGCAACCTATTTTGTTAAGAGGAAAGATAAAGGTTTTGAAGGGTTCTTCGTAAATATAGCAATAGGATTGGGAGTCTTTCCAATTTTAGCAGTTTTTCTTAATTTTTTAAGAATTCCTTTGGATTGGAGAATCTTTTTATTTTTATCTTTAGCCTTTCCATTGTATCAACTTTATAAGAAATATGTTTCAAGTAAAAAAGAAAATAAATCTCTTCTTAACTTTTCATCTTTAAAGTTAACAAAAGCCAATTTATTTCTTTTGGTTGTTTTAAGCATTTTTCTGTTATCACTTTTTATGTATGCGAAAGGAGCTTTCAGTTATCCTTATTTAGAAGATGAAGACCCCTGGGGACATACGGTAGGAATGAAGTATGTTGCATTTGAAAAAGATGCGTATAATCCTCCTGGATTAAAAGAGAGAAATTTAGAACAAATTTTATCTTACATGGACCCTTATCCTCCTGCTTATGATATTTTAATAGGGGTTCTTCATCAAACTTCTCCCAACTTAAATTGGACTGCAAAATTCTTCAACGCTTTAATAATTTCTTTAGGATTATTATTTTTCTATTTGTTTGCAAGTAGATTTATGGGAAGTAGAAAAAAAGCTATATATGCCACCATTTTTCTTGCTGCTATACCTTCTTATCTAAGCCATTTTATTTGGGCTCATGCTCTTGTTGTTACGTTAATTTTTCCTACACTATATGCTTTTGATAGAATTAAGGAAGATAAAAAATGGGGGTATATTGCAGGAATTCTTGTAGCTAGTATTTGGGTAACTCAAATGGTTTCTCAACCAATTAAAATTACAACAATTTTATTAATTTATGTAGTCGCTTATTCAATGATTTCTGGCAAATTTTTGAAGTACCACTTTGCTGCAATTTTTGGAGGAATGGCTTTGTCATTTATTTGGTGGGGGGTGATAATTCAAAAACACACTCTTAAAGGTCTTACCTCTGCATGGGCATCTACATTGGTAGCGGAGGGAGGTTCAGCTGCAATAACTTCTACATCAACAATTTTTGATAAAATAGGTTCAATAATTAAGCTTGTCACAGATCCAGGGGGGACGGCTTCGAGAGCGTATTCCTTTGGTGATTTCTTTTATGCGTCAAGTCAGAACATGATTAACAGCCCGATTGGAATAGGGGTAGTTTTATCCTTGTTAACTTTAATTGGTTTAGTATTTGTGCTTGTAAAATATAAATCTTCGATTGTTGAAAGTAGGAACGCTTCTCTTTGCATTACTTTGTTTTGGTTAGTGTTTGGATTTTGGGCAGTATGTGGTGCTACATTCCCTATTTCTGTAGCAAAAGTTTCTTTTAGAGCTTGGCCGTTGTTAGCAATTCCACTTTCTTTAATCGCCGTAGAAGGACTTTATTTTCTAAGAGGATTATCAAAATCAAAAGCTTTTAAGATATTGGTGGTTGTGCTAGTTCTAGGCGGAGTTTTCTTAACTTCAGCGCAACAGAAATATGACCACAATACGATGATTTGGCCAACTTCTGGATCTTTCCAAGGAGATACTCAAGGTGCTTTAGAATACGGTGCTTGGTTTGAAACAATTCCAGATAATGCTAAAGTCTTTTTACTTGCTCCTCGAGATAAAGTGGTTATTGGTTATGGAAAGTATAGTTGTATTTGGTGCACTGATATTGTAGATTTCCGAAAGAATATTCTTAATGAAGATGTAAAAACACTTCACTCATTTTTGAAAAAGCATGAGTACGAATATTTTGTAATAAATCCCGCCATGGATTATAAATATTTAAGAAAGAAGTTTAATGGAACAGAGCAATTGCTTCCTCAACGTTATGATGAGATTGCTAAGTCTGGGTTATTTGTTCCTGTGCACCAGATTCCTAATAAGATGGTTGCTTTTAGAGTTCAATAGGTGTTGATTAATTTTGTAGAGAAAACTATTTTGTTTTTAATGAGGGGTGTCTTCCTCTATAATGGTCAATTGCTTCTAGCATATTTGCTATAGTAACAACCATTATTCTTTGCGAGTGTTCTGATTTATATCCATCTTCCCTACCAGGTAAAATTACTTGCCCTGCGTCGCTTATTTCCCTTGGAAGTTTATGTCTTACATCAAACAAAGTTTCCTGAGCCCCATATTTAAGGTGTTGAAATTCCGTATGGACTCTTTCGTTTAGACCTCCTTCCGATTCAATTAAGGGTCCAGGTCCAATGAATAAATTAAAGCCCACCAGATTTATTCTTGGATTTAAAGCTGATCTGTTCTTATACCAAGAATGAGCTCTAACAACATATGAAACAAAATCTTTAGTTACTTGAGAATGTGGTTCCGGCAAGGTTAAATCACTTATTGATGCCAAATACTGACGAAGCCCCATTGCTTTATGTATTCTGTTACCCATATTTGATTTTATATCCCATTTTATAAAAAGTTTTCTACTTCAAAGTAAATATTCTTCAAATAACCTCCCTTCAATCAAAGACACAAATTTGGTTATTTCCAGAAACAGCCATTTTACCACCAGCACCTAAACAACAATTGTTCTTCTCTCTAAACTTGTTACAATAAGCTTCATTTTTTAACTCACACTTATCTTGAATACATTTGTCATAACCTTTCTGACCTTGATTTTTTATAGTACCTAGAGAAAATATAACCATTAAGATAATTAAACCATACAAAGTATATAAAAGAATTTTTTTAGATAACGATTTCATAATGTTTCAACCTCATTATCCTTTTTAAACTTTTTTCTCCTAGAAACAAAAAACATTAACAAGAAAGGACTAAGTATTACTATTAAAACTTCTAAATATAAAACGCTGAAGGCAAGCCAATTAAGAATTTTATCTGAAAAACCATCTAAGGAATAATTATCAAGAACGTTATCAGTATATTTCCAACCTATAGGGTAGAAGTAGAACCAATGTGTTTGATCAATGGCTTGATAAATTTGAGGGACGATATCTATTTCTCCTTGGTAAACTGAGAAGCGAAAATAATCTGAACCTTTAACATCAGTTAAAAAAGTTAGAGATTTTTTAAAATGTCCACTTAAACTCTCACTGAAATTGAATACTCTTGCTTGATCTTCTGGTTTCCATCCACAATATCTGTTTTCACCACTACATTTTACATAGTATAAAGGAACCCTTGTCCTTGGACCGGGAGCTTGGTTTAGTTGCTCTACCAATGTTGGGAATTGTGTTCCAATAATATAATGTTTATCTCCAAAGGCCCAGATAGCATTCCCAGTGTAAATTAAGGGGTCTACAACTATTATGGCGTTATCAGGAATTGAAGAAGCGTAACTTCTTAACTCTAAAGAACCGGAAGGAGAATTTAGTAAAATTTCATTTAAAGATACAAAACTTATGGCCAAAGCAAGTACAATGACTACCGGGAAAACTTTTTTGAAATTAAACTTCTTGGCGAAGAAAAGAATCATTTTTGCAGCTGGCAAAGAAAGAAGTAATAGGAATATAACATAGTGCGTATCGGAACCAGTTCTTCCTGCTAGGTAAACCCAAAGAGAGATTAAAATTATTGGGAAAAAGGCAGCCCACTTATTTTTCCTTTTGAATATATAAACTAATCCTATGAGACCAAAAATAAGGACCAAGGGGTCGTTTATCAGAAATTGGTCAACAAGTTTTATTTTTGTAATTCTTGTCAATTTGGTAAAAGACCAAGGGTTCTGTCCTCCAAGTCTTTGTTCTACATTCTTTCCAATACCTAGAAGGGTTGAAAAATAATAATCGGTAACTCCGCTATCATTGTAAGAAAAATAATTGTAAGCAAAAACTGGAGAAAAGACAAGGACTAGAAGTAAGAATGAGATAGCAGCCACCCTAAGAGATTTTTTTAGGAAAACCTTTCTCTTGATATATTTTCTTTTGTAAATTAAATAGAATATAAAATAAGTTAAAATTGTTGAAGCAACGATTACTTTGAAAAGCGAAGCTAGACCTAGAAAGACAATTGAGAGGTACATCCATTTGTTTGAATTAGTCTTAACAAATTTCATGTAGAATAAGATACTAAATAGAAGGAAGAAGAAGGCAGGGATGTCTGGCTCCAGATTGTTTAAAACGTTGAATCCGGAAACTGCTGCTAGAAAAGCAGCCATTAGGCCAACTTTATCGCTGTTAAACATTTCTCTGCCTATTAAAAATAGTAGAATGGTTGAAAGTGAACCAAACAATACTGGCAAAAATCTGGAAGAGAAAGTTCCAAATCCAAATAATTGGTAAATGATATCTGTTGAGTAAGCGTGAAGCGTAGATTGATGAATTGTGGATAGTCTTCCCGCGGAGATAATGTTGAAAGGATGAAGGCTATAGGCCATTTCATCTGGATTTAAATCAAAATTAGTTGCAATCACTGCTCTTAATGAAAATGCTAATAGAAATATCAAGAATAAATAAATTGCAATCTTGGTTATTTTCATTTATTTTGTCTTGAGAAATGTTTTATTTAAATTTTTGTCTTTTGTGGTTGATATTCTCTAAATAATACCCCCGACTATCACAAAATATATAAAGCTTCATTCCTGGAATATTTTAGCTTAAAATGGCTTAATTATCTTGGATATTTAGGCTAAATTTGTTTAATATAGTAATTTGATATTTTATGGTTTAAGGAGGTTGTTAAAATGAAAGGCGTCGTACTTGCTGGTGGTAAAGGATTAAGATTGTATCCTCTGACTAAAGTTACCAATAAACATCTTCTGCCTGTTGGAAAAGAACCAATGATTTTCAATCCAATAAAGAAGTTGATTGAAGCAGGGATTAAAGAAATTTTAATCATTACCAGTACCGATCAAATGGGTAGCATCGTAAACCTTTTAGGAAGTGGTGCAGAATTAGGTTGCAATTTCACTTACAGAGTACAGGAAAAACCTCAAGGAATCGCTCACGCTTTAAGCTTGGCAGAGAATTTTTCCAATAGAGAAAAAATTGTCGTGATTTTAGGAGATAATATTTCTACCGAATCAATTAAACCTCATGTTGACAAATTTCGAGTTCAGGATAGGGGAGCAAAAGTTTTACTTAAACAAGTACCTGACCCTACCCGTTATGGAGTGGCTGCTATTGATGGAGAAAAAGTAAGGGGGATTGAGGAAAAACCAGAGATTCCTAAGTCAAATTATGCGGTAATTGGATATTACTTTTATGATCCAAAAGTTTTTGATATTATTCGTACAATTGAGCCTTCTGCTAGGGGTGAACTTGAAATCACTGCTGTTAATAACGCTTATATTAGAAGAGGAGAATTAACTTACGACGTTTTAGAAGGAAACTGGACCGATGCAGGGACTTTTGAATCTTTATTACATGCAAATCAATTGTTTTTAGATTCAGAAATTAAAGGTAAAGGAGAAGTCTTAGTTTCAGAAGATCAGCTTAAAAAAATGATTCAATCATTTGAAGATAAAATCTCCGATTTGAAGAGACATCTTCAATAAAAAATCTAAAGCTAAGAAAAAAATAAAATAGTAAATAAAATAATGAAAAATAAGCAGTTGGAATGTTCTATTGTTGTTCCAGTTTACAATAGCCAAGATTCTTTAAAATTACTTCATCAAAAGATTTCTGAAGCTTTTGGAGATAGGAAATGGGAACTGATCTTAGTTAATGATTCTAGTAAAGATAGAAGCTGGAAGGTAATGAATGAAATTTCTGAGATGGACGATAGGGTTACAATTGTTAATTTAATGAACAATTTTGGACAACATAATGCTACGATGTGTGGATTTAAATTTGCCAAAGGAAAATATGTTGTAACGATGGATGACGATTTACAAAATCCTCCTTCAGAAGTTATAAAGTTATTAGATGCAATAATTCATGGGAATTCTAAAGTAGTCTATGGCCAGTATAAGAGTAAAAGACATGGTTGGTTTAGAGATTTATGTTCAAAGTGGGTTAACAGATCTTTAGCTAAGATAACTGGTACAGGTTACAATGTGACTTCATTTAGAATAATTGATAAATCCGTTATTAACGAGATAATTAAATTTGATAATTACAATGTAAACATTGATGTTCTCATAAAAAACATTGTTTCAAATAGGGGAGTGGGCCATTGTAAAGTAATTCACAGAAAAAGGACTGTTGGGAAGTCTAACTATTCTTTCAAAAAGTTGTTTGGTTATGCAGTAAATATGATTTTTAATTACACCGTATGGCCATTAAGAATCGCTACCATTTTTGGTTTCTTAATTTCATTTTTTAGTATACTTTTGGGAGTTTTACATTTCATTTATTACTTATTTTATGGTGCCGATGTGAAAGGTTGGACTTCATTGATGTTATTGATTACTTTTCTTTCAGGTTTGATATTATTTATGCTGGGAATATTTGGTGAATATATTGGAAACATTTATTTGGTTGTTAGCAAAAGTCCCCAGTACATAATAAAGAATGTGAGGGTCAATAAATATGACTAGTATCATCTATAAGAATCCTTTAATTTACAAAACAACAATGAAACTACTTCATGGGAAGGGTTATAGAAGAAGATACGTTTTGATTTCTAAAGAAGTGAAGGATTTGGAAGTTTTGGATCTATGTTGTGGTGATTGTGAATTAGCAAAATATGTTAAAAATTATAAGGGGGCTGATTTCAATCCAGTTTTTGTAAAGAGTGCAAGAAAGAAAGGAATTGAAGCAATAAGGTTAGATGTTATGAATGATGAAATTCCTACTTCTGAATGTATTGTGATGCAAGCTAGCTTGTATCATTTTATCCCAGAGCACAAAAAGGTTTTACAAAAGGTCTTAGAAAAGGCACCAAAAGTTATAATCTCAGAATCTCACGTTAATTTGGCCCAATCTAATTTCAAACCTCTTGCTTGGTTTGCTAAACTTCTTACAAAAACTTCTAAAGATAATGAACATCGTTTCGATAAAGATCAATTGTTTAAGTTGTATAGAGAATTTGGAGCAAAAAAAATTATTGTTGCAAAGAGAGAAATAATTGGCGTATTTGAAAATGGAGGGAAAAAATGAGGATTCCATTCAACAAAACTTATTTGACAGGGAAAGAAGAATTTTATATCAAGGAAGCGTTAGATTCAAAAAAGATTTCTGGAGATCATCAATTCACAAAGAGGTGTCATGAGTTTATGAAAGATCATTTTGGTTCAAACAAAGTTCTTTTAACAACTTCTTGCACCGCTGCTTTGGAGATGGGTTTGTTGTTATTAGACTTAAAACCTGGAGACGAAGTTATTCTACCCTCTTACACTTTCAGTTCTACAGCTAATGCAATTTGTTTAAGAAACGCAATTCCTGTTTTTGTTGATATAAGGCCGGACACTTTAAACATGGATGAAAATAAGATTGAAGCACTGATTACTAACAAAACAAGAGCAATCATTCCCGTTCATTATGGGGGAATTTCTTGTGAGATGGATAAAATTAATGAGATTGCCAAAAAACATTCCTTGGTAGTTTTAGAAGATGCTGCTCAAGGTGTAAATGCTAAATATAAAGGAAAATTTCTGGGTGCTGTTGGTACAATGGGAGCATATAGTTTTCACGAAACAAAAAATTATGTTTGTGGCGAAGGTGGAGCTTTGTTGATTAATGATGAAAGATTTACCGCAAGATCTGAAATTTTATGGGAGAAAGGCACAGATAGGTGCCAAGTAATGAGAGGAGAGAAGGATAAATATTCTTGGGTTGATTTAGGTTCAAGTTTCTTACCTTCAGATATTCTAGCTGCTTTCTTATATGCGCAATTGTTAGATAAAGAAAAAATTCAAGAATTAAGAAAAGGAGTCTATGAAAGGTATCTTAACGGGTTGAAAGGATTGAGTGAGAAAGGATTGATTCAACTTCCAGTAATACCAGAGAATTGTTCTCCCAACTATCATTCATTTTTTATTTTATTGAAGAGTGAGGAGCGCTTAGATGCTTTTTTGGCGGAAATGAGAAATAGACAGATAGGTGCTTACATTGGTTATGTTCCTTTACATACCGCTAAAATGGGATTAAAATATGGATACAAGGAAGGAGACTTACCTGTTACAGAAGATGTTGCCAGAAGAATTGCTAGGCTTCCTTTTTACACTGGAATGACCGAAGAAGAACAATTTTATGTGATTAAAAATATTGTTGAAGTTATAGAAGGATTGAATTGATGAAGAGTTATTATTATTATTATTATTGAGGTATAAATAATGGAAATGCGTGACAAAATAAGAGATGTCTTGAAAGAGAAGTATGAAATCAACGAGGATGTTAGTCTTAGAGTTGACCAAATGATTGAATGTTTAGACTCTGGTAAATCCCTTCATACTTTAAGTTATGTTGAGCAGTGGTTTGAGAAACAAAAATTAGATTGTACCATGCAATTAGAGGAAATAGGATTAAAAGATCTTGAAAGATGGCATATCGATGAAGAGAGTAAAAATGTTTCCCACGAATCAGGAGAATTTTTTTCAGTTATTGGAATTAGGGTTACCAACACTTCAAAAAGAGAAGTTAATGGATGGACACAACCAATGGTTGCTCAGAAACAAGATGGGATTTTAGGTATTCTCAGAAAAAAGATTAATGGAATTTACCACTATTTACTTCATGCAAAAGCAGAACCAGGTAATATCCATAAGTTACAATTATCTCCAACTTTACAAGCTACAAGAAGCAATTTAAAGAAAGCACATGCTGGAAAGAAACCAAAATTTGCCGAATATTTTGAATCTGAAGAATTAAGCAAAGTGGTTTATTCAAGAAATTTTGCTGAAGATGGTGGAAGATTTTATCTCAAAACAAATCAAAATATGATTGTTGAAGTTAGTGAAGATGTAAAATTGGATATTCCTGATGATTACATCTGGGTAACTATGTATCAAATAAAACAACTTTTGAAAAAAGATAATTTGATTGCACCCCATGTGAGAGGAATAATTTCGGTGCTTTGAAGTAGCAATATCAAAACTAAAAAAAGAAAATGGAATCAAAAATAAGAATTGGAATTTTGGGTTGTGCCAATGTAGCAGAGAGAAAAGCAATTCCAGCTTTTAAGAAAACAGAGAATGCTGAATTGGTGTGTATTGCTAGCAGAAATTTTGATAAAGCCCAAGAATGGGCACAAAGACATGGCATTCAAGCAGAATCTTCATACGATTCTTTGTTAGAAAGAAATGATGTAGATGCAGTTTACCTCCCTTTACCAAGTGGGTTACATGAAGAATGGGTTATTAAAGCTGCCAGAGCAGGCAAACATATTATTTGTGAAAAATCCTTATCCATAAATTTTGCTTCTGTTAAAAAAATTGTTGAAATTTGTAGGGAGAACAGGGTTGCCTTGATTGAAAATTTCATGTGTGGTTTTCATCCTCAACATCAAAAAGTTTTATCTTTAATCAAGGAAGGGTTTATTGGTGAACCATTCACATTCAAAAGTTATTTCGGATTTCCTCCTTTAGATAGTAATAATTTTCGTTACAATAAAGAGATGGGCGGTGGAGCCCTTAATGATACGGGGGCATACACTGCTTTTATGTCTAGAAAACTTTTTGGAGAAGAACCCCTTGCAGTAACTTGCTCACTGATTGAAGATTCTGATAAAGGGGTTGATATTCAAGGAACCGCTCAGTTAGAATTTCCAAATAATAAGACTAGCTTAGTTGGGTTTAGTTTTAACAATGTTTATCAGAATTCTTACTCGTTGTGGGGGACTACAGGGCTTATTAAGGTTAACAGAGCGTATTCGGTTCCAGAAAGTATGAATTGTCAAATTGAAGTATTACAAAATAAAAATTTTAAAGAATCAATTTCTGAGGTTTATGTTCCTGCTGCCAACCAATTCCAACTTATTTTTCAGAACTTTTGTAAAGTTCTCCTTAGTAACGATTTTGAAAGGATACAAAAGATGTATTCAGAAGTTTTAAATCAAGCTAAAGTTCTTGAAGCAATGAGAATCTCAGCAAAAGAAAATAGGAAAGTTTTAATTTCTGAAATTGGAAAGAGTTTAGATATTGGCTTGGAATCTTCTACGTTGAATGGTAAAACATTTCTTGTTACCGGAGGGGCTGGTTTTATAGGGAGTAATTTTGTAAGGTATCTAGTTGAGAAGTATCCACAATCTAAAGTAATTAATTTAGACAAGTTAACTTATGCTGGTAATAAAGATAATTTGGTTGATATAGAATGTAATCCAAATTACCATTTTGTACAAGTTGATATTGCAGATAATGAAAAAGTGTTTGAAGTGTTTGAAACTTTCAAACCAGATTTTATTGTAAACTTTGCGGCAGAATCTCACAACGATAGGTCGGTTCTTAATCCAAAAATATTTTTAGAAACAAACGTTTTGGGAACCCAAAATCTTTTAGAGGCTTGTAGAAAATTTAAAGTTGAAAGATTCCACCACATTTCTACCGATGAAGTATTTGGTTCTTTAGAATTGGATGATGACTTTTCTTGGGATGAGGATTTTTCTTATCAACCGAGAACTCCTTATTCTGCTTCTAAAGCTGCTGCAGACCATGTAGTTAAGGCTTATTTCCATACTTATGATGTTCCTATAACTATTAGCAATTGTTGTAATAATTATGGCCCTTATCAATATCCGGAAAAATTGATTCCTCTTTTTGTAACAAATGCTCTTGAAAATAAACCATTACCTTTGTTTAAAAGTAGCAAAAATACGAGGGAATGGATTCATGTCTTGGATCATTGTGCAGCTATCGATTTAATTCTTCAAAAAGGAAAGTTAGGCGAAACTTACAATGTTGGTACAAGTGTGGAGAAAAGTGTGGAGGAAATCACCTCTTTAATTTTATCAGGTTTGAACAAACCCGATTCTCTAAAAAAATATGTTGAAGATAGGGCTTCTCATGATAAAAGATATCTTTTGGATAGTTCTAAAATTAAGAATGAATTAGGCTGGAAACCGGAATTTGATTTTGCAGAAGGCATGAAAAAAACAATTAAATGGTATTTAGATAATCCTTGGTGGTGGAAAAAGATAAAATCAGGGGAATTTCAAGAGTATTATAAATCGTATTATGATAAATTAGAAATTAAAGATGGGCAGCAAAATATATGACAAATTGGTTAGAGATAAAATTCCTGAAGTGATTAGAAGGGATGGAGGTGTGCCATATACTCATTTTGCTACAGGATCAGAATTAGAAGCTTCTCTTTGGAACAAATTGGATGAAGAAGTTGCCGAATTTCAAGAATCAAGGGATGTAAGGGAACTTGCAGATGTTCTTGAAGTTGTTTATGCTCTCGCTGATTTTTATGGAGTTAAACCAGAAGAGTTAGAGAAGAGGAGGCAGGAAAAATTTTCTGAAAGAGGGGGCTTTTATCTTGGAATTATTCTTGAGAGAGTTGAATAAAGGACTTACTCAATGAAATTCTTACTACAATCGAAATATAATATTCTGAACCATAAGCTTAATATAAGATATTCTTAAAAAAATATTATGTCTCAAGTTAAGTTAATAGAGGGAGTATTGAACAAACTTAATGAAAATAAAGTTAATTATTGTGTGCTTCGAGATTATGACTTTTTACTTGATAATTCTAAGCAAGTTGTTAGTTTAGATATTCTTGTTTCTGGTAACCAAAAAGAGATTATTGATAAGTTACTTATAAATTTAGGATTTAGAACAAGAAGGGGAAAGTATTCTCTTCCATCAAAAGTACAAAGGGCTTATTTTAATCTAAGTGATGATTTAAAGAAAGTTAGTTTCACTTTTCATTTTGGTGGGATTCATTGGAATGATATTCTTTACTTAGAAGATTCTGTTTTAGATAATAAGAAAATGTTACATAAAGGTGGATCATATTTTTATGTGCCTTCTAATAATGATTCTTTTGTAGTGGCTCTTTTATATTCCATTTTTTCAAGAAGGGGATTTAAGAGATATCAAGAACTACTTTCTTCAATTGAAATTGATGAAGGAAGGGTTTTAAAAAAGATAAGTAAAGTATTTTCTAGTAAGAGTTCAAAAGATCTCTATAAAAAAGTTAGAGAGGGTAGGTTTAAACAAATAAATAATTCTGATTTAATTTCTGAGTTTATTTTTTCTTGTTCTAAGGAATTGGCCAACGTTCCAAAATTCATCACTTTGATGAGCTTTGCCTTACGCTATATGTTTTGGAAAAAACCTTTCACCTTACCTCCTTTGATTTGTGTCTCAAAAACAGAAAAAGATGTAGAAAATGAAGGAGTTTTGTTCAATGAAGAAATAAAGCAACATTTGAGGAACAATAGAATTGATTCAATTATAATTAATTATGACAAAAAAAAGTTTTTTCCTTCATTAACTCACTTTTTTAAACTATTTTCAAATTTAATTAATAAGAAGGTTGTTATAACCAATAAACCAAATAAGTGGTTAAGTTCAATTAAAGTTAAAAAGTTGAATGAAGAAAATGGTAAAGGAAAGGGTGTTAAAGAGAAAAGTAGAGATAATAATTATGAGGACAATAGCATTAGATGGCTTCTTAATGAGATACTTGGAAAATGGTATCATCTTCCAAAGATCCTTCTAAATAAGTTAAGATAATATGGCAATTACAAAACCACAACTTGAATTAATTAAAAGAGTACTTGATACTTTTAATCACAATGGGATTAAGTATTGCATTCTGAGAAATTATAACTTCTTACTTGGTTCTTCAGATCCTGTGGAAAGTTTGGATACAACAATCTTAAAAGAAGATTTGCCGCGGGTGAGGGAACTTTTTTCTCGACTTGGTTTCATAGAAAGGAAACAGCAATTTTCTCTCTCTCACAAAGCTTTTTTCAAACTGGCAGATGATTTGAATAAGGTTAGTTTTGATGTTCAAGTAGGGGGAGTACATTGGAATGATATGCCTTACATTGATGAATCTATTTTAGATAATAGAATTAACAAATCATTTTTTTATGTGCCTTCAGACAATGATACTTTTGTAATGCTGTTGGTGCATTCCATCCTTGGAAAAAGGATGTTTAGAAAGAAGTACAAGGAAATTTTGCTTAATTTGTATTCTGATTCAAAAATCGATGAAAAATATCTGTTTATTAAGTTGTCAAAGATTTTTAACAAGAGAATTGCCAAAAGTTTGCTTATTTCTGTAAAGGAAAATAAATTTGGTGAAATTCCTATTAAAAAATTGGTGGCTTATTTTATTGGAAAGAAACCTTCTCGAACGCTTAATTTTGTGGGACTTTTTTATCGGTGGGTTATTTGGAAAAAACCTTTCAAACTAGCTCCTTTGATTAGTATTGTTGGTCCCGATGGTTCAGGGAAATCTACTTTAGTGGAGAGTTTGAATGAATTTCTCATTGAAAATAGAAGAAAAACTTCTGTAATTTATTCTGGAAGAGGAAGAGGTCATATTTTGCCTATCTCTAAATTGGGGGTTAAATACAAATCTAAGGAAAAGAAAAAGGATAAGATAAAAGAAATCAATGTAAAAAAGGAGAATAACGTGGAGGGAATTAAAAAAAGTTCTAATAACTTCAAGAGAAGATTGTTGTATACTTGTGCCGCTCCAGTTTTTACTTTGGATTTACTTTTAAGATATCTATTTTACATACTTCCTCTAAGAATGAAAAAAAGAATTGTTTTGACAGACAGGTATTGTTCGGACATAATTTTAATGAAAAATGTCCCCTATGGTTTCAAAAAGGTTTTGTTAAGTTTATTCCCAAAGCCTACCGCAAGCATCTTTCTATACAACTCTCCTGAAGTTTTACATCAAAGAAGGCCAGAAGAACCTGTCAGTGAATTGGCAAGACAGATGGACATTTTTGATAAGCAAAATTTTTCTTTAAGTATAAAAACTTCAAATAAGGAAGCAGACAGAAAGAGAATTAAAAAATATGTTCTTAACAAATTAACTTATAATTGGTTTTGAGTATTGTTTTGAGTAATTTTATTTTTATGATTTTTTGATATTTTATCTTCAAATTCTTGATACAATTTCAAGTAATCATTGAACATGATATTTTGATTAAATCTTTCCAGAGCTCTTTCTCTAGCCTTTTTACCTTTAGCTTCTCTCAACTCTTTATTTTTTATTAGATAATTTACTGCTTTAGCAATTTTATTAGGAGAGTAAGGTTTGACAATCAAAGCGGTGTCTCCAACAATTTCTCTAATAAATCGATAATTGGTAGTAATGATTGGTTTTCCACAACTCATAGCTTCTAACAGGACAAGTGGATTGGCAACGGTACCTATTTTCATTCTATAAGGTAAAACGATTATGTCCATTTCGTTATATCTTTCAGCGATGTTTTCTGCAAAATCATGGACAATGATTTTATTATTCCTAGAAAAGATAAAATCGTCAATTTTTTCAGATCTCCTACTTGGGAACACGTGAATTTCAATTGACTTATCGAATTTTTTGGATGCATTTACAAAATCGTTCATTCCTTTGAAAACTCCTGGATGTCCAAAATATGCTACTTTTACTTTCTTATTATCATCATCACTTTGTTTACTACTTTGATTATTACTGTGTTTATTATTCCCTTTGTTTTTAGGAGAAAATTTATCATTATCTACCCCAAATCTAATTATTTGAGCATTGTCTGACAATTTATTTTTGAGATAATTTGAAGGAACGATTACTCTATCCAGCTTTTTAAGAAAATGTTCCCGCCAACTTAAAGGAAGAACTGAGGTATAGCTTAAAAGAAAACCAGTCCCTGGTTTGGTGAAATAATATCTTTGAGCTAAGAAATTTAGTGGGTGACGAAATAATTCTGTTTTTGAGTTTGAGTAAAAAGAGAAGATACAGGGAACGTTGTATTTCTTTTTAAGTTTGTAGGACCTGTATGAATCAAGAATACCACTACTATGGAAATGAAGAAGGTCTGCTTCTTCTGGGTTCTTAGTAAATTGATATCCTTTTTCTTTTAAAAAATTGGTTACTTGTCCAGCTAGAAAAGTTCTACCTTCATACTTTCTCTTGTCCTGATCAATGTTACAATATATTTTCATTTTATGCGTTTTGGATTTTAATGATTATCATCATTTATTATTGTATTATTTATGATTATTTTGACTTGTTTAAAGAGCTATTATATATTCTTTCTGTATAACTCCAACAGCTCTTTACTTATTTTCTTTACATCAAACTCTTTCGATTTTTCAAATGCGTTTTCAGTAAGCGAGGTTACAAGAGGTTTATTATTTATTAAGTGAGATATTTCTTTTGCCAAATTGAGATGGTCGTTAGAATTAACCATAATAACCTCTTCCTTATCTTTTACAATTTCTTGCAATTCAGGAAGATTTGCTGTAATAACGGGGGTTTTACAAGCCATTGCTTCTAACATGCAAGAAGGATTGCCTTCGGTTGCAATAAGGTTGTTGTAGGGAAGAACTACCACGTCTGCCAGATTAACATAATCCTCTATTGGAATGTCAAAAACAAATTTTGTGAATTTTTCGACTCCAAGAGATTTTATCAACTTCATTTCACTTTCAATATTTTTATACCTTGGAGAAAATATGAACAGAAAGTCTTTTTCAACCTCTTTAAAATGGGTAAGGGATTTGATTAAGTTGTCAACTCCTTTATGTTCATGTAGGGAACCATAATAGAAGATTATTTTTTTGTTCTTATATCCATACTTGATTTTGAGTTCTTCTTTGTTTTTTGGATAGAATTTTGTGAGGTTTATGGGAGAGTAGATGGTTTTTATCTTATTTTCTTTTACTCCTGTCAACTTTTTTGCAAAAATTTGGGTGGGAACAGTTACATGGTTTACTAAGTTGAGCAAAAAGAAGAAATATTTACTATTCTTTCTTGAGTATGATTTTAATGAATGTAGGGTTTTGGCTTTTGGAGAAAATATCTTCGAAATGAAATTACTTAGCACAAATAGGGGAGTTGCGCTGAAACTATGAATTATATCAAATTTTATTCCTGCTCTTTTTTGTATTTTTTTTAAAGTTAAGGGATGTGAAAGGATCTTTCCTAGATAAGGAATTTTATACTTCCGATATACTGGAACCCCTGAAATCTCTTGGTATTTTGGAAGACCTTTTGCTTTCTCAGTAATAATAATAATTTTATGTCCCATGTCTTGAAGTTCTTTAGCTAGAGAAATGATGGTTATCGTTGTTGCCTCCTTTTGGTGTCGAAGAGGAGTAATTGAATAGAACGCAATGTTCAATTTTTTGTTTATGATTTGATTCTTAATACCCATAATATTTTTCTTAAATATGCTTTTAAATAGCTTATGGAACGCCTATTTAGTCTTATATTTTCATAAGGCTTAAATATCCTTTTTTCTGAGAATTTGTAGGTAAATGATGAGATTTATACATAATGGAATACCTTCTGTATCTGAAGATGACATAAGTTCTGTTTCAGAAGTACTTAGGTCTGGATGGCTCACTACTGGTCCAAATGTTGAGAAATTTGAAAAAGCTTTTGCAACTTATGTAAATAGTAGTTACGCTGTAGCTGTAAGTTCAGGCACAGCAGCATTAGAATTGGCTCTTGCTTCCTTGGAGATAGAGGAGGGAGAGGTGATTACCACGCCTTTTTCATTTGTGGCAACGGCAAATTCGATATTATATAACAATTTAAAACCTGTTTTTGTTGATATCAAACCTGACACTCTAAATATCAATCCTGAAAAGATTAAAGAAGCAATAACTCCTGCAACGAAAGCAATAATTATTGTTGATTATGCTGGGCAACCTTGTGAAATGGATCAAATAAAGGAGATCGCCCGCCAAAATAATCTTTATCTCATTGATGATGCAGCTCATGCAATTGGAGCAGAATATAAGGGAGTTAGGATAGGAAGTTTAGCAGACCTTACAACTTTTAGTTTTCATCCTTTGAAGAACATCACTTCTGGAGAAGGAGGGATGATTACCACCAATAATTTAGAATTGTACAAAAAAATACTTGTTTTACGTAACCATGGTTTGGATAAGGATGACAAAACTCATGGAGGTCAGTGGGCTTACAACTTGAAATCATTAGGAAGGAACTTTCGTCTTACAGATTTCCAATGTGCGCTAGGGGTTTCTCAGTTAGAAAGGATTGATGAAATAAATTCCCGAAGAAAAAAGATTGCTCGAATGTATAGGGAAGCTTTTTTTTCAATTCCTGAAATAACTGTTCCTAAGGTTAACGATTCTTTGACACATTCTTGGCATTTGTTTACCATCTTACTAAATGGGATTAATAGGGACGATTTTTTTGACAAATTGAAGGAGAAAGGAGTTGGAGGAAATGTCCATTATATTCCAATTTACAAATTTGATTATTATAAAAAATTAGGATTTGGACCAGAGAATTTTCCTGTTACGGAGGAGGTATTTGAAAGGATAATTACCTTGCCTTTACATTTAAAGATGTCTGATGAAGAAGTTTTGAAAGTAATTGAATTTGTGGAAGTATCAATCAAAGAACTTAAAAAGGAGTGGTGTTGAGAGTTGGTTATTAAAATCTTTATTTTTAAGAAAAACAATGAGAAATAAAATAGAAGGAGACTAAAAATGAAAATTGCAATAATTGGTAGTGGATCTATAGGTAAAAGACATATAAGAAATGTAAAAAAATTACTTGAAGAGAGGGGGGATGGTGGAGAAGTCATTGTTTTTGATGTTAATGAAGAAGCATTGAAGTTTGTTAATGAGGAATATGGCGTTCGTACTTCTAGTGATATTGATGCCGTTTTTAAAGAAGCAGATGGGGCATTTATTTGTACACCAAATCATTTACATGCTTCTTTAGGCTTGAAGGCAGTTCAAAATGATTGTCATGTTCTTATTGAAAAACCTTTAGCGCATTCAATGGAAAATGTTAATGAGTTACTTGCCATAGCCAAAGAGAAGAATTTAACCGTTACAGTTGGTTACATGATGAGATTCTATGAACCTTTAAAGCATGTAAAAGAATTACTTAATCATAAAGCAATAGGCGAAATTTATGGAGTAATGATGCAAGGAGGGTCTTATCTTCCTGATTGGAGACCAACACAAGATTATCGAAAGAATTACGGAGCGATTAAGGCGCAAGGAGGGGGAGTAATCAGGGATGCAATTCATGAGATTAATATGGCCGGGTGGTTGTTTGGAGGGGTAGAACAAGTTTTTTGTCTTGGTGGTAAATTAAGCAATTTGGAGATTGATACAGAAGATTATGCTAGTATCTCTTTAAAGTTTAAAAATGGTATTATTGGTCATTTACATCTTGATTATTTACAGCGTTCATATAGCAGAGGTTTTAAAATAATTGGAGAAAAAGGGACCATTGTTTGGAATTTTCTTGACCATAGTGTTAAATTATATGATGCTGAAAAGAAAACTTGGAAGAAGATGTCTTGGGAAAATTATGATTTCAATAAAACATACTTAGATGAAGAAAGTCATTTCTTAGATTGTGTTGCTGGGAAAGCTAAACCTTTAGTTAATGGTAGTGAAGGAAAAGAGGATCTTCATCTTGCGTTAGCAGCATTGGAATCTCTTGAGACAGGGGCCCCAGTAAGTTTATAGTTAAATATGAAAATTGTAGCAATAGTTCAAGCAAGAATGGATTCAACCAGGTTGCCTGGTAAAGTTATGAAAGAAATAGTTGGCAAACCTCTACTTCAACATCTCTTAGAGAGATTAAAAAGGTCTAGGATAATAAACCAGGTTGTTGTTGCAACTAGTGAAGAAGATACAGATCTTCCTATTGCTGACTTTTGCCAGAAATATGAAATCGATTGTTTCAGGGGAAGCAAAGACGACGTTCTTGATAGATATTATCAGACAGCAAAAAGACATCGGGCTGATGTCATTGTAAGAATAACTGGAGATTGTCCACTGATTGATCCAGTTGTTGTTGATGAAACAATACAATATTATTTAGATAATAACTTTGATTATGTTAGTAATGCAAACCCTCCCACCTTTCCTGATGGTTTGGATACAGAAGTTTTCAACTTCTTGGTTTTGGAGGGAACTTGGAAAGGGGCTGATAAAGAATATCAAAGAGAACATGTAACTCCCTTCATCGTTGAAAACGATAACTATAGCAAAGGTAATCTTAGGAATAATATAGATATTTCTCATATGCGCTGGTGTGTAGATAGAGAAGAAGATTTGGAACTTATTAAGAAAATCTTTAACTTTCTTTCTGATAAGGGAAATAATTTTACTATGGATGATGTTGTTTCTCTGATTAATAGTCAACCTACCTTGGCCACTATAAATAACGAGATTGGAAGGAACGAAGGATTTCTAAAGTCTCTGAGTAAAGAAGGATTAAACCCCGAAAGGTTTAGAAGTTATTTCAAGAAGGGAATTGCTGAAAGTAACAGATTATATTTACGCGAATTAACATTAACAGATACTAGTGAAAGTTACGTTGATTGGCTTAACGACCCTGATGTGAATAGATTTATGGAAAGTCGTTTTGTTACTCATTCTATTGAATCGTTGAAAGAATATGTAAAAAAGATGCAGGATGATGAAAATACTATGTTTTTAGCAATAATAGATAGTAAGGAGGAAAAACATATTGGAAATATTAAAATAGACTCAATTAATAGAAATCATAATTATGCTTCTCTTGGAATAATGATTGGCGAAAAATCGTACTGGGGGAAAGGGTATGGTACTGAAGCAATAAAATTGGTAGTAAAATATTGCTTCGATAATCTGAAAATGCATAAAATAATTGCTTATGTTTCTTGTCTAAATTTTGCAACTTTCAAAGCTTTTGAGAAAGCCGGATTTAGTTTGGAAGGAAGAATGAAAGAAAAAGAATTCATTGATGGAAATTATTGTGATGAACTAATATATGGGATTGTTAATCGTGGTGAAGAGAATATGGGCGCTTCTTTTTCAGGAAAAAAAATTAAACTTACAAAATCTTTTGAATTGTGGGAAAGGGGAGCAAAAATAATCCCTAATGGTACACAAACTGCTAGCAAAAGTCCAGATCAATTTGTACATGGGGCCTATCCAATTTACATCCAAGGCGGAAAAGGTTCACATGTCTTTGATGTTGATGGTAACGAATATATAGACTATCCTTGCTCCTTAGGGACGATAATTTTAGGACATTCTTATCCGGCAGTTGTTGAGGCAATATGTGATCAGGCTGAAGAAGGAATTATTTTTTCATTAATGCATCCTTTAGAAGTAGAAGTTGCCGAAATGCTGGTTAATCAAATCCCTTGCGCTGAAAGTGTTCGCTTTGTAAAAAATGGTTCTGATGCTACTAGTATGGCTGTAAGAATTGCTAGAGCATATACAGGTAAAGATAAGATTGCTGCTTGTGGTTACCATGGTTGGCAAGATTGGTATATAGTAAGCACAGAAAAAAATAAAGGGGTCCCCCTTGTGTTTAAGGATCATATCTACAAATTTAAGTACAATGATCTTGAATCTCTCAAGAAGATATTTGATGAAAATAAAAATCAAGTTGCGGCCGTTATAATGGAACCTGTTGTGTTAGAAGATCCAACAGAAGGGTTTTTAGAAAAAGTAAAGGAGCTAGCCCATGAGAATAATGCTTTGCTGATATTTGATGAGATGGTTACCGGGTTTAGATATAGTTTAGGAGGAGCACAGGAATATTATGATACCACTCCTGACTTGGGTTGTTTTGGCAAATCTGTGGCAAATGGCATGCCTCTTTCTATAATCGCTGGAAAGAAAAAAATAATGGATGAATGTTACCACATTTTTCAATCGACAACTTTTGGTGGAGAGGCTGTTTCTTTGGCTGCAGCTAGAGCTACATTAAAAGAACTAAAAAATAAGGATGTTCTTGCTTATATTTGGAACCTTGGAAAAAAATTACAACAAGGCCTTAAAAACTTATCACAAGAGACAGGTGTTAAATTTGAAGCACTGGGAAAACCTCCTAGACAATATCTGTTGTTTAAGGATGATAAAGGATATAGTTCCTTAGAAATTAAAACCTTGTTTCTACAGGAAACAATCAAGAGAGGAGTCTTAATGGGAAATGCTATTTTTTTGACCTATTCTCATTCTGAGGAGGATATAGACGCTACTTTGAAGGCTTGCGAAGAATCTTTGAAAATCATTCGTAAAGCTTTAGATGAAGATAATTTAAGATTTTTAATTGAGGGGAAAATGGGAGGGGAAGTTTTTAGGAAGAAGGCAGAGAGTTGAGGTTTTTGAATTAGATAAACTTTAATCCATTTTCATGTTGAAAAAATGTTTTTTTCAAGGCAATTCTGTTCTTATCATTTGCGAATTTTAATTTTTTCTAGAACTTCAATTCTAAATATTTAAAAAGAAAAATAGTTTTAATTAGTTAAGTGATGGTTATTTGGTTTGAATTATGGCTTTTTTTAAAATTGCAAATAAATTTATTGGGGACGATTATCCCTGCTTTATTATAGCAGAAGCTGGAAGCAACCACAATGGCTCTTATGAAACGGCTAGGAAATTGGTGGACGTTGCCGTTGAAGCTGAAGCTGATGCTGTAAAATTTCAGTTTTTTAAGGCAGAGAAGATTGCAGCAGATACTACCCACGAAATAGCAAGATTTGATGGGAAGACTTTGTTCGAGTTCTATAAAGAGTGTGAAGCAGATAGAAATTGGATCCCTGGAATAGCCAAGTATTGTGAGGAGAAAGGAATAATTTTTCTTGCTACCCCTTTTGATAAGGAAGCGATTGATTTATTGGAAGAAGCGGGGGCGCCTGCTTATAAAATTTCATCTTTTGAAATAGTGGACATTATTTTACTAAAGCAAGTAGCAGAGAAGAAGAAACCCCTTATAATATCATCTGGCATGGCAGATTTGGAAGATATAAATGATGCTTTAGATGCCGTATATAGTAAAGAAAATAAGCATGTGGCAATACTTCATGCCGGGATAAATTATCCTGTTCCTTTTGATGATGTTAATTTACGAGCTATGGACACAATAAGAAATAGATTTAATGTTGTTGTAGGTTATTCGGACCACTCTTCAGGTATTACTGTTCCTATAGCAGCTGTCGCTAGAGGGGCTAAAATAATTGAAAAACATTTCACATTAAATTCTGTTTCTGAAGGACCAGACCATAGTTTTGCATTGGAACCTAATGAATTAAAGAGCATGGTGAAAGCGATAAGAGAATGTGAGAAATCTCTTGGTTCATATAAAAAAAAACATACTGATAGAGAAGTTATACATTACAAAAGAGGGAGAAGGAGCATTTTTGCAGCAAAAGATATTGAAGTTGGTGACAAGTTAACTATGGAATGTTTTGCAGTTCTTCGTCCAGGAGTGGGGCTGAAGCCAAAATATATTTATTCATTGATTGGAAAAACCGCAAGGCTATCTGTTAAAAAAAATGAACCCATTGGGTACGATATTGTAAATGAGAAAAATCAGGAGAGTTTGAAATAATATGAGAAAAATTGATGTGTTAGATACAACACTAAGAGATGGAAGCTATGTAATTAATTTTTGTTTTACTAAGGAGCAAACTGAAACAATCGCTGCTGCTTTGGAAAATTCTGGGCTGAATTACATCGAAGTTGGACATGGCCTAGGACTCAACGCAAGCAATAGTGGTTATGGAGAAGCTACCGAAACAGATACTACTTATCTAATGTTTGCTAACAAAGCTTTAAAAAGGTCTAAATGGGGGATGTTTTTTATTCCGGGAATTGGAAGAAAGTCTGACATTGTTCTTGCAGCAGAGAATGGCATGAAATTTATTAGGATTGGAACAAATGTTACTGAAGTAGAAAAAGCTAAAGAATACATAAAATTAGCTAAATCGTTGGGTTTAGAAGTACATTCAAATCTTATGAAATCTTATGCACTCGAACCTTCAAAGTTTATAAAATGTGCAAAATTAGTTGAAAGTTATGGGGTAGATGTAATCTCCTTGGTTGATTCTGCGGGAGGTATGACGGAAAAGGATGTTGAGAACTATATTGGTCTTATGAAAAGAGAACTTAAATGCAAGATTGGTTTTCACGGACACAATAATCTTTTGTTGGCGAATGCAAATTCTTTAAAAGCAGCAGAGATGGGTGCAGATATTGTAGATGGGTCTTTACAAGGAATGGGAAGGAGTGCTGGTAACGCGCAAACTGAAGTACTTGTAGCTTGTTTGCAAAAAGAGGGGTATGATGTTCCTGGAGATATTTTTAAATTGATGGACATAGGTAAAAAATATGTGGAACCTATCATGCCTACTAAGCAAGGAATTGATGATATAGGCCTTGTTTTTGGATTGGCTCAATTTCATTCTAGTTTTTTCAATATTCTTAGAAAAGTTGCTGATGAATATCAGGTGGATGTTAGAAAGTTAATAATAGAAGTATCTAAGATAGAAAAGATTAATATTACATACGAGCTTGCAAAAAATGTTGCCATGCGAATGAAGGAGTCTCTTTATGAAATTGGCAAGTAGGATGGATAAGATAGAGCCTTCTGCTACAATTGAAATTGCGGAAAGTGCCAGGAAATTGGAACAGAAAGGAGAGAAAGTAATAAAGTTACAAACAGGGGAACCACATTTTCACACCTGTGACGAAATAAAATCTGCAACTTCAAGCGCTATGTACAAAGGAGAAACGTTTTACAGCAGCTCTAGAGGGGTCTTTAAATTAAGAAAAAAAATATGTGATGAATATAATCAAAAATATAACACTTTGCTTAATCCGAAAAATAATATTTTGATTACACCGGGAGCTAAGCAAGGGATATTATATGTTTTATTGGCTTGTGTTGAAAAGGGAGATGAGGTTATTATACCTTCTCCTTGCTGGCAAAGTTATAGTGAAATAGTAAAAATTTCAGGGGGAAGCCCCATTTATAGTGAATGCGAACCAGAGTCTTTTGATATTAATATTGAGAGTATAAAGCTATCAATCAATGAAAGAACGAGAGCTATAATTATTAATAGTCCTAATAATCCAACTGGCAAAATAGTAAGAAAGGAGATTCTTCAAAAATTATTAGATTTGTGTCATGAGAGAAATTTAATTTTAATCTCTGATGAAATATATGGCAAACTAATCTTTGAGGGGTATAAACATATTTCTATAGCTGAGATTAATCCTACCTTGAAAAATTGTGTCATTGTAAACGGATTTTCTAAGTCTTACGCCATGAGTGGTTGGCGATTAGGGTATGTAATAGGGGATGAAGAATTAATGGCCACATTGGTAAAATTGCAGCAGCATTCTGTTACGTGTCCGACAACTTTTATTCAGCATGGTGTTGTTGAAGCAATTGAAACATGTGAAAACAATATTAAAGGAATGATGTCTGTTTATCAAAAAAATAAAGATTTTTTTCTGGATGAAATCAGAAATTTAGAGAATTTTGATGCCTTTGAACCTGAAGGTGGTTTTTATGTCATTATAAATATATCAAAAGTCAGTGATGATTCTCGTACTTTTTGTTTAGATTTGCTTCTAAAACACAAAATTGCTACAACTCCGGGAATAGCTTTCGGAGAATGCTTAAATAAGTTTATTAGGGTAAGTATAGCAAAGGAAAGAGAGGATCTTTTATCCTTTGTAAATGTCTTAAAAAATTACTATAGTGGAAAAGATGGGCGATTAAGCAACCAAAAGAATAAACAGAGAATAATGTTCTTGGGTGCTGGAATTTCTCAGGTTAAAGCCATTGAAAAAGCAAACGAATTAGGTTATGAGACTATAGCTCTTGATTATGATTCAGGAGCTCCTGGTCTAAAAACGGCCTGTGTTGGACTTCCTGTAAATTTTGTAAATTATAAAAAAGCTATTGAGGTTGGAAAAAGGTACAAAATTAAGGGTGTTATAGCAGTTTGTAATGAAGCAGGAGTCGTTCCAGCAGCTCAGATTGCAAGTTCTTTGAATCTTCCTGGAATCTCTTTAGAATCTGCAGAAGCTTGTACTAATAAAATTGTCATGAGAAAAAAACTAAGAGATGCCGGGATAAAAGTCCCAAATTTTATTGGAACAGATATCTTGGATGACGCAATAGAATTTGCTGAAAGTAATAGTTTTCCTCTTATTATAAAACCCGCCGTTGGTTCTGGAAGTAGAGGCGTTAGAAAGATAAACGACTTGGAAGACCTAAAAAAACATTTTTCTATATCAAAAAAGATTTCACAAGATGGAAAAATTATTTTAGAAAAATTTGTTGTTGGAGAAGAAGTTAGTGTAGAAAGTATGACCCATAAGGGGAGAACCGAAATTCTCGGTATAAGTGATAAAGTTAGGACGGGTGATCCTTATAGAACCGATCTAAAAGTAATATATCCAACAAGCTTTTCGCAGGAAATTCAGGATAAGATAGTTAGTTTGGTAAAGAGGGTTATAAAAGTAGTGGGAGTAGATAATTGTCCGACCCACACGGAAATTTTGGTAAATCAAGGAGATTTACAAATTGTCGAAATTGCTGCTAGGGGGGGAGGATTTGACTTATTTAACTCAGTTGTTCCTGCAATAAGTGGAGTAGACGTGTTAAAAGAATCTATAAACTTTGCCTTGGGAAATGAAGCAAGTATAAAACCTAAATTTAAGAAAGCAGCTATTCTTCACTTTTTCAAAGAGAAACCAGGAACTTTGGTTAGAATTATGGGCGAGAAAGAAGCGAAGAGCATACCAGGAGTAATCGATTTACTTGTATCAGTTAAGCCAGGCGAAAAAGTTAGTGAATATACCTGCGGGGATGATAGAATTGGACATTTCATTGCTGAAGGTGATAACTTAATAGATGTAGAAAGAATAGAAAAAAAAATAAGGTCAACTCTAAAATTTGAAGTGAAGTAATTTCTTATAATTAGGGGATTTTTTTATGACGCTTTTTTTTAAATTATGATGGAGGAGTTGATTGGCAGTTCCATAAATCTTTTAAATAAGTTTTCAAGCCATAGATTTATGGGAGAGGAAATTTTACGAAGTTCTAAGGTTATATGGAATAATTTTGCGAAGGATGAAGAAGATAAACATTTACTTTTTCCTGCCGAATCTTTAATAAGGATATTCAATGGGCCTTATGTTGATGTTCCAAAACCGCCAGCAAAGTTGCTTGATCATGGATTTGGAAGCGGTAACAATCTCTCATTTTTTGCTGAAAAAGGATATGAAATTTATGGGTGTGAAGTTGTTGATTCACTGGTTAATGTAGCAAGGGAAAAATTTAGTAAGATTTCTGAGAGGCCAGAGGATTGTTTTAAGATTATTAATGGTACTAAACTTGATTATGAGGACAATTTTTTTGATATAATTGTTTCTTGGAATGCAATCCACTACAATGGGACCAAAAATTCAGTGAAAGAAGTCATTGCCGAATTTTATCGAATTTTGAAACCAGGAGGCGTTTTGGTATTGTCTACTTTACATCCTGAACATTCTATTTTAAAAAGGGGACAGAATGATGGAGAAGGTAGTTTTGTTTTAAATGAACCCAGTAAGTTTGATAATAGAAGAGGGCTTACTTTTTATTGTCCAAAGTCTCACGAGGAATTTCTTTCTTTATGGCAAAATTTTTCTGACGTGAAGTATGGACATTATAGCTATGACCTTTTTTTACCTACTTACTCTCATTCTGCTCGTTTAATATATGCTACTAAGTGAAATTGCGGGAATAATATAAGATCGATGAAAAATATTAAGAGTAAATACATTTGTTTAACAATTGATGTGTGCGAAGATATTTATAATGAGGATCATTGTTGGGATTACATACAAGAAATTGAATCTCTTAGGAACGCACTTGTTAAAAAATTTAAGAAAACCTACAATTTTATAAAAGACATTAAGTTTACTTGGTTTGTTAGGGCCGATCTTTCTATTAAGAAACAATTTGGTAGTATTACTCATTTGCTGGATAAACAAATATGGTATAAATTTAAAGAGAAAGGTGATGAAATCGGCTGGCACCCTCATTTCTATAAAGAAGATTCAAAAAACTTACAGGAAACTGACGTACATAAGATTCTAGATGAAGCAGAGAAATCTTTCAATGAGGTAAAGAAAAGGATTCAAGTATCTTCTGTTAGGGTTGGAAGATTGTATTCTCATGAGCTTTTACTAAAGAAATTTTCTCAGTGGAAAATACAAATTGATTCAAATTGTTTGCCTTCTAGAAAAAGAGAAGACAAAAATATGGCTTTTGATTGGTCTATCAGTCCATTTTATCCTTATTTTCCCTCTGAAAGTGATTATCGTAGGCCTCCATTTACTAACGAAAATCATATTGATATCTTAGAAGTTCCCTATTCAACAATATTAATAAAGACTGATTACGATGACAAAGAGATAAGAAGATACATTAACTTATCTTACCACAATAAATTTATTAAGGGTAGTTTAAATCAAATGGAGTTGAATAATCCTATTGTGGTGGTTTTTCATCCATTTGAACTAATAAAAAATGATAATGATAGTAAATTGATTTCCTTTAATATTGATGAAGCCATAAAAAATTTGGGAGAAATTGTATCTTATTTCCAGTGCAGAGGATTTGAGGTTGAATTTATAACTTTAAAAGAGCTCAAAAAATGTCCTTAAAATGATAAAAAATATAGTTGATAAGTGTGAAAAACATATTGAAAATTATTTTGGCAGGAAGCACTGCGTCTTAGTGGGTAGGGCCACCACCGCCATTTATCTTGCTTTGAAGTCGATACGTTCGGGAAAAGTCATAATTCCAGCAATTGCTTGTCCAAATCCTTTATACGCAGCACTTTATGCTAATTTGGAGATAGTGTATTGTGATGTTAATTTAGAAGATTACACTATAGACATGGGCCATTTGGAAAAGCTTCTAAAAGAGCACGAGGATATTAAGGCTATTTTATTAATACATCTATATGGTAACCCCTGCAATTTTCAATTAGTGGAGAGCATAGTGGGGTCTAGAGAAATTCTTTTAATTGAAGATGTTGCTCAGGCTCTTGGCGGGAAGTACATAAATAAAAAATTGGGATCGTTAGGAGACGTTTCTATATTGAGTTTTTCTGAAAATAAAATTCTTGAATTAAGCGGAGGAGGTGCTTTATTGACAGACGACGATTCTTTAGCGGCATTTGCACGAAAGGAAATTTTAAAAATGCCTGAGGAGCCAGTAAACTTGGAGTTTATGCAAAACCTCTATAAAAGATTTTATTACTTAGTTCGTGATTTGGAGAAAATAGGTATAAACGGGTCAGAGTTCCATTCTAAATTTCCAGAAATTTTTCAGAGTATGTATCTTTTCAAAATAAATCTCAAAAAGTCAAAAAAAATATTAGAAAATTTTGATAAAATTGAGCAAGAAAAGAAAAATAGAAATTATAAGGCTAACACCTATAGAAGTTTGTTAAAAAGTCCCTTGATTGTTCATAGTAAAATAAATGGGTGTTCATCAAGTGCATATTGGAGATACTCTTTTTTGTATAAAGGGTGTAACTTAAATGATTTTCTTAACAAAGTGAGAGAGAAGGGCATCGATATCAGTAATTGGTATCCTTCTCTGAATGAGCTATATAGTTCACAAATAAATGAAGAATTGAGGAATTCAAAATACATTGCAGAACGAATAGTGAACCTTTGGACAGATTCATCAAAGACTATTAATCAAATAGAAAAAGATTGTAAAGTAATATTACAAATAATTGAGAATATTTAGTACTTGTAAGATGGCACTTGTCAGCATTATAATCAGGACTTATAACAATGGGAAATATCTCCGGAAAACAATAGAAAGTGCTTTGAATCAAAATTTTTCAGATTATGAAATAGTAGTGATAAACGATGGTAGCACCGATAATACAAAGGAAATTTTAGAGTCTTTCAAATCAAATAAGCTGAGGATTATAAATCAAGAAAATCAAGGGCCTTTCAAAGCAGCTGTTGCCGGTCTAAAGAAAGCAAGGGGTGATTACATTACCTTTCTTGATGGAGATGATGAGTTATTACCTGATACATTGTTGGAGTTACATAAAGCTTTTTCTAATGAAGAGATTGGTTTCTCTTATTGTGATTATTACGAAGTTGACCTAAATGATGGTAGAAAAAAAATAGTTTCTTTAGAGAATATATTCAACTGTTTGGCATGCGGAATATTATTTAGATTTTCTGTTATTAAGGATGTCGGATTCTGGAATCCGGATTTTATGCTTACTGAATATGATTTTATAATTAGGGTTATGAAAAAATATAAAGGAGGCCATATTAGGAAGCCGCTATATATCTATAAGAGGCATAGCGAATCAATGACTGCCGACAAAGAATGGGTGGAAAAAGCTAAAAAGCAGATTTTTGACAAATATGGTGTTATTGAAGGCTTTAAAAAGTATTAAGTTATTACTTTTTGGAACTTTCATATTTTTTGACAATTATTTAATGGCTTTCTTAACATTTCATGATTCTTAAAAAATGGCCTAATTTTATGATTTAGCAAAATAGGGGTAGAATTTGTGAAAATTATAGGGGATGATTAACTATTTTCTCAATATCTTATAGTACTTCTTTATCTCTTGAACATCAATGACTTTTAAATAATATATTATTGCTAAATAAAAGATTCCCGCAAGGATTATGGATAAAGAAAATTCTATCCAAGGGTTAAATATAAGAATCTTTTTCACACAATATGCAACTGTAAAAAAAGTTAACCCTGCAAAGACTAAGTTTAACCAGATATCTTTTGGAAATTTAACGGAAGTATATTTGATCACTCTGTTTGTAGATAAGATTAAAGCAATCAAATAACTTAAACTTGTTGTAAGAGCAGCACCTTCAATCCCATAAGAAGGTATGAGTAAAAAATTGGTTATGACATTAAAAACTGCCACCAAGAAGATAATTTTTGCAACAGTCTTAGGTCTACCCGTGGCTGAAATGATACTATTATTAATTCCAGCAACAACATATACTAACATCCCTAAAATCAATATTTGTAAGGCTGAAGTTCCATTAACATATTCTATTCCAAAAAAAGTAGATATTAAAAGACTTGAAAAAATCATGATAGAAATTGCAGGTGGAATAATAACTACAAAAGAATATCTATACAAAAGTCTTAATCCTTCACTTATTCTTCTCTGATCATTTTTTACCAATAGCTCAGAGATCATTGGAAAAATTACCGTTGTAACGGAAGAAGCAAAATATAAAAATAACATGGCCGAAGGAAGGATTGCGTTGTATACACCTACTTCACTTAATTCTCTGTAATAGGTTAAAATGAGGGTATCGGCCCTACTGATAAATTTTCCTGAGAAAGAAGTGGCAAACACGGGAATTCCAAATAAAAATAACTTCTTTGTTACTGGCAAAAAATTCTTAATTTTATATTTAAATAGGGGGAAAGTTTTGAGTACAAAAGGGAAGAGAATTATAACAACAACGTAACAAACTAACACATAAGCATAAACTGGAGCATAAAGTCCAAATCCTAAACTAAAAAATAATAGTAATAAAAGGAGGATTGTAAGATTTTTTAGTGGTTCAAAAAAAGAATAAACTTTAATATTTTGCAACCCGTTTAAGGAACTTCTAACCAATCTGGAAAATACAGAACCAATTACATACAGGAAAAGTAATAACAAAATGTCTTTAGCTGCAGGATTTTTAAAATAATTTAAAGCGAGGAAATCTGCCAATAAAAAAAAAACTAATACAATGATTAAGGAACTGGCTAGTTGAAAAGTGGCCACTGAAAATATTGCCGTTGTTATTTCATCGAATTTCTTTTTTACTTTAAATTCGGGCACATATTTTATTAGAGCTATATGGATTCCTAAATCTCTAAAGAAAAGAAAGAAAGATAATAGGCCAAAAACTGCATAAAAGAGCCCATATTCTGTTGGTGTTAAGCTTCTTGCCAAAATAATTCTAGTGGAAAATGCTATTACTGCAGCCAAGACTGAAGTGAAGAAGACACTAGCTACACCACGTACAGTTCTTTTAGTATAATTAGGCATTAATTAGATTCTTCAAGATTGTTTTTTAAAGGTATTGAAACAGAAATATGCATCTATGTGTGTTATTAAAGAAATAAAAAAATAAATTATTTATTCCAAGGTTCACTTGGGTGCTTTCTTTTTATGTAATCAATTCTATCTTCTCTCTTACCGGTCCTTTCATCAAATAAAGGGGTTCCACCAGCATAGATTGTATCTCTAGAATCTCCAACATTGTTTAAATTGTTTCTTTTAATCCATTGATTGATTCTTTTTTCTTCATCATTACCCATAGATTTAGCAAGATAAGAAATTCCTACTGCTATTGCTCCACCGGTTATTACGTAAAGCATACTTTCATTATCCATTCCAGCAATTCTTGTACCAATTTGATCAACCAATTCATTTATAGTATTCATATTTATTGTCATTTTATTATTCTCCTTATTATAAAAAAGAGAGAGGGGCATTTAAACTTTTCGCATATTCTCTACTAGATAGTGGTCCTCCCAAATCTCCCCTTTCAACTTACTATAAATCTCCTTAGCCACAAGCTCATTCCCAGCCTTACTCAAATGGCCACCATAAAGACTATCATCAGTATACAAATCATCCAAATCTTCCCTCTTTAGAAAAACATCCGTCAAATCAATCGTGAAAAGTTTCTCCTTTGTTCTTTCAACAAAATCCTTGTAGAAATAATCATTGTTATAATTCATATAAACCACGTCTTCCTTTTGCAGCATAAAAACGAAAATAGGTTTAAATCCTTCCTTCTTTCCAAAAGAAATAAACTCATCAATAATCATATCAAAAACATCCATTACTTTCTTATTCCTAAACAACTTGACACTGGTTGGAACGTTAAAACGTAAATTAATTTTCCTAAGAAAATTAAGTACTTTGGACCCATCCTCTCTTTTAAATTTCCTAGATTTAGAAGGCGAGATTATAGCTAACAGAAACAGAGGAACAACATTCATGGGCCTACTTAATATTGAAAGTAAGTAAGAAAATTGAAATATATTTTTCTTAAAGTTATTTTTATAAAAATAATCGTTTTTCTTTATTTCAGGCAAATAATCTTGGTAATGGAAAAACTTCTCCTGCGTATTTATAGGATTATCAATCAATTTCAATTTGTTATTCTCAGAAATAAATATTGGCTTGAATCCGAAAGTGTTACCAAAATCGTGGTAATGCTTCCAAACTGAAACCATTCTAACTAGAGTAGCTGGAGGTACAGCCAAAAGAACCGTTTTAGTTTTATTTTTTTTGTACTCCTTCTTCAATCTGATTAAAGCCTGACCTACACCATAATTTCCAACACCAAAATTAACTACATTAGTTTTAGTAAGTTTAGATAAAAACCAAGGCCAAGTTTCGTTGTCATTAACTTGTCTACAAAATGTGCTAGAAGAACCATAACAAGAGATAATTGAAGGTAATTCTTCATGCCCTGGATTTAACCTAGAACCCTTGGCATTGATATGGTAAGAAGACATCCCTTCCTTTCCATGCTCTTTCTTAGAGGTGTTTGGTTTCCTTATCCAACCCAATTCTGGATCATACCCTGATTTAAAAAATTTAGCCAATCCCTCTTTACTTAACTCAGGAGCTTCATCTTTAGGAGTAATTATCAACCGAGATCTTTTCCTCAAAATATTAACTAACCCATAAGACAATACCTCCAATAAAACTATAGAACCTATAAATATGCCTAGCCCCATAAAAGAATAGAAATAAGTGATAAATACTCCTAACAAGATTATCAAACCTACAAGCAGTTTTTTATTCAGCATATTTTGGTTTACCTTTATTGTTCTTAAATTGACGCAACTGCAAATATTGCAGTAACAAAATAAGCATCCAATACAAATTTCCAAAAGTTGCCCAAAATACTAAAACCAACCAAGATTTGTTGAAAAATGCTGCTACAGGAAAGAAAAGGTAAAAAAAACTCAACCCATAAATATCCCGTAATTTATCCAACTTTCCAGGGAGAGGAGTTTTATTTTGGTAAGGCATTACTTCTGCTTTGAAATAAAATAGCATTACATATTGTGTAGGATAACTAATTACCGCAAGCAATCCCAAAATTAAAGCAAAATAACTTTTTAATCCAATTGCTAAAGCAATAACTAATATTTGAAAAGCAAAGAAACCAATAACTCCATCCAACCATTGACCAACAATTGAACTTTGTTTTCTCTCTCTAGCAACCATTCCATCCATCATGTCTAGCACATTGTAGAAAAAAGCAAACAATGAGCCAATTAGAATGTTATTATATCCTCCCTTAACTAAGAAGAATGCCCCTGCTATTACAAAAAAAAATGAGATGATACTAATTTGATTAGCTGTAAGAGGCGTATATCTAGCTGTAAATACAGCAAGAGGACGAGCTATAATATCCGTTGCAATCATGCTCCATTCCTTATGATGGCCTATAAAATACAACTTTTTTTCTTTCTTCATTTTATTACTCAAAAAACCACAAAATTCATTTAAATAGGTTATGAAACGTAAAATAAAGGATTTTTAACCTAAAGTGAACCTAAGAATCGTAATCCTTATAAAACAAATCCTCGACTATAAGGGGTAATGAATGTTCTTTTTGTTTCGGAGTATTTTCCTCCTAAAATAATGGGGGGCGGTGAAGTAAATCTACAATTGTTAGCCAGAGCTCTCTCAAAAAAAGGAGTGAACGTCTCGGTCCTAACCTCTCACCATAAAGAATTTAAAAAGTATGAAGAGTACGAGAATATAAGGATATATCGCAGGTTGAAAACTGCTGAAAATCCTCAAGGGATTACTAACAATTTAATCAGAAGTTTGCTCTTTCCTTTATCTGTAACCAGTGAAGTAAAAAAATTATGTCAAGAAAATAAAATAGATGTAATCCATTTCATTGGTTCTGCAATTATTTCTGTAAAAAAAGTTAAAAAAATTAAAAGAGCCAACACTAAACTATTTGCAACAATTGAAAGCTATCCCACCCTTTGCCCAAAAGGAGATAGAATTTACAAAAATGAAAAAGAATGTAACAAAACATGCACATTACCTTTATTTTTAAAATGTCAAAATAAATCTTCTGAAATTGGTAAAACTAAAAACTCTTGGTATCTAAAATACAATCCCTTCTTTCACATCTATCTATACAGCTACTATAAGCGCCTTAATAACTCTCTAAAACATTGTAAATTGATTTCAATTAGCAACTATGTTTCTGATCTATTAAACAAACAAGGACTTGCAAGCACAGTAATTCCAAATGCAATAAACATAGGAGATTTTAATAAAAATAGCAAAACAAAAGAACAAAACGAAAATATCAAAATACTTTATCTTGGCTCACTTACTAAGTTTAAAGGGCCCCAAGTTCTTGTAAAAGCATTAGAAGGATTAAATTATAATTGTGACTTCTATGGAAAAGGAATTCTAAAAAGCCATTTAGAAAAAATAATCTCTCAATCTAAAATCAACGCAAAAATACACTCACCTGTTTCTTATAATGAAATCCCTCAATTATATGCTAACGCTGATTTAGTCGTATTTCCTTCCATCTGGCCTGAACCTTTTGGAAGAATTTCCATCGAAGCTATGGCGGCTGGCAAAGTGGTAATTGGATCAAGGATAGGTGGAATCAAAGAAACCATAAATGAAACTCACGGGGTTCTCGTAACACCTGGAGATGTCAATGAATTAAGAGAAAAAATAATTGAATTGGCAGAAAATAAAGAACTGAGAGAAACTCTAGAAAGAGAAGGAGAAAGGATTGTAAAACAAAATTATGATGAAACTATTGTAATAAATAAATTAATTGAAACTTACAAAACATAATACATTAAACATGGTAACTATGAATAACTACAAAAAAACGCCAACTGAACTTATGGCAATGATAAACTTGTTTAAGAAAAATGGTTTGAGTTATATCCTTTTCAAATGTGAACATATTTTTGAAGGGAAAAATAGTAACCTTGACATTTTATTTGAAACCCTGGAAGATTATGAATCTGCCAGTTCTCTACTTGAAAAAGAAGGATATGTTTTATACATGTCAGAATCTGTTGAAAAATATAAGAAGATGTACGTTCTTGTAAAAGAGAAAACACTTTACGCCGTTCATTTACATAGGGAAGTTGCTTGGCATGGAGTAATTGCTTTGGAAAAAAATAACATTTTTAGAAGAAAAGTAACTTTAAACAAATCTATCATAGTTCCTTCTACAGAAGATTACATCTTAATACATTCAGCACATGCAGTTTTTGAGAATTTTAAAATAGGAAAACATCGAAAAGTTATGATTTCAAAATTGCTAGAGAAAAATGATTGGAATTACATTAACAAAATTGCTAAAAAGAATGGTTGGAAAAAAGGGTTGTCCCATTTAATGGATTCTCTCAAATACAACAAAGAGCCAGACAAAAAAAATCTCCTTAAAATTTTTGCAAAAAAAATACTCTTAACTCCTTCCAGTTGGATAGCTTGTTTCATGAAAATAACTAAAATTCTAAGCAGAATAATTAGCCCTAAAAGGAAAGGGTGCTTAGTTGCTTTAATTGGAGTCAATGGTTCTGGGAAATCTACCACCATCAACGGCACGTTAAAAAAATATGAAAAGACTTCTAACTTTTTCAATGGACAGATGGGATACTATTTTGGTTGGGACCCTTTCCTTCCTACAACAAAAATTTTATCAAAAATTCTTAAAAAGAACAACAAAAAAGTTTTTTCAGAAGTTAATTTCTCAAAAAATGAGCAAAAAAGTTTCTCTTTAATGAAAGAACTACTTTTCGCATACAATTATTTAGAATTCTTTTCTAGATATCTCTTCAAAATTTATCCTAAATTAAGAAATAATAAATTGGTGATAACGGATCGTTATTTCTATGATTTATATTGTCAATACCAATATGGGTCTAGTAGCAAAATATTGAAAACCTTATTTCTCTTATATCCCAAACCAGATTTTTTATTCATTTTAGATGCAGACCTCGAAACAATTAAAAATAGGAAGAAAGAAACTTCTTTATTTTCCAATAAAGCTGCCAAATCTAAAGTAAGAAAAATTCATGATAACAACTATTTAAATTATCAAAGAAAAAGATATGGTGAATTGGCTGAAAAAATGAAGGGAGAGATTTTAGAAACAAAAAATTCTTCTGAAAACCTTGAAAATAATGTTGACAAAATTATTGAAAAAACATGGAGAAAGATTGCTAATGGATAAAATTGAAATTTCAAAAAGACTGGACTATCTTCTAGACAATTGGAGTAAATTTAAGGTTGACGAAGAAAAATGTTTTGATGATATTTTTAAATTAGATGGAATTCCCTTATGGTGGTTCTACAGAAGATTCTTTGTTCCTCACGTAATGCCAAAACAAGTTAATACTTTCAAACAAATTAATACTTTCTTAATAAAAAATAGTCGGATTGCTTTGTCAAAAAATATTGCTCTCTTATTGAACTCTATTGCCTTAGGGAGATATCTCAAATTTAAAGAAAAAGAAAAAATAAAATATTTCAAAAAGAACAAGGTTTATGATGGCAAAGAAAAAATATTATTTCTTACTTATTCGCTCCATCTTACTGACAATGGTAAAATTTTCAGAATTCAAAACGTTATTGATAAAGTAAAAAAAGATGGAAAAATAAGCGAATTAGTGTTGTTTGCCGAACCCCTTTCTGGAAAAAATTACAAAAAATTAGAGAATTACAATAATATTTATAGATACTATGATGAAGAAATTTCACAATTGGCACATAAAATTTCTTTTGATTTATACAATGAATGGAAAAAAATTGGAGAAAAAACCAAAGAAAAAGCCTTTCTGATTGATAATAAATCCATTTGGCCTTTTTTAAAATTTTCATTTTCTTCTTTTTGGTCTAAAGAATTTATTTACCTGGTTGTGTTATACTATGAAATTTGTAAAAAGATTCTCAGAAAAGAAAATATAAAAGCGATTGTTTTAACTTCAAATAATGGGTTATTTGATAAGTGTATGCGAGCAGCTGCAAAAACTGAAAATGTAGCTGCTTTCGTAATTCAACATGGAACAGGTGGTTATAACTACAACCCAAATTTAATTCCTTCCACTAAAGCAGTTGTTTTTAGTAATTTTTACAAGGAAAAATTGTGTAAATTTGGTGTCATTGAGAAAGATATAATTGTTGCTGGTCCAATTATTTTTGATGAAGTGATAATGGCTAGAGGTGAAAATAACAAACTTAAACAACTTGTAAAAAACAATGATAAAAAAAGGATTAGTATTGATGAAACGACCATTAAAAATAATAAAATAAATCTTTTAATTGCTACATCCCCCTTTGTAGAGCATTTATTTATTAATAAAAAAGAATATTTTGAAAGATTTTCAAAAATTATTAATGATATAAAGAATATGGGGGAGGTAAATTTAACAATAAAACTTCATCCAAGAGAAAAACACAAGGCTGAATATGAAAAAACACTAATAAATTCAAATTTAAATAAAACGAAGGTTATTCAGAATTGTTCTAGAGAAGAATTTTATAACATTATTAATAAATCAGATTCATTCATTCATTTTGGTTCAACTGCTGCCGTTGAAGCCATGGTTCTCGATAAGCCAATTGTAACAATCAATATTTGTAGTTTAGATAACTCATTTAATAATAATCCTTCTGCTACGATTGTTATTAATTATGATGAAGATGTTGCTAAAGCAATCACAAATTCATTAGAAAATAGAACTGAATTTCAAATATGTAGAAAAAAAGTAATTGAAAAATTCCTTGGTAAAATGGATGGAAATGCTTCTAAAAGATTGATTGAAGAGATTTATTCGCTTGTTCTCGATAAAAAATGATTTTGAGATACAGAATGTTTATAAATAAAACTTTATAAAAATCCTTATGAACAATTTGTTTTTGATATATTGTAATAAGTGGAAGAAATTCTGGAAGGGAAAATCTCCTATTCATCACCATCAGTCTTTTTTTAATTTTTTTAATAATTTTTACAACCAGGCAATCCTTTTTGTATCTTACTATTTTATTTTAACTCCCGTCTCTTTATTATTTAAATTGTCTGGCAAGTCCTTTTTGAAACTTAAATTGAATAATAATAAAACATATTGGCAAAGTAAGAAAAATAAAATAAATTACGAGAAGTTGTATTAAAATGTATATACTAGGAATATCTTGTTATTATCATGATTCGGCCGTTTGCCTAATTAGAGATGGAAAAATAATTGCTGCCGCGGAAGAAGAAAGGTTTACCAGAAAAAAGCATGATAATAGTTTCCCTATAAATGCAATTAAGTTTTGTTTAGAATATGCTAGAATTGATATTAATGAAGTTTCTTACATTAGCTTTTATGAAAAACCAATTTTGAAATTTCAAAGAATTCTGAACCAACATTTAGAGATGGCTCCTTTTTCATTTAAAACTTTTTGTGACTTTTTTCCTTCATGGACTAAAAATAAGTTATTTGTAGAAAGAACCATTAGAAATAAATTAAATTATAAAGGAAAAATTCGTTATATAGAACATCATCAATCACATGCGGCCGCATCATTTTTTCCGTCACCATTTAAGGAAGCGGCAATTGTAACTTTAGATGGAGTTGGAGAATGGGTTACATCAACATATGGGATTGGTAAAGATAACAAGGTAGAAATATTGCAAGAATTAGCATTTCCTCATTCATTAGGATTACTTTATAGTACAATTACAGCTTATCTTGGTTTTAGTGTGAATAATTCTGAGTATAAAGTAATGGGTCTTTCTCCTTATGGGAATCCTGACAAATATTATCACCGGTTCAAGAAATTGTTAGATGTTAAGGAAGATGGTAGTTTTAGGCTTAACATGAAATATTTTGATTTTTATTATAAACCATGGATGCCAAGTAAGAAACTATGTCAACTTTTTGGTATGCCAGTTAGGGAAAAGGAAGGAGTTCTAACTCAAGATCATAAAGATTTATCCGCTTCTTTACAAAAAGTTACCGAGGAAGTTTTGTTTAAGATATTAAATCATGTTCATAAAGTCACTGGGATAGATAACCTCTGTCTTTCTGGAGGGGTTGCTCTTAATAGTGTGGCCAATGGAAAAATTTTGAAAAATACTCCTTTTAAGAAAATTTATATTCAGCCAGCTGCAGGAGACGGCGGTAATTCAATTGGTTGTGCATTATTTTGTTATCATCAGATATTAAATAAAAAACAAAGAGACGTCCAACAAACTGCATTTTTTGGACCTTCTTTCAACGACACTTTCATCAAAGAATTTTTAGATTCACATTTTATCAAATATACTAGAATGAAGAATAGTAGAGAATTGGTTAAGAAGGTTGCCAAATTAATTAACCAAGATAATGTAATTGGATGGTTTCAAGGAAGAATGGAATGGGGGCCTAGGGCCTTAGGTTCAAGAAGTATTCTTTCAAACCCAAGTAATCCGGACATGCAGGCTATATTAAATGAGAAGGTTAAACACAGAGAGAAATTTAGACCTTTCGCTCCTGTGGTTTGTGAAGATGATGCTTTAAAGTATTTTGATTGTGACGACCCAATTCCTTTACCAACAGATTTTATGCTAATGGTTTACCCAATAAGGAAGGAGTATCATAAAAAAATACCTTCTGTTACTCATGTAGATGGAAGTGGTAGACTGCAAACAATTAGAAGATTTCAAAATCCCCTTTACTATGATTTAATTAAAGAATTTGGCAAATTAAGTAAAATTCCTATTTTGATTAATACTTCTTTTAACATCAGGGGAGAACCAATTGTTTGTGTTCCTAAAGATGCTTATAGGTGCATGATGGGGACAGGAATTGATTATTTGATAATGGGTAGTTTCTTAATTAAAAGATCTGATAATCCTGAAGATATGTGGGATTCAGAACATTTAGCGATTGATTAGAAAACTAAGACAATAAATTAAGGATAATAAATTAATTAAGAAATCTATTTTTTTTCAAGCATTGATATGTGGCCCTAGCTATTAGCTGGTTGGCAAGAGAGCTAGGATGAGCATCATTCTCTAATTGCAAATCTTTCTCAGTATAATGACCATAAATTTTTCTGGCATCAAATGTTTTTATTTTATTCTTCTCACAATATTGTTTAACTTTAGTTTGGAAATAAGCTTGATTAAGAACTTCTGGGTTATTATTTGGCCAGAGGAAAACTAGCAATTTACTTTTATTTTCAATACAAGTTTCTTTAATTTGATCTAAATATTTTTTATTTAACTCCCACAACTCTTCTTTAGGGATATTTCTATTGATGTATGGTGCCCTAACTCCATTGAATTTTTTTGGTTTTATCTTAAATAAATACCAAAGTAAAAGGCTGACCTTCTTTAATTTTTGATTAAATTCAAATTCTTTTTTACCTTGCTTAATTTTTGTTGAATTGAGAGGAATTCTTCTGAAATCAAGAAGTTGAACAAGGACTATCTTTGGATTATATTTTATCAAATCCTTAACCATTCTTGCTATTTGAAAAGGACCATAGCCACCCATTCCGGCGTTTATAGTGACAAATTCTTTTGAATCATTCTTAGTCATTTTTGAATTATTTTCGTCAAGATCAATCAAATTTTGAATCTGAGAAGGGTATGTTTGTGAATCTTTAAGTCCAATACCTTCAGTGTAAGAACACCCCACAGAAAGAATAATGTTTTTATCAGAACTAGGAAATTTACTTCTTATTCCCTCTTGATAAGTTTTTACTAGGGGAGTTAGCTCTTTTCCTCTCCTTTCAAGATTATACGCGTCCCTACCGGTTTTATTTTTTGGTCTTCTGTAAAAAGGATAATTTGTGATGTCAAAAGACAAATTCTTTTTTGATGAATTATGTAATCGTAATAATAGCTCAGCCAAGATAATAATAACTACAGCTAAAATTAAATTTGTTAGAGTTAATATTTCCATTTTTTAACATGTCTCTTATAGGTCCTATTATTTTCAATCCATGACATATCTAAATTCAGAGATTTTTCCTTCTTTTTTGAAAGATTTGATCATTTTTGATGTTTTTGAAATACCATTAATTAGAACTGAAAAAAGGAAACTTTTTGGATAAATCTCTTTAATTTCTTTGATTACATCTCTATTTCTGTAACTATCCTCTTTTGGAACATTTACCATGTAGCTTTTCTCGTAGGTGGTTTTAAAAACATTATGGAAGAGTTATTTTCATCACCACTCTATCAAAACAAAAAGATTATTCCACAACCTTCTTAAAGCAAAATTCAAACATCTTAACATGGCAAGGATTTTAGTAACGGGCGGTTCCGGTTTTATTGGGAAGGAAATAGTTTACCAGTTGTTGAATAGGGGGCATGAAATCAACATTTTAGATCTTTATTGGAAGGATGAACTTGCCAATGTAACGTATTTTAAAGGATCTGTTGCAGACAAGATTATTGTTTCTAAAGCAGTTGCAGGGTGCGACTATGTAGTTCATTTGGCAGCAATTTTAGGTGTAGCAAATAGTACTCGGAATCCTTTGGAATGCTTGGATGTTAACATCAATGGAACACGTAATGTTTTAGAGTGTTCTGTTATTCATAAAGTAAAGAAAGTAGTTTTTTCATCTTCTTCAGAAGTTTATGGGGAACCACTTAGTAATCCAATTAGTGAAGATACGGTTAGGCAACCTAAATCTGAATATGGGGTTAGTAAAGTAGTGGGAGAAGAATATGTGAAGGCTTTTTGTAAGGAGCATGGCTTAAATTATGGAATGGTTCGCTTCTTTAATGTTTATGGTCCTGAACAGTTAAGCAGATTTGTAGTTCCTATTTTTATTGACAAAGCTCTTTCAAATCAACCCGTTAAGGTTTATGGGGAAGGTAATCAGGTTAGATCTTTTTGTTATGTTGAAGATTCTGCAAGAGGTTTAATTGAAGTTTTATTTAATCAAGAAGCTAATCAGCAAGTCTTTAACATCGGTAATAGTTCTAATGAGATTTCAATGTTGGAACTAGCAAAACTAGTTTTAAGAATTGCTGGAAAAAGTGAGGAGCCAGTATGTATTCCAATAGAAGATTCTGATCGTACCAGAGAGAGAGAGATTTTTAGACGAATCCCTGATACTTCTAAGGCAGCAAGAGTAATAAATTTTGAAGCAAAGATTGGTTTAGAAGAAGGAATTAAAAGAGTTATTGATTACAAATTGAATGTTTTAAGAAAAGATAGATTTTAACACCAATTATAATTCCAATTTAACCTAGATTTTATTAAATATTCTAACAACCAATTCCTTTATAGTTAATCCTTAATTGGTTTAATTTTTCTCTATCAAGGCAATTTCTACCATCGACAATTACTTTCATCTTCTTTAATTTTTCTAGTTCGATTTCTTTAATTTCGCTATGGTCAGTGGCTATAACAAGAAAATCCACTTTCTCCAATAATTCAGAAAGACTATTCACATCACTTTTTTCACTTAAATAAGGATCATATGTTAACAAATTGGCTCCCTTTTCCAGCAAGAGGGATTTTATTTCAAAAGCTGGACTTTCTCTAATATCATCAATATTCTTTTTGTAAGCCAATCCATATAAACCAATTTTTGAACCAAATATGCTACTACCCAACTTATTCAATTCTTCAGTTAGAAGTGAAATAGTATAGGAGGGCATTCCTTCGTTTATTTTTCTTGCTAATTCAAGAAAGCGATGTTCAAATTTGAACTCTTTAGCACCTTCAATTAGATAATAAGGATCAATAGGGATACAATGTCCTCCAACTCCACAACCAGGATAGTGTGGCATAAAGGCAAAAGGTTTTGTCGAAGCCCCTTTAATGACTTCCATGATGTCTATACCTGCTTTATCAAAAGATTTAGCCATCTCGTTCATAAAAGCGATGTTGATGTCCCTAAAAGTATTTTCCATAACTTTGGTGGCTTCAGCTTCTTTTGTTCCTTTTAGGATAGTTATTTCAGCGTCAATTATGGAGGAATAGAATGCTTTAGCTTTCTCAGCTCCCTCTTTAGATAATGCTCCTAAAGAACGGGGTATTTTTTCAAGAGGCCATTTTTTATTTCCTGGATCAATTCTTTCAGGGCAATGTGCCAAATAGAATCTTTTTCCAGATTTTTGTAAAATTACTTTAACCGTTTTTTCAGTTGTTCCAGGATGAACTGTTGACTCAAGAATAACCAATTGTTCTTCTTTAAGATTTCTTGAAACCATTTCTGATGCAGATTCAACAAATGCTAAATTAGGATGAAATTTGTTATCAATTGGTGTTGGAACGCAAATTATTGTTACATCTGCCTCTTGTAGTTCTGCTGAACCATCGTTTGTAACTTTTAGAATGCCTTGTAATTCTTTAATTTCATTTATTAGAAAACCATCTTGAATTGGACTTATCCCAGAATTAATCTTTCCAATAAGTTCTGAGTTAATATCTATTCCAGTAACATCGTGCCCTTTTCTAGTACATAAACAAGCAAGAGGTAAACCTACATAACCCAATCCTATGATACAAACTTTTTTTCTCATTAAGAAACCCTTTTTGAATATTCTTCACCAACATTCGTATTGTTTAATTCTTTTGTTAATATTCTCTTAATACAATGAGTTATGATGATGTTGTGGACATCTTCAGAGATTTCCATGTCATCCACTTCTGCATGAACTGTGATGTCTGCAATCTCTTTTATTTTTCCGCCTTTGTAGCCACTAACAGCTAAAGTGGTTACCCCTCTTTGTTTTGCATATTCCATTGCCTTAACAATATTAACCGAGTTACCACTTCCAGATATTCCAATAACCAAATCTTTCTCTTGTAAGAAATTTTTCAATTGTTCAACAAAAATATCATCGTAAGAGATGTCATTTGCAATGGACATTAAAGTAGGAATGTTATCATTTAAGCATATAACTTTGAATCTTTTATCCAATCCATAAGAAACTCCTTTAACCAAATCCCCACAAAAGTGAGAAGCGGTAGCTCCACTGCCACCATTACCAAAAATGTAGATTGTTCCTTCATTATGGTAAGTTTTCATAAGAAGTTTAGCAAAATCAACCACATGGGTTTTGTTTAGGTTGTTGAGAGTTTTACTGACACCATCAAAATAATCAGAAATATCTTCCTCTTCAACGGTCTTATAAATTTTCTTAATAAATTTCAAAAGCATTTCAGTAGTTACACTTTCTTTATTTCCCATGATATTTACAGCAATACCACCAACACAATTTGCAATGAAGGGAATTAATTCTCTATCTGCACCAATTGAGGCTAGTAAAGAAGTTACGGAAAAAGCAGCGTCTCCTGCTCCTACTACATCGGTTGTCTTGGATACGAAAGCGGGAGAATTGATTATTGATCCATTGTTAAAATAAGAAGTTCCTCTTCTTCCTAAAGTAACAAGGAAATTTTTGAATTGTTTTTGTTGATGTAATTTATTTATCAGGAATTCGTAATCTGTAGATTTTTCTCCTAGAGCTAGTTTAAGTTCTATCCCATCCATTGTTAAGAAAGAAGGGGAATTGTATCTAGTAATGTAATTAAAACCTATATTTGCACTATTTGTTTGAACGTTAACTGATAAAAATTTGGAATGTTCTTCAAGAGTTTTTACAATTTGAGCATTAATGAATCCGTGTCCAAAATCACCAACAAGAACAACATCATATTTTGGTAATTCTTGTTGAAGAAAGTGATTTAATTTTTCTTCCAATTCTTTACTTATTGGTTTATCATTAATATGTTCAATTTTGAATAATTTTTCGTTTCTTGATATATTTAGAAATCTTCTTTTTACAGTTGTTGGAGATTCATTTTTTATAAAAAAATGAGGGACTACATTATTGTTCAAATTGTTGGCAATAAATTCTTTATAATTATTCTGATCTCCTATTAAAGTTACCAGATTTACACTTTCTACAAAGTTACTTACGTGGTTGGCAATTGCAAGAATTCCTCCAGCATACTTTTCATCTCTGATATGATTAACAGAAAGAATGGGGTCTTTCATAGCTCTTCCTTTAGGGTCTACAAAACAATATTCATCAATAATTGTGTCTCCAATAATTAGAACTTTTTTTCCTTTGAAAGCATTTAAATGCTCCTTAATCTCTTCTAGAGTAAACTTCTCTTTTATTCTTTTGATATGTTTTTTTAACTCACTCATTTTTAAACAAAGCACGACTTTTTTTGCACCTTTTAACCTCTTTTTTAATAAATTATTTTTGAATTAGTCCTATTTAAATGTAATGTAACACTATTTTGTATCATACTTTTTTTTAGTTGAAAAGAGATTCATTATCACGTAAAAACTGAGCGCCAATTCTGGAGGGGAAGTTGTAATAACGACTTTTAGGGCCTATAAGAGATTTAAACTTTTTTTGTAATTCTTTGTCTTTTTCAGTCGTAAACCAGGTTCCATCAATACGTTCATTCATTTCATTAACTAATGCTAGTATTTCTTCTGGAGTATTTTCTATTAACTCTATTTTAGCGTCTCTATATTTTTTTGCACTATTGTAATCTATTATTTCTGAATTAAAAATCTCTTTGAAACTCAACAATCGCTTTTTATCTAGTGACCAAAGTTTTTTTGGTATAAACAAATCGTGACTTTGTTGAGGGAAGGAATTGTAGGGAATCATGTTTACTATTGCTGCAGGAATATTAAATATCTTTGCGGTATCAAATATCCCCGAATTACTTCCTACAAAGAATTTACATTTTGAAATCAAATAAATGTCTCCAAAATCACCTCTAAACTTATTAGCATAATCAATTATTTTTTTATTGGAATTATTTTCAAGAGGAACATCAACTTTTGCTCCCATCCTTATTGAGAATCCTTCTTTTTCTGTTACATATTCCATCGCTTTAAATTGATTTTGAATTTTGCAATTCCTGTATCCGTGATAGCTATCTCCTTTTTTCCACATTTTATCTAAATAGGTAGAATCTCTTGCATGAAAACATACAAACCATTTGTCTACTTTCATCCAATCTAACATTTTCTGACCATTGACTTCTTCTTTAGAATTAAAGTGAAAGCTCCTTTCTCCATTGTCCCATTCGTAATATTCTGTTATGTTGTACGGCAATTCGTTAAATAAACCACATTTACTTAAAATGGAACTATTTGATAATTTTTTTAGAAAATGTCTGACAAGATTTGTTTGTGGTATTTGAATAGTTTTTATTTTCCTTTTAATCATTCTTAATAGTTGTTTATTGGCAACTTCTTTAGTTGAGATGCCATAATGTTTTAGCTCCTTTTGTTTTTGACTCTTTTCAGGATTGATTTTTTTACCAGTTCTATTGTCAAGATTTAATTTTTGTCTTCTTAGAAACAATTCATTATTTCTTGCTAAATGTCCCAATCGACTATTCCTCATTCTCCAAAACTTAATTTTAAAAGGATATCTTAGAATAAATAAAGGAACTAAAAGAATGATTGATGACAAATTAACAACTAAATTAATTATTTTTTTTCTCATTTTTATACCAATAATTAAAAGTTAATAAATAAAAGAAAGGATTATTTTTTTATTAATAATAAAATTCCATTTCCAATAGGAATCATTGTTTTATGGTAATTGTCGTTCACAGAAGCTTTTTCTAAGACACTTTTTACTCCTTTACCTTTCTCTGTTGTTGGAGGGTTGTTAAGAACATCTCCATTGAAAAATGCATCGTCAACAACAATCATTCCTCTTGATTCTAGAAGAGGATCTACCATTTCAAAATAATCACCATATCTTTCCTTATTACCATCAATGTAAACAAAATCAAATTTTTCTCCATGAAGGTTTTTGATTTCTTTAGCTGCATCTCCACAAATGGATCTTATTTTGTTCTCAAAATTGTTTTTTCTAAAATTACTTCTAGCAATTTCAGCGAAGTGGTCAAATTTTTCGATTGTGGTTACTTTCCCATCTTCAGGAAGAGCATTTGCAAAATACATCGTTCCAGAACCAACAAAGGTTCCAATCTCAAGAATATTTTTACAACCTCTTAGCATGATTAGGCTTTGTAAGAAATTAAGTTGCATAGGGGATGAACCCATTACTTCAATAGGAAACATCGGTGTTTGTTCAAGTTCAAACTTTTTTAGATCTTTCTCAAATGAAGTTGTTTTAGCGATTAATTCGTACAATTTTGCAGGGAGTTCATTTTTGTTCCCTTGAAATAATCTTGAACCCTCTTCTTGTAAAGGAGAAATTCTATCGGCAAAAGTCATCTCTTTACTTTCTTTAGATTCATCTTTCATTTGAGAATGATTTTCAACAGAACCAGTTAGTTTATTATCAATATTTATCATTGCTCTTATCACTAAACCTTCTTTAAGATCTTCAATTGCTTGATTAATATTTTCAAAAGAATATTTTTTACTAATTAGTCTTTCTAATTCTAATCTTCCTGCAAGATATTCTTGAGCATAATAAGGGATGTCTATGTCTGGTTTAGTCGCCCCTCCCCAAGTTCCTATAATTCTTTTACCTTTAATGAGTTCAAATGGAATTACTGAGACTCTTTCACCTTCTTTGGCATTTCCAGCAATAACTGCTATCCCTGAATTTTTTATTACGTCAAAAGCAGTTTCACTAACTTTGGGAATACCAATACAATCAACGGCATAATCTACCCATTCACCATTTGTAATTTCTTTTATTTTTTCAACAACATCTTCTTTTAAGGAATTTATTGTGTGGGTTGCTCCATTTTCTTTTGCAAATTCTAGCTTTTTGTCATTAATATCCACAGCAATTATTGTTGACAATTTTGCTGAAGAAGCTCCAAATAAAACGGTAGAACCAATTCCACCAGATCCAAAAATGGCGATGGTTTCTCTTTCTTTAGCTTCCAATTCGTTTTTTATAATTCCTAAACCTGTTGGGACAACGCAACCCAGTAAGGCAGCAATATCTGGAGGTACTTCTTCAGGAATTTTTACAACTCTATTTTCTGAAACAACGGAGTATTCATTGAATGCTGTAATTGGTCCAGAATTAATCTTTACATTATCTGAGGTTCTGATATATTCACAATTTTGTTCATGGATTCCGTCTCCTTTAATCCAAGTTAGGACAACATAGTCTCCTTTCTTTACTTTAGTAACTCCTTTTCCTACTTCTTCTACAAAAGCAGAAGCCTCGTGGCCAAGAGTATGTGGAAGGTATTTGTCAGGACCTTTGTGGGCACTTATTTCATTCAATTGAGCTCTGCATAGACCCGCAGAAATAACTTTAACTAGAACTTGTCCATCTTTAAGTTCCGGAAGTTGTAGTTCTTGCATTTGAAGAGGTTTAGCTGTTTCTACGAGAACTGCAGACTTCATAGTTTTTCTATTATTTTCTGTTGTAACAATAATCTCTTCTTCTTTTCTTATTTCACTATTATTTATTTCATTATTCACTTCTTTTGCTCCTTCGACTTTTCCTTCAATCTCTGGTATGAACCAATAATAGTCTCCTGTAAATCCAATCTCTGCAAACAATTTTTTCCAATCATCGGTATGCATGAAAGTTTCAGCTGTGAGATTCCATCCTCGCATCATTTCTTCTTCTAAATCGTTTCGCCATCCATCAACTACAATAAATGAATTTTTTCCCACTCTTTCAATTTCTCTCAAAGCTTTTTTACACTCTTCTAACTTTAAGTTATGGACTGTATTTATGGAAATAACCAAGTCAAATTCTTTATCTCTAAATTGGCTTAAATCTTTTGCATTTCCTACACTAACATATGGTTTTACTTCTTCCATTGAATTTTCAATAGCATAATTAGAGATGTCAATTCCTCTTATCGTTAAACCTGGAAGAGCCTTTTTTAAATCTAAAAGCATGAAACCTTTTCCAGAGCCGACATCAAGTACTTTACTTTCATTGGTAAGTCCGTAGTGGGAGATGAAATCTTTCACAACATCTGTCCAGAATCTTGGATTATAATAGTAACCACCATAGCCATGTTTTCTTTCTCCATCAAAAAAATCTTTTTCAAATAGTTTTGCGATAGCAATATCTTCAGCGGTACGTTGAGCAGCACGCTCGTTAACATTTCTTTTAGTTTTTGGGTATTTATCCATTAAATTTATTTCTGCCAACTTTTTCACCTTTGTATAATTTTGATCAATCTATTTTGACCTTGATTTTAGCCAAATTACCTTAAATTCTCTTTAATGTACTGAAGAAGTCTGTTTTTAAAATCTATGAATTTAAAGTCAGGAAATTCCTTTTCCACCCTTGAAATATTGAAGACTAAATCTTGCTTTTCTTTATCTACATATTCAATTAAAACCTCATTATTTAGGCTATTTTTAAGAAATTCAGCAATCTCTTGCATTTGATAACTTTGGCCAGTTGCGACGTTTAGGAGGAGGGTATTTTCATTTACAAGCGGCTTATCTTTATCATCAATTATTCTTAAAACAAGATTATACAAATCATCAATATGCACAAAATCTCTTTTATCGTTACCATATAAAGTTATTTTTCCATTCAAAGCAGAAGTAAATAGTTTGCTAATAGTACTTCTCCCCTTATCACCATATCCAAAAATACCGGGAAGTCTAAGGATAGATAAGGGTATTTTTAGTCTAGAACAGCAGTTACGTAGTATTTTTTCACTTGTTAATTTAGCAATAGCATAATAATTTCTTGGTTCTGGAATCAGTTCTTCAGTAATCTCTTTGTTATTAACTTCTCCATAAACTTCAATGGTACTTAGAAATATTAATTTTGAGATTGGCTTTTTTTCAATAAAAGAAATTAGGTTATTAACCATTTGTAAATTCTTTCCCATTACTTCAAAATTATCTTCAACTTGCCTTGTTATGAATGAAGAAAATATGATTACGTCTTCGGGAGTTATGAAAGATAAAGCTCTTTCTATTGATTCTGGGAATAACAAGTTACATTCTTTTGAAGAAAAACCTCTTACATCAAATTCTTCTTTATTGAACTTTTTTGACAAGGCTTTTCCTATAAAACCACTAGCGCCAAGAATGATAATTTTTTTCATGGTTTATGTAATCGTTTTTTACTTTATTTAATTAATTGCGTCAATGTTATTATTATTATTATAATAAAAACCTTTAATTTCAGCTATTACCAAATCTATCTGTTCGTTGGTTAGTTCAGGATAAATTGGTAAGCTTAATATTTTTTTTGCTTGATCTTCGGTAACAGGAAAATCTCCCTCTTTATACCCCAAATAAGATGCACATTGATGAAGATGAATTGGTAATGGGTAATGAATTTTACTTTCTATCCCTCTTTCTAATAAATATTCTTGTAATTTATCTCTATTGTCACATTGGACTATAAAGGTGTGGTAAACAGAATATTTGAAATCTTCGTCTTTAGGAACTTTAACAACTTCTTTTAGACCTTCTTGATACCTTTTTGATATTTCTAGAATTCTTTTTTCCCAAATTTTGAGGTATTTCATCTTAACATTGACTACCGCAGCTTGAATACAATCCAATCGAGAATTATAACCCCAAAACTCACTTTCATTTCTATTTTTCAAACCATGATTTCTTAATTTTAACAACTTTTCATACAGCTCTTTGTTATTGGTGGTAATGGCTCCAGCGTCTCCACCAGCGTTTAGGTTTTTCAAAGGATGGAGACTGAAACAACCAGTGTCTCCAAACGACCCAATCTTTTTTCCAAAATAGGTTGCACCTACAGCTTGAGCGGCATCTTCAACCACAAAGAGATTATGTTTTTTTGCAATTTCCATTATTTTATTCATCTCTGCAGGTTTACCAGTTAAATGAACAGGGAGGATAGCCTTAGTTTTTTCAGTAATAGCATTTTCAATTAAATCTGGGTTAATATTGAAATCTTCTCTAACATCAACAAAAACTGGTTTGGCTCCAATAAGTCCGATAGCTCCGGCAGTTGCAATAAATGAGTTAGGGACAGTGATAACTTCATCCCCTTCTTTAATACCAAGAGCTTTCAAGGAAAGAACGATTGCATCAGTTCCATTGGCAACTCCTATAGCATATTTAGTTTCACACAGAAGAGCAAAATCTCTTTCAAATTCTTGTAGTTCTTTTCCTAAAACAAAATTTCCTGTTTCCAGCACTATAGAGATTCTAGAATTAATTTCCTCTTTAAGAGAATTAAATTGCAAAGGTAAATTAACATATTTTACTTTAATTTGATTCATTGTAAAACCCTTTTACTTTTTCAATTACAAATTTTATTTTTTCTTCAGAAAGATGTTGATGAACTGGAAGAGAAATTATATTTTTACAAAAGTATTCTGCTTGTGGAAAATCTCCTTCTTTGTAACCAAGATAATTACTTGCTTCTTGAAGATGCATGGGTATGGGATAATGAATTTTTGCATCTACCCCCTTTTTTATTAAGTAATCAAGTAATTGGTCTCTATTTTTTGCAAAAATGGTGTAATTGTGATAAACAGATTTAACTTCTTTATTTCTTGGTGGAATAACAATCTCTGAAATTTTTGAAAGTTCTTCATCATAAAGATTTGCATTTCTTATTTTTGTTTGAATAATCCAATCAAAATCTTTTATCAAATGATTTCCTACAACCGCATGTAAGGGATCAAGTCTGCTATTGAAAGCATAGAATTGGCATTCGTCTCTGTTAACTAATCCGTGGTTTCTTAAAAGAAGAAGTTTATCTTTCAATTCCTCCGAATCGGTGGTTATGATTCCACCATCTCCCCAAACATTTATTGGTTTAAGAGGATGAAGACTGAAGCAACCGGTGTTTCCAAAAGAACCTGCTCTTTTTTCTCTTATTTGAGCACCCATGGCCATGCAAGCATCTTCAACAACAAAGAGGTTATGTTTTTGAGCAATTTCATTAATTCGATCCATATTTGCGGGACAACCATGCCAATGAACAGGAAGGATTGCTTTTGTTTTTGGTGTTATGGCTTGTTCGATAAGATCTGGGTTGATTAGATTATCTACTCCCACATCAACAAAAACCGGTTTAGCTCCAACTGTTGCAATTGCCCCAATTGTAGCAAAAAAAGTGTTAGGAGTGGTGATGACTTCGTCTCCTTCTTTAATGCCTAAAGCGATTAGAGATAACCTTATAGCATCGGTTCCAGAACCAACGCCTATAGCATATTTGGTTTGACAAATTTGCGCAAATTTCAGTTCAAAATCTCTCATTGGTTTTCCTAAAGTAAAATCTCCAGAAAAAACTAGTTTCTTAATATCTTCCAGAATTGGGTCTGGGTTGCTGAATTGTTCAGATAAATATGAGTAGCCGATTTCCATTTTTGTTGTTTTGATTTTAAGTCTATTCTTTAATAACTTTTAAATATCTCCTCTTTGCATTTTTTTAGATATTTGGCTCTTTTTAAGGTATATTGAGCCATATCTCTTAGAGATGTTTCAAATTGGATGGTTTAAATAATTAATGAAAAAAGCAATCATTACGGGAGGAGCAGGTTTTATTGGTTCGCATTTAGTAGAATTGCTTCTAAACAAGGGTTTTTTTGTTGTAGCTATAGATGATATGTCCAATGGGCAGTTAGATAATGTTGAAATTTTTAAAAATAATCCAAACTATGATTTTAAAAGGATAAATCTGTCCCAGCCATTTGATGATTTACTTTTTGAAAATACGGATTATGTTTTTCATCTAGCAGCTTTAGCAGATATCGTTCCTTCTATTGAAGAACCTCTCAAATATCATCAAGCTAATGTAACAGCAACCATAAGAGTTTTAGAAGCTTGTAGGAAACATAAGGTTAAGAAATTTGTTTATAGTGCTTCTTCTTCATGTTATGGAATTCCAGAAGTTTATCCAACTCCTGAATCAGCAAAAATAAATTGTGAATATCCTTATGCTTTCACAAAGTATGTTGCTGAGGAATATGTTCTTTTTTGGGGTAAGTTGTATGACATGCCAGTAATTTCATTAAGATATTTCAATGCATTTGGTACTAGGGCAAGAACCAATGGGACTTATGGAGCAGTATTCAAAGTTTTTTTATCACAAAAATTACATGAGAAACCATTGACAATTGTTGGCGATGGTGAACAGACAAGAGATTTCACTTACGTATCAGATATCGCTAGAGCAAATCTAATGGCTGCAGAGTCCGATTTAAATGGAGAAATAATTAATATTGGAACAGGGAAAACTTATTCTGTAAATTATCTTGCGAATCTTATTGGAGGGCCTACAGTAACAATCCCTAAAAGGCCGGGTGAACCAGATTCAACCCATGCAGAAATTTCAAGAGCTAAAGAGTTATTGGGTTGGGAACCACAAGTTTCTTTTGAAGAAGGTGTTAAGATAATGTTGGATAATATTGATTATTGGAAAGATGCTCCTTTATGGGATGAGAAATCAATTGAAGAAGCTACAAAATCATGGTTTAAATATTTAGGAAAAGAAAAGGATGGTAATAAAATGGAAAATAATACTGAAGTGAGTTATTCTAATACAAACAATACAAACAATACCCCTATTAATGAAAATAATAATGAAGAAAGAATTTTAGTTACTGGTGGAGCAGGATATGTTGGTTCCGTTCTTGTACCTTCTCTTTTACAAAAAGGTCACAAGGTAACAGTTTTAGATACTTTTTGGTTTTGGAAATCTGTAGAAGAGTATTTGAAAGAGTTGAACCTTGAGAATCACCCTAACTTAGCTGTTGTTAAGGGAGATTTAAGAAATAAAGAGGATATCAAAAAATCTTTGGAAGGTGTAAAAACCGTAATTCATTTAGCTTGCATTTCAAATGATCCAAGTTCAGAATTAAATGCTGAGTATACTCATTCCGTAAATTATGATGGTTCAATAAATTTAATTGATTTATCTAAAGAAGTAGGTGTTAAAAGATTCATATATGCTTCTTCAAGCAGTGTTTATGGAATTAAGGATGAACCAAATGTATCTGAAGATCTTGAATTAGAACCATTAACTCAATACTCAAAATTGAAAGTTGAAATTGAACATTATTTACTTTACAAAATTGACGAGGCCTTTAAGGGAGTTATTGTAAGGCCTTCAACAGTTTGTGGGTATTCTCCTAGACAGAGGTTAGATGTCGTGGTTAATATTCTAACTAATTTTGCTTACAACAAAGGTAAAATAAAGGTTTTTGGTGGTAATCAATTAAGGCCAAACATCCACATTAAGGATATGGTAAGGGTTTATGAACTTCTTTTGGAAGCACCAATAGAAAAGATAAATAAAAAAACATATAATGCAGGATACGAAAATCTAAAAGTGCTTGAAATTGCAAATTTGGTGAAAAGTGTTATTGGTGATGTAGCAGTTGATATTGAACCAAGCGATGATCCTCGTTCATACCACGTTTGCTCACAAAAAATTGCTGATGAATTAGGCTTTGAAACAAAATTTACTGTAATGGATGCTATTGCAGATCTTAAAGAGGCTTTTGCAGCTGGAAAATTACAAAATCTTGATGAAGATCATTATTTTAATGTTAAAACTATGAAAAGGGTTATTGAAAATGGATAAAAACACAATTATTTCGTTGTTGAGAGAAATGTTATATGTTCGTTTGGTAGAGGAAAGAGTTTGTAACCTTTACCCAGAACAGGAGATGAGGTGTCCGGTACATATTTCAATTGGTCAAGAAGCTACCGCCGTTGGAGTTTGTGCAAACCTTTCTGATGAGGATTGGGTATTTAGTAACCACCGTGGTCACGGTCATTATCTTGCAAAAAAGGGAGATTTGAAAAAGTTTTTCGCTGAATTGTATGGGAAGGAAACTGGTTGTGCAAAAGGTAAGGGTGGTTCCATGCATTTGGTGGATATACCTAAAGGGTTCATTGCAGCAACAGCGATTGTTTCAAGTACGGTTCCTGTATCTGTTGGTTCTGCACTTAGTTTTTCAATGAAAAATTCTAATCAGGTTTCAACTATTTTCATGGGTGATGCTTCTACAGAGGAAGGGGTTTTTCATGAAAGTATGAATTTTGCAAAATTAAAAAATCTTCCTGTATTGTTCTTTTGTGAGAATAATTTTTATTCAGTGTATTCTCCTTTATCAGTAAGACAACCTCCACGGGGAATAATTGATATTGCTAAGGCACATGGTTTAGATTGTTACACTGTTGATGGGAACGATGTTATTGATGTCTATGAAACTTGTAAGGTTGCAATTGAAAAAATGAGACTTGGGGGCGGGCCAGCATTTATTGAAGGTTACACCTATCGTTGGCGTGAGCATTGTGGTCCAAATTATGATAATGATCTTGGTTATCGTTCAGAAGAAGAATTTGAACATTGGAAAAAGAAAGATCCTCTTGAGCGTTTGAAGAGAAAAATTATGGATGAGAACATTCTTACAGCGTTTGAAATTGTAACAATGGAAAATGAAATCAATAAACAAATAGATGAGGCAGTAAGTTTTGCTAAAGCAAGTTCATTCCCTTCTAAGGAAGAGTTAGACAAACATATTTATGCTGATTAATAAAATGGAAGAAACAAATAATTTTGGAAATATTGAATCTGTTGAAAAAGTTCAAAATACACCCTATGTTGAAGTGGTCGAGAATTCAGTAAAAGTTGATAATGTGGCAAATGTAAATGCTAGAAGACAACTTAAATTCTGTGAAGCATTAAGGGAAGCTACAGATCAATGTATGGAAGAAGATGAATCGGTTTTCATTATTGGGGAAGGAGTTCCTGATCCAAAAGGAATCTTTGGAACTACCAAAGGTTTGCAAGAGAAGTATGGGAAGAAAAGAGTAATGGATATGCCTCTTTCTGAAAATGCTCTTACGGGAGTATGTGTTGGCGCAGCAATAAATGGGATGCGGCCAATTTTGACACATCAAAGATTAGATTTCACTTTATTATCTTTTGATCAAATAATAAATATTGCTGCTAAATGGCATTATATGTTTGGTGGACAATTTAAAGTTCCTTTAGTTATTAGGATGATTATTGGAAGAGGCTGGGGACAGGGAGCGCAACATTCTCAGAATTTACAAGCTTTGTTCGCTCACATTCCTGGATTGAAGGTTGTAATGCCAACCACTGCACATGATGCAAAAGGATTGCTTATTGCTAGTATTAAGGATAACAACCCTGTTATGTTTATTGAACATCGTTGGCTTTTCAATTTGGTTGATTATGTTCCTGAAGAAAAATATACTATTCCAATTGGTGTTGGAAAAGTAGTTCGAGAAGGTACTGACCTTACCATCGCTGCAACTTCTTATATGGTTGTTGAAGCTATTAAAACCGCAGATTACCTCAAAGAGAAAGGTATTTCGGTAGAGGTTATTGATATTAGAACCTTGAGGCCTTTTGACGATTCTTTGATTATTCAATCAGTCAAAAAGACAGGTAAACTTTTAGTTGCAGACACTGGTTATTATACAGGTGGTTTTGCTGGGGAAGTTGTTTCAAGAGTTTCTGAGAAAGCATTCTCTTCTTTAACAGTCCCTCCTCAAAGAATTACTTTGCCAGACATTCCAACTCCAACAAGTCCTGGTTTGACCAAATATTATTATCCACACTATCAAGAAATGATTAGGAAAGTTCTTTCAATGTTGGGGAGAGAAGATATTACATTGTTTTTCCAAGATGAAACGATTCCTTTAGATGTTCCAGACAAATCTTTTACAGGGCCTTTTTAATGATACCAGTAAATAAAATTGAACAGTACACTCTCTCTTCTATTCTTAGTTTTAGTGATGCCAAGGAATTAATCTCAAAATTGAAGTCTGAGGGGAAGAAGGTTGGTTTATGCCATGGTGGATTCGACATGCTTCATCCCGGCCATATGAAACATTTTGAAATGTCTGGGAAGGAGTGTGATGTTCTAATAGTTTCCCTTACTGCAGATAGATTTATTCCATCTAGGAAGGGAGATGGACGTCCCGTTTATAATGAGAAATTACGGGCATATTCTGTTGCTGCTATTAAATGGGTAGATTATGTTGTAGTGTCTGATTTTGCTAAAGGTGTCGAAGTCATCGAATATTTAAAACCCTCTTATTACATTAAAGGACCCGATTTCATTCACAAAACTACTCCGGGAATTACTTCTGAAAGAGTTGCAATTTCTAAAGTTGGAGGAGAGATGAGATATACAACCGAACCACCAATGTCTACCACTAAAATAATTGAATATGTTAAGAATGAGATTAAGGCGAAGAAAGTTTTGATTGCTATTGATAGAGATGGAACTTTAATTGAAAATAATGATTTTTTAGGTCGAGAAGATAACTGGGCGGAAGAGTTTAAGTTGAATAAACCAGTAGTTGATTATTTGTCAGCATTACAAACAAAATATAGGACCACTAAAGTTGTTGTAACCAATCAAGCGGGTGTTGCTAGAGGTTATTTTGGTTGTGGAAGAGTGGAAGAGATTAATAAGAAAGTTGAAGAAGGGTTGAGCTCTAAGGGTATTAAAATAGATAGTTGGCAATATTGTCCTGACGTAGATTCGGTTTATGCCAAAGCAATGGAAGGCAAGTTATCTTTTGATAGTAATTTTGTTAAAGATGTTACCAGAAGAAAACCTCATACAACAATGGTTGAAGATGCCTTGCAAGAATTGGGGTTTAAGAAGGAAGATTTTGATAAGATTGTTGTTCTTGGTGATAGACATGAAGATGGTGAGTTGGCAGGAAACTTAGGTGCTATTTTTATTGATGTTAATGACAAGAGTTATGAAGAATTGATTAAGGAATTTAGCTAACTTCTTGATTTATACCATTCTTTAGCCAACATGGCAATTGGTAGAGTTATTGCTAATGCCGCTGTATAGTATAAAACAGTTTCACTTGTTCCATAATTGGACATATTTTCTATATAAGAATCATTGGTTGGTTTCAGCAAAGGATGAGTTACCACATTTAAACCATAAGCAACTCCTGTAATACCTAATGTATCCATAATGATTTCTTTTATTGATTTCATTTTAGTTGGGTCTTAATTATCAAGTAATATTTGTGCTAAACCAGTCATTACCAGTGGTGCTAATTCTTTATTAAAACTTGCCATTGTTAAATTTGCATTCACTTCTGATAATTTTTTGCAATTTACTACGTAATCTCCCATTAAAACACGATCTCCTTGGTATTTGAGATTAAAAGCAACAGCAAAATCTTGAGAGGTGGGGAAATGTTCATTAATTGCCATCAGTAAATATTTTGGAAGTATTTCGTCAGATTGTTTATTAGCCATTGATTCTTGCATCATTTCTCCCTTAGATGCTATAAATGATTCTGCAACTTGATTGACCTTCTGATATGATGTTAAAATAGTATCATCTAAGCAATCTCTTAATCTTCCCTTTGTTTCACCATCAACATGAGGAAGACCTAAACAATATCTCATTTCAGATTCTACTTGTTCTGCACTTAATAACCAACTTCTTCCAATTGCAGGTCCGATTGTATTCTGTACCCAACTTAAGGGGTAGAAGTCATCTTCAATTTGGCCACGAAGAATAGCTTTTATAGGGGCTCTTGCACCTTCTACAGGGATTAAACTAGCTGCAACATCTGATGTTTTTAAAAGAATTGATCGCAATTTATTTAATGCGGAAGGGTTACTTTGAAAATAGTTGCAAACAACACTACTTGTGTATGCTTGAAGAACGAATCTTCCTTCATCAACTACTGCCGGTTCTGGAGCTTGTGAGGTCATAATGCTTAAAAAGGGAGGCTATTTATAAAATCTTTGTCCCTTTTTAGTAAAAACAATGAAAGAAGGGATTAATTTATCTTTTCAAGAATTCTAAAATTCTAACTAAATTAATTAATGTAGGGTTACTGGTGTCAATCTTTAAGTGCTCATATTCTGGTCCTGGAACATCTACAAAAGTACTGACAAATTTTTCCCATGCTTCATATTTCGGCTCATCTCTTGGAAGTCCTCTTGATATCAATCTTTCTTTTATAACATCCTCAGGAGCAACACAATGTATTAAAGAAACTTTGTAACCATTTTTACTTGCATCTTCTAATGCTGCATCAATAAATCCTGCTGGTTTTCCTTGAATGCATCCAGTCATTGGTGATTCCATTATTGTTGAAGCACCATTTCTGCCATTGTACATTGCTAATTCCCATGATGATTTAGTTATAGGCCCAGTCCAAGTTCTGTAATTAGAAGATTCTCGATCGTCACCGAAGATGTTATCCATTACAACGTCTCTATCAAAGAAAAATATCCCTCTCCTTTGAGATACTTTTCTTGCTAGATATGATTTTCCAACTCCTGGTGCTCCCATAAAACTAACTAAATTTGTCATAATGATTTTAGTAGAATTTTTGTTTTTAAATGTTGTGAAAAGTGGGTTTAATGCTTAAAAAGTAATATTTTGTTATTATTATTCACAAACCTTATAATGAGAGATTAAAAAAACAAACTATAGCAATAAGTAGCAATAAGTAATCTAAAATAAAATGAAATCATTAGTTGCAGGAAGAAAATTAAGAGACCTCATTATAGTTCTAAATGAAAGAGCTAGAATAGATGAAGCCGAGGTAATAAGGCATCTTTCTCCAAGAGAGCAAAAGGTATACCTAAAAGCAAAACCATTCTATGCCAAAGGTTCGGGAAAAGGATATTGTTTTGATCAAAGACATATCGATTTCTCAACATTAATGTCTTTAAGGTTATTAGGGAACGCTGAGAGAGACGTAGTAGTTCCAGCTGTTATTTGTCATGATATTGGAAGGTATAAAACTCCTGAAGGAGTTACCGAAATAGATCACTCTTCTTTCACACAAAGAGTTCTTCACATGTTTGAAGGAGAACGTTTGGTAAGAAATTTTATGCGGGAGGCTGGCTACTCAATTAGAAAATCAGAGGAAGCTGCAAGAATAATTGCTCTTCATGATTGGGCGTATCTTAGTTTTATGAATCCCGAGGAAGAGTTATCAAAATCAAATCCTACTGTAAATATCGATGGCATTCCTACTAAGATTAGTGAGATGTATGAACACCAATTTAGAATAGCTCGGAAAGGAGTTTTTGACACCCATGAATTTATTGCCTATCGTGAATCAGATAGAGTTAATGTTCCTGCTGTGGCTAGTTTTGCTAAAGATTATTTGAAGAGAAGCAAATATTATCAAAACTTTTCGCCAATGGAATTTGCATTATTGAGATTTGGTTATTTTGGAATGTTAGATCAAGTAGAGATTCCAGAGAGAGTTTCTGCTGAGAGACTTTCTTTCGTTAAATCACAAGTTAAATTAGAGAGACTTAATACTGCTAGAGGTGATAAAGTTGCTAGAGATATTTTGGATGCTAGACTTAATGATGTTGGAACTGGTTATTTAAATCTTGATAACGGAATGTCTAGAGAAGCATTCAAAGCGTTTTTAGGTCATACCTTAGATAAGGAACTAGAATATGCAGTTGAGTTATCTTGAATCAATCTTGTTTTCCATTTCTTCCAACAAAATTTTTATCCAAAGTAATTGTCCAAGGAAAGTGATCTGAAGCAATTCTTGCCAAACCTTCATTAACAAATCCAAAATCTCTTACGTGAGGAAGAACACCTTCTTTTGCGAAAATAAAATCCATTCTTATTGGTACTGCGTGGGGGTTTGGCCCATGAATGTCGGTCATACCAGTTATTTCAGCTGGTGAGTGGCGTTGCAATCCTACATCTACATAACCAGCTTCAAGAACTGCTTCTATAGTATCGTAACATAGTTTTCCATTTTTAGTGTATTTTTCAACCATTCTTGGTGTAAATTTAGGAATGATTCCATCAACCATACCATCTTGGGGAGATAGAGAATTAAAATCACCCATGATTATTCCATATTGTTCTCCTGCTAACTCTTGCAAAACCTCCCTTATTTGAGGAAGTCTTGTAGCTTCATCAACATGAGAGAGGTAGAGGTTACAAACAGATAATTGGCCTGTTGGAGTTGGAAAAGTCATCTCAACAGCCTTAACACCCTCACCAACAATTCTTGTTTTTGAAGGTTGTCTTCTACTAAAAATGGCAGAACCAGTGGAGTACCTCATCTCCATGTCTCCCTCAAAGATAACTCTGCCATGGCGATAAGTTCCATTTCTACGAATAGCATGAACTAGCTCGTTATCAGGCCCTCTTACAACTTTTGTCTCTTGCAAACCGAGAACATCTGGAGATTGTTCATCAATCACTCCAAGAACTTTATGTAAGCGTTGAGGGTCTCCTTCAACACCGCCAATGTAAACATTATAAGTCATAATTTTCATAATGTCATCTTAAGAAAATCTCCTTATAAACTTTCTGGAATAGGGCTTCTTGCTAAGAAAACGCTCTACTTTTTATCAATTAAAGAAGTGTAAACTTCTAAATATTTTTCAATACTATCATCCCATAAGAATTTTTTAAGCTCCGTCTCTTGATATTCTTTTTTAGATAATTTCACCACTTTCTCAGCCAGTTCAGTTATATTTTTACTTTCAAACATTAAAAATTTGCCACTCACAACTTCAGGTAAAGAACCAGCATTACTTACGACTGCAGGAGTACCAATAGCATTTGTTTCCACAGTAGTGTAACCAAACCCTTCGGCAGTGGAAGGAATAACTACTCCATCAACCGCCTTGAGATATTTTTTCAATTCTGAATGAGGAACTGGCTGAATTATTTTAACTTGTTTTTCTATTCCCAATGTTTTAATAAGGGCAATTAGTTTTTGATAATTCTCTTTGTAATTGTTTACAGAACTGAGCATTAACAACAACAATACATTGGGAATTCTCTCTTTGATGGAGGGAAGTGCTTTAAGGAGATATTCAAACCCTTTAGATTCTCCTGGTCTTCCCCAAGAAAAAAGACTAAAATTTTCTTTCAAAGAATGTTCTTCTCTAATTTTTTCAATATCCTCTACTGCAATTTTTTCTGGATCCCAAGAATTGTAGTCAAAACCATTGTGGATAGTTATTACTTTTTTTTCTTTGATATTTAATTTAAGAAGATCTTTTTTAGTGGCATTGGAAACACAAAGGTATTTGTCAAAAGGAAGAGTGTAAATCATTCTTTCTAAAATTTCATGAATTTTACTTTTGAACCAAGGGAAATTAGTTATCTTTTGCCATTTACCTTGCCAAACTTCATGGACAGTTATTACGGCTGGTTTCCCAGTTATTTTTGCAGCTATCCAAGCAGGGAATGCACCATTGAATGTAGTCGTTTGAATTAAATCATTTTTTTTTGCTAGTGCGATAGCTTTTGGAATGGCGGAAAAAGTAAAAATGTATCTGGAGTGTAAGGAGGGAACTCTTTGAACTTTAACTCCTCCAATAAGTTCTTTTTTTTTGTACCTTCTAATTGATGGGTTAGCAAGGTTGGAGAGTTTCCTTTTTTCAGAATTCTCTCAGAAATATTTTTGAAAACCACTTCCACTCCACCAAAATGGGGGAGATAATTTTCACAGATGAAAAGGACTTTCATTTTTCTTGATGTCCTTCGCTATCTTTATGATTGTTATTGTCCTTATCCTTATTATCTTTGTTGTTATTATGGGTTTTTGCTTTTTCAATCGCTTCTTTTCTTACAAAAATTTCTAACCTTCTTTCCATTTTTTTGACAATGCTATAATTATAGAAACTTAGACCTAACAAAATAAAGAAGCCAAATACAACAAAGAAATCAAGACGACGATAGAAGTTTAGGGGACCTATTAGGAAATCAATAATTGAAGGGTCTATTGCAATAATGATTAAAAGAATCCAGCCAAACAACCAAACAACCAATTCAGTACTTGTTAACTCTTTTCTTTTATATTTAACATAGCTGAAATAAATCATTGCGGCTCCAAAGATGATCCCTAGAAATTGGATCCAAAAGGTGGTGTTCATCCTAACAACCTCCCACTAACTAGTTTTAGAACAATTTTGACGCCATCAATAATAGTTGTTCCTTTATAATTGTCCGAATAAATTGTTTCAATAGGTAATTGTGTGTATTTCAATTTTCTTTTACCAGATTTAATAATCATTTCTGTCTCCATATAATAATCGGATGAATTCCATCTAATTTTTTTGTAAGCGGCTGTTTTGAATGCTCTAAATCCACTTTGGCTGTCTCTTACTTTAATTCCATATGATTTGCTTAGGGTTTGATTAATGAACCAATTACCAAACTTTAATACAAAAGGCATTTCCTTACTTTGTTTCCTATATCCAAAAACAATTTCGTTATCTTTTAATTTTTCAAGGAATAAAGGGATTTCTTTTGGATCATGTTGTCCATCGGCATCAATCACAACAATGTTATCTGCTCTTTGTGAATAAGCAAAATCACATCCTGTTTTAAGGGTGGCACCTTTGCCTAAATTGATTCTGTGTTTTATGACCTTAACTCCAGACTCTTGAGCTATTTTTGAAGTATTATCTGAAGAGCCATCATCAACCACTACCACATAATTGGTATAGTTTTTTACTTTATTAATGACTTTAGCAATATGGTTCTCTTCGTTGTAAGCAGGAATAATTACATAATTCTTCATTTATCTCTATGCTCTGAAATTTCATTTATAAAAATTGTGAATCGAGAAAAAGTTTTGAGAAAAAGCTAACTAGAATTGGCTTCTTGAGAAGATGGTTGAGTCGGTTCTTCAACAGGTTCAACGACTGGTTTAACTGGTTCTTTGAAGAAAACTTGATTATTTTGTTTACAGGTGTAGTCAACCTTCCAATTAATTATTCTTCCTCCAGTAACTTGTCGAACATCATCAAACTTTTCAAAACATTTCATGCCATGTCCTTGATAGTAAAATAATTTGGTGAAAGTGCTAGCTGCTTGTAATTCATCGGTAAGTATGAATTGGTAACTATTGCCATTAGGGATTAAAACTATTGAAAATCCTGTTTTTTCTCCAGTAAATTTCTTTTCTTTTATTTCCGTTTTAGTTGCGTAAGTAAGTGAGTTTGGTTTAACATTGGGATTATTATCAAAAATTACTTCATGTGTGTTTAAATCAACTTGAAAGGCAAAATTTCCTCCTTGTACAGAACCAATACAGCCAACTTTGTTATTTTCAAGATTATCGCATCCTGCAAGTCCTGAATGATATCCGGGCCATGGGGCAATCCAACGGTCTCCTTTTGTTGTTTGAATTTCTCCATGTATTCTATGGGCATCATCTTCACTCATTCCAAATTTCTTAGTTAAATAGCTAACTGCTGTGTCTCTAGATACTTTGTTTGTGTTATGATACATAGTAGCTTTTCTAAAATCCCAACTTCCAAAATGTCCCCACACCCCTGCTTTTCCAACCATGTCTCCAGAAGTGATAAAATAATTTGGAATTAAATCTTGGCAGTGAGTATATTCTAACATGGTTTCTGCTTCAGTTTTACTTAATCCTAATTCTTGATATTTTTTCAAGGCTTTATTTCTATCAGAAATTTGAAATATCTTGTATAATATTTGAGTAGATTCTAAACTATCATCCGTAAACTCATCTAATTTTTTTGGTGCAGTTTCTTGCACACAATTTAACATTCGTAATATTCCAAGGGTTTCTTTTTCATCGCTAGATAGAAGAGTTCTTCCTACCCAATGAATTCTCTGACCTTGATCTCCACCATCAAAAGTAACTCTTCTTTCAGAAATTGCTTGGAACCAATGTCCAAAATCCCACCAACTTGTTATGATGGCATCGCTACTTGTGTCTTTAACTTTTATTAGAGAGTTATACCAGGCATCGTTCATACTTGGTAATTGCTGTTTAGCAATACTTTGTGCGCTTGATAAGGGGGTCATAATAAACAAAGCTAGAACAATAAATATCAACACTTTGCTTAATCTTATGTCAAGATTGATTACTTTCTTTAGCCATGCACTGAGTTTTTCATAAGTGATACCAAAGAATGAGCCAAGAGCAATAGCGAAAGGAGGGACAATCAAAATAGAGAATCTTGCTCCTTTAGTTACTGAATAAGATGTACCAATAAACCATAATGAAATTAAAAAGAAATAAGTTAAGTTAAATTTTCCTTTTTTGTAAGAAGTATAAATTGTTAGAAGTATTCCTACTATGGAAAGTGAAAACATTAAATTTCCTCCTAGCTGAGAAATTACATTTGAAAAAGAAGTTGGATTAAATTCTGCAACAGTGGTTAAAACATTTGGCCAAATACTTTTTATTCCTACTTCTTTAAGATAAATAAAACTTATTGGTCTAGTGAAACCATTCATGAATCTACTAAAGGAAACAAAAAGTGAAACAAAGATAGCGGATGAAAGGAAAAAGGTAACCAATTGTATAAGATTTAGTTTGATTTCTTTTAATGGTAGGATTGGTTCTGATTTTCCACTTTTCTTTATTTTGTTTCTAACAAAATTAATTATCGTAACGAAGAATGGTGACAGAACTAAGGTTGCTAGAATGAAAAGGAAAATTGGTGACCATCCTGTCCAAGTAAGGGCATACAATCCTACAAATAATCCCGCAATACTATTGTAAATTATTTTTGGTTTATTACTTTTTGCAGTAAAGCCTTCTATAAACAACCAGGCAATTATAAGGGGAAATAAGATGTTGTAAGGGTCAGTGTCTGCAAAACCTGCAGGAGTTCTTGATAATAAAGGCCCATTTATAGCAAGTAGAATTGCTGTGAAAAACCCTCCAATGTTTCCAGATATTTTTCTTCCAATCAAGAAAGCAGGGATTAGAGCTAGACCAATGATAATTGGAGGCATTAGAAAGATAACCCTCATTAATGAAATATCTCTAAAGAAAAAACTAATTAACTTGTAAAGGTAAGCTCCAAAGTAAGGATGAAGTTGCTGACTTGACCTTTTATCTAATCTTCCATCTCTTAAAGAGAAATAAGGTTCGCCATCAATAAGCTTGTCTCCAAGATGTCCATGTCTAATAACATTTCTGGCCTGACTTAACCACAAATAAGGGTCTATCGCTAGAAGGTAAGTGTCTCCATTTTCGTCCTGAAAATTGGCTTTGTATTGTTTTGATAGTTGAGCAATATTATTCTCTATGGCTTCTTTATCTGTTTGTAAAACTTTTTGGAATTCTTTTTCAACCAAACTATTTCTGTTTTGAACGGGTAGGTTGGGGTATTGTTGATTTATCTGCCCTTGAATTTGATTTCTTAGATGATTATGAACTCCATCTTGAGCCCAACCATCAGTTATTGGTAGAGAGGAAGGCATCATTCTCAAATAAGATGAGAGAAAGATTGCCGTAATAATTAATAGGATGGGAATGATTACTTTGGAATGTTTTTTTACAAAATCAGTTGCTTTTTTAAGATCAATATTTTCTTCTTTGTCATCATCTTTGTCTTCAGAATCTTTATTATTTTTTGAATAACTCTTTATTGATTTTACTTTATTAAACAAGTTTTTTGCTTTGTTTTTAATCTCATTCACGTCAAAGGCAATTTCGTCACTTTCAGAATCTGAATTGTTATCTTCATTTTTTTTCTCACTTTTATCTACTTTAATTGCCTCTTTTGCTTCTTTGTAAGAAGGAGTTTCTTTAATTTCTGTTTTTTCTTCACTTTCTTTTTTCTCGGATTTTTTAAAGAATCTTTTAGCTTTATTTTTTAATTCACTGAAATCTATGGCAACTTCTTCATCTACCTTTTTTTCAGTTTCATTTATGTTTGGTGTATCCTTAGAATTTTGTTCATTTTCAATGGGTTGAGAAACAGGTTCATTTGCCTTTATCGGATCTACTTTATCGGATGAACTAACTGGAGAATTTTCCTCTTTAATATCCACTAAAACCACCCATCTGCTGGCTAAGTTGGCGGTTGTTTATAAAATTTGTTGTCATTACTTTCACATATAATCTCTATTTAATGATTAATTAGCTAGGATATCCGTTAGATTTTAATAGTAAGAGCGTATCTAGCTTTATAATGGCACCTTGTGAAATGTGTGGAAAGGAATCAAATCTTTCTTTAGTGGATGTGGAAGGAGTTGATTTAAATGTCTGTTCTAATTGTTCTAAGTACGGGGCTTCCAAAAAGAAAGCACCTAATACTTTTTCTGGAAGAAAGCCAGTTTTAAGAAAGGAGAGGGTTAAGAACGAATATAAAATTGTTGACAATTTTGTTTCTCTTTTAAAGTCTGCCAGAAATAAAAGAGGGATGAATCAAGAGGATTTTTCTAAGTTACTTAATGAAAAAGAAAGCTTGGTGGCAAAATGGGAGGCTGGAACTCTCAAACCAAGATTTGATGTTGCTAGACGAATTGGAAGAACTTTAGGGATGAATTTCTTAAAAAGAATTGAGGAAGGAGAAAAAGTTAAATTGGCCAAGTCAAAGAAAAGAGACATCTTTACTTTGGGCGATTTTATTAAAGTAAGAAAAAGGAAATAATCTTAATTTAATTCAATTTAAGTTTCAAACAATCTTCTGGTAAAGGCTCATTAGATTTTTTTAACTCGTTACAGATATTTTTCATCAAAGTTCCAACTTTTGTATGTCCTTGGAATACTTTGTCTTCTATAACTACACTAGGAAATTGAGTAATGTTGTGAGATTGAATTAATATCGAGATCATTGGTTCTGCAAAATCTGAGTTGAATGAAAATACAAGGATTTTTTCTTTGAATTTCTTTTTTAGGTAATCAAGAATAATTCCTTGATTGTCCTTTGCATCTTCATTATAGAAATAAATGATTTTTATGCTATCTTTCTCACATTTTTGATCTATTTCTTGCGAGATTAATAGAAATTGTAATTCTGTGAGGAAATAATCTCTTAATTGTAATTTGAAATCTTCCTCGTTAAATATTGAGTCTTTTTGGTAATTTATTATTGTGGCTCCCTTCTTTGATAATTCATTGATGTTACTTTCAAGGATACTGTTTAAAGTGTTACAATTTGCCAATCCTGAGTCAATATAACTCTCTTGAAGTTGGAGACTACGGAGGTTTAATTTTTCTTTAAGGGTGAGTTGTCTTGAATCGTCTACTCTGGCATTTTCAAGAGTTGTTCCTACTAGAATACCTATAGAAAAAATGATGATTGTTATTACAAGAGCAAGTGCGTATTTTTTGGTACTTATTTGTCTCATGAATCGCTTTTTGAGCTGATTTTATTTAAAGTTTAGGTATCTAAAAGCAAGATTAACTCCAGAAGTTTTTCTTTCTAGATACAAACATAAAGCCGATGTATACCCAAACTGTTGTGAGAAATAAACCATAAACCAATAAATAAGTGATTAGAGTGGCCCAAGTACGTCCATAATTGGTAATTCTTTCTCTTAACAATTTATAAGAGAGGATCATTACATAGAAAGTAATTGCAAACAAAGTACAAGCTATGAAAATTTTTCCAATAGGAATTGTTAAGTAATTAAAATTGAAACTGAAGTTCTTTATTAAAGTCATAAAATCAAAATTTATAGCACTCCATCCGGAGAGAACTTCAAACATCCTCCGAAAACTTTCTTGAAAAAGGGTTATAGCCATCAAGATTGGTAATAAACCGGATAGAAGCATTGTGGGCATTCTTAGCATCCCAAAATCTCCGTATTTCTTGTTAAAAATTAATTCTTTGTATCTAATTCCATTATCAACTGAACCTTTATACCATCTTACTCTTTGCCTAAATAATTGTCTCCAGCTATTTGGAGCTATGGTTTCAACAATTGTATCAAAAGTATGAACTATTTTATAATTATTTTTTTGTAATCTTATTGCAATCTCTAGGTCCTCTGTGATTGTTTTTTCATCGTATCCTCCAAGAGATTTAATCGTTTCAGTTCGATAAACACTAAATGGTCCTGGAGTTACATGAACGCAATCAAGTTGTGCATTGAGATAACGATAGAACATATTAATGATATATTCAGTCCATTGAACTTTTTGAAGAATACTATCCGGTTTCTTTACTTTTAATAAAGGACATACCGCTGCAACATTGTTATTTGTAAAGTAAGGAAGCATTACTTTGAGAGCATCGGAACCAACAAAAGAATCTGCATCTAAGCAAGCAAAAAATCTTCCTTTAGCACTTTCTAAAGCCACATTTAGAGCTCTCCCTTTTCCTTGATTCTGTTGGTTAATTAAATTGATATCATTTTCTGGATGTGCTTTAATGAAATTTTCAACTATTTCTTTTGTTTTATCTGTAGAACCATCGTTTACAACAATAACCTCTAATTTTTCTTTTGGATAATCTAAATTTACAATTGAAGAAAGGGTTCCTTCAATAGATTTTTCCTCATTATAAGCTGGAACAATTACTGAAAAATAATTGTGAGAAGGCATCTCCGTCATCTTTTCTTCTTTTTTATTTGTGAATAGAACAATTAGCCAGAATGTTGACAAAAAGAGTAATAGAAAATATGTGACGAAAAGTACAACATCTGTCATTGTCAAGTTCATTCTTTTTTAAACTCCCAAATTTCAACATCTTTTGAGGAGTGCACTAATTTAAATCTTTCGTCAAACAAGAATTTTAAAAGACCTCTATTTTGAGGAAATGTAGCTTTAGCGATACTATTAAGATAAATATAACTTATTTTGTTATCTTCGAAAATAGGAAGAATCTCTCTTAAGGCGGGAGCATTTATCACTTCCCGGACTGCTTGTTTCTTCAATTCATCTTTTTGGTTTATGCTATAAAATGCTTCTCTTTGAGCTATCTGTTCTATGTAGTACCCGTTTTCTGGTATAGAAAAAATGATTGCATCATTAGGAGTATTATATTTAATCCAAGTAAGAGTTTCCAAGTCAGCGGAGTCGGGACTAAAATAAGGGACTCTATTCATGAAGGTTAAAGTTGTAAAAACTAATCCTAAAAGAAAGAGAAACAAGGTTATCTTTTTTACCTGTACAAAAGTCCATTCTTTATCAAAGATGTTTATGAAAGCAATTGCAGCTAAAAAAGAGAACATCAATGAAAGAAGAAAAGATAAATTGGTGTTAAAAAAATACGCAACCAAAATTACCGGAAATAAAATGTAATAAATATGGAACTTTCTATTTTTCCAAGTGAGGAATAAACCAATAATTCCTAAAAAAATAAGAAAGAAGCTCACCCCTCCCAAACTACCAAGGTCAGAGATTAAATCTCCGATTAAGTTTTGAATACGAAAAGGACCTTGCATAAAAGGGACTTTGAAAAAAATAAGATTTGCTAGGAAGAATAGTGAGGTTAAGAAAACTTTTATTTTATCAAATTTAGTTTTATCTTTTTTAAGATAGAAAATTTCTGTCATAAAAATAATTAAGAGGAGAACGGCACTAAATCCATCAATAAAAGTTATCAGAATAAAGGGGATGAGAGAAGCGTAGCGATATTTCTTCCTCCATTGGAGGAAAAAACCACCTAAAATTAAAAAAATGAAAAGTGAATAGGAGGAGAGAGAAACCAAGTTGATGATAAAAAAAGGAGATAAAATTACAAATAAAAGGAAAGTAAAAGTTAATTCCGGCGAAATCTTGATTTTTTTTGAAATGTTTTGAAATAATAAAAATGAGATTAGAGCAATTATAAGCGGAATAAAAACAAGGTAGATCTCTTTAATTCCACTAATCAAGCTTAAAGGAAAATAATGATAGTTTTCAAAAGTAATTGTTTTTGATTCTGCGAGATGAAAATAGCTTTCTTCTCCTAAAAAGAGGGGCCTTTCTAAAGCAATATTGGTAAATAAAAGAATTAGAAAAAGAATTACTATTAATGAAATAAGGTAATATTTTTGATGTTTGACAAGATGTTGGAAAAGACTATTTTTTCTATTAAGAATTTTCATCTCTTCTAGTTCTTTTTCAAGTTTAACTTTATCCAATTTAATCATTTTATTTCCTCTAAAACGCACCTTCCAAAGAAGATTCTTGTTTTATCGTTATTAAATATTTTTTTCAAACATCTTGGAGTATAATATTTAAAATGGGTGATGTTATATCTTTCTTGAGCTCTTGGCGTAAGAACAAGATATTCTATGTCATACTCTTTTAAAAGTTCAATTGCTTCAGTTTGTAAAGTTGTTCTGTATAATGAATTAAGGGCAGAAAACCTTCTTTCAATATTTTCAATCCTACTAAATTCTGTGTCCATAAGATTTTTCCTTTTACTAAAAAAAGTAACTAAGTGGCCTTCTTCTAATAGAGAAAGAACTCCAGAATCTGGAGGAGTGTTTTCTTCAATCCACTTAAAGGTTTCAATTTCTTCTGAGGAAGGTATGTCTTGGTTAAGTGAGATGGAAATTGCAGAAGGCAACATTGTTACAGCAAGAATTATTATTAATGTAAGAGGAATTATGTTTTGTAATTTAGATGCTTTTGTCTTAATCATGTATTTTTGTAATTCCTGATAAAAATTAGCAAAAAGTAATGCTAAAATTATTCCAAAAAAAGTAAGTGATTGAGAAAATTGGATTAGTTTTAACCACGTTAAAGAGGTTGTTGAAATGGCTAAGCTAATTAGGAAAAATGTTTTTTTATCTCTGGTGAAAAATAGGGAACGATAAACCACAAAGATTCCAATTACAAAAGGGATTACACTAATTAAAAGAAGGGAATCTATTATTGAAAATGTTGGAAAATAACTTTGAATTATTTGAGGGGGAATATTTTGCCAAATAAATCCTACTCCTTCTTCAAGAAGATTCTTTTTAAAAAATAAAAATTGGCTCCAGGCATAGAAGAAAAATGAAAAAATGATTAATTCGAGTTCCTTTTTGATTAAATTCCTTTTCTCTAAAAATGAGAGGGCCAAATAAATTATGAATCCTACCAATAACAATGCTGCTGCCGAATGTGTAAATGAAAGAAGAACGAATGAAAAGAGGTAATGGTTGGGAGATTTAGTTTTATCTATATTCATAAATGAATAAATTGTGAAAAATATTAGTGGAAAAAATAGAGTTGATGGAGTGAAAGAATTTGTAGCGTAAAGGGCCGGTAATAAACCAGCGATGAATGAAGAAATTAATGCAGCGTTATGGTTCTTGGAAATTTTAAAACTTATTTTGTAAATGATTATTGTTAAGCTGGCGATAAGAACGTTGGGTAGAAGTTTGGCTACAATTCCTAAAGGTAGGAAGAGGTTGAAAAAAGCTGCTAAATAATGGAATAGGGGAAGAAAGAGATGTTCCCTCCCGCCATATGAAAGTGGATCGTCAAAAAGAGGGATTCCTGATTGGGTGATATGTTCAACTTGGATTAAATGGAAATAGGAATCGTAAGTTAAATTTGGTGTTGAAAAGGCTAAAATTAGTCTGATTATAAGTATAGCAATGAAAATAGTGTAAACACTAAACACTTTTTTTTCAGTCATAATTATTTTATTGAATCTTTTGTTATTTATAAATTTGTTTCTGTTGTTGGGCTAATCCAGAATAACATGGTTTTGTATACTGGGGCACGGCGATATCGTACTCTTGCAGAGTACCGCCTCGACTGCGTCAGGGCGCCAGTATACAAAAACCTACTATCCTTGATTAATCCTGTTGTTTAGAAATCTTTAAATTAGGGTGGGCTTCTGAACAAATATGAAAATTCCCACCGGAGCAGATTTTTTAGACAATTTTCTTGCAGGAGGATACGATAAAGATATTATCACTACCATATATGGTCCTTCTGGTAGTGGGAAAACTAATTTGTGTTTGTTAGCGGTAGTTAGAATGGCTGAAACTGGAAAGAAAATAATTTTTATCGATACAGAAGGAGGAATAGCCGTTGAAAGAATTAGGCAGTTAAGTAAAACTGATGAGGTTCTAAAAAATATTATGTTTATCAGTCCTCTTAATTTTATTGAGCAAAGGGCGGCTTTTGAGAATTTGAAGGAATTAGTTACAGAAGATCTTGGGATGATTGTTGTCGATTCAATTTCTATGTTATATCGTTTAGAGTTAGGGAAAAGTGATGATGTTTATGAGGTTAACAATGCTTTAGGAAGGCAGATAGCTTCTTTAGTTGAGATTGCTCGAAGTAAAGGGATTCCTGTACTTATGACCAACCAAGTTTATGCAGATTTTGGTAATAAAGAGCAGGTGAAGATGGTTGGTGGAGATTTGTTGAAGTATGGTTCAAAATGTCTTTTAGAGTTAAAAAGGTTTAGAAATTGTAGAGGTATTATTTTGCAGAAACATCGCTTTTTACCAGATGGGAAGGAGTTGAAGTTTAGGATAGTTGAGAAAGGGATTGAAGAAGTTGTTTGATTTAAGCAAAATCTTTATAAATAGCTGCCATATTTTGTAGATTATAGCCGAAATGTGCTCGCTGTAGGGTGCATGGAACTGCATGAGGCAAAAAAAAATGCAGTCAGAATACTTCTGACCACATTTTTTGAGCATGCTTCATTACTTTCAGCATACAAAAAATAACGTAGACAAGAAGCCAATTCTTGTTTATAAGAAATAAATTAAAATGACAGACAATAAAAATCAAAGATTTTTAGGCCTGCATTTTTAATGGAGAAACATAAAAATGACAGACAGCAAAATCATAGAATTTTGAGTCTGAATTTTTAAGGAGGAATAAAAATGTCAGAAGAAGAAAATTTACTAATAGATTCAAACGAATATTTGAAATCAGGAATTCATATTGGAACTAAATTTAAAACTAAATATATGGCTAATTTTATTTACAAAACTAGGCCAGATGGATTAAGCGTTTTAAACTTAAAGAAAATTGATGAAAGATTAAAGTTAGCAATAAATCTATTATTTAACTATGAACCTCATGAAATAATGGTGGTTTGTAGAAGAGAAAATGGTTGGAAAGCTTTGAAACAGTTAAACAAGTTAACTGGTATCCCTGTTATCAATGGAAGGTATCCTCCTGGAATTCTTACAAATCCTAATTTAGAAACTTTCACAGAACCTAAAATTCTTGTTGTTTGTGACCCTTGGCCTGATAAAAATGCAGTTGAAGATGCCTTTAAAATTGGTATTCCAGTTGTAGCTTTTTGTGATACAAACAATCAATCTAACAAACTTGATTTAGTTATTCCTTGTAACAATAAAGGAAAGAAATCGGTTGGTTTGGTATTTTATCTTCTAGCTAGAGAATACATGCAGAAAAAGGGCATGTTAAGGGGCGATGAAGAAATACCTGCTAAGATTGAAGATTTCACCGAAGAATAGAATTATTTTTTTTATTTCTTTTGAAAAGAATTATATAATTCTAGGTTAATGACAAATTATGACAAATAAAAGTTGTTCTAAACATCCTGATAAAGTTGTTGGGTTTGATGGAAGTATTGAAGATTTAGCTAGAAATGTAGGAAATATGAGATATGATTCTGTTGAACGTTTTATTACTGCGCTTGCAGATGATATCGAAAGACAAGCTGATGATGATGCAAAAAAAGGAAGAACTAAACTGGCTGATGTGTTATATGCTACAGCAGGAAGATTATATCAAGCTAGGGATGAAATGTCTAATTCTTGGAAAATTTGTAAACCATATATGGACTAAAACATTATTTTCTATTTTCCATAACTTTTAAAACAAGTTCGATTTCTCCAAGATTTAATGAAAAAGGTTGTGGTCATCGGTGGAGGTACAGGTAATTTTGTTGTTCTTAGAGGATTGAAGAAATATAACTTAGATCTTTCAGCAATAGTTTCAATGGCAGATGACGGTGGTTCAACAGGAGTTCTAAGAGACGAATTGGGAGTTTTACCTCCAGGAGATATTAGGCAATGCTTAGTTGCTTTATCCGATTCAAGTAGGTTAATGAGGGGTTTAATGAATTATCGTTTTGATAATGGCTGTTTAGAAGGACATAATTTTGGTAACATTCTTCTTTCTGCTTTAGAAAAGGTTACGGGAAGTTTTGATAAAGCAGTGGAAGAAACTGGCCGTATCTTATCTATTAAAGGGAGGGTGATTCCAGTTACAACAAATAAAGTTAGATTGAAAATGGTTCTAAATGATAGAACTTTATTGGATGGGGAAAAAGAGATTTATCTATCAAATAAATTGGCTCAAGGTTACAGAAGTATTTACTTGGAACCTTTTCCAAAAGCACATTCGAGAGCAATTGATGAAATAATGAATGCAGATATGGTTATCCTTGGTCCGGGGGGGTTATATACCTCCTTAGTTCCAAATCTTCTAGTTGATGGAATTAGTAAAGCTTTGAGAGAAACTCAAGCTACAAAAGTTTTTATAATTAATTTAATGAATAAACATGGACAAACGACAAATTTCAAAGTAAGCGATTTTCTTAAAGAGATGGTGAAGTTTATTGGTGAAGATGTTTTTGACCACATTTTAGTAAATTCTGGAAGTCCTCCGCAAAATTTAATTCAAATTTATGCTGACGAGGGTAGTCTTGTGGAAAATGATTTAGTTGCAGATTCGAGAGTTATAACCACAAACTTAATTAGTGACAAACTAAAGGAAATACAAAAAAGTGATTTTTTGAAAAGAAATCTAATTCGTCATGATTCAAAAAAGATTGCTGAGGAGTTGATGAAAATTGTTGATCATATTTGATATGTTACGGAGGAACAGCCAAAAATGTTAACCATTTTTGATCTGCGCTGGGGTTTAACAAAATGTTAATCATTTTCGACTTGGATGACACATTAATAGATTCTTGGAATTATTCTTTTCCATTTAGAGTTAATCTGATAGCAAAGAAATTACATGAAGAAGGACTTTCTCAATCTGAAGAAGAAATTTACAAAGGCATAATGGAACAAAACTCTACTTCTGCGAATGGAATTGGTGCGATAAAAAATTATTTGAAAACGTTACAAATTGATCTAGAGTTAGAAAAACTTGCTATAAAAACTTTGGTGGAGCCAGTTGAAGGACAGGTAAAAATTCCTTTAATTGATGGTGCTCAAAAAATTGTTGAAGCAGTGAAGGAAAAAAATACTTTGGCAATTGTAACTCATGGGAATGAAAAAGAACAAAAAAGAAAATTTTTGGATTCTGGATTGGATGAAAAGTCTTTTGCAAAAGTGGTTGTCACCCCTGGGTATGATAAAGGACCTGCATATAGTAATCTTTGTGAGGAATTAGAATTTTCTCCAACGAATAGTTTGGTAATTGGCGATAAATATAAAACGGATTTGTTCCCTGCTAAGAAGTTAGGGATGAAAACTGTTCATTTGAAGTGGGGAAGAGGAAAAATATTGGTGCCTAAAGAAGGCGAAGTTGATTATATTATTTCTAGTTTAGAAGAATTGAAGCAAATTGTGGAGGAATTACAATGAAAGCAGTTATCTTAGCAGCTGGAAAAGGTACAAGGTTACTTCCATTAACTAAGGAGAATCCTAAACCTTTAGTTCCTATTAATGGGACTCCAATGTTAGAAATTATACTTAAACAATTGAAAAAAGTAGGGATTACTGAAGCGGTTATTATTATCCACCATTTGAAAGGAAAAATAATGAACTATTGTGAAGGTTCTCCTTTTGGAATGAGTACTATTTGTGTAGAACAAGAAGAAATGAATGGTACTGCTGATGCAGTCCTTCATGCCGAATCTCAAATAAATGAAGACAAATTTCTTTGTTTAGCGGTAGATTCTTTTTTTGAAACTTCTCTTTTAGATAAAGTTTTGAAAGCAGAAGGAGAAGGGGTAATTGCTTGTCGGGAAGTTGAAGATGCAAGTCCTTATGGAGTTTTAGTTACCGAGGATGAAAAAGTAGTAGATATAGTTGAAAAATCTGCAAACCCTCCAAGTAATTTGGCTAATTTCAGTGTTTACATGTTTCCAAAAGAAATTTTTGCTGCTTGTAAAAAAATAAAACCAAGCCCTAGGGGTGAGTTAGAGATAACTGACGCCATAAAATTGTTAATAGATGAAGGAAAAAATTTTACTTTTGTGAAGAGTAACCATATAATGGATATTGGGACTCATGAACAGCTTAAAGAAGCGGAAGAATTGGCTAAGAAGTTGGAATTGTAATGGATTTGTTTTTTTATTTACGTAACATTTATCAAAACGTTTCTTTTTTGAGTTTTATGGATATTTATGAACCCGCTGAAGATTCTTACCTTCTACAAGAATCTGTTAGGAAAGAAGCTTATGGTAGAGTTTTAGACTTAGGAACTGGGAGCGGAATTCAAGCCTTAACTGCAGTAGAAAGTAGTAAAGTAAGAGAAATTGTGGCTGTTGACATTAATGAAAAAGCAGTTTCTTCTTTAAAAAAACGATTAAATCAGCAAAAAGTTGGTAAAATTAGCGTTTTTAAAAGTGATCTTTTTGAGAATGTTTCCGGTAAGTTTAATATGATTATTTTCAATCCCCCCTACCTTCCACAAGATGAAGGAATTGATGATTTAGCTTTATATGGTGGGAAAAAGGGGTGGGAAATCTCTGAAAGATTTTTTAAGGAAGTTTCTAAATATTTGATAAGTGATGGAAAAATTTTATTTCTGTTTTCTACTTTAACAAACAAGGACAAAATTGAGGAAATAATTTCTCATAATTTGTTTGAATTTAAACAATTAGGTTCAAAGAAAATAGCGTTTGAGGAACTTTACGTATATGAAATTGTGAAAAGTAAATTGTTGAGGGAATTGGAAGCTAAATTGTTAGAAAACATTACTTACTTTACCGAGGGCAAAAGGGGGCTTATTTATACTGCTGACTTAGAGAGAAGTAAGTTGATTAAATCACATTTTGCTAAAAAGAATAAAATTAAAGTAGCGATTAAAGCGGAAAAGAGGGGTTTAGGTAGGGTTGCAAATGAAATAACTTGGTTAAAAGTTCTAAATAAGAGGGGAATTGGCCCAAAATTGTTATTTCATTCAAAAGAATATTTTGTCTATCCTTTTATCGAAGGAGAGTTTATTTTAGACTGGATTAAAGACAAATCAAAAAAGGAAATTAAACAAGTTTTATCGGATGTTATGGGCCAATGTTATATTTTAGATAAATTGTTTGTAACCAAGGAAGAAATGCATCATCCCCATAAGCACATTTTAATTGATAAGTATGGTAAAGCACATTTGCTTGATTTTGAACGTTGCACAAAAACGGATAAACCTAAGAATGTGACTCAATTTGTGGAATTTATTTGTAGGATTGGCAAGGAATTAGATAATAAAGGTTTTAATGTTAAGGTAGAGTTGTTAAGAGGGAAGGCAAAGGAATATAAGAAAGAAATGAAGCAGGAGTTATTGGACGATTTTCTCTCTTTAATTGATTGATAGGGTAAGAAAAAATTCAGGTTAAATTAATCATAAAAATTTGTTTTTTGAAAATGTACGCCCTTTTTTAATTCTACTGGTCTCCAATCGTCTATAACTAAATCTGCTTCTAGCCAAGTGGCTAATTCAGAAGGATTTCCTATTGTCGCGGAGAGACCAATTATTTGAGGATTGATGAAATTTTTTAAGATTGTCAAAACTATTTCTAAAGTTGGTCCTCTAGAAGCGTCATTTAGTAAATGGATCTCATCTACAATAACTGTTTTAACCTCGTGAATCCAAGAAACTTTATGACGAAGAAGTGAATCTAATTTTTCGGTTGTTAGGATAAGGAGGTCGTTATTTGAAAGGTAGCCAGAATCAGAGTCTATATCACCTACTGAAAATGAAACTTTATAAGGTGTATCTTTGAGTAAATTTTTGTATTCTTTATATTTTTCATTTGCAAGCGCTTTTAGAGGTACAAGATAGATGGCTTTTCCTTTTCCTAGAGTGTTTACTATGGTCATTGTTGCTACAAGTGTTTTACCGGATGCTGTAGGTGCACAAGCTAACAAAGATTTGTCTTCAAGAAGGCCACTTTGAAGACATTTTTCTTGTATCGGCGTTAAAGTCTTGAACTTAACACAATGCTCCTTGAAATAATCAGGTAAAGGTAGTTTGTTTATCTCCATTTTATCATTCTCATAATGGGTTCTTTTTAAACTCTTTCCGTTATTTGTCCGTTTAAGAGATTTCTCTTTATAAAATAGAACATAGTTCTTGATTTTTAATCAGTTTATCATTCCAGAATGATGACTTGCTGAAACTGCAATTTTTTTAGGAATTAGCCCTTGGTTGTTTTTTTGGCGTTTTAAGGAAGGCAAATTTTTCGAAAGACTTATAAACCAAATTTTGGTTATCGTTGATAGTCTCGTCTACAATAAACTATATTGTGGGCGGTCAAGTGCACCCGTGAAATCGAAAAAGTCTGCTGTCGAGGCGGACCCTTCGGAATTTTCATGGGAGAGCAAATGAAAAAAGACATTCAAACACGGAGGTGTGTTTAAAAAAATGAAAGTAAAAAGAATGGTGAAGCGCCTTTTTGCGGTAGGTACTGGAGTAGCAATGCTCGGTGCAACAGCAATGGGTGCTATGGCTGCTGATTTGAGCGGCTGGGGTACAGGAGATCTCTTTGTAAAAGATGGTGTTCTTGATGCTCTGATTGTGGTAGGTGCAACTTCTAAAGCAGAAGATACCTTAGCAGCTGTGGACATTGCTTCAAATGTTCCTTATAGTGTTTCGTCAGCAGGCGGTGCAGTTACATTAACTGGAGACAGCTGGTTGGTTGATACATCTTCTAAGCATTTAGAAATGGCAAACAGTAACGCAAGTTCTAGTTCAATAACTGGTGAAGACTTTAGAGCTATAACTACCTTTATCGGCGACGATGAATTGGGTGCTTTAGCTGATGGAACTTGGTCAACAAGTGAAAGTGATTATGACTACCGACAATTCCTTTTCTTTGACGATGAAGGAGAAACCTCTCTTGAAAAAAGTAGAATAGTTAAGTATGTTGAGAACGACCAACAGGAAAGCGCAGATCATTTGCTTATTAAGAACACACAGCAAATTGCTCGTTATAAGTTAGAGTTTAGTTCAACTGCTCAGTCAGACGTTACTGATAGTGATGGTACTGCTTCCACAACTGGAACTTACCTAGACGACTTTGAAAATACAGACCTTTCTTTAATGGGAAAAGATTTCTCTGTTGTTTTAGCTAGAAGGACTAGTTCTGGTGCAACTTTAAACCAAAACGGTGCTAAGCTTACCTTGATGGCTGGTTCAGCAAGAGATACTCTACTTGAAGGAGAGTCAAAAACTTACACCGTTGGTGATAAAACTTACGATGTAACTTTGTCTTTTACAGACCTAGATGAAGCAAAGTTCATCGTTAATGGAGAATCAACCAACAAGTTAAAAGTTGGAGAAACTTCTGTCTTAAAAGATAAGAGTGAAGTGGGAGTTAGTGAAATTCTCTACCAAGCTTATGCTGGTGGTGTACACTCTGCAACATTCTTTGTAGGAGCTCAAAAGATGATTCTGCAAGATAATGATGTAAGTGCAATTGGTACTGGTGAAAAGAAAATTACCATTGGTTCAGAAGATGTTGATGGGTCTCTTGTATTCATTACAGGAACAGATGATAACACAACTTTCACCGTTAGCACTATTGAAGTTAACATGACTGCAGATGACGACTACTTTGTAGGAGCTGGAGAAAAGTTAAGTGATGTTATTGAAGCAGCTGGCGAAGAGAAGGAAGTTCTTATGGCCAATGCTTTTGACATTGAGTACAAAGGTCTGACTGAAGAAGCAGAACACGACATGAAGATTAAGTCCTCTTCTTCACGAAGATACAAACTTGAACTTTATGATGGGGATGGAAATGTAGTAGATATTCCAATCGTTTATGCTGATTCTCAGTATAACTTAAGTATGGGTGAAGAATCTCAGATTGGAACAAGAGCAGGTCAGAAATGGTTAATTCTGAACGAATCTTTAGATATCTACAAAGACGACTACCTTGTACTAACTGGTGGAGATGCATCAGCTGGTTCAGCAAAGTCTTATCTATTACAGTATAAGGGAGCTGACAAGCAGACGGATACAAGCCCAAAGATTAAGTTTAAGAATATGGGTGCAACTGATTCTTTAGAGTATTCAGTTAGTACACAGACAACAACAGGAACTGTAGCAACCATTAAATTAGGTGGTTATTCGTTCATCGTTCAGAACGCTTCTTTAGCGACTCTAGACGATTTCCAGGTTAACGTAGACTTGGATGGTGGTGGAGACATCTTAACTGCACACGATACTGCTGACACCAATAATGCAGGTAACATTGCTTTTGTTGATCAGTATGGTGCTCAGTGGGCTTTCCAAGACGACTCACCTAGGAACGTAACAACAGGTTATGTAACTCCTCCGGGTACTGCTATTGCAACTGATACCTTTAGGTGGACTGTGTCTACACCTAATAGCAACGACTATGACAACCAGGCTCCAGAAAACATAATTCTGAACGTAACTGGTGCGTCAGGTCCTGAAGTTAGGATGGCTCAAACTGGTGTTACTTTAGTTACTCCTGACGGAGAAACAGAAGTTGCTTACGGATATACCTCTATGGGTTCATTCATTAAGTTCACTTCACCGAGTAGTGACCCTAATGAGTTAACCTTGAGTTATCCTGAAGAGCAAGAGTTCCCACAAGTATTCTTTACCAGTGGTGCAACTAGCTCTGTGAAGAAGTCAGGTAAAACTGCTTTAGCAAAAGTTGTTGACGCAACCAAGTTAGATACAGAAGTAACTAGCTTATGGGCACAAAACACCATTTTAGTAGGTGGTCCATGTGTTAACAGTATGGCTTTCGAAGCAATGGGTAAGCCAGCTCAGTGTGCTGAAGGATTCGAAGCAGGTAAGTCAATGGTTAAAGTTTTCGAGAGTAACGGAAATACCGCCATGCTTGTTGCTGGATTCAGTGGACAGGACACAAGATGTGCAGGAAAAGTACTAGCTCACAAGCCAGAACTTTTCAAAGGCGAGGAAGTAGTTGTTCAGTGTACAGATCTTAAGTACAACACTGCTTCTGTAAGCGCACCTGTTAAAGAAGTTATGAAAGTAGCTGACCCTGTTGACCCTGTAGTTAAATAAGCCTAACGGCTTTATTTTTTTTCTTTTTTTTTAACTTTCTAGAATTTCTTATTTCTGAATTCTAAGTAGTTTTAATCTCGCATACTGAGGGTGCTGTCAAGTTAAGTGTCAAAAGAAAAACCACCTTGCACGGCGCGTAGATTTTTGCAGATTTTAACTTAAATTTTAGGCAAAAATGCGCCTCCATTGGCAAAGGTGGTTTACAAGACACTCAACTTGACTTTACCCATACTGAGAAAGTTTTTTAAACTATAATCAATTCTTTAATCAGGGTTAAGAGGTTAGGAAAATTAAACATCAAGAATATTTGCCATTGGGATTATTTTTAGTCTTTGCAGTTTTCTCCTTCTTTATTATTAAACCGCTTCTTTTATCTGTCTTTATCGGCGCTGTATTGGCTTTCGTTACGATGCCTTTGTATAAGATAGTTTCCCCTAAATTTAAATCAAAATCTCTCCCGGCGCTTCTAATATGTTTTTTAGTCATATTTGTAATGATTGTAGCTGGATTCTTTTTCGGGAAAATTTTAATTCAAGAATCATATGTGATTTTTATTCAAGTTAAACAAAAGTTGGCAGTGGGTTTATTTCAAAGCTGTGACAATAGTTTTTGTAAAATTTTTGAGGAAGTTGGTAAGAATTCTTTCATTTCAGAAAGGTTACAGCAGTCTGCTAAGGCTCTTACAAATTGGATAGTAGGTAAGATGTCGGATTTAGTAATTAGTTTGCCTCAAGCGACGTTAAACCTTTTTGTAGTGTTCTTTACAATGTTCTACTTTTTACGTGATTCAGACGCTTTCATTAAGAAAATAAGCGACGTTTTAAGTATGGGGGAAAGGAAATATAGGCGAATTACCAATCGTTTGAAAGATATAACTAAAGGTGTTCTTTATGGTTATTTCTTAGTAGCTTTCTTACAAGGACTTGCTGGTGGTATAGGGTTCTTTATCTTTGGAATCTCTTCACCTATCTTTTGGGGGATTTTAATGGCTTTACTAGCACTAATCCCTTACCTTGGAACTGGATTAGTTTGGGGTCCAGCGGCAGCAATTTTATTACTTGATGGAATTTTTCAAAACTCAGATATCTTAATAATTAAAGGAATTCTCTTATTTGTGTATGGTTTTTTCATAGTAGGAATGTTGGATAATTTCCTTAAACCTAAAATAATGAGTAACAGGGCTAAGATTCACCCCGTTATAATTTTGCTCGGGGTGTTTGGTGGACTTATTTTATTTGGTCCAGTTGGTGTTCTTGTAGGTCCATTAGTACTTTCTTTAACAATGGTTTTTATAGAAGTTTATATGATGAAAGATTAAAGTTTAGGTTCTTTTGCTTTGGCATATTTTATTAATTTTTTAAAGTAATTCTCTAATTCAATACTATCAGAAATGTTTCTTAGGTAAAACTTGTTTCCTAAATGAATGGAATAAGTTTTAAACAATTTATCAAGAATGTTTTTTTTCATTTTAGTGTTAGTTATCTCTTGATATAACATCTTTTTTCTACCAAAGACAATTCTATCCTGTAAAAAAATATAGGACTTAGAGGATTTTATTATTGTTAAAATTAAAGCTATTACAAATAATGTAATTAAGACTACCAATGCACCTAATTTCACCATGTTCTCTTGTTCAAGGGGGACATTTACTAAAGAAAGATTTACCAATATCCCTACGTAAAAAATGATACTAAGAACAACAAGAAGAGAAATCCTGGGAATAATCTCTCTTTTTTTTATTTGTTTCAAAACATAAATTGGTTTTTCTTTAGTTTTCATTTTTTAAATATGGGCCTGCCCGGAATTGCACAATATTATGTCTTGCACCGGGGACCTCCCGCATTCTAATCAGCTAAACTGAAATTGTTTTACAATTTCTTATTGCTGGAAAGTCAGGCGGACGTCATCTGTAGTCCAATTTGGATAGCTACTAGACTACAGGCCCTTGCTATAGAAAGACTTATATCTCTTTATAAATTTTCTTACTTAATGTTACATCACCATGATTTCATGTGGCGTTTTGTTCCAAAAAAAGAGTTGACAAAAATCTATGTTTCTTTGGCTTTACGTTCACTTGGATTATCTTTAATTTCGCTATTTATACCTTTATACCTTTATGTGGAGATGGGATATTCTTTATCAGATACTTTGATGTTTTTTGTTTTTTACTCACTAGTTTTTGCTATTGGCACTCCTGTGGCAGCAAAATTTGCTTCAAAGTATGGGGTCAAACATACGGTGTTATTTAGTTTCCCCTTTTACTTAATTTTTGTTTTAATGCTCTATTCTTTACCTTACTATAAATTGCCCCTAATTATTTTAGGTTCTTTTGTAGGTTTCTCTATGGGATTTTATTGGATAGGGATGCATCTTCTTTTTTTCCATGCGAGCGATAAGAAACATCGTGGGGAAGAGTGTGGCAAGCAAAGAGCGGCAGCCATTGTTGGTGGTTTAATTGGACCACTTTTTGGAGGAATAATGATTAGTTATTTTGGTTTCCCAATAGTATTTATTTTAGCAACCATTCTTCTTTTGTCTTCTGGAGTAATGCTTCTTTTAAGTGATGATATTCTTTCAAGTTATCATTTTTCAATAAGGTCGATTGTAAACAAAGATCATTGGAAAAATTCTCTTTTCTTTGTTTCGAGAGGGACTCAAGTAATGACTGCAAATGTTATTTGGCCAGTATTCATCTTTGCAATTCTTGATAGTTATTTCTCTTTAGGTATAATTGGAACAATTGTTTCTGGATTTAGTGCAGTTGTTGTTTGGTTGGCTGGAAAATATAGTGACCATACAGATAAGAGGAAAATGATTAGAAGGATAGTTGGTTTTGAATCTTTATCTTGGTTTTTAAGAGCGATGGTTACCAGTGTTACTCATATTTTTGGTGCAACCATTTTTGGTGCAATTACTTCTGGTGCATGGAGTTCTCCTGTAGCAGCTTTAGAATACGATAAGGCCAATAAAGGGGACATAACAGGATATTTTGTTAGTAGAGAAGTTTTTCTTTGTTTAGGAAGAATTTTAGTATTGTTAGTTGTATTGATGACGGATAGTCTTATGGGGGGATTAATCTTCCAAGGATTTGCTAGTTTTGGAATGCTTTTGTTTTAGATATTAAATGGATCAAGAAACTAAATTTATGTCAGCTTTGTTAGAACTACATCATGGTTTAGATGTTGAAAGTAAATTGAAACTCATTTCTGAGAATATTGAATGGGCTAGGGGATGGCCAGATAAAAAGTCTGCTTTTTGGAATGCTGAAGCGTTTATGTGGGGGTATAAGATAGATAAAGAAGTGAGGAAGGTTATTGAAAAGGAGTTAAGGTTTTTATCTGGTGGAAAAAATTTAGATTTGGGTTGTGGTTCTTTCAGTTATATTCCTTCTGTTGGAATGGACCTTTCTCAAAAAATGTTAGATTTTAATGATGACTTGATTGAGAAAATAAAAGGTGATTTGGAAAAGAAATTGCCTTTTTCTGATAAGTGTTTTGATTCTGTTACTTTGGTTTTTGTATTAAATTATGTTGAAAATTATTCTTTGTTGTTAGAGGAAGTGAAGAGAGTTCTGAAAGAGAAGAGTGTTTTTATGGCAGTGTTTTATTCTAAGGAAATTAATGATTGGCAGAGGCAGAAGGAAGTTAATAGTTTTTCTTTTTTGGAGTGGAAGGAGGTATTTTTGAAAGCTGGTTTTAAAATAGATTTTTATGAAAAGGAAGGGTTATGGTTCTTTAAATGTGGGTGATTTGTTCTCAACTTTCCGTTATAGTCAAATTAAATGTGTTCGTGAATAAAACTAGGGCACGGCGCGTAGATTTTTGCCATTTTACTCATAACTTTTAGGCAAAAATGCGCCTCCATTGGCGCTAGTTTTATTCTTCCTCACATAACTTGACAGCACCCAACTTTCCAAAAGTTTATTAAAGATAAAAGTAAATTCATTAAAAGGTGAAAGATGGATCGTTCTGAATTACTGGTGCAACATGGATTTATTAAAGGTAGTGCTAAAGGTAATTATACTTTTAATAAAAAAACCAATAAATTTGTTCCTATCCCTGGAATGAAATTAAAAAAATCAGATGCACACGAAGAAGTTACAGAAATCGCTTTTAATTATTATGGTAAAACTGGGTTTCCTATACCAACAAAATCCTACAAACTGGTGTGGGTAGTTTATGATATGACCATAGAGGAACCATATTTCTGGATTATTAATACCATGAAAGAATATTTTCCTATAATTGAGAAATTAGAAGATTCTTTCTCAGCAGCTGAAAATTCTTCCTTATTTGGAATTAGTCAACAAAGGTTGGGTGGTCAGCAGGATAAAGTTTCGCAATTTCTAGCTACAACTGGGAAAATGATTAAGGAATTATTTCAAATGGTTCGTGAGTTAAGAATAATTGATGAACGTTTGATTTATTACAAAGGATCGGATGCCCAATTAAAAAAGAACATTGCGGAAAGAAAGAAGGGTGATGAAATTACTCTGAAAGGAATGTTTGTTGACCTTGTTCAGGGAGGAGGGAAGAGTGCGGCTTCTATTTATGGAATGGCTCAACAATTGGAGTTTATTACTTTACCAGATTTATTTTTTGATGCCCCTCCATTCAAAGATACCGATGAATTGGATGTCTATGTGAAAAATATGTCTAAAGATTTTAATGAGAATGTTTTAAGAGTTTTGTTAAGGCATCTTAATCAATTTACTGTTTGGAAGAAAAGAACTTTCAAAGAGCATAAAGATAGAAGAAGATTTATGTTGAGATATCTAAAACAACATTTTGATATTATTCAGATGTATATTACTTGGATTAAACCTTACCTTCGTCATGTTGAGAAATTAACAATGAAAGAAGAGAATCTTAATTCTGTAGATATTGTTTCTGCTTTTGAAGGAAGCATGATCGATTTGGAAGTTATGGCAAGGAAAAGAACTCCTGTAGGAAATAGTGGTGCCAATGGTTGTATATTGGCTACATTTAATTATCGTACCAGGCCGGATATGAAATTTGTGCAAGAAGGTTATCAAAGAGGTCCTGTACATACTGGGTTGTTAGAGATGAATTTGCGTGTTTATTTTTGGTCTGATGAACAGCTTAAGAACTATAAGGATTTAAAGAGGGCAGAAAGTTTAGAATTAATTGGCAATGTTTCTGGTTCGGTAAGGGAAGCCATGAAGGCTCTTGGGGATGAGTTGGATCATTATATCAAGGAAGCTGAGAAGAATGATGGATCTGAGGATGAAGAAGCCACTGAAGTTGAAAAAAGTTTAATGGAAAAATTGTTGGGTGATTTTTATACTCCTAAGAAAAAGAAAGCTAGTACTGGTCCTACTGCAAAAGAATTGAAAGCGCAACAAGAAGGGATAAAAAAAGCGTTTAAAGGTTTAAACAAACCTTTGGTTCTAGGTTGTTGGAATACTTATAAGAATTTCAAGAAAGCACATAGAATGGTTCAGTGGTAAATTCTTTACTAAAATTTTATATCTATCACTATATTTCTCTGTATAATGGATAAGGAACTAAAAAATCTTCGTCCGGAAGATAGGATTAAGAAACTGAAAGAACTGGAAGAAAAAAGGAAGAAAGAAATAGCGGAAGCTAAAAAAGAAATTAAAAAAACCGAAGAAGAATTAACTGAAAGACAAAAATGGTTAGATAAAGTTCCTATCCCAGAATTAGGTAAAGAAGATTTAGAAGGATTAAGTCAAGAAGCGAAAAATATTCTAAAAGTTAGTAAAGGTTTGAAAGAAAAAGGTGATGAAGAGGAAGAAAAACCTGCAAAGAAAGTAGAACCTACTTCAGAATTGGAAGAAGTTATTTCTGAAGAAAATATTCCAATAATTGAACATCCAGAATATAAATTAGAACTTTCAAAAAGAGAATTGAATACCATTTATGAGTTAAGTGAGAAGCCAGTTGAAAACCTCTATCACCAAATGAGTGATATTAACCAGAGAATTGGGGAAAGAGGTTATGTCTCTAGGGAAGATGCTAAAGCAGCACAAGCAATTAGTTCTGCTTTAGAAATGAGAATTAAAGAAGTTTATGGTGGAACTCCTACTCAGGAAGTTGCAGCAAGAACTTTATCTGCAAGACAGATGAGCAGAGAAGTAAGGGATATGTATAAAGGTGCTGCAGGAGCAGACAAACCTCAGGATGCATATCAATCTTCAAGTAAAAGTGAGAATGTTTACAAATCTGGCCATGGTGG
>CAZKIP010000003.1:128789-139671 GCA_964552945.1 uncultured Methanosarcinales archaeon
AAACAAAGCAACTTTTATATACCTTAAAGATATCATTCTCACATGGTAGATTTTGGTGGTTATTCAACTCCTATGGATAGAGGTTATGGAGCTACTCATGATCATAGTGATGGCGATGGACATCATCATGGTGGTTCCATGGGTGTAGGAACTTCTACAGGAGATTTAGGCCTTGGTATTGGTGATTTAGGCTTTTCTTTTAGTTTAGGTCCCGTACCAAACGTACAAGCAATTGCTGCTAAGATAAGACCTGGTTCGAAAAAGATTGAATTAGCTTTCACAGGTACTGGAAAAGGAACCGGCCAATCTCAAACTCCAGAATATTACGGACAGAAGCAAAGGCAAGCTTTGAAAGAAATTTCTACAGCTAATAGAGTTGATTTTTCAACACATAGTACGGTTGGTATAGCTGGTTTAGCAGGGATGGATCAACAAGGTAACTTTTCTAAAGCAAGTAAAAACTTTTCTTTGCAAGAAGTTAAAAGAGCAGTTGAATTTGCAGCAGATGTTGGTGGTGGTGGACCTATCGTTGTTCATACAGGAGAATTTCAAAGACCAATAGTTGATGCAGATTGGAACCTCAACAAGGATGATCCTTATTACAAAAAATTTGAGATGTATTCTGACGAAGAAGATCGTTCATCATTTAGAGTAATTGATACAAGAACAGGTTCGGTAATTCAAGAAGCTAGAAAAAGTAGAAAAGTTGCTAGGCCTGTTTGGAAAAAGTATGAAAAAGGTGACGAATATTGGGATGAAAACGATGGCTCTTCATATAAAGATGAAGAAGGGAAAGAGGTCAAGGAAGGAGACTATATTGATTATTATGGGAACAAAGTAGAAATGGCGGAGAGAGTTCCTGTTTTTGATAAGGAACAAGATCGGTTTAAGATCAAATTAATGGATTGGAAAGATTTGACTGAAGAGGCTGAAGAATTAACTAAGAGGGCAAGAAAATTTTGGCGTGAAAATAAAGATGAAAATGGTGAAACATGGAAAAAAGATATTTGGGGAAGGTTCAGAGAGGTAAAATCTGAAGATGAAATTGAAGTTAAACCTGAAGAAGCGTTTATTATTGCAACCTTAGAAACAAACGCTGCTCACTCTCGAGGATGGGCTGTGCAATATGGAGGTCAGTTCGATCAGTATGTTGATAGAATGAAGAAATTAAAGGAAGCCAAAAAATTCTATGAGAAATTGGAAGACACCATTGATCCAGAAGAGAAATGGAAATTAAAAAGGGCTGCAAGACAATTTAGCGATTTAGTTCCTGAAGATTCTCAGTTTCCGACTGAAATAATTAATGATCATATTAGACAAGTAAGAAATAGTATGGAGCAATCAAGAGAAGCAGCTTCTTCACAGTGGGCGCAAGCTGAGGAAGCAATGGAACAAATAAGACATGTAGAAAGTGCCGAAACTTATGCTTTTAGAGAAGCTTGTGACGCTTACGCAGATTTGGGAGTTAGTGCAATGCGTCAAAGTCAAAAAATAAAGAAAGAAGGAAGATTGAAGGCACCTTTGGCAGTAGCAATGGAAAATCTTTTTCCAGAACAATATGGTGCTCATCCTGACGAATTGATTAAGTTGGTTAAAGGAAGTAGGGATATTATGAAGAAGAAACTTCTTAATTTAGGTGTTAATCGTGAAGAAGCTGAGCAAAGATCTAGAGAACATATTACTGCAACTATAGATGTAGGACATATGAACACTTGGAGAAAATATTGGAAAGGGGATCCAAAGAAAACTATTGATCAAAATGATAAAGAATTTGATAAATGGATGGTTGATCAAGTTAAAAAAATGGCCAAGGCAGATATTATTGGTCACGTTCATTTAGATGATAATTATGGCTATCATGATGATCATTTGGCTCCAGGAGAGGGAAACACTCCTCTTAGAGAAGTTGTTAAAGTTCTTAAAGAAAGTGGTTATAAAGGCGAATTAATTGTTGAACCAGGAGCTGATTTCTCAACCGATGCTTCAGGATTCCATTCGGTTATGAAAACTTGGCGTCATTTCAACATTCCCATGTCTGGTTCAGGAGTTGGTTCCGGACCAGGAGGAAGAAGGGGATGGCAAGATGTTAGTTATGGGTGGTTTGGTCAAACTCAACCACCTTACTTCTCTTTTGGCGGTTATTCTCCTTCTGAGGATTGGACTTTGTGGAGTGGAGTTCCGCTGGAGTAAGAATGTTCTCAAAAAAAGAAATAACTCAACTAAACAAGGAACTTATCAACATTCTAAGAAAGGATAAAGCAGTAGAACTATTCTGTCTCCATGGAAGCAGAGCTTGCGGTAGGGAAACTAAAAATAGTGACTTAGACTATTATATTCTTTTCAATGGAATTGCTAAAAAAGTTATTCCAAGAATTGTGGACATTATTGAAAAAACGCAATTGAGAAATAAATCGGTTTCTTTGGATTTAGTAAATAAAGTGGGATTCTATGGTAGTCATTTTTCTTTAGATGGAAGAAAGGTTTCATTCCATTTTCTTGAAAAGAAAAGGTTGGATGAAATTATGAACGATGTTTTCAAAAATGAAGAATTACTTCTTAAATATCAAGGATTTGTGAGAGGATGGGTGCAGGAAGCCAAACCATTATTCGATCGAAAGAAGGTTTTTGCAAAATATAAGAAAAAAGCTAAAATCAATCCAAATCTAAGGGAAGAGTTAATTGACAAAAGAATTTCTACCTTAACCACTTTACTTCCTTATCTAAAAGATGTAGCTGAGAAGCAATATTATGTTTTCTACGATTACCTTAGACTTTATATTAAAACAATTGTTGAGTTATATTATTTTAAGAATAAAGGATTTCAAATATCTCATTTTAAAGCTTTTAAGAAAGATCTGAAGATTTTCAAACCCAATATTAGTAAAGAGCTAGAATATTTAATGGAAATGCCTAATACTAAAGATTATAGGTTAAAGAAAGTTGAAGTTATTAGTAAGGTTATTAAGAAATTAAAGAAATAAAAACCGGGTCAGGGGGATGACCCGGAAGGTGTTTTAAATTGTTTTTTTCAAAGGAGGTGTTTTTCTTTCAAGAAGGTGTTTTTTATATAAAAGATAAACTAAATCTTCATTACTTAACTGGAAGATAAAATCCTGAAACTTTTTAAAATTGTTTTTCATATTATCACCTTTTTTAGTAAGTAATAGTATTCCTTTATTAATCACTTATGGAGGGCGACTAAAGAAGTGAGTTCTGATTAAACAACCACAATCTTTTTAAATGAAAAACAGAATTTGTTACTTACAAGTAATTTGAGGTTGTAACATAAATGCTAAGACTCTTTTTTACACCGGAATGGTTTAATGGTTGGGACGTGGTTTTTAATATTGTCGGTCTAGTAATCGCTTTAATGATTGCCGCTTACAGCTGGAGAGTTTACAGGTTACATAAAGAAAACAAATATGCTTATTTTTCTTTAGTATTTATTTTAGTAGCAATTAGTTTAGCTATTAATTCTTTCACTAATAGTGTACTTTATTTTACACCATTGAGAGATGTGGTGGCAGATACGCTAAAACCAGCTGTTGGGCCTAGTTTAAAGTTTGCAGACATATTCTATAGGGTTGCTTTCTTTGTTCAAATGGCAGCAATGCTGGGAGCTTGGTTGTTAATGTTTTTCGTATCTCAGAAATCAAGAGCAAGATTAAACAAATTTTTTGAAGTAAGTCAAATTGCTTTATTTGTTTATTTAATCCTACTTATTTCAGTGGTAAGTAATTTTAAGTATGTTGTTTTTTACCTTACAAGTTTGGTTTTACTCGGTTTGATAGTATTAAATTATTATAAGAATTATCTTAATACAAGAAGAAATAAGAATGCTTGGTTAGTAATGGTTGCATTTTTGTTAATATTTTTTGCTAACATATTTTTCTTGTTTGTGTTCATCTTTCAAGCATTTTATGTTATGGGACAATTATTATTACTATTTGGATTTTTAATTTTGTTATATGTATATAGAAAGGCGATGAGAAGATAAAATATGGCAGCAAGACGATCAAGATTGGAACTTATTTTTGATATTCTTTTGGCAATTCAAAATAAAGGAGGGAAGATTAAACCAACACATTTGATGTATAAGTCAAATTTGTCACATAAACTTCTAAATAACTACGTTGAGGAATTAGTTGTGAAAGAACTAATCAGTGTAGAAGAGGAATTTACCAGAAAGAAACAAAAAAGTACTAAAACTGTAGTTATAACAGAAAAGGGGTTAGAGTTTCTGGCTGAGTTTAGAAGAATGCGCGAATTTACTGATGCGTTTGGATTATAAATTCTAAAATGTTAATATGTGGGCTTGATGAAGCAGGGAGAGGTCCAGTTCTTGGTCCGTTAGTTATGGCGGCGTTAGTTTTTGATGAAGAAGGTGAAAAGAAGTTAAAGTGGTTGGGTGTTAAGGATAGTAAGCTTCTAAGTTCTCAAGTTAGGGAAGAACTTTTTGATAGAATAAGAGAATTGGTCCTTGATTTTAGAATTGAAGTTATTGAACCAGATGCCATCGATTTATCCGTTTCTGGAGAAGTTAGTAATCTAAACTGGTTAGAAGCTGATACATCTGCTAGAATGGTTTCTGAACTAAGGCCGGACAAAGTAATTGTTGATTGTCCCAGTGTAAATCCTATCTCTTATAGAGAATATTTTGTAAGTAGGCTTAGTGAAGGAGTAAAAAATAATATTGATTTGATTTTAGAACATAAGGCAGATTTGAATCATGTTTCTGTAGCGGCGGCTTCCGTTGTGGCAAAAGTAATTAGGGATAGGCAAATTGAAAAAATAAAGAAAGAAGTTGGAGTAGATTTTGGTTCTGGTTACATGTCTGATCCAAAAACGCAAGTTTTTTTGAAAGAATATGCTGAGAAATTTCCCCAATTATTTCGTAGAAGTTGGAAATCTTATCAAAGAGTTAAGGAAGAGAAATTTCAAAAAAAATTGGGTGACTTCTAGATTTGATATTGTGGGGCGTCTTTTAAAAAGAAAGTATATTGAAAATCAATTCTACATTCATTTCTTAAATCTTCTAAAGGATAGTTGTTTAATTGCAACACTTGGCTTGCTAACAATCTTGGTAGAACGTCTGGTCCCTTTTTTGTAAAGGTTTTATCTGCATCGAAAGGGACAACTCTCAAATTGCTGTTTGCAACTAATTCTTTAAAATCTGTGTTGTGAGAGATTAAAGCCAAATGAGCCGCTGTGTATATATGGAACGAATAAATTTCTTTAATCATTCTTATTCTGTCTTCTGTTGGTTTTAAAGTAGCTTGACCCCACAATGCTCCCCATTTTTCTCTTAAAGTTTTATTTTCTCTTTGCCAATCCCAAAGGGCAGCGTTAGCTTTCTTGGCACCTTTGTTTAACTTATCTGTAAAAACACCAATCTTTCGGGCTTTTTCATGATATAATTTTCCTCTATAAAATAACCGTCTGTATCTATCTTGAAATCCATCAAATGCGGGGGCCATGCTTGTGATTACATCTATTGAATCACGCGATTCTGTTGGGAATGAGCCGTATTCAAAAAATCTTTCAACCGTAGCTTTTCTTAAATTTTCTTCATTTATAGAAAGAGTAAGTTCTAATTCTGTTAAACTTATTTCCATAATAGTTTTTTTGGTTTGGTATTTATAAAACTTGAGAACAACAAATATATATATGCCGGAATATTTTCTTTAGTATGGCTGTTTTTAAGAATGTCAAAAAAGAGGATGCAGAGAAGTTGAAAAGTCTAGGTTTTGTTCCTTCAGAACCAAAAACAATTCACGAAATGATTCGCTATTTGAAGGATGACGTAACTGCTATTTTTTACAATTCTGGCAAATTGTTTTTGCAGGGAAAAGAGGATAAAGTAGAAAGGGCAGTTAATCAATTGGTGAAAAAGAAGATTGGTGAAGAAGTGAAGAAAATTTCTTTTAGGAAACAAAGTGGATGGATGATTGGTAGTGATGAATCTTTGAAAGGAGACACTTTTGGAGGTTTAGTAGTGGCTGCGGTTAAAGCTGACGATGCCATTAGAACAAAGTTAAGAGAGTTGGGTGTGGCAGATTCAAAATCTTTGAAAGATCAAGAAGTAACAAGGTTATCTTTTGAAATTAAAAAATTGGCTCCTTGTGAAGTTTATAGTATTCTTCCAGAAGATTACAACAAGGGGGAAGGAGTTACAGATATGCTCAATAAATTTCATTCTAAAGTTGCTAAAGAATTAGGTGGGGGGAAGCATGCTGTTGATGAGTATCCTGGATGTAAAGTAGGAGACATTATTGAAACAAAAGCTGAACAGAAATTTATTGAAGTGGCTGCAGCTTCTATTCTTGCAAGAGCAAGTGCATTACAACAGATGGATTATTTGAGTATGGAAGCAGGTTTTCGGGTCCCTAAAGGAAGCACCCATGTTCAGTTGGGTTTACATGAGCTTAAAGAGAGAGAGAAGGATTTTAAGAAGTTTGTAAAAATGCATTTTAAGAACGTTGAAGAGTTTTTGAAAAATCCTCAATAATTAAAGAACTTTCAGAAAAATTTATATAATTCTTTACTTTTCTAAAAAAAATGTTACATGAAACTAGTAGAAGAAAAAATTTTCAAAAAGATTTTACTAGTTCTAACTTCTATCTTTATTGGTACTAATTGTCCTTCATAACTTCTCTAAGACTTTTAGATTGGATTAAACATTCTTTATTGTCCGGAAGGAAAAGTTGGGCTCTTTTTTTCAAAGCTAGATTGCTTTGTTTTGATACTTAATACTAACTAATACTAGCCGATAGGCTAATCTATGGAGAATTAAAATGATTCCAAAAAATAATAATAAAAATAAAAATAATGACATCAGAAAAATAATGAGGGGTTTCCCCCCTCACATAAAATTGGAACATGGACTTAAAGGAATAGCGTTTGTAGGGATACATATGCAACCTATCTGTAATTTTCGTTGCAAGAAATGCTTCATTGGAGAGATGAGCAGTAAGAAGAATAGTAACGCCCTTTCAATGAAAGAGATTGAAAAATTTTTGAAGAACTCTAAGAAAGCTGGTGCAAAAGTTTTAGGACTTACTGGCTTAGGCGAACCATTAATGGATCGAAAAATTAATGAGGTAATAAGTTTAGCTAACAAACTTGGTTTTTTAATTCATTTAGTTACGAATGGAAGTTTATTGACAAGAAAAAAGTTAGAGTTTCTTAAAAATAACAATGTGACTTTGATGATCAGTTTTGATACTTTAGACTCTAAAATGTTTGCTGAACTTTCTGGAACTAGTGAAAGGATGTTTGAGAAAGTTAAAACTAATTTGAAACTTGCTCAAGAAGTTTTCAAAGGCACTGCAAAAGTAAAACAAATAGGCAAATCAAAAGTAAAGATTTTTCGTTTAGGTGTCCATTCCACCATAAGTGAAGATAATGTTGATCAGATTGAAAAGATAGAAGGGTTACTTAACCCAGAGGTTACTTTTTTCAGCGTGTCACCTTTGGCCGATATTGCTTCTGCTAGTGAGAATCAATTAAAAATTGCAGAAACTCTAAGTAAGCAACTTAGTGAGAAACATTTAGTTGTTGTGGACAATCCTAAAACTGGTAAAGGGATTTGTGGTTTTTTCAATTTTGGTTTAGATTTGAATTTTGATGGCGAGATATTGTTAGATGCACATGCCATAGAATCAAGAAATCTTTTGTCCAATATTAGGGACTTCGATTTTGATGTAAAGCAAGCATTTGACCAGACAAAAAAGGTTAAGCAAGATTTTGTAAACCGCTTTTTGGAAGGTTTTTGTCCAGTGAGAAGTCCAAAAATAAATCTTTTCTTGCAGGAGAAGAAGAAAGAAAAGGAGCTTAAGAAGAAAATAATTCAAGCAATAAAAGACAAGGAGTGTCTTTTAAAGTTTGCATATATTAGAGAGGGAGCAAGCAAATTCATCAAGGTAATGGATAGTCCAGAATATTTAACTGCAAGAAGAGAAATTGAATTGATTGAGAAAAACCGCCATTTAATTGAGAATTTCATTGGTGAAAATGATCTTGTTATTTTGGGCGCTGGAGATGGTAGAAAATTAAAAACTTTTATCCATAAAGGCAGAAAAACAAAAATAATTGATTTAAGTCCAGAAATGATTGCTCTATCTAAAAATAGATTAGTCTCTGGTCCAGAATTTGTTGAAGCAGATTTTGAAAAGATTGATTTTAAGAAATTTAATGAGGGGAGCGTTTTTGTAATTTTAGGTAATACTCTTGGAAATGTTAGTAACATAGAACACTTTTTAAGTAAAATTAAAGGAGTAAAAAATGCAAAAATGATTCTTGGAGTTGAACTATTGAAAAAGGTCGACGATAAGATAATTAAAAAGATTGTAGAAGCCTATGACAATGAAACTGGGTTCCAGTTTATATTTACGCCTTTGGAATTATTGGGAATTAAAAGAAAGCATGGGATTATTAAAGTAAAATTTAATGAGACTCTTGGTCGTATAGAGGAATTTTTTGAATTTAAAGATCCAGTTGCCTTGAACAATTTGGCGAGAGAATCTAAATTTCCAGAAAATCATCTTAAACGCATTTTTTTGTCTGTATCTTCAAAATTAACGCAGAAGGGATTTAACTCTTTGCTAGAAGAAAAAGGGTTTAAAATTGAAAAGAAATTTAGAAAAGGAACCAATTTTATTTTTTATTTGGTTTCTAATACTTAGTTTTGCTTAATGGATTACTGAAAGATTAATTTTATATAGTTTCTTTCATTTGATTCATCATGCCGGAACAAGAGATGACCGAAGAGCAGAGGAAGGAGCTAGAAGAAAAACTAAAAAATATGTCTCCAGAGGAGATTGCTGCCTTACAGAAACAACAATGTATTTTTTGTCAAATAATTGAAGGAAAAGTGCCTTCAAAGAAAGTTTATGAAGATGACAAATGTATGGCAGTTTTAGATATAAATCCAGCTGCTAAAGGACATATTCTACTTTTACCAAAAGAACATTATGTAATTATGCCTCAAGTTGAAGACGATTTAATCTCACACTTATATGTTATAGCAAAGAAATTATCTAACACTTTAATTAAGGGGTTAAAGGTTGGAGGAACTACTTTTTTTATTGCCAATGGGTTGGTTGCTGGTCAAAAAGCGCAACATTTTATGATCCATATAATCCCAAGAAAGGATGGCGATGAACTATTTAAGTTATCAGAGAAACTAATTGATGAGAATGTTTTGCAAATGGCTAGAGATGCTATTCAAGAGAAGGTTGATTCATTGATGGGAGTTGAGAGAAAAGAAGTTAAAGTTTCTGAAGAGGATGTTGAGGAAGAAGAGAAACCTAAAAAGAAAAAGAAAGCTAAAAAGAAAGTAGTTAAGAAAGAGGAACCAGAGGAATCGGAAGAACCTGAGGAATCAGATGAACCTGAAGAAACTCCTGATTCAGAAGAAACTGTAGAACAAGATAATGAAGAACCAGATGATGAAGATACCGATGATGAAGTAGACGATAATTCCAATGAACTGGAAGATGAAGATGCTGAGGATGAACCAGAAGCCATTGGAGATTTTTCTCTAGATGATATAGCGGGGTTATTCAAATGAGCTGTGATTATTGCGATATAAAAAACAAAGAGAATTATTACGTCCTCTATGAGGACGAACATGTCGTAGCAGCTTTAAGAGATAGTGCTTTAACTCCCGGTCAGATTTCAATTTTTCCAAAGAAACATTTTACAATCCTTGAACAAGTACCTAAAGAAATATTGGCAAAATGTGCTGTTTTGTCAAACAAAGTTAGTGTAGCAGTTTTTGAAGGATTGGATAGTAAAGGCACCAATGTGTTAATTCAAAATGGTCTTACTGCCGGTCAGAAAAGGTCTCATTTTGGTATAGAAATTGTTCCAAGAAGAGAGGGTGATGGGTTAAATTTTGAATGGGAACCAAAACAAGTCTCTGAAGATGAGATGGATAGAATGGCTTCCTTGCTCAAAGAAACTTTAGAAATGAAAGAAGAACCTGTTTCTGATGAAGAAGAAAAAGATAAGGAAGAGGATGGTGAGGAGAAGGAGAATTATCTTCTGAAATCCTTAGATAGGATACCTTAGTTTTAAAAATATAAATTTTTTATTCTTTTTCCCATACCTGTTTCTTATAATCAGCTCTTCCAGAACCTTTTTCATAACTATAATATGCCGCAGCTCTTTTCTTATAATAATCTTGATGGTAATCTTCTGCTGGATAAAAAGTGGTTAGTTTGAGGATTTTTGTCACAATTGGTTTTGAGAATTTTTTAGATTTTTCAAGAGCCGTTTTAGATTTTTCAGCTAGTATTTTTTCTTCTTGATTACGATAGAAAATGGCGGTTTTGTATTGTGAACCTTTATCGGCGAACTGACCTTGATCATCTGTTGGATCTATTTGTCTCCAAAAAATTTCAATTAATTTTTCATAACTTATCTTTTTGGGGTCGTAATAAACTTGTACAACTTCTAAATGGCCGGTAGTTCCGGAAGAAACTTCTCCATAAGTGGGATTCGCTTTGTCTCCTCCCATATATCCGGAAATAACTTCAGCTACACCATCTTCTTCTTGGAAAGCAGCTTCCATGCACCAGAAACATCCCCCAGCAAAAGTAGCAATTTCATAATCATCCAAATTAATCTCTCCATTAATATCATCATTGATCTTTCCATTGATTTCATCATTAATTTGATTATTTACTTGTTGTTGTGCTTCAGGAATTTTGCAACTAATCAAAACAAGTGGAATCAATAGTAAAAATAGACTCTTTTTTAGCATTCTCTGTAAAAGGTATTTTAATATTTAAATTATTCTATTTAGAAGGCTCCGTAGAAACCCCCAATAATCTTTGTATTAGGGCACGGCACATCCTACGAGATAAACTAAATTTAT
>CAZKIP010000004.1:0-118062 GCA_964552945.1 uncultured Methanosarcinales archaeon
TAAAGCTTTCTCAATAAATAATTCACAATTGCTATCTAAAAGACCAATTACTTTAGTAGTTTTTTCTTTACATCTCTTGCTAAAATCATTTTCTTCTTTAAGCATTTCGAGGTTCTCTTTTGCTTCTTGGATAATTTCTGAAGTCATTTTTTACTCAATTCCTCCATGGCTTCTTTTTGAACCTTTTCTAATTTTTCTTGATTTTTTTCTTCTTGCTTAACAAAACTACTAAAACGAACTTCAGCCATTTCTTTCTTTTTTTCTAAATCTTTAAGAAGGTCTTCTTTAGAAGTTGCAATCATTATTTTTCCAACAATTTTATAAGCTTGATTTGTTGTTTTAAGTTCAGTTATGGCAGAATTAAGTTCGGTTAATTGAGATTCTATTTGTTGCTTTTGTGCTAGAAGATGCTGCATATTTTGCTGCAATAGCTGTAGTTCTTCAACTTTTGTAGAGTTCATTTTTTTTGAAATGTTATCTCGCTTTAACTGTAACAACAGTTCTACGATCCTTGTAAAGAATTTTAAAACCGCAATAAGGACACCTTACTTTAGAGCGAGTGTACTCGTCATCAACTTTTTTTCCACAACTTAAACAGAGATAGTACATTTTTTTCCTCCTAAGGGGTATAAGCTTTCCCAGTAAATTTAACACCACATTTGGTACAATTCCAGATACCCATGGCAACTCTTCTTACTGCAATCTTGTTACAATATTGACATTTATGTTTAGCTCTTTGTTGAGCTTCAATTTTAGCAAACTTAACTTTTGGCTTTCTTCCGTACCGAGCTCCGAATCTTTTTGTTGGCATAGTTAAACTCCTTTGATTTTGATAAAAGTGGGGTTGCCCGGACATTCGTAGCATGTTTTAAACATGTTCATTCGAACCGGGGTCCAATGGCCCCAAACCATTAATGCTAGACCAGGCTACACTACAACCCCAGAGAACCATTTATAAATGTTTCTGCATTTTTTCTTAAAAAACATTTGCTTTAAAAGAGTTGTGGTTATTTTGGATAAATTTTAATATATTTTGAGGGAAATTAGCTTCTTAGAAGCTTTTGTAAGTATTTTTATTTTTCCGTTGTATAAGATAGTATCTTCAATCCTAAGCCCATATTTACCAGGAAAATATAATCCTGGTTCTATCGTAAAGGGCACATTTTGAAGGACCTTATGTTTTTTATTCGAAAAAACAGGGTTTTCATGCACTTCTAGCCCAATTCCATGACCTAGTGAATGAACAAAATTTTTGTCATAATTCCCCAATTTTGTCCTTACTAAATTATCTAATTCGGAATAAGATTTATTTTCTTCAATGGCTTTAATAGCAGCAAGTTGAGATTTTAGCAGTAAATCATACATATTTTCTTCCTTTTTAGAAGGGGTCCCTAGATAAATTACCCTAGACATATCAGCACAATAATTTTTGTATTTAGCTCCAAAATCAATTAGAAGAAATCCTTTCTTTAATTTGGTATTAGAAGTTACATGATGGGGAATTGCAGCGTTTTTTCCCATAGCAACAATCGTTGGAAAGGCTACTTCTCCCCCTTTTTTTTGAAAAAAACGTTCCAGATAAAAGGCGACATCCTGCTCAGTTTTTAAAGTATTTTTTTGCAATTCTTGCAATAATGAAAGGTAAGCTAAAGAAGTTATCTGGCAGGCCTTAGATAGATAAGAAATTTCTAAAGGAGTTTTTTGTAACCTCAATTCTTTTAATTTTGGAGAAATATCAACAAATTTAGCTTTTGGAAATATTTTTTTTAGCTTTTCTTTATAAGAGATAGTTAAAGATTCTTTATTTACACCTATTTTTGAAACATTTTTTTTAGAAAACTTCTTTTTCCAATCTTTTGGAAAGTTTTTAACAGAAACCCCTTTTATTTTAGGAAATTTGTCAAGTTTAGTTAAGTATAATGTAGCTAATTTTGGAGTTATTAGAAAGAAAGCAAAAGAAGGTTTTATCTGTGTAAAATAAGCTAAATTAGGATCATCGTGATTTAAAAAAGCAAGAGAAATTTTATTTTTTTGCAAATAATTCTTAAATTCTCTAATTTTCATTTAATTTAGATTATTCTTCTACTTAAAAAATGTTTGGCCTATTTAAAGGGAGAAATCCCCCAAACCTATATAAACAATAAAAATATACTTCAAGTATGCAGAAAGTAGTCTTACCTAATGGTTTGACCATACTTTATCAAAATAAAGTAGGTACGCCAGTAGTTGTAGAAGTTTTGGTTAAAGTAGGTAGTAATCAAGAGAATGAAAATGAAAGAGGGATTGCCCACTTTCTGGAACATCTTTTGTTTGAAGGAACTGTAAAAAGACCCACAAATAGAAAAATATCTAATGAAATTGAAAAAATAGGAGGAGATTTTAACGCTTATACTACAAACGAAAGAACCTGCTATTATGTGAAAGTATTGAAGAAACATTTCAACGTCGCGGTAGATATATTGGCAGACATTATGCAAAATTCTTTATTTGATGAAGAACACATTAAAAAAGAAAAAAATATTGTTCTAAAAGAAATTGATATGATTAATGATGAACCAAGGTTTTATCAATGGTTATTTTTACAAAAAAATTTATTTTCTAAGCATCCTTGTAAAAACCCTACTTATGGTAGTAGGAAGGTAATTGAAAATTTAACTAAAGAAGAAATTGTTACTTTCTTTCAAAAACATTATTATCCAAGCAACATGATAATTTCAGTTGTAGGAGATGTCCCAAACTGGAGGAGTGAAATTAAAAAGAAGTTTGTTTTCGAAGGAAGAAAAGGAAGTAAAAGAAAAGCAATTCCAAAAGAGCCAGCTAGTACCACAAATAAAATTAGAAAAGAAAAGAAAGAAATTACAAATAGCTATCTCCTGTTAGGATTTAAAACAATTCCACGAAAAAACCCTGATTCTGAAGTATTGGATGTTATTAATGGAATTTTAGGGAGGGGACAAAGTGGAAGAATGTTTACAGAAATTAGAAGTAAACGGGGGCTAGCCTATGATGTTGGAACACAAAACATCAATGAATTAACTTTTGGTTATTTTGCGATATATGCAACAATTGATAAGAAAAACATAAATCTCGTAAAAAAGTTGATTTTATTAGAAATTGAAAAGTTGAAAAAGTTAGATGAAAAAGATCTTAAGGAAGCAAAAACTTTTATTGAAGGAGATTACCTTCTTAATTTAGAAGATTTTCAAAAAGTTGGGGATGAATTGTTATTTTGGGAACAAGTAAAAGATGCAAACATAATGAAAAAGTATCTTAAAAAAATCAAGAAAGTTTCTCGAGGAGATGTTAAAAGAGTAATTAACAAATATTTTAACAAACATACAATGGTTGTGTTAGAAGGAAAAAAATAAATTAAAAATTCTAAAATGTTATCTAGTTACTTGGTAACTTTCAACTAATTCCTTAAGTTTTTTCGCTTTAGCATTCTTTGAAAAATGTTCTCTAACAGGGATAAGCAATTCGTTTATGTATTTGGCAACCGACGTTTTCAAATCTGCAGGATGAAGATCTCCTTTTACAAATGCTTTTTCCAACTCAGAATAGGATTTAAAAGAAACATTTCCTCCAAATTTTTCAGGACGTTCTATTTTGAACTCAGGAAATTTTTCAAACACAATATATTTGCAATATTCTAATACAGGGTTATCTTCAACTTGTTTCTCTGGACAATATGCCTTTTTGAACTTTCTAACAATCTCTTTTTCAGAATCAGTCATAAAGATACAAGTATCTGGTTTTGATTTAGACATTTTTAATTCTATTCCTCTGTCTGCGCCTGAAAGATTTGTTGTAGGTGGCTTGCTTAACCCCATCAACATGTGGTGTGAAATTACAACAGGTTTTTTAAATCCTAATTTTGGAGCAACTTCTCTGGCAAGAACATTAACTTTCCTTTGATCCATTCCCAATTGGGTTATGTCTGCTTCAAGATGAAAAATGTCTGCACATTGCATGCAAGGATAAAATATTTGTGCGGCACTCAAACTATCTTTTTCACTTCTTCCCATAATTTGACTACATCTTGTAATTCTTGCCACAGAATTAATTCTACCAATGTTTATTACTTTTAACCAATAATCAGCATCATGCATTACATCTGATGCCCAAAGAAATTCTACATTCTTCATATCCATCCCAGAAGCTTTCCAAACTTCAATGAAATATTTCCCTACATTTTTTATTTTTTCAAGGTCTCCCCCCATCTTATTATTCATAAGAGCAAACCAGTCCGCAACCCAAAACTTGAAATGAATGCCTGCCTTTGTAAGTTTATTAACATTGATGGCCCTAAGAATCCCTTGAGCAATATGAATTTTTCCACTAGGTTCAAAACCATCATAAGCAACAGGTTTTTTCTTATTTTTTAGTAATTCAATTAATTCGTCATCGTTGATAATTTCTTCTCCAACTTCCTTAATAAGTCGTAATCTTTCTGCTATTTCCATCTTGATAAAGAAGATTTCTGGCAAGTATAAATATTTAATGGTTATTATCTTGCTATTTATTCTAAATAACAAATAGAAATTTTTTGTAATAAGTTATAATAAATCAGTAAAATATAAATAGAAAACGCCTTTTAAATTATTTTGGGGGTAAAAATTAATGGTTAAAGCTATTTTATTCGATTTTTGGGGGACTTTAGTGGAAAATGGAGTATGGAGTCCAATCAAACAAGTAAAGAGAATTATAAATATACATACGCCTTTCTCAGAATATGTAGTTAGAATGGAAAAAGCTATGATGACACAAAAATTTTCATCTTTAAAAGATGCTTTTGAAAGTGTCTGTAAAGAGTTTGGTGTTGAATGTGGAAAAGAACAAATAGAAGATTTAGTTGGGATGTGGAATAAATCTTGGATGTTAGCTGCGCCTTATTCTGAAACTGAAGAATCACTTAAAAAATTAAGAGAAAATTACAAAATAATTCTTATTTCTAACACCGATTGTTTTTCAATTCCAAAAGTTATGGAGAAATTTAACTTATTTGATTACTTTGATGATACTTTTCTCTCTTGTGATGAAGGAATGATTAAAACAGAAAAAAAATTTTTAAAAACTTTGTTAGATAGATTAGAATTAAATGTTGAAGATTGTGTTTTAGTAGGAGATAGCATTTTAAGTGATGTAAAAGCAGCTGAAGAGATTGGTATGAAAGCTATTTTGATTGACAGAAATAATAGAAGAACTTATAACCCTAAAATAAATAATTTAAAAGAATTGGAGAAACACCTATGATAAATATAACTTTTCTTGGAACTGGATGTATGCAACCCACCAAATTAAGAAATCACGCAGGAGTTTTGCTTAATTTCAAGGAAGAAAACATTTTGTTTGATTGTGGTGAAGGGATTCAAAGACAGATGAGAATTTGTGGGGTAAAACCTGCCAAGATAACAAAACTTTGTATTAGTCATTGGCACGGAGATCATGTTTTTGGAATTCCTGGATTGATGAGTTCAATGGGTGCAGACGAATATGCTAAAAAACTACAAATTTATGGTCCTAAAGGTACCAAAGCTTATTTAAAAAATATGTTTAAATCTTTTGCAGCTAAAGATATTATTGAACATGAAGTATTTGAAGTTGAAAAAGGAACTTTCTTTGAAAATGATGAGTTTATTTTAGAAGCACAACCATTAAACCATTCTGTCCCTTGTGTAGGGTTCAGGTTTATGGAAAAGGATAGGAGAAGAATAAATGTTTCAAAAGCTAAGAAAAGAGGTTTAGAAGGACCAATTTTGGGAGAATTACAATCTGGAAAAACTGTTGAATTTTCAGGAAAGAAAATTACTCCTGACGAGGTTAGTTATATTGTAAAAGGCAAGAAAATAAGTTACATTACCGATACGATGAATTGCGATGGTATAAACCTTTTATCCAATGAGAATGATTTATTAATTTTGGAAGGCACCTTATTAGATAATCTGAAAAAAAACGCCAGAAAATCAAAACACCTCACAATTAAACAAGCGGCACTAATTGCTTCTGAGAACAATGTTAAAAAGTTAATTTTAACACACATAAGCCAAAGATATAAAACTACAGATGAATTAATTAGTGAGGCAAGAGATTATTTTGATGACACAATTATTGCCGAAGATTTTTTGAAAATTAGTATTTAATTTACCTCTTCAAATATGATAAATCGCAAAGCCAAGGGAACAAAAGGAGAAAGAGAATTAGTTAAATTCTTTAACGAAAATGGATGGTCTTGTATTAGAAGTGCTGGTTCTGGAAGTTCAAAGTATCCTTCCCCAGACGTTATAGCTGGAAATGCTATCAGAAGAGTTGCCATTGAATGTAAAGTAACTAAAGACAACAAAAAATATTTTTCAAATGATGAAATTGAACAACTAAAAGAATTTTCTACCAAATTTGGGGCAGAATCTTGGGCAGGCGTAAGGTTTCCAGATCAACCATGGTATTTCTTGATGTTGGAAGATTTACAAAGTACTGGTAAAAATTGGGCAATTAGCTTGGAAGTTGCTAAAACTAAAGGCCTTTTGAAAGAAGAGCTTATCAAGTCAACCGAAACATTTAAAAGCGTTGTCACTCATAATAAATAGAAACACATAACTTTCTCAACCGAAAATGCGCCTTACTCAAAAAAAAATTGAAGAAATTCTGATATTCATAGTTGGTGAGCAAGGACTTCCTTTAGTAAGAGAATTGGTTGGTAAGGAAAATGTTTCTGAGTTTGATTTAGCTAAAAGGACTAAATTTGATATAAAAGTGGTTAGAAGATTGCTCTATCTTCTTTATAACCATAATCTAATCTGTTTTACAAGGAAAAAGGATAAACAAAAAGGATGGTATATTTATTATTGGACTCTTATTAATGAGAATATCCGTTTTAATTATTTCAAAATGAGAAGAAGTCTTCTTGAAAGGTTAAAAAAACAATTAGAACAAGAAGAAAGAGAATTATTTTTTATTTGTCCAAAAGGATGTTCACGATTAAATTTTGATCATGCTACGGATTTTGAATTTCATTGTCCAGAATGTGGAGATCTCCTTAATCAAGATGATAGCAAAGATAAAATATTGGATTTAAAAAAGAGAATCATTTCTACACAAGAAGAAGTTACCAAACTGCTTGACCAAAAGAGGGTAAGAGAAGAAAAGGCTAAAGCAAGAACTCTTTTAATCAAAGAAAAAGAAAAGAAAAAGGCAGATAAAGCAAAAAAATTGGTTAAGAAGAAAGTCGTAAAAAAGAAAGTTGTAAAGAAAAAGGTGGCTAAAAAGAAAAAAGCAAAATCTACTAAAGGAACTAAGAAAAAAGTTGTTAAGGGTAAGAAGTCAGCAAAAAAGAAAGTTGTAAAGAAAAAGGTGGCTAAAAAGAAGAAAACAGCTGCCAAGAAAAAAGTAAAATCTAAAACAAAAAAGAAAGCCACTAAAGGAAAAAAAATATTAAAAAAATCAAAGAAAAAATAAATTATCTTTTTCTCTTCTTAGATCTCAATAGACGTTCAATAGTTTTCTCCTCTTTTAAAACGCGAGAAGTCATTCTTTGAATATTCGATTCCATGGACGCTACTCTTCTCTCCAAAAGAATCAAAACTCGTAAAGAATAAACTATTGCTGCGAGTGTTCCAATAATAACTGCGAGAATTACTTCAGCCAATTCTAATCCAACCATTTATATGCACCTCTTTTTTTAATGTGATGTAAAAAGACAATGATTATAGCTATATAAAAGTTACGGAATTTATGAGTTATTAAGGATAAAGATTTATAAAAGAAGGTTGTAAATTAAGAGTAAGATGAATGATTATGAAGATTTACTAAAAAAGGCAGAAGAAGAATTGCCAGAACAAATATTTGGTTCCGAAAGGTTTACCATCGATAAAGTAAAGGGACATCTTGAAGGAAATAAAACAATTCTTGCTAATCTTGGAAAAATTGCAAAAGATTTAGGAAGATCTCCTGACCATCTTCTAAAATATCTTCTTAGAGAATTAGCTTCTCCAGGAAAATTTGTTCGTGGAAGAGTCATTTTGGGAACAAAAATTTCTGCAAACAAAATAAATAAGAAAATAAGAAAATATGCTAGTGAATTCGTTTTCTGCTCAGAATGTAGTAAACCCGATACTCTTCTTGAAGAAGGTAAGGGAGGAATTACCTTTTTGAAATGCCAAGCATGCGGTATTAAAAAACCTGTTAAAAAAGTGTAAAATGACCCTTATAGTTAATGTCAAAGAAAGTTCTACCGGCGTTTTATTAATTGTTACGGACAAAGAAATTCTAGGAAAGAAATTTGAAGAAGGTAAAAAGCAATTAGATTTAACTTCTGATTTTTACAAAGGTGAAGAAAAAAGTAAGGAAGAAGTAAAAAAGATGATTATTGAATCTAGGCATGTTCACCTGACTGGTAAAGAATCTGTTGCAATAGGCGTAGAGATGGATTTTGTTAATCCAGAACATATTCTTTATGTTCAAAATGTACCTCATGCTGAAGTAGTTATGGGCGATTGACAGGAAAAATAAAAGTTTTAAAAAATTACCCCATAAAACTACCCAAACCAACTTGTTTATCTTTCTCTCTACCAAATAAGTTATCAATATTTAATTTTAACATGTCTAAGGTTTGTTTTAAATAAGGAGAAAATGCATATTTTTCCGACAATTCTAATGAAGGAGTCAAATATTTTACTACAGAACCTTCAGAAATGGTAAACAATAATCTTCCATGACAAGTGTTACATTTTCCCGATAAGGGAGGGCGACGATATTTTTCACTACATTTTACACAACGAAAGTTTTGCATGGAAAATTTTCGGAAATTTCCTTTGATATCTCTAAGAAAATGTCTTTCAATAACCAACCTTGCTACATCATCCATTTTTACAGCCCTTACTTTTTTTGCTATTTCCATTTGGCCAAACAACTTATCTTTCATTGAAGGCAAAATTTTGTAATCTGAACATTGTACGCCTCTATTAAAATCATCTACCTGATGAGTAAAACCAAAATCCTCATATTGTAATGGTGTTTCCAATCTATCATTTAATTGAGTAATTTTTTTTCCTTCAGCATTTTTAACTTCCCAAGGATTTTTCATTTCTAATGATGCTTCGTATAATTCTAAAGGGTATTTCCATTCAACATCCATTCCATGAACTTGATCGTCAATCTCTGTTGGATTTAAGATAGAGGTTAAAACTAAAGGGGCATCCATAGTTTTTGCTCCTCTTCTTTCAGGAAGAAATTTTCTTGAAAAATTTAGTAAAGAATCCATAAGAAGTGTCACGCATGCTTCATCTCCATCACAATCTCTTCTCATCCCTGCATGGAACATGGGATGAGTAATTAGTCCTTGGGTTTCGGAGAAACCAATTATTCGACCTACCAACCCAGTAGAAATATGTGGCGCTAGACCTACAACCAGATGGCCAACTAAGTCGCCTTCATTTTTCAAATTGTAAAATTTTTTCAAACCATATAATTTGACAAGAAGTTCATCAATAAATTTTGTAACTCGAAATAATACTTTTGGAGCAGATTCTTCCAAAGTTCCAACCCCTGGTAAAATAATATCTTGAGGTTTCATTTCAATTAACTGGTTTATATCTGTTAATTTTTCTCCTTTAATGTCTTTATCATAACCAAGCTCTTTCAATTTTTCAATAGAAGTTTTTATTTCCTTAGGTTTAAAATGAGTGATAGGCAATTCAGTACAATCGTACCTTGTTGTCCCATCTTTATTTACATAAATTTCATATTTTGCTCTTAAAATTCCTTTTGAAAGGTTTTCTACCAAATGAGCTTTGTTAGAAGTTCCCTTTATCCCTTTAATTAAATCAGGATGGATTTTATCCCCTATTCTTTTTTTAGCTTTCTCAAAATAGTATTTTATATCTATCTCTTGTGTTTTAAAAGGCATAGCTGCGCCATGACGACAAGTATCTTTGTCTAAATCTCCACAAAAACGACAATAATACTTTTGAATACATTCTTTTCCACATTCTTCACACAAGGAATAAACCATCTCTCTTTTACAAGGTTCGCAGTAAAAAAGAGGAAATGAACTAGTTATTTTTCCAGGTTTTAATGCCGCTTGAAAACTTCTTAAACGCCCTCCTTCTTCTCCTACAGGAAACATTACTTGAGGAGATCCAGTCATTTTTCTCATCTTAGCTTTTTCAGGACGACCCATCCTTGCTCCAATAAATGTTCCAGATTTAGCTTTGAATAAAACTGGAGAAATTTCATTAATCAATTCTAAAGAACTCTTTCCAACAATTTTTTCTTTTTGTAAAAAATTTATTTTTATATCAGCTGGTTCCGAGTAATTAAAAACTAAACTAAATATTTTTGCTTCTTTTTCATTAATAATAATATTTTCCCTGTTTATTACTTGGTGAGAAACTCCTAACTCTTCCAAAATAGATTTTCCTTTTAAATGTAAATCTAACTTTTTATAGTAAGGCAATATTATTTTTTTAATTCCTTTCTCATCTTTTTTAAGTTTCCCTTCTCTAAACCACTGACTTACTATCAAAATAGATTCTGAAGGAACTAATTCCCAATAAAAACTATAATTTGGATGTAGAGCTATTTCTAAATCTAAACTCAATTTTACCGCTTCTTCAAAAGTTGGAAAAAACTTTAAAGGATTATCAATAAAATCTTTTAAAATAATTTCATCAATTTTTAATGAAGTTGCTGCCTTATCAAGTGTGGAATATTTTTTCAACATGTTTTTTTCTAATTCTAAAGCCCACCATTCTGGGCAATATCCTGCTGGAACTAAAGAGTGGCCATTCTCTGAGAAATCACCATAATTAAACAATATGTCTCCCAAAAATAAAATTTCGTCAACATTTTTGTAAGCTTCTTTTGCTTCCGCTTCTGAATTTAATTGTAAAACTGTACCATCCTCCATTCTAACTATGGGCCCTTCTAAAGTGTCACATAATACAATAGTTGCAGCTTTCCCTGGACGTTCAACTTTTAGTTGTGTACCAATTGCTATAAAATTATTTAATACAATTAGTGTTGCTGGATGTAAACAAGCTGCTGAAAATCCAGAGGTTCTACTTCTACCATAACGTAATCTAAACCCTCCTACGGCTAAGGGATGAGTTAATACAGGTCTCCCAGCAACTATATCCATAATAAAAGTATTATTTGCTTTAACCGTTTTCTTTTCTTCTTTTTCTGGAGTCTCAGAATGTTCTGAATGAATTCTTTCTTTAATTTTAATAAATTCTTCCAACCAATCCCATTCTAAACCTAATTCTTTACCCCATTTAGAAATTCTTTTCCATAGTTTAGGAGATTTTTGAGAAAGTCCTTCTGCTACAACTAAAGATACTCCCCCTCTAATAAAATTAGTTTCTATTCTAGGAAGATCTTTATAATTGGATACTTCCATTCTTTCTGTAGGGTCACCATCTATTTCCACTGGAAGATGTCTCAATAAAAAATTTAGTTCTTCATCTGAAGGATGATATTGTAAATTTGTGACACGATCATGATAATCATGAACCTCGGTTATGTTTCTATTAATCTCTTTTTCATCTGGGTCATAAGTAGAATAACCCATCTTCATTCTTACATAATCTGAAAGAATTACTGAAGTAGAAGCTGCTGTTCCTCCCGCTGCTCTTATCGGACCAGCGTATTGTAAAGCGAAATATTCTTTACCATCTTTCCTTTTTTTTATTTTTAAACCAATAAATCCTTCCAAAGGAGCCGAAACAATCCCCAGAGTTAAATAGGAAAAACCTACTCTAATTCCTGTTTCCATTGCTTCAACTTTATTATCAAATTTACAGAATTTTTCTTTGGCAACTTCTTCAGCAATTTTCATCCCAACTCTCCAATCAAGAAGGCCATATTCCTTTTCTAGCTCAATAATTCTCTCTGGGACCTTAGTGCCTAATATTTGAGGTGCAACAACAGAAATTAAACCAACTACTCTTTCAGCCATATTTTTTGCTAGAGGTATAGGAACTTCTTTCTCAGGATCAAACCCTTTTTTTCTAGCTTTAAGAGCAATTTTATAACTATATTTTACTTGTTCATCAATAGTTTTAAAGTACTCTTTTATAATTGGTGATGCTTCCATTTTTTTTTATTTTTATTTGTTATATTTTTTACACAATTTAATTATATTTATTTTTCAAAAACCATTATATTATTCAAATCTAACCAAAACGAAGAATTTTAACTTCCCTCGTTTTTAAATTAACCATTGGAACCCTTGCTGGTTCTGGTTCATGACCTAATTTTTCTTGAAAATCTGTTTTTCCTTGCCAACAACTTCCACTTATCATTGTTATCCCTTTATAATTGGCAACCTTGGAATAATGAATATGTCCAGTTATTAAAAAATCTGGAATTTGTTTTATCAATAAAGGATCTTCTTTATGTCCTGGATAATAAGGAGTTGATTTAAATGACGGAGCAAGATGTCTCCTCTTTAAAAGGAATTTCATAATTAAATCAGCTCTCTTATACCCTCCATTATTTCTAATTGATTCAACATTGGCCACATAGTAATCAAAACTATATCCATGATATAACAATATATTAAAACCAGAAAATCCTTCTTTTTTTCCCACATTTACCATAGAAGGATTTGTTACCAAAATTACATTTGGCATTTCAAAAAGTTCCGGTGCATATTCTTTATAGAATGCTGGTTGGGGTTCTGCTAAATGAACCATATCATGATTCCCTGGACAAATAATTATTTCAATATTTGAAGGAATTTGTTTAATCAATCTTGTGAATTCTGCATATTGTCCATCAATAGTTGTTATTGAAAGTTCCTCTTCTTGTCCTGCATATATTCCTATCCCATCAACCAAATCTCCTGCAATAATAATATATTTCACTTTTGAAGCTATTCCTCTCTGAATTTCGCTTCCTGCTTCACAATTTATCCATTTAATAAACTTAGAAAATTCTTCGTTTAAAAAAAGTTTTGAACCCACATGTATATCTGAAAGGAAAATAACATACTCTTCTTCCGGTCCTTTTTTTAGTTCATTTGTAGAAGGAATGTCTGGCCAAACAATTTCTTCAGCAAAAATTATTTTATCTCCACTAACACCTCTTATTCCAATTACTTCATCAACAACAAGATCTTTTGCTGACATTAAAAAATCTTTCTTATTTTTACTTATTAAAATTTTTATATTTCCTGTAGGGTCTTCCAATGTTAAAATTAAATTACCATTCTTTGTTTCAGCAATATCTTCAACTAAACCAATAACTGAAACTTGTTCCCTTTCTTTCTTAGTTGAAATTCTATTTATTGAAGTAATATTTTGAAGTTCCCTTCTATTACGTAATATATTTTCTAGAAATTTATACCTTGACAAAAAAAAGTTAGCGAAATCATTTACTTTATATTTATGAGGAATATTATTATAAGAAATAACTACTGTTACCGAAGAATCTATCTGAAGGGTAATAGTAGAAGAGGAGGAAATATCATTTTTTTCTGAATTATTAATGTTACTTACTTCATTTTCATCATCTAAATTAGCTTCAACTTCAAAAGTAGTTTCATTTTTTTCTAAATCTAATTCTGTTTCTAAACTAGAAATTTCTTGATTTTTTTCTGAAGAGTTATCTAATATGAGGGTTGATTTTTTAAATTCTTGTAGTTGAGTTTGATATAGCTCATCATCCCCCTTTTCCTTTTCTATGTTTACCCTCATTGAATCTATTTCATACCAATCAATTAAGTTTGATGAATTTACTATTTCGGTATAATCTTCATTTAGAACTAAAAGATCTGCTTCAGTTTCAATTTTTTCTATTAAATTATCATTTATGTTTTTATCAAGTAATTCTTTGTTAATCAAAATACCTTTATCAAACATACTCTCTATTTTTTTAATATAATCTTCCATTTTTTAACATTTTAATATAAATAAAAAAAATAATTAAGACAAGTTAAGTGATTTCTCAAGAATTTCTTTTAATTTAAGTATCAAATTTTGATCTACAGATAATGAAATTTCTCTTGTTCTTCCATAACGTCCTTTTGAAATAATTTTTGCATTGATAATTCCCAACATATCTAATTCAGCCAAAATATCAGATATTCTTCTTTGGGTAAGAACATTGAATTTAACTTGGTTACAAACTGTTTTATAAATCTCATAAATTTCTCCTGTGAAAAAATGTTTTTTCTGAGGAGAAATGAGAAGTATTGAGTATAAAACACATTGAAATTGTTTTGGTTGACTTATTGCTGCATTAATTACTTTATCAGCTTCAATTTTATTCTCTGCTTCATCTAAATGTTTTAAAGCTACAATTTTTGAACCACTTCTATCTGCAATTTCTCCAGCGATGCGTAATAAATCAATTGCTCTCCTTGCATCACCATGTTCACGAGCAGCATATGCCGAACATTTTTCAATAACACCAAGTTGGACAGCATTTTCAACAAAAGCTTTTTTGGCTCTATTTCTTAATATATCTTGAATTTGTAAAGCATTGTAAGGAGGAAATATTAATTCTTCTTCGCTCAATGAAGATTTAACTCGTGGATCTAAATTTTCAGAAAAAATTAAACTATTTGAGATTCCAACAATACATATTTGTGCATTTTTCAAATCAGCATTTATACGAGTTAAATTATATAGTATTTCATCTCCTATTTTTTTTGTAAGTTGATCTATTTCATCAAGAACTAAAAGAATAACTTGTTTTTCTACATCTAATATTTTGTAAAATATATTATAGACTTCATCAGTAGGAAGACCAGTTGAAGGAACTTCATCACCAAATTCTTTAATTAATTGTGAAATTAACCTGTATTCAGTGTCAGCAACTCTTTTTAATTTACAATTTATATAAATTGGTTTGAATTTAATGTTATTTTTTCTAGCTATTTCACTTAATGAATTAAGAACAAATTTAACTGAAAGAGTTTTTCCAGTTCCAGTTTTTCCATATATAAATAAGTTTGAAGGTTTCTCCAACCTCAATGATGGAGCAATAACATTAGCAACTTCTTGAATTTGTTCTTCTCTATATAATACTTCATCAGGAAAATATGTTGATAAAAGAGGAGATCTCTCATTAAACACAGATTCCTTTTTTAAATAATTTTCAAAAAAATTGTTTATTTGTACCATTTGATGTTTTGTACAATATGTACTACCCCCTCATTTCCTATGGAAACTTTGTTTATTGTGAATTTGGTAATTTGTTTGAAGCTGCTTATTTAAACTATGCTGAAATTAAAAATATCCTTTATTTAATATAGATTAAATTTCCTTTTTCTTCCTGTGGAAAATATCATATAAATACTTATTGCTGAATTCAATAGTGGTGAAAAAAATAAGATCAAAATTAAATCAAGATAATTGTAAAATAATATATTAAAAATTCTAAAAGAAATATCTAATTATATATAATATAAAATAAATATTAATAATATTAATAATATAAATATTAATAATTATTACTTTATTGGATTGTATCAAATTAATAGTTCTCATTTTTTTGAACTTTTTTTTATTTCAAATTTTTTATTTATTTATTTTCAATATAGACAATATATATATATATAATATATTATATAAATAATAATAATAATAATAATAACAAAACAAGAACTAATAACAAATTAAAAATAACTTGAAAGAAGAATAAAGCAATAAAGAGAAGGATTATTCAAAGTAAATGTTTTTGATGAATGGAGTAACAAATTATTTTTCTAGAATAATTATATTAAAATATATTTTGAATTTATTTTTAACTAATTCATTTCTTATGTTTATTTGTTTTTAATTGTATTATTAATTACAATAAAAAAATAATATCATTTGCCTGCTTTAAAAAAGTGTGTTGATAAACATTTTAGAACTACAAACTATTTTTTATGATTGCATTTAACATTTATTCCCTCTACAAAAAGTTCCATAGGAAATATTTTTTTATGACAAAATTGATTTAATTAATTTTATTGATGTTATCACTCATCACTTTTCACACACAAAACTTTTTTCTCTCATTTTATAATCTCCATAGGAAATCAAGGGGTAACACATAACATATATACCTCATTTTTGATTGTATGATTTCGATTGACGAGAAAACCTTTTAAACTATAACCATTTAATAGTAATATGGTTCTTGAGGCAATCTTCAATCCTTTTTATGTTAAGAAACATCCTTGGCAGATGTTTTTAGCTGGTGCATTGTATACTTTTGTATCTTTTTTATTAGCTTTTATTGTTTTCAGAGACATTTCAGGAATATTAATGGTATTTCTTGTAGTTATTGCTTCTTTACCCATTATCTACACTACAATAAAAAATGAAGAAGAGTTAGATTTACAATATGATAAAGAAATTTTATTATTAAAAGAACATACTAAAGTTTTAGTTTTCCTTATTTTCTTATTTTTAGGAATTTTATTTGCATTTGTGCTTATTTATAGTTTTTTTCCACAATCTGTTGTTGATTCAGTTTTTTCATTACAACAAGAAGCTATTGAGAATGTTAATAACAAAGTTCAAGGTAATGTTATATCCGATAGTACAAAATTTAGCAATATTTTACTTAATAACCTAAAAGTCTTATTTTTTTGTTTAGTTTTTTCAATAGTTTATGGGTCAGGCGCTATTTTTATTCTCACATGGAATGCTTCGGTTATAGCTACTGCAATGGGTACTTTAATTAGAGCAGAATTTGTTAAAAGTGCATCTTTTTTAGGATTTGGTTCTATTGCTACATATTTTAGTGTAGCAACAATAAGTTTTTTTAGATATATGTCTCATGGAATACTTGAAGTAGCAGCTTATTTTGTAGCAGGATTAGCAGGAGGAATTATTTCAATATCTTTAATTAAACATAATTTCAAAGAAAAAAGGGTACTAATTGATGCTTTAGATTTAGTTTTAATTAGTTTAGGATTATTAGTAGTGGCTGCAATTGTGGAAGTTTTTATTACTCCTCTATTCTTTGCTTGATTATTTTTTATCCAATAAAATTTTATAATTATAGAACTTTAACTTTTCCTGGTTGAATTTGAAAAATTTCCCCATTTTTTAACATTACTTTAATTATATTTTCAGTGTCTTCTAAAGTAGAACGTTCAATAATTTCTTCAATTAATACTCCATCTCCAGTATCTAATTCCAGAATAAGTGAATTTATTTTTTGAAAAGGAAGTAAGTTATCTTCTTCAATCTCTTCCTCTATTTTTTCATTCAATTCTTTGTTTTCTTCTTTAGTAGATTCTACTTTAATTTTAACTTCATTTTTTGTATTTAATTTGTTTTTTTCTATATTGTTTGTTTCAATCTTTTCAGTTTTAATATCTCCTTTTTCAAACCCATTTTCTTCAATTATACTATTTTTAATTACTTCTTTTTTTAATTCTTCTTCAGCAGGTTCAATATTTTTTTCCAATAAATTATTTTTTAGTTCTAATGATCTTAATTTTAACCATAAAGGATTTTTTTTCTTAATTATTTCTGGAGAAATATATTTTTCCTCATTAAACATTCTTACTTTACCAATAACTAAAATTATTTCACCTATTTGAAGAGTTTCAATGGATTTGTTTTCTTCAAAAGATCTAACAATTATTTTTCCTGTTCCATCTTCAAGTAGAATGTTAGTAATTGAACCTACTTTTTCTTTATTAATAATAATTCCAATCAAATTTAATCTATAAATTTTTTTTTTATCAGAAGTGAAAAGGTAATTAGGTGAATCATCATCTCCTTTAACCAATTCTCCTTTTATTACCCCATTAAGAGATAATTTGCAAGCTACTTGCCTAACAAAAGAAGGGGATTTATTTACCATTTATGCTTACCACCTCTTCTAATTAAAAATAATTGTTGTACTGCATCATAATTTTTGGATAAACCCTTTCTTAGGTTCAAAGATGTCTCCCGTACGACGCAATTTCTCTAAACTTTCTTCAGCTTTTTCTTTAGGAATATTTTTTTGTTCAGCAGCTTCTAAAATTGATTCAATGGGTATTACTTTAGTTGAAAGTTCATTTTCTAAAGAGGTAATAACTTCTTTTAATGAGCTAATACTTCCTCTTTGAGTAGCCGTAATTCTTCCACCAAGCCTATCAATATCAATTTTTCCAGTTTCATTGTCTTTAGCTATTTGATTTAAACAATAATCAACAAGTTCAATGGCTTTTTGAGCATCTTTCTTAGTAACTTTTTTTGATAATCTAATTTTTGCAGCAGCTTCAGCTAATCTTACAAGTCCTTCAAGTTGTCTTGCTGTAATTGGAATACTTTTTACACCGCCTTCATCACTTTTTGAAGAGTGTCTCATTGTAATATAATATTCTTTAATTTCATCGATGGCCGCATCGGTCATTTTTGGAGTAATTTTTTTACGAATGTAAGCATAATATTTTCTCATTAATTCAGAGGGAATTTCAGAAACAGCTTTTTCAGGATCTTTGTGAAAACTAAGAATAAAAGCTGCTGTTCTTTCATCTTTTTCTTTGTTTGGTAAATCTTTTACTGGAAAAATTAAATCAAATCTGTTAATCAAAGTAGGGGGTAAATTAATTTGGTTTGCAATTAAATCGTAGGGATCAAATCTACCAAACTTTGGGTTTGCCGCTGCTAAAACTGTTGTTTCACATCTTAAAGTAGCTTGAATGTTTGCTTTCGCTATACTAATTGTTTGCTGTTCAAGAGCTTCGTGAAGAGCGGACCTATCTTCTTTACCCATTTTATCTAGCTCGTCAATAATTGCAAAACCATTATTTGCTAAAACAAGTGTTCCTGCTTCAAGGCTCCATCCTCCCAAAAATTCATCTTTTACTACAGAAGCTGTAAGTCCTGCTCCTGTAGCCCCTTTACCGCTGGTAAATCTTGATTTTGGAGCAATTTTACTCATCCGTTTTAACAACTGAGATTTTCCTGAACCAGGATCTCCAATTAGAAGCATGTGCATATCTCCTCTAGTGATAACTCCATCTGGTCTTACTTTACGACAACCTCCCGCTAATTGCAATACTAAAGCTTCCTTAATTTTATCATGACCATAAATGGAAGGAGCTAAACTTTTAGCCAAATGGTTAATTACATTTTCTTTCTTTGCAATTTCTTGAATTTGTTCCATTTCTTCATCGGAAATTTTCATATCAAACAAAGTGTCATCTAAAGGTTCTGTGTAATTTGATTCAACAACTAAATCATATTTGGTAGATTGGCCACCAGAACGAAGGGTAATAGGCAATTCTGTAATTATCCCAGATACTTTAACTTTAGTTCCTGGACTACTTCTTCTGTCAGATAAAGGTGAAACTAAATCATCTTTAAGAAAAATGTTAATTCTTTTTGGTTGAGAACCATCTAAATCATCAGCAGATTCTTCCAAGACCATTCCTTGTCCATCAACTAGCTCTTTAGAAATTTCTTTAAATTTGCCTTTTCTACCACATCCACATCTACTTGGTTCTTTAAATTTTTTATCTAGTTGTAAAACATTCAAAATGTTTCCACAAGAAGGACATTCAAACTTTGCAGCGGTTACATGAGGCCTAACATCTGATTTCTGTCTAACAATTCCTTCACACCAAATTAGTTTTTCTAGGTGTTTACTTCTAATCTCACTTATCATAATTTTTTGAGAATCAGGCAAATTAATGAACCTTACAGTAAATTTTTTTAATTTTTTAGGAAGATCAAAATCTCGAATGGCAATTTCAGCTGCTTTAATTAGTTCTTCTGGTTTATCAAGAATTTCTTCAGCAATTTCTGTGTTAAATTTGATCAATTCAGAGAAATCAAGTAAAATAAATTCCAAACCTTTCCTTACGGATTCAAGAAGTTGAGGGTAATAATTCTGTACAATGAATTCTCTAAAAGTTTTTATCTGTTCATCAACTTCCATATTCTCAACCCCAGAATTTTGGGGATTTGGTTATATTTAAAGATTTAGGTTTGTGTTAAGTAGAATCTTAAAAGTTAAATAAAAATTAAAAAATTACTTATTAAGAACCTTTTTTAGGTTTTCAATAAGTTTATCTGTGGCTTCATGAACTTGTCCTTCAGTTTTAGTTCCAGTACAAACTATTTTTCCATTACTGAATAAGAGAAATGTAGCGTTGGTTCCTTTCAACTTATGTACCAATCCTGGAAATTGTTCAGGTTCATATTCAGTATTTGGAAGTTTTACTCCTAAAGTATTTAGGTTAAGATCCATTCCAATACTACCACTGGCAACTATATTTTGGACAGTTATTTCAGGTTTAATGGTAACAATTATGTCCATTTTTTTAAGACTCTTAATAATGCTTAAAATACTTTTATCAACATCTTCAAGAGTTCTAGCTCCCGTACAAACAACTTTTCCACTTGAGAAGATTAAAGCTGAAGTTTTTGGATTCTTAATTCTAAGTACCAATCCGGGGAATTGTTCAGGATTATACTCCGTATTTGGTAGAGTAGCTGCCATCTTTTCTAAAGGAATATCTTTTTCAAGAGCTGTAGAAACAACGATGTTTACTATACGAATATTTTTTTCTTCTTTTTGTTTTTTTGCCATAATAAAAACCCCCTGTTCTTATTTTTATTTATAAATGAAGCAGTACTATTTAAATATTGCCTTTATAAAACAAGTTTTTGGCCATTTATATACCCTTTGATTAATGACTACCCCTTCATTTCCTTTGGAAAAAGGTGAAAATAAAGGTAAATCTCTCTGCAGTAGAAATGAAAAAAAGTTTTTATTTTCAATTACCAACATACTTATCATAAATTGAAATTGCTTTTTCTTTCGAGTCTGCTTTAATTAAAGCTCTTCCATCCCTGAAAAGAGTTATTTCTTTAAACTTCAATAAGTCTTCTTCTTCCTTAACTTCACCTATTTTTTCCAATTTCTCTTTAATTCTTGTAAAATCTAACTTTTTTCCTCTTATTTGGAATTTTCCAGTAGAACAGAACCTAATTTCCCTAATTATTTCCTTTTTGTTAAGATAAAGGTAATTTTCTTGACAAGTTTGGCAGTTAGGATTTTTGTTTATTACCAACTTTTTTAATTCTGGTTGCCAAATATCATAATAGTACAAATAGGAGTTGTTAAGTTCATTTAGAAGTATTTTTAAAGTTAAATTGACTTGCAAAGCAGCTATAGAGTAGGTAATTGTGTTCAACACTCCTATAGTATCACACGTATCTAAATTTGCTTCTTGCAAGAAACACTTTAAACAAGGCCCTTCTGGAAAAATTGGGAAGACATATCCCTTCTTTTGAATAGCAGCAGCATAAATCCATTTTATTTTATTTTTCTTACAAAAATCGTTTAAAAGAAACCTAGTTTGTAAATTGTCAGTACAATCTAAGATTAATGAATATTCTTTAAGTAGAGAAATATTTTCTTGATTCAGATGAATTGATTCAGATTTAATATTTAATTGGGAATTTATCTTTTTTAATTTATCTTTAGCAGTTTCAGCTTTACCTTTACCAAGATCTTCTTCATTAAACAGAGATTGTCTTTGTAAATTGGATAGTTCTATAACATCTCTATCAATTAGAAGAAGTTCACCAACTCCAGTTCTAGCAAGAAGGTCAGCAGCTACAGTTCCTAAAGCACCAACTCCAACAATAGCTATTTTAGAGTTTGAAATTTTATTTTGTCCTTCTTCTCCAAGTTGGAGAATTTGCCGTGAAAATCGCTCTTCATCCATTTTTTAATATTTTAACTAATTTACAAGAATTACATCTTTCTTTACTAGCAGGTTCCCCACAATCTTTACAGGAATTTATTGGTTGATAACTTTCTTGAGCTTTATCTTTAATTAAAGGAAGTAATTCTAAGAAAGAATTAATAACTCCTTGTTTGGTTCCTTTGTATTTGTTTTCAAATTCATTCAACATATCTCTCACTTGAATTCTAAATCCTTCAGTTGCATAGGGACATTCAGAAAATTTTACTTGAAATTTTTTAAGTAAGGTGTAAAGTTTAGTTTCTTTCTCAGTACAAAAATAAAGTGGTTTAACTCTTTGAATAAAAGCAGAATTTTCTTTAACTCCCGAGATAGGACCAAGATTGGCTGAAAGTTTAGTATTGGCTTTGAAAATGTTCATGACAATAGCCTGAGCTTCATCATCAAGATTATGTCCGGTAATTACTTTTGTTGCTTGATATTTTTTTGCGTACTTGTTTAAGAGGTAGCGTCTCCATACACCACAAATGTTGCATGGTTTCTTTTTAGTATCTTTATTTATTAAAGGGTAAGCTTCATCTAGGGTGTAACTAAATTCTTCTTTACTACTTACTTCCTTTAATTCAATTTGATGTTCTTGACAAAACTCTCTTAAATCTGCAATGGTTTCTTCTCTGTAGTTAGCAATCCCTTCATCAACGACTAGAGCAAAGATTTTGTTAGAACAATTGTTTTTTTCTAAATATTTTTTTGTTAAATATAAAATTGTAAGAGAATCCTTCCCTCCAGAAGCAGCAATACAAATGGTATCATCTCTATCAATAAGTTGGTATTTTTTGATAGTTTTGAAAACTTTTTCTTCAAAATAGTTTATGAAGTGTAATTTACATAGAGAACCATGTTGCAAAGTAATTACTGCTGTTTTATCACATTTATGGCATTGCATTTTATCCCCCACTCACAACACTGAGAATTTCTAACTGGTCTTTTGGGTTAAGAGGAATATCTTCTGTTAGAACTTCATTATTTCTAGTAACTAGAACGGTTTCTGGATTAATTTCTAGTTGTTGAAGTAAGTCTAGGACCACTTTTCCTTTAAATTCTATTTTTGAACTTCCAGTAAGTTCATTTTTTACAATTAGTTCCATTTTGTCTCCTAATGAGGCAATTGTTAATTAAGGAGCGTTTTTTATAAAAGTTAGGGTTGTTTTTTTAAATGATGCTTCATTTCTTAATTTATGAAATTTGAAAAAGTTTTGTTGAGTAAGGAACTCCTTAATGAATTAAAATTGAGAAAAATAAATAATGAGGATACTTATGAGGAAATTATTTTTGATTTACTTGAAGATTCTAAAGAACTGTCTAAGGAAACTCTTGATGACATAGAACAATCTAAAAAAGATTTTAATGATGGAAAAATACATACTCTTGATGAAATTGAGAAAGAAATTGGGTATAAAAATGGATAATTATCTTTTAATGGAATATAGTAAAGAATTGGAACAATATAGTAAAGAATTAGGTTTTAATAAAACTTTTTTCAAAAATGATTTTGTTATTATTAAAGAAGATGATAAAAGAAAATTGTTGAAACTTATTAACAAAATAAAACAAAAAATAATTTATGTTCCTAGAACTGAAGAAATGGCAAGGTTTGCTTTAGAAAAAACTAAAGTGGATATGGTTATAGGTATTGAGAAGATTAATCCAAAAGATAGCGTTCATTATGTTAGGGGAGGATTGGACCAAATTACTTGTAAAATTGCTCGTGATAAGGGTAAAAAAATTGTTTTTTCTTTTTCAGATATTTTGAATGCTAAGAAAAGGGAGAGATTGTTAGCAAGGATGAAATTAAATCTTAAATTATGTAAGAAGTATAAGGTTGATGTGGTGTTTAGTAATTTTTCTTCTTCTAAAGAAACGATGAGATCAAGGAAAGATTTAGAAGCATTCTTAAGAGTTGTTGGGAAGTAGAATATCCCTAATTACTTTAAAGTAACAAAATCTTTAAATAAATCCCGCTGTTTTTAGTTAAAATGAAGAGATTAGAAAGGTTTCTACCTGAAAATATAGTTTTATCCTCTAATGGAACTCTTTGCCAACATAGCGATTATTATGGGGCTTTATTGAAATTAGAAGGGGCTCTTAAAAATGAAAAAACTCATTCTTTAGTTATTGAAGTTCTCATTGATAACTTTTTTGTTCCAAATTATAAAACCAAGAAGAAAAAGTTGAATGATTGGGTAAGAAGTATGTTGCAAAAGGAAGAAGTTCTTCCCGGTTCAAGAACTCTTGACAAATTGATTGAAAAGTTTTCAGAAGAAAAAATATGGGTTGATAGGTGTCATAAGGAGGGTTATAGCACTTCTGAAAAAGATTCTTTTAAGAGAAGGTTAGATCAAAAAATGAGCGATGCCAGGGAATATGGCAGTTTATTACAAAGATTACTATTTAGGTTAAGACCACAAAAAACTTCTTTCACAGACGTTTCAAGTTATCTTGCTGTACATAATAATTTAGTTTCTGCTATTGGAAAGGGTTTTTCTAAAGCTAAAGCAAATTTTGAAGAAACTATGGGTGAATTATCTTTTGAAGGAGAGGAAATTGAAGAAGCATCCTTCTTTTACAGAGGGGAGAAACATTTCTCTACCAAAGAATTTGTTAAAGAATGGAAAAGAGTGGGAGACTCCTTGGACAATTTAGAAAATTTATCAAAAGGAAAAAAGAGTTTTAAATTACCTTCCATCTCCTTACCAGGAAAATATCATTTGAGAAAAATATTTGAAGTGGGTTTAGTTGGAGTGGCTTTATTTGGGGCACTTTATGTTTTGCCTGGAGTAAGATACAAATTAGGATTACCTTTAACTTCTAAAGAAAAAGTTGAAGCTCTTTATGAAGACGGGAAGTATCAAGAATCTATTAGTGCTCTTAGTTTTAAAAAAATGTCAAAAGGATATTTTCACCATTGGCATGCAAAAAATGAATTGAAAATGTTCAGAGATTATCTTAATAATTCTACCAATCCAAAAGAATCCTTTTCAAATGCAAAAATAACTCTTAATTTAACAGGAGTTCATTTAGCGATTTCTGGAGATTTAGAAGAAGATAAAAGATTTTTATTTTCGATTGGTTATATTAAATTTAATGGTTTTGTTAAAAACTATAATGGCAATAATAGTTCTGGAGCGGCTGCGAGAACTCATCTCTCTCATTTGTTTTCTGAAAGTGAGAGGGAACCCGAAGAACAAGAACTTTATGATTTGGTTAAAGACAGAGATGTTTTTCATGTGGGGACTTTTGACGATAAAGTTCTCTTTTTAGCAAGAAAAGGAAACGATGATTGTCATAAAATAACTTATAAGATGGAACAAAAAGGAGGGAAGTATCTCGTACGTACTATAGTTTTTAAAGATGTCTCTCGTTAAAAAATTATTAGTTTTAGGAAGTGCTGCTTTAATTAGCTTTTCTGGTGGTAGGGCGGAAGCTCAAACCATCGATTGTCAGGAAGTTGAGGAGAGGCATAGGACAAAATTAGAGGGCCGTATTTTTGGTTTCTTCGATGGTTGCTTAGACGAATTTGTTCCAAAAAAGTTTAATGAGCAAAGTTATTTAGAAAGTTTCAATTGTCTGGATGATTTTCTTAAAGAATCAGAATTATGTCCAATGACAGAACTTAAATGGAAAGTTTCTAACGCCATGTTATTAAATTTATTTTCTAAAAATGAAACGGTGAGTGGTTTAGCAAGAAGCAGATTGAAACAATTAGGAGTGTTAGATTTTAAGAAACAAATTGAGGATTTAGTTACTGCTGCCGAAGTTGTTAAGAAAAGGATAAGAGATGTTCCGGATGGTTTAGAAGCTAGGAAAGAACATCGGAAGGAAGTTGAGATGTGGAAATCTTATTTGAAAGATTTAAGGGTTCACGCAGTTATGGCTCTTGATCAAGCCATTTTGTTTAGGGAAAGACCTCCTGGAGAATTTGTTTGGAATGAATCTCTTTTTAAAGGATTAAAATTAAGTTATCAAGCTTATCAAAGTTCTATGAATCTACAGGTAAGTTTGGGTAATGCAGATTGGGGAACTTCTTATAGAATTTTTAAGCAATGGAAGAAAGATAATGAAACGATGATGGCTCAATTGATTAAGGTGGAGAATTCAGCTTTGAATTTTGCTAAAAAAGAAATGAGTGGAAAATGGGTTAAGATAGTCAATGGTGACAAATCTATCTGGGCTTCAAAGAACTTTTCTCAAGAATGGGGAGAAAATGGAGAAAATTATTTTTCTTTGATTGAGAGAATTGATGAGGTTAGTTCTTTAACGGAAATTATTCCTTTGAAAGTTGGAAATAAATGGAAATATGATGTTTTTTTATATGGGAGGAAGGTTGAAGAAGTTTCAACTGCTGTTAAATGCACTCGTAATGGTTACTTTTTATATGGTCGAGAGGTTGTTAAGAATACTGGCGAAGGATTAGTTTCTGTTGGTCGTTCTAATAATTGTAAAAGTTTGAAAAAAGGAGATATTGAGGAGAGGGGCTGTTTAGAATGGAGGAAAACTTATGCTGGTAAGGTTAGTACTGGAAAAGCTTGTGTTAGGTCAAAACCAGGTCTTCTTTACAGATATCCAGGGAAAGTTGGAGAGGTTTATGATAATGGGAAATCTTTTTCTAAAATTGTTTCTGTTGCTGGGGTTTTTGGAGATAGAAAAGGTTGTTATGTTTATGAAGAAGGTGTGGGGAAGGGTGGTCCTTTTGATTGTCCGGTTACTATTTGTCCCGGTTTAGGGCTGGTTAAGAGCAGTTGTGTGGATAAAAAATCTGTTTTAAAGAGTACTAATGTTCGGTAATTTTATAAATATAGAGTGATTGTTTTTCTTTATTATGAAAAGAGGTGTGTTTTTAGTAGTTTTAGTTGTATTTCTCTTAGTTGGAAGTTTGAGTGTTGTTGGTGGTACTGATGGGTTTGGTTGGAAAGTATATGATATGATGTATGCCCGGTATGATGGAGATGGTTGTGATGAAAATCAAATCGCTAAGGCAAAACCTGTTGATGGTTTTGCCCATGGTGAAGGAATTGAAAAATGTTTTTTTAAGAAGGAGAGCGCAATAACTCCCTCGAAGCATGGATGTGTGGTTGGAGTTTCTGATGATTATGCGAATGGTAATGATTATTGTGCGGGAGGTTATAAGACTGAGGGGGCTTCTTTTGTCACTTCACCTACAAAAATAAAAAATTTTGCAGGATCAAAATTTTGGGAAGGAAGCGATTTTGGTGATAGTGATGCAAAAACATGTAGTGAGACTTTAATTCACCACCCGGATCCTTACCTATGTCAAAATTCTAAATGGACATTGTGTGATTTTGGACAAAGAAATGAATATGTTACTTTGAAGAGTCTTAAAGATGGAGCATTACAATATTACTTCTGTGTTCAGGATATTAATGGAGAAATGTCTTGGCAAAAAAAAGAACAATTGAGTAACTTTGATTCTGATGGAGATGGCGTTGCAGATCCTTTTGATTGTAGACCCAATAATAAAGAAATTTATGGAAAATTTCCTACAGGATGTGATCCTAGTGCTACTACTGGACCAAAAGTTTGTTTAAGTACATCCTCTGCCAAAGAAGTATGTAATAACAATGGTCAAGATGATGATTGTGATGCCACAACTAATGATGATTGCGATAAAGATAAAGAAATTTGCCAAGCCTCACCAAATAAATTTTCTTGGATTGATGGTATTTCTGATAATAACAAGTGTTGCGGTAACAATGGACTTGATGATTTAGGAACTATTTCTTTAGATGGAACAACTCAAGAAAATATCTGTGTAGGCAAAGATCATGTTGGTGTTGCAAATGATAAAGGAGTAAAGGAAACAATGGGAACAGCATGGACTTCATCATGTGCTGGAGATTGGTGTTGGTTAAAAACAAGTGGAACTCCTGCTTTCAAAATAATGACCATTAGAACCCCTGAAGAAGACTATGATGTTGTCTCAAATACAAATAAATGGATAGAATGTAGGAAAAACAATCCTGATCAGAAAGTTCTTCCAACTAGTTTTTTAAATGAACAAAAGAATATAATGAATGCAAATAGATTTTATTGTTATGAAGAGGGAAATAGATGGAGCTGGGCAGATTGTAGAACTGAAGATATTCCAGATAGTGGAACCAACAATGGGGTAAAAAATAGATTTGAAGGAGATGGGCTGTTTTCTTTACATATTGACGAGGGGTATTCTACTGATTCTCAAAAGATTATTTTGGTTGAAAATAATCAAGGATTAAAAAATTATTATGGAGAGGGAAGATTATCTTTTGGAGATTATAATGTTTTAGAATTACACTTGAGATTTACTTCAATTGATTTGTTTAAAAAACCTGAAGTAACATTTGAGATTAGTGCAAAAGATAAACCATATTTGAAAGGAAATGCGTTGAGTTATGCTGTTGGAAATTCACAAATAGAAGAAGGAAGGTGGATGAAAATTAGAATTCCTGTATCTGCTTACCCTAAAGTTGAAGCAATTTCTTTTAGTACTTTACCAAAACATGTTATTGAAGTAAGAAATGTTCGTTTAACAAAAGAAGATAATAGTGACAAAGCAGTTTGTTCAGGACAAGAGAGTGTTTCTAAAAAAGAAAGTTCTTGGTTGGAAAAAGGATTAGACACAATAAATGGAGAAATTAGTGGAGAAAACATTTGTAATGTCTTGTATGACCCAAATTATAAACCTGCAGATTCTGATAAAAAGGTTGACTCTGTCGGAAACGCTTGGCTAGGAGGGGACAATTTTAACAATTTGGGAAAGAACCTTTGTTGTGGAAATACCGATGAAGAATATTATGCGGGAATGTCTAAGAACGAATATGGTTGTTGGAATTCTGTACCGGTAGAAAATAATCAACCAGTTACAAATGTTGGATATGAAGTTTCTTATATGAAAAAAGAGAGAGATGATATTAACGTTGGAACTGCAGAAATTACCTCAACAGTATATTTTACAACAAAAGAATACGTTGGATCAAAATATCTCTTTTTTTGCTATCCTTCGGTTAATTTCCTGAACCTTGATGGGGACTCAGATAGTTTTGATTGTTCAATAATAAGTTCAAAAATGACCATCTCTAAAAACACACAGAATACTAATAATGAGGTGTTTAAAATTTCTGAAAAGGAAATTAATGAAAATTCCCTTATGGGGCATTTTGGAGGTTTTGTAAAAAAGATAAATATTTATGCAGAAGCAGAAGACGAAACACACCCTGCCCAAATTCATATCAAATATGATATTTATAGTAATGTAGAGGCATTAAAAGATAATGATAAGGTTCACATAATTAATTATGCATTTCCACTTTCTGATTTGAGCCAGACACACCTATATGAAATAGATCTTGAAAAAAAAATTCTTAATGATAACCCCGAGGATAAAAAGATAAAAGTGAAAGAATTTAAGATTACTTCCCAACTCAACCCTCAAGAACATAGTACATTTGGTAATCCTTTAGAAATTAAGGGAGTTCTTTTTTTTGAAAGTCCTCCTCCTAGTAATCAAGGACAATCTAGTGGAATATATAAAACACAAGTCAATTTTAAGAACAAAGAAAATATAATTCACAAGTTTGGAAAAAATGAACTTTCTAACCTAAAAGATGTAAAAACAACCAATCCAACAGTTAGTCTTACCGACGCTCCTTCTAATGCACAAATAAACGTAATAAAAACTTATTTTTGGAATCCTCTTGGAAAAGATATCAAAAAAAGAGATTTAGGTAAGGAATTTAACCCTTTAAATATTGGAAATTATGATGAGATTCATTTGATTGCAGATATAAATCCTAACGAAGAATTAAATTTGATTACAACAACTCCAAAAAAACCACTAGAAGTAAATAACAAGAAAATAATTAAACCATGCATGTCGGAAACTTGTACCTACCCTCTCCCAGGAGAACCACCATATACAATAACTTATGAAGATACAGAGATGTATGATTTATTTTTCGTTGATGAAGAAGGAGAACATAAATTAGGAAGAAAAATTACAATTGACCCCAATGTCCCGAATATGGCAGGTAATGCGCCAGGGATTCCTGCACTTCCTCCAACAGATGATGATGCAGGCACAGGCAAAGGAAAGACTGGAGGGTCATATCAACCAGGAGTACAAAAAATTGAGTCAGGGCCTTTCAACAATCATGGAGTTATTGTAGCAAAAAAGGTTCCTTTGTCCACAGTTAGAATATATGAAGATAAAGAGAAGGCATTCTATGGGTGTCAAGCACCAGATTATATCACCAATAATGCTTTGGTTAAACCCCATTTTAAACAAGCAAACTTCTGCGATTTCCAAGGAGACAAATATTGTTCATATTCTGACAACGGATTAGGTAGCGAATGGAGTACTGAACCCTTAACTAAAGTGGGATACGACCTAAATAAAGGAGATGCTTCCTTCAAAAAAGACGAAAAAGGAAGTCTTATTTTTCCAGTTTTTGACCTTCTAGATTTGAAAGATAAACCATTCCTTCCAAAAGACAGAGTCCACACAACTTCCGTCCTCCCCGCAAGAAATTTCCTTTCAACAATTCAACCAGCTAAGGAATTGAAAAATTGGGAATTGTTAGGGGCGCAACCAGGTGCAGTAATATACTCTGATGCAGACGGAACTATAAACCTGTTAGATAAAAATCATTTGAAATCTAATAAAATTCCAGTACCTCAGAAAGTAGAGTTACATTTTTCTCATGAAGGAACTTGTAAGTCAAAAATAGTTCTTTATAATAAAGATGGAAAAGGTGTAATCAAAACAACTGATAAATTCAATACAGGTGATTTTTCTTTATTAACGATTGAATTTTTTAAAGGACCCTGCACAATTAAAAATCCCTTTCTCCAATTAGTGGAAAAAGATGAGGAACCAGTAAAATATGAAGAGTTCCAAGAACTGGAAACAGATAGAGCAGGTATCGCCTGCTGTCCAAAAGATTATTGCTGGAATGGATACGCATGTACAGCACCAATGGGAGAACATACCTTCCTTGCAGAAAAAACAAGTAATGGAAAAACATATCGTTGCTTAGCAGGAGAATGGACAATATCTACCCCTAAAAAAGATTGGAATGAAAAAGAATTTGGTTTCTGTGAAAAAATAGAGCAATGTTATGTGATGGGTTCCAATGATCCAAATAAAGGAGACTTCCAAGCATGTTTAGATAATAATGGCTATGTGGCAGACCATTTCTGTGCAGCGGGTAACTGGACCAGTAGAACTAAATTTTTAGCATCAGCATTACTTGATGCGGTTGATAAAGAGGATTACACTATTTATTGTACAGATCCAATCTCTGCTTTCAACATTGTTAAAGATGAAAATAAACCTTTCATCCTTGGAACAGAAAAAACTGTTTCAACTGGTGGAAAAGCTCCTCTACCTGGTCAAACACCAACCCCACCAAAAAAGATTCACACTTGCTCAAAACAAAGACATCCAAAAATTTCAGAAGAAGAAGACACTTGTATAAACAATGTGTGTGTTGTTAGGTATGGTGAAAAAGATGAATTCTCAACAGCTTTTGCCACTACTATGAACAAACCTGGTAATTCAACTGGTTCTTTTTTAACACTTCTAAAAATTAATCCAACTGATTTAAATGACCTTTGTCAAGGAGAGGATAAAGGATTTGTTAAATGTAAATTGAAAGGGACAGAATTTTGGTACGATCAAAGAGTAGATGCAATTATTTACAGCGAAGACGGAATTTCTATCAAGAAAGATACTTTAGAAAAGATGTGGGATACTGTTAAAAATTTCTTTGCAAACTTCTTTGGACAAGGAAATAAGCCTTCCAAAACATCAAAAGAATTTCTTTTGAAAGCGCAGAACTTTAATGAGATATATCTTGCAAAGCAAGGGAAGCAGGAAGTAAGGGCAGTTAAAGAAGTATTGAACGAGTTAGAGGGAGGAATTACCGTTGAGTATGAGGGCTTTAAAACGCCTCTCTGTCAATATTATGATAAAACAAGGATTAAGCATCCTTCTTTCAAAAGTAAAGGCGTTTTTAATACAAAAGATTTCGATTTCAGATGTGTTGATACAAACAAATTAACTACAATACAGGCTAAAACAAATTTAGATTATATCTTCCCAAATATCACTGCAAATTTGAGAGTGGCCCTAGAAGACTAAATCCTTCTTTCTTAATGTCTTCTATAAGATAATGCATATTAAAAGAAACTACTGCGTAATTCTTTTCAAGCAACTCTAAAAAAGTGTCTAGCTCTTTGATATTCTTACAAACCACCTCAGCTATGAAATCCCATCCATTGTTTGTTTTCTGTAAGGTATTTACATTATTGTGATGTTGCAAAAATAGAAGTAATCTATTTTTGTTTTCATTATCAACTTTCAAAAATACTTGAGCTCTGGCCCTGTAACCCATTTCATCGAAATTTAAAACAACCGTGTTTTTCTTAATTACACTATTTTGCAGCCCTTTCAGTAAATCGAAGAGGGTTGAAATTGGTATGTGCGTTTTTTTGCTGATGGAAGTTAGTTTTGCGCGTGAATTTCTTCGCAAACATTCCAACAATAGCAAGGATTTTTCTTTCATTTCTTTACCTTGCAGGAGTAACTATAAAAAGAAATATTTAAAAGTTCCGGCCACTTTTTTGAACAAAAAGCAACAACCTTCCTTAATTTATTACAATATGTTCAAGATAGACAAATATGATAGGAAAATCCTGTACGAACTAGATAAAAATGGCCGTGCTACCCTTACAGAGATAGCAAAAAAAATCAATAAGTCAAAATCCTTTGTTCTTTATCGTATTGATAAGATGAAAGAAAGCGGTTTCTACTTGCATGACATAGTTATTTACGACGTTTCTAAGTTAGGATATCAAACATATTATCTGTATCTAAGGGTGGTGGATCATACTGCTAAAAAGGAAGCCGAATTAATCAATTATCTTAAGAGTAAGCCAGAGGTTTATAGTATTCAGAGAATTATTGGAAAATATCAACTTTATATCTCTATAATTGCTGAAGATGTCCTTTTGCTTGAAAGTATACTTCTGGAATTGGTAGAAAATTTTGAAAAGGTGGTTGTTGGATATCGGATTTTGCTTCTTTATAGTGCCAATTCCCCTTCCCATCATTACTTGTTTAAAGATTATCCCTGGATAGATAAAGATACTTCTATTTATGGAGCCGACCCTATTCCTGTACTTCCAAAAGAAAGAGAATTTCTAAAAGTTCTTTCTGAGCACCCAAGGGGGTCTTTTAGTATGATTGCCAAAGAAATGGGAAGCAGTTTACCTAAAGTAAGAGACATGTATAAAGACTTGGTTAAAAGAAAAATTATTATTGCAATTCGTCCTTCATTGGAACCAAGGGTGATTGGTTTTTTGGATAAACATATCACCATAAAAATGAAGTTTAAAGGATTGTTGAAATTGAAGGAGATTAAGAATTATCTAATGGGGTTGAAATCTACAAAATTTATTTCTTATACTTTTGGAAATTATGATTTAACGGGAGCATTTGTTTTTGAAGACTTAGAAGAATTTAAGAATTTTCAAAGCGGCGTATTCAATCATTTTGGAGATTCGATAAATTTTATTGATTTCCACGATTACTTTGAAGAAATTAAATATCACCACTTTAAACGAGAGTAAATTTATAAGGTAGTATTGTTTTATTCCTTACAATGAAAAAAAGAGGACAAATTACCATCTTCATAATTTTAGGTGCAACGATTTTTCTAGTTTCCATTTTTTTACTATCTTTCACAAAAGAAGTTACCGAATCTTCTTTAAGTGATGAACAAGATAGGTTTTATACTGAACTTTTACAAAGGGAAGGGTTGAGACTATTTGTAGAAGATTGCTTAGAGGATCCTTTGGATGAAGCATTGGAACTTATTGGTAAGCAAGGGAGATTATGGGCAGACCAACCAGGAGGGATTGTGGCTTTCTCGAAAGATTTAGGAGTAAGAGTTGCTGGAGAAGAAGATGTTAAAGGAGCCAGGGTTTTTTTTGGAATAAGAAATGAATTAAGGTCTTCCGATAATGTATATCCTTGTAATTCTGTTGATGCTCCTCCAGATTTATGTACCTATTCTTTTCCAAACACAACAATTGGTTTTGGAGATAGAGAAAGAATTCTTAATGTAATAGAGGGAGATTTAGAAAGATATTTACAAGAAGAAACTAAAAGGTGTGTTAAACAGTTTGTTAATGAAGAAATCTCTAACGATGCAGTTATCAGTGAAACTGAGTTTACGATGGATGTAGAATTGAAAGCAGAAGCACTCCATGTTGATGTGGAATATCCACTACGTTTTGTTGTTAGAGGGAAGGAATTTTTTACAAATTCAAAATTTAATATGGTTGTAAAAACTAGATTTAAGAGATTTTTAGATTCCGTAGTTTCCCTTGCTTTAAGATGGGATGAGAAATATGCTGATTTCGAATTTACTTCTGATACTTTGAAGAAAAATTCTTTTTCTTATCAAAGTGAGAAAGACATTTCTAATTGTGAAGGAATAGGTCCTTATACTTGTGAGTTATCTCTAACAGCGATGCAAACTTTTGATGTGGAAATGGAGAGACAGAGTGTCGATGGGCACGACCTTTTTATTTTCAAAGGGCCTGATTTTTTTTATAGGGTTGCTAGACAGAACAGGCCACCTGCTTTAGATTATGTTAATCGGAAAGCTTGTCCAGTTAGTTATGATTATTTGGTAATTAAGGAAGACCCCACTTTGAAAGATGTGGATATAACTCTTAACGCAGTTGATCCGGATGAGGAGAGTAAAGAGGTAAAATATTTCTTTGAAGGATTGCCTACCGGATGGGACCAGTTTGTTAAAGGAAATAAGATGGTAATTCCTCCTCCTGAATTAACTTTGGAGAAATATGAATTTAAGGTAAGGGTAGAAGACGAACATGGTTTATCGGATTGGCAGAATGTTAGAATTGCCGTGGATAAACCTCTTGATTCCGAGATCTCTTTCAACCTTCCTTACAAAGTTCTTGATAATAATGTCTTGGTTGATTACAAAGTTTATTCACAGAATTTAGGCACTTATATGGTTAGTAAAGAAGACCCTCTATTTTTGGAATTTAGATATCCTTCAGTTAATTTACAAGGACAGGAAGTAAATGCTAGAATAACAAAGAATGGAAACGAAATCCCAATTGTTACTGCGTTATCTAAGGGAAGTAATTTGTTTTGCATCCCTTCTGGAACGAGTTGTTTGATAGACGATTATAAGGATATTAATGATTTTGGAAAAATAGATTATAAAGATGGCGATAAGCTAAAGTTGGATGTTGATGTTAATTTCTGTGGAGGGTATAAAGATGAGAAGCAGCAGGAATTAGAAGTTAGAATGGTTGAGTGTATACCTCATCGAAATGAAGAGTATCCTTTTGCAGCTCCTTATAATGATTGGAAAAATGAAAAGGGAAAGATTGTTAGGGTTCAGACTCCAATAAATCCTTTCTTGGCTACTCATAGTTGTTGTGCTGACGATTTTAAAATTAAGAATAGTGGAGATTGTTTTGTAAATCCGGAGAAGACTTGCGGTGGAAATGTTGGCAAAATTGATTATATTTTGGAAGAGCAATATGCAACTTGTGATAAAGGAAGGGGAAATCTTTGTGGGGATCCAAAGTATCGCGAAGTTAAAGATGCCAATGGAAAAATTATTTGTCCAGACCCCGCAATACATACAACTTGTAGTAAGGTGGCTTCTGAATGTTCTGGTAGGGAGCAGTATTCTTTAGAACAGAAGAAGGATGGCTTTTGGTGTAATGGTCCCGCGGGTTGTGGTTTGGATAAGAAGGCTTGTGAGAGTGAGATTGTTTATACTGTTGATACCCCTAGTAATATTTTTCAGAATAATGTCGCTGTTGGAAAGGATTTTAATAAGTATCAATGTGGATGTGATTCCACCAGTGCTAAAGATAAAAAAGTTTGTTATGATTTTGTTTCTGGAAAGCCAGGGGTTTGTGAAGACATTGGTACCACCAGCTCAGTTTACAAATGTGTCACTTAATTATTCTTTTTCTAATTTGACATAATCAAAAGTACACTTAGAATTAGAATTACTTTGACAGGTAAGGTGGACTTTTGTAGGGATCTCTTTTGGAATACACTTTGTTTCAAATCCTTTTGAAGAATTATCAACAAAATAAGTAACTAAAGAACCTTTTTCAACTCTGAATTTAGTAGTTTGATATTTTGTTAAAGGACCCTCACACCCATTCACTATTTTTTCGCAAGTCTCATTTGAATTTCCGCAAAAGAATGTTTCTGATTTTGGAATGTAACCAAATGAAACTCCACCTTTGTCACTTGCAACACCTACTCTTACTTTTACTCCTTTATTACTATCAACTTTCCATCTAGCTTCGAATACATAAGTACCATTGCCCAATGTAACTTGTTTTTTGCTTTCTAAGAAACAAGAACCTTTACCATTAACAATTAAGTTTAATTTACCTTCTTCAAAATCATAACCTGCTTTACTTCCACATGGTTTCTCTTCCCACCTACCATCCAACTCCTCGCCACTAAAGTCATCGCAAAACAACTCGTCCCCAGAACAACTAAATACCTCGTCCTTAATCTCTTTACAATTTGCATTCAAAGCATCGTAAGTGTCTTCATCAAAAATGTTCTTAGCCAAACCTCTCTGAACCAACAAAGGCATACCCAAAGGATTCGCAGGTGTTAACGAAAACCATTTCTTATTTGCAGGCAAATCATCCAATAATCCATGCTCCATCAACCAATCAATTTTATCATAAAAATATTTTATCTTCCCCGTTGGATCAAAATAAGAAATTAACTCTACACTTAACTCGCGACCTTTAATTAAAGTTTCAGTAGTATAAATCCCATTACAAATATATTCGTTCCCAGAAGTCCATTTTAACAAATCATAAACAACTCCTTGAGAATCTTGGTCAAACAAAGTTACTCCCGGAGATGCTTGAACTACCAACTTCTTCTTCCCAGTTAAAGGAAAAGCCATTACATTATCATACTTTTTAGCAAGAGGAAAAACGGCCATGCCTCCTTTTTCAGAAAGATAAATATCTCCTTTCCTCCATTGATATAAAGTTACATCAACACCGGCTTGAGGAGTTCCAGAATCATCAACAACTTCAAGTTCCTGCTCTCCAGAAAAAACTAAACCAGCGGAATCTGTTGTTCCTTGCAAAATTTTCATCTCTAAATTTTGTTCAACTTCTACAGAAGCATCTGGTTCAACGAACTCATCGGGTTCAGAAGTACCGCAAGCTGGCAAAGCTACGCATAATGATAAAAGTCCTCTGAGTAATTTACTTTCCAAACCCATGGAGAGATAAAAAGGGCCATTTTTTAAAAGACTATCTAAGAAAAGTTTTTATATCTCGGCAACTTGATTTTAATATGAAAAAAATAATGGTGTTAGTGTTCTTCCTATTAGCAACCTCAGTAGTAGCACAAGTTTGCTTCTTAGAAAATGAAAGTTCTTATTATTGTCAAGAAATGGACAAAACTAAAGCCCAATCGATTTGTGAAGACGAATGCCAAATAAAAGAAACTCATTGCTCAACACTTCCAGAATGTCAACCTGTCTTTTGTCAAGATAATTGTAAAATCACTTTCAAAGGAGTCTGTGCAAAAGAAGTTCCTGCGGGAGAAGAAGCCAATTGTGTTGCACCAATAAAACAAGAAGTTAAAGAAGTAAAAGAAGATTCATCAAACTCAGGACTATATTTCGTCATTTTTTTACTAGCGTTAATGGGGGGCATTTTCTGGTTTTTCAAAAAGCATCATGGAAATAGGACTGCTCAACAACCTCAAGGAGATAGCTGGGCTTCAACAATTATTCCAGAGTCAGAAGAAAGGCTTAATTGGTTAAAAAAACAATTTGGAAAAAAGATGAAAAAGAAAAAAAGAGGACAAATTCTTTTCGAATTGGGGATTCCTTTGGACAACAAAACCCATGTTTCAAAATTAAGTAGGATGATTAGGGCTCACGAGAATAAAAAGGATAAGAAAAAAGGAAAAACTTTTCATAATTTGGAAAAAATGGCTAGAGACAAATATTTTGGCAAAAAATAGTACTTTCTCTTCGTCGGAATATTTATAAACGTTAAAGGTTTCTTTTAAGGCTGTAGATGAATAAACAAAAAAGAGGGATGTTTATAGTAGTTTTTAGTATATTTTTATTAGTTCTAGCTATATCAGTTTCTGCGGAAGAAAGTGGATGTTTTCTTTACAAAAAGGCCAGCAAAGGAGTGTATTGTACTTCCGGTATTTTGAAATCTGTGGCTGTGAAGGAATGTAAAGATGATTGTGATATTACTAAAGATTTCCAAGAAGGAAAATTATGTAACCTCTTTCCAGAATGTAAACAAGTTTTCTGTGATTTAGATTGTCTTGAGAAACCCTTGGGTCTTTGTCAAGAAGAAGGAGGTAAAGAACTTTCAGATGACCAATACCAAAGTCAATGTGAAGCGGTTTGTTGTGTAGAAAAATATCCTAATGTGGACCAACTTGTGTGTAATTATCCTATGACAGAACAGGCATGTAAGGATAAAATAAAAATAAAACCAGGGATTTATACCCCCTACCATATTGCGGGAGGAAGTGAGGAAGATAAAGCAGCCAAATGTCAAATTGATTATTGTAAGGAAAAATTGGCTGAGGGTTCTCTCGAAGGAGTAATCAAGGATGTAGATGGGCCAGTTTCAGCAACAATTTCTTTAATTGGGAAAGATAAAACAGATTCTTTAGCAGATGGAAAATATTCCTTTCCAAAACTTGATCCAGGAACATATCCTGTTGAGGTTAGCAAGGAAGGTTATCAAACTGCTCAAGCAACAATTTCTATAGGGATTGGGGAAAAAAAGTCTTACGATTTTACTTTAAATAAATTAATTATTGGTGCCATAGTTTCTGGAGTGGTTAAAGATGCTCAAGGACAACTTGTTGATGGTGCTACAGTTCTTTGGAAAGGGACTTCAATTACAGGGTCAACAACCACTTCTGCAGGAGGTAAGTTTTCTGCAAATTTACCAGAAGGGAAGTTTACTTTTACGGCTAATAAAGTTGGTTTTGAACAAGGTAGCAAGGAACTTGCGGTAATAAAAGGCACAAATAAAATAGAATTGATTTTAACGGGAACTCCAAAAACAATTTTGTCAGGAACGGCATTTTTAGATAAGAATTCTGATAACAATTTGGATGCAAATGAAAAAACACCGGCGGTACAAATTTTTATTGATGGGAAACTTAGAGCAAGTTCACAATATGAACCTTTGGCAACTTATAGCATCGTTATGGATTTACAGAAAGATGAAGAACAACATTCCATTTCAGCAACTTATCTGAATGGTGAGTATGTTTTTGGACCAAAATCTTTTAAAATTACTAAAGCAGGTTTACAATATGATGTTCTTCTAAAAAAACTTGTAGGAGTATGTACGGCCGATGGTACCGATCCACAAAAAAAGGTTGATACTCTTAATTTAAATCATCTCCCTGGAGAGATAGGAGTTAAGCTTTCTTGGATAAAACCTTGTCCAGAAGTTGAAGGGTATGAAGTTGAAAGGAAAGGAGCAGAGGGGAAAACTAAAAAATTCATCTTTAATGGAGCAGAGAACTCTTATGTTGATAAGGAAGGATTAGAGTGGTTAGAAACTTATGAATATAAAATAAGGGCAGTTTACAAAGATGGAGGAATAAAATATTCAGATTATTCTCCTTCAAAATCAATCAAATTGGGTCAAAAGGAATGTGAAGGAAGGTACCTAAAAGATTGGGAAACTTTTTGTGAACCACATGCTCCTTACCAAGCAAATCAAATTTATACTTGTAGTAACAACAACGTTATTATTCCTGCTAAAAACTGTCCTCCGGGATTGTTATGTGCACCATCAAACGATCCAAGAAAAGCAACTTGTATGGGCACAGATGCCTGTTTTGCTGACTTAGGACTTTTTGGACTACAAAGTACTGCCAATCAATGTTATGGGATTAAAGATAAAGGAGATTCTCCTAAAAACTTCTGTTACTATGACCAAACTCATACGATTGTAGACTCTTGTAAAGTATGTTTAGAATTGGAAAGTTGTTTTGATTACAAGAGTAAGGGGGCGTGTGAAATAAACAATTGTTTAACAAAACCTTGTGAATGGGTAGATGCAGCTTCAAACAAAGAAGTTCTTGACTATAGTCAAATTTTCAAAGGCTATGATAAAGATTCTTTGCTAACTACTAAGGAAACGGGCGCAGGGTATTGTATCGAAGAAAAATACGATAACGATGATAAATGTTCTTTATGTAGTTCTTCAGCATCTCTTTTGGAAAATTTTTATTGTACTGCTGAAGTATGTACTGGTTTAGGAAGATGTTTCTCTAATCCTCCTTATTTGGGAAAAGGGGCTTTATCTTCATGTAATGAATGTGGAGAAAGTCCTGCGAAAAATACAAATTGTTATACTTATGGAAGTAAATTGGAATGTGAAGGAGAATCTCCTGTAAACATGGATATTAAGGGAAAGATTATTCCTTCTGCTGACAATTGTAATTGGGGAACTTGCAGATGGATAGGTAACAATAAAGATGGAAAGTGTGTTAAGGATGCGGATGTTGACAAACAAGTTACCGATGATTGTCAAGGTTTTAAAGGAGCAGACAAGGATTTATGTAAGAGCGACAACACTCCTCCAAAAACTTCCATTGTGGGAGATTTTACTTTTACGGTTTCTTCTGTGAACACCAATGTAACTTTAGAAGGAGATGAAAGTATTAACAAAAAGGGATGGCAAGGAAATCATTTGGGAGTGGCAGGAATTTGTTTAACCAGTGCTAGTTCTGACAAATGTTTGATGGAAAATTTTGTTAAAAAGCCTTATCCTGGTTTAAAATTTAAGGAAGAAGTTACTTTAAATCTTTATGAACAGTTGAAAGATAAAAAAATAGATGGAGAAATTTATCTCTTAAAATATTTCTCACAAGACAGGTATTTCAACCAAGAAAATGTTCAAGAAGCGCAGATTTATGTTGATAACGTCCCTCCAGAATTTACAATTAAATCCACAAAAAAGACCCTTGGTGATACGACTGATTTAAGTGTGTTTTTAGAAGATCTTAGCGAAGCAATGTCTTGTGACTTTGAACTAACTCCTCTACTGCCTTTGGGAACTAAAGTGAATAAAGCTGTTTCCATTACTGAACAAAAAATGGTTTCATTCCCTGGGTTAAAAGTGGTTAGGGCGGATGTAAAGGTTACTTGTAAAGATTCTTTGGGTAATGAAAATAGTAAAAATAAAACATTTGTTTTTGATTTAGAAAAGAGAATAGAAATCTTATCACCAGAACTTGAGAGCATTCTTAGTAAAACCACTTTAACATTTGAAGTTAAGACCACTATAGATGCAACTTGTTCTTTATTCAATCAAGCTAAGAATCAGAAAGTTGCTGATTTCAAAGCTTCTTCAGATTTAAAAATTCACAAAACAGATGCAATCCCTGGTTTCATTGAAGGTGATTATTCCGCTTCTCACAAAGTAATTTGCACAGACGTTGTTACTCAAGGAACTATGGAAGATTTCTTTAATTTTAGGGTTGATTTCACTCCACCAAACACAGAAATTATTTTGAAAGAGGGTAAAAGGGTTGAGAAACCAGTGAAGTATGGATGGGAAGAATTTTTTGTTAAAGATGTGGAAGTAACCCTCTCTTGTAAGGCAGATGGCTTTTCTTGTGAAAAAAGATTTTATTGTTTAGGAAAAGGATGTGGACTAAAGTCCACGGGGAAATTCGTAGAGTATACCGCTCCCTTTAAAGTAGATAAAACAACGAGTATCTGCTATTTCTCAAAAGATAAATCGGGGAATGAAGTTGTTCAGCCCTTCTGTGGAAAAATTATTGTTGAAGGTTATGGTTTAATTTTGGAAAGTCCTCCAATTAAAATGTTCGAAGATGAAATATGGGGAATAAGTAACAAACCACAATTTGAATTAAGGTTTACAACAAAAGTTTCTTCAAAAATATGTAAGTTAGGGTTGAGTGAAGGGTTTGATTACGATAAAGTTGATTTAGATAGAGTTTTGGAAGGGAAGGGAGGAAAATATATTTTTCCCAATTTCCCTAGCGGTTCCCTTGGTGCTTACCCCGAAAAAGGAGGAGTAAAAACCTTATATGTTGTTTGCGAAGCAGGTGATGGAGGGCTTAGTCCTGAACATGTCGTTCATATAGAGTATGACCCCTCTGCGCCAGAAATAATTGATCAAGGAGCTGAACCAAATAAAATTTTGAAAGAAAAAACAACTCGTTTATTTGCAACTACTGATGATAAAACCTTTTGCAGATATAGTGATAATTCTGCTGGAGATGGAAGTAGCGATTATTTAACAATGGAATATTCGTTTCCAGGACAAGATAAAAATACTTTGTTCAAGAAACATGAGCAACATTACTCTATTTCATTTGTAGGTCTGAAGAAAGATTATTTGTTTAATGTTCAATGTAAAAATGGGGCAGACGATTTTTCAAAAGTTGAAGAGATTAAATTCGAAGTTGATTACACGGAAGAAAGTAAAAATGATGAAAAAAATGATGATGGGACAGATAAAGTTACTGAAGGTTTTATCCTTAAAGCATCTCCTCAAGGAGGATATCTTCAAGGAACTTCCGCAAACTTATTTGTAGAAACCAGTAAAAATGCAATTTGTAGATATAAGCTAGGTAGCGAATACCAAAACTTTAATGTTACCGGAGAAAAAATTCATACTTCCACTTTGTTAAGCTTACCAGATAAGGATTATCTAATCCCAGTAAGTTGCATAATGGGAAAGAAGACCGCTACAGCTTTACTTTCTTTTACCATAGACACAACTGCTCCAAGTGTGATCTCAGTAGAGGATGGGAATTATACTTGTGGAAGTAAGGAATGGTCAGTGATGGTGGAAACAAGCGATAACAATATTTCTGGTTATTATTACGAAATTTATGATAATGGATTAATTCCTAGCGTTGCTTACAAAAAGATTTATGGTGAACAAAAATCAACTCAACTTGGAAGCGGGTATACGGGATACTATTCAATTTATGAAACTTTTTCAGAAAAGAATTATTCAAAGTTTTTAACAAATAAAAGTAAAGAAATTCAGAAGGGGGTCGTTTACAACAAATCTGTTGGTCCAACTTTGCCCTTATCTATTCCAGTTTCAGAATTTAAAGAAGACCACATTTATTATACTAAAGTTTGGACATGGGATGCGGTCAAAAACCAAGGAAATCCTAAAGAGAGTGATGGTATTGCGGTTGTGCAAGAAAACTCTTCATTTTGTGTAACCACGAAAGAAAATAATGTGGCTCCAAAAGTAGATTATGTGGTTAATGATTCAAGTTGTTTGAAAACGGTAGTTAAATTGAAATGTTCTAGTCCAACTGGATGTAAGAGTATTGAGTATGGCATTTCTACTGCTTCATCAGAATGTCAAGCAAATAAATCTTACAATGGAAAAAATTTGCTTATTAAAGGAAAGAAATGGGTTTGTTACACTGCTTCTGATTATACGGGAATTAATGTGAGTGGCAAAAAGTTGTTTACTTATGTTGATCAGGATGGAGACAGTGTTAGAGACAAAAAAACTTGTGATCTTTGTTTAAAGACACCTGCTGGAAAAATAGTTGGTAACGATGGTTGTTCATTAGAACAGTTGACAGATGAAGAAGCTGGAAAAGACGAAGATAAAGATGGTTTGCCAGATTCTTGGGAAAAATTAAGATCTCGAGAAGGGTGCTTGTTAAGTCCGTTCAGTAAAGATTCAGATGGTGACGGAGTAGATGATGCAACTCAAGATTATGATGATGATGGAAGGAGTAATCTGCAAGAATACTACGCTGGTACAGATCCTTGTGTAAAAGACGATGACTTTTTCAGTGATGATCTTTACAAATTTGATGAAGAAGAAGATGAAAAGAAAGTTGATGACAAAAAGAAGGACGATAAGAAAAAACCAACTACGGGAGTTTCAACTACAAAAGAAAAGGAAGAAGAATCTATCCTAGCTTTAATATTGATGTTAATAGGTCTTCTACTTATCCTTGGTGGAACTGGTTATTTAGTTTATTATTACTTATATTCTCCGCAGTCTAAAAAAGGAGAAACAGGGTTTGTAAGAACGGAACCAACAAAACAAGCGGTACAAAAACCAGCAACTTTCAAAGAGAAATTCTTCGCTTGGAAGAAAAAAGACACTATTGAGAAATCTAAAGAGAAAAAGAGAAAATCGTTGTTTGGACAATTTTCAAAGTCTTCTTCAAGCATTCCTCCATTAGAAAAAGCTTTGAAGGGGAAAGGTTCTGACTTATCTCGTTTAGGTAACTTAGCACAACATTATTCCGAACATAAGGAGGAAATTAGGCCTGGGTTAAGGAAAGAAGAGAAAAATGTTTTTTCTAAATTGGACAAGATAGCTGGAAAAACAAAGGATAAAAAAATCCATGAAGTTGTTAGTAAGGATGAAGCAAAAGATATTTTTGGAAAGTTGAAAGATATCAGCAAAAAGAGAAAGAAAAGAAAATGATGTTTGGAAAAAAAGGGATGGGTATTGCACAGGCTTTTATTTTTATAGTTGTAGCTTTGACTTTCGCATTAATTATGATTTTTGGGTTTAAAGCAGTACAAGATTTTTTGGATAAAGGAGAAAAGGTAGTCTTTTTACAATTTAAAAATGATTTGGAAACTTCAGTGAAACAAATCTACACCAACTATGGGGCCGTAAGAATTAAAGATTTCCGAGCACCTGGCCAATATGAAAAGATTTGTTTTGTTAACATGGACATTAAACCCACTGAAGAGGATTTAGATGAACTCTTTCAGGAAGATTTCTATGCTAGTGAAGTATGGAGAGAAGCTTGGAGTAGAGACGATGTTACGGGAATTAAGGCTGTGGAAGAAAATGTTTTCCTTTCACCTAAAGTAGATACTATTCAAATGAAGATTCACAAAATCAAAATTTATGGAGAAAAGAATGAAGGATTTCTTTGTACAAAAATTGAAAAAGGATCTTTTCGTCTAGTCCTTGAAGGTAAAGGGGATAGTACGGAATTATCCCTTCCCGAGCCTTGATAATGTTTAAAAAAGCCCAGATGCAGATTGGATTTAATTGGATTTTTGTTTTGATAGCTGGGGCGGTAATTTTACTTTTTTTTGTAGGTATTGTGGTTAAACAGCAACAAGTTTCTGAAGAAAATTTAGCAAGAGATATTGTAGGAACGATGGATTCAATATTTACTGCAGCTAGAGTTTCGGATAAAACTAAGAATGTAATTCCACTAAGAGGGTTAGAGAAAGAAATTTTATTGTTTAGTTGTGAGGATAGTGTTACCGAATTCTCGTTAAAAGACCAACCATTTAGGGAGCAGAATAATATTGACCCCCTTTTTTCGCCAAATGAAATAAAATCTTCAGAATTATTTTTAATAAGTTTGCCTTACAATTTACCCTATAAAACTCTTGATTTTTTAATGCTAACTTCTCCAAGTGTGAAATATGTTTTGATTGGTAAAAAGGACTTGCCTTTTGTAGAAGAATTTCTTAATCAAACGGAAGGATTTAATGTAAAATATTTGCCAGAAGCCAAGTATGCTAAGTTGGACATAACTAGGGAGCTTCAGTTAAAAATTATTGATTTAGAAGGAGGCTTGATTGTGGAAGGAGCCAAAGTTCCAGGAATTTTCGATGTGCTTGCAGATAAAAATGTTCGAGCAGTTTCTTTTTCAGGAAACCAGATTACTTATTATCAGAGGGAAGGAGATAGTTGGGCTTCTATGCATCAAGAACCTTTGCCTTTAATCTCTGTGGGAGGAGAGAGAGATGCCGCCAAATATGCCGCTATATTTGCTCATGATGATTTGAATTATTGGTGTAACATGCAGAAGGCTTTCAACAGAATTTCTTTTGTTGATGAAATTTATCGTCAAAAAATAAAAGAGATGCTTCTGTATTATGATAAAACAAAAAGTTCTTCCTGTGCTTCTGATACAAAATCTCTTTCTAAATCCTTAGAGGTTCATCAGGGACAAGCAGATATTTGTGAAAGGGATTCCTGTTCCGGATTTGTTGAAGAATCTAAGAAAATAAGAGAAACTAACCAGTTTTTGAAAGAATGTGAGATTCAATTATATTAAATAAAAATGAAATTAAGCAAGAAAGCTCAAATAAGGATGACTGAAACAGTCTCGGTCTTATTCATTTTTTTTATTTTGGTAGCTTTTGGGATGCTTTTTTATGGGAAATATCAGGAAGGTGCAGTACTTGAGAAGGAAGAAGAGTTATTTGTTAAAAAAGCTCAAGATATTACCACTAAGCTGATTTATCTTCCCGAAATTGCTTGCACTAGAGGAGATTCAGAGGCGGAAGCATTTTGTTTTGATTTGATGAAGTTAAGATCTGCCGGACAGGTGTTAGAAGATGATTACTATTTTGACATATTTTCATTTGCAAGAATTACAATTAACCAAACTTATCCTAAAAAAGAGGAAGACATAATTATTTATGAAAGGCTTCCCAATGAAATTAAGAAAATCACCCCTTCAAGGTTTATAGTAGCTTTGAAAGATCAAAGTGAAGGAATTAATGGTGTTTCTTCATACCATTTTGGATTTGTTAAGGTGGAGGTTTTTTCATGAATCTCTTCTTTAAAAAAGGCCAGATGGAGATGGTTGGTTTGGTAGTTATCGTTATTCTTATTACGTTAGGGTTACTTTTTATGACCATTTTTGCTTTACAAAACGATGATAAGAAGGTTTTTACTCAGAAAGGGATAGCTGCTAGTACGATGGCTGCTTTAATGAAAACCACCATTTATGATTGTAATCAACCTAAACTTTCGTTAGAAAAAAAACTTCTTGATGATTGTGCAAAAAATCACGGGTTGCCAGAAGATTTATTTGAGTTTCATTGCGATGCTAAAAATAGTTGTGATTATTTAGAAGGGAAAATAACCGCTTTACTGAACGAAAGTTTGGGAAGGTGGGGTTTTCGTTACCAATATGAATCTACAGTTGTCCAAGGAGACGCGATTATTGGACCAATCGTTTCTTCCAGAGGAGGATGCGCTGCTAAAAAGATAGGGAGGGAAACCTCTAATCCATTCTTTCTTTCAGATGGGAAGGGAAGGTTGGTTAGAAGCGAATTATTCATCTGTGGATAGTTGAAGATTTAGCAAAATTTATATAGGTTTATCTCTTTTTAAAAGGTAAATCGATATTTAAAAAACGAGGTGTAAAATTATGTTTTCGAAAAAAGGTCAAGGTCTTTCATTAAATGTGATAATTATCGCGGCTTTAGCTCTGATAGTTCTGGTTGTTTTAGCAGCAGTTTTTATTGGTAGAATCACACCGGTAGGAGAAGATGTTGAAAGAGTAGGCAACACTGAATTGGTTAAAATGAAGCTTAAATATGGGACTTGCCATCCTAACGACGCAGAAGCGAACTCTTTTGTAAGTTCTTTTGGTCTAGCAGGATCTCCTGAAGATGGAGAGAAAGTTAAAGTTGAATTTAGTAATAAAATAAGTGATTGTAAAGAATTCAATGATGATCAGAAAAGTTGTGAAGCTTCTGGTGGATGTAGCTGGAAATAAAGATGAATAAATCTTTTTTTTCTTTCCTTTTTGGGAAGAAAGCCTTAGCGAACATTTGGTGGATTATTATTGGTGCAGTTCTGGCTTTAGTGGTTTTGATAGTTATATTACTTATTTTTACAGGAAAAACGACTCCCTTAGAACAAGGGTTACTTGATTGTGAAAGCAAAGGTGGACAATGTTTAAAGAAAGACGATTGTCTTAGCAAAAAGTACGATGGAACTGTCTCTTCAGCATTCGAATGCAGCGAGGGGAATGTTTGTTGTTTCACTCTTTTCAAAGAGACAGATAAAAAAGATTCGGATAATAAATGAAAATATCAATAATAAAAAGATGGTTTTTTCCAAGAAAGCACAGCTGATTACCAAGGAAGCACTTTTGATTACTTTAGCGATTATTCTTTTTTTGTTGGTTTTTTATTTAGTGGTTGTTGAACCATTTATTTCAATAGGGATTTAAAGATGATAAATAGATGTTTATGTAATAAAAAGGGAATGGCAAGATGGTTCTTAGCTTTTCTAATCCTTGCTTTAGTATTTTTAATTATGATGACGGTTTGGTTTGTTGCTTTGAAGGGGAATTTGGATTTTTTTTTTGATAAAATATTGGATTGGTTTTAAATGGGATTTGCATGGAGAAGATTGGGAGCAATACTTTTAGTGGTTATAGTGGTAGCTGTCGTTCTCACAATTGATAGTTCTACGTGGGGTGGAATTAAGGATGCTTTTGCTGATGCTGTGCTTAATAATAGTTTAAAGGTTGGCGGAAAGGACATAAAAGGAGTGAAACCAAAAGTCCCTCCAGACCACAAAGTTGCAATAGACTTATTGGTAGGGAGGATGAAAGACATGGCCAAATTGGAAGGCAATTATTGTTTTGCACAATATCAGAAACTTCCCCTCCTAAAGCAAACTACTTTACTTTTTGAAATGGACGGAGATAAAACACTTCTTCGTGTACTTGGTGGTGTTGGTGGTTTACAAGAAACAAATCTTAATTATGAACTTCCGCTAAAACTATGTGTTGTGGGGGGAGAACAAAACGGCGTTATTGTCTCTGAAGACTTTTACAATACTTTTTTGGAACCAGATGGAGAAGCCCATAGCAATTTTTTTAAATCCGTAAACATTATTAAAATTGCCGGGGCCGATAATTCTAATAGGTTTAGTTATCTAGGGGTAGAAAATAAACTTGAAGATGGTGCTTGGTTATTCAAAGCTTCAGACAATCAAGTCTGCTTTTTCCCTGCCAGTTCAGACGAGGATGAAGGAATTGATAGCGATTATTTAGTTGATAAGGAAGAAGAGAAAAGTATTTTTAACCAACTTAACAGAAATTCTTTGAAATGCCCCTCTTCTGAAGATGATTGGCAGAAATATGAATCAATTGAAGTTACTGGTCTAAAATCAACTTCTGTTTCTCACGCAATCTCTCAGGGGTGTGAAGGATTGGTTGGAGAAGATTGTCTTTCTGAAAGTGGCTGCAATGGAAAATATCCTGATATCTCTGGATTCAAGGAAGGTTGTGCCGTTTTTTCTACACGTGTTCATCTACCTTACGATGATTGTGGAGCAGGAAAATCTCCCGAAGGACAAATTTTGTACCCCTATGGGAAGAATGTTCTTCAAAATAATGGCAATTTAAAATTGGTGCCTTATACATTTAAGGGTTTTGCTAGAACTAAAGAAATTGTTGAAAGTAACCTTTGGAAATCTTTTGACACTAAATCTTTAATTTGTGCAAAAAACGAATGGGTTGTATGTGATAGATTTCATTTAGATCAGGAATTTGTTGGTAAGGAAAAAACTTATCTTTGTAAGGAAGACAATGGGGTCATACTTTGGGAGGAAAAGACATGAAACGGCGCTTAAAAAGGTTTCTTAAAAGTAAGAGAGGAGTAGTTATGACTACTACTTTGGTTAAGATAACCGTTTTATTGATTTCCTTTATGTTAATAGGGGGAAGTATTGCGAGGTTTGCTTCTAAAGCAGGGGAGAAGGATACTGAAGCCATTTGTAGAACAAGTATAGATGCTAGAGTTGCTTCCATAACCAATGCTAAACTTTTAGGAATTGAAGTGGAAGGAGTAAAATCTGTTCCAATGCTTTGTACTACTATCGATAAAAAACTTTCTGGCGAAAAGGAAGAGATAATGGATGATATGGCGGAAATGATTTCTAGATGTTGGTGGATGTTCCGTTTGGGTAAAACCGCAGACTTGTTTAAATCCATCCCTGGAGTTGAAGGAGGAAATAAAGGGAAGATTTGTTACACCGCTTTGATTAAAGACATCAAGGACGCAGATTATATTACTGGCCAAGAATTTTTTCAATATCTTTCCAAGAAACCTCATCCGGATATGGGTCCCGAAGAAACCTATACTGATTACGTTCAATATGCCGGTGGCCCAGGAAGAATTTTACTATTATTAAACCAGAAAAAAGGTGAAGCAACTGTAAAAAAAGATGCAGATTTACTCTCTCTCTTAAATGACGGGATCTCTGAAGGAGGAGTTTTCCAAGAAAATAATGCTTATGAGATTGCTTTCATAGAAAAAAGAGGTAATGAAAACGATTGGATTTCCTCCTCTTTAGTTGGAGGCGGTTCTGCGGCTGCAATAGGTGGTGGATTAGCAATTTGGGCGGGAGTAGCTACCGGCGGAATTGGTTTGATTGTTTATGGTGTTGGTGCACTTGCTATAGGGGCTTATTCATTAGCTGAAGGAGCAGTGATTGAATTAGAAGATTTGTTTGCTCAAGAAGATGTAAGCACAATAATTGTTGTTGATGTTTCAGACAAACAATTACAGAGAAAATTACATAAAAATGTTTTGCTTGACGATTCTGCAGGCAAGTAAAAGGTGATAAAGATGAAAAATAAAAAAGGAGCCCTCTCTTGGGAGTATATTATAGTAGGCGTACTCGTTTTAGTAGTTCTAATTGTTGTTTTAATGATTTTTTCAAAAGGAGCGGAGAAAGGCGGAGATAGTTTGCTTGAAAAAATTGAAGGAACTAAACACGATACTGATAAAGATGGTGTGGCTAATTATTTAGACAAATGTCCTTGTGATCCTGAAGTGGGAGGAGAATGGACAGAAGATAAAGGTAGCATAGATAAGTGTACTCCTTGTACGGAATGATTATAATGGTAAACAAAAGAGGATTGATGTTAAATTTTTTAACTTCTCTACTCATAGCTATTTTTCTTTTTGGAACCGCTTTTGGAATTGTTTCAAAAGTTTTTAGGACAAGTTCGCAAGCAAAAGAAAGTTTTATAGAATTTTTGGAAGATATTGAAGATTTTTCAAATGGTGGTAAAGAGTTAGATAGTTCTTTATTGATTATGGATGAAGAAAGTTTAGTCATACTTTTTAAAAATAAAGAGAGGAAATTGATTTTATCTCAGAGTAAAGCAGATTTTGATGCTAGTGTCACTTCATCATTTTTGGCACCAGATCCTGAAGAAATAAAAAAAAGGATTGATTGGAAATACAATTTTTATTTCTCATATCCTGCAAATTATTGCACTAAAGAGGAATGTGCTTGTTTATGTGATTCGTTTAGGATAGGACAGGCAAAATCTTATAATACCGATATTAAAAACGAGTTAATAGAACTTAGTGTTCCTTGTAAGAATTTATTTTGCAGAGAATTGGACGTTTCTTTGGAAGAAACTTGGTCCATTGACAGACAGAAAAAAGATAATAACATCTTCCGTCGCAGTTTGATTGAATTTACTAAGAATAGCAAAGGAGAAATAATTCTGGAGCAAAAATGAATAAGAAAGGTGCAGGATTAATTGTGTTTATTTTAGAAATTGTTTTGGTAGTTTCCCTTATTTCCGTGTCTTCTTTTGCAGCAGTTAAATTATCTAGTGACGAAACTCTCGTGCAAATGAACCTAGCTAACGACATTAAAATGATGGTGGACGTTTTTATAGCTCTACCAGGAGATGCAGTAGTCGAAATTCCTTACAATACAGAGAAATATGTTGTTACACTACGACAGAAGGGAGTTGAAGTGAGGATAGGGGAAGAACTTTCTATTAAAAAAAGTTATTCTCTTCCTTTAGAATTTAGAGCAGCTAAGAAGTTGGAAAATGTTAAAACAATCTGTTTAGTTAAGAAAGAAAATATTATTACAATGAAAGAATGTGGAAAAGATGAAAGGAGAACTTCATAATGAATAAGAAAGGTGTATCAGCATTTGATTTGGCTGGAAAATCAGTTTACTGGACCATTTCGGTGGTAGTTCTCACGGGAGTTATTTTAGCATTTATTGGAATGTTGGCAAGTTATTCAGCAGATTTAAGAAAAGTTCCAGAAGGTTTAGAGGTAGAATTGATTTCTTTACGTTTTACAAATAGTCCAGATTGTTTCACTTACCAAGATGAAAAAAATGGGAGAATTTATCCTTTGGTGATTGATTTATCTAAATTTACCCAAAAGAGAATGGGCAATTGTTATGCCACAAGCGAAGACCCAAAAATTGGATTTAAACAATTTAATTTTGCTTTGGAACTTTCTGGAAAAGAAGTTTTTAGTAACAATTTTGGTGGTAAGGAAGATTTCGTTTTGAAGAAAATTGTTTATCTTAAAAAAGAAAATGGTTTGGAAAAAGCTATTTTAAAAATTAAAGTACAGGAGAAAATCTAATGTTTAATAAAAAAGGAGCTATGGTGGATGATGTCTTCGATTTCCTATTTTTAACTCTGGCCGCTTTTTTAACTTTATTTTTCTTTTATGGTTCTTTGCAAGATGGAATCTCTCAATCAGAACTTCAAAGTTTACAAAATATGGAAGATTGGACTGCAAGAAGAGATTTTACTACTTTTTTATTTAGTCCTATGCAAGTTGAAGGAGCAACAATTTCAACATCTCAGCTAATTTCTCAAGCAGATTTGGAAGAGTATAAGCAAGAAAGAATCAATTCTTTTCAAGAGAGTGCCGATAACTTTTTTACTGAAAAATATTCTTTTAAAAAGGAATATTGGTTAGATGAACCTACGGGAAATTTTCCTTGGTGGATTGAAATTTATTCAGAGAACGACCTTTCAGAAGAGCAAAAGTTGAAAGGAGACACTTTTAAAAGTACTCTTGCTCCGGTAGAAGGTTTCACTTATAATGCTGGATTTTGTGAACCAATTCGTACAGAATCGTTTATGTCTTTTAAAAAATCAATAGTCAAAAAAGGCCCAAGAAATTTTATCTTGTCTTTTTGTAGTGGGAGGGAGTATGTTGTTAAGGATTAATAAAAAAGGAGCATTGTTTCATTGGATTGTCCTAGGCTTGTTACTAGCTACAGGCCTCTTTTTTATGAATTTTGGTGAAGTAAATAAAGATGCAATTAAAGGAGAATGGCAAATTTCTTTTTTGAACAATGTTTTTTTACCAGCGGAACATAATCTTCTTTCAAATGATGATCAAATTAGAATCATTTCACAACAAACATTGCTTGATTTAGGAGCCAAAGGTTGTGGAGAGGAAATATATCCTTTATGGGATGATAAAGATTGTTTAGATAGTGTCAAAGCAGATGATGTTTTTTCAGCTGAAATAAAGAAACGACTTTCTCAAACATTTCCAGAAAGGTCTTATCATGATATTGAAGTAAAAAAGAATCAAGTTTCTGGAGAGGGCAATAGGGGAGAAGTAATAAACAAAAAAGGTTTCTTTGCTAATTATAGTTACGATACAGACTTTTCTGTTGATTTAGGTTACGATTTTGATGAGTTTAGGCAAGTTTTATTCGATTCAGAAGAGATAGTATCAAAATGTAAAAATTCGCCTAATATGGAGGGATGCTTAAATAAAGAATTTTCCAAGAAGGAAATCAACTGGGGAGAGAATTTGTGTAAAAACGATGACAAATTATTTTATGGTTTATATCTGGAATATCAAAGATGTTTAGAAACTTCTGATGATAATTGTTTATGTAGTTTGAACTTGGTAGAACATAATCTTGAAGATTATTTGCTTGAATTTAACCAGAAAAATGATAAATTAGAAATAACAAATGGGAAAGAAAGTTACCAGATTGAGCTAGGAAATAAGTTCCACATAACTCCTTCAACTTTAAAAATTTCTGGGAAAGAAGCTGAATTGTTTTTTCCAAATAAAGGTGGTCAGCAAAGAGATTACACTTTGGTTATAAAAAATAATTTGGTTCTTCTTAAGAGAGGAGGCAAATTGGATTTTGTAAATTTGAAGAATAACGAAATTAGGTTATGGAATAACAAAATTGAGAGATTAAACAATCCTTTTGTTTGTTCACAAAAAAACCCTTCAGAGAAAAATTTATGCGTAGAATCGAACACAAAAGTTTTCGATATGAGAGGAAATTTGTTACCAATCAGATATAGATTTGCTCTAAATTTTGGATAAAGTAGCGGTTGAATACCTAAATGTATATAAATAATTTTTATTGCCATTGTAAAGGGTGGTTTTAATGTTCAAAATTCCAATAGCTGAAATTAAAGAAAAAATTGTTGCAAGCGGAAAGATTTCTGCAGAAGATTTAGAAAATAAAATAAAGTTTAAGATAAATGAATTGTCTGGATTGATTAGTGAAGAAGGGGCTGCGCACATCCTTGCCAACGAATTAGGTGTTGAGATTATTTCTAAAGAACAAGGAAAATTGAAAATCAAGGAAATATATAGCGGAATGAAATCTGTAAATACTGTAGGAAAGGTAGTTACAAAATATGATGTAAGGGAGTTTTCAAAGGGAGATAAGCAAGGAAAAGTATGTTCGTTGGTTCTTGGAGATGAAACAGGGGTTGTAAGAGTAGTTTTTTGGAATGAACAGGTTGATCTTCTTAAAGATGTAAATGAAGGAGACATTATTTTAGTGAACGACGCTTATGCTAGAGAGAATAATAATAATAGAGAAGTTCATTTGGGTCAAAGAGGAAGTATTGAAATTAACCCAGAAGGAGAAATTGTTGGAAATGTTAGACAATCTACTGAGTTTGAAAGAAAAAATATCGGTGAATTGAAAGGTGGAGAATCAGCTGTAGAAGTTCTTGGAACAGTTGTCCAAGTTTTTGATCCTCGTTTTTTCTATTTATGTCCTCAATGTAACAAGAGAGCTAATGAAGCAGAAGGTGGTTTTAAGTGTGATACACACGGAGTTGTTGAACCGGCACTTTCTTACGTATTAAATTTAATAATGGATGATGGTTCGGCGAATATAAGAACTGTTTTCTGGAAAAAGCAAACCAATCATCTTTTGGATACGAATGAAGAAAAGATGGCCAAATATAAAGAAGATTTGGGTGGGTTTGACAATTTAAAAAACGATTTGTTAGGAGAACAATTCAAATTGTTGGGGAAGGTTGTTCAAAACCAGATGTTTGAAAGGTTAGAATTCAGTGTTCAGATGGTTGAAAAAGCTAAAGCTGAAGATGAGATTGCTAAGTTAGAAAAAACGGAATAGATTTATAAATTCATTTTTTATTTCTTAAATAATGTTATTTCATACACATATTTTGTTGGGAGTAGTAGTTTTTTTGCTAATAAAAGATTTTTTTCATGGAGGAAATCAAATTATTTTTTTCTTTTTAGTTCTGCTTGGGAGCATCCTTCCAGATATTGATGAAAGAAAAAGTAAAATTAATAGGTGGAGTGGAATTTTAGGGATAGTAATTGCTTTTTTCTTTAAGCACAGAGGATTGTTCCATTCTATTTTGTTTCATTTGGGAATTTTTTTCATTATTTATCATTTTTTTAATTTATATTATGCGTCAGGTCTGTTTATTGGATACTTGGCGCATGTTTTGGGAGATGGTGTAACTTTAATGGGGCTATCTTTGTTTTATCCCTTTTCAAATTTTAAAGTTAAGGGGCCGATTAAAGTAGGCGGATTTCTTGAAAGCATTATCTTAGTTGTTCTTTTTGTTTTAATAGTTTGGCAATTTGTTTAATATCACCTAAAGATTTATATACAAGGATTTTCTCTGAAAGCTAGTTAATCTAAATAATACGAGGACGGAAAATGCCTAAATAATTCGCATTTTTGGTATTGCTTAGAAAGGAGGAATAAAATGGAAGGAACAGTAAGATGGTTTAATATTAGGAAAGGATATGGTTTTGTTAAAGGAGACGACGAACAAGATTATTTTGTTCATTACACCGCAGTACCTGAAGGTAAAACTTTACGTGAAAATGATCGTGTAAGTTTTGAAGCGTCAGATACTGAACGTGGTAAGCAAGCTCAGAACATTCAACTTTTAGGTAAGAGTGCACCTGCAGAAGAAACTCCAGCTGAAGAAGCACCTGCAGAGGAAGCTCCAGCAGAAGAGGCACCTGCAGAGGAAGCTCCAGCTGAAGAGGCACCTGCAGAAGAGGCACCAGCAGAAGAGGCACCTGCAGAGGAAACTCCAGCAGAGGAAACTCCAGCAGAAGAAGCTCCAGCAGAAGAACCTGCCGCTGAAGAGGAGAAAAAAGAAGAATAATTTTTCTTTCTTTATTTTTTATTTTTATTTCTTAGAGAATTCCCAAATGAAGTTGAACATCTGTCGATAAGTGTCTGCCAGGACCTTGTTTTCTATAACTATTGCCATGATATTGCCTTCTAGAGGTAGAAGGTTAACTACCAAATTTCCACAGATGTCAATCATTCCTATGGTTTTAAATTTGTCTGGGATAAACCTTATTTGAGTTGTTTTATCTTGCCATCGCTTTAATTTGTCTTTTCTTGTAAATTCATAATACAAGACTTTCATCTTAATCTTTTGTTTTAATCTTTCCTTATTCCAAAGCTGATGTCGGTGTTTGAGATATTTTCTATTTAGCCCAGATCCACCAAGCCCATAAACCACTGCTTTTTGTTCTAACATCATAAAATAAGCCCTCATAACTCCTTCTGGACCAAAGAATTGGTAAACCTGTTGTTTTTCTTTTTTGAGATTAAATTCCTGATTAAGTTGGGGCATTACTTGGTTCAAGACTTCTGCTTTTTGTTCTAATAATTTACTCAATTGATGAGGGTTAGCAACACGAAAGATCTTTTTAGTACCTTCCATAATGGAACTAATTAATCCTTTCTCTCTCAATCTTTCTAATACATCATATACATTAACTCTGTGAACTCTTGATTTACGTGAGAGTTCTACTGCGGTAGCTTGATGTAGTTCTAATAAAGCGAGGTAAACTTTACTTTCGTTCTTAGTTAGCCCAGATTGGATGAGTGCTTCTTCTTTTTTCATATTGTTGTTAATTGTTAGGGGATATTTAAGTCTTTCTTTTTGTAGTAATAGATGTTACTACATTTATTTAAGTACTCTCTGGTGTATTGACTAACTAGTAGTGATTTGGAGAACTGCAATTGGATTATCCATTACTTGAAATAGCAAATTATCAAAAAAGGGATAAGTATTGGAATGAACAGAAATTAGATAAAAATATGATGGAGAATAAAGAATGAAAATAAACAAGAAAACGATAGCAACATTGGCTCTTGCTTTGATAGTAGGATGTGGAAATTCAAATAAAATTGCTGGAGAAATTACAGAATGCCAAAAAACACCTGAGCATTACATTAGTACAATGGTAACAAAAGGTTATAATGGAATCAAAGTCCAAAGACCTGGAAAAGTTATAAAGATTCAAAGCGAAAATCCTTTAAAATTGGGAAATCAAAAGGTATATTGTAGTAAATTAACTGAGGATTATTGTCTGAAAAAATAGATAAGAAATAAAAAGACCAAAGCATTCATAATGCTATGGAGCTTGATTCAAAACTTATTCAAAAAAAACTTTCTAAGATAAAAGGGTTCACTTTTTACAAACAGCGATTTGACGCATGTCCACATTTCATGTTTTTTTTGGGTGATGCGCATGCTTCAGATACAAATAAAAGCAAGTATCCCCTTGGACAAAGAATAACATGCGCCTATTTCTTACAAAATAAAGCTGATTGGCTTCACCCATACAGCGAATTAGAATATACTTCTAAAAAGATTCAACATTTGGCTAAATCAAACTCAAACATAGCAGAAAAGATGATTAAAGAGTTTAAACCATGGGAGATTAAATTCTATGAATTATGTAAAAAAATAGATAAAACTAACCTAAAAAAATTAGATAACAATAGGTTAATTGAGTTATATAAAGGGTTAGCAGAGATATATCTCAAAAAACTAAACCCTTCTCCATTAATCGATGGTTTTGCTTTATCTACGGATATAGTATTGGCTAGTAAGTTAGAACTATTTTTAAAAAAGAGAGGAGAATTAAATAGATTTGTGCCATATTTTGAAACTCTTACTTCTCCAACTTTTCTTTCTTTTCTACAACAGGAAGAAGCTGATTTTTTCAAATTGATTACCAAAGGATCAAAAATCAACTCATTAAAGAAACATCAGCAGAAATATTTTTGGATTCAAAACAATTATGTTAAGGATAAAGTATTAAGTTTGAGTTTCTTTAATTCAAAATTGAAGAAGTATAAAAAAATTGATTCTCGGAAAAGGATTAAAGAATTAAAAGAGTTAGCTAGCAGAAATAAGAAGAAGAAAAACAGATTAATTAAGAAAATAGGTTTAACAAAAGAAATAATCACTCTTCTTAAAATAACTGATAAATTTAGTTATTGGCAAGATGAGCGGAAGAAAGGAACGTTCTGGGCAACACATTATTTTAGTTTATTATTAAGAGAGATTTCTAAAAGAACTAAATATACCTTAAGTGAGTTAAAATATGCAATTCCTCCTGAAATGAGTATGGTAATGGAAAATAAAATTGAAAAAAAAACATTACAGAAAAGATACAAGGGCTGTTTAATAATCTGGCAAAAAGACAAATTTGACATTACTACAAATCAGAGAGTCATAAAATCTATTCTAAACAAAAAAAGCGAGCCAATAGAAAAAGAAATCAGAGGAATGAGTGTTTCTTTAGGGAAGGCTACTGGTCCAGTAAAAATTGTGAAAAGTGTTGAAGAAATTTCTAAAGTAAAAAAGGGAGATATCCTAGTGGCTATAATGACAAGACCTGATTATGTAATGGCGATGGAGAAAGCCGTTGGTTTTATTACTGAAGAAGGTGGTTTAACATGCCATGCTGCAATAGTTGCACGCGAATTAGGAGTTCCTTGTATTGTTGGTACGAGAATCGCTACACAAGTTTTGAAAGATGGAGATATTGTGGAATTAGATGCGAATCATGGAGTTATTAGAAAAATAAAATCTTAATCACCCACTGGACACCTATTTTTTAAGCCTATTTTCTCATAAAAAAGAAGCCACTCCCGCACTGGTCAACCACGGATAGCGCTTATAAATCGCTTCTTCTATTATACAATTGTGGTTGAAAACGGCCACGTGCCTCTCAAGCGGCCAATTTTTTGTTGCTTGATGAAATAAAAAGCGAAAAGCAAGAGGTGATATATATGGCACAAAAAGTAGTAACAAAAATGAAGGAGATTCCTGAAGAGATTTTAGGAAACTTCCCTGAAAAAAAGTTTAGAGCAGGAGCGATTTCTGCTACGGTATGGTTGAATAAAGGCCATAAAGCAAATGGTGAGGAAACCGAGTATAAAACTATTTCTTTAGAAAGAAGTTATACAGATAAGGAGGGAAAGTGGCATAGTACCAACTCTTTTCGAATAAATGATTTGCCAAAAGCGAATGTGGTCTTGAAAAAGGCTTACGAATATCTTGTTTTAAATCAACAAGATTTGTTTAGTGGTGCGTAAGCACCCTTTTTTTAATACACAAAAAATAAAAACATAGAGGTAAATAAAATGACTGAAGCAGAATTACAATTGGAAGTTAAGATGGAAGAACCAACAAAAAAAAATCAAGAAGTAAAACAAAAAGCTAAGGAAGTAGTTTCTGAACCAAAGCAGAAAGAAACAAAGCAAAAAATTCAAGACCTTCCTGGGGTTGGAGCAGCAACTGCAGAGAAATTAGAAGGGGCAGGTTATCATGACATGATGTCTATAGCTGTGGCTACAATTGGAGAATTATGTGAAACTGCAGGAGTTTCTGAATCTGTGGCAAGAAAAATGATCAATGCGGCTCGTGACAACATGAAAATGGGTTTCGAATCCGGAATGGATATTTTACGTAAGAGACAATTGGTAAATAAGATTTCCACCACCAGCGAAAATTTTAACAACTTAATGGGCGGAGGATTTGAAACAGGTGCTTTAACTGAATGTTTTGGAGAGTTTGGTTCCGGTAAGACCCAAATTGGCCATTTCTTAGCTGTAAGTGTATTGAAAGATTATCCTTCTTCAGTAATGGTTTATATTGATACTGAAAATACTTTCCGTCCTGAGAGAATTCGACAAATTGCAGAAGGAGCGGACCTAGATGCTGACGAAATTTTAAGTAGAATAATGGTAGCAAAGGTTTACAACACAGACCATCAAATGTTGTTAGCGGAGAAAGTTGAAAGTTTAATAACCCAAGATAATAAAGATGTTAAATTGGTTGTAGTTGATTCTTTGACTTCTCATTTTAGAGCAGAATTCATTGGAAGAGGAACTTTAGCAGAAAGGCAGCAGAAATTAAACCGGCATATGCACACTCTTTCTAAAATTGCTAACACCCACAATGTTTGTGTTTATGTAACAAATCAAGTTATGGCTAAGCCTGACCAATTTTTTGGTGATCCTACAACTTCTATAGGCGGACATATCGTGGCACACGCATCTACTTTTAGAATTTATCTTAGAAAAGGTCGGAAAGGAACAAGGGTTGCTAAGCTGATAGATGCTCCAAATCTTGCGGATGGAGAATGTTGCTTTGAAGTTACTGAAACCAATTTAAAGGATATCAATTAACTTTTTTCTTTATTTTTTTCTTATTTTTCTTTTTTTTCCATAACCTTTTAATAAAATAAGCCTAATTTTATATTAATGGCTTTATATTCTAAAGCAGATTTTGAACAAGCAAAAGAAGAAGGAAGACTGGTAATAGAAAATGGTTTAGACTTTGGTGCGTTTTCTTTAGATCTTAGAGTTGGAAAATTGTTTAGGAAAATCAGAGGCAGAGATGGAAACCATCAAATGAGTACTGAAGAGTTCTTGGCAAAATGTGCTGAAGAAGTATCCCTTGAAGGAGATGGAGCAGTGTTACCTCCAGGAGCGTTGTTCTATTGGCAAGCAATGGAAAGAATAAAAACCCAGGGATTACAAGGAGAAATTACATCTAGAAGTGGCTGGGCAAGGTTATCAACAAGATCAGAATCGATTGAAGATAGCTTTCGTCAACGAGGAGATTATGAGGGAAATCCACTAAGTGTCATTCTTTCTAGAGGAGCTCAAGTTAGAGTTAAAAAAGGAGATGCAGTTGCTCAACTATTTCTTCAAGATGATGCATATCCCTTTACTATACCAGGTGAAATAAATTTATTATTAGATAAAAGAGAATTAATTGTTGAAAGGAGTGGCGAACCATCGGCAGATATTGTATATGACGAAATTCCTTTAACAATGGGCCCAGAAATTTGGATTTATGAGGGTGGAGTTTTAGAACCAGGAAAATCCTGGGAACAAAGTTTTAGAAAAGTTTCTTTAGAATCTGGAAAAATGTATTTACCGGAAGGGACTTTTTTTATCTCTTCAAGTGCAGAAATAGTTAGTATTCCTCCCGGATATGTTGGACATGTAAACGAATCTGCTTATCGAGGAGATTCTATCTTTACTACACATGCCAATGCGCCTTATGTTGGACCAAAAACTGTTTTTAATGGAAAAATAACTTTTGAAAATACAATGATGAATGGTGGAGGTAATGTAGGAGTAGGAGTAGAACAATCAAGATTATCTTTGCGAAGACTAAAAACTCCTATTATAAAAGGAAAAAAATCCAGTTATGATGGTCAAAAAGGAGCCACTTTAAGCAGGTTATCTTAATACTATATGCAAAACATTTAAATATAATATCCACATATTTAAAGTAAAGTTAATGATTAAAAAAACCTATGAAAAAATCTAATTCTTGTTTAAACGTAGAACTACTTGGAGGTATAAATAAATGAATGAAGAAGCACCAGTAAAAATGGGAGAAACGCATGACGTATTTATTAATGCAGTTGGTGGAAAAGGTGACGGAATTGCTAAAGTTAAAGGTTTTGTTTTGTTTGTCCCAAATGTTAAAAAGGGAGATTATGTAAAAGTAAGAATAACTAAAGTTTTACCAAAAGTTGGTTTTGCAGAAGTGGTTGAAAAACTAGAGAAACCGGCAAGAAAGTCAAAATTTGCATCCATTTCTAAAGAAGAATTGGATAAGATGCATGAAGAACCTGAAGAACACCATGACGATACAGATGATTTTGGTGCAGATTTAGATGATGAAGACTAAAAGGATATTTGTAGGAATACCCCTCACCTCAGAAGTTAAAGAGGGGATTAAATTTATTTATGATGAAATTCTAGATACTGAAGGAGATTTTTCTTTTGTTCCTCTAAAAGGCCTTCATTTCACACTAAAATTTTTGGGAGATGTTGAAAAAGAAAAAATTACTGAAATAAAACAAACATTATCTTCTGTTAAATTAAATAAATTTTTTGTGAATTTATCTGGCATGGGCGCGTTCCCTTCTTTAGAACATATTAAAGTAATTTGGATTGGTTGCGAGAAGTTAACGGAGCTAATGAAAGAAATAAATTCTCTTCTATCTTATGTAAAAAAGAATGATTATGAAGAAAAACCTCACCTAACTTTAGCTAGAGTAAAATCGGCAAAAAATAAAGAATTAATCAAGAAACTTATTGAAAATTACAAAAATAAAGACTTTGGTAATATGGAAATAAATAAGATTGTTCTTTATGAAAGTATCCTTACTTCTGAAGGACCAATATATTCTGTATTAGAAGAGTTTCCTCTTAGTTAATTTATTGATAGGGAACCATGTTCCCCCTATTTAACCTAAAATTTGGATCCAATACTTTTTTTACATTGGCAATTTCTTCTAATCCTTCTTCTCCATACATTTGAAATAAATAAGGTTTCCCAGAAATTTGTTTTTTCCCAACTCCATGTTCTGCAGAAACAGTTCCTCCCAAAGAAACAATTTCTTGAAAAAGTTGTTTATGGATTTCAATAGCAGCTTCCAACTCTCCTTGATTTCGAGGGATTAAGTTTAGATGAAGATGGTAATCTCCAAGATGTCCAAATAAAGCAGAATTAATTTTTCCATTTCCACAGAAGGAGTCAAATTCTTCTTGAACTCTTTTGTAAGCAGCAAAAGATTCACTAAATTTTTCTGGAGAAGTGGCAAAATCTGTTGCTATTTTTCTAGTTTGATGTTGTTTAATTGTTCTGTTAATAGCTTCTGGAACAGAATGTCTTAACATTTTAATTCGCGAATCTTCCCAACCATCAATTGCTCCAGAGATTTCATAAAAATGAAGTAATAAGGAGGGAGTAAAAGAATCATCTTCAAAATATTCATACATCACTGCAGAGTTTGCACCATTTGGAATAGTTGAAGTGTTAGCTAGTGAGAGGGCTCTTTGATCAAAATATTCTAATGATAAAATGCCCTTTTCTCCATTATATCTTAAATCTCTTGCTGCATTAGCAAAGTTCATTCCGTCATTAGGGAAAAAAAACATTCCTGTAGAAATATCTCTTTTTTCATATGCTTTTAACCCTACTTCGGAGATTACTCCCAAGATTCCTTCACTGCCAATGAACAAATCGATAAGATCTAAATCTTCTCCAGTATGAAGTCCGGCAGCATTTTTTCCTTCAAACATACGATATTTTGGAAGGGATACAGAATATTTTGTTCCAGAATCTGAAGAAAAGTCTAATTTGTAATCTTTAGCAAACACTTCTCCTCGATTAATTGAAAGAGTATCTCCATTTGCTAAAATAACTTTAAGATAAGTTACGTGGTTTCTAGTAGGGCCAAAGGAAAAAGTTCTTGATCCAGAAGCATTGGTGGCAATGGTTCCTCCTATCTGAGCAGAAAGTTCTGTAGGGTTTGGTTGATACCATAAACCAAGAGTAGAGAGGGTTCTTTCTAAGGAAGATAAAGTAAGACCGGAAGGAACAATGATTTCGTTGTCCTTTCTTAGAATTTTTCCTTCTCTTTCAAAACCGGGTCGATTTGGAAGGGAGAGGTAATTTTGCAAATTAATTATTAGGCCACCAGAAATAGGTACGGCTGCACCAGTTAAACCGCTTTGGGCACCTTGAATGGTTACCAATTCTCCCATTTCATGTGCTTCCTGTAAAATTTCTACTAAACAGGATTCATCTTTAGGAAACAAAACTCCTGTTATATTGTCAGGAGAAGCTTTTAGATTACTTTCATCTGTGAGAAAATCGGGATTAATTTCTTCCATAATTAGGATTATTTTTGATGGCTTTTAAATTATATGAATCATAATTTTTAGATATATTAAGCAGAATAAGAAATGATTTAAAAATTTAAAACAAACTTTTAAATATTCCTTAATATAAAGATAGGTAAGAGGTGTTATAATGTCATATGTTGCTTGGTTTAAAGATTTAAATAAAGATTCTATCGCTGTAGCCGGTGGGAAAGGTGCCAATTTAGGAGAGATGTTTAATTTAGGCCTTCCTATTCCAGGGGGATTTTCTGTTACCGCTCAAACATATAAAGAATTTATTGAGAAAACTGGTATTAAAAGTAAGATTGAAGAACTTTTAAAAGGACTCAATATCGAAGATACGAAAGTATTACAAGAAGTTGCTAAAAAAATTCAAGAATTAATTATTTCTATTCCAGTTCCTGAAGAAATGAAAGAGGAAATTCAAGATAGTTATGAACTTTTGGGAGCGGAAAAGGAAGCCCATGATTTGGTTGAAGCTAAAGAAGTTTTTGTAGCTGTAAGAAGTAGTGCAACTGCTGAAGATCTTCCCGAAGCTAGTTTTGCAGGACAGCAGGCAACCTTTCTAAATGTTAAAGGAAAAGATAATGTGGTTAAAGCGGTTAGGGCTTGTTGGGCATCTTTGTTTACAGCAAGAGCAATCTATTACAGAGAAAAAAATGATTTTGATCATAGTAAAGTTTTAATTTCAGCAATAGTTCAGAAAATGGTTAATTCTGAGAAAGCAGGAATTATGTTTACCATTAATCCCGCTACTAACAATGGAAAAGAAATTGTTATTGAGGCGGTGTATGGTTTAGGAGAATATATTGTTGGTGGCCAAGTAAACCCCGATTTATACATTGTTGACAAGGATAATAAAGAGATTAAGAAAAGAGAAATTAAGAAACAAGAAGTCGGTTTGTTTAGGGGAGAGACGGGAGAAAATGAAAAGCAAGAAATTCCTAAAGAAATACAAGAGCGTCAAATTGTTGTTGATTCAGATGTCTTAGAACTAGCAAGATTAGGAAGAAAAATCGAGGAACATTATGGGAAACCTCAAGATATAGAGTGGGCCATTGAAGGTAATGATATTTTTATTGTTCAATCTAGAGCTGTAACAACTTACAAACCAAAAGAATGTAAAGATGAAAAAGAAGTTTGTGAAGAAGAAGGAAAAATTCTTTTGAAAGGGGAAACGGCTTCTTCGGGAGTATATTCTGGAAAAGTAAAATTAATCTCGGATCCATCGGAACTTGATAAAATTGAGAAGGGAGATGTTCTTGTTACGAGTATGACCACTCCGGATATGGTTCCTGCTATGCAAAGAGCAGGCGCAATAGTAACAAATGAAGGAGGAATGACTTGTCATGCCGCAATTGTTTCTAGAGAGATGGGTATTCCTTGTATTGTGGGTACGGACCATGCTACTGAAGTTTTGAAAGAAAATCAAATCATAACGGTTCACGCTTCTAGAGGAATTGTTTATGAAGGTAAAATTGCGATAAAAAAGGAAGAGCAAGTTGAGAAAGTTGTTACTCAAGCTGCAGATATTATTACCGCAACAGAAGTTAAAGTGATAATGGATATCCCTGATTTTGCTGGAAGAGCAGCAGCTACTGGTGCCGATGGCGTTGGGTTGGTTAGGTTAGAGATAATGATTGCCAATGGAGGAATTCATCCAGCGGAGTATATTAGAGAAGGTAATGAGAAGGCTTACATTGAATTACTCAAAAAAGGAATTGGAACAATTGCAAAATCTTTTGATGGTAAAACTGTTTGGGTGAGATGTTCAGATATGAGGACTGACGAATATCGAAATTTGAAAGGCGGGGACCAAGAACCTAAAGAAACTGACCCAATGATTGGTTGGCATGCAATTAGAAGGTTATTGGATGAGGAAAAAATCTTACGTGCAGAATTTCAAGCAATAAGGGAGCTACATTATGAGGGACATAAGAATGTTGGAGTAATGATTCCTTTTGTGATTAATGTTGATGAAGTTAAGAAAGCTAAGGAAATAATGAGGGATGTTGGCTTAGAACCATGCAAGGCAATTGATTTTGGAGTAATGATTGAAACACCTGCTTCATGTTGGATTATTGAAGATTTGTGTAAGGAAGGAATTAGTTTTATTTCTTTTGGAACTAATGATTTAACTCAGCTAACTTTGGGAATAGATAGAAACAATCAAAGAATCCAAAAATCGTTTGATGAAATGCATCCTGCGGTGTTGGGAGAAATGGCTAAAGTGATTAAAGTTTGCAAAACTTATGGGGTGAAGACTTCCATTTGTGGTCAAGCTGGTTCAAGACCAGAGATGGCCGAATTTTTAGTTCATCAAGGGATTGATTCCATCTCTGCGAATGCGGATGCCGTTGATGAGATAAGGCATACCGTAGCTAGAGTTGAGAAGAAGCTGTTGTTGGATCATGAAAGAGAAAGGGAATAATTTTATTTTATTTTTTAATTTTTTTTGAAATAGTTGTTTTAGAACTCTTCATAGGAATTCTTGTAAACTTCTTACATTCAAAACAGGAAATAACTACCTTACCTTCTCTAGTTCTGACACGGCCATTCGAACCAGAGCGGATATACTTATAACAATGTTTACAATATTTCCTCTTATATTCCCGTGGCATTCTCAACTTAACTTTCATTGCTATTTTACGAGCCAAAGTAACGTATCTGTTTGCCAAAGGGGAAGGAAATGCGTCATCCGCTTTAGAAAAAAGAGTTTTTATTCTCTCTTTTGCAATATCCTTCTGTTTCTTTTTTGGAATTAATGGTTTACTCATATCCTTTAAAGATAGGGAAACTTTATAAATTATTTTCTTTATTGTAAATAAATATGGTTAGAGGAAGGCCAACAAAAAGTATCATCCGGCAGAATATAATAGAAATTCTTAATGTTATAAACCAAGGTTATGGTTATCAGATAGCTAAAGTTTATAATGAGATTTTTCCTCCGGTGTCACAAAGAAGCATTTATTATCATTTAAGGAAAGGAGTTTTTACTAAGGAAATAGCGGTTCATAAAATTGAAGAGGAAAGAGGAGACTTTTCTTGGGGAAGTGTGGTTGAAAAAATTTATTACACTCTTGATAATAAAGCGAGCCCAAAGGGAGAGGAGAGAGTTAAAGATTTTTTTAAAAATAAAAAATCACTTAAGAAAGGTTTAAAAAATATATTTGGAAAATTTAAAAAATGAGCAAAATAAATAATTTTAAAGCAAAAATTGTTAAAAAAGAAGATTTGGCAGACTCAATTATTCTCATTTCTCTATCAGCTCCAGAGGGATTTGAATTTGAAGCAGGACAATTTGTTACTTTGGTTATTAATAAAGAGGGGGAGAAAAAACCAAGGTCTTATTCAATCTTAAACCCACCTTCTAAGAAAGGAAAAATTGATTTATGCATTAAGATAGTTGAGGGAGGTTTTGCTTCAGAAATTTTTAGAAACCTAAAGATTGGCGATGAATTTGAAGTTAAGGGGCCCTTTGGCCATTTTAAGTTTGAAGATGATGAGAATGAAGAAGCTTGGCTTTTATGTGCTGGTACAGGAGTAGTTCCATTTTATAGTATTTTAAAAGAGCATTTAGAAAAATCAAGCAAAAAGTTTGTTCTTTTATTTGGAGCTAGGACACAAAATGAGTTGTGTTTTAATAAGGAATTTCTTGAACTTGAAAAGAGCTATGAACGATTTACTTACAAACCAGTTATAAGTAGGGAAGATTGGGATGGATTAAAAGGGCATGTTCAAGATCATTTACCAGAAAATTTGAAAAACAAAACTTTTTATATTTGTGGTTTGAAAGAACTGGTACTAGAAACAAAGGAGAAATTGTCTTCTTCTGGAGTTGATCCAAAATATATTAAATCTGAAAGATATTCGTAGGTGATTAAGGTGAAAATTGATATAAAAAATAAGTTAGATTCAAAGCAAGACGTTCTCATTGTTGGTAGGTTTGAGAAAGGAAAAATTGGAATGAATGTTTTGGATAAAGAATTATTATCTGAGAAAAGTTTTTCTGGAAAATGGGGGGACCAATATGTAACGACTCTTCCTTCTTACAAGAAAGTTTTAGTTCTTGGATTGGGAGATGAAAAAAAGTTAACTTTAGAAAAAGTTCGCAGATTAATGGGTAAGGCTGTATCTTTCACTAAATCTTCTAAAAACAATGGTTTTACTACAGATATTTTACAGAAACTAAACTTTGATGCCGTTTTACTTGGAAGAGCTGTAACAGAAGGCTTAATTCTTGCCGATTATGGATTTACAAAATATTTAGCTAAAGAAAAAAGGGATAAAAAGAAACCTCTTCAAGGAGTTTCAGTAGTTTTTTCATCAAACAAATCTTTTTCAAAAGGCCTAAATCAAGGGAAGATTATTGCTGAGTCTACAAATCTTGTAAGAGATTTAGTTAATGAACCGGCAAATGTAATTAATTCAATTTCTATTGAAAGAGTTGCTAAGAAAATAGTTGCTGGTTCAAAAAAATTAAAGTTGAAAGTTTTAAATCAACCAGAGTTAAAAAGGCTGGGGATGGGGGCTCTTCTTGGAGTTAATGCTGGAAGTAGAAATCCTCCAAAGTTAATTATTTTAGAATATAATGGCGCTAAAAGCAAAGGAAAACCAACTGCTATAGTGGGAAAAGGAATTACTTTTGATTCTGGAGGTTACAACATAAAACCTACTGGTTATATAGAATCCATGAAAACTGATATGGGTGGAGCTGGCGCAGTTCTTGGGACTATGAAAGCTGCTGCTGCTCTTAACATAAATAAAAATTTGATTGGTGTATTGGCCGTTTGTGAGAATATGGTTGATGGTCAAGCGCAAAGACCAGGAGATATTATTAAAGCTTACAATGGAAAAACAATTGAGATAGGTAATACAGATGCCGAGGGAAGGTTAGTTTTAGCAGATGCTCTTGCTTACACTGAAGAAAGATATAAACCAGAAATAATGATAGATCTAGCCACTTTAACCGGTGCATGCGTAGTTGCATTAGGTTATTATGCTGCTGCATTGGTTGGTAATGATGATAAATTAATTGAAAAAATCAAAGAAGCAGGATCAAGTAGTGGAGATAGAGTTTGGCCTTTACCTTTTTTTGAAGATTACCATGATTGGATGGATGGCTCTATTTCTGATTTAAACAATATGGCTCAGAAAGGAAAGGGATGGGAAGGCGGTTCAATTACTGCCGGAGTATTTTTGAGTAAATTTGTGAGTAAGGCAAAATGGGCTCATTTAGATATTGCTGGATCGGCTAGGTTACAAGTTGGAAACGATTACTTAAACAAAGGAGTTTCTGGTTCAGGAGTGAGGGTGTTAAGTTATTATTTGTTGAGGGAATGAATATGGAAAAAGTTGTTATTTTAGGTACTGGAATTGCTGGATGTACAGCGGGAATTTATGCTGCTCGTGCAAATTTGTCACCGCTTCTAATCTCTGGTGAGAAAGATGGCGGCCAATTGATGTTAACTACAGACGTGGAAAATTTTCCCGGTTTTCCTGAAGGAGTTCAGGGACCGGAGTTGGTTGAAAAGGCAAAAAAGCAGGCGGAAAAGTTTGGTGCCAAATTTAAGATTGATATTGCTCAATCGTTTGAGGAAATTGCAGGTGGTTTTGAAGTTGCTCTAATGGGTGGTGAAAAAGTGCAGACTGAAACACTTATCATCGCCACTGGGGCTTCTGCAAGATGGCTTGGCATTCCTTCGGAAGAGAAGTATAGGGGAAGAGGAGTTACCACTTGTGCTACTTGCGATGGGGCTTTCTTTAAAGATAAGGAAGTCATTGTAATAGGTGGCGGAGATTCGGCTATGGAAGAATCTTTATTTTTAACAAAATTCTGTTCTAAAGTTACTGTAGTACATAGAAGAGATGAGTTGAGGGCATCTAAAATAATGCAAGATAAAGCTAAAAAAAATCCAAAAATAAATTTTATTTGGGATTCAGTAATAGAAGAAATTTATGGAGAGAAAGTTGTTCAAGGAGTGAAGTTAAAGAATTTAAAAACAAATGAAGTAAATGATTTCAAAACTGATGGAGTTTTTCTAGCAATTGGCCACATTCCAAATACAAAATTTTTGGTGGGAAAATTAGAATTGGATGATCATGGCTATTTGAAAGCAAGTAAGGAGATGCATACTTCTATGAAAGGGGTTTTTGCAGCTGGAGATGTTCAGGATGTTAGATTTAGGCAGGCGATAACTGCAGCAGGTTCAGGATGTATGGCTGCAATGGAAGCTGAGAAATATTTAGCCGAGAAGGAATGAACTTGGTTTTTTATAAATTGGAAAATCTCTACATAACAAATTTACATCGTTTCTTATTTTTTCTTTCATTTCTTTATTATCCATATTTTTAATAACTTTAGAAATCCATTCTCCAACCAATTGCATCTCTGACTCTTTCATCCCTTGAGTGGTTAGAGAAGGAGTACCTATCCTAACTCCAGATGGTTTAAATGGTGTAGAAGGGTCGAAAGGAACGGTGTTACAATTGGTACAAATTCCTGCTTCTTCTAAAGAAATGGCGGCAGGTTTTCCTAAACCAATTCCAAAATTTCTTAGATCAATTAGGATCAAATGGTTATCGGTTCCATTTGTAACTAATTTAATCTCGTTTTCCATTAAAGTATTGGCAAGAACTTTTGCATTCTTAATAATTTGATGAGCGTAATTTTGAAATTCTGGTTGCGATGCTTCTTGGAAAGCGATTGCTTTAGCAGCGATAACATTTTCATGAGGCCCTCCTTGTAATCCTGGGAAAACTGCTCTGTCAATTTTTGCGGCAAGATTTTTTTTTCTTTTCGCCTTTTTTTCATCCAATCCTTCTACATTGGCTAACCTATCTTCTTTCTTAGAAAAAATCATTGCCCCTCTTGGTCCTCTGAGAGTTTTATGGGTAGTTGTCATAACTACATCTGTGAATGGAAAAGGTGAAGGGTGGGCGTTCCCAGCGATTAAACCGGCAATATGTGAAACATCGGCAAAAGAGTAAGCACCAACTTCTTCTGCAATTTCGTGAAATGCTTTGAAATCAATTTTACGAGGGTAAGCTGTAGCTCCCGAAACTAATATTTTTGGTCTTTCAATGAGGGCTTGTTTTCTAATAATATCCAAATCTAGAAGTTCTGTTTCTTTATCTACTCCATATTGTATTGCTTGGAAATATCTTGATGTTGCACTCACAGCATGGCCATGTGTTAAATGTCCTCCCATATCTAATCTCATTCCTAATATCTTTTCTCCTGGTTTGAGAAGTGCATGATATATAGCCAAGTTAGCTGGACTTCCCGAATAAGGTTGAACGTTTACATGTTCTGCATTAAACAATTTCTTTGCTCTTTCAATTGCTAGCATTTCAACAGAATCTACAAATTCATTTCCTTGATAATACCTTTTTTGTGGGTAACCTTCGGCATACTTGTTTGTAAGAACACTACCTGTTGCTTCTAGAACGGCTGAAGAAACAAAATTTTCTGAAGGAATCATATTTAGAGTAGTTTGTTGTCTTTGCAATTCCTTTTTAATCATCTCTTTAACTTGGAAATCCATTTTCATTTTTCTCTATGTTCTTATCTTTTCTCTTGTAAACTACAAATTCAAATTTTTCATGGTCCTCTTTTTTTTCTACTTCCCACTCCTCTTCATTCCAATCGGGGAAGTAAGTGTCGCCTTCATAATCTTCTTTTATGAATGAAAGGTACATTTTGTCAACTAAAGGAATTGCCATATTATAAATTTGAGTTCCTCCTATTACAAAAATGTTTTTTTCATGTTTTTTTGCTTTTTCTAAAGCCTGTTCCATGCTTGTTGCCCACTCAACTCGAGAATCTTCAAAACGAGGTGTTCTGCTAATAATGATGTTATTCCTTTTGGGCAATGGTCTACCAACAGAATCATATGTCTTACGTCCCATAATAACTGTGGAATTGGAAGTTAGTTTTCTAAACATAGCTAGCTCTTCTGGAATTTCCCAAGGGAGCCAATTATTTTTACCTATAATCTTGTTCTTAGTCATTGCGGAAATTATTATTATCATCTTATACAGCAATTGGTGCTTTTATCCTTGGATGGGGGTCATAATTTTCTAAAGTGAAATCATCAATCTTAAAATCAAAAATGTTTTTAATTTCTGGATTTAATTTCATTGTTGGTAGATCTCTTATATCCCTACTTAGTTGTTCTTTTACTTGATCAAGATGATTCAGGTAAATGTGAGTGTCTCCACCGGTCCAGACAAAATCTCCCAATTCAAGATTACAAACTTGTGCAATCATCATAGTTAATAATGCATAGGATGCAATGTTAAATGGGACTCCTAAAAAGACATCACAACTTCTTTGGTAAAGTTGGCAAGAAAGTTTATTATCACTAACGTAGAATTGGAATAATAAATGGCAAGGAGGTAAAGCCATTTTTTCAACTTCTGAAGGATTCCAAGCAACTACAATATGTCTTCTACTATGGGGTTTATTTTTTATTTGCTCAATAACTTGAGTAATTTGATCAACTCCACCAAAGTTCCTCCATTGTCTTCCATATACAGGACCAAGGTTTCCCCATTTTTCTGCAAAAGAAGAATTTATTTTTATTTCTTCAACAAATTTTTTCATCTGTTCTTTCCACTCGTGGGAGTACTTAGGATATTTCTCTTCTAAATTCATCTCTTTTAGAAATTTCTGGAATGGCCACTCGTTCCAAATTTTAACATTATTGTCAACAAGATATTTAACATTAGTTTCACCTTTTAGAAACCATAACAATTCGTGTGTAATACCTCGCATGAACGTCTTTTTTGTTGTAAGAAGGGGGAATCCTTCTGCAAGATTGAAACGCATTTGGTGACCAAATACTGCAATCGTTCCAGTCCCAGTTCGGTCTTCTTTTTTCACCCCTTTTTCAAGAATGTGTTTAAGTAAGTCTAGGTATTGTTTCAATTTACCACCCCACTTTTTAGGATTAAAGGTTGTTTAAATAGATTGTTGTGATGGGGGAGAGATTTTTTAAATAAAAAGGATTTTTTTGTCTCAAAATGCAAGAAACTTTAGATTACCTTTACAACCTAAAAGTCTTTGGAAGTAAACTAGGTTTAGAAAACATGCGCCAGTTAATGGAAGCACTAAATTTTCCTTATAGAAAGTTCCCAGCAGTACACATAGCGGGAACAAATGGTAAAGGAAGTACCTGTGCCTTTCTATCTTTAATCTTAAGAGAAGCAGGATATAAAGTAGGCCTTTATACAAGCCCCCATTTGATAAAGTTTAATGAGCGAATAAGAATAAATGGAAAAGAAATAACTGATGAGGAATTAGTTAATCTCACAAAACAAATTAAAAAAGTAATTGAAACCAATAAAATTAGTACAACTTTCTTTGAATTTACAACGGCCTTAGCATTCCTTTATTTTGCTCAAGAAAATGTTGACATAGCTATAATAGAAGTTGGCTTGGGAGGAAAGTTGGACGCTACCAATGTTATTATTCCTGAAGTTGCAGGTATAACAAACATCAGTTTTGATCATACAAAAATTCTTGGTGAAACTAAAAAAGAGATAGCTTATGAGAAAGCAGGAATTATAAAATCAGGTGTCCCAGTAGTGTGTGGAGAAGAGGATTCTGAAATATTTGATTATTTACAAAGTTTGGCTAATGAAAGAGGTTCAACCTTTGTTGCTTCTGAAAAAGAACCTCTTTTTGAAATTGGTTTAGAAGGAGAGCATCAAAAGAAAAATGCTTCTTTAGCTCTTACAATTCTAAACATTTTGGAAAAGAAAGGTTTTCCTGTAAAAAATAAGGATAAGAAGAATGGTTTGTTAAAAGTAGAATGGGCAGGAAGATTGCAAAAACTTTCAGAGAACGTTTTAATTGATGGTGCTCATAATGAAGCAGGAATGAAATCTTTGGTTTCTTATGTTAAAAAATTAGAAAATAGAAAAGTTTTAGTTTTGGCTTTTGCTAAAGATAAAGAATTTGCAAAAATGGTCCCAATGATCGTACCATTATTTGAAAGAATAATCATTACTAAGGGAAGTTTTAAACCAGAAGAAACAGCAGTTATTTCTAAAGAAGTGAGAAAATATACGAAAAATGTGCAGGAAATACCTTTAATTACAGAAGCAATTGAAAAAGCAACCAACATTTCTGAAGGAGGTTTAATCTTATTTACAGGTTCATTATATATGGCAGGAGATGTTTTGAAGTCTCGAAATTTATTTAAATAATCCTTCTATGTAGATATTATGAAGTTTAAGAGATTATTTTCAAATCGTTCCATTTTCTTTATGTTGATATTTTTTATTTTAACATTAATTTCTAAGAACATCAATTTTTCTTCCTTGATAGGGGAAGCAAACCAGTTTTTTACACTCTTCCAATTCTTTGGTCCAACAGCTGGTGCATTTCTTGGTCCATGGGTAGGAGGGGTAGCAGTATTATTTTCTCAATTGGCAGATTTTCTCTTAATGGGGAAAGAGATGAGTTTAGTAAGCATTTTGAGATTTTTACCAATGCTTTTTGCAGTTTATTATTTTGGGAGTAAAAGAAAAATTACAAGTTCTCTAATTTGTTTAGTCAGTATTTTTTTGTTTGTAATTCATCCGGTAGGAAGGGAAGTGTGGTTTCTTTCATTTTTTTGGCTAATCCCTATACTAGGGAAGGTTCTTCCTGATAAAATGAAAGGAGCTTTGCTATTAAGAAGCTTTGGAGCTACATTTACGGCTCATGCGGTTGGATCTGCAATTTGGATTTATACCGTTCCTATGACTGCTGGTCAATGGGTTTCGTTAGTTCCAATAATTGCTTATGAAAGATTTTTGTTTGGTTTAGGTATTGCTGGTTCTTATATTATATTTAACACAGTATTGGACTTCTTAATTTGTAAACTGAAACTTAAAGTTCCTACAAGTGTTTTGTTTCTTGAAAAAAAATATACTCTTTCTAAACTTTCTAAAACTATTAACTTATCAAAATAAGCCACTTAAGAAAGGGTAAACTAAGTTTAGAAGTAAGACAATTAGAAAGAATATGCTTACCTTAGCATAATATCTGTCTCCTTTTTCTTTCCCCTTTAACCTCTGAAGGAATACTTGGGCCATTCTTCCACCATCAACAATAGGTAGAGGAAGCAAGTTGAAAATTCCAATACCTAAACTTAATAGGAATAACCATCTTAAAAAACCGGTGAACCAAGTTATAAAACTATGAATAAAAGTCCAAAATGAAGATTGATATTTCTCTTTAATTTCGTACTCATTTTTAATTTCTTTAATTCCCAAGAACCCTCTCTTAGGAAAATCTGGATTTTGTGCTAGAGTGATAGTGTAATCTTCTATTTCGGTATTAATTGTTATTTTTTCTCCAGGCCTATAAACTCTCAACTCTTCACTAAATTCTTCAAACTTAGTAATCCCTTGTCCGTTAATTCCATTAACTATTGTTCCAGGAAGTATTCCTGCTTTAGCAAAAGGCAAATCTTCACTTACATAGCTATCAAAAGTAAAACCATCTCCTGTAGCCATTCCAGATAGGGCAGGGGCTATTAAAGTTAGGAGTAGTAATGCTAAGACTGCTAGAACAATGTTAGAGAATGAGCCTGCAGCAAGAACGGAATATTGTACAATGTCCTCTTTTTTTCTTAATTGATTTTCATCAGGTTCAACAAATGCTCCCAATATTGGACCAAGTAAAACAATTCCCGTATTTTTTACTTTTAATTTGTGAGCCATTGCTACAATTCCGTGAGAGAACTCATGAACAACGGCAATAATAAAAATGGCTATAATCCAATCCCAAAAAGGAAGAATCCCTAGTCCAGGAACGGTCATTCCAGGGTAAACTAAAGAAGCCGAGGAAACAATTTCTTCAACTGTAAAGTATTCAATTAATGTTCTAACTAAATAATATGAGATGAAAACTAAACCTACAAAACCAACTCCTACTCCAGTATAACCAAGAAGAATAACCCATTCACGGAACTTTTTAGAATATTTGTCCATCCATTTAATTCCCCATTGCATACGATAGAGAAAAATTACTTTTGCCTGAACATCAACTTTCTTTCTTTTTAGATAAAGGAAGAGAATTATTAGTAAATAGAATAAAAAAATAAATTTGTATTTTAAAAAAATTTCTACAAGCATAGTTAAAAGAAAAAACAAGAGTATTTATTTCTTTCTCTTTGGTCTAAGCTTTTTAGTGGCACCTTTTCCCCTTCCTCTGATCTTACCAGCTTGTACTTTAAGAGGGTTTGCCCTAATCTTACGCTTTGTTTTTCGATCTACGAAAATGTTCTTAAACAGGCGCTTTTCAGCTTCTTCAAATTTAGCCATTCTTTATATCCTCATTTAACTTGCTTCATTATCTTTGATCCCATTATTGTCCAGTAAAGGACTTCTTTACCTTCTGCTACTTGATCTTTAAGTTCTTCAGGGATATCAAGATCCATTGTTTCATAACTTTCTAAGTCCATCACACTGGCAGTGTTTCCAGAAACTGATAACACTTGTGCGGTTTTCTTTTCAATTATTGGGGCTTCAACTTTATCGTGCCCCGGCATGGTTAGTTGTCTTTTTTTACCATCTATAAGGCCAACTGCCATTAAATTTACTTTTGCGTGACCATGTTTTCCTGGTCGTGATGTTGAGGTATCAATAATTTTACATGCGACACCATCAATAATGATTGTTTCTCCTTTCTTTAATGAACCTACACTGATTGTTTTCTTTTCATAATCACTCATGATAACCACCTTTATTTAATTGCTAACAAAATATCTTTTTCAGTTATTGTTTTTCTGCCAGCGTGCTCAGCAAATTTCTTCGCTTCATTTGAAATTTCTAGAGCCTTTTTCTCAAGAGCTTCAGCCAATGCCGCTTTTGCATCATCTGAAACACGTAATCCCCCTGCCTCACGCATAATTTTATCCATTGCGTTATGAGAGAGAAATCTCTTTTTTGTCATGAATAAGCAGAATAATGTACCATTTTTAAAGTTATCGATACATTTTTGCTTTATTTACCCAAAAATCCTTATTTAAGGCTTGAAATAATCCCATATTTTTCTCGGTTTTTTACTTCTAAGGAGGCCGTTTATTTCTTTTTCAACTTCTTTCATATTGGGATATTGAAGTTCTGCTCTCTTAAAATCTGGAGAATGATATGAACTTCGCCCATTTTTGTGGTTAAATTTGAAATGTTTATGCAAAAGTTCGTGATACATTAAATAATCAAGAATGTGTGTTGGAGCGTCTTTAAAGAGGGTAGAAATTGTTACTGTATCATCATGGAAGTTATAACAAGCTAATTTTCTTCGCGAATCTGTCCCCCACTTTATGTTAGGTTTTTCCATTTCATTTTGGAAAAAAAGTTCATTAATTCGATTGAAAGAATGATCTAAATAGGGTTCATTTTCTTTTTTCGGAGTTAAAATGTGGATATTTTTAATGAAATTGTGATAAAGTTCAATATTTGGAGTGTTTTTTTTATTTTTGAGAATTTTTCCCAGTAGGTGTTGGATTAACCCTATTTTGATTTCTTCATCTATATCCTTCCATTGCAAGTTTAGATGTACTTTTATCAAGTTTCTATGGAGGGTAATGTTAGCATTGAATGAAGAAAGTCGACGATTGTATTCTAGGTATGTTTGATATAGGAACTCTTTGTTTGGAAAAAGTCTTTGATAGGATTCTTGGATGAGATTCATTTTATTATTCTAATTACACTGTAACTACCCTATCTCAAATCTCAAAATAGCAGCAATTCCACCTAAATCTTTCAGCTGAACACCTTCTCTAGTTTCTGTAGAAATAATCTTTACTTCTGAACCACCAGCTTGAGCTTTCTCTTCTAAATCAAAAATCTTGTCTTCAGGAAGTGTTTCTGATAGAAATAAAGTAGCAATAGCGTTCATATCAAGGGCTTTAAGGATTTCTTTTTCTCCATAAGCTGCCTTGTTTGGATTATCTCTAAAAACTGCAAAAAAGGATTGCATAGCCTCTTTCTCTTGAGCAACTTCTTCCTCCGCTAGAAGATCAGAAGATTTATCCAGCAATTCTTGTAAGCCAAAATCTCCGGTATAAGAAAGGTCTTTGGTTCCGATAATCTTCTTCTTTAGGTCACCTGTCAAATAATCTTTATTTATGAAATCTTGTATGGTTGTTCCAGGACCACCAATAATTATTCCTTTCAAATTGTTTCCTAAATGAAGAAGTTGTTCTTTCATATGCTCTGAAATCTTTTTGAAATGGTCTTTGTATGCACCTTCTCTTTGTCTTGCAAACCTTTGTGCTGATTGCCCACCCGCTTTAAATTTTCCAGGAACTTCTGAATGTGTTTTCTTTAATGGAACAATGGTTTTCCCTTTTAGTAAAGCAATCACAGCATCTCTTCTATCCAATACAACAAGGCCATATACGTTATGTTCTACTAACATCTCATTGAGGATGTCGGTAACAAACATCTTGTCACAACGATAGATTCTGGTGTTTAATGGAACAGCTGGTTCAAAACTCCATACTTTGATGTCTAATTTACCTTCTCCGGCTGCAACATTTCCTGAGAATACTGCTAAACCATTTGGTGGAGTTCTTCCAATAGTTTTCAGATGTTGAATCATTTTTTCTAGAGCCATCTGAACATTTTTTCTGGTAGAAGCAGATTTAATATTTGCAGCAGTTCCATATTCTTCTTGTAAGTGCTGTTGAATTTTGATTAAATCATATCCTGCAGGTACATAGACAGTAACAAATTCCGTGTGAGGAGCGCGGTAGCTAACTAACTCTTTGATTAACCTTTTTAGTTTCAATCTTTCTTGTGCAGTTAAGCTTGCCATATTCATATATTATAGAAGATTGTTTATAAAGATAACTGCTCTTAATCCTATTCAAGAATATAATTCTTGTATACTAGGGCACGGCGCCATTATGAGCTTCATGCCTTCAGCCCATCGCCTCCTTGGCGCTAGTATACAAAAAACCCTATAAGGCTTTAGAAATCTTAGAAATAAATTCTTTCTGAGTAATTTTCTTAGAAGTATCAAACACAACAACTTTGTGCCCCCTTTCCTTGGATTCCATTAAACATATTTGAAATATCTCTGCATCCAAGTTCTCCCTTATTTTTTTCTTACTATATTTTCGTTCTTGCAACCTTTTTTCCAGTTTCTTTAAGTTTGAACAAATTAAAATAATGGATAACTTAACCATGCTTTTTGGAAGAAGATGGGATATATGAGAATCCAAAATAAGATTGCCCTCTTTCAATTTTGATTTAACAAATTTCTCTAACTTTTTGATATCGATATCATAACATTTTTTTGATTTGTCATATCCTGTAGAAATCTCTTTATAATGGTCATGCAAATTGATTCTTTTGTAATTTAATTTTTTTTCTAATAAAAGAGCTAAAGTAGATTTACCTGTCCCAGGAGAACCAGAAATTGTGATTAGATTAAACTTCATTTGGATTTCTTTTTCTTATCCTTTTGTCTATGCCTAATATGATGATGTCTCATGAATCTATGTACAAGATGTTGGTGGAAAACCGATTCAATTAATAATATTATTAAGAATAAAACTACAACATATCCAACAATGATCCCCAAATCTATCCAGACATCTTTTAGAGTTGATCCGAAAAGAAATAATTCTCTAACTAAACTTTCTGAGAGAACAAATGGATTAAACAAGGCAATGTTACGGATTACTGCAGAAACACTTTCCAAAGGAAGGATTAAACCAGAGAATAGAAGAAATAAGCTGCCTAAGGAAATTGTTGCTAATACACCGGTTTCTTCAGATTTGAAAAGATAACCAACAATCATTCCTAAAAAAGTAAATACGGATGAAGAGATTAATAACACTAAAGCGACAGCAGGAATCTTCTCCAATGCACCTTCCAGGAAAATTAAGGAAATTCCCAAGATAATGGTTATTTGAACTATGTTTAAAATTAGATTTGTTAAATAAATAGAACTTATGAAAGTTATTTTTCTAACTGGAAGGAAAAAGTTTCTTTGGAAAGCCGGACTATTTTTTTCCATCATTACTAAAGTTGTTCCCAGTACTAAGGAACTAAACATAATTACTAAAATAAGTAAACTTGAGAAAAGATAGTTTAAGTAAGTGCTTTCTTCATTAACAGTTTCAATTTTTGTAGTAATTGGCGAAGTAATTGTATCCACTTGGGTAACTTTAACTCCATCGACTTTCTTTTTCAATTCATCAACCTTACTTTGAACATTTTCTAAAGAAGCTAAACTTTCTTTAAGATTGGCATTTACGCTACTTAAATCATTGTTACTTGAACTTATTTTTTCAGTTGCTGTTTTTAATTTTGTACTAATAGAATTTAATTCTATATTCATATCTGTTACGATACTATCTAAGTTAGGAGAAGTGTTTCCTTTTAATCTTGAAATGGCATTATCTAATTCTTTCTCTGCATTTCCAATTAAGACAAGTATGGGGGTTTTAGAAGCATTGCTTAATGAAGACACGCTTACCTTGGATTGTGCATCTTTTAAGAGTGTTCTTCCTTTTTTAACATCGGCATCTATGGTGTCTATTATACTCACATCATACCCCGAGGAATAAACTTTTAGGTCTAAACCTCCTAAGTTTGAGGTGGCAGATTCAGCTGATGTAGAAGCCCCACTTGTTTTATCTTTAATTGCATTAATTACTGGTTGGTTTTCAGATAAGAAATTTTTTGTATCTGCCAATTTAGAAACAAGGTTTTGGGTAAGTCCTTGAGAGATTTCTTGAGATTTAATATTAAATTTATTCTTAACAGTTTCTTGAATCATCCAAACTAAATTAATTCGGCTTCTGTCAAGATAGAAAGTAACTTCTCTAGCTTCATTACTTTCAACGCTTAGACTTTCGGGTAAAGATAAACAAACATGGATGCTTCCTTTTTTAATTTGTTTTAAGCAATCATCTAACGATTCTTCATATTTAGTTATGGTAAATTCTTCATCTTGTAATATATTGATGAACTCGTTAACATCATCGGTAAAAGAAGTACTATGTACTCCAATGTTAAGCTCATATTGAGCAGAATTATTGAACGATAAACCAATAATAAACATTAATAATAGTGGAGCGAAAATTACGATAAGGGCGGAACCTTTCGCTCTAATTAACAAACGAAGGTTTTTCTTAGTAAGTAACCACAACTTTTTCATTTTTATGCCTCAAGCACAATATCTTCAAATATTTCGTTAAGTGAAGGTTTACGTAAATCCATGTTATGTAAATAAAGTCCTTCTTCTTGAATCGTGCTTAGAAGACTATTAACAGTCTTACCAACATGTTCAGGATAAATAATTAAACTATGTCCCTTGTCTACAATTTTCTTTATAGGATATTGTTTGAATTTCTCAATTAATTCTTCTTTGTTTTGTTGAGAGTGAACGCTTATCGTGAAATGGTCTCTTAAGTAAGGCTTTTTGATTTCTTCCATTAAACCATGGGTGTGTACTTTCCCTTTGTGAACAATTGCAACTTTGTTACAAATTTTTTCAATGCTTTCTAAATGATGAGAAGCTATAACTATTGTAATTCCTTGTTCATTAACATCTTGAATAAGGTGAAGAATTTCTTTTTGTAAGATTGGATCTAAATCTGCTGTTGGTTCGTCAAGGATAAGTGTTTTAGGTTTATGTACTAAACTGCAAGAGATATCTAACCTCTTCTGCATTCCTCCGGAAAGATGTTCTGCAAGTTTATGTTTGTGATCATATAATCCTGTAATTTTGAGTAGGTTTTTGATGTTAATTACTAAAATGTCTTTCTTCATACCATATAATAATCCGAAATGTAACATATTTTCAGCAACGGTCAATTTTGGATAGAATGAATTATGTTGGGGAGTGAAACCAATGCTTTTTTTCAATTTGTGAAGATTCTCATTTAAATCTCTTTCTTCATTGTTAACATTAGAAAATACAACTATCTCTCCTTCGGAAGGTTCTAAGAATCCAGCTACAAGATTTAGGAGGGTAGTTTTTCCACTTCCAGATTGACCAATTACACCTAAAATGTCTCCTTTCTCAATAGTTAAATTTACTTTACTAAGTACTGGAGCCTTTCCATAACTCTTACTAACCTCTTTTAATTTGATTAAATCCACAAAAGGATGAATTAATAGAGATATATAAACTTTTTGGGGAGTCTCCTATTAATTATTTACAATATTTACTTTTAGAAATCATGATGAATTCGTCATCAACCGGTTGTGGGGAAGATTCTTAAATTGTAACTTTGCTTCTTTATCTAAAATGAGTGACATCTTAAGGGAAGTTTCTAAAAAAACTGAAGAAAATGAATTTTTCAACTCCGTACCCGAAAATTATGTTCAAGGAAAAACAAAATTTGTAGTTGTTTCTGGAACAGTTATGTCAGGTTTAGGAAAAGGTATTTTTGCTTCTTCCTTAGCTAAACTATTGCAATTGAAAGGATTGAATGTAACATTGATGAAATTTGATGGGTACCTTAACGTTGATGCAGGAACTTTGAATCCTTTTAGACATGGAGAGGTTTTTGTTCTTGATGATGGTACCGAGAGTGATATGGATATAGGAACTTATGAACGTTTCTTGGGTAAAAATTTGACCAAGAACAATTATTTAACTGGAGGAAAACTATTTTCTAAAATTCTTAGTCAAGAAAGAAAAGGAGATTATTTAGGAAGAGATGTCCAATTTATTCCTCATGTAACGGGAGAAATAAAAAATTTTGTTCGTAGTTTAGCTATGAACTCTGGAGCAGACGTGGTATTTGTAGAGATAGGTGGAACCGTTGGAGATGTTGAAAACAATTATTTTATTGAAGCTATGCGTGAATTGAGTTATGAGGAAGGTAGGCAAAATGTTTGTCAAGTTGCTTTAACCTACGTTCTTTCTCCTGCTTTTTTAGGTGAACAAAAAAGTAAGGCAGCACAATTGGGTTTAAAACAACTATTAGCCTTGGGGGTTCAACCGGACATTATTGCTTGTAGATGTGAGAATGTTGTTACAGATAAAGTTAGGGAAAAAATTAGTATGGCTGCCAATGTTCCTTTCTCAAGAGTTGTAAGTGTGCATGATTCTGAGAGTATTTATTTAATTCCAAAATTGCTTGAGAAAAGTAAATTAGATGAACAAACAATTGATTTATTAGGAATTAGGGATCGTGTAAATCCTGACTATGAAGCACGTGAAAAATGGGAAAACTATGTTTTTAAAACCCAACATTCTGAAAGAAGAGAACTTGTTATTGGGGTTACGGGGAAATATACCTCTTTAAGAGATTCTTATGCTTCAATAATTAAGGCTCTAGAACATGCAGCAACCACTGAAGGGGTTAAAACAAAATTAAAATGGATTGATACTTCTGATTTAAATGAGCAAGAAGTTGCAAAAGAGTTGTCCGATGTAGATGGAATAATTGTTCCTGGTGCGTTTGGTTCAAGAGGTGCCGAAGGAAAAATTAATTGTATCAAATTTGCTCGTGAAAATAAAATTCCTTATTTAGGATTATGCTATGGCTTTCAAATGGCTGTAATTGAATTTGCAAGAAATGTTTGTGGGTTATCTTCAGCGAATACAACCGAAATTGAAGCTAATTGTCAAGAACCAGTGATTGATATTCTTCCTGAACAAAAACAAATTTCTTCTTTAGGAGGAAATATGCGCCTGGGTGGCCAAGATGTGGAAATAAAACCCGGAACTAGGGCAGAAGAGTTGTATGGTAAATTATCTGTAAGGGAAAGGTTTAGACATCGTTGGGAATGTAATCCCGATTATTTAAGTAAACTTCAAGATAATGGTTTAATATATTCAGGAAGAGCTCCAGGGAGAGAGATAATGCAGATCCTAGAACTTCCTAAAACCATTCATCCGTTTTTTGTTGGTACCCAATATCATCCAGAGTATCTTTCAAGGCCTTTGGAACCCCATCCACTATATATTGGTTTTATCAGAGCTATCCTAACAATTTTTGCCGAAAAGGATAAAAATCTTTAAGCCGAACATAATATTTATAAATTGATGACTATCTTGGAGAAAGTAATGAACAAACTTAAGCAGCTTTATGAAACTAAGTACAAACTTCTTTTGTTAATTCCTACACTTCTTTTAGTTTTTGCAGTGGTTCAAATTGGACTGCAATATTCCCTGACAGGGGATTTTGTTAATAGAGGAGTTAGTTTAAGTGGTGGTTCAACCATTACAATCATAGATGGTTCAATAGTTTCAGAAGAAGCATTACTTAATTTTCTCAATAAAAAGTTTCCTCAGAAGGAAATATCAATCAGAACTCTTGGTTCTGCAGGAAGTTCAATTAGTTTAGCAATAGATTCAGAACTTCAAGATGCAAAGGACATCACTGCTTTAAGAAATGTTTTGATTAAGGAATTAAAGTTAAAAGAAGGAGATTATACTGTAGAGGTAATGGGTTCATCTCTTGGAGAAAGATTTTTTACTCAGACTATTTATGCACTTCTTGTTGCTTTCTTATTAATGGGAATAGTTGTTTTCATATATTTTAGATCTATTGCTCCTAGTCTGGCGGTAATTTTGGCAGCATTTTCTGATATAATTGTGACTTTATCAATTTTTAATCTTACGGGAATTAAGTTAAGTACCGCAGGAATTGCAGCTTTCTTAATGTTGATTGGTTATTCTGTTGATACAGACATTTTGCTTAGTTCTAGGGTTTTGAAAAGAAAGGTAGGGACTATTATGGAAAGAGTATACGGAGCAATGAAAACTGGTTTAACTATGAGTTCTACCACTTTAACTGCAGTTTTTGTAGCTTTTATTTTTGTAAAAAGTGATGTAATTAAACAAATCATGATTATTTTATTCATTGGGTTATTAGTAGATTTAATAATGACTTGGATTCAGAATGTAGGAATTTTGAGAATTTATTTGGAGAAGAAAAAATGAAAGATAATTTGAAAAAAATATTTACTCATTGGAAAATCCTTCTCCTACTCTTTTTTGTGATTTTAGCAGTAGTAGCAATAAGACCACAATTTTTAGGTGCAGAAGGAGTTACAATAAGAAGTATCTATCAAAACTCTTCAGCTGCTAATGCAGGAATGATTAATCCCTCTGATAAAGATATGCCTTTAGATAAAGAGCAGATTGTTTCCATAGATGGAGAAAAAATTTTATCTGAAGAAAGTTATTATAATATAGAAGGAAAACTTAAGAAAAACAGAACAGTAAGGGTTAAAACTAACAGACAAAGTTATACATTATTAACTAAAGAAAATCCTGAAGGTATCGTTGATTTAGGTTTAAAGATATACAATGCTCCTTCTAGCAATCTTCGTAAAGGTCTTGATTTGGAAGGTGGTACGAGAGTTCTTCTATCACCAGCTGAGAAAGTAAGTGATGAAATTTTTGATTTAACCATTGATAATTTGAAAGAAAGGTTGAATGTTTATGGTTTAAGTGATATTGTTGTTAGAAAAGCTGCAGATTTATCTGGAGATAATTTTATTTTAATTGAAATGGCAGGAGTTACGGAAGATGAAGTAAGAGAGCTTCTGTCTAAGCAGGGAAAATTTGAAGCAGTTATAGTTAATGAAACTGTTTTTTTTGGTGGTAAGAAAGATATCACTTATGTTTGTAGGAGTGCAGAATGTTCAGGGATAGACCCAAATAGAGGATGTTCAAAATCAGGATCTGGTTACGCTTGCGGATTTTTCTTTTCTATTACTCTAAGCCCAGTAGCGGCTCAAAGACAAGCCGATGCTACTGCAACTTTGAAGAGAGTAAGTGAAGGTGGCCAGTGTTATTTAAGTGATAGTATTAAATTATTTCTTGATGATAAGGAAGTAGATAGTTTACGTATTGGGTGTGAGTTGCAAGGAAGAGCAACAACTCAAATTCAAATTTCTGGTTCAGGTCTTGGAAGAACTGAACAAGAAGCGGTCACAAATACTTTACAAGATATGAAGAAATTACAGACGGTTATTATGACTGGAAGTTTGCCGGTTAAATTAGACGTTGTTAAGATGGATAGAGTTTCTCCAACATTGGGAGAAGAATTTTTAAATAATGTTTTATTGGTTGGTTTACTAGTAATTCTTGCAGTTGTTACAGTTGTTTTTATTAGATATAGGAGAATAAAAATAGTTCTTCCGATGATTTTAACATTAATCTCAGAAATAGTTCTTATTTTAGGGTTTGCTGCATCCTTCCGTTGGAACTTAGATTTGGCGGCTATTGCGGGAATAATTATTGTTGTAGGAACGGGAGTGGATCATTTAATTGTAATTACCGATGAAACTTTGAGAGGAGAGGAGACCTCCAGTTGGAAAGCAAGAATTAAACAGGCTATGTTCATTGTAATGGGGGCTTACTTAACTACGGTTGTGGGAATGCTTCCACTTTATTGGGCAGGTGCAGGTTTGTTGAAAGGTTTCGCTCTAACTACCATTGCAGGTATTTCTTTCGGAGTTTTAATTGCTCGACCTGCTTTTGCTGCTGCAATAGAAATATTGATTGGTGATGAATAAAATTTTTTTAGAGTTTTTTAATTATAATTATTTACTTATCTATTTTTTATGTGTATCCTTAGTTGATCAATAAGATAAGGTAGAATGAAAGCTACTGCAAAAATAATGCTTATTACCCAAGGATTGTGAGGATTGTTTTGTATTTCTAATTCAGAAATAAATCTGTTGGATATTATAACGACTACCACCATATTAACTAGAGTTAGCAAAGGAACAATTATACTGGCAAACAAATGATGTTTTTTTTCTAAATGTCCAATGTCTGTAATTAAAAAATTGTATGTGAACCCAATTGTTGCAGCTAAGATTGTGACAAAAGTATAGAGGACAGCTTTACTGAAAACAATAAGAAAAGGAACCATCACAAGAGAAACTGCCAGGTTGGCTAAGATAATAACCACTAAGGCGGTTCCAAAAACAATTTTTGATAAGAAGACATCTTTCTTTTCTTCTTTTTCTAAAATGTTTTCTGCATTAATTATATCTTCATCGCTCCATCCTTTATTTTGAAGCTCAAGTTTTCTTGTTTTTCTCATTTTATTTTTTGTTCAAAAGCTAAGTGTTCAGCAACTTTGTTAAATTCTTTAGCGGAACGAGAACGAGGATAAAGATAGTTTAAAGGAAGTTGTTTATGTAGCGATTTCCTTATTTTGCGATCGTGTTTAACATTTCCAAGTAAAGGGTATCCTAGAATTTCAGAAATTTCTTTGGAAGAAAGTTCATGTCTTCCACCATTGCTCATGTTAAGAACTATCCCAGAAACAAGAGTTTCATGAGTTTTAGCCAACTTAATTGTTTTCAAAGCGTCCATAACTGAACTTAAATTAGGGTTGACAACAATAAGAACTTCATCACAATTTTTAATCACTTGGCTAACTTCATAACCAAGGCCGCTAGGAGAATCTACTAAAACAAAATCTGAAGATTGATGAAGATGATTAAACACTTTTGAAATATTTTGAACATTTGTTTTTAGAAATTCTTTGTAAGAAGGGGAAGAAGGTACAAACGAAAGACCACTTTCATGAAGATAAGTTATGTCCTTGATACTTTTTTCTTTTCTTAAGAATTGATTTAAAGTGTTTTGTGGATTCATTAAACCAAGTTGAATTGCTAAATTTGGAGTTACAAGGTTTGCGTCAACCAAAACAACTTTTTTTCCAAGATTTACTAGAGCTTGGCCTAAATTCAAAGTGGTGGTAGTTTTTCCAACGCCTCCTTTTCCAGATGCTAAAGCAATAAACTTAGTCATTATGTATCCCTCTTTTAACTTTATTTAAAATTAATAGTTTAAAACAAAGAGAAGAAGTATTTAATATTTTTGCTCTCTCATCATCTAAGATTTAAAAATTATCCATAAATAATTGTTCATAAATCATCTTCTTCTGGTTTTCCTACAAGGGTTTCCCAAGCATAATTGAAAAATTTATGGATATACCTTTCACTATTCAAAAGATTATCAATTGTTAATTCAGCAGTGCTATCCTCCAATTTGACAATAAGTGTTACATGCCTACGGAACTCTTCTCTTCTTTCATATGGTTGATTTAGGATATTTTTTAGAAAATGATAGAAAACCATATATTTTTCTAATTCCTTGTCTTCTGGTAACATTTCTAAGAGCCTTTTTGCCCTTAAAGCTGGACTTTTAGGTAATGCTCCCATTTTTCCTTCTTCTTTACCTTTCTCTAGAAATGCTTCAATTATTAAATCGTATGTGCCTACTATTCTTCTCAAAGCGTTAAGAATTACGTCAACTGTCCGAGTATATTTCAAGCTCACATAAATGATGTGTTCAAGCCTCTTCAATTCTTCTCTTGCTTCTAAAATATAATCTTCCATTTGTTTGGGAAGAGATAATGAGTGCTTCTCCTATTTATTCTTTTCTGTTAAATTTTCAGTAATGATTTTTTCCATGAAGGAAAGGAATTCTTTATTTTTTTGCAAATGTCCTTTCAATTCTCTAAGTGTGATTGTTTTTAAGTCATAATCTCCTGTACAAATAACAAACTTTTTTTTTCTAGAGAAATCTATTGGGCTCTTTTTCTGGGCATCTATGATATCTTTAAGTGACAATATTAAGTCTAAATAATCTTGTGATAAATTGTGTCTTGAAGCAACTTTATGGATAAATACGTTCATTTTACCTTGAAAATTGTCATTGAAAGGAGGAATTAAATTTAATGAACGTTCATATTTTAAGATGGTTTCAATCGCTGCTTCATATGAATTTAGAATGTTTTGAGTTATCCCAAGAAGAAGTTTTGGATCTTTTATAAGGGGAAAAGTAACGTGAATAAGGTGGAATGCCACATCATGTTGCATATGGGCCTCCTTTCTCGAAGAAAGATGGTCAGAGGACATAATTTGCTCATAAGTTAAAGAACTATAAAAATTTATTGAGCAGAATTGAGAAAATTAGAATAATTTCTGGTTTATTCACTTTGGTTGGTAAGGCTGATAATCGCTTCGGCTAAATCGCCATTAGCTTCTTCAACGGCTTTCTTAGCAGTTTCTTCATCAACACTGGCTTGTTCCATAACCGTTTGAATATCTTCTTCAGATATCTCAGGAGTTGTGGAAAGTTCTCTCTCTGAGACTTCTCCAGAAATTTGGTAATTATCTTTTCCCATCATGTTAACTTTTGCTACAGAAGGGTTTGAAATAATTATCTCTTTATCGTCCGTTTTTATGATGACTTCAGTTGCAGGAATATCTACTTGTTGAATTCCCATCTGCTTCATCATTTGCTGCATCTTTCTAGGATTGATTCCAGGGAACATTTTTAGTTAAAAAAAAGCCCTCCAAATTGATGTAGGATTATTACAATAATCATAATAATGATGCTTAGAACGATAATTGATCCTGGAGAAAGTTCGATTTTAGAAGTGGATTCTTCAAAATACCTTGTTAATCCTCCTTGTCCAGAAGGCATATTTATTCTGTTGTCTTTTCCCATATAAATCTTACAAAGTTCCCTGAGCGAAAAATGATATTTCGCTTGGGCGCCAGCAAAGTCGTTGCTTTGCTGTGCGTATCATCCGATGAGATGCCACGTTCGCTTGCGCTCAGTGCCATGCGGAGATAAAAATTGTCCTCGTTTTTTCTCTAGATTATTTATGTTTTATAAGGTTTTTGTTAATAATGATATTTTGACCTTTTTAAAAAAGAGGGTAGAGTGACATAAGCCGCCTTCTGTCAACCTTCGAATCGAACAGGTTGTGGAAGCATTTTACTAAGCGTGCTAAGCACTTGCACCGGCAAGGATTCGCCGTTTCATCGATCCCATGTCCAACGTCATTGGGTTAACTCACTTGTTTCGCAACAAGCTTCGCCATAACAAAAACCCAGGGTTTTTGAGAGTTCCTAGGAACAAATCATTCTAAGACATGGACGTGTCGTTTCTGAGCCAGAGCCATGAATTTCTCCATCTCATGAAGTTGCCTTTTATGGTGGGCGGACTTTCCTCACAAACATCAATTGTTAGCGTGAGCTTCCTGCCACTACTACCATTAGTCTTTGGGAAGTAGTTACTATATAAATGTTTCCTATTATGAAGAATTAAGAACAAATTTACCTTACAACTTCTACTTTTAGTAACAATTCCCTCATTCCTTCTTCATGGCCAGCTCCAACAATTGCTAGAATTTTCTTCTCTGGATTAGCCCGCATTAATTTGATTAGGCGTTTTACCATATACTTGTTTCTATCTACTATGAGGGTTTTGTACACAGAAGGATATCTCACTTTAATTTCTCCAATCATCTTAGTAATAAGTTCTTTTTTAGGCACTTTTGTTAAATCTAATTTTGCAAGGCCTAACTTTTTAATTTGTCTTTTAGGGAATAACAATCCTTGAATAACGTCACCAACAAAACGAAATTTTTCTTTCCATTTCAAGCTTTTTGAGAAATTCTTGAGGGTGATTGAAATTGGCTGGTCAATGAAAGCCACTTCTAAATTATCTTTTTTAGCCAATAATAAAGCGGTTTTCATGTCTGATCCAGGAGCAACACCAACCATCTTTCCTAATTTTTGCTGAACAATTTGGCCAATTTTGGCAAAAAGGTATCCTTTCAACCCGAACTTTAGTATAGCTGAAAGAGAGAGATTTCTTTTCTGTTCTTGAAGAAGTGCTGCTGCTCTTTGAATATCTAGTTCTACAGCTACAATATCTGGCTTTCTGATTGAAATAGCAGTGGTTATCTCATCAATGCTTTGTTTAGCTATATGCGAGGTACCTATAATTTCAAGATTCATGCTCTTGGCTGAATAGATAGAAATATAAACATTTTCTTTCTTATTGAAAGATATACATTTAAGATAATAGAAAATTATTTAAAAAGAATTGGTTTTAACCAATATAGCTGAGAGGTGGTTAGTCATGCTAAAAATGAAAAAAGTTTCTGGAACTTACGATTTGAAAGTATTTACGGACGCAGGAGATTATTTTGGAGATATAGAAGATAGCATTGTTGCTGGGAATAAAATTTCTGGATGGAAAATTAGATCTACAAAAAATTCTTTTTTGAGCAAAGTCCTAGGTAGTGCTAAAGGTGTAATAGTTCCTCATCAATTAGTTAAGGCGGTTGGAGATATCTTGATTATTTCAAGAAATGCTATCCCTAGTGGCCCTACAAATGATGAAGAAGAGTAAACAAAAAGAGTTAGATAGAAATGAAGATAAAGAAATACTTGAATAACTTGGCTCATTATTCCTATATTCAGGGAGATGAGGAAGAAGTAGAAGAGCTTTTTTTTGTTGCCGCGTAATTCTTACCGGCGAAATCTATTTAAAGGAAAACTATTTGGTTTATAATGATGGATGTCGTCTTAATATTGCTTATTGTGAGTTTGATTCTCTTCGTTGGCTTTTTTGCAGAGTTCATTTTCAAAAAATTAAATGTTCCCGACGTATTATTTTTGATTATTTTGGGTTTTATTCTAGGTCCCCATGTTTTACAAAAAGTTTCTCCTGGTCAAATTTCAACCATTGCTCCAGTATTTACGACGTTTGCTCTATTGTTCTTGTTATTTGATGGTGCATTTAACATTAATTTGTCTTCTTTGGTTCGTGAGTTTTCAGAAAGTTTTGTTTTAACTATTTTCAATTTTTTCATTTCGTCAATTATTGTAACAATAATTGTTTGGATAATTGGAAAAGTTTGGTTTGGCGATTTTTCTTTCTTATTTTCTTTGTTGACAGGATTTATTCTGGGAGGTGTTTCTTCCTCTTTTGTAATTCCAATTTTGAAACAAATGGATGTTAAATCTAAAATGTATTCTTTACTTACCTTAGAATCTGCTTTAACAGACGTTTTTTGTATAGTTTTTTCATTAACAGTTATTGAAATTATTAACATTGGAAGTTTTGGTTTTCAAAAAACCCTTGTACAATTAGCTTCTTTGTTTGCCATTGCGGGATTGGTTGGATTCTTAGCGGGAATAATTTGGATTTTTCTTACAGTCAAGGTGTTTAAGGAACCCAATTATATGATTTCAATTGCTTATTTATTGCTTATTTATGTTGCAACAGAATTTTTGAATGGTAATGGGGCTATAGCGGCTTTGTTTTATGGATTAATGCTTAAGAATTCAAAACAACTATCTTCGATTATAAAGGGAATTGTAACTACCAAAGCTAAAGATAAAAAGAAAGCTCTTAAAGGAGAATTGGGAATTCAAGTAACAACTCATTCTGAAGAGTTTTTTTATCATCAAATTTCCTTTTTTCTGAAAACTTTTTTCTTTGTTTATATTGGTATTTTGATAGATTTGTCAGATTGGAGAGCTTTGGTTGTTGGCGTTATTCTTGCCTTTGTACTGATGGGATCAAGGATGTCTTCATTGCTTTTAACTAAGAAAATGAGTCCTGATCATCGTAAGTTAGTCAATGCTATTTTTGCTAGAGGTCTTGCAGCAGCTGCCATTGCGCAACTTGCTTTTGTAGCAAATGTACCTCACGCTGATTTTTTGGTAAAAGTAATCTTTGTAACTATTACAGGCACGATAATTTTAAGTTCTGGAAGAATTTTCCTAATAAAAATGAGGATGCCAAAAGCTGAGGCTACAAAATGAAGGATTTGATTATTAAGTGGATTACGGATACTTTAGGGATTACTATTTTTCAGAATAAGTATTTCCTTTCTCTATTTATTCTTGTTTTATTTGTTATTCTAGCTAAATTAGTTTTATTTATTTTTAGTAGGTATTTGCAAAAGATGGCTAAAAAAACAAAGACAAAAATTGATGATTTGATTTTTGACCATACTAAAAAACCTTTGTTTTATTTGGTTCTTGCCTATGGTTTTAAATTATCTTTATTAAACTTGAACATTGGTTCTACCATAACTAAGATTGTAGACTCAGTGATGGCTTTAGTACTTCTTTTAATTATTTTGAAAGCAATTGATATTTTTGTAGAAACATGGGGAATTACTTTTGCTGAAAAAACAGAAACGAAATTGGATGAAATACTTCTGCCTCTATTACATAAAGGGATTAAGGTAATATTTGTTGTGGTTGGTTTTTTGTTAGTGTTAAATATTTGGGGATTTGACATTACTCCTTACTTGGCGGGAGTTGGTATTGGCGGTTTAGTGTTGGGATTCGCTTTACAAGATTCTTTAAAAAATATCTTTGGTGGGATAACTCTTATTTTGGATGGGACCTATAAAATAGGAGACAAAGTGAAGATTGAATCGGGAGAAGTAGGGATGATTCATGATATTGGTTTGAGAAGCACCAAGTTAGCTACTTATGATAATGAGATAATTTACATTCCCAATGGTTATTTGGCAAATTCAAGAGTACAAAATTATACTCGACCAACTCCAAAAATAAGAGTGGTGATTAATTTTGGGGTTGAATATGGTAGCGATATAAAGAAAGTTAGGAAAGTTGTCCAAGGAACATTGAAGAAAATTAAAGATCTTATGACAGATCCTGAACCAGCAGTAAGTTTTGTTGAGATGGGAGATTCTTCACTAAAGTTTAAGGCTATTTTCTGGGTAGAACAATGGGATACGGCATATGGAAAAAAGTTGGAAGCTATCGAAAAAATATATGACGATTTGAATAAAAATAAGATTAATATCCCTTTCCCTACAAGAACGGTTTATCTTCAGAAGTAATTTTTTCTTTTATATTATGTAATGGAGATTAGTTTATAGAAATCATTAAATAGAATAATTCTTTAGATAAGAAGATGATTGAACCATTTTCGATTTTGGGAATATTGATAATTGCAATCCTAGTTTTTTTCTTAAGCAGGGTTCTTTCAGTTGTTGTAAAGATTATTTTTTATGCCCTTTTGGCAGCCATGGTCTTAGTTTTCTTTTTTGGTGTTTCTTTAAATGAAGTAATTGATTGGATTACTGGTATTGTTCTTTGGGCTCTCTGAATTGATAAAACTTATAAAGTACGCCTTATCTGAAATTATTATGTCAGAATCGTCAATTTGGACTGAAAAATATCGTCCTCAAAGTTTTGAAGAGATGAAAGGACAAAAAGAAATTGTTGAAAAAATTTCTGCTTTTGTAACTTCAGGAAGTATGCCTCATTTACTTTTCAGTGGATCCGCAGGGATAGGAAAAACAACCCTCTCTTTAGTTATTGCTAAGCAACTTTTTGGAGAAAACTGGAGGCAAAACACACTGGAGCTTAATGCTTCTGATGAAAGAGGAATTGACGTTATAAGAGTTAAAGTTAAGGACTTTGCAAGAACTAGGGCCATAGGAGATGTCCCTTTCAAACTCATCTATCTTGACGAGAGTGATGCTCTAACTAAAGATGCTCAGCAAGCTTTGAGAAGAACCATGGAAAATTATACCAGGACTTGTAGATTTATTCTTTCTTGCAATTATTCTTCAAAAATTATTGACCCTATTCAAAGTAGGTGTGCAGTTTTTAGATTTAAACCATTAAGTAAAGAAGAAGTTTTCTCAGTAATTGAGAAGCTGTCAACATCGGAAGGATTAACCATCTCTGAAGATGCTAAAGGGGCTCTTTTCGAAGTAAGTGGTGGTGATTGTAGAAGGTTGGAAAACATCATGCAAAGTTGTGCTGTAATTAAAAAGGAAATTGATACAGAACTTGTATATTCAATGGCTTCTGTGGCTAAGCCAAAAGAAATTAATGAAGCTTTATCTGCGGCAGCTAAGGGAGAGTTTCTTGAGTCTAGGAAGAAGCTTCTAAATTTGATGCTAGAATATGGTTTATCTGGGTTAGATGTTATTAAACAAATTCAGAAAGAGATTTGGAATTTAGAATTAGATGATCGCAAAAAAGTAGAGTTAGTTGACAAATGTGGTGAGATTGAGTTTAGAATGGTTGAAGGTTCTGATGGATATGTTCAATTAGAAAGTTTTCTAGCTTTTGTTGTTTTGGTTGGAAGTAGGTAATTATAATTAAACTTTAAAAAATAAATAAGAAAAAGATAAAAAATAAAAGATTATTTTGCTCCTTCTTTAATCCTTAGAGTTTCTTCAATTGTATCTCTATAAATGTAGTCTAAGGTTAGGGAAACTTTCTTTGTTTCTAAAGTATTCTCAGCAAGAGGATTCTTTAATTTACAAACAATTTCTGCTTCACTTTCTAACAAGCGAGCTTCGTTTACTTTCCCACTAGATTTACATTCCCAAGAAGCGTCATCAACGGTATAGGATAACCTTTCGTTGTTAACAGAGAAATCTTTTCCAGTTTGGGTAACTTTTCCACTGCCATGCTTCTTTATTTTTATTCTAAGAGCCATTATTCCTTTTCCTGCAGTACTTTCTTCAACCGAGGTTATAGATATAGGAGCTCCAGAAACAAAGAATTCTTTTTCTCCTTTAATTTCGCAAACTCTTTTATCGGATAAATCTTCTTTAAGACAAACGTCAGGAATAATTAACTGAGTTTGATAATGATAGTCTATTGTTGCAAACCATTTTCTGTCAAGAAGAGTGGTAATTTTGTTCTTATATTTTGCATCAGTTGCAAAAGTAAGAGTTTCTTCTCCTCCTGTAGGAACTAAATCTGATAACATATCAATTTTGTCAGTGTTTTTTAATTCCCAAGATGAAATCCCTGTAAACTCTTCTTTTGAAGGTCCAAGTAAAGTTACAACAACATCATCCTTCTTAACTTCATATTCTCCCTTATTATGCAAGGTAAGTTCGATAGGGAAGGTATCTTCATCAAAGATACTATAAACGCCCTCTTCAGTGACTCCAAATGGTTCAAAATTGGCAGTAATTCCTTCAGTTCCACCTACAAACACACCTTTCTTAACAAGGTTCTGATTGTCTTCCGTTTCACATCCTACAATAAAAATTAGGGATACTACCAAGACTGCTACAAGAATTTTATTTTTCATAGTGATTTCCTCTTTTAGTTTGTTTTTACAAAAGTTAAGTTTCAAAGGTATTTAAAGTTTACGATGGTGTCTTAATAATTCTAAGAGATCTTTTGGAAGATTGGATGTAATTATAATCCAAATCAACTATTAAAGGCGTTTCATAAGTTGAAGTTCCAGCAATGTTATAGGAACAAATAATTTTTCCTTGGTTATTGTTTAATCTTACAAAACCATCGTGAGGTTTACAATCGTTTAAAGAACCACCCAACATTTGAACATTGTAAGCAACTTTGTTCATATCTGAGTATTTGTTTAGGCCACCTAAACCACAAGTTCTAATATCTGTTTGAGGGTTTAGGACTTTTCCAGAACCAAAATTTCTGATTGTAATTTCAAAAATAGCTTTGCTTCCAACCATATCTACATTAACATAACTTACTCCTACCGGTCCTCCTTGCCCTCCTCCTCCACTAACATCTCTTGGAGTACAGGATTTTTGTTCTGAAGTTATTTGGTAGAATAATGGGTCAACGCAAATAGTTGGGCTTGCTGTTGTATGGTAATTGTAACAGCTCATATAATTTAAAGTTGTTTCATGAAAAGGCACGCTAGGTGGAAGACTAATGTCGTCGGACCTAAATTCTAATTGATTAATTCCCCCTTGAGCATTGTATAAATTTTTTCCTTCCAATGGTCCGCCAAGGGTGTCTGTACAGGATCTAGGGATATGGAAATTTCCTTTTATGATGTTTGGATCAAAACCACTAATTTGAACAAAACAACTTTGTGGTTGAATAGTGTGGCTTCCTCTGTTCCTAACTTCCAACACTGCAACCAATTCATTTTGATCATAAACTGTGGTTGGAGGGAAGTTTGGTAACGGAAGAATTTCAACACCTCTTGTACCAGAAGAAGCTATTCTTGCCGCAGAAGAAGTTTCGGTAGGTGTTTCCCCTTGGGGAACCCTCTGGCAAGAAGATACAATTAAAACTAAAGTTACAGCTAATAGTATAAACAACACGCCCTTTTTCATATCTTTAAAGTAATTTTTTTAGTTATATAAGCCTTTTGGTGAAATGGTACTAGAAACATTTAAAAAAAACTTTTTTCTTTAGAGAGAATGGCAAACAATAAAGTTGTTCATTTCAAGAAAGATTGTATCAGTTGCGGAGCTTGCGCTGCAATTAATCCAGAATTTTGGGAGATGGACGAGGAAGGTTTAGCTCAGTTGAAAGGTTCAGAAAAAAAGGGAGACCAATGGGAACTTAAAATAAAAACTCTTGAAGATAAAGCATCAAATCAAGAGGCAGCAGATGTTTGTCCTGTAGAAATTATTAAAATTGTTGATGATGAAAAATAAATTATTTTAATTCTTTATTTAGTGAATGAGAAAAAGCGGTGTAATGTAATTTTAAATCTCCCAATATTCTTCGATGTTCTTTTATCAACTTTTTTAGCTTTCCAACTTCTTTGTGATGTTTTCTACTATATCTCTCTTTACGCCTGGTGTTTTTTTCCTTAGCGTATTTCTCTTTAAAATCTTCTGCTCTCTCTTTTATTTTACTCATTTTTTTGTTTAAACGACTTAAATCTCCGGAGAGGTTGTAAAGGTAAGATGCTTCATTTTTAAGAGCCATACTATCAGAATTATTTTACAATTTATAAAGTTGGTGTTATTGTTGGTTTTATCAGAATGGAATGAATCTGTATACTAGAGCACGCCGTTATTATGAGCTTACGCTCATCGGCTCGACTTCGTCAGGGCGCTAGTATACAAAAATGTGTTATTTTGAACGAAAGAGTTATTATTGCTTCTTTATAATAATCATACAGTGATCTTTTTCATGAGGGTCTAGATTTCTGAAATCAATAACTTTGAATTTTTTTTCAAGAATCATACGATTTTCATTGAAAATGCTTTTAGCTTTCCTTTTCACATCAATACTTCTAGCTTTAATTGCGATAAGCCCATATCCTCCCTTTTTTAGAAAGAGGTTACAATTTTTTATAAAAATTTCAGCCTGATTTTTTTGAGAAATATCTTGATATACAATATCTACTTGACAAATTCTATCTGCATAAGTTTCAGGATGATTTGCATCAGCAAGCATAGGAACAATATTTTTCCTGTCTTCTGATAAGAAAACAAGGTCCCTAATAACTCTAGGAGCAGGATCTACACCAAAGATTAATCCTTCTTCTCCTACAATATCTGAGACGAATGAAGAAGTGTAACCATGCGACACTCCTAAGTAAAGCACAACATCGCCTTTTCTAATTCCAATATTTGTACATCCGTTGGTTATTGTTGCAGCAAGTTTACTTCTTGTAGGGTCAAATTCTCTGAATTCTTCTTGATTTTGTTTTGAGGTTCTTTCTGCGAAAGGAGTTTTTCCAGGAACTATGCTTTTAGTGTAAATCTTTCTACCTCTTTCTTCCTGGTAAATTTCGAATATTTTATGTGGTTTAATTTTTCTGCTCATTTTTGTAATGTTCCTCAATATCTAAATAACTCCAATTGTTTGTTTGTTTCATTGTAAATCCTAACCTTTCGACAAACTCTTTAACTTTTTCTTCCGTCTTAGCTTCAATTTCTAAAAAAGGAGGGATATTTTCCCAAGTATCAATTTCAAACCTTACATCTTCGAATTTGTAGGATTGACGATGTTTTGTACCCTCATGAAATTTTTCTAACCCTATTTTTTCTAGTATTTTGATGGTATCATTAAACCCACTCACATTAACTTCAATTTCTTCACGGGATTTAAATGTTGAATGGGTATTTTCTCCTTTGAAACAAAGTTCTACTTGGGAGCCAACTTTTCTTACTCGAACAAAACTATCTTTTTTGTCTAGGCGATGATCTGGAAAGTCAAATGCAATTGAATGAACTTCTCCATCGAATATTTTTTCTGCTCCAAGGTCTATTAATGACTTTATTACTTCTTCTTGATCAATGTCCAATATTTTAACTTCTATTTCCTGCATTCTTTTGTTTCTCTTTAACTTCGTGCCAGACACGCGTTTCTTCTTCTCTAGTAACATGCCTTTCTTCAAGCAAGTAAGGTTTCCTTTCAGTAAATTTGTCATGAATATGGTCAAGGACTCCTTTAATTGTAAGTACGCCATCAGCTTCAGCCTTAGCGATTACTCCTAGACAATCCCAAAGGACATCTCCAATTTCATCTTTGAATTTTTCCCAATTCTCTTTCTCCAATTCTTCTAAAGCTTCATCAACTTCTTCATGTAACTCATTTACCCTCTCTTTTAAGGTTGTTTTTTGAGCCCAAGGTGAATAAATCAAATTTCTTTTCTGGAGTTCATACAATTTTTCGATTTCGTCTTTCATTTAATTTTCTTCTAGCTCTTTCCGATACTCTTTAGCCAGAAATTCTCCTTTGAAAAAATCTAATTTTGCACATATTGATAATTTATCTGCCAATTGACGAGCCTTTTTTCCTCTCTTGGATCTTTTTGTATTTTGAATTAAAGGATGTTGAAAAATAACTCCATATTTAGGAGATCTCGAACCTGTTTTTAGATGTCTGAAAAGAGCTTTTTCTGCACCTAGAAGTTGAATGGTTGAGGCAGGAAGGAAAGCCATTCTTCTAAGACTCTTTGCCAGTTCAAGAAGTTGGGCGCCAATGGTTACTCCAGCAAGTTCTAAGACGTTTGGACAATATTTTTTCATAATATTGTTAAGATAACTTTCATGATCTTCTTTTAATTTGTAAAGATGATTAATTTCTTTAGCTAAAGTTTCTATTTGTAAGATGTCTGCTTCTTTCAAATCAGCACCCATAGTTTTTGTTTTGAGTTCTTTCATTAATTCATCTTTTGATTTGCTAGATATTAATTCTGCATATTTTTCATTAGATGAAGTTAAATGTGACAATTCTGGGAAATAAAGGCTATACCATTCCCTTAATCTTTTAGTAAGAAGGTTACTTATTCTGTTAAGTTCTCCAATATTAGCAATAGTTTGAATGATTAATTGGTCTTCGTTTACAGATTCTTTAATCCCTTTTTTTGTAAGTTCTAGGTTTATTTGGTAAAACTTTTCGTAAAATTCCTTCTTTTTTAGAGATAATAATGCTTGGGGAAGTTTTTCTTTAGGTAATTCCTTAAGATCACTATATTTATTTTTTATTTCACTCTCTAGTTTACCAATGTCTTGAGTTGTATCCTCTAGGAGTAAATTATCAATTATGTTAAATTTTTCATCTAGTACAAAAATTCCTATTTGATTGGTATAAAGATATTTCATTTTTTCCTTGCCGTTTTTCTTCCTGCTATTAATCCACAAGCTATATAAAGCTTATCAAAACTTTTGTGATAACGATTGAGATGGATAAAAATTCTTTTTCACAACAGAAATGTAATTATTGTCTTACTTCACTAACGAGGCAGGATGTTAGTTCGGAGTGGGGTGAGGAAAAACAGCATTATAAAGTTCTCAATTGTCATGATTGTGGAAAAAAGACGTGGGTTAAGTTAGATTTCGATGGTTCTGGTCACGATTTTATGGTAGAGGGAGAAATGGGTGAGTTGGAATCGATGGTTAGCAAGGTCAAAGGAACTTGATTTGTTACACATTTCTAAAGAAGTATTTTTAAAAAACCCTCCATTTTTTACAATATGGGTAGAATGGATAATTTCTGTGGTCCTTGCGATAAAGATTGTAATTATCAAACTAAAAGATTCTGTGTGGGAAGAGCTTTCTGCCAAAATGCAGAAATCGATGGAGTTAAGGTGGATATGGTGCCACTGGGCCATGTGGTTCAAGAGACTAAAATATTCTATTTTAACAGGGAATTTGAGAGAAAAAAGCCCTCAGAAACCACTTTTGAGAATCTTTAACCGATATCTTTATAAATAAATGGCCTTCCTCCAGGATTAATTAAACAAACCACGACAAATCAAACTGGTTGGGGACTTGTCTACTAACTAAGTGTTTGTTGTGAGGAAGGCCTGAAAAAGCGACCATCGCACCTTAATTGGTTCTTGATGGGAGAAAATAATAGGCTGTTTAAATGGATAGAAATATCGGATTCAGTATATCTCGCAGAATCTAACAGAGTTAACGTAAAATGCCAAAAGCAAGACATCCAAGAAGAGGAAGTATGCAGTTTTGGCCTAGAAAAAGGTCAAAACATAGTTTAGCTAGAGTGCGGTCCTGGAGTAATGATAATAAAAAAGCTAGTTTATTGGGATTTATCTGTTATAAAGCAGGAATGACCCATCTTCAGGTTGTTGATAATGCTCCAAAATCTATAACAAAAGGGGAAAATATTTTTTTACCTGTTACAATTATGGATTGTCCTCCAATGAAAATTGCAGGCGTCGTTTTCTATAAAAAATTCTTACTTGGAATGAGAAAAGTTAGTTCCGTCATGGCTCCAAGTCTTGACAAATCTCTTACAAGAAAAGTTCAATTACCTAAGAAACAAGGTAAGAAATTGGAAGATGTTAAGGTTGACTATGATGATCTTCGCTTATTAGCTTATTCAGCTCCTCAAAAAACTTCTAATGGGTCAAAGAAACCTAAATTAATAGAAATTGCTTTGGGTGGATCAAATGAAGAGAAATTGGCTTATGCCAAAGAGAAATTAGGAAAAGAAGTACTTGTTTCTGAAGTTGTTGATTCTGGTAGTTATCTTGATGTTCATGGAATTTCTAAAGGAAAAGGTTTCCAAGGAACCGTAAAAAGATTTGGTGTTCCAATCAGGCAGCATAAGTCTGAGAAAGTTAAAAGAGGTATTGGAAACTTGGGTGCATGGACACCTAAACGTGTTGATTTTAGAGTTCCTCAAAGTGGAAAAATGGGTTACCATTTGAGAACAGAGTATAATAAGAGAGTAATCAAAGTTGGTGAAGATGGGAAAGATGTTACCGCTATTGGAGGAATCCAAAAGTATGGGATAGTAAAAAACAATTACCTTTTACTGAAAGGTTCAGTTGTAGGTCCTCGTAAAAGGGCTGTGTTATTAACAAAAGCAATAAGGCCAGATTCAAAAGCAATTAGAGAAGCCCCAGAGATTTCATATGTCTCATTGAGTGTATAAAAATGAAAATACCAATCGTAGATTTGCAAAACAAAAATCAAGGAGAAAAAGCTTTACCTAGTCAGTTTACTGAAGAATTTCGTCCAACTCTTATTAAGAGAGCGGTTATGGCCCTTCAAAGTAGAGCTAGGCAAGTTTATGGAGCAAGTCCAGAAGCTGGTAAACGTTCTTCTTCAGATATTAGTAAAAGAAGAAGAAAATACAGAGGATGTTATGGTTTTGGTATCAGTAGAGTAAATAGAAAAATTCTATCTAGAAGAGGAACAAGAATGTATTGGGTTGGGGCCTTTTCACCTCAAACAGTTGGTGGTAGAAGATCACACCCACCAAAAGCAGAAAAGATTTTTGAAGAAAAAATCAATAGAAAAGAAAACAGGAAAGCTATTAGGTCAGCAATCTCAGCTACTTTAAACAAATCTTTAGTTTTTGAGAGAGGCCACAAAGTTCCTGACAATTATCCTTTTATAATTAATTCAGATTTTGAAAAACTTTCAAAAACTCTTGAAGTTAAAAAAACCTTTTTATCACTTGGATTTGAAGATGAAATGAAAAGATCTTTGGTTAAAAAAGTAAGAGCAGGTTTTGGTAAGACAAGAGGAAGGAAATATCAACGTAAGAAAGGTATTTTGGTTGTTGTGAGTGAGGCTTGTCCTTTACAAAAAGCAGCTAAGAATATCTCTGGGGTTGATGTTGTTATTGTTAATGCTTTAAACGCAGAATTATTGGCTCCTGGAGCAATGCCGGGGAGAGTAACTTTATGGACGGAAAAAGCGGTTGATAAAGTTGCAGAAGGGAAATTGTTTATTTAATAAAAAATGGCAAAAGAAGAAATTAAAATGGAAGAGAAAAAAGGCGCAAAAGTAACAGAGAGAGTAATTGAAGCTTTTGATCCATATCAAGTAATTAAATATCCATTATCAACTGAAAAAAGCATTAGACAAATTGAGTTTGATAACAAGTTAACTTTTGCTGTTCATCCAAGAGCAACAAAAAAAGATGTAAAAAAAGCAATTGAAGAATTGTTTAAAGTTAAAGTGGTTAAAGTTAATATTCAAAATTCATTTCAGGGACAAAAAAGGGCTTATGTGAAATTAAGTCCTGCAGATTTTGCCTCTGATATCAGCGCAGATTTAGGTTTAATATAGGGTAAAAAAATGGGTACGAAAAAAATGAAACGAAGTGAAAATTTTTTGGTACCCCTAAAAATCAATGGTGATTTTTAATGGGAAAACGAATAATCCAACAAAGAAGAGGACGCGGAACAAGCACTTATCGTTCCCCTAGTCATCGCTTCAAAGGAAAAGTTAAACATTCCTCATTAGAAACTGTTGGAAAGGTTAATGAGTTAATTCATTGTGCCGGTCACACTTCTCCTTTAATGGAAGTAGTTGATCTTACTGGCAGAAAGAGGTTAGCTTTTGCACCTGAAAAAATAAAAGTTGGAGATACCATCTCTATGGGGAAAGAAGCTGAATTGCAACCCGGAAATGTTCTCCATTTACGTGATATCCCTGAAGGGACTTTAATTCATAATCTTGAACTAAGACCTGGAGATGGTGGAAAATTAATTCGTGCTTCTGGTACATTTGCAAGAGTTGTAGCTAAATCTGAGAAGGGAGTAAGAGTAATACTTCCATCCAAGAAAGAAAAATCATTTTTGCCGAATTGTAGAGCGGCAATTGGAGTACTTGCTGGATCAGGAAGGTTAGATAAGCCATTCCTTAAAGCGGGTACAAGATTCAAAAAAATGAAAGCAAGAAATAAACTTTATCCAAAAGTATGCGGTATTTCAATGAATGCAGTAGACCATCCTTTTGGAGGAAAGTGTTCCCATATCAAGGGAAGACCTACTTTGTCTCCTCGTAGTGCACCGCCTGGAAGAAAGGTTGGTAAGATTGCTCCAAGAAGAACAGGTAGAAGGAAATAAACTAAAATAAAATGGCAAAAGAATTAATGTGGAAAGGAAAAACTGAAGAAGAAGTTAAAGCTTTAGACTTAAAGGAGTTTATGGAATTGATTCCTTCACGACAAAGGCGAACATTAAAGAGAGGGTTTACCGATGCACAGAAAAAATTATTGAAGAAAATCGAAAGCGGAGAGAAAAACATCAAAACTCACTGTCGTAACATTATCATTATTCCACAGATGATTGGATTAACACTTAGAATTTACAATGGGAAAGATTTTGTTCCTTTAACTATCACATTTGAAATGATTGGTCACTCTTTGGGTGAATTTTCACATTCAAGAAAGATGGTCTCTCATAGTTCAGCAGGAGTAGGAGCTACAAGATCTAGTAAAGCTACTTCAGCAAGATAAAGATAAAAAAAATGACTGAAAAACAACAAATTGGAAAAGAACATCGTGCTTCAGCTAAGTCTACGAATCTTTCCGTTTCAACAAAACATTCCATTGAGATTAGTAAATCTTTACGTTTCAAGAATACTACTCTTGCTAAGAAGATTTTGGAAGATTTAATCTCTTTGAAGAGACCTATCCCTTTCAAAACTCATAATAGAGACACTGGTCACAAGGCAGGGATGGCTGCAGGTAGATTTCCAATTAAAGCAGCCAGGGAATTTTTATCTTTAATCAATTCAGTGGAAGCAAATGCCCAAGCTAAAGGTTTGAACACTTCTTCATTGAAAATATCAAAATTAATTCCTAACAAGGCTTCGACTCCTTTAACTGGAGGAAGAAGAAGGAGAGGAACAAAAAGAACTCACTTAGAAATAGAAGTTGTAGAAGAAGTTTCTAAATCTGGGAAGAGAAGTAAAAAATCTCCAAAATCTCCAAAAGTTAATGTTGCAGAAAAGAAGGAAGCAAAAGAAGTAAAGAAAGAAGAGGCAAAAGAAGAAGTAAAAAAGGAAGTAAAAACTGAAGAAAAGACAGAGAAGGTGGAAGAAGTAAAAAAAACTGAAGAAAAAGTAGAAGAAGTTAAAAAAGAAACCACTGAAGAAGTAAAAACTGAAGATTCAAAAATTACCAAGGAAGAGATCACCAAGGAAGAACCTCCTAAAGAAAAGGATGTAAGCAATGATGAACCTAAAAAACCAGTAGAAGGGGCCAAATTACAATGATTGAAAGAGACTTTATTAAACAAAAAACAAAGGAATATTACATTAAGGCTTATGTAGAGCAAGAACTGAAAGGTGCAGGTATCTCTGAGATAAAGCTTAAAAAAATTCCTTTGGGAGAAAAAATTATTGTTTCTGCAAGTAGGCCTAGTATAATTATTGGTTCTAAAGGTGGAAATATTAGAGAATTAACTAAGACCTTGAAAAGAAAATTTAAACTTGAAAATCCTCAAATCGAAATTAATGAAGTAAAAAACATTTTCCTTGATGCAAGTGTTGTTGCTCAAAGAATTGCAAATTCATTGGAAAGGTTTGGCTCTGCTAGATTCAAAGGAGTTGGCCACAAAACTATGGAAAATGTTCTTACTGCAGGAGCATTGGGTGTAGAGATAATTATCTCGGGAAAGATTCCTGGAGCAAGAGCAAAGAACTGGCGATTTTATCAAGGTTATTTGAAAAAATGTGGAGACGTATCTATTGTTGGTGTTAGAAGCGCGCAAACTCATGCATTATTAAAAAGTGGAATTATTGGTATAAAAGTTTCAATTATGCCTCCAAACTTGGTGTTACCCGACAGCATCGAAATTTTGGATGAACCTATCACTATTGTAGAAGAAGAGGATGAAGCACCTAAAAAAGGTAAGAAGGCTTCAAAAACTACAAAGAAAACTTCAAAAAAGAAAGAGAGCAAGAAAAAATCTACTAAGAAAGTGGCTAAAGAAACCACTAAGGAAGAAGCACCTGCAGAAGAAGCTGTTGTTGAAGAGAAGCAGGTTGAAGAAGTTGCTAAGGAAGAACCCGTTAAGGCAGAAACCACTGCAGAAGAACCTGTTGCTGAAGTAAAAGAATCTGAAAAAGATGAATCACCTAATGAAGATCAAAAAGAAGTTACAGAAAGTAAAGAGGATACTGAAAATAATGAAGAGAAAGAATCTTCAGAAGAAAAACCTAACCCTGAGGAGGAGAAAAAATGAAAATAACTAAAGAATTAAGAACTCTCTCTCCAGAAGAACTTGAGAAAAGAATGGGTGAATTTAAAAAAGAATTACTCAAATTAAGAGCTCAAGTATCTGGTGGTTCAAGTATTCAAAATCCAGGTAACTTAAGAAACAATAAAAGAAATATTGCTCGAATAAAAACTTTGCTTAATGAAAAGCAAACTAAAAAATTAAAATAAATATGGTAGATAATCAGAAAAAGAAAACAAATATTCATCTCCAAAATGGAGGTGTTTGTCTTTGGTAGGTGTTTGCAATCAATGTGGATTGCCAGAAGACCTTTGCGTTTGTAAAACAATCGCACGGGAACAACAAAGGATAACAATTAGCTTGGAAAAAAGAAAGTTTGGTAAAAAATATACCATAATCAAAGGGTTAACCAAAGAAGCTAATATCACTGAAATCCTTAAAAAATTAAAATCAAAGTTTGCTTGCGGTGGAACATCTAAAGGCGGCCAACTTGAGTTACAAGGAAATCACAAATCCAGAGTGAAGGATTTCCTTATTGAACTTGGTTTTGCCGAGGAGACCATTGAGGTTTGATGACCATTGAAATTAATATTTTGGTGGAAAAATGAAAAGAAACAAACAATTTCCTCATGAATTGATTGGGGAAGAAGTGATTGTTATCGAAGCAACAAACAAATCCTTGGAAGGAATCAAGGGAAAAGTTGTTGATGAAACAAAGGAAACGTTGACGATTGAAACCACAAACGCAACAAAAAAACTACTTAAGGAAAGCATAATTTCACTTAAGGTAAAGGATCAAGTTGTTGGTGGAAAACAAATCAACAAAAGGTCTGAAGAAAGAATCAAAGGATGAGGTTCAATTAAATCAAAATGAAACAAGAAGTATTGGGCGTGAAAGCTCCGAAAAGTAAAGGAACTGTACCAGATAAGAAATGTCCTTTTTACGGTGAGATATCTGTTAAGAAGGAATTAGTTACAGGAACCGTTGTTAAAAGAGATACAAGTAGGTCTGCAACTATCGAATGGTCTAAATCACGCTATGTACCAAAATATGAAAGATATAAAGTTAACAGATTTAGATTAAGAGTACATAATCCTGCTTCAATTGATGCTCAGATTGGTCAAAAAGTACTTGCTGCAAGAACTAGGCCTCTTAGTAAAACAAAGAATCATGTTATTATCAAGGTATTATCTGATGATTCAACAAAAAAGGCATCTGATAATAAGAATAAAAAAAATAATCAAGAGAAATAAATGAAACCAATAAAAAGTAGAATAACTCGTTCACTTCCGATTCAAGCAGAGGTACCTACATGTGACAATTCAGGAGCAAAACTCTTGAAGATTGTTGCGGTTAAAGGTCATAAAACTGTTAGGGGAAGATTACCTGCTGCAGGAGTAGGAGACTTGGTTTTGGCTTCAGTTAGGAAAGGAAAACTAGACATTAGAAAAACAGTTGTTCCTGCCGTAATTGTAAGACAGAAAAAAGAATTTAGAAGAGCTGATGGAACCAGAGTAAAATTTGAAGATAATGCTGCCGTTGTTTTAAAGGATGAAAAAGGAAATCCAAAAGGAACAATTTTCAAGGGAGCTATTGCTAAAGAAGTTGCAGAGAGGTGGCCGGCAATTGCTAAAGTTGCTAGAATAATCGCTTAAAATGGTAAAAACAAGTTATTCAACATCCTGGAAAAGTAGTACTCAACCTAGAAAGCAAAGAAAGTATAATTACAATGCTCCTTTACATGTGAAACAGAAAATGATGAGTGTTCATCTTTCACCTTCCCTAAAAAAGAAGTATTCCTTAAGAAATTTACAAGTTAAAAAAGGAGATAAAGTCTCTGTTTTAAGAGGAAATTTCAAAAAGAAAGAAGGAACAGTTGAAAGAGTTAATTTGAAACAAGGAAAAGTTTTCATTAGTGGGATTGAAATTATTAAGAAAGATAATTCAAAACAATTACTTCCTTTTACCCCTTCAAATTTAATGATTACTGTTTTAGATACTAAGGATAAAAAAAGAAAAAGTTTTTTGTCTGGAAGAGAAAAAGCTGGTGAAAAATCAGAAAAAACTGTCAAAGAAAAAGAAAATAAGGATGGTGCTAAAACTGGCAGTCCTTCAACAAAAAAAACTGAAAATAATAATTAATAATATCGAGGATAAAAATGAAAAATCATCTAAAAAGAATGGCGTCACCGAAACAGTGGCCAATTAATCGTAAAAAAAGAACTTTCATTGTTAGACCTAACGCAGGCGCCCATCCTTTAGAGAGAGGAATGGCTCTTGGAGTAATAATAAGAGACTTTTTACACTTGGCTTCAACTATTGGAGAGGTTAGAAAAATCTTAAACAATCAAACCGTTTTAGTTGATGGTAAGAGGAAGAAAGATCATCGTCTTATAGTTGGTTTATTTGATGTTATTTCCTTTCCTGACATTAAGAAATATTATAGAGTAACGTTTGATATTAAAGGAAGAATCTCCGTTTTTGAAATCTCTCAAAAAGAGAGTAACTTGAAACCCTGCAAAGTTGTTGGTAAAAGTATAATTAAGAAAGGAAAACTTCAATATAACTTATTTGATGGGAAAAATATCTTAAGTAATGAGAAAGCAAAAATTGGAGATAGTCTTTTGCTTGAATTGCCATCCTTGGCGGTTAAGAAAGTTCTGCCTCTACAGAAAGAAGCTACGATCTTCCTTGAGAAAGGTAAACAGAGTGGTGATTCAGGAACTCTTAAAGGAGTTGAAGGAAAAGTTGCCATTTATGAGAGTAATGGTTCAAAAGTTGAAACGTTAAAAGAGTACCTTTTTGTGGTTGGTGAAAAAAAATCAGAAATAGTTGTTTCAAACAACTCTTCAAAAAGTGAGTAATAATCAAAATGAGTGAGAAAAAAATAAATCCAATGAAGGAAATCAAAATTGCAAAGGTTACACTAAATATTGGAGCAGGAAAAAGTGAAGATTTACTTAAGAAAGGCATAGTCCTTTTACAGAAGTTATCTCCTTACAAGCCAATTAAAACTTTAGCAAAGAAGAGAATTCCTACTTGGGGTTTGCGTCCTGGGTTAGCTATAGCTTGTAAAGTTACAGTTAGGAAAGAAGCAGAAAATTTATTGAAAAGATTACTTGTTGCAAAAGAAAACAAACTTTCAGAGAAAAACTTTGACAATAGTGGAAATTTTTCATTTGGTATTCCAGAATATATTGATATTGAAGGTCTTGAATATGACCCTGATTTGAAAATCATGGGTCTTGAAGTTGCTGTAACTTTAGAAAGGCCTGGATATCGAATTAAGAAAAGAAAAGTTAAAACAGCAACTATTGGGAAATCACATAAAATTTCTCGTGAAGAGGCAATGGCATTTGCTCAAGAAAAATTAGGGGTTGAATTAGAATGACTGCAGGAAATTGGAAAAAAGTTTTTACTCAACTTAATGCAAAGCCTATTAAGAAGGCTAAATTTGTCAAGTTCAACTCTCCTAAGGAAAGGTCTTGTGGAGTTGCATTAAGGCCATGTAAAAATTGTGGAAGAGTCAGAGGACATATAAACAAATATGGATTACATCTCTGTCGCCAGTGTTTTAGAGAGATGTCAACAAAAATAGGATTTAAGAAATTCAATTGATATGAGAGGTTTACAAAAAATGCAAAAAAATCAAAAAAGGATTTTTGGACTGCTTGTTGGAGGTAATTCAACATGTTAAACGACCCATTGGCAGCCGCATTATCGAAGATATTGAACGCAGAACGTGTAGGAAAGAAAGAACTAGTCGTTAGGCCAGCTTCAAAGATGATAAAAAAAATTCTTTTTATTATGAATGAAAAAGGCTTTATCGGATCTTTCGAAGAAATGAAAGATGATAAGGGCGGTTATTTAAAATTAAATTTATTAGGAAACATTAACAAATGTGGAGTTGTTAAACCTAGGTTTTCAACTAAGAAAGATGAATTCGAAAAATGGGAAAAAAGGTATCTTCCTGCAAAAGATTTTGGATTAATCTTAGTTTCAACACCTAGAGGAGTTATGACTCACTATGAAGCAAAAGAAAATTCAATTGGAGGAAAGCTGTTAGCTTATTGTTATTGATGAAACAAGATCTCGAAAAGGAAATTGTAATGGGAGAAGGAGTTCAAGCTACTTTGGAAGGTCCTGTACTTAAGGTTAAAGGACCTAAAGGAGAAGTGGAAAGAAATTTCCTTCATCCAAAAATTGTTCTCGAGATTAAGGATAATAAAATAGTGTTTCATGTTAAAAAGGCTACAAAGAAGGAAAAGAAAGAAATTTCTTCATTTGCCTCCCATACAAAGAATATGGTTGAAGGAGTAGTAGAACCTCATGTTTACAAATTAAAAATTTGTTCAGGACACTTCCCTATGAATGTTGCTGTTTCAGGAAGAGAATTGGTAATAAAGAATTTTTTGGGAGAATCTGTTCCTAGAAAAGTTTTGCTTCCAGAAGGAGTAGATGTTAAGATTAATGGGACCGAAATTGTGGTGAGTTCTCCAAATAAGGAAAGTTCTGGACACGCAGCAGCAAAAATAGAAAGCCTTTGCCGGATAACTGACAGAGATAGAAGGATTTTTCAAGATGGCGTTTACATCATTCATAAATCAGGGAAGGATATTTAGATAAAATGGATAATCAAGATAAACAAACAATTGCAAAAAGGAAAAAACCAGACTTTGTACTAAAAGAATCGAAGTTTTTTGCTAGAATTAAGAAAAGATGGCGTTACCCTAGAGGTAAACACTCTCCTGTTAGACAAAGGCATAAAGGAAGACCTCCTTTACCTACTCCTGGTTATGGTTCTCCTCGGGCAATAAAGTATCAAACTAAGAAAGGCGTTAAAGAGATATTGGTTAAAAATGAGGCTGAGCTCCTTAATGTTAAGGGGAAAAATGAAGCAGCATTGATTTCGTCTAAAGTGGGCATTAAGAAAAAATTAGCTCTTTTTAAGTTGGCTTTAGAGAAGAACATTTCGGTGGCAAGAGTGGACAATGTTTCAGATAAAATCAAGGAATTAAAAGATAATTTCGAGAAAAGAAAAGATAAAAGGCAGAAGAAGTTGCAGAAAAAAACTAAAAAGGAAGAGCAAAAGAAAAAAGAAGCTGAAGAAAAGAAGAAGGCTGATGAAAAAGAAAAGAAAGGTAAAGAAAGTGAGGAAAATCAGCTTGAGAAAAAAATTGAAGAAGAAAAAGATCAAAAAAAGATGATTGAAAAAACCATTACAAAAAAACAATAAACCTTAGACAATGAAAAATAAAAAACAATTAGCGGGTAAAATTTTGAAAGTTTCGCCTAAGAAAATCAAGTTCAGAGCGGATGCTCTAGAAGATATCAAAAAAGCGATTACTCGTTCAGATCTTAGGGGATTGATTGCAGTTGGAAAGGTTACTAAGGACAAGAAAAGTTCACATTCAAGATCTGGAGCAAGAAAAATATCTCTTCAGAAAAAGAAAGGAAGAAGGAAAGGTAAAGGTAAAAAGAAAGGTACTAAACATTCAGTGGTTAGTAGAAAAAAGAAGTGGATGGATAAAGTAAGGGCTCAGAGAGTATTTTTGAAAGAATTAAGAGATAAAGGCCTAGTTTCAAAAAACAATTATCAATCATTATATCGAAAAAGTTCCGGAGGATTTTTCAGGAATAAAAGACATATCAAGCTTTATTTAACAGAGCATCGTCTCATTGAAGAAAAAAATGGCAAATAAGAAACCAAAAACAGTTCCGTACAGAAGGAAAAGGGAATCTAAAACAGATTATCCTAAGCGTTTGAAACTACTCTTATCAAAAAAGAAGAGATTAGTGTTACGTTTTACCAACAAAAGAATCCTTGCTCAACTTATTGAATTTTCTCCTGCTGGAGATAAAGTTCTTGTTGGGGTTGACTCTTTCATACTAAAGAAGGAAGGTTGGCTTTTTTCATGCAAGAATTTCCCTGCTGCTTACTTAACTGGATTAGTGATGGGTAAGAAAGCCAAAGCAAAAGGTTATGAAGGCGCCGTATTCGATACTGGTTTCAAAACTCCTCTTAAAAAAGGAAGACAATATGCTTTTTTGAAAGGAGTAATTGAAAGCGGGTTTAATGTTCCTCATAGTGATGACATTTTCCCTGATGAGGAAAGAATCGGTGGTAAAAATATTTCCGATTATGCTTCAAAGATTGCAGAGAATAAAGAACTTTACAACAAATTTTTTGCAGAGTATTTAAAAAACAAGGCACAACCAGAAAAGATAAAAGATAATTTTGAAGATATTAAGAAAAAAATAATTAATGGTTAAAGAATGGCTAAAGAAATGAATAAAGGAAAAGGACCAGGACAAAGAAAAGGTCAGAGACAAGGACAAAGAAGAGACAGAAGAGATATTCCTAAAGAACCGGTAATTTGGAATCCTGTTACTAACCTTGGTAAACTTGTTAAAGAAGGAAAGATTACAGATATTGAAGAAATTTTTGACAATGGATTATCAATTCTTGAGCCACAAATTGTAGACCATTTACTTCCGGGAATTGAGGAAGAATTATTATTAATCGGTCAAGCAAAAGGTAAGTTTGGTGGTGGTCAAAGAAGAATTTTCCGTCAAACTCAAAAGAAGACCAGAGAAGGAAATAAAATTAGTTTTACAACTTGTGCTGTTGTTGGAAATAGAAATGGATACATTGGTATCTCTACTGGAAGAAGTAGAGAAACTGTTCCAGCAAGAGATAAGGCTAAATCAAGAGCAAGATTAAATTTAATAAGAATTCGTAGAGGAAATGGGAGTTGGGAATCCGATTCTAAAGAACCAAATACTATTCCTTTTGCTGTTGAAGGGAAATGTGGTTCTGTAAAAATAAAATTAATGCCTGCACCAAGAGGAAAAGGACTTTGTGTTGAGAAAGAATGTGCAAAGATTCTTGAACTTGCAGGAATAAAAGATATCTGGAGTCAAACAAGGGGCCAGACTAAGACTAAATTAAACTTAATAAGTGCTTTAATCGATGCACTTAAAAAATTATCAGAAATGAAATTTAGGCCAGAAGATGTAGCAAGGTTATCTATTGTTGAAGGGAAATTAAAATCTGATGATGTTGAAATAGTTCCTCCTGAATCAAGGATGGAACCTACCGCAGAAGTTCCTGTAGAAGAAGCTGAACCTGTTGCAGGAGAAGCTCCTGGACCGGTTGTAGAAGCAGTTGAACCTGTTGCAGAAGAAAAAAATGAGAATTCTGATGTAGAACTCGAGGCATAAAAATGACAGAAGCTGAAATTAAAAATAAGAATGGAAAAATTGCAGTCATTTTAGTTAGAGGACTAGTCAGGGTTTCTAGCCAAATTAAAGATACTTTGTTAATGATGAATTTAACTAGGAAAAATCAATGCGTTATTATTAATGATACTCCTGTCTCTCGTGGAATGATTAAAAAAGTAAAAGATTATGTTACTTGGGGAGACATTGACGAAAAAACTCTTTCAGATTTAATTTCTAAGAGAGGTCAAGAATTTCAAGGAAGATTAAAAGACCGGAAAGGAAAATATTCTTATAAATCGCTTGTTATTGATGGAAAGAATTACAAAACTACTTTCCGTTTAAGCCCACCACTAAAAGGTTTTGGTAGGAAAGGAATTAAGATGCCTTTTGCTTTAGGTGGTTCATTAGGCGATAGGAAAGAAAAAATTAATGATTTAATTACGAGGATGTTATAAATGGTTGTAAATCGTGGAAAAAAAGTAAATAAGTACCGAGCTCACACTACTCACGGCGGCGGACATAGAAAGAAAAGAAGAGGAGCAGGAAGTCGTGGAGGAAGAGGTAGAGCTGGAACTGGTAAAAGAGCAGGTCATAAGAGAATTGGAGTTATTATGGGTACAAAAGGGTTTAAACCGCGGCGTGACTCAAAAAAAATTAAAGTTACTAATCTTGCTTATTTTACTTTAGAAAATCTTAATTCATTTGAAAGTAAAGGGTTAGTCACAAAAGAGGGAGATATGTTTGTTGTGGATTTAGCAAAATTGGGATTCCAAAAAGTTTTGGGAACAGGTAAAGTAGGAGCTAAATTAAAGATCATTGCCCAATCATATAGCGCAACTGCTGCAAAAAAAGTTGAAGCTGCAGGTGGAGAAATAGTTTCAAGTGGTCCCTCAGAAAAATCAGTCTCAGAAAAATCAGTTCCTAAAAAGTCAGTTTCAGAAGAAGAAAAAGCAGAAGAACCTACTTCAGAAGAATCTTCCTAATAAAAAACTTGGCTTTAAAATTATAGATTATAAATTATAAAATGGCTTTACTGGATACAATCATTGCTCACCTCCCTGAGGTGAAGGGTCCTCAACAAAGAAGGCTTCCGTTTAAAGAGAAACTTAAATGGACTCTTGTAATTTTGTTGTTATTCTTTGTAATGGGTTTAGTTCCACTCTATGGTTTAGGTGAGAACGCGTTACAACAGTTTGAATTTCTTTCAATAATTTTGGGAGCGTCCTTTGGAAGTATTATATCTTTGGGAATTGGTCCTATTGTTACTGCTTCGATTGTTTTACAATTATTATCAGGTACAGGTATCTTGAACTTAGATTTAACAACCACTCAAGGTAAGCAGAGATTTCAGGGATTACAAAAAGTTTCTTCAATATTCTTTATTATAGTTGAAGGTGCAATTTATGTTTTAATGGGAGGGTTAGCTCCTGCAGCTGCTTTAGCAGGAACATCTCTTTATTCACAGTTTCAATTTATTTTAATTTTCCAACTTATTTTAGGAGGGATTTTAATTATGTTTATGGATGAGGTAGTTTCCAAATGGGGTTTTGGTTCTGGAATTAGTTTATTTATTGCAGCTGGAGTATCTCAGCAAGTGTTTATTAGAGCGTTGAATTTCTTGCCTTCTCCAACAAATCCAGATATTGCTTCTGGAGCTATCCCTGCTTTGTTTCAGTCTCTTTCAGGAGGAGATGTAACCACAGCAATGTTGCAGTTGGCAGCAGTTGTTTCAACTGTAGTAGTATTTGCAATCTGTGTTTATGGACAAGCAATGAAAGTAGAAATCCCTCTCTCTTTTGGAAGAGTAAGAGGTTATGGAATGAGATGGCCTTTGAATTTCTTTTATACTTCAAATATTCCAGTTATTTTGGTAGCCGCTTTGATGGCTAACATCCAACTTTTTGCAAGATTGTTAGAAAATTGGGGACTTCCTATTTTAGGTACTTTTGCAGGAAATACTCCTGTGAGTGGAATTGTTTATTGGGTTCAAGCTCCCGATGTTGTACAGAGTTTGATTAGAGGAAGTTTTACATTTTCTATGATGGGACAATCTCTAGTTTATATTTTGCTTTTCATGGCTGGCTCCGTTATTTTCAGTGTTTTTTGGATGCAAACGGCTAACATGGATGCAAAAAGTCAAGCTAAACAAATTTTATCTTCTGGATTACAAATTCCTGGTTTTAGAAGAGATGAAAGAGTTTTGGAAAAGATTTTGGGTAGGTACATTTGGCCCCTAACTATTGTGGGAGGTGCTGCTGTAGGTTTGTTAGCAGCGATAGCAGATTTGACAGGTGCCCTTTCTGGGGGAACAGGTATTTTATTAGCTGTAATGATTGTTTACAAATTATATGAAGAAATTGCTAAGCAGCATATGATGGATATGCATCCCGCTATGCGAAAATTCATGAAATAAAAGGGTTAAAATGATTGAAAAAGTGCATGACAATATGTTAGAAAAAGGGTTGGAGGCAAGTAATTAATGGCTTTCTTAGATCCTGTTTTAACTCCACTTATGCAACCTTTATTAAATTACGACGCTATGTGGTCAATCATTCTTCTGGCTTTTGTGATTTCAGTATTGATTACTCTTGCTTACAAGTTTTTCACTAACCAAGCTGAGATGAAAAGGTTAAAAGAAAGACAAAAAGAATTCTCAAAAAGAATCAAGGAATTGAAAGGCAAGCCTGACGAAATGATGAAAGTTCAAAAGGAAGCCATGGCAGTTAATATGGAATATATGAAACATTCATTTAAGGCCATGCTGATAACTATGTTACCAATTCTTTTAATCTTTGGATGGATGAATGCTCATTTAGATTACTTGCCAATTGAACCAGATCAGACTTACGTTGTGGAAGCAAATTTTGCTGCTGGAGTAACTGGAGAAGCTATTTTAGAGGTTGGTAAGGAAACGAAAATAATCAATAACCATAAGCAGAAAATAGAAGATAAAACGGCCATATGGCGAATTAGGAGTGCTCAAGGAGAACATCTGCTCAAGGTTAAAGTGGGTGATGAAATTGAGACGAAGAAAGTTTTAGTTACTAAGGAGCAAAAGTATCTTGAACCAACTGAAGAGTATAAGAATTCAGCAATTGAAACAATTAATGTTGTTCATGATAGGTTAAGAGTAGACTTAGGTTTTTGGAGTCCGACTTGGTTGTGGGCCTACATCATTTTTAGTTTAGTTTTTAGTATGGCTACTAGAAAGATGATGAAGGTATATTAATTCTTTTTGTGAGTAAGATTTATAAATAGAAGGGAATATGAGAGTTTATATCCCATTGGGATTTATCTTGAGGCAACTCGGATTAAGCAATTGCTTGTTCTATGTTGTTTTTTGATATACTAATTAAGGATTTAATAGGAGGATCAAAAAATGCCAAAAGGAAGAGAAAAATCAGGCCGATTCAGGAAAGTCTTTGTAAAGACTCCAAGTAAAACGGTTGTACATTATAGAGAAAGTAAACCTAGTAAGGCTATTTGTAGCCAATGTAAGAAACAATTAAGTGGTGTTCCACGTGAACGTCCAGCAAAAATGGCTAACATGGCAAAAACTGCCAAGAGACCAGAACGACCATATGGTGGCGTTCTATGTTCTGCATGTACAAGAGTACTATTAAAAGAACGAGCGAGGTCAGAAGAATGAATCTTGTTTACGAAGTTGGAAGATTATGTTTGAAACTTGCAGGAAGAGATGCAGGTAGAAAATGTGTTGTTGTGGAAAGAATTGATGACAAATTTGTAATGGTTGATGGAAATGTTCGAAGAAAGAAAGTTAATGTTAAACATCTCGAACCTCTTGCTACTACAATTTCTGTAGGTAAAGGAAGCCATGAAGAAGTAAAGAAGGCTTTTGAAAAACTTAGTTTACCCGTTTGGGAAAAGAAGTCTAAAACTCCTAAAGAAAGACCTAAAAAAGCTAAGAAGAAAAAGGAAGTAAAACCTGTAGAAAAGAAAGCTAAGAAGGTAGCTGCAGAAAAAGAAAAGAAAGCTCTGAAAGATGATTCATTGAAAGCAGAACCAACTCCTCCTAAAGAAGAGAAGGTTGTTGTCGAAAACGAAGAGACGGAAGCTAATGCTGAAGAACAAGGTCCAGAACCTAAAGTAGAAGAAGTTTCTGAAGAACCTGTAACAGAAGAAGCTACTGCAGAAGAGGAAACTCCTGTTGAGAAACCTGTTGTGGAAGAAGCCCCAGTTGTAGAGGAAGCACCTGCTAAGGAAGAAGTTTCTAAGGAGGAACATACTTGTCCAAAATGTGGAGAAGTTGTTGGAGAGGACCACAAATGTCCTGAAGAAGCTAAAGAAGAAGTAGCTGAACCTGTTGTGGAAGAAACTACTGAAGAAGTAGCTGCTGAACCAGTTGTAGAAGAAGCTCCTGCAGAAGAGGAAACTCCAGCTGAGGCACCTGTAGAGGAAGAAGCTCCAGTTGAAGAAGTACCTGCTGAGGAACCTACAGAAGAAAAAACTGAAGAAGTTTCTGAAGAGAAGAAGGATTCAGAAGAAGAATTACCTTCGGCTGCAGATCTTATTAAGGCAACCAAAGAAGCTTTTGATAAAAAAGGAGACTTGATTAAAGAGAAACCTTTTGCAGAAAGTTTGTTTGATAATTCTGAAAAGAAATAAGTTTTTATTTTATTCTTTTTCTTATTATCTTTTAGCAAGGTAATCACTTTTTAGTAACAAATCACAAAAGTTTTATAAAGAAAAACCCTCTTTTTTAATTAATTATACTTAGTGAGGATAAATAAAATGTTTGGATTGAAAAAAGTTAGAGAACAAGTCGCAGGTTTGCGCAGTGAATTTGAGAATTATAGTTCTTCATTGGATGAACGGATCAATGGGGTAATTGATAAGAGATTAAATGCTCTTTTAGATTGGGGAAGTGACCATAGGAGAAGTTACGATGATGTTGATAGAGCAGCTAATGAAATGTGGAATGGAGGTAATCCAGGTGGTAAGAAAGCTGCAGAGGTGGATTTTGGTGAAGGAGTAAGAGAAAAAGTAATTATAAGGCGTTCAATGAAAGCCCGTGATTCTGTTCAGGCAAGATTAGGAGATTATGTAAGAGAAAGAGTTGGTGCTTTGAAAGAAGAAGTTGACGCTCAAATTGCTGCTTTGAAAGGTGGTGCTCTTGATAGTGCGGCATATGCAGCAGTAAATAGACATTTATCAAATTATAGATTAGTTTCTAAAGGTAATGATGGAGATAGATCTGTCGAATTCCCAGTTTATTTA
>CAZKIP010000005.1:0-95979 GCA_964552945.1 uncultured Methanosarcinales archaeon
TACCATTCATATTAGTTTTTACAATAGTATTTGCAGTTTTACAAAAAACAGGAATATTAGGGAATAAAAAACAATTTAACGTAGTAATCTCCTTAGTCCTAGCATTGTTATTCGTTGTTCCTCATATAATGGGAACTTATCCACTTGGTTATGATCCAGTTCAAGTTATGAACGAAGTTCTGCCAAGCATATCTTTAGTTGCTGTAGCAGCAATCATGTTATTAATCTTAATGGGAATCTTTAGTGCAGATTTCACTCAAAGCATGGCGCCTGTTATTGCTCTGTTAGCGATTGGTTTTGTCGCTTACATTTTTGGTTCTGCTTTAAATCTATGGAATGGTCCTTACGATACCTTCTCATGGTGGACACCCGAGATAACGGAATTATTAATTATTATACTCATCTTTGGAGTGATAGTATGGTTTATCACTAAAGAAGATTCTAAACCGGGAGATAAAACTTCTCTTGGAAGAATTGGAGACGTTATCAGCAAACTTGCTGAAAGAAAAAATTAAGATGAATGAGACAATTATCTTTAAATTAACAGGTGAAAAATAGTGGCTACGATACTTGATGTAAGTTTGTTACAATCTTTTGACATTGTATTCATTCCTCTGTTAGTTTTTGCAATAGTTTTTGCAATCTTACAAAAGACAAAAGCTTTAACAAACGGAATAGGAATTAATTCCTTAGTTGCTGCTGTCATTGCTTTTCTGATTCTTCTTTCAGAGACTGCCACTCAGCTGATTAGTTTTATGATACCTTGGTTTACAGTGGTATTAGTTTTCATAATTCTTTTACTATTAACCTTCCAAGTTTTCGGAGCAAAAGAAGCAGACATTCTTAGCGCAGTTAAAGCTGATAAAACAATTATCTGGGCAATTATCGGAGTTGCTTTAGTTATTGTAATTGCTGGTTTCGGAACCGTTCTTGGTCAAACTGTCGGTCCTTACCTTGGAGAAGGTAGCAATGCTACCACAGTAAGTGGTGCAAGCGGTGTTTCAACTCCCGATTTTCAAACCAACGTTATGGCCACTCTCTTCCATCCAAAAATATTAGGATTAATGGTTATTTTCATAATAATTATTATGGCTGTACTTCTTTTAACACAAGGATAGAATTAAATAAAAAAAATAGAAAACATATTAGAAATTACTTCTTCATTTGATTTGTCAAAGAACTTAACTCTTTCACATTCTCAACAAACTCAGGAACAACATCTTTGAAAACTTTCCCTACAGCATTTAGTTCCGTGCCAACTTCCCTCATTTTATTGTCGTACTGGTCTAGTTTCCCAAGAACTCCGCCGTGCAAAGTTTTAAAATCCTCTTTCAACTTCACTAAATCAGATTCAATCCTTGCTTGTCTTTGCTCTATTTTATCTTTCCAATCAACGATTTTCTTAACTTCAGAAATTAAATCATCCCATTTCTCGTCAACAATACTCTCTACAACTTCTTCTACTCTTTCATAGATATTTGTACTTGGAGTAGAAGGGGGCATTGGAGGAGGCCCTGAAGGTGCTGGAGGGATAAAGTCATCATTCTGCATAGGCATCCCAGGAGGAGACATAACCGGAGGAGACATCCCACCTGCATCCATTTGAGAAATTGCAGAGATTACATCATTTTCATTTATTCCTTGTTTTTTCAATTCATCAACAATCAAATTGTCTGTCAGTCCTTGACTTCTCAATGCAGCAACTTGTTGCCCTATATCATTTTGATTAAACATTGCCATATTACCACCTTTACTATTTTTTTACTTTTTCTGAAGGATTTTGCATTTCTAATTTAACAATTCTTTGTACATCTCTTTGAGTAACAAAATTTAACGGACTCCATAAATCAATATATTTTTTTAAAGTCATTACTTCGTCAGCACCCGCAGTCATTTTCAACTCTTTTATTATTAAATCCATCTTTTTCAATGAAGATTCCTGTTCCCTTTTAACTTCAAGCAATTCTTCATTAAGAACCTTTATTTCACTTAAAAGTTGTTTATTTTTCCTGCTGAAATCATTTTTTATGATATTAACTTCTCTAATTAAATTATTTGCTTTACCTTCTAAACCTTTTACCCACATGTATAAATGAGATTCGTCAAACCCTTGGTTTACTTCTGAATTATCTTTTTGTGCCATCTTAGAGGAAATTATATAAACATCTATGTTAACTTATTTATAATTATCCTTCAACAAAAAAGATATAATAAACTTATGTGAGTATCATTAAGTAGTATTTTCATAAAAGAGATGTTAAAATGGTTCAAGAAGAAAAGGTTTGTTTCTCATCAGAAACATTCCATGAGGGAGAAAACAAAATCCTCCGTATTTCAGCAGAGAAATGTTCATTTCCCCCCTCGATTGAATATAGTAAAGTTTGCATGTCCAAGGTAATAGACCTTCTTCTTGAAAACACGGGAATTACAATTATTATCATTTCTCAACAAAGAGAGTATGAATATGATTACTCTCAAACAACTTTGCTGAATGAACTTGCTTCTTTGTATAAAAAGTTAAACAAGGAAGAAAGAAAATTTTATTCACAATTAATCCTTAACCCGCAACATGAAAGATATATTCGTGGTTCCCAAACTAAGTTACAAAAGATTGTTAGCCATAAATTGAAAGAAGATCCTTTAGCAGCCTACATAGAACTTAAAAGGATGGAAAGGCATGAAAATTTAAAATTAAAAAATCTTATTGACCAGAGACATGCCGATAGTCAACAAAAATTTCTTCACTTACTACATGATATAATTCATAAAACAGGACAACTTGCTTTAATTCAGCAACTTCTCCCTCACGCAAAAGAATTAGATTATGAAATTGGTAAAAGAGAAATTTATGGAACCATTCTGCAACCAACCACAAGACCAGATTTCATGTATACAAAACTTGTTACAGAATTCCCTGAAGGCAATTTAGAAGAAAGTTATAATTATAACGTTCATGGGGATACCAGCGAGGTAAATATATTCAGTTTTGATGATGATATCAAAACTCTTTATCACATAACTCCTCCTGAATTTCAATATAATGAAGAGATATATCAACTTCTTGATGATGCAAAAAGAATTCTTTCTGAGCACAAACCAACTAGAGAAGAATTTGTTAACCCAGAAAGAATGAGGGAAGTTTTCTTCAATATTGGGAAAGATTTGCTAACAGATTTAATTCAACATAAAAAAATAGAGATGTCAGAAGAAAAAGTTGAACAATTGGCCAGAGCTCTTCTTCGTTACACGGTAGGTTTTGGATTAATTGAACTCCTTCTTGCAGACCCTAAAGTACAAGATGTAAACATCAATTCTCCCAATGGTTCTCTACCAATTTTCATTGTTCATCAGGATTACGGAGATTGCTACACCAACGTTTTTCCTACACATGCAGAAGTTGAATCATGGGCAACTAAACTGAGATTAATTTCAGGAAGACCTTTAGATGAAGCAAACCCTATCTTAGATACGGAACTTAACGTAAGCAATTTTACATCGAGAGTTTCTGCAATAACAAATCCTCTCAGTCCCAATGGTTTAGCATTTTCTTTCAGACGTCACAGAGACCATCCTTGGACTTTCAACCTTTACACGCAACCAAAAATAAGATATATGAATTTTCTTGGAGCAGGATTGTTAAGTTTTCTTATTGGTAACAATGCCACTATTTTAGTTGCAGGAACAAGATCCAGTGGAAAATCGTCTTTACTAGGAAGTTTTTTGGTAGAAATTCCAAGAAGAGCTAGAATTCTTACCATCGAAGATACTTTTGAATTGCCTCAAGGATCTTTAAGAAAATTAGGATACAATCTAGAATCATTGAAAGTTGCTTCTGCTTTATCTAAAGGAGGTTCTGAAGTAGACCCTTCTATTGGTATAAGATCAACTCTACGTCTTGGAGATTCAGCAATTTTCGTTGGTGAAGTTAGATCCCATGAAGCGGTTGCTCTCTTTGAAGCAATGCGTGTAGGTGCTGCAGCTAATGTGGTAGCAGGAACAATTCACGCAGATTCTCCTTATGGAGTTTATGATAGAGTTGTTAACGATATTGGAGTTCCAAAAACTTCTTTCAAAGCTATTGATATTATTGTAATTACAAACCCAGTTATTTCTGGTTTAAAAAAATATAAGAGAGTTTTAAGAGTTACAGAAGTAAGGAAAGAATGGGAAGACGATCCTTTAAAAGAACATGCTTTTGTTGATTTAATGGTCTATAATTCTAAAACTGACCAACTCGAAATCACTGATGAATTGAGGAACGGAAATTCCATGATTTTGAAAAGAATGGCTGGAAGAATTAAAGAATTTGCAGGAAATTGGGATGCTGTTTGGCAAAATATTGAATTACGTGCCAACTTAAAGAAAGCGGTGGTTGATATTTCCATTGAATTAGATAGACCAGAATTATTGGAAGCAGAATTTTCAATTAAAGCAAATGATATGTTTCATCTTATTTCTGATAAAGTGAAAATTAAAGAAGGAAAACTTGATCCAGAAAGAATTCTTTTCGAGTTTAAAGATTGGTTGAAGAAAGAAGTAAGAAAAAATTAATTACAAAAAGATTATAAAACAACCAATTATTTCTCTTTAAATGATAATCGTAAGTGAATGTCTCGCAGGGATAAAATGTAGATATGATGCTAATTCAAAACCTTGTCAAAAAGTTATTGATTTAGTTAAAGATGGAAAAGCTGTTCTTGTTTGTCCAGAACAACTAGGCGGATTACCAACACCAAGGCCTGCAGCAGAGCAAGTTGGAGATTATATTCTTACCAAGGAAGGTAAAGATGTTACAATGGAATTCAACAAAGGTGCGGAAGAAGCTCTTAAAATTGCAGAACTTTCTGGAGCTAAAGAAGCCATTTTGAAATCGAATTCTCCCTCCTGTGGGTTTGGAAAAGTTTACGATGGAACTTTCTCAGGAACTTTGAAAGAAGGGGATGGTGTCTTTGCAAAGCTTCTAAAAGAAAAAGGTTTTAAAATACGAACAGAAAAAGAACTTTAATGATTAAAGAAAACAAATGTCACTCGTACAATCTTAAAAGACTTCCCAACGGCTGTTTATCATGCATCCTTGGCCAAAAGTTAGTTATCTTTATCACTGGCATCTGCCCTAGAAAATGTTACTTCTGCCCCGTCTCAGATGATAAATTTGGTAAGGACACAGCTTACGCCAATGAAAGAAAAATAAACACCAAAGAAGATCTTTTCATAGAAGCTGAATTAATGAGAGCAAAAGGAGCTGGAATAACCGGAGGAGATCCTTTAAGCAGATTAGAAAGGAGTGTAGATTACATCAAATCTCTCAAAGAGAAGTATGGCAAAGAGTTCCACATCCATCTTTACACTTCACTTAATTTAGTTACTAAGGAAACCCTAAAAAAACTTTATGATGCTGATTTGGATGAAATTCGATTCCATTTAGATTTAGATTCAGATAAATTATGGGAGAACATCTTACTTGCTAAAGAATTTTCTTGGGATGTTGGAGTAGAGTTACCTTTAGTCCCTACAAAAGAAAAAGAGATTAAAAAAATAATCGATTTCATTCAAGATAAAGTTTCTTTCCTCAACCTTAACGAGCTAGAGATTGCAGACAACTCTTTATCCAAATTGGGTGAGATGGATTTCAAAGTTAAAGACAATTTAAGTTATGCTATCAAAGATTCTTTAGAAACAGGAATTAAGTTATTAGAATACATTGAAGAGAAGAATTATCCTTTACAAGCTCATTTATGTACAGCAAAATTAAAAGATGCCGTTCAATTGACAAATAGAATTAAAAGAGAATCTGAGAATGCAAAGAAAGAATTTGATTTGGTTGATGAAGAAGGAATGTTAATTAGAGGAGCTTTGTATTTGCAAACTTTAGCTCCTGGATTTAAATATCGAGAAAAGTTAAAAGCAGATAATTCTAAATTAATTAAAGTATTGGAACCTCTTTGTGCTAGGATAAAAAAGAAATTCAAATTGGAAGATGTTGATATTTATTTAGATAAAGAGAAACCACGAATTCTCATTTCTAAAAAGTTAGTGAAAAAGAAGAAAGCCTATTTCATCATGTTGGGATTAAAACCAGCCATTGTTACCGAGTATCCTACCGCAGACCAGTTAGAGATTGAAGTTGAATTCTTAGAGTAGATTATTTAGCAGAGATATACAATTTATCATATTCCTCACAAGTAGAAATATTCACTCCACCACATTCAAAGTCTGTTGGAATACCAATGCATTCACTAGCAAAAGTAGTGTAAGGTCCGCCTCCAGCCACAGCATAATCCTTCTCAAATCCTAAACAGCTACATTGTTTATTGTAAGGGAAGGCACCTCCTTCTATCCAACCATCAGTACTATATTCTCCTTTGTAGCTATCACATTCAGGAAAAGGAATCGTTGCTAGAGAAAAAACTAAAGCAAATAAACCAACTAAAAGAATTACTTTAACAGAGGAATATGATTTCACAGTAAAATAAAGAAGAACTAAATAAACTAAAACAATAATTGTATATAGTGAAGATGAAGTCTCCAGTCCCAAAAAATCAAATAAAATTCCTCCCAAGATATAAAATAAAAAGTAGATCAATAGCAATTTTAAACTGATTTTTATGATTTTTTTAAAAAGAAGAAAAAGTATAAGGAAAACGTATAAAACAATAATTCCTATGGTGATTAAAAACCCTGCAAAGCCATTTATGGGAGACCAAAAAATAAAATAGGCAATAAAAGGCGCACTCATTAATATTATTAATAAAAAACGAGAGATTGTTTTCCAAATCATTCTAGAAACAAATTAATTGAGTTATAAATAACTTACGATAACTTCAACAATTACTAAACTTTTTTAAACCACCCCAAATAACCAGTAGTATGACTTACAGAATTATAACACATGGAAATTGTACAGATGGATTTTGCAGTGCTTTCGTTTTCAAGAAATATTACAAATACTTAAGCAATCTAAAAAAGGATGATGTTGAAAATGCAGAAATCATCCCTCTATATCCTCGAGAAGTGCAACTTAATGAATTTGAATTTACTGACAAAGACATCTTATTAGACTTACCAAAACCAAAACATCCTGTATTTTTTTGGGCAGATCATCATTCTTCAAATAAACAAGATTCCTTGCCAGAAAACCATTTTTGGAAAATTGCTCCAAGTAATACTGGTTTTCTTCTTGAATTGGCCGAGAAGAATGGTCTTAAGATGACAAAAGAGTTGCAAGATTTTAAAAAAGCTATTGATAAAATTGATTCTGCTGATTATAAAAAAGAGGATATACTATCTTGCTATTATCCACAAAAAGAATACACTTCAGCTTTACAAAAACTACATCAAATTGGTTCAATGTTCCACACAAGAGATAATGTCCTTGACTTTGTAATTTTTACAACTTTACTAAAAGAGGATTTAGGTGAAACTCCACTTTCAACCACTTGGACATTGTCGCCTGAAATATTCCATAGGGCACAACTGATTAATTACCAAGATTGGAGAGACCATGTAGACGAGTATCTCGAATTAATTAGAAAAGTAGTTGTACAAGATGATCGAAAAATAACTTTCTCTAGAGGGGTCCCAGATAGATTTTATTCTTACATTAAATATCCTGATGCTGCCTATAATCTTGTCATAAAACAAATTGATGAAGATCATTTGAGATTTGGGATTGGTTCCAACATTTTCCACAAAGATAGATGCAAGGTTGACATTGGAAAACTTTGTAAAGAAGTTGGGAAAAAGTTTGGAGAAGGTTCTGGCGGCGGCCATTATTATGTTGGTGGTGGCACTATTCTCTTAAAGAATGGTGATAAAGCTAAAGAATTTATTTTGGGAGAATTGAAGTAATCCATAACAATTTTTATAAAAACCATTGACTAAAATAAATTAATGCTTCATGTACCTAATCAATTAATTGTAAATACCGGAGAACACCATTTAGTTCAACCAACAATCGACGCTTTCATTGAGAAAGCAATTGATAGAATTAGGGCTAATAATTCCAGTGCAAAATTAGAAATAGATTTTCCCGATTTCAAATATGATAGTGATCATTATTACAATGACAATATAGTTTATGTTTTAGCGAATAAGCAAGTTATATGTGGTTGTTTTGTTACAAGAACACCATTTAATTTTGTTCAATATACTTTTTTTAAAAATGGAAAAAACCTTAAAGAAACAGAACCACTTCCACAACCATCGATAGATGATTATTTTTCTGAAATTGAAGATGAAATTAGAAAGAATTATCCTGAACGTCCACACCCTTTTATTAGAAGAAACCCTCGCATTATTTCATATGGGCAAGATAAAGGTGACAGAGTTGATTACTTAATGAGGGATCAAATTCTTATTGCAGCCGTAATTCAAATAGGCCCAGAACCAGGAAGAAATACTTATATTAAAGATTTAGCCTTATATGAAAAAACACTTCAACCATAACAAACATCACAATCATCCAAATCTTTCTCCAACAGAAGATGAATCTTACACAAAGCCTTACTTTTTTTGATAAATGTATTAACATCCTGAATCACTCTGTAAGCACTTTTTGCATCTTTTATTTCAGTAACTTTTTTCTTTACAAAATCTTTAACTTCAGAAGGCAATTCTATCCCCTTTCCCCTCTTATCTTTTCCATACTGAGAAATCGCAGCAGGAGTAACCCCTAGCAAAGAAGCGATGGCTTTTCCACTCTTACCTTTTTCCTTTAACAACTTAACCAATTCTTTTCTAATTGCAGGAAGAATGTACCAAACTTCTATCTCTTGAGGATGTTTTAGTGGGGCAGTCATTTTTTTAGTAATCTCTTTGTCCTTAAATATCTTTAGAAACCTAACATTTCTTTCAATTCTTCTGAAGGTTGCCAAGGAGGATTAAAAGTAACTTCAATTTTTACTTCTTTAAAACCTTCTTTCTTAATTAATTCCTCTAAATCGGCAACCATCTGCGGACCAAAAGGACAGAAAGGAGAGGTGAAAGTAATTAACAAATCTACCTTCTCGCCATCAATTTTGATATCGTAAATAAGTCCTAAAGTCCAAACGTCTATATGAATCTCTGGATCTTCATACTTTTTGAAAACATTTTCAATAAGCTGTTCTTTATTCATTTTAAATCACCAAACCCTTCTTGCTCAATTTTGGCAGCAAGTTCCTTGCCTCCCTTGGCCACAATTTTTCCGTCAAACATAACTTCGACAGTATCTGGAGAAAGGAATTCCAAAAAACGATTGTAGTGAGTTATAACAATAATCCCTATCTCTGAACCTTCTTTAATTTTATTTATCGCTTTAGAAACTGCTTTAATTGCATCAACATCAAGTCCCGAATCTGTTTCATCTAGCAAGGCATATTTTGGTTCCAACAATAAAAGTTGTAACATTTCCATAGTTTTCTTTTCACCACCAGAAAAACCAAGATTAAGATATCTTCCAGCAAAAACTTTATCCATCCCTAAAAGGTCCATTTTCTCATCTAGCAATTTCTTGAAATCCATTACAGACAATTTATCTTTCCTATTACCATTAACAATCGCTCTCAAAAATTTACGAATAGTAATACCCTCATATTCTTGTGGATGTTGAAATGATAAAAATAATCCCAATTTAGCCCTCTCCGAAACTGGCAAGGAAGTGATATCTTTTCCATCTAAAATAATTTGTCCTTTGGTAACTTTGTATTTTGGATGTCCCATTATTATATTTGCCAAGGTACTTTTTCCAGAACCATTGGGACCCATTAAAGCATTAACATTACCTTTTTCAAATTGTAGATTAATCCCTCGTAAAATCTCCTTGCCTTCTACTTCCACGTGTAAATTTATAATCTCTAACATTTTTTTAATACCTGCAATGCTAACAAAGCACATTTTTCTCTAGTGTAACTGATAGGAATTCCTAACAAAGAAAAAACTTCGTCCTTCCCCATTTCCTTGATTTCTGAATAACTCATTCCCTTTACCTTTTCAGTAAGTAAAGAAGCAGCAGCTTGACTAATCGCACAACCATCTCCATCAAAAGAAATTTCTTTAACAACATCATTCTCAACCACTAAAAAAATAGTAATCTCGTCACCACATAGAGGGTTCAAATCTCTAGCTGTGTTAGTAAAGTTTTTCATCTTCTTTTTATTTTGAGGATGTTTGTAATGTTCCAAAATGTTTTCTTGATATAATTCTAAATCCATTATTGAAACACCTCCATTACTTTTTCCAATCCTAAAAAGAATTTATCCAAATCTTCTTTAGTAGTGTAAATTCCAAAAGAAACTCTAGTCGTACCATTTATTCCCAATTCTTTCATTAAAGGCATTGCACAATGATGTCCTCCTCTTACAGCTATACCTTTTGAATTTAATATTTCACTAACATCGTGAGGATGAATTCCTTCCATAACAAAAGAGAAAACTCCTCCTCTCTCTTCTAAAGGACCAATTAATTTAATTGCAGATACTTCATTCATTTTTTTCAAAAAGTAAGAAACTAGCTCTTCTTCTTTTTTCCATACATTTTCCATTCCAATTTGTTGCAAATACTCTACAGCTTTACCTAAACCAACTGCTCCAGCCATGTTTGGAGTACCTGCTTCAAATTTCCAAGGTAATTCATTCCAGCTACTCCTTTCAAGAGAAACTTCTTTAATCATATCTCCACCACATTGGTATGGTTCTAATCCTGCTAAAAGCTCTTTTCTACCATAAAGAATTCCTATTCCGGTTGGAGCATACATTTTATGTCCTGAAAACACAAAAAAGTCACAATCTAATTCTTTAACATCTACGGGAAACTTTGCAATAGACTGGGCGGCATCAACAATAATTAAACCACCATTCTTATGTACCATATCTGCCAAAGCTTTAACATCGTTAATAGTTCCAAGAACGTTAGACATCTGAAGAACGGAAACAATTCTTGTTCTCTCTGTAATTAGTTCTTCTGCTTTCTTTAAATCTAATTTGTAGTCAGAAGTTAAAGGAATGAATTTTAAGATTATATTTTTTTCTTTAGCTAATTGTTGCCAAGGAACAAGGTTACTATGGTGTTCCATTACTGAAAGAACTATTTCATCCCCTTCCTGTAAAGTTTTTCCAAGAGTATTAGCTAATAAATTAAGACTTTCAGTAGTTCCTTTAGTAAAAACCACTTCTTCAAAAGAAGCGCCAATAAACTCAGCTATAATTTCATGCGCTTTTTCATATTCAACAGTTGCTTTCTGAGCCAAGGAATAAATTCCTCTATGTACGTTGGCATTTTCTGAAGTGTAATACTCATTTACTCTATCAATAACAACTTTAGGCTTCTGAGTGGTTGCAGAACTATCTAAGTAAACTAAACCATCCGCTAAAATAGGGAAATCTTTTTTCATCATGCGTTCCCCTCAATTTCTAATTCTATTAACCTATTAAGTTCAAGAGCATATTCTAAAGGAAGTTGTCTAATTATTGGTTCGACAAATCCTGAAACGATCATTTGCATAGCTTGTTCTTCATCTAATCCTCTACTTTGAAGATAAAATAAAGCATCTTCACTAATCTTCCCAACTTTAGCTTCGTGGGCAGCATCAACGTCATTATTTTCTACTTTCAATTCGGGGATGGTGTTTGAAACTGAATTTTTATCTAAAATTAAACCATCGCAAATCACACTTGTGGTAGAACCTCTAGCAATTGGCGCTATCCTTACTAAACCTCTATAATCTGCGATACCTCCATCTTTACTAATACTTTTTGACTTTATGGTAGAAGAAGTTCTTGGAGCTACGTGAATTGCTTTAGCCCCTATATCTTGATGTTGTCCTTTTCCAGCAAAAGCAATACTTAGATTGTCAGTTTTCGCTCCTTCTCCTCTTAAAATTGAGCAAGGGTATAACATTGTAACCGCACTTCCCATATTTCCAGAAACCCATTCCATTACTGCATTCTTATCTACTAAAGCTCTTTTGGTATTTAGGTTGAAAACATTTTTACTCCAATTTTCAATAGAAGAGTAACGCATTTTTGCATTTTCCTTAACAAATATTTCTACACAACCTGCATGTAAACTTTGTTTGGCATATCTAGGAGAGCTACAACCTTCAATGTAATGTAATTCTGCACCTTCATCAACGATTATTAAAGTATGTTCAAATTGCCCTCCTTGAACTTGGTTCATTCTAAAGTAAGCTTGTAGAGGCAATTCTACTTTAACATTTTTTGGAATGTAAATGAAAGTACCTCCACTCCAAACTGCTGCATGTAACATGATAAATTTATGATCATTAACTGGGATGCATGACCTCATAAAATGCTCTTTAACCAATTCAGGGTATTTCTGAACTGCAACATCCATGTTTTCAAAAATAACTCCTTTCTCTTCTAGACTTTTCTTAAGATTATGATAAACCATCCCTGAATCGTATTGGGCACCTGCTCCTGCCAACGCTTTTTTCTCCGCTTCCGGAATTCCTAATCTGTCGAAAGTTTTCTTAATTTCATCTGGAAGATCTTCCCAGTTGGTAGTTTCGTCAGCATCAGGGTCACTGAAAAAAATAATGTTTTCAAAATCCAATGATTTTAAAGAAGGACCCCAGTTTGGTAGAGGGGTTTTTTGAAATGATTGTAAGCCTTGCAACCTTTTATTAAGCATCCATTCTGGTTCATTCTTGCTTTTTGAGATGTGCCTAATTAATTCTTCACTTAAACCTGGTTCAGCGATAAATCTAGCCTTATGATCATCTATTTGGTCGTAAAGTTCTCTGCTAATATCCATATTTAGGGTTGTATTTTCCATAAATTAACAATTGTTAATCTTCCTTTATAAAGTTTATGGTGAAATAGAGAGAAAATGAAAAAAATGAAAAAAACTATAGAAAAAACAATCACTTCTTCTTCATCAATCTTCTATCAATATGTCCCAAATTTCTTGCAGCTTGCACAATATACTCGGTAACACTTAGATTATTACGACCATGCCTATCTGAACCATGAACTTTTAACAAAATCTCATCTTCAGGATAATAAACGCCATCTACAAAATCTATATCTGAATCAGAAATTCCTGCAGTCATAAATTTAAATCCAGGGATAAGGTTTACGAATTTTTTCCGAGGAATTTTTCCCTCTTCAGCAAGTTTCCTATAATTTCTAGCCTCTCGTTGATTAAATTCCACTTGACTTCTTAAATAATCATGAATCCTTTGTGCTGACAAAAAACAACTTTCATAACCACCTTTAATAAGAGAAGCACCCGGAACATCTTTCAGATCAACAATAATATAAGGCGGTCTTTCCACCTCTTTAATGTAAGCTAAACCTTCTCCATGTTCAAAATCTCTTACATCTAAACCCTGACTATGGGCAATTGCATTAAAAAGAAACCTTGTTGCCGGATCATCATCAATAATTAGTAATTCCACTCCCATGAGGAACTACTATGAAGTAATACTTATAAATCTTGTCTTAAAAAAATTCTTCTTCCATTTTAGTTATATTTTTAAACATTCACTACTTCTTATCGATAGAGGAAGATAGATGGAAAAAGAAGAGTATCAGGATTTACTAGAAAAGTATAAAGATAGGATTAAAAAAGAGTTTGGTGAAGCAGCTACAAAACCAAGAAAAATCTCTTCAAGAGAATATGGAGAATTCAAAAAAGAGTTATATCCATTACATTATTCATTCTATGAAAAAAGTTGTAATTTCTCTGAAGGCATCTTAAAAATAAAAGAAGATCCAAAAAAAGCCCTCAAGGTTCAACAAGACTTAGAAGTCTCCCATTTAAACGTAACTCCCTCGGGAGTTCTTTCATTTTCTTTATTGGCAGGAATAATGACCATTATTTTGGGAGTTCTCTCAGCTTACGCAATTCCTCTTATCCTAAATATTGAACCCGTTCCTGCTTTAATTGTTGTAGCTTTAGTAGCAGGATTAGTTCTTTTGTTTGTTTTAAGAAAGATTCCTTCATTTATGGCTAACACATGGCGGATGAAAGCTTCTAACCAAATGATTGAAAGTATTTTTTTAATGGTTACATATATGAGGCACACTTCAAATTTAGAAAGAGCAATCGAATTTGCCTCTGACCATTTAGAGCCCCCCCTTTCTTTAGATTTTAGAAAAATCATTTGGGATGTTGAAACTCAAAAATTCAGTAGTATCAAAGATTCCGCCAATTCTTACATGGAAAAATGGAAAGAATGGGATAAAGATTTCATTGAAGCATTCCATTTAGTTGAATCATCACTTTTTGAAGGAGCGGAAGAAAGAAGATTAAGTTTGCTTGACAAAGCTCTGGAAGTAATTCTTAAAGGAACTTACGAAAACATGCTTCATTACGCTCACAATTTAAAATCACCAATGACCATGCTCCATATGCTTGGAGTTATCCTACCGATTCTTGGTTTAGTTATTTTACCTTTAGTGGTAAGTTTCATGGTGGGAGACGCCAGCCCTATAATAATTATAATTTACATCGCTCTACTCTATAATTTTATTCTCCCCGTATCAGTTTTCTTTTTGGGAAAAAGTATTCTTTCTAAAAGACCGGCAGGTTATGGTGCTGCTGATATCAGTAAAAAAGAAGGGCTCAAAAAGTTTCGTAATGTTTTAATTCCCCTTTCAAAAAAAGTATCCATTGGCATTAATCCTCTGTTTTTTGCCATCACCTTATTGATAGTATGTTTAGCAATAGGATTTAGTCCTCTTATTTTACATCAAATTGATGCAGATTTTGAAATGGAAAGCAAGGATGGTTCCATAAAACTTCAAGAATATATTTGTCCACCTTGTCAGCCAGGTTCTTTAGCAGGAAGTTGTGGTCCTTCTTGTACTGAAGAATTTAAAGTTGGCCCTTATGGTTTGGGAGCAGCACTACTTTCACTTCTTGTTACGGCAGGATTAGGGGCTTCCTTAGGGATGTATTTTGCTCTGAGATCTAAGAATGTAATTAAAATTAGAACCAAAACAAAAGCTCTTGAAGATGAATTTTCTTCAGCCTTATTCCAATTAGGAAACAGATTGGGAGATGGTCTCCCCGCGGAGATTGCTTTCTCAAGGGTGGCGGGAACTATGAAAAATACCACTTCAGGAGAATTTTTTAACCTTACCTCAAGAAACATTACTAAATTGGGAATGGGTTTAAAAGAAGCAATTTTTAATCCGAAAGTGGGTTCCTTAGTTACTTTTCCTTCCAATGTTATTGAATCTTCAATGAAAGTATTGGTAGAAAGTGCGAAAAAAGGGCCTAGAATTGCCGCACAAGCTCTTCTTTCAATGTCTAGATACATCAAAGAGATACATCGAGTAGAAGAAAGGTTAAAAGATTTAATGGCTGATGTGATTGCCTCTATGAATTCTCAAGTTAAATTTCTTACTCCTGCAATTGCGGGAATTGTTATTGGGATTACTTCCATGATTTCTTCTATTCTTACAAGGTTAAGTACCCAATTAGGCCAATTTGGATCTTCAGCCGCAGATACTAGCGGTTTAGGAAATGTTCTATCGTCATTTGGAGTTGGAGTGCCTACTTTCTCTTTTCAAATAATTGTAGGGATTTATATTGTACAAATTGCTTATATCTTAACAACCCTTAGCAATGGTATCCAAAATGGGGCTGATAAACTAGGAGAAAGATATGCTCTCGGAAAAAATCTAACAAGAAGTGCTCTATTATATTGCTTTATTGCGGGAGTAGTAATGATTCTATTCAACGTTTTTGCCAGCTCAGTATTAGGAGCAACCCTAATCAGATAATCCCTAATAACTGAAAAATTTATAAAGAAGCTACTTATTAGGTTCTCTGTCGGGACTGTAGCTCAGACTGGGACGCAAGAATTGTAAAAAGCCAATTCTAGTGCAGTAAAGAGCGCCAGACTGAAGCAAAGTGATTTCGATTACTTTTTGCAGATATCTGGATGTCCAGGGTTCAAATCCCTGCAGTCCCATATTTTCTTAAAAATTCAACCTCACCATTAGAAGTTAACTTTATATACTTTAAATAATTCTTTAGAAGGGCATATGGCAAAAAAAAAGAGGAAAGTACAAAAAAGAAGAGTGGTTAAAAAGCAAGTTAAAAAGCGATCCACTATACAAAATAAATCTTTCTGGTTAGTTATGGGAGTTGTTTTTGCTATGTCCATTGCTGCTGTTTTTATCGCTTCTAATGGATTTCCATTAACTGGTAACGCAATTCAACCATTATCTTTTGTCAAAGGTGGAACTTCCATGATGATGGAGTTTAAAGGAATTCAAAGTATGAAGAATGCTGAAGTTTTTTTTGGAGAAACAATAAAAGGAAGTAATATAGCTTTCAATGAAGATCAAACAATTTCTTTTGATGGTGTTGCTTATGCAAAAATTAAAGGAGAATCTCCAGATGCAGATAAGATTTCTTCAATAAATTTCAATTTAAAAATTGAAAAAAATAAACTTCTTGGCTTGGGAATTTCCAAAGAAGAATTACATTTATACAACAATGGAAAAGAACTTCAAACAACGCTTAGTCATGAAGCTGGTGAATTTCTTTATTACACTGCCACAAGCAATGGATTAGGAGACTTTGTAGTTGGGAAAATGGAAGGGAAGGTAATGATGCCAGAAGTGGAAGAGGAAAAAGTAATGGCTAAAGAAGAAATTAAAGAAATTGAAGAGCCAGTTACTCAAAAACCTGCTGAAGTAAAGAAAGAAGTGGTTGTTAAAGAAGAGGAAGAAGAAGGAGCATTTTCTAAGTTTGTATCTTTTTTCAAAAATATTTTTAATTGATTTTTAAACTTTTTATTTTAACTAATTTTTTGAAAACTTGTTTTTGAACTTGAAAAAATAAAAAAAAATAAAAAAGAATTAGTAACCCCTACAACCCGTGCAATAATATCTGTTAGCATTCTCAACTACAATTCGATTACCACAGCCTTTGCAACAACGTTGAATTTTAAACTTCTTCACCTCTTGAAAAACGTGTTGTTTCAGTTTTATCACCTTCTCTTTTTTTAAGATGGTCTGGAAAATTTGTTTTCCTTTACCTTCTTTTTTTGAAAGTTTCAAGAATTAATTTCCATCCACCTTCCTTTTTTTTAGTCCTAGAAAAACACCTTAATTTAAACCGAAGTAAAACTAGTATATATACTTTTTGCTGTTTATGAGATAAAACTCCTTCTTTTTACAAAAAAATTAAAAATCATAATTAAGAAAAAATTAAAAAAACAAAAAAAAATTAAACACTTTAAAGAAAAAATATAAAGTATCCGCCGAAGGCAACCATCGCCGTCCAGACGTAAGGGTTCCATTGAAATATTTTTATTCCATCAAAATTTCCAAAAGGAATCATGTTAAATAACCCTAACCAAAAATTAATTGTGAAACCAATTGAAAAAGCCATTGTGTAAGCGGGAAATAAATAACCTAAAAAAAGAAAAACAATTCCTAAAACGAAATTAACAAGTGGTCCTGCTGCACTAATAATCCCATTTTCTCTTCTGGTAATTCTTCCTGAAATCATAACTGCTCCTGGTGCAGCAAAAATAAAACCAACAATTGCAGCTAACCCTAACGCAAGCATTAACATTTGATCAAACGCTCTAAATTCGGCTACACAACCATATTTTTGTGCAACAAACTTGTGACCTAACTCATGAAAAAGAAAACCAATTCCTGCGGTAAATAAAGAAATTAAAAAAATAAATAAAAATCTATAAGAAAAAATTTGTGTGAAATTTGGAGATAACAATTTTACTCCAGAAAGAACAAATGCAAAAGCTAAAGATAATACTAACCATGCTTTAACAATATCTTTCAACTCAAAAGTAGAAGTATTAATCTTCCAAAATTTAATTATCTTGTTCATTATTTTCCTCAGAATCTATTTCAACATCTTCATTCTGTTCTTTATTTTTGTCACTTTCTTCATTATTACCCTCACTTTCATTATTCTCTTTGTTTTCTTTATCTTCACCACTTTCTTTATTTTCTTCTATCTCAATCTCTTGTGGTGCAAGCTGTTTTCCAACAAATTCTTTTAATTGTTGTGCTTCTTCTTCAACATTTACCAATAAAGCAAGGTCTCCAAACTCTTCTAAAGCACAATCTTCGCAATAATATTCAGAAGTGTTTTTAATTTTAAATTTAGCTTCTTCACTACACTCAATACATTTTTTAGCCATGAACTTGATTACAGGAGGTGGTTATTTAAAAATTTTGTTGAAATTTATTATTTGGAGAGTAAAACTTCTTTCAATTCCTCTACTTCATGGTCGGTCATTGCACAACCATTATATTTTGCAGTCCAAAGTAATGAATCAACTAAAACTCTTCTTCCGTTAGTTTTTGGTGGGATGTATGAATTAAATAAACCCAGTTTATAAGCCACGCCAAGAAGTTCTACAGAACGAATTATTGAAATGCCTTTTAATTCTTTACTAAATTTATCTAAATTTGCTTTGTCAACTTCAATTTTACGATGAAATCTTCTTTTTAGAAGAGATTTTACTTCTCTATTATCTTCAATAAGTAACCTTAAAGTTCTCTCATCCATAACAATCGCAGAATCTTTTTCTTTCAAAACAGAAGTCACCGATTCAATTTCACCAGCTTGAATAACGTCCATTGATTTGTTTCCTACACGAAAAGAACGATTAGCTAACTTTTTTAAATCTGTAGATTTGTCTTTAGGAACATCATTGTAAACCTCAATTGTTCCCTCTTTGATAAGTTTCATAACTTGTAAAGCTTCAAACTTAAATCTCTTTATGTTAAGTGGCCTGTCAACCAATTCAAATTTTACAGAAGGAGTAATATAAAAATTTCCCCCAAATTTCTTTTTTAATTCTGGAAGAATCCAAGTTAACCCTGAAAGAACTAAAGTAATAATTGGTCCAGCATCAAAAAATAATTTTCTTTGTTCCATTTTAGTTGTTTACCTCTAAAATGGTGCTAAAAATCTCTGATTTGTTATGTTCCATTTTAGTTGTTTTAATTAATTCCAAATATTTTCAAGGCATTTGATAGTCGAGTTTTAGCTGAAACTTTTTCATGATGTCCAGCTAAATAGGGTGTTTTACTAGCATATTCCTGTAAATCCCAATTTGATAATCCCATTAAACCTGCAGCTTGACCAATTGAAAGGCCTCTTTGAAGAAGAACTGTTCCTTTTTTGATTCTTGCTGCTTGCATTACATCTTGAAGATGTTCATTTATTTTTGCATTACATCCTTTGACAATTGAAAAAATGTTTCTTACATTTTGATTATAATTTCTAAATTTACTATTTGCAAGAGCATTTCTAGCTCCTTTTAATTTTTTCAAAATTTCTTGATAAGAATCTGGTTGTAAACAAGAAACTACTTTATAGATAGAATAAATCATAACAGTAATAGAGATTAATTCTAAATCTTTGTATAACGCAACATCTTCAATGGCACGGTTACTTATTTTTTTCAATTCTTCTATGTCTTCTGATTCCCTTTTTTCTAGAGTCTTAATTACCAAATCAAAACTTTGAAGAATCTTCTTTCTAATAACCTCTTTCATTTTATTAAGTAAGAGGTTAGGTTTTATTAAAGTTTTGGATGTACAAATTTGTTAAATAGTTAAATATTTAAATCAGTTCTCTTAAAGTAAAGTCAAATGGGCCTGTGGTGTAATCCGGTAGCGCGTCCGGCTGGCAGCCGGGATGTTTCGGGATATTATGAGGTAAACTCTAAATACGAAAATTCAAATCCCGACAGGTCCATACCATTTTATATAGTTTAAAATATTCTTAACGACATGGGTCTAGCTGTTACACATGTCATTATTACAATTGTTATTCTAGATTTATTTCGTCATTATGTTTTTGGTAAACAAAAGTTCCCACGTTACCTCCTAGTTATTGGAGGAATTGCTGGTTTATTTCCAGATATAGATATTCCAATTGGTTGGATGATGACTTTATTTACTGGAACCCAAATAACACTCCACAGAATTTTTACCCATAGTTTCATTTTCCCTTTATTATTTTTAATCATAGCCATTGTTCTTCATTATAACAAAAATCATAAATGGGGAAGAATTGGTTATGTTATTGCAGCAGGATGGACTTTACACATTATTTTTGATTGCATTTATGGGGGATATCTTCCTCTGGTATGGCCTTTTGATTTGATTACTTCATGTCCTTCTTGGGGTTTAATGAAATTCAGTGAGGGAATAGATGCAATTATTCTAGTTCTTTGGTTAGCTCATGAAGAAATTCATAACAAAATTAGAGATTATATTTAGAATTTTTTAAAAACGGGGCCGCCGCGATTTGAACACGGGTTCCACGACCCCCAGCCGTGGGTGATATCTCTCACGAGAAACTCTGAATAAAAAAGTTTCCTCGCTCCAAGCTACACTACGGCCCCATCGAAGAAACTTTTTTAATCTGCTATAAATAATTTACTACTCAAAATTATTTGTAGAAACCCTCTTTTTCTTTTGTATTAGGGCCCCACGAGCAATAAGAGGTGCCGGAGGGTTTCTAAAAAGCCTACTCAAAATATTTCAACAATCTTTCTGGATGGTATTTAGTGAGAAGGAAATCTGCAAAAATTGATAACAATAACCAATAAAAAATGTGAAGAAGGTCTGTATGTCCTAAAATGTTAAGATAATTGTTTGAATAATCCCATAAAGTTAAATTAAAAACGGAAACAGAAAGAAACCCTCCTAAAAACTCTAATGAACCTAAACAAAAAGTATAAAATGCTAATTTCTTCCACATGCTTGAAACGTTTAGATGAATTAAATAAATAATTACCATTCCAAAACCATAGATGGGAAGAAAAGGAATAAAAATATTAAAGATTTCACTTAAAAAACTCACATAAATCAATCCTTGACCTGTAAAAGATCTGTAAGCACTATCAATTATAAAACCAAACAGGCCGCCAACAAAAAACAATAAAACACCAGTCTCTAAAATCTTTTTCATAAGACTAGAATTTTTCATTGGTTTATTAATTCTTCCACTTGATACTACAACCCATACTTGGATTTTCCGATAAAGAAATAGAACCAGAAGATAAAAATCCCTCAATAGCAGAGTACAACTCATGTTTCCCTTTCTTCTCTCCATGAGTGTCGTCTATCCTAGAATGGAAGATTAATTTAAGTTCAGAATCAAACAAAAAAGGGTCAGGAGTGCAAACAGCACCATATTCCTCAGCAATTTCTTGAGACTCATCGTGAAGATAGTAAAAATCAATTTCCCATTCATCAAAATATTCTTGCATTTTCTCATAAGAATCTTCGGGGTAATTTTCTGATTCGTTTGAATTTATCCCAATCACAGAGAGACCTTTTTGTTTGAAATCATCTACAATCCTTTTTATTTCCTCCATTTTAGGGATTACATAAGGACAATGATTACACATGAATATGATTAATGTAGCTTTTTCTCCTTTGATATCTTGTAGAGAATGAAATGCTCCGTCCGTACCTATTAGAGAGAAATCTGGTGCTTCATCACCATGTTTCATCTTTTTATAATCTGATCCTAATAATACCATTTTACAACCTCTTAAACCTTGGAACTTTTTCTCCATTAAGTTCAACATTTTCAAAAAATGTTTCTTTCGGTTTAACCCAAAGAGGATTTTTTCCAAACTCTTCAGAATCATACAACCCTCTGTAAACAACATATTCTTCTAAAGTATCACTATGAACTCCTGAATAAATTAACTCATATTTATTTCCCTTATAATGTTGAAATTTGTTTGAAAAAGGACTATATCCTTGTTTTAATAAATTAACAATAGGTTCAAATAAAGGAGAAGGTGCATCTTCCCATGCAAACCAAGAGAACTCTTTAGTTTTATCAGGTTCCATTATTTTTACTTCTCCTGAAGCAATTTCTCCAATCATAAAAATAGTTATGTAATGCTTATCCTCTTTTAGAAAAAAGTCGTTGGTAAGAGTTGCAAACCGGACATTTTTAAGTTCTACATCAAATTCTTCTTTAGTTTCTCGTTTTGCACATTCTTCAAAGGTTTCATTAAATTCTAAATGTCCTCCTGGAAATGACCAAGTTCCTTCACCATGAGCTCCAATTCGTTTCTGAAAAAGAACTTTATTATCTTTAACAATAATTACTCCCACTCCTACTTTTGGCAAATTCATAACCATAATAAAAACATTTACTATAAATTAATTTCTAAACATAAGAACATAAAAAGTTATTCTGCCAGTTGATAATCTTCAAGACATAAATCAAGCACAGCTTTAATTTCCTGTATGCGACGTTCAAACATAGCTTTAGGATTCCTCAAATCATCTCTTTTTAATTCTCCTGAGGAAGGAATCGCTGCAACAAAAAAATTGATTTCATTATCCAAGGCTAGTAAGGATGCAGATAAAGAAATTAGTCTATCATTTTTTCCAACCTCTTTAATTTTCTTTAGGACTTCCGCTTTAAGAATCCCAACATCACTTCGCATTGCACTAATCCTTTCCATAGCCGTTTGTTGTGATCCTGGTTTAAAACCATTAAATAATTCAATTAAAGAAATAAAAACATTTTTGAAGTTATCACTTATAATTTTTAATCGTGCGCGTGATCCAACAAACACCATACTATTAAGAAAAAACATTTACTATAAATTAATTTCTAATTATAATCCTTTTTTCAAAAGTTCTCCTGCCAATTCAACTTGAACCCTACAACCAGCATAAAAAGGCATTCGGTCATGTAAACCTTTTGGAACAACATCTAAAATATCCTCTACGCCATTTGTAGCCGAACCACCAGCCCTTTCAATCAAAAAAGACATAGCATGCAACTCAAACATTGGACGTAGAGTTGCCCTCTCACTACCATCTTTCATTCTACACGTAGGATATGCAAAAATGTGATCTCCTCTTAGTAAAGCTTGGTTAATATCTGAAACTAAACAACGTGAAAATTGATCTTTATACCCTCTCCCCCTTAAATAAGAGATAAACTTTCTATGAGGTTCTGACCAGGTAGGTTCCGCCCCGCCTGAACTTAAACGTGAAGCCACTTCTCTCATTTTTACATCTTCTTTCAAAAGAGACCAATGCCAATTAGCATCTAACAAATAGCCATTTACTTTTTCACCAATATTACAAACTAAACTTGTTGCACAGCCATAAAGAATATACATAGCTGCAACCATACTCTCTCGAGGAGTACGGCTGTCCAATAACGGCCCTTGATGTATTGAAAATATGGAACCTATAGGTCCATTATATGGAGCGTTACTACTTCCATCTAAAGGGTCATAACAGAATATTTTCCGGAAGAACTTACATCAACTATTGAAGGACGTTCTTCAGAAGCAAATTGTATCACACCACCACATTCTCTTAAAGAATCACTTATTCTCTCATCTGCAAATATATCTAAAGAATTTTGGTGATCTCCCGAAGTGTTTGAAGTTTCCAAAGATTCTGTTCGTCTTCCATATCTTACTTCATCAGAAATTTCATCACAAGCACCAGCAATACCCATTATTAATTCAACCAAATCTGGTTCAGTTTTATTTTGAACAAGATCCGATTTAAGGGATGGCATAACAACAGAGGAAAATTTGTATCTTAAAAAACTTCTGAAACTACTTTACTTCCTCTCCCACAATACTTCTTAACATATGTCCCCCAACTTTGACTTTAATTTTCTTCTTTAAGGGGATCCTTCCTTTAACTCCAATGATTAAAGGATAAGTCCCATATTGTCTACAAAAAGTTGTTTTTCCATCATACATTTCAGTGTAAACATCTTTTAAGATAGTGCCTTCAGGTAAAATTAATTTCAACATTGGAAAATCTATTTTTTGCCTTATTTCATTCCGCCATTTCCAATAGTATTTTTTATTTTTTCTAAGGAATTTGTTTCCACCATGTTTCTCTAAGAACGTATCTGGTAACACAGCTACCTGACGAACGTTAATTCTTCTCAACAATAAACCCTCATCCATAATATTTTGTAACATTTTCATATTTATCTTATGAGTTTCTTTACTCTCATTTAATAATCCAAAAATAATGTTTATCCCTGGCAAGAATTTATGCATCCCATTCTTTCCTCTAACTGCACCATACTTATTAATAATTTGAATTGCTTTATAGCCAATCAATGGAGAAGTATTTAGTAAATTTGCTTTGACAACCTCTTTATCAAAAGATTCCACCCCAAAAGCAGCAATATTTCCTGAAGTACAATATTTCACGATAGCTTTTGTGATCTCTTCCCCTCCTGCAGCTACAACAGAATTAGGATTTACATTATCAATATGAAGTACTTCAATCTTGGGACATTTCTTGTTAATTTGTTGCAACAATTTTATTGGCTTATCAGATGCATAAAAGTCAGCTTGTTTTCCAAGACGGAAGAACCTTGCGCCTTTCTTGTAAAATTCTTCAACTTCTCTAAGAACGTCCTCCATCTTTCGGTTAACAAATTTATTTTTCAGAGGTTCAGTACAAAAACTACACTTTCCGACTTTACACCCTCTTCCAGTTTCAACCTCTATAACTCTCTTATCAGGAATTTGTTTAATTATTTCAGTACTTTCTTTAATGTAATCTTCAATTTCTGCAAAAGGAGCATCATAATTTTTTACTTCATCAAAAAAGCTAAGGTCTGCTTTCTCAAAGAATTTTCCACCTTCTAATTGTGTTCCAAACACAGCCGGACCGCTCAATATTTTTGGTTTCTTGATATCTTTAAGTAAAGAAGTGATCTCTTGCAAAGTTCCAGGATGTGCTGTTAAATATTTGCCTGGAACGTGAACTCCAAGAATAACAATGATTTTTTTTGTTTTAGAGATTATTTCTTCCGCTTTGTTATTAGTTAAATTATAAACATAAATATTTGTTTTCTCTTTCTCCGTCGGTTCCTTCACTACACCTCCCTTTTGCTTCCACAACCTTACATCATCTATTGTAAGATAAGAAATATCATTCCCTTCCTTACTCAATTTTCCAAATAAATATCTTGGATATGTTCCCAAATAGGGGGGTACACCTAGTCCAGAAGCTTCATCTGTGTAACAATCAATAATGGTAATGTGCATGATAGAATATAATGATTCTACTTTAAGAATGTTTGGTATAATATAGAAGAAACATAACAACAATCTTTTTTAAGGCCATGAAATTGGTTAGGTAAATAGATGGTTTATAAGATTGGCTTGGTGGGAACTCATGGCACTGGTAAAACTGCCTTAGCTGGTTTAATCAATTCTGAATTAAGAAGGAGGGGCATTGAATCAACGCAAATAATTGAATGTGCAACAAAAGCTAGAGAAAGAGGAATTGTTATTAACGAAGATACAACTCTGGCAGATCAACTTTACATTCTTTATACTCAATTTTCTGAAGAGATTCTATTTTCTAGACCCAGGGAAGGACATCCCAAATATGAAGTCATTGTTTGCGATCGTGGCCCTGACAATTATTGCTATTTAGAAAGAAGTGTAGGTCCTAGTGAAGGTGCTTTATTGTTAACTTTGAGGCACTTAAAATTTTTCAATTATGACAGATTATATCTTCTGCCAATTGTAAGTAGTGGGCCCCCTACTAGAAACGGAGTTCGTGCAGCTGATCCTGAATTTCAGAAAGAAATGGATCAAAGAGTTAGGGCTTTTCTTGCAAAATATGAGATTCCTCATACCATTCTTCCTACTCCTGAAGAGAGTGATCCTTATCGGAATGAATGGATTAGAATTGTTGTTAACGACACTCTAAAAAGTTTAGGAATGCCTGAGAGATGTTATATTAAAAGAACAAAAATTTAGTTAAGTTAATTAATTCCATATTCTCTTTTAGATTTCTCAAAATCAGAACGCAAAAAAGGATAATAAAAACGATCAATGAAGCAATCATCAATTGAATCCTTATGTGCAGGGATTTCAAGTTGATGAGAGGACGAATTTCCTTCATGACTTCTTAAATGAGAATTATTTTGATAATGTAAAAAATTAGGGGCAATGCTAGGACCATTTCCAAGCATAAGATTACCAACAAATCTTAAAAGTGATAAAACTTCCGAGGATTGTTCTACTTTTCTTGCAACATATTTCACTAAAACGTTTTTTACTGACATTTTTATTTAAAAAGAGTGGCCCCGCCGAGACTTTCAAAACCTGAAAGGCTTGTTTTGCTCAAGCTTTTCTTAAAAGGTTATTTGAACTCGGGACCTCACGATTTCAGTCATAACGATGTTATGATATCAGTCGTGCGCTCTTTCCTGCTTCCAAGTCTTAATAAGCCTCGAAAGTACCAGGCTAAGCCACGGGGCCATAAACTCAAAGATAAAGCAGTTCTATAAAAAGATAACGGAAATTTTCACAATTTCCGGAATCTTTCAAAAAATCTTGTTTTTTGCTAGATAACGGAAATCTTCTTGATTTAACGGTCTTCCAAAATCTTGTTTTTTGCTAGATAACGGAAAATATTGTATTTTCCGGGATCTTTCAAAAATGAACCATTTTTTCTAGATAGCAGAAATTTTCACAATAGCCCCTCTTATTTCCCCCCATATACCCACTCAACAATATATTCTCATCCCTATAAATCTTTAAATAAAAGTTGCTATTCTAAAATCGTAAAAATCAAGATTGGTTTTTAAAATTAAATTCAAGTTTTAACACAGGGGGTGTGTTTTTATGAAAAAAGTAATGATATATGGATTGATAATAGTTTCTTTGATAGTTCTAGCTGGATGTGCTCAATACAAAGCCATCGACACTCAAAACGATGAAGATCTTAGCTTAATTGATGAAATTGCAAAAATTGAAGAAGAATTAGCTCAAGAAGAGATTAAGGAAGATACAACACCAGAAGAAACCACTGATACTGCAGAAGAAGCAGTGGATGAAACAGTAAATGAAGAAGAAGTTGTAATTCCTGATTTAGATGAAGCAGCAGTAATGAATACAGAAGCAGTAACCATCTCAGTAAAAGAAAATGAGTTAGTTAAAGTTAATGCTAAAGTTTCAGACCCTGATGAAGATCCAGTTACTTATACTTTCAGCAAACCTCTAAACAATAATGGAGAATGGAAAACCAATTATGGAGATGCAGGAGAATACATGGTTACTTTAAAAGCTACAGATGGAAAATTAACCACCGAGAAAGTAATCAAGCTTGTAGTTGAGAGAGTGAACGTTCCTCCAGTTATCGATGGTGTTAAAGATATAACTATCCTAGAAGGAGAAACGGTTACTTTTGAACCTAAAGTAACAGACCCAAACAACGATGCCGTTACAGTTACAATCTCTGAACCATTGAAAAGTGGAACTTTTGTAACTGACCATACCAGTTTTGGTGAATACAATATTGTTGTAAGTGCTTCAGATGGAGAATTGGATACTGAAAAAACTTTCAAACTTACAGTAAACAATGTAAATGAAAAACCAGTTATCTCTGGTCTTGAAGACTTGAAGATTAAGGAAGGAGACGTTGTTAAACTTAAACCAACCGTAACTGACTTGGATGAAGACCCAATCACTTTAACTATAAGTGAACCGGTTGGCGACGATGGAATCTGGGCAACATCTTACACAGATAATGGGGAATATGTTATCACTGTTACTGCAGATGATGGACAAGACAAAATTGTTCAAAAAGTAACTATAACAATTGAGGATATTAACAAAGCTCCAGAAATTGTAGATATTTCCTTAGGACCAAATAGTCCTGCTGTGAGTAGTTAATTTTTTTCTTATTTTTTATTTTAAATTTTTTAAAATCAAAAAAAGTGGCGTGAAAAATGAAACATAAAATTGTTAAACTAGTTTTAGGTGTGGTAATCCTAATTTTAATTCTACAAACCGTTTTTGCCGCCACAAGAGTTTTTCAAGTACAAGAAACAGATTTTGTGAAAATAAATGCTAAAGCGATAGACCCAGATTTGGATAAAGTAACTTACCAATTTGGAGAACCACTGGATCAAGATGGCGAATGGCAAACAACCTATGGAGATGCGGGAGAGTATGAAATTGATGTTAAGGCATCTGATGGAAAAAATGAAACTATCAAAAAAATAAAATTGGTAGTTACTAAAAGAAATCAAGCACCCTATGTTAAAGAAAAAAAGTTAGTGGCAAAAGAATCTAAAACAGTTAATTTAAAAGAAGCTATCGTTGACCCAGATGGAGATGTTTTAACTTACACATTTAAAGCTCCTTTTAACGAAAAAGGCGTTTGGCAAACTAATTTTAACGATGCGGGAGAACACACCGCTTCATTTACAGTAACTGATGGAGAATTCTTAATAGAAGCAAAGGTAAACGTCGTAATTGAGGATAAAAATCAACCCCCTTTCATTGACAACATTTTCTCTGAAGAGGATAAATTAGAGTTTAATGAAGGTGAAGAGTTAAATTTTTCTGTAAAAGTAAGAGACATAGATAGTGAAAATATTGATTATATTTGGAAATTGGATGGGGCAAAAATTAGTGAAGATAATGAAGGAGAACATGAATTTGATTACGATTCTTCCGGTGAACACCAATTGGAACTTCAGGTTAGTGATGGAGAAAACAATATAGAAAGAAGTTGGAAAATTGAAATTGAAAACACCAATAGAAAACCTGCATTAAGTCTAGAACCAATAACCGTTAATGAAGGAGAATTAGTAAAGTTAATTCTTCCCGGTAAAGATCAAGATGGAGATTCCCTTACCTATGAACTAGAAAAACCTTTAGATAGTAATGGAAAATGGAAAACTGATTTTGAAGACGCGGGAAAATATTTTGCCGAAGTTGTTGCAGATGATGGGGAATATAAATCTCAAACAGAAGTTGAAATAAATGTAGTTGATGTTGACAGAATCCCTACTTTAAACGTACCAACCAGGCTAGAAGTGAAAGAAGGAGAGAAACTTTCTTGGACAATTGATACTACAGACCCAGATAATGATGTCCTCGACATTAAAGTAATCAATGCACCAGAAGGTTCAATTCTTAATAAGAAAGTCTTTTCATGGGAACCTGATTTCTCAGCGATAAAAAGAAAGGGTGGATTTGTGAGTAATGTTTTAAATTCGTTAAATTTAGAAAGGTTTTTTCTAAAAATGAAAGTTATCCCTCTAAAAATTAAAGTATGTGGAAAAAGTTTATGTAATAATAAAGAGTTAGAGTTGGTTGTCTACAATGTAAATCGTCCTCCAGTTATGCAAGGACAAAAAAACTATACAATTCAAGAAACTGAAGAATTGACAATTGTGCCTTCTGCAATAGACCCAGACGGAGATATTGTTAAGTATGCTTTCTCATCACCAGTTCAAAAAAGAAGTGGTAAATGGAAAACTAGTTTTGATGACGAAGGGATTTATGATATCTATGTATCTGCCACTGATGGGAGATTTACTGACACATTACCTTTTGTTGTGAATGTAAAGAAAAAGAATCGTGGGCCTTCATTAAATGTTGATAAAGATGAATTTGTTATTTTAGAAGGTAAAAAGCTATCGTTCAAAGTTACCGCTTCAGATCCTGATGAAGACAATTTGAATATTGAATTAGAAAATCTTCCTCCTGGAGCTTCGTTTAAAGATGAAACATTTATTTGGACTCCTTCAAAAGAATTTGTTAAGAATAAAAGTTCTGGAACCATAAACAAAATATTACAAAAATCTTCATATCTTATCAAAAAATTTAGTGATGACGAAAAAACGCATTGGTTAAAATTTTCTGCAGACGATGGAGAAACAAAAACAATTCATCCAGTAAAAGTTATTGTTAAAAACAAAAATCAGGCACCTAAGATCATTGATTATCTTCCTATGAATAAAACACTTTTTACAGAAGTTAACAAACCTTTAATTTTCCACGTTACAGCAACCGATTCTGATAACGATAAGTTAAGTTACGAATGGAGTTTTGATTTTGGACAGCAAAAAGTTAGAGGGACTGATACTATTGAAAGAACTTTCCTTACTCCTGGAGAAAAAAAGGTCAAAGTCAAAGTAACTGACGGACTAGAAACAGTTGAAAAAGAATGGATGGTTTCTGTACAAGAAGTTCTCTATCCTACTCCAGTTATAATTTCAAATCCTACTCAAAATGTACCTCAAGCACTATCTCCTCCTGAAACTGAAACTTTTAGGGTAATTGTTATTGAATAGAAAAAATTGTTTGGGATAGCCAATAGAAGCAATTCTTGTAGATAAAATATATAAAAGAGACTTCTCCTGAATAAATATGGATCAAACTATCAAATTAGCTTTAGATACCATTAAAATAAATAAACAAGCTATTATTTTTAACCCTAGCAGAGCTAGTGCAGAGAAAACTGCGGAAGACATTTCTAAACTAACAGATTTATTTCATCCAGAACTTGAGAAAGGAGTTCTGCATTCTATATCAAGCCCTACTAAACAATGTAGGAGGTTATCTAATTGTGTAAAAAAAGGAATCGCTTTCCATCATTCTGGGTTAACAAGTAAACAAAAAGAAATTGTTGAAGAATCTTTCAAAGAAGGTAAAATAAAAATTATATCTGCTACACCTACTTTAGCAGCAGGACTTAGCATGCCTGCTTTCAGAGTAATTATCAAATCTCTTAAAAGATACTCTGGCAGCTGGGGAATGAATTGGATTCCTGTTTTAGAATATTTACAAATGGCAGGGAGAGCAGGAAGGCCGGAGTATGAAGCTTTTGGAGAATCCATTGTTATAGCAAAAACTGAACCTGAGAGAGATGAGATTGTTGAAAGATACATCAAAGGTGTGCCAGAAGACATTTATTCCAAGTTAGCAGCAGAACCGATCTTAAGAACCTACCTTCTTTCATTAATTTCTTCTGGATTAATCCGTGATGAAGAAAGCATGAACAATTTTTTCAGTAAAACCTTTTGGGCTCACCAGTTTAAAGACATGAATAAGTTGCAACAGATTATGGAAAAGATGATTCTTTTACTTGAAGAATGGGGATTTATTTCAATCCAAGGAAAAGAGGGAGTTAATTCAGACTTTGTAAGCGCTCAAGATCTTGACAATAAAAGTAAAAGTAACAAAACAATGAGGCCAACCCTTATTGGTAAAAGAATCTCTGAACTTTATCTTGACCCATTAACTGCAAATCATCTTATCAATTGTTTGAAAAATTATGATGACAAAAAAGAACATTTTTCTCTATTACAAATGATTTCCCACACTTTAGAGATGAGACCTCTACTAAGAATCAAGAAAAAAGAAGAAGAAATTATTAATGAAGAGTTGACAAAAAATTATCATTTGCTTCTTGAAAAAGAACCTTCATCTTTTGATATTGAATATGATGAATTTTTCAATTCCATAAAAACCTCGCTCTTTTTTGGAGATTGGGTTGATGAAAAAAATGAAGATTACCTTTTAGAGAAATATAATGTTCGTCCAGGAGAAATTAGAAGCAAGATTGAATCTGCCAACTGGCTAATTTATGCAGCTAAAGAGTTAGCAAAAATAAATGGAGACAATTTGGTAGCACATGAATTAAGAAAACTTCGAGAGATGGTAAAAAATGGAGTTCGTGAAGAACTTCTTCCACTTCTAAAATTGAAAGGGATTGGGAGAGTTAGGGCTAGAAAACTTTTCTCTCATGGCATGAAAGATTTAGGTCATTTGAGAAGAACAGATTTAACGTCTCTTACTCAAATTGTTGGTAAGGCCACTGCTGAAAGTGTTAAGATTCAATTGGGTGAAGAAATAAAAGTAATTCCAAAAGGGACTAGGAAAGGTCAATTGAGCATGGAGAAATTTAAATAAAGATGGTTCTTAAAAGAAATCTCGAATCGGAAAATTTAATTGATAGAATAGCATCATGCGTTATAGGATTAGGTTTTGGTGTAGGAGCTAGACTACTTTCTCAAGATTACAATTCTGCATCTTATTTAGCAGGATTTTCTTTGGCAGGGGCAGGAGGAGTTTTGATACCAACTTTCAAAAATAAAAGTCAAGATGAAAAATATCGTGAACTCGCTTGTTCTTTAGGAAGCTATGCAGTAGGATATATTGCTACTGATTATTTATTAAGAACCTTGTAATAATGTTTTTACTTAGTTTTATATATTATAAAAAAATACTAACGGCATGAAAAAAAAAGAGGTTCCTAAATCATTGAGGATTTGGTTTAAAATTCATTTTTTGGCAGACATGATTTTTGCTATACCACTTTTTATTGCTCCAGTTTGGTTTCTAAACATTCTAGGTTTTACAATTGTTGAACCGGTAACGGCCAGATTAGTTGCCGCAGCTCTTTTAGGTATTGGAGGAACTTCTTACTTCACCAAAGAAAAATATTCTTTTGACATCCTTCTAACATTAAAATTAATATGGAGTTCTACAGCGGTAATTGGTTTAATTTGGTCGATTATTGATGGCGCACCATTAATTACTTGGTTAATTGTTATAATCTTTGCTGCTTTCTTTGGAGTGTGGCTTTACTATAAACGAACTATTTCTAGTTAAAACTTATAAATAAGAAGTTTTTTTGGTGTATTAATGGCTAAAACCAGAAAAAAAGTAAGAGAACACAAAACAAGAAAGAAGCCTCACTCAGAGATACTTACAGTTATGTTTATTGATATCGTTAGTTATACAAAAACTACTGCAAATTTGAGTAGAGAAAGGTTTGATGAGTTACATGAAACATTTGATGAACTTTCCCTTCCTGTATTTGAGAAGCATGAAGGAACCGTAATTAAGAAAATTGGAGATGCTTTCATGATAACTTTCAAAACTGCGACAGACGCGGTTCTTTGTGGGATGGATCTTCAGAATACTTTTAGAAGTTACAATAGAGAGTACAAACTTAAAATGCCTCTTCAAATAAGGGTGGCTTTACACGCAGGAGAAGTTTTAGTTAGAAAAGGTGATGTTTATGGGGATACCGTTAACACTGCTGCTAGAATAGAAGGAATTGCTTCTGCTAACGACATTTATTTCAGTGAATCGGTTTATAATGCCATGAATAAAAAAGAAATTCCTTACTTATTTATTGGCCAAAGGAAGTTGAAAGGATTAAAAGTTCCGCTTAGAATTTTCAGGGTTAAGAATTCTTTGGATAGGAAGAAAGAGAGACAAAGAAAGTTAAAAAGAATGAAGAAAAGGTTTTACAGGTTTTTATGGAAGATCTTTGCTTTGGCTGCTTTACTTGGTCTGCTAATTTTCATTTATGTTTATTTGATTAGAAATTTCTATTGAGGTTGTTAATGTTTGTTTCAATTGGAGAAACCTATGATTCTGCTCACAATATTTATATAGATTCTAATAAACATATTTTTTATGTGGGTAGCAAAAATAAAATATCAACACGATGACTGTGTCACAACACCAAAAGCAGTAAAACATGGTATTACTATATTTGCTACTCCAGGGAGTTCTTATAATGATGATAAATACCTATATAACACAGGATTCTTAATGTTACGAGGTTCTGAGAAAGGAAAGAAAGGATTTATTAGAGATCTCAAAAAAGATAAGAGAGTAATTAAAGTTGAGGTAAATAAAGATTTAGCTATTTTTGTTGAAAGGATACCAAATGAAAAAAAAGAATATTCGGCTTTTAGATCAAAAGAAATTATGGTTGTTAAACCAGTACATGTAAATCCAAATGATGGTTATGAATACTGGGAGATATGTTCATGGGATAAGAAACACATTAACAAATTTTTTACAGATATTAAAAAAATTGGTACAGCTAAATTATTAAGTATTAAAAAAATGAAACTGAATGATGTGTATCATTTTCACGTAAGTCCAAACCTTACATCTAAACAAAAAGAAGCTTTAGATTTAGCAATGGAATATGGCTACTTTAACGTCCCACGAAAAGTTGATTTGGATGTATTGGCAAAAAGAATGAAGATTTCTAGACAAGCGTTTTCTGAACATTTACGAAAAGCAGAAGCAAAACTTCTACCAGTTTTAACTGAGTGAGTTGAGAAAGCATTCATATGAAAGCACAAATTAGTTATTTTGGATGGTTTCTACTTCTAAGTGATTAAAATGAAATTAAAAGAATTGGAGGAATTAAAAATGAATGAAAATAATATTTTAGTTAATCTCGGAATTGGTTTAAGTACTCTTGTCTTAGGTGTATATTTAGGAAGTGGTTATGGTAATAGTAACTTAATTGAATCTTCGTCTATTTATAGACAATTAAGTATAAATAGAAAAATTGAACAAACTTTACCCAGTCAAATAAAAAAAGAATATTTTTCTTGGAAGGAAGAAAATGGAGATGCACCTATTGGATATTGTAATTCTATTTTAGAAGGTCAAAATAATGATGAAATTCTTTATTTAGGTAAAACTTGTCTTGAATTAGTTTGTGATGGAATGGGATATAATTCAAATAGGTGTGAGGTAAAATAATTTCCCATCTACAAAACAAAAAAATAATAGTAAATAAAATTTAGGAGGAAACAAAATGTTAGAAAATTTGATACCACAGTACGCACATTATACAAGAAAACATGTAACAACTGCTTTTATTTTAGGAAGCGTATTGTCCTTTGGTTTAGGCATGTATTTTGCTGTTGAAAAACATATGAACCAACCACAAAGGGTTGAAGTAGTAGATATAAACCATGATGGTAAATCAGATCTTGTTGTACACGGAAAATGGAACTATAAAAAATTTATTTTCTTGGCACAAGAAGATGGTTCATACAAAAGTACAAATCAACTTAAGGAAGAATCGATGGAGTTGTTAGAAAAGAAGTATGATTCTATGGAGTAAGAATGTATGAGGAATCTTTCCTCTACAACACAAAATACAATATCACCGGCAATATCAAACAGCCCATCAAATGGTTCTTGCCAATGTTCCAAGAAGTAGCCAACAACCCCAATGCAGTTGCAGTCATCAATATAACCACTCCCATAAAGGCATCGAAATATAAAGTTAGTAAAAGTATAAATCCCAAGATAGAATAAACAATGTAAGTATAATTAACCTTAACAATTAAAGAAGCAAACAATTTAGATAATCTCAAAGCAAGAATCGTAGCAACCCCTCCCACTAACAAAGCAACTCCTAAAAAAAGGAGCATCATTTCAAAATTAACCAACCCCAACAACTCTTTAACAACAACAATGGCCCCATTCCTCGCCTTCTCTAAAAGATAAACGGTTCCAATACTTATCAACATATTAGCAGTGTTAATCCCTCCTACTAAAGAAAGAAATCCCTCATCACCAATATCTCCCACAATGTTAGTTGCAACTATTGCTGCTTGTGAAGATCCAAACCCTGGCAAGAACGCCGCTATAAAACCAACCCCTGATGCAGCCGAAATAGATTTAGACAAATTTTTCTTCGATAAAGTCAAAGGTTTAGACAAATCTTGTTCAGGGATGGAAGAATTTTGTGCTAAGCTGGTAATTAAAATAGAAAAACCAAACAATCCAGATAGAAGTGGAAACAAAGGTTGTTCCAAAGGAATGTTAAATACAAGTAAACCCAAACATCCAGATAATAAGAAAGCAGTTAACGATTTCAACCTTTTCCCCTTATCCTTCATAATCATGTATGCCATGATTACAATTAGCAAATAACCAACGATTCCTTTCATGTGAGGAGCAATTAAACCCATTGAACCCAAGAAAAACGGAAATAAGAGTAAACAAAGTAATAAACTTCCTAAAGAACCAATTAAAGTGTAGGTTATCGCATTATGCCCTTCTCCCTTATGTAACAATCTGTGGCCAGGAAGAACATTAAGCTCCTGTCCCGCATCTGGAGCACCCAAATAGATAGAAGGAATGGAATCAAGGAAAGAATGCGTAATTGCCAAGGAGATGATATATACCGCTAAAACAATTGGAGAGGTTATGCTTAATAATAAAGGTGAAAATGAAAGAACCAAGACAGAAATAAGGTTTACATGGATCCCAGGAACTAGTCCTGTGATGATTCCAGATAGAACTCCCAGAATTAAAGCAGCTATAATCTCAGTGAACATTCTATCAATAATAATAACCTTTATAAAATCCTTTTCGCTTCTCAAGGATAATGGTAGGTGTTAAAAAGAACAAAACATCTTTTTGCACCCAAAAAAACAGAGGTGACTGTTTTTGGTAGGTGTTTCAGCTGATGTTTTCATAGAGTTAGGTTTCGTGATAATTGTTGCTGGCTTTGCTGCTTTAATCTTAAAATTCTTTAAACAACCACAAATTTTAGCCTATGTTCTGGTGGGAGTTCTCTTGAAACCCCTTTTAAGTGGAGTTTCTATCCTTCTTGACAAAATATCCGTAGTAGGATTTATTCCAGTTGAGTTACCCACAATCATTTCTGACATAAATGCGGTTGAACCAATGGCAGTAATTGGAATTGCCTTCCTATTATTCATTGTAGGTTTAGAAATGGACATAAAAAATCTTAGAAATGTAGCCTTAGTTTCCACTCTTGGTGGAGGAATTCAAATTCTGATAATCTTTATGGTAGGATATCTTGTTTCTTTGATGTTAGGTTTCTTAAGTTTGGAAGCCGCCTACATTGGTTTAATCATTGCTTTCTCATCAACAATGGTAGTAATGAAACTTCTTTCTGATAAAAGAGAATTAAATACTCTCCATGGAAGGTTAGCTGTAGGTATTTTACTTATGCAAGACATAGTTGCCATTTTTGCAATCTCAATCCTAACTTCAATTGAAAGTTTTACTATGTCACTATTTGTAATTGCCCTAATGAAATTTGTTGCACTTTTCTTGATAGCATACTTAGCAAGCAAATATCTTTTCCCTAGAATTTTTAAGTTTGCAGCTCGTCATCAAGAACTTTTGTTAATCCTTTCATTAGCAGTTTGTTTCATCTTTGCAATAACTTTCCACTATATTGGATTCCCCATAGCTATTGGAGCTTTTCTAGCTGGAATTACACTTGGAAACTTAGATTATAACATTGAAATTATTGGAAAAATAAAAAGTTTAAAAGATTTCTTCTCCCTTCTATTTTTTGTTACCTTAGGCCTTGGCATATCTTTAAGTGTCGTTAAAGAGATGTGGATACACCTACTGGTTTTTTTAGGAGTAGTTATGTTTGTTAAACCATTCGTTATAATGACCATTTGCTCTCTTTTCAAGTATACAAAAAAACCATCATTTTTAACAGCAAATGCCCTCTCACAAGTTGGAGAATTCTCTTTAATACTTGTAGCCCAGGGACTTGCCTTAGGACATATCACACAAGAATTATTTTCTCTAACAGTTATAATAACTCTTATCTCAATTACCTTAACTTCCTACTATATTGAATACAACCAATTTTTCTTCAAACTTTTAGAGAAACCATTGAGAATTTTTGATAGTTTCACCACAGAAGGATTAGAGTATCTACCAACGAAAGCTAAACCATCAACGGTTTTATGTGGTCACAATAGGATAGGATACAGTATCTTAAATCAATTTCAAAAAACTAAGAAAAAAATTCTAATTATAGATTACAATCCAGAAGTTATTTCTCATTTGGTAAAAGAAGGGTACCATTGTATATACGGAGAAGCAACAGATGAAGAAGTAATGTCTAGAATGAATCTTTCAAAAATAAAATTATTAATTTCAACTATTCCTGAAAAGAAAGATAACTTGTTAATAATTAGAAAGGTAAGAGATACGAACAGAAAAGCGAAGATAATTGTAACTGCATCAAATATTGAAGAAGCACTTAGCTTATACGAACATGGAGCTGATTACGTCATTCTACCACATTTCCTTGGAGGAGAACACGTTTCAAACCTAATTGGAAAAATGCGAAAGAAAAAAATTAAGATTAGAGAAGAAAAAGATAAACATATCAAACATTTAAAAGAAAGAAAAGACATTGGTCATGAACATCCTAAACATCATTAACCAGATATAACAAGGAAAGATTAATAAAAAATCCAAAAAATTCTTCTTATATGAATTTTCAAAAAATACCACCAGTAGAAACAAGTAAATTTTATCTAGATTTAGCTTTCAGGAAAGCGAGAGAAAAATCAGTAGAATTTAAGAAAAAAACAAGAGATGTACTAGTAAAATCAAAAATAAAAGAAACTCAAAAAATTGATGTTATTAAAGATGTATTAACATCAAAATTAAAAAAAATTCTTCATTCATTCCCAGAGACCATAAAACTACCTCCTTTTTACCAAGAACTAATCAAATTGACACTAGATTTTCCAATATTCAAAAAATCATTTGGAGCAATGGTTTGGGCAGATGGGAAAATAAAAGGCTTCAGTAAAGATTATGTTAGAAGAATTTCTAGATGTAACGATCCAGCAAAAATTAAGCAATATAGTAGAGAATATTATGGAAGGATTTCCTCAGTGATGAAACAAATAAGTAAAAATTTACATTATTTGGAAGAATCTAGAAAAGTTATGAAAACATACCCAGACATAAAAGATATGTTCACAATATGTTTGTATGGTTTTCCAAATGTTGGAAAAACAACACTTCTTAACAAATTGACAGGAACTAAAGCAAAAATTGCAGCTTATTCATTCACCACAGTTAGTATAAATGCTGGTTACTTTAAAATCAGAGAGGAGAATGTCCAAGTATTAGATGTTCCAGGGATCTTAAATAGAGATGAAAGAATGAACAACATCGAATTGCAAGCAGAGTTAGTCTTAGATGAATTAGCTGACATAATAGTATATGTGTTTGACCTTACAGAGAATTGTGGATACAACATGAAGAAACAAATGGAATTGTATAAAAAAGTTAAAGGTAAAAAAACGTTAGTTTTTCTTTCTAAAAAAGACCTTCTTGACGATGAAATGGAAGGGTTCAAGCACAAACATTACTCTTTAGAAGAAATTAAAGAAGAGATTGGCAAGATGCTTAATAGTTAAATTCTTTTTTTGAAAGCATAGTTTCATAGTTACGAAAGTCAGAAGTTTAACAACTTAGAAAACTATATAAAGGAGAACTATGTTCTAGAATAAGGATGGAGCAAAAAGAGGAGAAACTATCACGAGCGATTAGTGCCTATTCTAGAAGACAAATTCTTAGACTTCTTGCAGATAAAGAATTAACCGTAAAAGAAATTGCTGCTAAGACCAATCTTTCTGTTTCCCTTGCCTCAAGACATCTAAAATTACTATATGATCTTGGTTTTCTAACTGTAAGAAAAGAATATCCTTTCAAATATTATTCTCTTAAGATAAAAGAAATGAAAAGCTTGCTTGAAATGTACGATAAGGTAATTAAAAAAATATGAAAAGAAAAATAAGAAGTAAAAAAGCGGAGAAATGCCTGCACAAGGAAAGAGTTATCCTAGTAATGTTACTCTCAGCAGTACTGCTATTCTTCTTAGCAAGTAGTCCAAACTTTGGAACTAAAACTATTGTCGATTCGGTAGATTATTTTAATCAAGTTAGCTTATTTGATGGGAGTTCTATAACAGGAGCAGCCGTTATTGGCATATCTAGTACCGACAATGACGATGATTTAGGAACTTTTGTTGATGATTTTGCTGATGGGATAAGTAATACTTCAAGATGGTTCAATCATACAACTAGAATGACCATACATCATGAAAATGAATTGATGAGATTTAATGCCTCATTAGCTTCAACTGAAGGAAACGCATCAATTATAACTATAGAGAATTTGTCTATGCATTCATTTAATATAACTGCAAATGTAACCTTACAAAATACATCAGATAGTCTTTCTACTGATGCATTGGCAACAATAGAATTAAGTTTATTTAACCAAACTAACCTTTCTCAAACCACAACATGTTCAGTAAATTTAGAAGAATCCTCAGGTGGAGCATATTATTTATATTTCGGAAACTCCACCACAAGTAATCCACCTCCAACAATTATTAATGCAGAAATGGCAAATATTGGAGATAATTTGACAGGACTCCTGAGAATGGAGTATATTAATGACACTGAAACAATCAATTGTACTTTTACCACTGGATTTGATTCTTACTCTGTCAAAGGTGTTACTAAAGACATAGGACAAGATTTTGGAGCAGGCATTTTATCACAATTAACTACTCAAGGAGGTGCCGCTTCAGGTGATGTGAATGCCACAATTGCGTCATTTAATTATAGTTTGGCTCCAGTTGCAAGTGCAAATAACGAACCTACCTCTACCATCCTTCTAAACACAACAGATTTAACAGCAAACGATACCAATCAAAACTTAACAGCTTATTCAGAGACAAGTGATTTAGACAATGATGATGTATTTGTTGTTTACAATTGGTTATTAAATGGTTCATCTGTGATGGTCCTAAACATGCCTTTCTTGCCAAATGACAATAATGAAAGTGCTTCTACCCACAACTATGCTCTTGGTGATAATGGAAATAATACAGGAGGGGCATCATGGAACTCCACAGGAGGTTTTGATTTCAATGGCAGCTATGAATTTGATAGTATCGATGATTATCTTTCTTTAGAAAATTCCGGCCAATATGAACCTACCATGAATTTTAGCATAGAAGCATGGGTTTATGTAAAAGGCAGTGGAAACAACGGAGGACAAAATGGAATCGTTAATAAAGACGGAGGGTTCAACGATGGTTTTAATTTTGCGATTGGTGATTCTTCTGCCCCAACAGTAAATTTTGGAACTGGAGATTCTGGAGCCAGTGACATTGAAACAATCACAGAATTAAATCTCAACGAATGGACCCATGTTGTTGCTTCATATAATGGAAGTAATACTTCAATTTACATCAATGGCGCGTTAGACTTTGTTGGTACAAGAACTGGTGCTTTAGCCTATAGTACAGGCGATTTAGAAATAGGAAGAAATAGGGATACACCACCCGGACAGGAAGGATATTTCAATGGTTCCATTGACAACGTTAGAATTTGGAATATAACTTTAACCCCTGAACAAATTTCTGCTCTTTACAAAAATAGAACAGACCTAATCGTTTCACAAGAATTAAGTGTAGGAGATAATTGGACAGTAGATGTAACTCCAAACGATGGAGTTCTTGATGGAGCAATTAATAGATCTAACGATTTGTTGGTGTTAGATGTTACTGCACCAGCAGCCAACAATGACCCTACCTCTACCATCCTTCTAAACACAACAGATTTAACTAAAAATGATACCAATCAAAACTTAACAGCTTATGTAGACACAAGTGATTTAGATGCTGATACAGTAAACGTTGTTTACAACTGGTTATTAAATGGTTCATCTGTGATGGTCCTAAATATGCCTTTCCTACCAAATGATGGAAATGAAACTGCTTCTACCCACAACTATGCTCTTGGAGATAATGGAAATGTTACTGGTGCTACATGGAATTCTACAGGTGGTTTTGATTTCAATGGCAGTTATGAATTTGATAGTGTTGATGATTACATTTCTATAAGAGATAGAAGTGAGTTTGAATTAACCTCAAATATAACAATAGAAGCGTGGTTCTATTTGAAAGGCAATGGGAGCACAGGGATTAGTGGTCTTTTAAATAAAGATGGTGGGTTTGGCAATGGATTTGATATTGAATTAGGAACTGATGATCTTTTGAATGTAGCTTTCAACACCGGAGATTTTGGATCAACAACTTTAGAAACTGCTGCAAACGCAATTTCTCTTAACAGATGGACCCATTTGGTAATAATGTATAATGGAAGCAATACTTCTATTTATATTGATGGCGCTTTAAATGTAGTTGGTACGAAAACTGGCGCATTAACTTACAGCACTGGAGATTTAGAGATAGGTAGGGCAATTAACTCCAGTGGACAAGAGGGTTATTTCAATGGTTCCATAGATAACGTTAGAATTTGGAATAGAACTTTAACCCCTGAACAAATTTCTGCACTCTACAAAAACAGGACAGATTTAATAGTTTCTCAAGAATTGAATGTAGGAGATAATTGGACAGTAGATGTAACTCCAAACGATGGAGTTCTTGATGGAGCAATTAATAGATCTAACGATTTGTTGGTGTTAGACATAGTTGCAGCTGCTCCTAGTTGTGGAACTCTTACTTCTAATACTACTTTAACAGAGGACATTAATTCTACTGAAACATGTTTCACTATTGGTGCTCATGGAATTACTTTAGATTGTGATAATTATTTAATCAACTATTCCACAGAAGGTAGCGGAAATGGAATAGATAATACAGGATATCACAACGTAACAATTAAAGATTGTAGGATTGAACAATACGGAAATACAGGAGAAGCAATTCTATGGGATGACGCTAGAAGTGGTAAATTAATTAACAACACCATTATAACTTACACTGCAACATCGCCAGCAATTTTTATACCTCCAAATTCCAATAATACTTATATCACAAAAAACAACCTAACTACAAAAGATAACTCTTATGCCCTAGATGTTGTTGGAAGAGACAACAACATTACAAATAATACCTTTTTATCAACTAATTCAGCTGGGATAAGAGTTGTTTATGCTCAAGGGGTGAAGAATTTATTCAAAAACAATTTCATCCAAGGATATCCTTTTGGTTCCATTGGAATTGATGTAAACAACCTCAATAATACTTTTTTAAACAATACAATAATCATGAATAGTTCTTCATCATGGGGAGTTCGTATTACAGATGGTAACTACACTCATCTTGAAAACAATACAATAAATGTAACAGGAGCAACAAGCTATGGGATATATCTTTCTGATAGTTCTGAAAGAAACTCTTTAATTAACAATCTTCTAGAAACTAATTCCTCAGATTCATTTTCAATTTTCGATGAAACTGATGACAATAAAATAAATTATATGAGTTACATTAACGCATCAAGCAAAATTGAATGGGTGGATAATGGATCAAGAAGTTTCTTAAGAAATTTAACTTTTAATGGGACCATTGGTCCAAATACAAACATTTATTTAGGAAATGGAACCGTAGCTGTCGATACATCGGCATTTGACAATGGAAAAATTAATTCTACTGTCAACATTACTTTTTATGGATTAGATTTAGAATTTGCAGATGCAGTTATCAAAATCCATAGTTTTAGCACAGATGGTGTAACCATAGATAGTTCAGGTTCAGATTGTGTAGGAGATTCTTGTGAGATTATTAGTTACACTGGAGGGACTTTAAGATTCAATAGTACATCATTGGGAAGTTTATTTGCAAACAACTCAGAGGATTTAACTCCACCAAATGTAACCATCCTAACTCCAATAAACACAAGTAATTTTTCAAAAACATCTAGTAATCAAACATTTAACGTAAGTATTAATGAGGCTAATATTTATGGGGTATTATTCATTTTTGATAATGGTTCTGGAGTAGATTTCAACATTACAGCAAATAACAATTCGGGATATTGGGCTGCACCATACAACGTTTCCACTTTGGCAGAAGGAACACAAACAGTTAGAGTGTCTGCAAATGATACGGCAGGAAACATAAATAGTACACAACAGGTTACAATTACAACAGATTATACAGCCCCAAATGTAACTATCATCTCACCAACTAACAGAAGCAATTACTCCTTTACTTCAAGCAATCAAACGTTCAACACATCAGTATTTGATGCAAACATCAAAACAGTCTGGTTCTCATTTGATAATGGAACGGGAACAGATTTTAACATTACAGCAAATAATAACTCTGGGTATTGGGCTGCACCATACAATGTATCAACACTAGCAGAAGGAACACAAACAATAACGATTATAGCAAACGATTCAGCAGGAAATGTAAACACAACACAAAGCATTACAATAACAACTGATTACACTGTACCTGTAGTTAACATCACATTCCCAACTAACGGAACCAATTTCAGCATTGGATCTTATAATCAAACTTTCAATGTAAGTATCCAAGAAAGAGACATAGGAACTGTCTTATTTAATTTTGATAATTCATCCGGAACAGGATTCAACCTTACTCCAACAAATCAATCAGGATATTGGGTAGCTAGTTACAATGTTTCAAAGCTAGCAAATGGAACACACCTATTAACAATTTTAGTTAACGACACTGTAAACAATAAAAATAATACGCAAACAATAAATTTCACTTTTGATAATAGAACAATGCCTGTCGCTCCTGCCCCTGCAGGTGCAGGAAATACAGGAAGTAGTGGAGGAGGAGGTTCAAGTTCCTCCTCTGATTCAGGAGGGGGAGGGTCCCTTCCAATAAAAGAACCCGCTCCTAAATCGGTTGCCCCTGAAGATTTTGAAAAATCAGAAAAAGATGTTGTAGAAGAAAAAGTAGAAAAAGAAGATTCAAGTGAACAAGTAGATTCAAAAGGAGTAGCCGCAACTACTATAAAAGCCCTTAAATCTGCCAAGTCTACTTTTAGCGCAACTGGGAAAGCATTTTTCTCTGGAGAATTTTTATTAGATATGTCTGGGGTTTGGATTCTATTAATCTCCCTAATGTTACTTTCTGTATTGTTATTATTTGTTACCTTTAGACACAAGAAGCGCTTTATCCCTTATTATGTTTCAGATTATCCCTCTCCAGAATTACAAGTTGAAAGAACCAGCCATTTACGCCAATTAAGATCACAAGTAAGAAATGCGGGTGCTGGAGTTAAGAGAGAAATTAGTTCTTTATTAGCTAAAGGAAGAATTCATCAAACTTCTTTGAAATGGCTACAGAATTGGGTCGAAACGATGCAAGGCAAAGGAGATTCGGAAGCTAAAATAAAGAGCTTATTACAACATAATCCTAATGTGACCCCTCAGATGATTAAAGTGGTTTTAGATAGAATAAAAGCTAAAAAGTTATTGCAGAAGAAATATTCTCTATCCTTAAAAGAATTAGAGAAAATTGAAAAAGTGGTACTTAAGTTAGTTAAAAAAGGAAAAACCATCTCTGAGATAAAATCTATCTTCTCTGAAAATGGGTGGGATTCTTCAATCCTAGGTCCTTTTATTGAAGCATATTCCAAACTAGTACGTAAAAGAAAATTTGTTGCTTATGGTGCACTTCAAATTTCACAAAAATTAGCAAGAAAAATGGTCAAAAAAACTCACAATTTATCTTCCATCGAGATAAAACAATTAGAATCTTTCATTGACGATTGTTATAATAGAAACATTCCTATGGGGGAAGTAGTTGATGGTTTGGTTGAAAGTGGATGGACTTACAAGGAGATTGATTCATTGGTTAGAATACGTTATCGGATGGGCCTTTATAATGTTGTCCTATGAAGAATTCTCTAAACCACGATCACATGATTGGTCTCCGAAAACATCTCTCAAGAACCGCAACCTTTATAAAGCCCTGCTCTCTATTTTTTATACTACTTTATCGTCGATAAAATAACTTATAAAAATCTTAAATTATGTATTAAAAATGACCCATTCAGAAATACAAAAAAGCTCAGATCATGACAAAATTGTTCCTCGTGTTATTGAGGAGGAAATGAAGACAGCTTACATTAATTATGCCATGTCAGTTATTGTAGGTAGGGCCCTTCCAGATGTCAGAGACGGCTTAAAACCAGTGCATAGGAGGATCCTATATGCTATGTTTGAAATTGGTTTAACTCACAATAAGTCTTTTAAAAAATGTGCTAGAATTGTAGGTCAAGTTTTAGGTGCATATCATCCTCATGGTGATGCTTCAGTTTACGATGCTTTGGTGAGAATGGCACAAGATTTCTCGCTCCGTTATCCATTAATTAGGGGACAGGGTAATTTTGGTTCCATTGATGGTGATTCTGCAGCTGCATATCGTTATACAGAAGCTAAGTTAAACAAGTTTGCTGAGGAACTTCTCAAAGATATTGATAAAAAAACAGTTATTTTTAAAGACAATTTTGACGGTTCTCTACAAGAACCTTCGGTTCTTCCATCTAAGATTCCTAACCTTTTGGTAAATGGTTCTTCTGGTATCGCCGTAGGAATGGCTACCAACATCCCCCCTCACAATTTAACTGAAGTTTGTGAAGGAGTTATTTCATTAATTGATAATCCTGAAATTACTGTTGAAGAATTAATTAAAATTATTCCTGGTCCCGATTTTCCTACTGGGGGGACTATTAATTGTGGGAGTGCTCTTTATCATGCTTATGCTCACGGGAAAGGTAAAGTAACAATAAAAGCGGTATCCGATGTTACGGATAGTAAAATAATTATTAGCGAGATTCCTTATCAAGTTAACAAGGAAGAGATGATTAAACAAATTGCTAATTTAGTTAGAGACAAAGTTATTACAGGAATTCGTAATATTAACGATGAATCTGATAAAGATGGGATTAGGGTTGTAATTGATCTTAAACAAGGTACAGATGGTCAAGTCATTTTAAATCAACTTTACAAACATAGTCGTTTAAAAATTTCTTTTGGGATGAATATGCTGGCTTTAGTAGATTCTCGGCCTCGAGTTCTTGGATTGAAAGATATTTTGCATTATCACATTCTCCATAGAAAAGAAGTAATTACCAATAAAACAAAATATGAGTTGGAACAAGCTCAGAAGAGGGTCCACATTTTAGATGGATTACTTGTTGCGCTTAACAATATTGATGAAATTATTCCAGGTATAAAGAGAAGTAGGACAGTAGATGAAGCAGAACTATTTCTAATGGAAGGATACTCTCTTTCTAAGATTCAAGCCAAAGCCGTTTTAGAGATGCGATTACAGAAATTGGCTTCTTTGGAGCAAGATAAAATTAGGGATGAACACAAAAGTTTATTGGAAAAAATTGAAGAATTTTTAGCAATTTTATCTTCTGAAGAAAAAGTTCTAAACATTATCAAGCAAGAAATGGAAGAAATGAAAAACAATTATGGAGATGAAAGGCGTTCACAAATTGTTATTGGGGATGATGACGGCGGATTTGACATTGAAGAATTGATTGAAGAAGGAACCGCTGTTGTAACTCTTACCAATGCAGGATATGCAAAAAGACTGTCTATTGATACCTATAAAGTTCAACATAGAGGGGGAAGGGGGGTAAAAGCTGCTGGAACAAAAGATGAAGATTTTGTAGAAAGATTATATGTTACTTCAACTCACGATTATCTTCTTTGTTTTACCGATAAAGGACAAGTTTACTGGCTTAAAGTTTATTTAATACCTGAAGGAAGTCGTCAATCTAAAGGGAAACATATCGCAAATTTACTTGAACTTAAAGAAGGAGAAAAAATAAATGCCATAATCCCCGTCCGTGATTTTAAAGAAGGCTATCTATTCATGGCAACTAAGAAAGGAACGGTTAAGAAAACTGAACTAACTTGTTTCTCAAAACCTCGAAAAGGAGGAATTAGGGCCATTGCTCTAGATGATGACGACTCTTTAATTGGTGTTAAACATACTTCTGGAGAGAAAGAGATTATATTAGCTACCAAAGAAGGTCAAGCAAATCGTTTTAATGAACAAAATGTCCGTCCAATGGGTAGAACAGCAAGAGGAGTTCGAGGAATTCGTCTTAAGGGAGAAGAAGATTATGTTATTGGTATGATTATTGCAGAAGAAGGTAAAAATATTCTTACTTTGACAGAGAAAGGTTATGGTAAAAGAACTCCAATTAGTGATTATCGGTTATGTAATAGAGGAGGGAAAGGAGTTACAAACATTAAGGTTACAGAAAAGAATGGTCCAGTTCAATCTATCAAAGTAACAAGTGGCGATGAAGAATTAATGCTTGTATCTAAGCAAGGTATTGGAATAAGGATAAGATGTGATTCTATCTCAACTATTGGAAGGGCTACTCAAGGAGTTAGAGTGATGAGATTGGGCGAAGGAGATCAACTTGCTGCCGCAGCAAAAATTGTTATTGAAGATGAAAATGTGGAAGAAACTGAAGAATGAAATTTTATGCTTTATCAATTCCCGGATTGGAAAAACTTTCTCAAAATGAAATCAAAGATTTGTTATTCGTTTCTGCAGAGATAGATTCTTTGGCTCTGAGATTTTCTTTGGAGGGTAAAAAAGAAATAAGTGACTTCATTTCTCATTCTCAATCTATTAGAAGAATTGTTTTAGAAATATCTGAATGTTCTAATTTGGATAGCTTATCCTTTGATAAGATAGAATTTCCTTGGAAGGAATTCTTTTCAGATTCATTAAGTTTTAAAGTTGGCGTAGAAGGTGTTAAGGGACAGGACAATCGTCTTGTAATTGCTAAGAAAGTTGTTGGAGAATTAATTTCTGTTTTAGAAAAGAATGATATAAAACCCGAAATTGAGTTGAAAAAACCAGATTTTTTAGTTAATGTTTTCTTCACTAACAATACTTATTTGATTGGTATTGATTTAGCTGGAGATGAACTTAATTCTCGCGAATACCGCGTGTTCCCTCACTCAGCTTCTTTTAAAGGAGATCTTGCTTATTATTTTGTTCGAAGGTCAGGTTTTGTTTCTGGAAATAAACTTTTGAGTGGATTTTGTAAAGATGGAGTTCTATCTATTGAGGCAGCTTTTTTTTCAGAAAAAAAAGAATGGAATTCTCTCTCTAAATTATCTCTGTCTAAATTTTCTTTTTTTAAAGATACGCTCAATAATTCTTTTGATAATGATAAGGACAATCAAGATTCAACTCAAGAACCAAAAATAATGGCCTTTGATGAAAGTTCCCAAAACATAATTGCTGCCAGAAAGAACGCAAAATTGGGAAAAGTGAGTAATAAAATTAATTTTCACAAATATTCCCTGGAAGAATTAGATTTAAAATTTGAAAAGGAAATGTTTGATAACCTTATTTTTCAAATAACTACCAAAGATGAGAGTAAGATTAATGAGATTTATTATCAAGCCAGTTACATTCTAAAAAAAGGTGGAAAAATGTTAATTATAGGAAGAAAAAACTGGGAATTATCAATTTCAGATAAATTTAATTTAATCTCTAAAGAGGATTTCATCCATGGTCAGAGTACAATTACCTCTTGGTTGTTGGAAAAGAAGTAAGCTCAAAAACAAATGTCAAAAACAAATTATTTAAATACTTTTAAAAGTTGTTTATGGTATGACTAGCTTTATTGAGTTGGGAGAACGTGTAAAAAAATTTCTTAGATTTAGTAAGCAAGAGATGATTACCATTTTAATTGCTGTCTTTGTTACTGCTTTTATTTTTTCTTTTCGTGATTGGGGAGAAGATACTTTCAACTTAACCCTAGGGCTTACAAACCTATTTTTGGTTTTTCTTGTTGCAGGATTTTCTTTCTTTTTCAGGCAATCTTGCCAGAAAATCTATGCTTTAAGTACAGGATATAAAGCCGAATTCAAAATTTGGTGGGGAGGAATTGCAATTGCCCTAGTTTTTGCTTTCCTCAGTGCTGGAAGAATTCCTTTAATTATAGCAGGAACAATGGTTTCAGCATTTATGATAAAACAACGGTTGGGAGAGTTTAGGTATGGTTTTTCTTATGGAGAAGCATCTATGACTGGAATGTGGGGCCTTCTTGGTAACTTAATTGCTGCCATTTTCTTTTCTATTGGCGCTTATTTTTTACCTGGCAATTATTTCTTTGATATGGGAGTATTTCTTAACATAATCATGGCTTTTTGCTCTTTAATACCTTTACCACAACTCGATGGCCTTCATATTTTCTTTGGAAGTAGGGCTGTCTATGTTCTTGGCATAATTTTTTCACTTTTAGCTACACTCTTACTTTTAGGTCACAAAGTAAATTTATTACCTCATAAAGTAGGTTTGGTTGCTGCTATAGTTATTGGTGTAGTTGGGGGAATAATTTATATTTTAGTGATGTCTGAAAAATAAGAATTTAAACAAAGTTAAAAAACATTAAAATGGTAAAATATGAAGAACAATGGGCAGAAGTCTTTGCGGTAGTCTTTTTGGCCGTTGGATTTATTGTCTCAGTACTTATAAAAAGTGCTTATTATAGTTATTTGTCTGTCTTTCTGGGAGGATTTATTTCAGCCAGACTTTACTATTTAAAAAGGTTTAAAGAGCCAATTCTTCCCTTTATTTTAATCATTATAGGTTTTCTAGTTGGATATCTTGTAGGTAGCATTTGGGTAAGCAGATTTGTGGTATTTCTCTCATTTTGTATAGGTTTTGCTCTATCTTATTATTTACATAAGAAGAAAATTTTAGTAATGTTTAAAAGTGAGCTCTTCTTTAAGTAAAATATGGAGAAAAAATTTAATGCTAAGAGCGTAACCTTAAGTAGAAAACCAGGTAAAGATAAAGAAGGTTTATGGTCAGCCTTTATTGGAATATTTGATGAAAACAATCCTCATCTTAAAGGTCGCGCTCCTTTTAAAGTACTTGAGATTTCTCATGTAGAAAAAGTTCGTATTCGTGAACTTAGGAATGTTTCTTATTATCTCCTTGGCAATGATATTATTATCAACAACCTTAAAGAAGTGATAATTAGTAAGGATAACAATATTGTTACTATTACTGGAAAACAGGATTTACCTAAATAAATAAGTGATTATTATTACTTTTGAATTCTCTTTTAATACCACAACCCACTGGTCAACCACAGATAAACTATTTAAAGCACCTTCTCTCCTAATATTTGTGATTAAAGATTTTCAACCAAGACTATATCAACAGACTATTTTAGGCACTGCCGCACATAAGAATACTTTGGTAGTTTTACCTACGGGATTAGGGAAAACAGCAGTAGCACTTATGCTTACTGCACAAAGATTGAATCAATATCCTAATTCTAAAATAATGATGTTGGCCCCAACCAAACCCTTATGTGAACAACATCTGGAGACTTTCAAAAAACATTTAGATATCGATGAAGATAAAATTGTTCTTTTTACAGGTAGCGTTTCACCAAAAAAGAGAGGGGAACTATGGAAAAAAGCAAAATTGATTATTTCTACTCCTCAAGGCATGGAAAATGATGCAATTAACGAGAGAGTTAAACTAAAAGAAGTTAGCCTACTTATTTTTGATGAAGCCCACCATGCCACAGGAGATTATGCTTATGTTTGGTTAGCACAACAATTCGAAAAACTTTCTACCAAAGCCAGAATTTTGGCTCTGACCGCTTCTCCAGGAAGTGACATGGAAAAAATAAAAGAAGTCTGTACAAACTTGAATATTGAAAAAGTAGAAGTTAGAACAGAAAAAGATCCTGATGTTAAACCCTATATTCAAAAAACAAAAGTTAATTGGCTAGGGGTTGATTTTCCCAAGGAATTAAAAAAAATTCAAACTTCCTTAAAAAATTGTCGTAAGAGTAAATTATTGGAAGCTAAAAAATATGGGTATTGTAAATCATTTGATATGACAAAAACTGAATTGTTGAGACTTCAAGGAGAATTTCAGAGAGACATTTCGAAAGGACATAGGGATTTTGAATTGTTACGTTCGGTATCCTTAATTGCGGAAGCACTTAAAGTGGATCATGCCTTGGAATTACTTGAATCACAAGGAGTAAAACAGCTACATAAATATTTGACAAAAATAAGCTCTGAAGCGCTAACTTCAAAAGTAAAAGCTGTCAAAAATTTATCCATAGACCTAAATTTTAAAACAGCTTCCTATTTAACTGAAGAAATTTTAAAAGGAGAATTTGTCCATCCCAAATTTCTGAAGCTGAAAGAACTTGTCAATGAAATTATGCAAAAAGATGGTTCTTCTAAAATGATAATTTTTACACAATATCGCGATTCTGCTCAGGAGATTATTCGTACTATAAACGAAATGAAAATAAAAAATCATATTTTTGTTGGACAGGCAAAAAAGAGCGGGCTAGGTTTCTCTCAGAAAAAACAAAAAGAAATATTAGATAAATTTAGAGTTGGAGAATTTAACATTTTGGTAGCTACTTCTGTGGCAGAAGAAGGATTAGATATTCCAAAGGTAGACAAAGTTATCTTTTTTGAACCTGTACCTTCTGCAATTAGGTCAATTCAAAGAAAGGGAAGAACAGGGAGATTAGAAGAAGGAGAGGTTATTGTTTTACTAACAACTGGAACAAGGGATGAAGCATATCGTTGGTCTTCTCATCATAAAGTTAAGAGAATGTATCGTAATCTTGAGAAATTAAAAAATGAATTCTCATTTTTACATGAAAAAAAGGAAAACACAACTTTAAATAGGTTTATTCCAGAAGAAAAAGTAGTTACAGTTCTTGCGGATCATAGAGAGAAGGATAATCGAATAGTTAAAGAATTAATTAATTTGGGAGTTTCTGTAAAAACTGCTCAATTGGATTCAGCAGATTATGTTCTTTCTGGAAAGGTTGGTGTTGAATTAAAAAAAGTTTCAGATTTTGTTTCTTCAATAATTGATGGGCGCCTTCTAGATCAAGTCCGTCACTTGAAAAACAATTTTGAGAAATCTGTTTTGGTCATTGAAGGAGATGAAGACATTTATTCAGTTAGGAAAGTTCATGGGAACGCTATTAGGGGAATGTTATCTTCAATCGTACTAGATTTTCAAGTACCCATCCTTTACACAAAAAATCCTCCAGACACGGCTTCCCTTTTAGCAGTGATGGCCAGAAGAGAGCAGGATAAAACTTCCGATTTTTCTTATCATCCTTTGAAACCCAAATCATTTGCTGAGCAACAAGAGTATATCGTTTCCTCTTTTCCTTCATTAGGTGTTTCCAATGCGAGAAAACTTTTAATCCATTTTGGTTCAATCAAAAATATTGTTAATGCTAGCAAGGAAGAATTGAAGTCAATAGAAGGTATTGGAGAAAAAATTGCTGAAGGAATCATGTCTATAGTAAATAAACAATATGAAAAAAATAAAAAAACAAAATAAAAAAAAGAAAAAAATTAGATTAAAAAGTTTCTTTTTTTAACCAAGATTTTTCTAAACTCCACTTTCTGCTACCATACACCATTAATACTAAAAATGCTGCAAAGTAAAGTACTGCTAATTCTCCTCCATTTGCTAAAGGGTTAAATCCTGTTGGCAGGTGAACTTTGAAATAAGCAACTATCATTGTAATTGCTCCACCTAATGCACCTAATCTTGTCCAAAAACCTACTAAGATACCTAAACCAGCCAATAATTCTACAACTCCTGCCACACCCATTAAACTCGCAACAGGCCCTGCTTTTGCTCCGAATAATTTTCCATATCCATGTAGGAAGAACATTACTCCAACTAAAATTCTAAACAAAAAATAGTGGTAATCACCATATTTTTCTACCCAACTATTACATTTTCCCATATTCAACACCTCGTATTTTTTTCTAATTTGTTCTATTTTACTTATTATTTATCATTAAGAACCTTCTTATTAATAAAAGTTATTAATTAGACTTTTTATTCTTTATGAATTTATTGAGCTTAATTTTTCCAGTTTGCCATTCTTTTAGTAGAAAAATGGCAGCAGAATCAAGGTTTGGTTTTCCACCTTTTGCTATTTTTTTATATTTTAAAGCAATTTTAGAAAGAAAATCTTCTCCATCTTCTCCCTCCTCAATTTTTAATTTAAAATGGGCTTCAAGTACTTCTTTGTTTTCTTCAATTAGTTTTAGTGCCACCAGTTCCGGATTTTTTATCTTAGAAAAATCAATTGCTCCAATCATCCCATGTTTTGAATCATCTTTTTCCATTTGAGGAAAAACTCCGGGGGTATCCAACAAAACAATTCTTTTATCTACTCTTATTTTTTGTAAACCTTTTGTAAATCCACTTTCTGAAGAAGTTCTTGCTTTGGCTTTCCCACATAGGGCGTTTATCAATGAAGATTTTCCAACATTTGGATATCCTAAGATGCCAACAACAACTTCCTTTCCTCTTGATAGGCGTAGAATTTTCTTCTTTAGAATGGTTGTTCCCAAACGATCTTTGCTTGAAATAAAAACACTTGGGTTTAATTCTTTAGTTTTTCTTTTAATTTCGTTATAATTTACTAAGTCACATTTGTTTATAACATAAATAATTTGTTTTTTGCTATTTTTGATTTTTCTTTCTATTTCGTGATTTCTTGTTTCCTCAATCATTCTGGCATCTAGTACTTCAATGATAAGGTCCGCTTCCTTTATTACTTTGTTAACTTGTTTCCAATATGATGCCATAGTCTTTACTCTAAGATACAAATTTATAAAAATATCCTTTATTTCTACTCTTTATGGCATTTTCAAAAACATTTCCTAGAACGGTTCAAGGAACCAATTACCCGATATGGGAAGAAGTAACTCTTTCTGAAGAAGAAGAAAAGAAAGTTGAGGAAGATTGTCAAAAAGAGAATTCTCAAATAATGGATGATTGTTTGAACGAAGCTAAGGCTCTTACGATAAAAAATTCTTTGAATACTGAGGAAAATATAACGAGTTTGGCAATTGCTTTGTTTGAAAAAAGGGCTTCTCATGTAGTTTTTTGGAAAGAAAACAAAGCTAAAGAAAAATTTAATCAACAAGGTTAAAAGAATAAAATTTATTTTAATATTTGAGTAATTTCTCAAACTTTTCCAATTCCTTTTTAGTATTAAAGAATAAAAGGTGTTTACCTTTTTTGGTTAAAATATATCCTCCATGAAATAATTTGTCAATTTTATGGAAAACTATGCTTTTCAAAAGTAATTTTTCTTCTATCTTCGACCATCTAGTTTTTCTTATAATTTTAATATGTGTTGGGTTGATGTGATATTTCTCTTCCACTTGCCTGATAAAGTGAACAAATCTTGAAATTAAACTATATGCAAGCAGGAAAAATACTGTGAAGTAAATTCCGTAAAGTAACCCTTCTTCAAGATTATAAAATGCAATTAGAAAAACAAATACCGCTAATAAAATAATTGTAAACAATTCTCCCCTGAATGAAAAAAACTTGTTTGCGGGAAAAATCCAGCTAAATTCCTTTCCTTTTTTTCTAACAATTTTTTTCTTTGCCATTTTTAATTTAGATTAATTGGAAATATTAATCAATATTTAACTATGGGTGCCTTAGTCATGCTTACAAGAGATGCAACAAACATTGCTGTAAAGATTAGCATCAAAGCTATTGCAAAATTTTGACTATAATCGTATACCACGTAAACGCTAATTAAGAATCCAAGAATTGCTGTAATCATAAAACTTCCTTTAAGTGGGGCCCACTTTTTTCTTTTTTCTTCAATTTTTTTAGGTCCCTTCCTTTTTCTCTTTTTATGTCTAGCCATTAATCTATCGCCTCTTTACTCTTAGAATATTTTACTTGTTTTTAAATGTTATCCTCTGGCCTTATCTGAGGTCATCGATTACTTAGAAATTTATCTACTTCCTTTTTAGCCTTAACCAACTTCTTTCGATGTTCTTTCAAAAATTTGTTTGTTTTTTCAATCAAAATTTGTTTAAGTTCTCCCGATAATAATTTTCCTGAGCTATAATCATCATAAATCTTTTTTAGCTTCTTATCATCTGGTTCCATTCCATACAATAACATTTGATAAGCCACGTCTATCTCAGGAACTCCACCTTTTTTACGATGTTCTTCTAATGTTGCTCTTCCACCGGAGAAGGCATATTTTTTTATTTTTCTGGCAGCTTCTTCTGGAGAATCGTTAAGCGCAATGAAAGACATTGGGTCTGAAGAAGACATTTTTCCTCCTTTCAATCCGGGCATAAATTTATGATATGTAGAACTCAACGTTTTGAATTTATTTAATTTAATTCTTTTTGAAAGGTCTCTGGCCAACCTTAAATGGGGGTCTTGGTCTGCTCCAACTGGGACTATGACCGGGAGTGGTTTACCTTCAAATTCTGGGAGTTGTGGATGTAACATATCGGCTGCTTGTAGTAAGGCGGAGGACATTTTTCCTGGTGAAATGTTTCCATAAATTGCTTTAAATTCATTGTAGGTTACATGTCTAGCTAACATTTGTGAAAGAGAATAGTAAGCATTTGCTTTATTTCCATCCTTAGCTCTAGCTGATTGAAAATAGAAATCACATTTTTTCAAATCTAATCCTAAAGCAACATAATTTGTTAAATATTCTTCTATGGCGGTTTTATGAAGTTCTTTCAAATTGGTATTTCTAGAATTGTATGCTTCAATGTCTGCTACAGTTAAATATATTTTTGCTCCTAATTTTTGATAGAATATAATTTGATCGGCAACCATTTTGTGACCAAAATGAAACCTTCCTGAAGGCATTAGGCCAGTCATCATTACAAAAGGTTTCTTATTTTGGACTGCTTCCACAATTTGTTTGAAATCTCTATGGGCAAAAATCATCTCTCTTCTAAACAGAACTTGCTCTTGAAATACGGCAGGAAGATTTCTTAAAGGATTAAGACCAAAATCTTTCATTAACTTATCATAATCGATTTTACCAGAAACTTCCCAAGGAGTAACTTTAGCTTTCATACTTTAGTAAGAATTAGGAGGTTTATATATTTTTCATTTTTTTGTAAACAAAATCAATTACTCCCTTTAAATTTTCTATGTCTTCTCTATTGTATTCAAGAAGAAGATCAAGATACTCCTTGTCCCCAGAAGCATGAAATGATTTCCATAAATCTACTGGATTTCCTTTAAGGTTTGCTGGCCTTCTTAGATTAAGCCTTTTTTCTACTTCTTTAAGTCCACCAGTTAAGCCTATATTTATACATAGGGGTTTTAAGTCGATATGGGGGTGAGAAATATTTAATTTCAACTCTTTTCTTAATTTAGGCAAATCAAAAGCCCCTCCATTAAAAGTTATTATTATCTTATATTTTTGCAATTCTTTTTCTATCGTATTTTTTTCTAGATTAACTCCCTTAACGAAGAAATGGGTATTATAATAATCAGATACTCCCAATAGAACAATTTTTCCATAAGAATCAACTTCAATATCTAAGAAACAACAATCTTCTTTAAAATATTCATAAATTCTCCACATTTCTATTTGTGGCAATTTGTTAACAAAATAGGAGGGGTTTTCATCCAGCAAGGCTTTTTGCGCTTCTTTTATTTTCCTATTATAATAGAGTTTTCTTTTTTTTGATATCCCTTTAATCTTCTCTTTTTTTAAGAAATCTTGCCAGTTTTTTATACCTTGTTCCCAAAGATTATTTTCTTTCTTTTTACCAACTTTTTCTAGAAAAATAAACGAATCTCGAATCATCAAATCTTATAATTTAACTGTTTTATATAGATTCTGGTAGTTTATATATCTATAACAACTTTCTTTTCTTTTAAGTTAACACTCTTAATTTTCTTTTCCTTTTTGAGAGCTTTTCCAACATCGACCCACTCCTCAGTTTTACGAAGTTCTTTAACAATATCTAGCAATTTTTGTAAGGGTTGATACTTCTCATAAATCAAATCAGCTTTTTTTGTATTTGATTCAATTAGACCTTCTTGTTTTTTTATAGAATCTTTTTGCTCCTTGATCGTTTTCTCAAGACCTTTTATTTTCTTATCATAAGGAGAAATGGTCTGAAAGGGGTTTATTGTGTTAATTGCTTTGTTGTAAGTATCAACCTCTTTTATGATTTTTTTATCAAGTAAAGTTAAAGGAGTGATTTCTTCCTCATAAATAAACCCCGAAGGTTTCTTAATAATTTTTTTAATTTTCTCAATTTCTTTAACGATTAACTCACTCTCTTTATCATCAATTTCTTTTGGTAAACTATTTTTATCGATATTTATTCTTAAACAAATCTCCTCAGCATACAATCCTCCTAAACCAATTTCTGTAGCTAGAGATGTAGCTAGATTTTTTTTCTCACTTTTTTTAAGAATTTTTTTAAGTTCACTTTCAGAGATTTCTTTCCAATTAATTCCTGCTTCAGGAAAGAGATATTTCTCTTTTGGTTTGATAACTCTATCTTTCCACCTTTGCCATTCCAATGTAGCAATAATTTCCATGTTTTCTTTAGTAAAAACAATGTTGCCTTTTGAGAAAAGTTCAATTATCAGAAAATATTTCTCTTTTTTTTCTAATTCTAAGATGAGTACTCTATCTGAAAATCTTTGAGTGATACTTTTTATGAATGCATTGTTAAGGTATTTTCTCAATTGCATACAGAAACCAGTTGGTCTTATTGGAGGATTTTTTTCTTCGGTTAAACAAACAAATTTTCCTGGAATAATTTTTAGCAAAACTTTCCCTTTTCCTACAGCATGTAGCTGTAAGAGTAATTCTTTTTTTTCTTGATGATAAATTTGAGAAATCTTTCCTTTGGTTAGGAATTGTAGTTCATTAACTATTGCAGCCAGTTCTAAAGAGGAGATTGATTTCTTTTTCATATTGTTAGAATAGTTGCTTGTTTTAAATAGTTTTTTAGAAAAATGAGGGCCTGGAGGGAATTTCACTAGACGTTCGTTCCATCACTTGCGTCATAGACTTGAACCCCCGATCTGTCCCTCTGCAGGGGACCGCTTTAGCCGCTTAGCCACAGACCCATAAGAATCTCTTAATGTTGATTATTTATATAGTTATTGGAAGAAATATGGGCCTGATGGGAAAGTCGAAGCATCGCTCCTTTCTGCGAAACTTATTCGAACCCACGGTATCCAGCTCTCATCAATTGGTTTTTACAACCAACATAGAAGGCTGGCGCCCTATCCAGACTAGGCTACAGGCCCATAAGAAGCTAAATCAACAAGCATCTTTTAAATATTTCGTTAAATTCTATCCTTCAATCGTAATTTTCTGGACAACTACATCTTCAAGAGGCTTGTCTTGGTGGTCTTTTTGAACCTTACCAATCTTATCAACGATATTCATTCCTTCAATAACTTTCCCAAAAACAGGGTGTTTGTCATCTAAAAAATTGTTATTCACTGTATTGATAAAAAACTGACTACCTCCTGTGTTAGGTCCGGCATTAGCCATAGAAATAGTTCCTCTATTGTTTCTATTAGAATCAGTAAACTCATCTTTAATTTTATATCCTGGATCTCCTGTTCCCCACATTGCTTTCTTAGAAACTTCCTTTGAAAGAGGGTCTCCTCCCTGAATCATAAATCCGTCAATTACTCTATGAAATCTTGTTCCATCGTAAAATCCTTTATTAGCTAAATCAATGAAATTTTTTGTAGTAATTGGCATTGTATCTGTATGTAGTTGAAGTGTAAAATAGCCCATATTTGTTTCTATTTTTGCAGTTGTCATAGTTCCCTCCTTACTAATTGCATTACCTGTACATGAAACTAAAGTAAAAACTATAGTTACAGACAATATCAAAAAGAATAATTTTGTAACATATTTCATTTTATTTCACAAAAAAACCCTAGTTTTAAACTTTACGTATTTTAAGACACCACTTTTAAGTAACAAATCTAGGAAACCTTTATAAATGCGCTTATTTTTTAGCATATTAGGAGGAATTTAATATGGCTAATACAAAACAAATCGAAAACAATGTTATAGAATCATTTCAATTGGCTAAAAAGGACATTTCAATCCTATTTGACCAAGTTGCTAAACTAAGGAAAGAACTTTCTCAGTTAAACGCAGCTCGTTATGAACTTTCACTAGAAGTAAAAAAACTTTCTTCAAAAAGAAAAGTTTCTAGAAAAAAAGTTTCAACTAAAACTAAATCTAAACCTTCAGTGAGCAAAAAATATGTTGCTTCAAAGAAAGGTAAAAAAGTACACAATCCAAACTGTTTCTTTGCATCAAATATTGATAAAGAAAATAGGGTTGTTTTTAACACCAAAACAAAAGCACTTAATGAAGGATTTAGATTGTGTAGCTGTCTAGCTTACTAAGGCAACCAAGTTTTTTTATTCTTAATTTTTTCTGGAAGATAGGTATCAACAACATAATTCAATCCCCATTTAGCCAATGCTTGCTGTTCTGCCCTTACTTTCATCTTAGCCATTTGTTGTAAAGCTTTTTGCCACGGCTTATGGTGTTTAATAAAGGGATCGTTCTTAATCAAATCTTTAATTTTCTTAATATCTACATCTTTTAAAGGGTGAGAGGGTAATTTGTAGTTTACAATATCTTGTGGAGTAATTCCTATGAATTGTGCTTGAGGAACACAGAAATATTTGTTAATGTGGGCAGCATTACCCGAACCAACTTTCAAAGTTCTGTAAATGGAACCAAATCCGTAAGGGTCTCCGTCTGTAAAAACGTATACCGGCAACTTTTTTTCATCTGCCAACTTTCTAATAAACCTTCGACATGCTCTTGTAGGAACTCCTCCCATAGCGATTAGGATACAATTTGCTTTTCTCCAATATTTATGTTTGTTTAGACGTTCAAACATACCGCTTGTTTCAATAGCTAGAACAAATTTAGCTTTTGTTTTGAATTTTAAATGTTCTACCGAACTTGGAACTGAATAAGCACCAGAACCGAACTTTGTACAATCAATCTCTAAACTCTTTCCAGTTTCTTGATCTTTATCAACAACTACCAATTCTCCAGCAACCGCCCCTCCCTTTTCTTCAGGGATGAAACCTATCTGTTCTCTGTTAACGGCCATCATTGCTTCGATATCATCCATCACGGAATCTGATTCTGGTTGTTCCTTAAAGCGCGCATCTCCCCAGTTTTTACTTACATAATAAGCTTCTCTTTTGGTTGCAATATCTTCAGTTTCAATAAGCTCTTTAGAAAGACCCATCATTCTCAATGTTTGAGCAAACGTTTTAATTGTGGATGCTGTCAGAGTCCTTGTTTTAACTTTATGTAATAATTTGAAATATCCTTCTTTGTCATCATAAGAAACATTACTTAGGGATCTAATTGGCATTTCTAACTGTGGAGATTTAATTAGTTTGATTTTACCATAGACTTCTTTTGCTACTTCCTTAATCTTTTCTACAACTTGGTTATCTTTTTTAGCCATTTTAATTATTAATCAAATAATGTTTTTTGCCTTTCTCCTTTACTTTCTTCTTCATTCTCTTCTTCAGCATTTTTAGTTTCTTCTTTTTCTACTTCCTTCTCTACTTTTTCATCATTTTTGACTTCTTTGTTTTCATTTTCCTTAGGTTCTTCTTTTCCAATTTTTGCTAATTCCGGATCATAATCTGGATTATTTACACCAATTTCTTCCAGCTCTCCTCTTGTGTGTTCTAAAATTTCACCCAGATTGTCTTCAATTATTTTTTTATTAATTTCATCAAATCCAATTATTTCTTTCAATGCATCTGCAACATGGGGGATGTATTTTTCAATGTAACTTCTTTTCTTAGCTTCATCTTTTATCCTTTTCTTTTTATTAACAAAACTTGCAAGTTTACGCCCACACTCTTGCAATGATAATTTTATTTCTTTAATTATTCCATTGTAATGGGCCAAAGCTTCTTTAGATTCTGAAGTAAAAGGGACCCACACAGAAGTCATATGGATGACGATGGTACAAGGACCTACAGGAATAGAACTTCTACTTTGTTGTAAACCATAATTTCTCCAGGAGGTATTTTGAACAGAATTGGTTATTGCACAAGCCCCTTGTTGGTATAGTAGAGGAACTCTATTTGCAAAACGCATAATTCTAACAGTGGAATCTGCAGATTGTTCTCCACCATAAGCCATTGCAGTTTCAATAACAAAAGGATTCCCTCTGTAAACACTAGCCGGTCTTGTGGCTGAACAATAGAACTCTGCATTTATTTCTTTCCTTAAACCTTTTTCTAACAATTCTGCGCCAATGGGGGAAATACAATCTGTAGGCGGAGAAATTATTTTTGTTTTTTGAATGCCTTTATACAAATTCTCTGCCATATCTCTCCCAATTTTTTTAGGTTTTGTTTTTGGCAATAAAGAAGAATTAGCACAAATTTCTTTAGCTGTACCTGCCCCTACTCTTACAAACTCGCTAGTTAGAAATTGTTGAAGAGTTTTTGCTGGAGTTGTTTCCAACATTTTGATAAGCCTTCCCAGTTCTATTCCATAAGGGTGGGGTTTAATCTCTTTAGGTTCTGGAGGTAAATCTTCGCTTGCTCTTGGAAAAATAAATTGTTTTGCTTCAGGATTCGTATAAATTACTGTACAATGAGGATTTACAATAGCTGTTTGTTTAAGATATTCATCAACGGATTGTCTTCCTTTGTTGTAACTTCCTTCCATGTCAATCTCAATTTTGGTTCCGTGATCTTTTTCTTCCCATTCAATTTCTTCTTCTCCTAACAATTGAGGGTTGTTAGTTTGAGTGTTAATTTTTATCTTAACTAAGTTGGCCATTTCAGATTTACCAGTTTTAGAAACAATTGTGGCTGGTTTACCTGTAGTGAGTTGTCCATATAAAACGGCTGCCGAGATACCTATCCCTTGTTGTCCTCTGGTTGCAGATAGTTTATGGAATTTACTCCCATAAAGAAGCTTAGCAAAAATTTTTGGAATTTGTTTTTTAATTATCCCTGGCCCGTTATCTTCTATGATTACCCTAAACCTACTATCACTTAGTTGAATAAGCTCCACATTTATCTCTGGCAAAATTCGTGCTTCTTCACATGCATCTAGTGCATTGTCAACTGCTTCTTTCACAGCTGTCATCAAAGCTCTTCTTGGATTGTCAAAGCCTAATAAATGTCTGTTCTTTTCAAAGAATTCGGCAATTGATATCTCTCGATGTTTCTTTGCTAGTTCCTGAGCTGTCTTTTTAACCATTTGAAAAATGTAAAATTTAGTCTTTTTATAAGGTTTACTCAATTATTAAGGAATATTCCAATTAAACAATAAAATTAATCTATATAAACCTACTCCTGACAATACAAACCTTTATATAACTATTTTTTAATAGAATCAGAGAGAAAAAATGGGTCAACAAGTTGAGGGAAACCTCTTAACAATGCAGGAATTACAATTGAACAAATTACTTATTCTAACAAAATACAAAAAATATTTGGCAACACAACTTTCAAAGTTGGCAGATTATACTAATAAGTTTGAATACCCCCATATATTTGATATTGGTTTTGAATGTGAAGGCTGGTTTTTAGATAAAAATCTTAATCCTGCTCCAGTTTATGACTTTATCAATGAAAAAGTGGGAGGTACTATTGGTAGAGAACTTCTTTCCTGTCAGTGGGAGGTTAGGAATGAGAAAGATAACTTGCTTAAATTATCACGCCCCTTGTCAGAAATAAATTCCAGAATAAAGGGTGTCTTTTCAGAATTAATCAAAGTTGCTAAAAAAGAGGGATTACATCTTCTTTTAATTGGTGGTTTTCCTTGGTTTACTGCGGAAGGAGCAAATAAGATGATTACCGATTCGGTACGCCATCGAAAAGTAATTCAATATGTTGATTCCTATGAAACAAACAATTTTTCCATCCCTTTTGAAGATGGAAATCAAGAAAGAAGTGGGATGATCTTTGAAGGGTTTACAACTTCTGTACAAATCACCATTCGTGTTTCTCCCATCTTTGCTTCTTTATATCATGATTCTTACTATCTTATTGCGCCTATTCTTTTAGCAATAACTGCTTATTCTCCATTCATCGAAGGAAAACCAACTTTATCAGATAGTACCAGGGCTCTAATAATTGGTGATGCTGTTTATGGTTTTTCTGAAGAAGATAAAGAGATTGGACATCCTAGTAGATGGGGTCCTCTCCCTCCGCTTTCATTTCCTGATGCTAAACCAAGTAAATGGGCTAACGAAGATCTTTACAATCTTCTAAGAAATAGTAAAGTCCCTAACGGGGTTTCACTTCATTTTGCTGAAGCTACAGGAAAAGGAGAAGGTCATCTTCTAGTAACCGATTCAGATTTGGAAAAAGATCCAGAGAAAGAATTTCCTTCTCCCATCATGTGGCCATATGTTAAGTTTCAACCATTTAGAATGAACGAAGATGGGATTTTGGTTGAGTTACGTTACATTGAAAATTTACGTTCTCCGGAAGAAGTTTCTCTCTTTGTACCCTTTATGGCAACAATGTTGGAGGTAGTTACCCATGAAATGCATTTACAAAAAATTTTCCCTTTATCTCTTTCTAGTTTTTGTGAAAATGAAAAGATTTGTCTTTCTAGGGATGCTCTGTTAAAAAATAAAGCAATTAATTGGCCTCATGAAGGAGAAGTAATCAAACGACCTATGAAAGATATTGTTAGAGAGTTGGTTGAAAGAATGATTCCTCTTTTCCACAAAAATGGACATACTTTTGAAGATATTGAAAAAATGTGTAATCCTTTTATTTCACGCGTGGGGATAAAAGTTGTTGGTGATAAAATAGAACCTTGTACTCCTTCAGAAACTGCTGCACAAGAACTTCGTAGGAAAGGTCAAGAAAGTAAAAATAAGGGTATTGAATTACGAAGAGATATGATTGGTGAATATCTTTTTTGAAATTTTATCCAAACATCATTAACTTTTTCTGTTTTTCTAAGAATTGATAAACTGTTTTGTGCATTGAACCTTGTAAAAGCATTGCTACGGCCCTTCTAGCTGTTGCTACTTGATTGATTTCTCCAATAATTCCAATTGTTTTTCCATAAATAGAAATGTTACATTCTGTTAGACGTTCAATTTCTTCCCTAGATTTTCCACCTTTTCCAATAACTCTCCCTTTAAGCCGTTGTAGAGTGTTTTTACTTTTTCCTGCAATATCTTTCATATCTATCATTTCTAATGCATAATCTGGTTTTAGTAGGAGAAGAGCAATTTTTGGGTTGAATCCTCTAGCAATTGCTTTAACAATCTCTTTAGTTGTATAAAGAAGTATTCCATCTTCTCCTTTAATAATAACATCTCCTTCTTTTGATATATCTAGCTCACTTTTTGTAGCTTCTTCAATTTCTTTTTTAGTTTCTCCTCCTTTGCCAATTAGTACAGCGACCCTCTCTTGGGGTATTTTCAGTTCGTAAGAAAATTCTTGTTCTTCCATATTATTTTTTTTCTTTACCTGCTTTTTTAATCTTTTGGAGGATTTTTTCAGAATCAGCTATAATCCCTCTTTTTTTGAAGTATTGAAGCAAATTTTTTATATCTCTTATTAGGAGTTCTTCCGAGTTTGGAGTTCTTACTAAAGTGGCTTGTGAAAAATCAATAAGAACGGGTTTATCATTGTAATTAAGGATATTGAAGGCGGAAAGATCCCCATGAATAAGTCCTCCCTTATACAATTTGGCGACTTGTTTAATGGTTTCGTTGAAAAATTCTTTTGGATCATTAGGGGCCAGATCTTTAAGAGGTGGCGCAGGTTCTTCATCTCCTATGAACTCTTCAATTAGGATATGGTTTCTCCAAGCTAAAGGTTTTGGAACTCTAACTTTAACTTTTTCTGCCCTCAATAAATTTTTGTATTCTCTCTGGGTCCAAGCAAGGATAATTTGCCTTCGATGTTTTTTTAGGAATTCATATCTTGGGTCTTTTCTAATGTAACTAAACATTGTGTTAAAATCACAATTTTGCATTCTATAAATTTTGATAATGACTTTTTTCTCTTTACTTAAGCCAATAAAAACATTACTCTCTTTACCAATTGATAAAGGTCCTACCAAAGAATCAAATTTTCCTCTACTTTGGAGGTCAAAAAGGGTCCGATTTGTGAATTCATCAAAAACTCCTTTTTCAGTTTTGAATCGTTCTTGGTAAGTTAAAGTAACCATAAATAGTCAGTTTTTTCGAATGTTTAAATAGTTTTGCAGAGTTTTATTGTGTTGTCCTTAAAAAGTAACAACAATAGCGAAACATTTATATATTAGTACCTCCAAGAAGTAACAACACACCTCAAAACCACCTCTTTTCCTCAGTGGATTTGGAAACTCAATCGCTTCGGCGAAAGTAGTGCCTAAATTCGCTGGGGTTTTTCTTTTTTAAATAAGTCAATATTTCCCCTTATTGCCCTTTTGGGGCCATTATTTCTCTTTTTAATCAAAAAACCAATTAATTTACCGAAGGTTTTATATAATAGAAGAACTAATTTTTAATTAGCCCGGCACGAGAGTACCTTTGGGAGTTGACGGCAATCGCCAAGCAATGAATAAAGGGGTTAGTGGAACGGGCTTCATAATTACTCAGAAAATTTGAATATTATCCTTATCATTCACTATACTGTATCACCAAGTTTGCTTAGGATTAGTTCTGTTTTCTGAATCATAAAATAATAACAAAGAAAGGGTTTCCTTTATCACATTCATACTCACTACATCATTGTGCTGGATAGCTCTTTCTAGAGGAAAAAAATGGTAAAAATAAAGAATATCATTTTTAGTATTTAAAAATCATGGAGGATTTTTTAAAATGGCAAAAATAAGCCCAGTAGCGGCAAAATATATTGTTCAATCATCTATAATTATTGAAGGAATCGTTGATCGGCCTGATGTAATAGGCGCGATTTTTGGACAAACTGAAGGTTTACTTGGTAACGAGCTTGAATTAAGGGAGTTACAAAGAAGCGGAAGAATTGGTAGAATTGAAGTTAATTTATCTACAAATAGGGGTAAGACTTCTGGTGAGATAATCATTCCTAGTTCTTTAGATAAAACAGAGACAGTTATTGTAGCTGCTTCTCTAGAAATTATTCAAAGAATTGGTCCTTGTAACGCTAAAATTAAGGTTGACAAAATTGAAGACGTTCGTACAAGTAAAAGACAATTTGTTGTTCAAAGAGCTAAGGAATTACTTAAATTTCTTACTGAAACAACCCTTCCTGATTCACAAGAATTGGCTGATGAAGTTTCTCAGTCAGTTAGAATGATGGAAGTTGTTGAGTTTGGCAGAGAAAGACTTGCTGCAGGTCCTGCAATTGAAGATAGTGATGAAATAATCATTGTTGAAGGAAGAGCAGATGTACTAAATCTTTTGAAGCATGGATTTAAGAACGTAATTGCTTTAAATGGTACTTCTTGTCCGGAATCAATCAAAGAGTTGACTAAGAGAAAGACTTCAGTTTTATTTGTTGATGGAGATAGGGGAGGAAACCTAATTATTCGTGAACTTTTAAGTGTGGCTGAGATTGATTTTGTTAGTAAAGCTCCTGATGGAAAGGAAGTTGAAGAAATTACTAAGAAAGAAATTCACAAATCTCTTAGAAGCAGAATTACGGCTGAACAATCTAAGTTGGATTTAGGAGTTAATGAAGATGGATCTTTGAAAGAAGTTTCAACTTCCAATTCACCTAGAAATACTAGAAGGCCTTCAAATGATCGAAGTAATTCAAGGTCTCATTCATCTAGACCTAACTTAAGAAGACCTAATGTACGTTCAAGAGAATCGTTTCAAAAATCTGAAGGTGGGTCTCGCCCTTCTCCTATTGTGAGGAAGAAACCTCTTACATCTGAAGAGAAGAAAATCTTCAAAGAAACAATGGAAAACCTTTTTGGAACTAGGGGGGCTTGCATCTTTAATACTGAATTGAAGGTTCTTGGAAAGGTTCCTCTAAGTGAACTTGGCTCTACCATTAAAAGTCTAAATGGCGGAATTTATGCAGTTTCTCTTGATGGAGCAGTGGATTCTGATTTAGTTAGTTTGGCTGAAAAGTTGGGAATCTCTCATTTAATTGGGACATCTTCAAAAGCTAAAGAAACAACTAAAGTAAATGTTCTAACAGATGAGAAGTTAGCTTAATTTTTTTATTTTATTTCTTTTTTTCTATCCTTTTTCAATCTTTTTTATTTTCCCGTAACGTTCAGCAATTTTTGCTAGTTCCTTTTTAGAAAGTTTGTATTTTAATAGCCAATATGTCCCTGTATAAGGATCTCTTCTGAGATAATTAAAATTAATTAATTCTCTTCGAATTAGAACATAATCATCATTACTTAATGACTTAATTATTTCATTTACTTCTTGTTCATTATATATTTTTTCCTTTTTAAACTTTTTAGCTACATCCTCTAATATTTTCTGTTTCTTAAGATCATTTTTTGGTAATCTTTTCATAATAAGTGCTAATAATCAATATTTATAAACATTTTTCCCTTTTTCAAAACACCTTACACCTTCTTAATCAAATGATTAAATTTTTATACATCCTTCCATTTAGATAGATTATGGCATTTGATGTAATCATCGGCAGATCTAAGAAAGATGTTGAGAAGTTTGGTAAAGAAGGAACAATATTCATAGGTAAACAATATATCAAAATGGGCCAAACTACTTCTTTGTCTAACCCTGTTTATCTGGATGTTGCCGGAGCCCATGTTGTTTTTATTGTTGGCAAAAGAGGAAGCGGAAAATGCTTGCATGGAGATACATTTATCACTCTTGATAATGGAAAACAAGTTAAAATAAAAAATTTGGAAAACAATGAAAATAACATTATAACTCTCTCTCCAGAATTCAAACTACACCAAGGTCAAAAAACTAATTTTTTCAAACGTCCATGTTCTAAATTAATAGAAATAACTCTAAGAACGGGGACAAAAATAAAATTAACGCCAGAACACCCTCTTTTAACAGTGAAAGGATGGTCCCCAGTAGAGAAACTTAATATTGGTTCAAGAATAGCAACACCAAGAATTATCCCTACATTTGGTGATAAACCAATGAAAGAAAATGAGATTAAACTTCTCGCATATTTTATTGCTGAAGGACATCTAGGAAATAGATTTGTCTTATTTTCAAATGCCGATCCAAAGATAATCAAGGAATTTAAAGATTCAATTTCTGAATTTGATAATAATTTAAGAGTAAATAACCATAGTGGCGAATATTGCTTTAGAGTGAGTCAAATAAAAAAGAGATTTGAAGCTATAAGTCCAAGGAATGAAAAAGGCCAATTTACGGAACCACCTAAATGGAAACATTCTTCAATCAGAGAGTGGACAGAATCTTTTAATTTATATGGAAAAAATTCTCTTAACAAATTTATTCCGGATAATATTTTTCAACTTCCAAAGCATCAATTAAGTTTGTTTTTAAATCGTTTGTTTTCATGTGATGGAACAATTTATCAAAAAACCGGCCATTGGTTTGTTAGTTATTGTTCTTCTTCAACAGAAATGATTAATCAAATTAAACACTTATTGCTTCGATTTGGGATTGTATGTAGAATTCGTAAAAAAATTATAAAAAATAAATTTGCCTCAAATGAACTTGAAATTTATGGGGAAAATGTTAATAAATATTTACAAGAGGTCGGTTTCTTTGGAAAGAAAGAAGAAAGGCAAGAAATTGCACTTAAAGAATCAATAAAAATTATCCGAAACCCTAATGTTGATACAATCCCAATAGAGATTTGGGATTTATACAAACCAAACAATTGGGCAGAAATAGGTAGAAAAATGGGGTATGCACACCCAAAAGCGTTACGTGAAAGTAAAAGATATTCTCCTTCTAGACAAAAATTATTACAAATAGCAAAAGCGGATGAATCTGACTTATTAGCAAAGTTTGCAAGTTCTGACATATTTTGGGATGAAATTATTTCATTAAATGTTATTGAGGGGGATTTTGAAGTATATGACTTAACAGTACCAGAAACACATAATTTTGTTGCCAATGACATAATTGTCCACAACTCTTACACCATGGGAAGTATAGCAGAAGGATTAGCTAACCTTCCTCCGGAAATTAGAAACAACCTTTCCATAATTTTACTTGATACAATGGGTATTTATTGGACTATGAAATATCCCAATTTCCATGATTCTGACCTTCTAAAAAATTGGGGATTTGATCCAAAAGGTTTAGATGTAAAAATATTTACTCCTAGCGGATTTTATTATAAATATCAAGAACAAGGACTTCCAACCGATTTTCCTTTTTCACTTAAACCCTTAGAAGTTGACCCTTCAGATTGGTGTACGGCTTTCTCAATTAATCCCAATTCTGCAGAAGGAGTATTGATAACTAGAGCAGTACAAGAATTAAAAAAGAAAGGGGAAGATTTTGGTATGGAGGAGTTAATAGAATTTTCTCAAAACGATTCTCAATCAGAAAAAGTTGTAAAAAATGTTGTTGTTAATGAATTTAAGAAAGCTAAGGGATGGGAAATTTTCTCCAAAGAAGGAACGCCTTTAAAAGATCTTGTAACAGCGGGCCAGGTAACCATTCTTGATGTTAGCCCCTACGCAACGATGTCCTCTGGGTGGGAGATTAAATCCCTTGTTGTTGGCCTAATAAGTAGGAATTTGTTTAATCAAAGAATGCTTGCCAGAAAAACTGAAGAGTTCAAATCGGTTGATGCAGCTATGCATTATTTTTCCAGAAAAAAAGAAGAAAAAATGTCCGAACCGCTTGTTTGGATTGCTATTGACGAAGCTCACGAACTTTTACCAAAAGAAGGGAAGACTGCAGCTACAGATGCCCTTATAGCTATTCTTAGGGAAGGAAGGCAACCAGGAATTTCATTAATTTTAGCTTCTCAACAGCCAGGAAAAATTCATACCGATGTAATGACTCAATCTGACACTGTTATCGCTCATCGTCTTACTGCAAGAATGGACGTTGAGGCTTTAGGGCAACTAACTCAAAGTTATATGCGTCACGGTTTGGAGCAGGAAATTGATTTATTACCAAGATTGAAAGGTTCGGCAGTTATTTTTGATGATGCTAATGAAAGAATTTTTCCAATTCAAATGAGGCCACGATTTACTTGGCATGGTGGTTCTTCACCAATAGCCATCCCTGAGAACAAAGACGATTTTGATAAAAAACTTAGGGCATTGAAAGATTTATGAGAACATTCTTATCTGTATTTTACATTTGCTTATGGTCTTCTAGTAAAGATTTATGGAAAGGGTTGTTAATTTTTGAATCTACATTAGTTGTATGAGTTCTACTTCTATTCCTTATTTTTCTTAAAGCTATAGTTTCTATTTGTCTAACTCTTTCTCTAGTAATACCAAACATCTGTCCTATCTCTTCTAAAGTATGGTCTATTCCATCTCCTATCCCAAAACGCAAACGTAAAATTTTTTCCTCTCTAGGAGCAAGACTCGATAAAGTTATTGCAACTCTTCTTTGTTGATCTCTTACATCATAAGTTTCTTCTGGTTTTCTAACAACATGAGAAAAACCTTCTACTTTCCCTTTATCACTTCCATCGATTAGTGAATGTAGGGAGGTTCCACCATCTTCATCTGAATATGGCTCATCTAATGATTTTGTTTCTCTAGTGCGGAGAAGTATTCTTTCAGTAAGTCTAACCTCGTCTTCAAGTTTTGTTCTAAGTATTCTAGATTCAGCGCTTCCATTTAAAGAATGACTGTCATAAAAAGAACAAAGGTTATCTAATGTTGGCTCCTTTTCTAAAACTTCTCTTGCCAAGTCCATTAAATCATCATCTTTTTGAGCTAGTTTAAGAGCAACTTCATAGATTTCTGGTCGACGATCAAAAGTTCTTTCTAAAAGTGCCTTAGTTTGGTATATTCTACTTACTTTTTCTGTAATATGAACAGGAATTCTAACGGTTTTTGATGTATCTGCAATACTCCTTGTTATCGATTGTCTTATCCACCAAGTTGCGTATGTAGAAAATTTGTGGTCTTTTTCCCATTCAAACATTTGAACAGATTTTCTTAATCCCCTATTTCCTTCTTGGATTAAATCTAATAGGTGTAATCCTCTCCCTTGATAACGCTTGGCGATACTTACAACCAATCTCAAGTTTCGTTCTTGAAGTTCTCCGGTAGTAGTTTTGTAAATCTCTTGACCACGTGCCCATAAACCTGTCAAGTGTAACAGCTCTGGAACACCACTTTTCATTCTAAATTTTTCCAGTTTTTCAATTTCTTGCAGATATTTTTCTGATTCTAACAAAGTTTGATCTATAACATCTTGAATTGTTTTTTCTAGTAAGTTAGCTTTAAAAGGAACTGCCCTTAAAACTTTCAATAATTGTGTGCTGTGGTCATCTTCACGAATTGGCCCTTGAGAATCATATGAAGAAACACTTTGATTAACTTTTCGTGAGGAAAATTTTCCTTTTCCTTTTCTCGCTTTGAGGTATTTTAGCTTTTCTAATACTGCTTCTCTACCATCAACAAACTCAGAAGTATTAAGTGAAAAATGTTTTCTAACTACTTTGAAATATTTCTCTCTCTCTTTGGCACTTTCAGGCATTTCAGAACACAATTCAATTAATTTATCTAATGAATCGTAAATCTCTCCTGACAACCCTCTTGCCAATCCGAGGGCAAGAATTCTATTTTCTGCTCCTATTATTAAACCCATTCCATAATCTCTTTTTTGAGAGAGATCTCTTTCTCCTTCTTTATCTAGCAAAGGGATTCCACCAATATAATTAAGATAATTTGCTAAGGGTTCTGTTGGTGCAGGGGGATTTTCACTTGTTCTTAAATAACTTCTTTCTCTTTTTTTCTCTTCTCTATGAACTCTTGCATGCAATTTAGAAATATATCTTAAAGTGTTTTCAATAGATGCTTTGTTTAACTTAGTTTGTTTAAAAGGGTCTTCAATTATTGGTTTTACTCCATAAGACCCTATTCCTGATAATCGAACATTTCCTTCCGCTGAAATTTCTGTTGTAAGAAATAGTGATGAATTAAGTGCAGAATCCAAAAAATCTGCATCCATATACCTTGTAGTGCCACTATATAAGGTCCTTCCATTATCTTTCAATTCTAATAATGCTTGACCTTTTTTTATCTTTTTTACATTTAATTCTAAATTTCCTTGTAACTCAAATAATCTGCCTTGACCTTGTCTTAATGGTATATTAATTGGTATTGTAGTGTTTTCAGAATACATATTGAATCAGGCCTTCTCTTCATTTAAAAACCTTATGCAGAAAACTACATGCTTTCTAATTTTTTAATCCTTTCATCGATAGGAGGATGAGTGTTAAACAAATTTTTCAAAAACATTTTCCTCTTTTTTCTAAAAGGTGTAGAAATAAATAAATGGGCGGTCGCTTTGTTTGCATGGTCTACTAAAGGGTCAGGGTCATCTTTTATCTTTTTCAAAGCGTCAGCTAAACCTTTTGGGTACCTTGTTAACATTGCTCCAGATGCATCAGCAAGATACTCTCTTTTTCTAGAAATTGCTAATTTGATTGCCTCTCCAATAAAAGGTGATAAAATCGCCAACCCTATTCCTACTAGAATTAGAACTATGGTTAGTTGACTACTTTCTCTATCTCTCCTACCCCATAAAAAGCTTCTCAAAAGAAAATCAGAAAGAAGGACGGTTAAACCAACCATTACTGCAGCGAGCATCATAACTCTAATATCATAATTTTTTATGTGAGATATTTCATGTGCAAGAACCCCTTCAAGTTCTAATTTGTTCAGCTTATCTAACAAACCGGTTGTTACGGTAACTGCCGAATGTTCTGGGTCCCTACCGGTTGCGAAGGCATTCAAAGCTGTATCTTCAATCACATATACTTTTGGAGGTTTTGGTAAACCTGCAGCAATTGAAAGGCCTTCAACCAAGTTAATTAATCGTGTATGCTCTGGTTTATGGGCTTCCTTGGCTTTCGTCATTGTTAAAATAGCTTTGGCCCCACCATAGTAACTGAAAAGAAAATAAAGTGTTCCCACAACTATTGCTAATCCTATACCAAAGAATTGATTTTCATAAAACATTCCTATAATTAAACCTAGAAGAATTACAAAAACAAAAAAAACAAAGATTAACATATAACTCTTTCTTTTATTTGACGCAATTTCTTCATAAAAACTCATTTTTAAAAACCTTTCTTTGAATACGATTTACTTTGAAAAAAATAAAAAATTAAAAATCCACTGAAACGTTCTTTTTCTCCTTTCCTTCAGCTTTAAAAAAATCTTCTTTATGAAATCCGAAAAGTTTTGCAAAAAGATTTTTAGGAAATACTTGGATTGCTTCATTAAATTTCATTACGCTATCATTATAAAATTGTCTTGCGTAAGCAATTTTACTTTCAGTTCCAGACAATTCTTCTTGTAATTGAATGAAATTTTCGTTTGCTTTTAGTTGAGGATAATTCTCTGCAACTGCAAAAATAGATTTTAAAGCTTCAGTGATTTGGTTAGAAGCCTTTGCTCTGCTACCTACAGATCCTTTCATTAAAGAAGTTCTTGCTTCCGTTACTTCTTTTAGAACTCCTTTCTCATGTTTCATATACCCTTTAACCGCTTTAACTAAGTTTGGGATTAAATCATATCTTCTTTTTAATTGTACATCAATTTGTGAAAACGCATTTTTCACTCTTACCCTTAATCTGATTAAACTGTTGTAAATATAAACTACAAATAATACCACCACAACAATTGTAATAATAATCCAAGTAGCAACCATTTTATAAGACCTCCAATCTACCATTTAGCTTATTCTATTCTTTAAAAATGTTACTAATAATTTATGCATACTTTTCGATTATATAGGAGAAACTAAACAGACCATAGGAAGATATATAAATAAAAATATATTACTTAGTTTAGTTATTATCAATAATAATAATTAATTAAACATAAAAAGAGGTTGATATAAATGGTTTTAGAACACATTTTTCCCGAAGATTGGCTTGAAAAAAAAGGAAGGTATGCTTTTCTCCTTGGTATTATATATTCTGTTGTTGGAATACTTTTAGCTTTTGTATTATTCCCCAGCGATCCTGCTTTAGTTGCAGTAGCTTTTACATCGCTGTTACTCTTACCTGAGCTCTATAAGATTTTTTCTATAGAAGAAAGGAAAGAAAGTATGGAAACTAGTTACTCTCTGAGAGCATTATGGAGAGATGATATTGATATTATTCGAATTTATGTGTTTTTGTTTTTAGGAATTATTGTGGTTTATTCTTTAGGGGCAATCGTTATGCCAAGTATGCAAAGTAACTCCTTATTTAGAGAACAGCTAGAAATTCGTTTTGATGACAATTTACCAGCAACTGCTTCCGCAGGTGGGGGTACTTTAAATTTTGATAACATTATCAGTTTTACTAAATGGGATACAAACCTCTTTTTTAGTCTGTTGAGCAATAATTTTTTAGTTTTGATAGCGTGTTTCATAATGGCCCTTTTAACAGGTGATGGAGCAATTTTCTTAATTAGTTGGAATGCTTCTGTATGGGGAACAATCTTTGGAATCACAGCAAAAGGAGCTGCCTTGTTTACAGATCAAAACACTTTCGTTATTTTTGGATTGATTATGTTAATAGTCTTCCCTCACATGATGATTGAAGGTATTTCTTATTTCCTCGCGGCGATATCGGGTTCGGTGATATCTAAAGACGTAATCTTGGAAAAATTTGCATCAGATAGGTTCTTTGAAGTATTTGGATTGAATCTCTATTTGTTACTCTTCGCTTTGATTTTCCTTTTACTTGGCGCAGTAGTAGAAACGTGGGTTTTGAAAAATGTCCATATCTATCACGATATAATCAAGCAAAGTGTCTTAGCTTTCAGTTAGAAGAGATAAGATAATAAGAAGTTGAGGAAACTCAACCTTTTCTTTTTTTATTAATTAATTTATGGATTTTTTAATTGAGTGTATTCTTAGTTGTGAGGCTTACAAACTTTATAGAAATCACATTGTCCAGTTCTCCACTTACATAGAGGAGTTATGGTTCTTGGGTAATCTATCTTGTTTCCTGTAATAGAAGTATGTGCGTGAATGAGTTCAATCTCTAACCTTGCCAATTTTAATAACTCTTCATCAACATTAAATAGCTTTAATTTGTGACGAAGAAAAAACACTCCTACTTTTGAGGGGATTTTTCCATGCTTTTCAAAATAAAGTAATGAATAAATCGCCAATTGTAATTTGATACTATCTTTGATATCAAAACGACTATTTGTTTTATAATCGATTATGTGAACTTCATTTTCCTGATGTCTTATTGCATCTATAAACCCTCTTACGGAATGTTGTTCTGATTTATATTCAAGTTCTCTTATTGGGGTCAATTTACTAAAAGCTTCTTCTAAACTTATCTTTTCTTTTTCAACCATCCCTGTGAAATCCTTCAAGAAATGATTCATCCAATTCATTAACATCATCATGGTTTCTTCAAAATAGAACATCTCTTGATCTTTCTTTAAATTTAGCTCTGTTAGTTTTTTTTCATATTTTTTCCAAGTTGCTACGAAAATGGTCTGAATAACTCCTTTAAATTTGAGTGCATAATTTTCTTCCGTAAATCCTTCTAGGCTGATGTCATAAAAATCTTCAAGAACAGAGTGGGCAATGTTACCTCTTACTTGATGGATGTTGGAGAGAGTGGGTATTTTCTCTATGTAATTGTAATAATACTTCCTTTTGCATTGTTTAAATGTGTTTATAGAAGATGGTGATTCCAGTCTTTTTGCCATGTTTTTTATCTCTCCCCTTTTTGGATAATATCTTCTATGTGGGTTCTTTAAATGTTTTTCCTCTATTGAGGCCCTAGGTCTTAGAATTAAATTAATTTAACACAAAGTTTTAGTTACTTTTATAAAAGACTTAATTAATTTAAAGGCAATGGCAAAATTTAACAAACCTTCAACTGACGAACCACAAATAATTAGGGTTAGGATTCCTAAAGGAGAGGAACTCTTAGGAGTTGTTCAACAACGATTGGGAGGAAGTAGAATGCGCGTTCTTTGTTTAGATGGTCGAGAAAGAATTTGTCGAATTCCGGGAAGATTAAGAAGAGGTTTATGGGTAAGAGAAAATGACATTGTTATAATTAAACCCTGGGAGCTCGGTGGAGACACCAAAGGCGATGTAATCTATAAATATAGAGGAAAAGCAGAAGTTGACTTTTTACGTAAAAAAGGCTATCTTAAAAAAATAGAAGACGAGTTTTAATCATTTTTGCACAAATTTCTATTAATATTTTTTTATATACTCCTTTAATCTTAACTTTTCATCATAAATAACAAAAGATAGAAATTTTTAAATAAGCTCTTTTCTAAAAAAAGTTATGGCCAAAAAAAGTAAATCTATCATTCTTATTTATGCTCTTCTGTTATTTGTCCTATTTTTTGCTTTAATTAGGATTATAATTGGCTCTCAAGGAAGATTTTTTACCTTGGAGTTAGGTGGATTCTTTATACTTTTATTACTCTCACTAATTGCTTCTTTTGGTTACAATAAGAATTGGGGAGAAAGGTTATTTTTATTCATTTTCACATTTTATATCATTAATTTAGTTCTAATTTGGAAGTTCACAGGAGCGCTGTACTTAACTCTTCTTTTATTATCTGTTCTAGGAGCAATGTTAATTGTGATGGAAATAATCAAATTTGGTCATTCTAAAAGAAAAAGACCTATTCAATCAACTTTAAAACCTTATCAAGAACCATATAGTCAAGTTTTTGATCCTCTACCTACAGAAAATGATGGGAACCAATTTAGTGTTGTTACTGAAGATTATCAAGAAGAAACTAACGCTCCTGATAAGGTTTCTGCCAAAGTTAATAGTAGGAAATCAGCAAACATTTCTAAAAAGAGAAAGACTACTTACAAACCAGGAAAGTTTGTGGCAAGTTCAAGAAGTAACATTTATCACGCTCCGAAGTGTGAATGGGCTAAAAAGATTAAGAAAGAAAGAAGAAACTGGTTTAAATCTAAAGAAGCAGCATGGGAAAAAGGTTACAAAGCCCATAATTGTGTTGAGTAATTCAATTTTCTAATTTCTTTTTATCATTATCCTTATTATTTTCTATTTAAGTATCATATTTCAAATAGAATATTATCAGCCCTACTGCTGCAATAGAAATAGCTGCATCAGCTATATTAAAAGCGGGCCACCATCCAAGATCTATAAAATCAACAACAAATGTTCTGAAAAATCTGTCAATTAAATTACCTATTACACCTCCTAAAAAGAGGGCATAAAAAACTTGGGCGATTTTTTCCTTTGGAATTTCTTTGTAGAAGAAAATCAATGCTAAGGCTACTACTAAAGAAATGACCGCAAGTATTCCATTTTTACCTTGAAGTATTCCAAATGCTGCTCCCGTATTTTTTACTAAGTGTATTGAAAGAATTTTTAAGTTTAATTCAGGATTAAATTTTATTATCATCCACTTAAGTAATTGGTCAAGAATAACGACAACTAGAGAAATAGCTCCAAAAAATATTGCTTTTTTTTTATTTACCATAGGCGGCGATTCTGCTCTTGTCTTGGAGCTGATTTTTCTATATTTGCCAATCTTTGATCAAGAGAAGAAAGAATTGCTTTTATTGTGTCTAATTTACTATTGATTAACTCTAGCTCTCTTTTTTGGGAACTTGCTTGAGTTGTTTGATTTCTTGTATCAAAAGAAGAAGCACTTTGGGCAGGCGGTTGCTGAGAGAAACTTGAACTTCCAAGGCTTTGTTTATCCAATTCTTCAAAAGGAGATTTTTCATTAATTCCTGTTAAATCTTTATTCAAACCAAGAGGATCCTGATTAATATCTTGATTTTGCTCATTACCAAAGCTACTACCAAGGTTATCGCTAGTTAATTTATCAAAATCCATCTCGGGATCTTTTTTCCAAAACATCAACTTATTAAAAAGGCCCATAATTCATAAGAAACGTTTACATTTTATATACTTTTTTCTTTATGGGCGGATTGACGCTTTTTTGTTGTGGGTTTTAGAAAGCTTAATAAACTCCATATTCCATCTAGGTAAGATGGCAAAATCAAAAGAATCTAAAGATGAAAAAATCGGTTTCCATAAAGGATCATTGGCAACTCTTAGCAAAGAAAGGGAAGAAATGATGCGAATTTTGCAGATTGTTGAACAATTAATGCAAATGCACATCAAAGAATTGAAAGATCTAGGCGTTGACCTAGTTTCTGAAGCAAAGACTGCTGCTAAGAAAATGAAAGGAAAGAAACCTATTGAAGACGTCCTAAAATAGAAATTAATTATAATTATTTTTTCTTTTTCTTTTTATAGAATCAAATATTTAGTTTTTACAAGAAATAAAAAACAAGTAATTTAAAAATAATTTCTGTTCATTCTCAAAATAAAAAAAAATAAAAATAAAAAAGTTATTTACCTTTTGAAAAGCAATACTGCAAGTAAAAACATTACTAACATTGCTACTACAAAAACTCCTCCTGCTAACAAAGCAAGTTCTACAAAACTATCTTCTTGTGTAGTTACGCTTTGTGGTGCTACTGGGTTTGTAACAGGTGGTAAAAGATTAATCTTTTCAACCTTTACTGAACTTCCAGTATTTGTAGGTGATTTGGTAGTTGAGGTAGACTTTGGTGGGGTGTACGTAGTTGTTGAACTTTTACTAGTTGAAGTTCCACTCTTTTTGCTTGAAAGGGTGTTGTCAACGCTGTTTTCTAAATCGTCAACATCTTCTTCTAAGTCATCTAACTTGTTTAACAAAAGAGTTTTATCGGTTACTTCTTTGTCAAGTTCAACTTCATCAATAAGATCTTCTACTACATCCTGTAACTTCTCAACATCGTCTTCGATATCATTAAGTCTATTTTTGTACTTTTTAATATCGCTCTTATCTTGTTCAGATACAGCTCGGTCGTATTTTTTCTTATCGCTATCGTACTTTGTTTCTAAATCTCTGTAATCCTTTTTAGCTTTTGAGTATTTAGTCCAAAGATCTTCTTCAGTTGTGCTATCATCGGTTGAATCATCATCAGTTGAGTCGTCATCAGTTGAATCGTCTTCGTCTCTATCTTCATCTCTGTCTTCATCATCTGTTGAATCGTCTTCATCGGTTGAATCATCGTCTGTTGAGTCGTCGTCAGTTGAATCGTCTTCGTCTCTGTCTTCATCATCTGCTGAGTCATCATCGGTTGAATCGTCGTCAGTTGGATCAACATCTACAACTGCACATGCAACTTCATCTTCGTTAACATCATCCGCATCTTCAGAAATTTCGTCAAATTCATCAGAGAATTTGTCTAATTTATCTTCTAAAGCATCTAAATCGAACTTGTAAGCCATATATGAATGGTTGTAAGCTTCTTTACTAAGTAATGATGCTTTTGCTGAAATTCCTTCTAAAGCAATTTCAAAAACACTGAAATCATTTCCAAGGCAAACTGCTTGTGAAAATTCTTGACCAACTTGGCTTAATTGAGAGTTAAGTTGGTTCATTGAATCAACTAAATCTTTTTCTGCTGCAATGTATGCATCAGCTAATCTTACCATGTTAATGTTTTCATCCCAATAGCTATCAAGTAAATCTTCATGATTAATAGCTGAAACTAATTGTTCAAAACCAGTTTTTGTATCGGCTTTAACTAAATCGTTTCCACTAATCTTTACAAGCATGCTTTGTGCATCGTCCCTGATGTCAGCTAATTCTTTAATTAAATCTAACAAATCTTCTTGATTAGATTCAACTACACTAACTGGTGCATCATCTTTAATGCTATTAAATAGTCTGAATGAAACTCCGTCTTTGTTCTTACCAAACCACTTTTCAGTTAAGTTTTGGAATTCTGGGATCATTTCAGCTATTTTTACTTCAGCATCAAAAGCAACAACAGATTTCTTAACTTTTCCAAGTAAAGCAGCTGCAACTGGAACTTTTGTATCGGTAATTTCTTTTAGAAATGAAGATTCCTCTAAAGTTAGGGATTCTCCGGAAGTCATTGAATTTAGATATTGCCATCTTACTAACTCATAGTTATTTAGAGCTAGACTAACATCGCCTTCCATGTCTTCTAAATCTTCAACAGCGGTTTCAAGCTGTTTAGCTGTTCCTGTGTTTAACAAAGGAAACAACTTGTTTGTGTATTCATCTCCTGCACTTTTAACCGCTTCATCTGCAGCACTTACTACTTTCTGCATTTCAGACAGTTCTGGTTTTGCCAGAGCAGCAGGGACGGCTATACTTACAACAAAAAGTAATAGCAAAATTATTCCTGCAATTTTTTTAATTTCCATTTTTATTTTTTCCTCATCTAGATAAGTTTTTACTACTCAATAATTAATGTACTTTATAAACCTTTCGCGAAGTATTACTAGATAGTAACAAATTCTCCAAAAAGAAATAAGGATTATTTAGAAGATCAAAGACCTTTCCTATATGATAACGCTGTTACTACGATGAACTTTTGGTAAGAAATTAATTATTGTTTTTTCCTTGTATTTAGCACAACTAAATATCTCTTTATCATATTTGAGAAGAATAAATCTGCTGTCTTCGCCTAAATCTTTACTAAGATCTTCTCCTTTAAAGTAAGATTTAAGCTCATTTTTATCTAATTCAACTATTTCTTTCAACTTCTTTCCATTCTTAGCAGCTTCATTTGCTAGTAATTGTACGCCAGATTTGCTTAATCTGACTTCATTTTTCATTATTTCAGCAAAATATAATCCTGCCCTATCGATTCTTAATTTTTCCTTATCAATTTTTTCAATATCTTTATTTACAACGAATACTCTATTTTTTTCATTTTGAAGGAAAGCATAATCTCCTGTAAGAAAAAAACCAAATTGTTCAACAATTTTCTCTCTAATTCTTTTAATTTCTCTACTATTTAGGATTTTTAGTTTAAATGTTAATTTCATCTAAATCTTTTTAAGTCAATTGTTTTTAATAAATGTTATGCCTGAAAAAAGAGAGGGATGTAGGAAGGCTAGCGAATTAACAGACTTAGTTTTAGCCTTAAAAGAAGGAGGTATCTTACTTCGAAGTTCCACTAAGGAATTCCCTACCTTTAAGTTGGCCCAAAATCCTGATTGGAAGAAAGGAGGAGAGGTTGATTGTAAATATATTATTGCTCCAGTAGATAATAATATGGTTATCAGTTGGTCTCCAAGAAATAATTCACCTTATTTAATAGAACATTTTACACAATATGATTGGGTTACTATTTTTAATTTAAGATACCAACCTACGGATGAAAGATTCAGTGTTCATGTTTTAAAAAATCCGGAAGACTTGTATCTTCATTTAGATTATCAAGAATTTTATTTAGATGATTAACCAACTCCCCAAACAGGGTTATCTCTCCTTTTTATTTCGGCAACTTCTTTTAGAACATTAATTTCCATCGTACTTAAATGCTTCTTAAGAGTTTTTAGTTTCTTAAAATCTTTTTCAGGAACATCTGAATAAAGAAAATCTCCCTCTTCAATTTGCCTACCTACTGTCACTCCATCCATAGCCATTGCCAATTGTTTCCCTTGTTCAGCAACTGTAACATTCTCTTTACCTTCTTTGAGACTTTTCACAAAAGAGATTCTTGTTCCGGAAAGGTTCATAATAGGGTCTCCTGTTTTAATTTGACCAATTTCAATCTCAACCCCAACGATGGCTGGATTATTTTGTCTAAAAGTATAGCCTTTAAGAATGGCAAATTTACAGGGGCGTACCAAGGATTGAAACTCTTTCATTTCAATTTCTTTTTTGAGAGATTCAACATATTTCCCATAATCTTCAATTGTTTGATAAATAACATCGTTAGTAATTACTTTCAAACCTTTTGCCTTTATTAATTCAGAAACATCGGTACTATAATTAACATTGAACCCAAGTAAAACTCCTGTAAATTTGTCTTGGTCTCTAAGTGATTCTAATTTAGAAAGATCTTTTTTAGTAATATTTCCTAAAGATGCGGAGGAAATAGGAATTTCTTTTTCCTGTAATAAATTCCTTAAGGCTTCTAAACCACCAATTGTGTCTGCTTTAATTAAAACTCCGTTTCCTTCATCGGATTCCATTACTACCTCTCCAACTTCTTCCATAATTTCTTTCTTTAATAACTCAATTTCTTCAGATTTTCCAGAACAACTTCTTATTGGCATGCCTGAGATTGCTTTATCCAATCCAGGGGCAGAAATTTTTACTCCAGTTGCAGCATGAACTTCTTTAACATTTTTGAACTTACTTTTCTTCTCTCTCATCTCGGATAATTCATTAGGTTCAAGTAAAGCTCTTACTTTAACAGTAAAAGGCTCATCTACATCACCAACAATTAAAGTATCATTTACTTTTAAACTGCCATTGTAAATTATGGCATCGATAGTTTTTCCCAATCCTTTTTCTTCTTTAACTTCTAAGATGGTTCCCTTACAATTCCCTTCTTCTTCAATTTCTAACTTTTTTTCTAGATACTTCTGGGCCAATCCTGTAAGAACCATTAATAATTCTGGAATCCCTTGGCCTGTTAAGGATGAAACAGGAACAAGAGCTATTTGTTTAGTGTAATCATCTACTCTATCAAATCTTTCAGATTGCAAACTATGATCGTTAAATTGACCAACTAGTTCATACATTTTCTTTTCAAATTCACCTTGGTATTGAGTAGACATTTCGTTAATATTGGTTAGAAGAAGTTTTTCTTTGTCATATTGCCAGCCAGGAAGTAGATCTATTTTGTTAGCAGCAACTATGAAAGGGACTTTATTTGCTTTAAGAATTTCTATGGATTCAATTGTTTGAGGTTTAAACCCTTCGTTGATATCTACTACTAAAATGGCGATATCCGCTAAAGACCCTCCTCTTTTTCTTAAACTTGTAAATGCAGCATGCCCAGGAGTATCTATAGTAAGTAAGCCTGGAACAGTTAAGTTTCCTTTGAAGGCATCTAATAGGCTTCCACAGATTTTTTTGATAGTTTCGATGGGAATTATGGAAACTCCAATTGCTTGCGTTATCGCTCCGGCTTCTCCAGCTGTAACAACGGTTCTCCTAATTTTATCTAGTAAACTTGTTTTACCATGATCTACATGTCCTACTACTGTTACCAAAACTTTTCTTGTGGCCATATTAAATTGGGATAATTGAGTGTTTTTAAATTTATCTTTAATTATTGGTAACCATAACTTTAAATTATCCTCTTGTTTTTTTACAAAATATGGCCATAATCTCCGAGAATACCACCAAAATAAAAGCATCCCTACCAAAGAAAGATGTTCATAGTAAGATGGAAGTATTCTACAATCCAATAATGCGTTCCAATAGAAATCTCTCTATTCTATTACTAAATTCAATCGATAATAAAAATATGAACCTTGCCCTGCCTTTAGCTGGTTCCGGAATTAGAGCAATAAGGTTTCTCAATGAATTAAAAAAAGGAAAAATGAATCATCTTTTTGTAAATGATAAAAAAGGGAATTTTTCTAAGGTTCTTACCAAAAATTTAGAATTAAACAAATTAAATCCTAAGGACCTCTCAATTTTTAACGAAGAAGCCTCATTATTCCTTCTAAATCAAACCACTAACAAAAATAAACCAAACAATTTCTGTGGGTATTTTGATTATATAGACATCGATCCTTTTGGAACTCCTAACCCCTTCTTAAATGCAGCCATTGGTAGAATTTGTAGAAAAGGAATTCTTGCCGTTACAGCAACTGACACCGCTGCTTTGACAGGAACTTATCCTCAAGTTACCAAAAGAAAATATTGGGCAAAGACACATAAAAATTATTTGATGCATGAACTTGGTCTTAGAATTCTAATTAGAAAGGTTCAGTTACAAGGAGTACAATTTGATAAAGCTTTAACCCCTATTTTAGCTTATCACAAAGACCATTATTTTAGGATTTATTTTAAATCTGAAAATGGTAAGACTAAATGTGATAATCTCATAAAACAGCATCAATTCTTTTTGTTCAATCCAAAAACACTAGATTTTCTACCATCAAAAAATAATTCTAAGGAGGGATACGATTCCATTGGTCCTTTATGGGTTGGTAAATTATTTGATAAGAAACTGGTTAAGAAGATGGCCAAAAGTAATCCCTTTCCTGAAGAACAGAAATTTCTTGATATTTTAGAAATTGAATCTAAAAAAGATTTGTTAGGTTTTATTGACCCTCATGTGATTGCCAAAAAGTATAAACTTGCAATTCCAAAAAAAGAATTGTTGAAAAAAAAATTAAAAGCTAGTTCTACAATTTTCTCTCCAACGGGGTTGAAAACAGAAAAGAGTATCGAAGATATTGTTTCTTTATTTAAATAATAAATAATAAAAAATAAAAAAAATTAATTGCAATAGAAATGTTTTCTAGCAATTGGACAAGCAAACCAAGCTACATTTACCAGTAAAAATAGCACCAGAGCGTTCCACCATAAGTTTCCCGTTGAACCAAGGAATCTTAATCCACAATAGAAAAATCCGTAAATTGCTGCTTCTGCAATTAATGTCCAGAACCAATCTCCTTTTTTACAACCGGACCAAGTACAACATCCGGAGTTTTTCGAAGAAATCTTCTTCATACTTCCTTTTTTCTTTGCCATAGATAACTATCACCTCTAGAATAAGAAATAAAAAGAAGTATAAAAAATTAACTCAAAGTTTATCCTAAAGCTAGATCCATCTTTGCAACTTGGGAATCTCTTACGTTTTCAATTTCTCCCAACTTAGCTGCAATTCCGTCAAAATCTCCACCTTCAACTTCATACATTGCTAAAACAAGGACCGCCTTCAAACCAAATGCTACTGGTTCTTCTTTAACTTGCATCTCTCCTATTGAACCTGCGTCACGAGCTATTTTTTCAGCTTGCTCTTTAATAGGTCCCAAATCAACTTCTGGTGATTCAGGCATTAACTTAAATGTAATTATTGCTTTTGCCATTTTTTATTTTATCCTCCCTCTTGTTTATTATAAAATTATTTGGATTTCAAACGATTCCAAAATTCTACAAAAACACTTCTTAGTTAGGTCCAGTAAATTCACATTGAGGACAGGTGTATTTTATTGCTTCATTTCGGCAACTGCTACACCTTACTATTTCGTATTTTCCACAACTAGGGCAGTTAAAGGTCACATTACCTTTATCATTACTAATCCTCTTCTTACAAGACATACAATTTTTTCCGTTCATTTTGTTCCAGAACCTTGGTTTATTTATAAATCTTCTTTCAATTTTTCTCTGTAGAGATGTAAGAACCTTCATTTCTAAATCCTACTGGCAAGAATTTTTCAACAATGTAAATATTTGTATTGGCGTGGTTACTAATTTCACTTACGTTAATTTTTGAACCAGGAAGTAATCCCATGTATGCAATAAGTTGATCTCCAAGGAAATGATCTACCGCCGATTTTGAAGTAATTTCTTTCTCAAGAAGAAGAGCTACTTCTTTTCCAATTGCTTCAGAAGTTTTTCCTTTCTCAACAAGTACGCTACTTCCTAAGAGAACAGGGTTATCAAAATCAACTTTTCCATCATTGCTAAAAATTGCCCACAATAGGACCTCTCCACCTACAGAAAAAGATTTTGCATATTCAACACGAATATTTATGGCAGAATCATGTTTGCTAAGTTGGTTTATCACCGCTCTTTGAATTCTTTCACCAACTTCCTTTTCTTCCAACTCTGAAGAAAGGTTAATAACTCCTTTTATTTGTTCCAACTCTCCTTGATTTTCTAATTTTATTTTACAAATTTTAAATTCTATCTCTTCCATTAAGGAAACAAAATTATCATAATTTTCGAGATTAAACCGAGGTGTAACTTCTAATTGTATTTCTCCTCCTCCTTTTGGAAAATAACCTCTCTTGATAATTTTTAACTCAATTTTTTCTACAAACCTTCTTAATTGTGGAAGAAGAAGGTTTTGAATATAATCCACGGAAGCTTGCCACTTTCCGCACGTACCTCCTTTGATGTTTAAGGTAATTTTCCCAGGAGCAAAAAGACAAGGAGGTAGGAGTGCTTGCAATAATAGGGAGATACTTCCTGCTGTACCGATATCGAAAGAATATTTTCCTCTTTTAATTTTCCCTGGTTTAAACTCTAACTCTGTAGAACCTAATTGGATTTCATTTGTTTCTGCTGCACTCATTTCTTTCAGAGCGTTAATTGCTGTAAGATGTTGTGCTTTAAGACCAGGTTTAGGTCTTCCTGACCTGATTCCTTTGACTGAGAATTCTTTTCCTGTCAATGTTGCAAGGGCTAAAGCTGTTCTAACTAATGCTCCTCCACCTTCTCCATATGAGCCATCTAATTCAATCATTGGTTATCCAAAACGAAAACCTTAATAAAAACCTTCGCTTTTTTTATCTTTGTGGGGACATAGTATAAAGGATATCGTCCGTACAGCCTGGCTAGAATAGGGGCCTCCAGTAATGGAAAGTTGAGTCGTAAGACAATGAAGAAACTTTTCCCTGTGGTCAGCCTTAGATCTGGGAAATTGTAAGTTTTACTTGCAGTTCAGAAATTCGAATCCCAGTGTCCCCACTTTTCTTATTAACAAAACAAATATAAACAAAAATAATAACCTTCCTCTTATGTACGAAAAAAGAGGTGTTTCTAAACAATACAAAGGATTCTTCGCTAAACATCGCTCCCTTGTTGCAGCTTCTTCTTTAGTTGGAACAATTGTCGGAGCAGGGGTCTTAGGAATTCCTTACGTAATTGCAAAAGCAGGATTACTTTATGGGTTAACAATAATCGTTCTTCTTGGAGTATCTTTTATTTTTCTAAATCTTTTTGGGGGAGAAATTGTTCTAAGAACAAAGAAGCAACATCAATTAACTGGTTATGCTGAAAAATATTTGGGGGTAACTGGAAAAAGATTCATGATGTTTTCAATGCTTGTTAGCATTTATGGAGCTCTGACCGCATATATGATTGGAGAAGGGACAACTTTTCATGCAATCCTTGGATTTGGTTCGCCTCTCTTGTTTAGTATTCTTTTTTTCCTAGTTTCTTTTTTCATTATTTATAGAGGGGTTAAAGCCACTGGAAGAGCCGAATTAATTTTAATTTTTTTACTTCTTATTATAGTGATTGTAATTGGTTTTTTATCTTTTGATAAACTTAACGCGGGAAATTTTTCTGTATTTAATTTGAAATATTTTTTCCTTCCTTATGGGGTAATTCTTTTTGCTTACATGGGAATGCCTGCAATTCCAGAAATGCAGGAACAGCTGGGCAAGGATAAAAAAATGTTGAAAAAAGCAATAATTGCTGGTTCAATAATTCCAATAGTGCTTTATTTCATTTTCGCGTTTATTGTAGTGGGAACAATCGGGGTAGAAAATTTTGATTTACTAGAACCTAACCAAAGAATTGCTACCATCGCTCTTAGCTTATACTCTCATCAATTTTTAGGATTAATGGCCAATCTACTTGCCATTTTAGCCATGTTTACTTCCTTCCTAACTTTGGCAATAGCCTTAATTGAAGTTTATGAGTATGACTATAAATTCTCTAGGCCATGGGCTATGTTTCTAACTTTTATAATTCCCCTTGCAATTGTTCTTTTCAATTTGACTTCTTTTATTACTATTCTCGGTTTGACTGGTGCTTTTGCTGGAGGATTAGAAAGCATCTTAATTGTTCTAATGTATTGGAAAGCTAAACTACTTGGAGATCGGAAGCCAGAATATAGCTTGCCTAAATTTAAAATATTGGGAATTATTTTTATAGTAATGTTTGTTTTTGGAATTCTCTACCAATTTATTAACCTTATTTGATGTTACCACTTTTAAATAATTAAAAGGGAAAGGTTTATAAAAAATAAATGATAAATTGGTTTTACAGATTTGTCAAAATTAAAATGAGCAATAATGAAACCTCCAGTAGAAGCGATAGTGCTAATGTCAATAAAGTAGTAGGCGCTTTTGTTTCTTCCGTCAATCTTTTAGAAGAAAGTATCATGGACGAATTGCGGAGAGATTATGTTGCTGCAAAAGAAAAAGCTTCTCAAAAACCTTCTGAAGCTGGTTTTAAAAGATCTGTTTTTGGATCTTTAAATAGAAACAAAATTTTTCCACGAAGTAACGTTACTGCTGCTTCTTCTGAGATAAAAAAAATAAATAAACAGGGAAAAGTTCCTTTAGAAAATCTAGTTGGTTTAACTCTCGAGCATGTTGGAAAAATTGCAGAACAAGACGTTCCTTCCGTTGATTTGGCGTTGAAAAATTTACCAAGAGTAATTTCTGATTTAAACGCTGACAATTATCAATTGTCCCGTTGGAGAACCATCGGTTTAGAAGGAAAAAATGGGAACAAACGTCTTTATTTTTCTCTTGATGATAGAAGCCGGAGTGTAGTTAATGGATTAAATCTTTTTGAATTAAAAATAGGTAATGAACTTTCATCAAAGTGGGAATCTTTACCTGGGAGAGGAAATGAATCTCTAGATTTGGGAATTTTTTCTTTAGAGAGGACAGCAATGACCACTCCAGATACTGGTACTAAACAAGATTACATTACTAGGGGTTTAAATAAATTGAAAGTAAATTATGGTCTTAGTGGAGATGTAGAAAAGGCGGCTAGTTTTTTACATAAATATGTAGAAAGAGAAAACCTTGATTCCTTTTTCAAAGTATATTCCGAAGCACTACATTACTTAAATGAAGGAGATTCTAACAAAGCTCTTTTAAGCAATGCTTTTTCTTCTTTGCCAGAAGTAATTCAGTGGACTTTTGATCGTGATAGAAATGATATTTTACGTTGGATTGATATTGGGCTTCATGTAGATTCAACTGAAGGAAAGGAGAACTATTTTTCATTAAAAGGTTTTGGACGTCAAGTTTATGAGGGCCTAATTATGTCAACAAGAGATACTTTGGTTGATGAGTTACCTCCGATGTTGCCAAGAAGGGCATTTGTTAAAACTGACCCATACACTACTAAGGTTCCAAGTGGCGATGAAGTGTCTTCGGCAGAAGAACCTTCATCTGATGTGATAGATGCTTCTGAAGTTCCTCCGCCATTTGATGAAGAGGATTTCTTTTCAAGATATGGTAGTGAAGAAGTATCTGAACCTTCTTCAAGACATACAGCTGATGAAATTACCTCTTATGCTCAAAGGGGATCAGCAGTTCCTCCTGAGGAAATCCTCACTATACCTGCTGCAGATGAAAAAGTTGATTCAGTTCAGAAACTAGAAGTCTTTGGAGAATCTGAAGAAAGAGAAGTCCCTTCACTATTTGATGAAGATGCTTTCTTTGATGAAAGACCAACAATTGCCGAGGATGACCCTTCAGACTCAACTCGCTTATCCCAAGGGATTAATCTTCCAATAGAAGAACCTTATAAGGATGATGTAGTTTTATCTGGAAGATATGCAGCTTCACTTGATGAGAAATTAGATTTTGAAGAACTTGGAACGGAAGCGGCTTTAAAAATCACTGAATTTTTTTATAATGATGAAGTTGTGGAAGCACCCCCACCAACCACGCTTCAATCTTTAGATATAATCTTATCCTCTTTGAATGATAAATTAACAAACAAACTATCTCAAGCTGCTAAATATTTTAGAAGTAGATTTACGGCAAAAGGAAGAAAGGAAGTTCTATTCGATGACTATCTTTCTGCTTTAAGTGAAATAGTAAATAAGGCAGCAAATTGTGAGGATAGTCTTCATTTGGAATCAAGTAAGAAAGCCGTGGCAGATATAGTTATTGACAATCACCCCAAAGATAGAGGGTTCTTCCTTTCTAAATATGAAGATTCTCTCGGTGCTTTTAATAACGTTTCAACTGAGAATGAGAGGGTTACAACTTTAGCTGCTTCATTAGAAGGAATAACTTATGTTGTGTCAAAAGGATTGAGAGATGGCCAAGATAAAAAAAGTATTTCCTCTGCTCTAGTTAGGTGGATAGATTACGCATCGCTTAAATTTGATCAAAAAGAATGGGGTGTGTTTGATATTCGATGTTCTCCAGATAGTAAAGGACATGAAACAATTATTGGTATTTACCAAAACATAAATCGTGGCGTTCCTTTTACACCTACAAAAAGTTCTCCTGACGAAACATATTCTCTTGACACACCGGTCGAAATTGTTTTAGAACCAATTGTTGTTGATTCTTCTATGGAAGAACCTTTTGAGAAACCTGTGGTAGACGATTCCCTTGTTGACGGAGAAATAATTCCTGATGAAGTTATTGTTGACGAATCAGTCCTACCTTCTTTTGAAGCTGAACCTGTAGAATCTCCTTCTATTCAACATATTTATTCTCCTATTCCTTCGATGCGTAGAAAAAGTAAGGGAATTATTCTAGGAGAGTATCTTGCTTTTGCTTGGGAAAAAATTAAATCAACAGAAAGAAATGGAAAACCTTCTGAAGAGCCACTTAAAGAACCTGCCGTTTCACCTACTCCCGTTTTAGCGACTGAAGGACCAGTTTCAGAACCAATTTATGAAAGTTCACAAAGTACTGGTTATAACCCAATCCCCTCGTTAAGTGCCCGTAGGGGTCCTGGAATTGGAGAATATGTTGGCTCATTTTTTGAAAGTATGAGGTCTATAAGATTAAATGGAAAAGGTAGTCAATCACCAGAGGTTTCAGAAGATCTTCCACCACCTATCCCAGAAACTCTTTATGATGATGGCGAAAGTAATTTAACTGAAGACTTATCGTCTCCTAGTGAAATGGTTTACAGACCTATCCCTTCATTGAAAAGAAAATCAGGAAACTCTTTTTTGAAATTTCTAAAGAAATAATTTTGACATTTTAATACTTTTAAATTTTATAAATAAAAAGGGGACCAAAAGTCCGGAAAAATTCCGCGGGTCCTGTAACTACTAAATAATAGAAAACTACCAAAAAGTTTATAAAAAGGTTCTTACTTTAGGGTAGTATTCATAATTGACAAGAGGTTTTAACAACAAAATGACAGAAGATAACAAACCACAAGATGGTGCAGCTCCGCAAGGAGGCGATACCCAAGTTTTTGAAACATTAAAACATCCCAATAAAGGAGCAAGAGATTTTTCAACAAGACTTTTACATGTTAGTGACCGATTAGGATTAGGTCTTTCTAATGATTATATGACAAGCTTAGTGAATGACGTTTTTGGAAGCCCAGCAAATAAAAACTCTGCTTCGGTACATAGAAATAAAAGAAGAATTGTTACTGAAGGAATTATTAATTCTTTAAACAAAATTGGTAAAATTTCTCCTACCGCTGCTGTCAAATCACTTAATTATTTAACCATCGTGTTCAGTGATTTATCTCCAAAAAGAGCTAACCAATATGTTGGTCTAAGTACTGGAGAACTAAGTTTAGATGATGTTTTTTCTAGGAAGGAAAGGGTTGGCTTACCTTCTGAATTTAATCCTGATTCATTTTATGCGACTGCTCAAAAAGGTCGTAAACCAGTAGGACAAGTTGTTCATGAAAGACTTTATTCTCAGCAAGAAAGAAGTTTTAGAAATAGAGCAATTGGTGGAGTTTCTTTAGTAGCAGTATTGGCTGCTGCTGGAGCAGATTATGGCGCTAATGATGCTAAAGGAATGACTTTTATTAAGAATAAAGCTGTTGCTGGAGCAAGTTCAGTAGCAGATTATGCAAAAGAAAAATGGATTGGTTGGACGGCTGACGAAAAGAAAGAAGTTGCTAAAGGAACAACTACGCCTACAACTCCACCTCCTGTTACAAATTGGCATACTGTAGTTGCTAATGCAGTTGAACAGGATAGGTCTCCTGCAGTTTTTGCTGATATAGTAAATGCTTACATTTGTAGAAATGGAGAAATTGCAGTTGTTGGTTCTTCTGAAGACGTAATGGCTACAAAATTATATGACAGACATTTTGGAGATAATAAAGATCCAAACAATTCTCGTTACAAAAATTCTTTTGTTACAAAAGTAATAGATAGTGGACTTTTAGGAGTAGACGATTTAGGAATTGATGGAGCAATTTACAATTCAGGATTATCATGTAACCCGGAGGATAAAAAATGAAAAATTACGATATTATAAAACCTGTTGTTGGAACAGCCATGGGTATCACTTTAGCTTTAACCCCTGCTGCAGCAGGTGCTAAGCCGCCTAAGGCAAAATCTACCGTTACTTTACCTGCAGATGCAGTTGCTGATAAAGAGGACGCAGCTCGAGCAGCTGGTAAAGCTGAAGGGGAAAAGAAAGGACATGCTGCTGCATATAAAGATGCATTAAAGAAACGAAAAGATGAACTTTGTCCTACTCCTACGGCAACTACTAAAAAAGATAAAACTGTTCCAAAAGTTGTTAATAGAAATAGAACAAGAAAATGGAGAAGATACTCTAGAAATTTAGATGGGTGTAAATTATACGCTGAAACAGTTTTTAAAGGAACATCTAAAGAAGGCAAGGCTTATGGCGAATGTATGAGTTCTGTCGAAAGAAATAACCGCGTAGCCAATGGGGCTCTTATTTCACAGAGAGGTGTCTCTAATAAATATTTGTTATCAAGAAGATTAGCAATAAAAGGGAAGAGGGTCAATAATCGAAGATGGTTCGGTTGTGCAAGACCAACTTTATGCCATGCTGTTTATGAAGCTGAAGGAAAAAAATCAACTCCTGCAGATGATGGTAGATTAAATGATTTAATTGCAGAAAACAGAAGATTAAGAGCTTTGGATCTTGCGAGAAATGTGACTCCAACAAATCTTCCTGGTGAACCTACACCTACAGCTCTTCCAGTTGAAGCAACTCCGGCAACTTCTTTAGAAGATAAAATGACAGTTGATTATCATGCATCTGCAATCGTTTTAACCAATGGAGATAATACTTCTGTTGGAGGAGTTGCAGGAGCAATCCTTAACTTCAAAAAACACTTTACAGTAGGATTAGAAGCTGGTTACAGATTCTTAACTGGGCCTAAATCTACTAGTGAAACTAAAACTTATGAAGAAAGAACTGCTTTGCGTTTAGGTGACAAAGTTAGAACTAACACAGAAACTTTTACTGAAAAACAAGGTGCCCACATCTTTACAGGAGGTTTAACTGTAGGATTAAGACATGCTTGGAAAAAAGTTACTGCTTACATAAGGGGTGGACCTTTATTGGCAGTTAGTGAACAAGGTTCTGCATATACAGCTACAAATCAGAAAGTTGAACATCCAAATGGAAAAGTTACTAACTCTCCTGAAACAAGTCCAGTTAAAATGGAATACGCTGCAGATTTTGGCGTTTCTGGAGAAGCTGGAGTAGATTTCAGTCCTTTCAAAAATAAAGACTTTAAGATTAATGCTGCTGTTCGTTGTGAACGTCTGTATGATAAGACTAGCTGCGGACCAGCTCTAGGATTAAAATTTTAGAAATAAAATGGTGAAAAATAATATGAAACAAATAAAACTTTTTTCAATTTTGATTGTTGTTTTGTTGGCCCTTGCGGTTCCGGCTGCATTAGCTAAACCAACAATGACTACATACTGGTTACCTTCTGGAACCAGTGATCATACTATGTACCACGGTGAACAAGCTCTTTTACAAATCAGTGCAGATGTTCACCCTAAAGAAGCACCTATTACTAATGTATTAGTTGACTTGTACAAAGATGGAAAAAGTGTTAAAACTTTGTATTCTCATAATTTCAAACCTACTTCTGAATTCAATAAGGAGTTAGATATTTTTGGAAATTATACTGATTTAGGAAGACTTAATGGTAAATATGTCATTAAAGCATTTGTTAATGGTATTCCAGCAGCAGAAGATTCAACCTTAACTGTTTTGAATCATGCACCTAAACTAAGTTTTTCTCCTACAGCTAAAGATTATATTTACACTGTAAAATTAAACGAAAACTTCAAACTAACAATTGATGGTAGTGATGAAGATAAAAAAGATAAATTAAATTTTAAATTAGATTCAAACACTGAAGGTTACTATAAAGGTGGCCTTCCAGAAGGATTTGATCACAAACTAATTAATGATGGAAAAAGCGTTTTAGTTACTGGAGTAGGAAAAACCGTTGGTTTACATAGTGTAAATGTTGTACTTACCGATGGAATTGATACTACTGAAAGAAAAATTTACTTTAATGTTGAAAATAATGCACCAACTATTGGTACTTTAGAAAACATGAAAGTAAGTGAAAATGGAAAATTAAATTTTAAAGTAGCCGTTTCTGATTCAGATAAAGGTCAAAAAATGACTTTTGAAGCAGGAGCTTGCGACAATACTTTATTAGGCTCATTAAATTGTTTTTCAATGGGTGTTTTTGGAAGTACTTATTCTGAATCTAAAGTTTCAAATCTGGGAGTTAAATTTAACAAGCAAACTGGCGAAGTTACTTTTGAACCTGATTATGATTACTTGAAACATAATTGGAATACTAACGCTTTTGATTTCAAACCATATGGGGCTACATCTAAGAAATTCAAACTAAGATTTAGAGCTAACGATGGATTTAGCAACACCAATTGGGAATATGTTACTGTTACTGTTTCAGACACTAACAGAGTTCCAAAACATCTTAGTACAGATGGAAGTACGGATGGCGAGGAAAATAAACCTATTGCTTTTTCATTAAAATTCAAAGATGATGATTCTGAGGATAGAGTTGTTGTCTCTTCAAAAGAAAAATTGCCTGAAGGAGCATCAGTTGATATCTATGGAAATTTCAAATGGACTCCTACTTACAAACAATCTGGAGAACATAAAATTGTTTTCACAGCAACCGACAAACTGGATGTTGTTGAATTACCTATTACTATTAATGTTAAAGATGTTAACCAAGAACCTGTTTTAGCTACTATTGGAAATAAAGAGAAGCATGAAGGAGAAGAAGTTAAATTCAAAGTTGTTGCTACAGATGATGATGGGGATGTTTTAACTTATTCAACTGAAAATACCTTACTTAGTGATTTTTTCGATACTAAAACTCAAATTTTCTCTTGGGTACCTGATTACACTCAATCTGGAATTTACAAAATTACTTTTAAAGTAGACGATGGTAAAGGTGGATCAGACACCGAAACTATTGAACTTAACATTTTAAATACAAACAAAGCACCAGTATTAAATCCTGTTGGAAATAAAGAAATTACGGAAGATGAACCGCTTGTTTTTACAATTAGTGCATCAGATGTAAACAAGGAAGATACCTTAACTTATAGTGTTGAGAGTACCGATTTAAAAGGCACCTCTGCAATATTTGATACTTTAACTCAAACATTTACATGGAAACCATCTTTTGATGATGCTGGTTCGTACAAAGTAACTTTCAAAGTTTACGATGGAGAATTATATGGCACTGAAACGATTACTATCGTTGTGAAGGAAGGTAACCAAGCTCCTACTTTAAACCCTGTTGGGGATAAAGGAGTGAAAGAAGGAGTAAAACTTAGCTTTAAAGTTACTGGAACCGATCCTAACAAAGGAGATGCCTTAACTTATAGCGCTGAGAGTACTGAACTTAAAGATTTAAATGATAAGTTTGATGCTAAAACTCAAACCTTTTCCTGGACACCAACTTTAAAGGACGAAGGAACTTACAAAGTAACTTTCAAAGTAACCGATGGAAAATTGTCTTCAAGTGAAGAAATCACAATTACCGTTGGAAACGATAATCAGTTTCCTGTTTTAGAACAAATAGGGGATCAAAATGTTAAGGAAGAAGAAGAATTAACTTTTGTAGTTAAGGCTTCTGATTTTGATGGAGATGTTCTAACTTATTGGGCTACTGGAGATTTAAAAGATAACTTTGATCCTTTAACTCAAACATTCACTTGGACACCAACTACTGATGATTCAGGAACCTACAATATTGTTTTCAAAGTAACAGATGGTGAGTTTACTACTTTCCTACCTGTGAAAATTATTGTTAGTGACGTACCTCAAATTCCAGTAATGGATAAGATTGGTGACAAATCTGTTA
>CAZKIP010000006.1:0-23272 GCA_964552945.1 uncultured Methanosarcinales archaeon
CCGAACTACACTACCAGGGCAAACAAATGACGTTATTCAATCTACAGCATAATTTTTAGAGCCCATGATGTAGAAATTTACTGCCATTTTCTGGGTAAAACTGGGGTCGGTTTATAAAGCTGTCGGTTAAATTGTACTTATTGCTTAAAATCACAGGTTATAAGTGGTGAAATCACTCCTTTTTTAAAAATTAAAATAAAGGGCCAAATATGGCATTTGACCCAAAGTCCCCCCACCCGGACTTTCATAACCAGTAGGGCTTGTTTTGCTCAAGCTTTTCCTAAAAGGTTGTTTGAACCGGGGACCTCTCGATGACTACAAGACTGATTGTTTTTCATTCATCGCTATAAAGCGTAGTCAAACAATTTCTACAGTCGAGCGTTCTAGCCACTAAACTATGGAGGGATTTAACTCACAGAACTATAGAGGGTATATAAAACTTTTTATGGTATTAAGGGTATTTCTCTCAATAACAAAAATGAACTTTTTGGAATGTCCTAAATGAATTCTTCATTTCGATACATTTTTAAACTAAAAATGATTTTCTCCACTAATTAGGGACTTATATATTCTCTAAAAAAGAGGTGACGAGAAATTTAACAATTTCTGAACCTCTCTAAAAAAAGAGGTGATTGATAATGGCGAGAGCAAAAAGAAGGAAGGCTAGACCTGCTAAAAAAAGTACCGTAGGTACTCTTGGAAGTTGGTCTTTTCTAATAGGTGTGATTCTAGCAGTAGTTCTAGGTCTTGGATTTGGAGGAGCATATTCTGCAACAATACTTTGGGTAGTATTCCTATTAGGTTTAATAGTGGGTTTATTGAATGTAACTGAAAAAGAGGTAGGATCTTTTCTGGCAAGTGGAACTGTTTTAGTGTTAGTTTCCTTTCTAGGGATACAAGTTGGTGTTTTTGAAGGTGTTGCACCGTTAATTTCCAACATTTTAAAAGGGATTTTAACCTTATTCGTGCCTGCTACTATTATCGTGGCTTTGAAACATGCATTTGTTTTAGCACGAAACTAAATAATTTTTTTTCTTTTTTATTCTCTTTTTATTTTTAGTAAAGTAATTCTTAGAAAAAAATATGCGCGGGCCGGGAATTGAACCCGGGTCTCAACGTGTCTGCGTAGCAGATATTCCAGAAATTCTAGATTTCTGCTATTGGCAACGTCAAATATTTGTCAGTTGATTGCAACTTCTAACCGCTATACTACCCACGCACAACTAGCAAAAGATTAGAACTCATTTATTAAGCTTATGGTAGCCACTACCCACTGGTCAACCACGGATAGCAAATATAAACAAGCATAATTGATTTATCATTTAGTTTTAATGAAAATGATTAAACCTGAACTTGCTGAGTTTATTGGAATAATGCTAGGAGATGGGTGTTCCCAGCGTAATCAAATTACAATTAGTGGTGGCACAATCGATGGAAGATATATTACAGAATTTATTCCAAGATTAATAGAATATTTATTCTCTAAAAAAGTTCGGTTTCGTAAACAAGCAAGAGAAAATTTTGATTGTATCTTTTCTTCAATAGAAGTATACAATCTACTAAAAGAAATTGGCTTTGTTTCTCCAAAAGTCAATTGTAAAATCCCTGAGAACTTGTTTAAAGACAATGATTTACTTAGGTCTTGTGTTCGAGGCTTATATGATACTGATGGTGGTTTACACAAACATCACGAAAGATCAGCCCAACTTCATTTTACAAATAAAGAACATTCATTAATCTACTCCCTTCGTAAAGCATTAATTCAGCTTGGGTTCAAACCTTCAAACCCAACTATAAATCACAAGGAAAAAAATACATTTACAATTTACCTCTTCTCCAAGGATGTAAAGAAATACTTCAAAGAAATAGGATCAAATAATCCTAAAAATCAAATTAAGTTTAAAAAATGGATAGAAACTGGAATCGTTCCACTTAATACAGAAATAGAAAATGAAATCAGGTTATCAAAAGAAATTCAAGAATCTTTACTTGGAAAAAGCTTAGATACCATTAAGATAGCTGGTTATGGTGCTTATAAATAATTGTCCGGCATTTTTTTAGAGGAACCATTATTTACTTAATGAGTATATTGTTTACTAGTAGAAAAATGGACTATTGTTCAATTTCAGAATATCCTAATAGCTTAGCTTCTTTAATCTTATTTTTAGTGGTTAAAATTGTTGATTTATCTTGATAGGAATGATCTCCTATTTCTATTACTGATATTGTAAATAAATACTTTTTATCAACTTCAAACTGTGATGGGTTTGATAAATCTGATAAGATAATTGTTTTATTTGAATGAAACATTAAATATTCAAAATCTTCCTCATAAAGAGGATAGGTAAATTTCATATCAGATATTACTATGCCATTAATACCAGGTTGGCATAAATCACATTGATAGCCTTCTGGACAAGATTCTTTATTAATTACAAATGCTTCAATGTTGTAATTCTCTGGTTTCGTAATATAATTTATCTTGACTTTAGGAAGTGTGCTATTTGCTGTTTGATAAGTTCTTTCCCTAGGATACTCACAAGTAATTTTTGTTTCATCAACAGGTTGAAATAAACTTAGTGTAAACCCCAAGATTATAATTAATAAGATAAATATAATTATTCCTAAAAGCCACTTCTTAACCATGAGAACTATAAATGTTAAAGCATATAAAAGATTTCCGATGACTTCAACTAAAAAACCGTCCATTTATTCATCTAAACAATCATCCCAAAACAGCTTTAATCCTTCTTACACCAGCACTTGAAGATTGCTCTTTCTTAATCTTAAAATGACCAAGTTCAGAAGTATTGGAAACATGAGGACCACCACAAATTTCTTTAGAATAATCACCTACACTATAAACAGAAACAACTTCCGGATACTTTGCACCAAACTCACCATAAGCACCTTTAGATAAAGCTTCTTTCAAAGGCATTTCTTCACGTACAACCTCCAATTTCATCTCAATAACCTTGTTAACTTCATCCTCAACTTTCTGCAATTCTTCAGCCGTTAACTTCCTATCAAAACTAAAGTCAAACCTTAACCTTTCTGGCGTAATGTTTGAACCTCTTTGAAGAATCTTAGAATCAACAACCTTCCTCAAAGCTTCGTTAAGTAAATGAGTTGCAGTATGCAATTTCTTACTTTCCTCAGAAGCATCACTTAAACCACCTTTAAACTTCTTTTCAGCTCCAACACGAGAAAGTTTTTGATGATTTCTATATTCTTCATGAAAAGCTTCTTCATCAACCTTAGCACCCTTTTCCAGAGCCAATTCTTGGGTCATTTCCAAAGGGAAACCATAACTTTGAAAAAGAAGGAAAGCATCTTTACCTGTAATAATCTTATCAGAACACATCTTACCAAATTCTCTCAACCCTTTCTCAAGAGTTTTCTCAAATTTACGTTCTTCATTTTTCAATTCTTCTAAAATAAATTCCTTTTTCTTGTTCAATTCAGGATATTCAGATTTATACATTTCAATTACCAACTTAGCGAGAATAACGGTATAATCTTCTTTAGTAATATCTAAATCTAATGCTCTTAAATGTCTTATAGTCCTTCTAATAAACCTTCTCAAAATGTATCCTTGATCAAGATTGGAAGGCGTCACAGCTCTTTGATCACCTAAGATAAAAACTGCAGCCCTAATATGGTCTGAAATAATTCTCATTGCATTTTTATTTTCACCATACTTCTTTTTAGTAATTTTTTCAATCTTTTTTATAATTGGTAAAAATTGTTCAGTAAGATAATTGTCGTCTAATCCCTGTAAAATTGCGGTAACTCTTTCTACACCCAATCCGGTATCTACACTTTTTTGTTTCAAAGGTTTGAAAGTACCATCCTTCTGTTTATCATACTCCATAAAAACATCATTCCAAATTTCTACCCAGTTAGAATTATCAGGATCAAACTTATTTGGAGCACCTTCACCAACCCAATAAAACATTTCTGTATCGGGACCACAAGGACCAGTCTCTCCTGCAGGACCCCACCAATTATCTTTTTTACCTAGAAAAGTAATTTTATTTTTTGGAAAGCCTAAAGATTCCCAAATTTTTGCAGATTCTTCATCTTTAGGAGCATCTTTATCTCCTGCAAAACAAGTAACCGCCAATTTTTCAATGGGTAATTCAAGAATTTTAGTAAGAAATTCAAAACTCATTTCAATTGCTTCCTTTTTGAAATAATCTCCAAAAGACCAATTTCCAAGCATTTCAAAAAAAGTGTGATGAGTTGTATTTCCAACTTCATCAATATCTCCTGTACGGATACATTTCTGAACATCCGTGACTCTTTTTCCTAAAGAATGAGGTTGACCTGTTAAAAATGGAACTAAAGGATGCATCCCTGCGGTTGTAAATAATACGGTAGGATCATTCTCGGGGATTAAAGAGGCTGAAGGGATAACTGCGTGTCCTTTTTTCTTGAAAAATATTAAATACTTATTTTTAAGATCTTTTGCTTGCATACAGCTAGGTTATTACTAATCGTTTTTAATTATTTCTAAAAAATAGACTGACAAGAAGTTTCAATAAGTAGAAAAATAATTTCTAACAGACCTTAAAACGCCTTCGCCACCTTTAACAACTCCTCCAATAGTAAAATAAGCAGTCAACAAGGCTCCTGCAGCTAAACTAACACTTAAAGGAACGTTAATCATCCTATCAGAAATTTCTGGATTAGAACTTAGAGAATAAGTCAAATGTTCCAAAGCACCTTCACTTGCAAATTTAGATACAACTCCAGAAACTATTCCAAACTCTAGTAAACTTACAGAATCTAAAAGGTTTGATTTTTTCATAATTAATAATAAATAAGCCCAAATTTATAAAACTTTCTGTAATAACCACTTATAAGGGACAACAAAAGGAAAAGTTTATATACTAGTAAATCCTAAGCAATATAAGAGGTAAATTATACTAAAATGAATCCAATAAAAGACTTATATCAGACTGTAAAAACAGTTCTTAAAGATGATTTTGATGAAACTGTAAGACGACATCCAACTATTGCTACTTACGTTATACAACTTTTTAACACTGAATCAAAAGGCATTCTACCACTGAGAAATAATGTTGAGTTCGACCCAATTTCTAACCTTTATACATTTCAAGAAGAACAACCTGACGGAAAAATGAAAGTTACCCACTGGGAACAAATCTGCATTGAAGGTGGAAAATGGGGAGTAAAAACTCCAGAAGGATTTCATGATTTTGCAAGGCAATAATTCTCAAACAGCCTTTCCTTTCAAAGCAAATTTCTCAGCCTTAATCACTTCAACATTTACCCATTCACCTAACTTAAATTCACCCTCAATAATAATTTGTTTATAACAATAATTTCTACCAATCCATTGTCCTTCTCGACCTTTCTCATCTACCAAAATCTTACCTTTCCAGCCAACCCATTTCTCGTTTTGTAACAAAGAAATGTTATGGAATATTTCAGTTAGAACTTTAGAACGATGCTTAACAACCTCTCCTTGTAATGGTTTCAATTCAGCAGCTTTAGTTCCCGGCCTCGGCCAAAATCTACTAATGTTGATAGAATCAAACGAATTTAATCTTGTCGCAGATAAAGTATCAAAATATTGTTCCTCACTTTCAGTGGGATATCCAACAATAATGTCTGTCATAATGTTAATAGAAGGAATCCTTTTCTTAAAATCAGCAAGTATCTTATTAAAATCTTCAATTGTATAAAGACGCCTCATATCTTTAAGAACTTGGTTATTCCCAGATTGCAATGGCAAATGTAAAAATTTAAAAATTTTAGGATTTTTGTAAATTTCTATTAATTTATCTTTAATTTTGGGGAAATGATCTGGGTTTCCCATCCCTACTCTAATTAAAAAATCGCCTTCAATTTCAACTAACTTTTTTAACAATTCAGCGATGTTCGTTCCAATATCAAACCCGTAACAAAAAGTATCTTGTGAGGTTAACCAAATCTCTTTAACGCCCTCTTTAATTGCATCTTTAGCTTCTTTAACAATGTCCGCAATAGGATATGATTTAAGATTGAAACGAGCAGATTTAGTTTTGCAAAAAGTACATACGCCCAAACAACCTAAGTTAATTTGAATTATCCCAATAACGGGATTTTTTCTAACTTTAGGAAGATTTAAAGGAGGCATTTCTCCTTTCTCTAAAAGCCTAACAACATTATCATTCAATGCTTCCTCAACAACTTCAACAATCCTGTGAATTTGTCTTGTTCCAATAAGACAATAATCTTTCAACAGAGGATTTTTTGAATCTGATTGAGCAATACAACCTGCTACAACAATAGTTTTATAGGGATGTTCTAATTTTATTTTTTCCAATTCTCTAAAAAAAGCTGATTCACTAGGATTTTTTACAGTGCATGTATTAAAGATGACAATGTCGGCACTTTCTAAATTATCAACTATTTCAAATTGTGCTTCTCTCAAAAGACCTTTCATAGATTCTGTATCTGAGAGGTTGGCAGAACAGCCCTGCGTTATGAAATGTATTGAAGTCATTTGTGTTTAAGAAAATGGTTGATTTAAAAACTATTTGGTTGAAAAACAAATTTTCTTAGTGGACAGAACATTGGTAATCGTCGTAATGATGAGAATTATTTGATATAAACAATCCTCCCCTCTCGTTTTTCGGGGGGTACATTATTCATTATTGGGGGAGTCTATTGTTCATAAGAGAAAAACCGAGGATTATTTAGCTTTAGAATGTTCTTTTCCATATTTCTGAAAATCTAAATCGGCAGTTAGGGTATGATTAACAAACCACTCACCAAGAAACTTTTTCGCTTTGTCATGTAATTTTTTTAATTTAATAGATGAAACACTCTTTTCTAACATTATAGAATTAAACTCTTCTTTAAAATCATCTACGAACTTTTGATATTCTTCATGCAATTTCTTATGTTTGGCCAAATGAGGATAATTTATTTCTTTCATATAATTTTCTTCATAATCAAAATGGAAATGTACGTATTCTTCAGTAAAATGAATTACCTTTCGGATATCACCCAAATGATCAACACTAACAAAACTAATTAATTTATTAAGCATCTTAATAGCTTTTTTATGTTGTCGGTCTATCTCTTCATTTCCAACACTCATAGCTGGTTGCCACTTAATTTCCATGTTGCAAAGAGAAATGTTGTCATATATAAAGTTTTTTATTGGCTTTCTTCTGATATAAATAATCCTCCCCATACCCTTTTTCTATAATAAAACCTTAAATCATGAGACGTATCATAAACTCTCTTCACTAATTCTTTTAACAAGTCCCTTATTACTCAACTTTTTTCTAACCAATTTGTTCTCTCCACCAAACAACAATACTTCAGGAGGCATCGGTCTTAGATTATACACACCACCCATAGAATAACAATAAGCACCAGCATTTAGAATAGTTAAAACATCACCTTCCCTTAACTCAGGAAGTTTTCTGTCTACAGCAAAACAATCTCCGGTCTCACAAATGTTACCTACAACATCATATTTCTTAATTTCCCCAGAAGGATTTGATAAATTCAAAATGTGATGATAAGCTTGGTAAAACATAGGCCTAATTAATTGAGGAAATCCAGAATTGGTTCCAGCAATAAGTTTACCAGGATTATTTTTTATTTCGGTAACTTTTACCAAAAGATTTCCTGCCTCTGAAACAAGATATTTACCTGGTTCAAAATACATTTCTAATTCTTTTCCATAACCCTCACAAAATTTAGAAAAAATTGCCACTACTTCTTTTCCAAACTCTAAATAATTCAAATTTTTTTCTTCAGGTTTGTAAGGAACTTTAAACCCACCACCAAAATCAACAAATCTTAAATTAGGAAATCTTTCTGGAGTAATCATACCTAACAAATTTTTCATACCTTCCATCATTTGAACCGTTTCAGGAATTCCAGAACCGGTGTGTTCATGAACTCCTACAACTTTCAAACCATATTTATTACAAACTTCAACAACTTCCTCAACCTTATTAATCATAATTCCAAACTTGGAAGCTTCTCCACCCGTTTGTACATTCTCATGTTCGCCCGCAACAACATCTGGATTAAATCTTATACAAACCTCTCTTCCAGGATAAGCTTCACCATACCTATTTAATCTGGATAAACTTCCAATGTTGAATAAAACACCCAACTTCTGAACTTCATGCATTTCTTCATCTGTAATTTTGTTAGAAGTAAAAAGAATTCTATCTGCTGAAAAACCGGCCTCTATAGCAAGAAGAACATCTCCTGGACTTACTGCATCAATACAAGCGCCTTCTTTTTCTAGAAGTTTTAAAATTGCCAAGTTATAATTGGCTTTCATAGCATAATATATTTGCAACTTTTTCCAGGGAATAAAATCATACAACTCTTTATATCTCTGAATAATTAAGTTTCCATTATATACGTAAAGGGGAGTACCATGCTTAGTTGCTAATTCTATTAACTTTTCTCTTGAAAAAAATTCTTCCATCCTACCATGAGCTGTTAAGGATATATAAAATTTGCGAGATATTTCTGTAAATTTTCCGGATAGAAACAAATTATAGTCTACTTCTAACAAACCCATCAATAGTTTTTCTTAAATCTGATCCTCGGCGATAATCTGCAAATTGAACAGAATGAACAAAAGGACCAAGTTCTGTTTCTGCATTTCTTCTATCACTTTCATTAGATATAACTCCAACAGACATGCCACCATAACGTTTGTTGACTTTAAGCATTGCTTTATCTGTCAATCCATCACCTAAAACTAAAGAATTTTCTAAAGGCCAATCATATGCCCCTCTTATTTTACTCTGACCAATGCTAAGTCTAATCAAAACATTCTCCTTCTCATCAGAAGAAACCGTTAACCCCAAACCTGCAATTCTATCAGAGTAATGGGATTTAACAAAATCATAAGCACATACGTGATCACAATATCTTTCTAGCAAAGAGCCTTCAATGATGGGTTTAATTCCACAACTAATGACTCTAAAAGAAAATTCGGCTTCAGGATAATCACTACGCAACTCTGGGAACAAGGTATCTGCTCCAGGGAATAAAGTTTTATCCAATTCTTTCCCCAACTCCCCCATAGTTTCTCTCGTAATGGGTGTTTTTGGATTTTGCTCATTATAATGATTTACTGCATCAATAATTCTTGTAAAATAAAGTGCAATGAAATTTTCAGGAGAATTTGTTATTTTTTTCTGTTCTTCATATATCCTATCCCAAAACTCTTTTCTATCCATACCCATTTTATCCAAAAGAAAATTAGGATGCATTCCCTCGGCTAAAGTTCCATCTAAATCAGCAGTTATAGCAATTCTAGGTTTCATTTATACTACAGAAAAACATTTTTTTATAAAAGCAATGAAAAACAAACTTAAAATCCTAATCTTTCCAAAATAACATCAGGATCAAATTTCTCTAAATCAGAATAATTTTGACCAACTCCAAGAAATAAAATTGGTTTCTTAATAGTATAAGATATTGATAAAGGAGCGCCTCCTTTCTCATCCACATCCACTTTTGTGAGGATTGCACCATCCATTTGCACTAACTCATTAAACTTTCTAGCTTGTTCAATACAATCATTTCCGGTGATAGATTCACCAACAAAAATTTTGAAATCAGGTTTTGTAACTCTAATAATTTTTTCAAGTTCTTGCATCAAGTTAGTATTACTATGCAGCCTTCCAGCAGTATCAACAAGAACAACATCAACATTATTTTTTTCTGCATATTTAACTGCATCAAAAGCTACAGCTGCTGCATCTGAACCATAATCATGTTTAATCATTTTTACTTTTAGATTGTCTGCATGTTCTTGTAATTGGTCGATGGCAGCAGCCCTAAAAGTATCACAAGCAGCAAAAACTACAGACATTTTATTGTCCTGAAAGTATTGAGTTAATTTTGCAATTGAAGTTGTTTTACCAACCCCATTTATTCCAAAAAAAGTTATGATGAAAGGTCCTTCTTTCTTTTTTATTTTATCCAAAAGGTCTACCTGTTCACAAGAAAGAATTTCATGCATTGTTTGTTTCAAAGTTTCTGCAATCTTTTTTGGAACATCTCTTGGTAATGGTTTGTCAACCAATTCTTCTCTTAAATCCTCTTTAATTTTTTCAATAACTTCAACAGAAACATTATTTTCCAATAAAACTATTTCCAATTCCCAAAAAAGATTATCAAATTTTTCTGAAGAGATAGTTTTTGTGGTTAGCGTTTGTTTAATTTTTCCAAAGAAACCTTTTTCTTCCTTTACTTCTTCAGGTTCAGTAGTAATTTCTTCTTTTGTTTCCTCAACAACTTCTTTTTCTACTTTCTCTGTTGCTTTTTCTTTTTTAGGAGCTTTATCTTCAGCGACTTTTTCCTTCTTAACCTTCTCTTTTGGTTTTTCAACTTTTAGTTCTTCCTTAGGAGTTTCTTTTTTAGTTTCTTTTTTCTTTTTGAATAAACCACTGAAAAAACCCTCCTTCTTTTCTTCTTCAATAATTTCTACTTTAGGAATTTCCTCTTCCTTTGATTCTTCAAAATTTTCTTCTTTAGTCTCTTTGGTTTCTTTAGTCTCTTCATCTTTTACTTCTTTAGTTTCTTCTTTTACTGGTACAGAATTAGCTTCTTCAATTACTTTGTCAGCTTTTTCTAAGACTTCTTCAGGAACATCTTCGGATTCTTTTTCTTCAACCTTAGTTTCTTTTTCAACTTCTTTTTTTGGTTTCTCTTCTTTTTTCTTAACTTCCTTCTTCTTGACTTCTTTTTTAACTTCTACTTTCTTTTCCTTCTTAGGCTTCTCAACTACTTTCTCTACTTCAACCTGCTTCTCTTCCGCTTCCTCTTCAGCTTTCTTAGAAAAAACTGATAATGCTCCCTTCAGTTTATCTTTTAATTTTCCAAACATGATTAAAAATCCTCATTTTCTTCTTCATAATATTACTATTCTGCATTCTGAATATCTTGATATATCGACATCAGTTTATTCTGTATATGTTGCATTACTTTCTCAACATCAACAAGTTTTTTTCGCAGCTCAACTTCCTGTTGTCCAAGCAAGGAAACGACTTCTTCAGTAGTTCTTTCAACCGTGGTATTGGAACCAACGTTGACAACCAAACTCTGGTTATTTTCCAATTTAGATCTGATAAAAATACCATTAGCCAAAGGAGATAAAATTTCTGTTCCAACTTTAGTTTCTCCTAATTCACTGACTGCATTCTTAGAAATATCTAATTCTAACAATTGCTGATTTAACATTTCTAGATGTTCATTAATCTGCACAGCCTGCTGCTGGAGCATTTGAAACTCCGTGTACTTTTCTTTCCAATTTTCTTCGCTCATTGTTCAAGTTTTTGCAGAAGTTTAGATAGAAATTCTTCATATAATTTTCCTCCTGCAAGGAAAGGTATATCTTCAGAATCCCCTACCATTTTATTCAAAAATGGAGAATTTACTAACCTTAAATCCTTCTCATCTTTTTTCAAATGGCTTAATTCTTTCCGCACCAATATTCTCAAAACATCACTATCTTCTTTTGTTAATTCCATAAGGGGTATTTATTACAGGTTTTTATAAAGGTAACGGTAGAAAATATAGGGCTAAATAAAATGCAAACACTAGCGCCAATGGAGGCACATGGGATGAGTCATAAACGAAGCCCATAATCGTGCCGTGCCCTAGTGTTTGCCTTAGAAAATTTAAGCCATATAAAAAGAAAATATAGAGAGTAGAAAGGTTATGATAAAGTGGAGAAATGGTTAAAAGTAAGAACTAGATTTTTAACAAAGTGGCAAGTAAAACAAAACTGTTAATTGTCCCTTGTTCTGGAGAAAATACTACGAAATTAGCCATAGATGTAACCAGAATTCTGAAAAAAGAATATGGCCTTGAAGATCAAGTAGAACTACTCACAAGCCAAAGAAGAAAAAGTGTACCAAAAGGAACGCCTAAAGATCATCAACATCCTTTAGTGGGAGATTATTTCCCTGATGTTGAATCACAAGTAGATATCGGCAGGAACCAATTGTTCGATAACATTAGGGGAAAACATGTAGCAATAGTTGAGCACTTACTTACTCCTCACAGATTTGTAGTTGATGGTCAACCCCAATGTATCTCGGTTAATGACCACCATATGACTGTTAGAGGATTTTTGGATGTTATCAGGAATACGGATACCCTTCAAAGAACTCTCCTTGCACCATATTTGACTTACGTAAGATCGCATAGCATCAAAAAATACAAAAAAAGAGGATTCTTTCAGTTCGATTCAATTCAGACAACACTAGGGGATTACCAAAGAGGGAAATTAGATGCAATTGTTACCATTGACCCACATGCAAGAGAAGCAGCTCAGATTGCTGAATCATTAGAAATTGATTTTCATGACATCAATCCTTTCCATTCTGCCAGAGCTATAAACCCATACAAATTAGGTCTTTCTGGGAACAGAGCTAAAGATGTAAGAAAGAAACTGAGGCCTTTTCAAGAAAGATTTGCAAAACTTAGAAAAGAAAAAGAAGGCCATTTGTATGTTATCGTTGTTGATGGAGGAACTGAATCTAGATGTGAAAATTTCATTGAAAGAGCTTGCCCAGATTTGACACCTGAAGAATATTTTGCTTTCTTAATGAATTTTGGAAAAGATAGATTCACATATAGTGATGCATCTGCACAAGTAAAATCATTCAGCCCAATTACAGTTGACAATTTAGATCATGATGGAACTTACATTATTATTGATGACATGGCAGTAAGTCTTGGAACTGCCAATAGGGCTGCCAGATATGTTAAAGAGCATTCTGGTGGTAAAGCTCATATCGAATTATGGACAAGTCATGCCGTTACGATGCCAGTTCAGCATGACGGCGCCAATGAAAGAAATTATATTGACAAAGTTGTTTGTCTTGATACTATTCCTCAACATCCCGATTTAAAATTCGAATATATTAATGCCAGTGCTCATTTACTCGCTTCCGGGCTGTATAAAGCCCATCAAAAGTTGGTCGATTCTAGGTAATAGTCCCTCTCCAGTGACAAATGGCCGAAACATTTATAAAAGAGGTTAATTCTGAACAAATGTTAGAATGGTTGAATTAGATGAATTAATAAATGGAGATATTACAAATATACCTAGTGGTACAACCATTAGAAACCCTCATACAAATGAAGTTCTAAGTATTCAAGAAAAATTAGGTCAAGGAGGAGAAGGACATACTTATCTTTCAAAAAATGCTGATGGCGTAGAAAGAGTTCTTAAATTTGTAGAAAGAAGTAATGGCACCTCCACTGAAGAGCTTGAAGATAAATTAAGTTCAGAATTACGAAGAGTAAATACCCTTCTTGGTGCAAATTATAGTGCATTTGCTATTAATTCGTTAAATGTTGGTATTGTTGGAGATTTTGCTGAAGGAAGAAATCTTGAAAAAGAAATCATTGAAGGTAATAAAGCATATACTGAATCTGAAGTTATTGATTTTTTAACAAAAGTTTGTACACAATTTTTAGAACCTCTTCATAATGGAGGAGTTGTTCATAAAGACATAAAGCCACAAAATATTATTGTAAATAGTGATAGAGAATACACTTTAATTGATTTTGGAACAATTAGAAGCGTTAATGATCTTGCCACAATGACGGTTACAATGAGAGGTACGCCTGGTTATTCAAGAATCAAATCAAAACATGAAGTGAGTGATGATTTTTATTCATTAGCTAAAACTGCTTATTTCCTATTCACAGGAAGACATCCTGAATTTATTGGACACGATGAATATGACAGAATGGAAGATGAAAAGAAGTTTAATGCTCTTAGAATCGATGAAAATCTTAAAAATGTCTTATGGAAAATGCTTGGTCACGATAATACTTATGATAATGTTGATAGTTTACTAGGTGATTTAAGAAAATTGCAAGTAAATTCTGATGAATCAAAAGTAGATGTAAGGTCGGCTAGAGAACTTGCAAAGTACAGAGAAGCTTCTATTGTTCCTTCAGATTTACAAGAAAGAATTACTGGATTTAAAGAATTATTTTTTGAGAAGTATGAGGATAAATTAGCGGAAAGAGTTCCAATTGAAAGAGAGGATAAAGATGCTTTAGTTAGAATTCTTCAAGATCTGGGATATACCCAACAAGGAGAAGTTTACGTACGACCACATAAATCTACAGAACACATTGACGTTATTTCATTTGAAGGAGACAATTATGCTCAAATTCGACATGGACAGGTGTATAAGTTAGAAGACGCTGAAAGTAAACTTGATAAGTTTGAAATTACTGATAGATTTTATGAACTTGGAACATTTGCAGGTTTTTTATCACCAATAATAACAGGGATTGGCATGGGTGTGTCTTATGGAGATTCAATACCAGGGTCCATTGGGTGTGCACTAATAGGAGCAGTTGCTGGATTTTTTACATCAGATTTTTTAGATAAAATAGTGAAAAAATCTAAAATTGATTCCAAGGATTCAGCCTTATGGGGGATTATCCCATTGTTCTTACCACATGCATTTGGAAAAGCTTTTCAAGGAGTTGAGAATGGAGTAAGGTATCTTTCGCATGCCTCTGGATCTACGGCAGATAGCTATGCTCTTGAGAACGCACTTCACCCATTGCCAGGAATTACTTACGATAAAAACGAAAAATAAAAATAAAAAAATTATTCTTTGGTTTCTGAACCACCATCGCTAGCAGCATCTCCACTACTTTCTGAAGAACCGCTATCAGATGAACCAGAATCACTTCCACTATCAGAAGAACCGCTATCTGAAGAGCTAGAATCACTTCCACTATCAGAAGAACCACTATCTGAAGAGCTAGAATCACTTCCACTATCAGAAGAACCGCTATCAGAGGAATCACTTCCACCATCTGAAGCTGCTGAGCCAGCTTTGTTATCCCCCGAATCAGTCGATGAATCATCAGACTTTGTTCCATCATCAGCTGGAGGAGTACTATCGTCAGGAGGTGGTGTTTTTGTAGGTGGAGGAGTTACTGGGTCTGTACTGCTTGGAGGAGGACCATTATCCCCATATCCTAAACAAACACATTTATCTTCTCGACAATCTGTGTTCTGGTCACCACATTCTTGCTGGCATCCATCACTACATTCACTAACTGGATGAGATTTACACTCTCCATAAGCGCAATAAGTTCCTTTCGGACAAAGTATTACATCGCAGCCTTTCTTCCAATCTTCACCACCTTTGTCATCATCGTAACAGACACATTTCCCATCTACACAATCTGTTCTAGAGGCTCCAGGACATTTTGCTTGACAATCACCACAACTTCCACCATCTGGGAAACATTTACCATATTCACAATGATAGCCTTGCTTACAATCTATAGCACCACAGCCAACATTTGGGTCACCTTTATCTCCAGAATCTACACACTTACAATCATATCCGTTATCATCACAAATATGTAGTTGGTCAGGACCACAATCTCTTCTGTCAACACCTCTTTTAGATTCAGAAATCCTTCTACATTCTTCATGATCTCTTTGACTAGAACCATCTAATCCAGCATCCAAACACTCTTTTGGAGCCTCAAGCTTAAAGCGAATCTTGCCACATTCACGCCAATCATTTCTACTATCTCCAGTAAGCCCTGCATCCAAACATTCCTTAGGAGCATCCAATCTAAATTTGATTGCGTCACACTTTTTCCAATCATTCCTTCCTTCTCCAGTAAGTCCTGCATCAAGACATTCCTTAGGAGAATCTAATTTAAATTTGATAGCTTCACATCTCTTCCAATCATCTCTATTTGAACCGTCAATACCTGCATCCAAACATTCTTTGGGAGCATCTAACTTAAATCTAATGGCGTCACATTGTTTCCAGTCACTTCTTCCAGAACCATCCAATCCTGCATCGATACACTCCTGAGGAGCATCCAATTTAAACATGTACCTCTCACATTCCCGACGATCTTTCAAACCAGCTTTTATACATTCCTGAGGAGCTTCCAATTCAAACATTATTTTATCACAAGCTTTCCTTGCCTCATTTTCATTCTTAGGGTCTATTTTACCTTCCTCTAATGCCTTATAACATTCTGGAGGAGCATGAATTTTAAACATAACTTTCATACAATCTTCTCTGCTAGTTGCACCTTCTTCAACACACTCTGTAGGAATGTGTAAATCATGCTTGGATTCTCCAAACTTATCTTCCACTTCTTCCATAACTTCTTGTAAATAATCTGGTAAAAGGTCTATTGGATCTCCTGCATCTTGCATCTTCTCGCAAGCTGCTTCGTCTCCATCATCACAGGCAGCTGCCAATGGTGCTATTATCTTACACTGCTCAGCAAATGGTTTTACAGAAATATCATCACATCTACATGATTTTGGATTTTGGAAACATTGAGTCATAATTCCAAAAAATTTTCTTGCTTCAACTTCTTGTTCTTTAGTTAATTTTTGATCTAAATCTCTTTTCCACTTAGGAGCATCTTCACCAGTTTTACAAACTTTAGAATATTCTAAGGGATCTAAATCAGAAAGGGCTTCACATAGATCATTTATCTTTCTAGAAATTTTTGCAGCTAAAGCAATTTTATCTTCCTGTTTAAGACTTTCGTCAACTCCTTTTTGAATATCTTTCCAATCATCATCTTTTAACTTTGCTTCAAAAGAGTTCAATACTCCCTTAACAGCTTTACTACTTTCCCTTACTCTTTTTTCAATGTTTGGAGAAACTTCCTTTTGAATGATATCATTATATTTGTTTACTCTGTCTAAAGCCACTTCAGCAGCTTCTGGATTGTCAGATTCAAGCATTTCTTTCAATTCCAACACTTTCTCTTCCTTGTACTCCAAAGCCTTCTCGGGATCATCTCCCACTAAAACGGATTCAACAATATTTTCTATGAAATAGAAATTGCTATCTGGTGTTAAACCGGCACTACCTTCCAATTCAACATCGCCAATATCATCATAGATATCTTCTTCTATGACTTTAGAAAATTCTTTGTCAGCATAAGATTCGTCATGAGAATCTGTAGGACCATCTAGTTTAGCATCTTCTGCAGCTAAAACAAGCATTGGCAATAACAATAGTATTAATGAGAAGAACATTACTTTATTCAAAAGTTTCATGGGAACACCTCTTTATGATACTAGAAAGAACCAATTGTATTTAAAGGTACTGCCGACAAATACCCTTAATCTTTTATAGTTGAATTATTTACTTGATTAAAAAAGAGGTAGAGATGAAACTTATTGCTCCATTTGCTCTATTATTAATTTTGATTTTATTAGTTGGTTGTTCTTTAGAAATTAATGAAATAAATAGTACAAAAATAGAACAAGAAAAAATCAAAAAAGAAATTGAGTACAAAAAGGCAATCACCAAACTTAATGAGAACGCAACAACAAACAAAACGATTCAAGATTTGGATAAAAGGCATGGGTACCTTCTAAAACAAATTGATAAGATTAACGAAACGGAATTTAAAATGGCCGATTTTGTTAGAATTAAAATAGAATTAGATTTTCTAAAAGTAAGCAATTACAATAAAAATAAAGTAAACTCCCTTTCAAAAAAATTCTTACAAGCTTTTAGTGAAGCTGAAAAGGCTGCAAAAGTTGATGAAGATTACTCTGGCTTAAGTCTCAATGATAGATATTATTCACTAGAAAGAAAAATTGAGAAATATTCTAAAGGAGAAATCAAACTAAAAGTGGTAGAATATTTACATCTTGAAGAAGAATTGGATAAATTACAGAAAGAGGGCTATATTGCCAGCAGAATCAGCGATTTAAGAACTAAACTCCTTAAATCAGTTATTTCTGAAGTAGAATTTGCAATAGTTGATTATCAAATTCCTGAGGAAGAGATTGAAGAGGTTAAAGAGGAAAAAGTAATCGAAGTAGTTACTGAAGAAGTAGAAGAAAAACCAAAGAAAAAAGTGGTAAAAATGATTTCTGAAGGCCCCGAAGAAGAATTGGGAGTTATCAAAATGATAGATGGTGGCTTTAGTACCAAAATTCTAAACATCAATCAGGGAGACAACATAGTTTGGGAGAATGTTAGGACAGGAAGAATTAAAATAGCTTTAGTTGTTGGAAATAGAAAATGTAGAGATATAAACAGTGGCTTCTTTAATCCAGGAGAATCTTACAATTGGACTTTTAATCAAAAAGGTGTTTGCTATGTTTCAGATGGAATTTATACTACACAAGCAATGAAAATAACTATCTCTTAATCTTCATAGAAACTTAATTCTTGAGTTTCTTCATCAACAAAAAGATGATCGTTCTCTTTCAAAAAACGCGTTCTAACATGGTCTGGCATTTGTTGCCAAGTTCCTTTTCCAGATAAACCTGTTGAAGGAGTTTTCATAAGATAATCATCGGCAGTAAATTCAACTCCAGAATTGGCCAACTCTTCAAATTTAGGAAAATCAATCCAAGTATACCATCCATCTTCTTTCTTAAATTTTTTCTTGGCCAACATTACTACTCTACTAGGGATATGTTCAGAAACAATTTCATAATTCTCTAAGTAAGGCATCAATTTTTTTGTGAATTGTACAATCTCTTCATGCAAAGGCATATTAGTTCTACTTAACCTTCCTTGAGATTCTCCAACATGCATATAGCCTTTAACTTCAACAAAATCACTATCGCTTCTTTTAATTAAAGAAGCATAATTCTCAGGTTCCACATCGTTGATATTTTTTATCATAGTTAACCTGATACAAGTCCTTTCTTTCTTCTCTGCCAAGTAATCTAATGCTTTTAGTAACCTCTCCCAATAGTCTGCAAACAGAGGTTTGTCAACTTCCTTCAACATTTCCTTATTAGGAGCATCGACTGAAATGTATAGCTGAGTAATAGGTTTAAGATTTTTTATTGGTTCTGGGTACTGGCCATTTGTAACAATAAATGTTGAAATTCCTTGCTGATGAAATTTATCAAGCAACTCATTCATCTTAGGATAAATTATTGGTTCTCCCGTTAAAGACAGGGCAACGTGTTTCACAGTGTTGGATGCTTCATAAGCCCTCTTGTTGGCTTTATCTGAACCTTTAAATCCAACAAGCAATTTGTGGTGAGCTGCTATGCTACCATCTAAAACAAATTCAGCATCATCAACTCCCCACTTCCATTCTTTACTTACGGGTGCTTTGTAACCTCTCCAACAAAAGGTACATCTGTTTGCACAACTAATAGAGGTGGTCATTTGCATACATTGATTTGACATAATGCCATAGAATTTTAATTTGTAACAGCCACCTTTTCCTCTAATCATATTTCTAGTCCAACCGCAAGTTTTGACAGCGCTATGGCTACCTACAACTCTGTACTGCTGCCTTTCAAGATTTTTAATCTCGAGCTCAGAAAGTTGCGCTTTCTTTCCTTCAAGTTCCGCTTTTGCTTCTGAAGTTAACATAGAACCTCAATTCTAAGAATCCTTTAAAAAGTTTTTCAGGGAAAAAACATTTTTAATAAGCTTATTATTATAAATGTCAACAACAAAACAATTTTAAACCTACGCACTTTACTTCAAACATGCAAATAGATTTATTATTCTGGATTGGACTCTTTGTAATAAGTTTGATTGTTCTTATTAAATCTTCAGACTATTTTACTATATCGGCAGAAAAAATAGGTGTATACTTTGGCTTACCAGCATTTTTAGTAGGAGTTACAATAGTAGCTTTAGGAACTTCATTGCCAGAATTGTTATCGTCTATCATTGCTGTTTTAAAAGGGTCTTCTGAAATAGTTGTTGGTAATGTTGTTGGTTCAAACATTACAAACATTTTTTTAGTACTTGGAATTTCTGCGATTATTGGGAAGAAGTTAAAAATTGGGTATGAATTAATGCATGTTGACCTTCCAATACTGATGGCATCAGCTTTATATCTTGCTATTACAATTTGGGATGGAGTTTTTACTTGGAGCGAAGGCATACTTGGATTAATTGGTTTAGTGGTATACCTTTTATATACAGTTAATACAGAAAAAAAAGATAAACATACAAAAACTAAAAAAGTAGTAAAAAAATTAAAACAAGGTAAAAAATTTCCAATAAAAGCTTCAGCCATACTTTTTATAAGTGGGATATTTATTTTTTTTAGTGCCAAATATACTATAGAATCAGTAATAAAATTATCTCAAATATTTAATATTGGAACAGAAATAATTGCTGTCAGCGTAGTAGCTCTTGGGACATCCTTACCTGAATTAATGGTAAGTATCTCAGCTGCAAGGAAAGGTTTTGCTGAGATGGCTGTTGGAAATGTTCTTGGATCAAACATTTTTAATGCATTTGTAGTAATGGGAATCCCTGCATTTTTTGGAACCTTAATAATTCCCTCATCCATCTTAAGTTTTGGATTACCAATGATGTTGGTTGCAAGTTTTCTATATTTAATAATGACACAAGATAAAGAAGTAACTCAGTGGGAAGGATGGATATTGTTAATATTCTATGTGTTTTTTATTGGAAAAACGTTTAACCTCATTTAGACAGCCACTCTTCTATGATTAAAAGGGAAGTATCTTTCAAAACGCCTAACAATTTTTTTTGAAATAAGTCTGCCTGCTTTCTTCAGAAGAAGTGGTAAAGTGTATTCAATAATTGCCTTATTTGCAGTTACCCAAATTTTTCCCTTAACAGATGCTCGTAAATATTTAATTTCAAATTGTAATTCGTGACTTCCATTCCAAGATGATTCATAAGAACTCACTTTACTTGCATATTTACTTTCTAAATCTCTTGCAAGAAGTTGTAATTGGGCTATAGCTTTTCTTAATCCCAAATTATGTGTGTGTTCGTCCCGTTCCATGATTTGTGAAATAAGTAGTTGCTTTTATTTTTTTCTGAAAATATGTAAATAAAACAAGCAACCCATAATTATTACCAAAAATATTAAAACAACGCTTACTTTTCTTCATACATGGTCAGAGATTTGAAAGGAAAACATCCCAACTACTTCGAAGCAATAATTCAACTTAGAGATGTCTCTAAACAAGTTGTTGATTTTGTTGAAGAAGAAATTGAAAGGTCAAAAATAGTCATTGTAAAAAAAGAAGAAGTTAAGAATGGCTTGGATTACTACCTAGCTGACAACAATCAAGGTAAAGCACTAGGAAAACTTTTGCAAGATAGAATTGGTGGAGAAATCAAAATGACCTCCTCACTTCATACAAAAAAAGATAACAAAGAACTTTATAGAGTAACAATTCTTTTCAGAGAAGCCCATTTCAGAAGAGGAGATGAAGTCACATACCAAGGAGATGATTACGTTGTTAAATCTATGGGAAAAGATATCTTCATGCAAAACATAAAAAATGGGAAAAAAGTTCACGTAAAATATAGGGACATGAGAGAAATTAAATTAATTTAAGTTTTTTCTTTAGTAAAGGTATTTTGGCATCCATTGATTTCTCACCAATTTTAATGAACCTATCTATTTTATCAAAATCAGCCCAACCTAATTTTCCAAATGAAGGAGACAATTTAATATCAACTTTAGCATTCTTCATTTTTTCCCTTGCCAAATTGTTGGTAAGAATGTTAACCGCTTCGGTCATTACTTTAGTAATCGGAAAGGGTTCTTTTCCAATCAACATCCTTAATATTTTTGCTGGATAAAGAATTTTGTCAAAAATCCAATTAAGAAGTTTTCTGATAAAACCAGGCCATCTCTCAGGAAACAAAATGTTTTTCAAAAGCTTAATTTGTTCAGTGAAAAATTTTTTCTTCATCTCAGACAATAAACCTAAGTTTTTTACAGCGGGACCTCTCCTTGATTTCTCTTTAGCATACAAATCAACAGCAATAACTACGTTAGAACCCATATCTTGTACAACATCAAAAGGTGTTGGATCTGAAACAGCACCATCAATGTAATAATTTTTTCCCACTTTCATAGGTGCAAATATACCTGGAATAGAAATTGAAGCCCTCACCGCTTTAACCAAACTTCCTTTACTAAAAACTACCCTCTCTCTAGTTCTCAAATTATAAGAAACAATCCTTAAAGGTATATCAAGATCTTTAAACTTTTTATTTCCAAGAAGATCTTTTAATTTTCTTTCAATTAATTGCCCTCTTAAAAGACCAACTTTAGGAACCATGAAATCAACCATCGTTCTCCAATCTGTTTCTTTAGCAATCTTTTCAATTTCCTCTAAAGATTTTCCTGCAGCATAAGCAGCAGCAATTACTGCACCCATAGAAGTTCCCGCTAAATAATCCGGATAAATATGATGTTTATGTAACGATTTAAGAATCCCAATATGGGATAACCCTTTAGCACTTCCTGCACCTAATGCCAACCCCAATTTAATTTTCTTCATAAACTTCACATCTCTTTTTGGTAATAATACCTAAAATATCTTACTCTTTAATTTCTTTTCTAAAATATAACCTAAAAAATTTTACTGGAACCACTTTTAACACACAAATCAAGAATCTTTTTTCTACTATCAAAATCTTCATCTACTTCATGCCAATGACTAATTTCTTTTTCACCTTTTTTCCAACAAAGAAGAACTTTTCTTTCACCTAAATTGGAAAAGATATCAACAATGCCTTCATCAATATCTTTAAGGATGCATCCTTTTTTTTCCAACTTCTCCAAAAGGTTGTAAAAATCAAAAGAAAGTTTATGTAGAGATTTATTAAATCCAGTTATAAAACGAAGTTGTTGACGATTTGGATCATCTACTTCAATTTCCACAGATTCTAATAAAATAAGAATTTCATGCAGTTTCTGGAGATCTTCTAAAATCAAGCTAACTTTAGGCAATATTTTCTCTGCTTCTTTCAAAGATAACAGCTTTTCTCCATTAAATTTTCTCATTAAAACTAAAGAGCTGATTATGCTTATAAATTTATTGAATAAAAAGACTGTAGAAATCCTAACCGTCGCTGCCATCAATGACGCCAATAACAAAGTTATTGATGGCATGGCGCGACGAAGGAGATATAATTTCCATACAAAGTGTGGGAATTAAGTCTCCGAAGTAGGGTAGGATTTCTATAGTATTAAATAAAAAGAAGAAAATCTATGAACACAAACAACAAAACATTTAAACAAGCACCTTTTACTCCAAACAATGAAAAAGGGAATTCTCTGGTGTCTTACTTTCTTAATATTACTCTTTAGTTCATTGGCCGCTGAAGAGATTTACCACCTTAAATTACTAGCGGTACAAGATGACGGGGTAAAATTTAGTGGCAGTGATGCAGATCTTTATCTTGAATTAAAAGAAGGAACGGGAAGAGTTTTCTTAGACACCTTTCCA
>CAZKIP010000006.1:23282-71087 GCA_964552945.1 uncultured Methanosarcinales archaeon
GACACCCAAATTTCAACTAGGTTTGCCAAAGAAATTGCTTGTAAACATTTTAAATTAGATTGTAAAAATCACGATTTTATTTATACAATTAAATCAAATTCCAATATTGTTGGAGGACCAAGTGCAGGAGCAGCCATTTCTGCCCTGACAACTATTGCCATCTTAAATTTAAATTATGATAAAGATGTCACCATTACAGGCACAATAAATTCAGGAGGACTAATTGGTCCGGTTGGAGGAGTGAAGGAAAAGTTAGAAGCCGCCTCAGACATAAAATTAAAAAAAGTTTTAATTGCTAAAGGAACCGGAAATCCTTCACCAATATTAAACTCTTCTAACAGCACGAATGAAACATTAAATTTAGTTTCATATGGAAAAGAAAATCTCAGTTTAGAGGTTGTGGAAGTTATAGATTTAGATGAAGTATTATTTCATTTGACTGGAAAAGATTTGAATCATCGAAACAATTCATTCATCATTAATCCCCAATATAACAAAATCATGCAAAGTCTACAAACTGTTCTTTGTGATAGGACAGAACAATTAGAAAAAGAATTAAAAATCAAAGGTAAAAATTTTACAGAAGAAATCAAGGCCAATAAAGGAAAAGCATTAAACGCAACTAGGAATGAAGATTATTATTCTGGAGCTAGTTATTGTTTTGGTAACAACATTAAAGTAAAAAGCCAATACTACAAAGAGCAAAAACCTTCTGTAACCCAATTTGCCGTTTTATTCAAAAATTTAAAAACAAAGACCACAGCTTTAGAAAGAAGGGTTGATTTAGAAAAAATTGAAACCATCTCTGACTTACAAACAATGATGGTAGTTAAGGAAAGGATTAACAACATCAAAGAACAATTAGAAAAAGAAAACTCTACAGATATAAACGAGCTTGCAAATCTCTTGGGTTATTCTGAAGAGAGATTTTATTCTGCTCTATCATGGATGCAATTCTTTTCAATGGAAGGAAAGAAATATCAAATGGATAAAGATTCTTTGAAAAATTCCTGTTTACAAAAAATTGCTGAAAGTGAAGAAAGACATCAATATGCCAGTATTTATCTAGGATCAAGCTATTTAAAAAATATTAAAAGAAAAATTGCCTCTTCTAGAATCGCTCTTGAAAATAATGAAACTGCTCTCTGTTTAATTCTTGCTTCTCAGGCAAAGGCCGATGCCAATGCCATTTTAAGCACTCTCGGTTTGCAAGAAGAAGCTCTTCTTGAATACATAAAGGGAAAGAGCAAGGCAGCTGAAAGAATAATTTTTGAAAATTCTGCAGAAGGTATTTTTCCAATATTAGGATATTCTTACTATCAATACGCTAACTCATTGAAAGAACAGGAGAAATACACTTCCTTAGTGTATTTAGAATATGCCTTAGAAATGAGTGAATTAAGCATTTATTTTCCTGAAGAGGAGGATTTATATTCATTTTATAGATCAATTAGATTCAACAAAAATGTACTTTATTTCTCTCAAGGGTTTATTTTTGGAGTTCTATTAACATTACTTCTAATAACTTTAAGAAAGGTTAGAAAATCTCTAAAAGAGAAAAAAGAGAATAATTATTAACCTATACTTAAGTGTAATTAATAATCATTTTTAGAATTTAGGAATATAAACCCCTAGCAAACTGCCGAAACAGTTTGCTGGGGAAAAAGAGGTGATAGATGTTTAAACTACAGAAAAGTTGTTCATATTTAAACCTTTCGGTCGTTTTAGTATTCTAAAGTAGTAAATCCATAAAATTTATAAAGGGCCTTTAAAAAGGCAACATCAGGAATTCTAAGATACGATATTTTTTTATATGATACTTTAATTTATAACTAAAATGAGCCTAAATAAGAAATTTGTCCTGATGACAATTATATTAGCAACCTCCTTAATTTTTCTAAATTCAGCTCTAGCTGCAACCATACAGGGAGCAATTTATAGTACGAATTTGGATGTTGAGAAAGATGTTCTAGTAATGATTGATACAACTCCTTCACAAAAATATTTAGCAAAAGATGGAACTTATTCCTTCCAGGTATCTCCTGGAAAATATGTTTTAACAGCAAAGAAGGGACTTACAGAAGTTTCTGAAGAAGTTGAAGTAATCAAAGAAGGAGAGTTCATTTATGATCTTTTTATGATGTCAAGTTTAACTGAAGAAGACGAGATATGGAAAAGTACAGAGGAGGACTATTTTGGTTCAGTAGAAGAAAAAAGCACCCTTGCTTACTGGGTTGCAGGATTTGTTTTTCTTCTTGCCATGGCCAGAATAATTTACTATCGAAAAAAATATGGACCAATAAAAAAGTTTAGAAAAAAAATAAAAGAAGAGAGTAAGAAAACAATTTATCAACATAAAGCTGAGCTTGCTCAAGAGCCAGATTCTGCAGACAAAGCTTTAGAAATAATAAAAAAGCATGATGGAAGAATTTCTCAGAAAAAGCTTAGGAAAGAGATGTTATATCTCTCTGAAGCAAAAGTAAGTTTGATTTTGACAGAACTTGAGCATAAAGGATTAATTGAGAAAGTTAAGAAAGGAAGAGGGAATGTTATTCTACTCAAATAATTGTAAACCATCCTAAAAAACATCTAAAATATTCATTTACAACTCTATATCAGAAAAATTACTGGTAATTCATCAAAACTCTTTTAAATGCAGTTGAATTTGTCTTTTCTCATGAAGTTTGATTCCTATAATCATAAAGAACTTGAGCCTGGTATTATTAAGTTTTGGCAAGAAAACAAAATAGTTGATAAACTGCGTAACAAAAACAAAAATGGTAAAAAATTCAATTTCTTAGATGGACCTCCTTACACTTCTGGAAAATTTCATTTAGCACATGCTTGGAATTATGCCCTTAAAGATCTTTCCTTACGATATAAAAGGATGCATGGATTTAATGTGTGGGATAGGAATGGGTTCGACGTTCATGGATTACCAACCGAACATAAAGTAATGGACAAATACAATCTAAAAACTAAAGAAGATATTGAAAAGTTTGGCGTCGACAAATTTGTAAAGGAATGTCAAAAATTTTGTTTAGAGATGGCAGATGTGATGACTAAGGATTTGGTCAGAATGGGAGTAACCTTTGATTTATCTGACCCTTACATGGCTTTGAAAACAGAATTCATGGAAGGAGAATGGGATTTAATTAAAAAAGCTTACCAAAAAAAGAAGTTGTATTACGGGGAGAAGGTTCTTACTTGGTGTCAGCATTGTGAAACTGCCGTTGCTAAACATGAATGCGAATATAAAAATGTTAACGAACCTTCCATTTTTGTAAAGTTCCCTATAAAAGGAAAAAAAGACGAGTACTTGATTATCTGGACCACCACTCCTTGGACAATTCCTTTCAACCTAGCAATTATGGTCAACCCAAAACTTGATTATGTTAAAGTTGATGTTGAAGGAGAGAAATGGATTCTAGCCAAAGCTTTAGTGGGAGTTGTAGTTCAAGCGGTTGTTGGTAAAAAAATGAAAGTTTTGAAAGAGTTTAAAGGAAAAAAACTTGAAGGAACTGCTTACAACCATCCTTTTGACAAATTCATTCCAAAATATGCAGAATTAAAAAAAGATTATCCAAATGTTCATACAGTTATTTTAAGTGAAGAGTATGTAGACACCTCAGCTGGAACCGGTTTAGTTCATTCAGCTCCTGGATGTGGTCCCGAAGACCATGAAGCTTGTAAACCCTATAAAATCCCTCCCTTTAACAATTTGGCTGAAGATGGATTCTTTCCAAAAAACATGGGGGTCTTTAGTGGACTTAGAGCAAAAGTTGATGACAAAAAATTCATTCAAGTAATGAAAGATGAAGAAGTGCTTCTAGCCCAAACAAATGTTGAACACGAATATCCTCACTGCTGGAGATGTAAAAATCCCATCATATTTAGGATTACTTTTCAATGGTTCTTCAAAGTTGAAGAAATTAAAGAGAAAATTCTCAAAGGAAACAAAAAAGTTCACTGGGTTCCTGACACCTCTCTTCATGCCTACGAATCGTGGGTAAAAAATTTGAGAGATAACTCGATTTCACGTCAAAGATATTGGGGAACTCCTTTACCTATTTGGAAATGTAAAAAATGCGAAGAAGTTAAAATTGTTAATTCAAGAAAAGAAATAGAAAAAGAAGGAGGGATACCTCCAGAGAATTTACATATCCCTTGGATTGATAAAGTTAAGCTAGATTGTAAATGTGGTAGTAAGATGGATAGAGTTTCGGACGTTATTGATGTCTGGGTCGATGCTGGAACTGCAAGTTGGAACTGCCTTAATAATGATCCAAAAAAGATGAAAGAATGGTATCCTGCTGATTTAATTCTAGAAGCTAAAGAACAAACAAGATTATGGTTCAGTATGTTATCCATTTGTTCTTATCTCTATCTCGACAAAAACGCATTCAAAAATGTCTATGTTTACGGAATGCTTAATGACATAGAGGGTAAGAAGATGAGTAAAAGTATTGGAAATATCATTTCCCCCTATGAATTAATTGACAAACACGGAGTTGACGTACTTAGATTTTACATGTGTCAAAATAATGCGGGTCAGGACATCAATTTTAGTTGGGACGAATGTAAAGTTAAACATCGACAATTAAACATTCTTTGGAACGTTCAAAAATTGTTGATAAACCTATCTAAAGAAAACAACTTAAACCCTTTCAAAATTGAAGAGAAAGAAGTAAAAAGTAACTTTAAAGAAGAAGAAAAATATATCCTTTCAAAATTAAATAGTACCATCGAAAAAACAACAAATTTATTTGAAAAGTATCAAATAGATGAAGCAATTCTACCTCTACAAGAACTATTTTTAGAACTTTCTAGAACTTACATCCAAATGATTAGGGATAAAAGTTCTCTAGGGTCTGAGAAAGAGAAGAAAGTATGTGTTTACGTGATAGGCAAGGTGTTTTTTGATTTGCTAAAAATGATGAGTATTGTTACTCCTTTCATTTCTGAAGCCATCTATTTGAATTTGCAAGAAGAATTTAAACTTTCTGAGAAAAGTATTAGCCATTTTTCCTGGCCTAAAGGAGACAAGAAAAAGATTGATACTAAGTTAGAAAAAGAAGTAGAAATTGCACGACAAATAATCACCGCAAGTTCGGCAGCCAGGGAAAAATCCTCGCTGGGATTAAGGTGGCCAATTAAAGAAATAATCATTGCTAAAGCAGATAAAGAAATTTCTTCAGCAGTAAAAAAATTAAGTGGAATTATAAAAAATCAGGTTAATTGTAAAGATATCAAGTTTGTAGACAATTTGAAAGGAATTTCTCACAAAATTAGACCAGATTATGCTAAAATAGGTCCTGTTTATGGGAACATTTTACCACAGATAATTGCTAAAATAAATAAAGAAGATCCAAAGAAAATAATGAAGTCTTTAGAAAAAGGGAGTTATGATTTCAAAGTTGAAAAGAAAGAAGTAAATATTACCAAAGAGATGTTATTTATTGAAGAAGAAGTTCCTAAACCTTACTTCATGTCCTCTTGGAAAGGTCTCTCAATATATGTTAATGCTGAAAGAACTAAAGAATTGGAAGCCGAAGGTTATAGTAGAGAAGTCATGAGACATTTACAATCTTCAAGAAAGAAAGCTGGATTACAAAAAACAGATTTTATTTTTCTAACTTTAACTGCAAGTGAAGAAATGAAAGACAAATTGCTAATGTTTGAAAAAGAAATTAAAGATAAAGTTGGAGCTCAAGAAATGACGATTGTTTCTACAAAAACTCCTAAACAGCAGTTCCAAGAAGAATTCAAAGTAAAGAAAGAAAGTTTTATTGCAACTTTTAGTAAAGTTTGAAGTTTATTCTCAGTGATATTTAATTGTCAATAAGAAATATTTATATAGCCAAAAATATTGGTAAAACTAAAATGGAAGTTTCTAAGATGGTCTTGCGGTACAATGGTTTGTTTGATTTTGATGGATTGTACGCCGCAATCATTGATTGGGCTAAAAATTATGGTTACTTCTGGAATGAAACTGTCTATAAACATAAAGTTCCTTCACCGGCTGGAGCTGAACAAGAATTTCTATGGGTTTTGAAAAAGAATGTTACAGATTATATTGGTTATGAGATTTCCATGATAGTTCACATGTACGATTTTACAGAAGTTCACGTTGACATGGGAAATAGAAAAAAAACTCTCGCTAATGCCCGCTTATACATCATTTTTACTGGAAATTTAAAATTGGATTGGCAAAAGAAATTGTCAGGGAGTCGTTTTTTCAGTAAACTCGGAGAATGGTATAAAGGAATAATTATGAAGAAAGAGCTTGGCTCAGTTCATGCAGATAACCTTCATTACAGAATATTAAACTTACATTCTTTAGTTAAACAATATTTCGATATGCAAACTAAGAAATATGAATATAAAGGTTATTTGAAAGAAAATTGACTTCAAATTAAATTTTATTTTTGTATATTAATTTTTTATAATATTATTAAGTTAATGATTATGAATATTATCAATAACTTTTACCAAAATAGAACCAGCTTTTTGCTTTATGTTTGCAAGCAAAACAATTTCCAGTAGCCTTTTTTCCTGGAGAATTTAAAGATTTAGCTCCGGTTTTCTCTTTGAAAGATTCTTCACAATCTCCTTCGCCACACCAAGGAGCAAAAATAATTTTATCCTTTTTGATAGCTTTCCCGGCTTCTTTTAGAGAATTTACTTCTACGATTGATTCCTTAAGGTAATTCTTAGCTTTCTTTAACATATCTTTTTGAATCACATCTAACAAAGAGGGCACTTTCTTTGAAATTTCATTTAAAGAAATTGCTTTTTTATCTCCAGTATCTCTCCTTACTATCACCGCTTGAGACTTTTCAACATCTTTTGGTCCAATCTCAATCCTTACTGGAATACCTTTAAGTTCCCATTCATTGAACTTCCATCCAGGAGAATAGCCATCCCTTTCATCTAAATAAGTGGAAACACCTAGCTTTTGAAGCTCTTGTAACAAATTCCTAGCTTCTTTGAGAACTTTCTTCTTCGTATTATCAAATATAATAGGTACAATAACGGCTTGAGTCGGAGCTATTTTAGGTGGAAGAACCAATCCTTTATCATCGGAATGAACTCCAAAAAGTACCCCCAACATTCTAGTGGTTATAGCAAAAGTATTTTGCCAAACATAATCCTTCTCACCTTTTTTGTTGGTAAAAGTTATGTCAAAAACTTTAGAAAAATTTTGTCCATCATGATGAAAGTCTGGACCTTGGATTGCTTTTCCATTTGGCATTAAAAATTCCATTGAAACAGTGTAAAGAGCACCGGCAAATTTTTCTTTGTCAGATTTTTTTCCAATCAAAGAAGGAAGAGCCATATAATTCTCACAAACATTATTGTAAATATCAATGATAGGTTTTCTCTCTGATTCCGCTTCTTTTTGAGTCGCCCAACAGGTATGTCCTTCATTCCAAAGAAATTCCCTACCTCTTAGAAAAGGAGTAGGATGTTTAAATTCCCATCTAACAACGTTACACCACTGATTATATCTTAAAGGAAGATCATTGTGGGAACGAATCCATTTTGAGTAAGAATCATACATGATTGTCTCTGAAGTAGGCCTAATCGCAAGCTTTTCACCAAGTTTGGTATGGCCACCATGAGTTACCCATGCTACTTCCGGAGAAAAATGTTCAATGTGATCTTCCTCTTTTTGAAGTAAACTTTCGGGAATGAATAAAGGAAAATAAGCATTTTGAATTCCTATTTTTTTAAAATCTGCATCTACAACATTTACTATTTTCTCCCAAATTGCGTAAGAACTTGGTTTATAGACAATACAACCAGAAACTGCTGAATAATCAGCCAAATCCGATTTTTGGATAACTTGAGTGTACCAATCGGAGAAATTTTCCGCTTTTTTTACAGTGATTCCTTTTTGATCCTTTTTTGACATTAAACTAAGGATTAAATGAGAATATATAAAGTTTTGGAATGATAATAGAGAAGAGAGATAGGAAATTATTTAACCTTCCACTAAAACAACCTCAAAATGTTCTGTAAAACTTGTGGTACATTGCTTCAACCAAAGAAAACTCCCTATGGTAAGTGGATGAGCTGTCCAGAAGGACATCCTCAACCAGAATTGGTCCAGAAATCTGAGCCAATTGTAATGGAAAATAGAAAAAAAGGACAGAAGATTGGGGTTTCAGATGGGGAAAACATCCTAGCCGTTCATGATCATATTTGTAAGAAATGTGGATATAACAAATGTGAATTGATAGAAGTTCAAGCTTTTTATTCAGATGAAGATCAATTTCTTAGAATGAAATGTGGAAAATGTGGCCACACAGAAAGATTAGAAGGAAAATTAGGTTAAAAAAATAAAGAAAAATAAAGAAAAAAATTACTCTTCTTTCAAAGTTGGTAAAACATAAACGTTGGTAGACTCACCACTCATTGGTTTACCTCTATTGTATCCAAAAGTAGAAACCAGCATCCCATTTAATTCACCATCTAAAGAAAGTTTAGCTATACTTCGTGCATCTCCAGGTATACCAGAAAATCTCTCATCTTTTTCAACTTTTCCAACTACACCCGTTGAATCATCAACTGAAGTTGCATATACTCCTGGACCACCTGGCATTCTTGCTTCACCTGGGTGTGTTTTCGCCCAAGGGGCAACCATTAATAATCTATCTCCCAACTCACAAAGACCATACATGAAAGTTGAACCAATAGAACGTTGACCTTGTTGCTCCATCTTATCACCATCAACACTATATGTTCTAAGCGCCCAAGAATCGGCTCCTGCATCAATCTCGATAGTAGCAAGAAGGCCATTTTTTAAGAACAAAAAGTCTTCAATTCTCTCGCCAAGACTCTTTCTAAGAGGTGAAAGAACTCTTCCAGAAGAAAAGTCGTATTGACCAATCGCTTGAGCCCCATTTTGAATATAAAATAGCTTACTACCATCTTCACTAAGCTGACCTGCTTGAGCCCGCCTATGTGTATGATCTGTAGAAGTACTTCCCCACAAACCAACATGCCTAGCACCATCAAAAGCAGCACTTTTTTCATCAGCTAAAAATACGCTTTCTCCATCATCTGGAAAAACTAGTCCCGTTTCAGAATCATAAGAAACTGTTGCTACCCCAAATCCAGGGGTAAAATAATCAGCTGCCACCAACTTTAGTTTTCCATCAACTTCAGTTGTTTTCACACCAACAAAATGTCCGCCTGCTGATCTTGCAAAAAGCGGTTCTCCAAACTTCATATTATCATTCATAGTTAAAACCTCAATGAAAGAAATTGTTGTGCTATTTAAAAAGATTATCAAACATAAAAAAAAGAAAAAAAATCTTGCCCAATTGGTCTGCTACAGGGGGTGGTGTATTAGAACAAGGGATGGGCAAGATCTTTGGGAAAAATCTTAATTCCAAACCAGTCTCTATACTAACTCGATTCCTAGCTCTTGACTTAAGGCGTGGGCTCTCTGCTCAGATTTCTTACTATCTACTTTTCCTAAAATCCAAGGAGAATTGACTCCAGTAATGATTGTCATTACAGTCATCTTACCTTTCATTTCATCTGAAACTCTAGCTCCCCAGATAACATTCGCATCTGTGTCAAGGCTTTCAGTTACAAGTTCACCGATTCGGGAAACTTCATCTAAAGTCATGTCTGGTCCACCAGTTATATGGATTAAAGCACCGGTAGCTCCTTCATAGTTTATATCCAGTAATGGATTACTTAAAGCACCTTTAACTGCTTCATCTACTCTGTTGTTAGTATCTGAACTTCCAACTCCGATAGCAGCAACTCCACCATTTGACATGATAGCTTTAACATCTGCATAGTCTAGGTTTACCAAACTTGGTACAGCAATAGTTTCAACAATTCCTTTAATCATTGTTGCAACTAATTCATTAGCTACAGCAAAAGCTTGTTGAATTGGTAAGTTTCCTGCAATTTGAACTAGTCTGTTGTTATCTATTACAATAACTGTGTCTGAAACTTGTCTTAATTGTTGTAAACCAAATTCAGCTTTGTCACATCTAGCTCTTTCAATATTAAAAGGCATGGTAACAGTTCCGATAACAATAGCTCCTGTGTCTTTAGCAACTTGTGCAACTACTGGAGCGGCACCTGTTCCTGTTCCTCCTCCCATTCCTGCACAAACAAAAACCATGTCTGAACTTTTTAATGATTCTTTGATTTGCATCAATGACTCTTGAGCTGCTTCTGCTCCCCTACTTGGGAAACCACCACAACCAAGTCCTTTGGTACAATCTTTACCAATCAAATACTTTTGATCAGCACCAGTAATATTAAGATGTTGATGATCAGTATTAGTAGCAATAATTTCTGCTCCTTTAATTCCTTTCTTGTAAAGCCATCCAACCATATTGTTTCCTGCTCCACCTACGCCAACAACTTTAATGTTAGCTTGCATTTCTGCTTCATATTCCCCTGTAGACATATTGTCTAAGGCCTTTTCTACGATAAAATCCATTTTATTTACACCACCTTATTTTTTTTGTTTCACCCTTATTTAAAGAGAAAATAGCCACTTCAAAATATATATTGTAGTTCACAAACTATTATATACTTAACGTACTTTTATCTCTTCAGAACAAACCAACCAGTATCCTAACCAGGTACTAACAATTAAACAATAAAATTGAATTTAAATTAAAACAATTTGAACAAACAAATTTGGCTACCACACCAAAACCAGTTTTTAGTATATGATATTTAGTATTTAAAGATTTCTATTCTCTAGAAAATAAGTTAAGATTGCATTTAACGTTATTTTTGATCCTTTTCAACAACTTTTTTTGCAGTATCTTTCGCCTTATCTACGACGCTAGAACCTGCTTTTTTCATTGCTTCAAATTTTCTTTTTAGAATTGTTGCAGTATCATCCATGTACTTTGCAGAGTCTCGCATTTTGTTTCTCCACTTATCAAAATAAACAACCGTTTCTAGAGGATACTTTGGAGGTTTTTTAGGAACTTCTTTAGGGTAACCTAAGGCAATAATAGCTTGAGGTCTTACATTCTCAGGAATAGAACAAAGAGATTTAACTTCATCTTCGTCGAAAGCACCTACCCAACATGCTCCCAAACCTAAAGAATGAGCTTCTAAGAGCATATTTTGTATCGCCGCAGCACAATTCTGGACTGTATAAAGACGTTCTCCTCTAAGTCCATAATAACGTTCTGCCTTCTCATGCTCTCCTAGAACAACTATTAAAGTAGCTGCACTAGCTAATTCAAATTGTTGATGAGCAGATTCAGCCAATTTTAGCTTTAAACTTGGATCAACTATAACTATAAATTTCCAATTCTGAAGATTTCCTGAACTAGGAGCATGCCTTCCTGCATCTATTACCTTAAAAATTAGTTCGTGAGAAACATACTTTGGTAAAAAGCTCTTGATGGTTCTCCTTGATTTTATTAATTCGAGGATATCTGCCATATTTCCCAGAAGTATTTTTGAGTATTTATATTTACCTGTTTTCTTTTTTGAAATCTTCTTCCAAATTTGGAATCTCTTTTCACAAATAGAAAACAATATAAATTTAAGCTTATTCTGGGAGGAGATGGTCAAAAAAGAAATTCTTGCAGCATTGATAGATAGCAAGAAAGCAGCCATCCTTAGAGTGCTTCTAAACTCCAAAGAAGAACTATATTTGAAAGAAGTGGCTGATAAAAGTAATGTTTCTCTCACTTCAACTTTTCGAATTTTACAAGAACTTTCCTCCCTTCAGATTATCAATAAGAGGGAGTGGAAAACTAGCAAGGTCTACAGTTGTCAGAAAAATGAAAAGGCAGATTTTCTAAAAGAATTGTTCATTGAAGAATTTGATGGATTGACTGAATTTGTTGGAATGGTTAAAGATTTGGCAGGATTGCAAAACGTAATTCTCCATGGAACCAGAAAGAAAGGAAAAGCCAACGTTCTCTTAATTGGAACAGACATCGATTTAGAACCGGTTGAGAAAGCCTGTAAGGTGTTAGGAGAGAAAGGATTTGAATTAAGCTACCTTACCTTAGCCAAAGAACAATATCTACAAATGAGTAAAATGGGCCTTTATTCTGGTGAGAAAAAAGTTCTTAAATAATGTATAGGACAACTCCTGTCAAAACAAGGATAATTCCTAGGCCAATCGCAATGTAAGAAATCTGTTCTCCAATACTGAGATTCTTGAAATTAGCTAACTTTCCACCAATGAAAGCAATGAATCTATTTATTTTTTCATTAAAAGCATTTAATTGATCTTGCAAACCCATAGAAAAAAGAAAATAAAGTAAGTATAAAAAGGTTCTTATTCAGTGGCTGGTGTTTCGGCTGCAGGTTCTGCTGCTGGTTCAGCTAGAGGCTTAGAACCTTCCTTAAGAACTTTAAGATTAACTTGGTGAATAATTTTGGTAATCATCTCTCCACAAACTGTTCTTCTCTTAATAATTCCTTTTTGGTTCTTAATATTCTTTTTCTTACCCATTACCCTCTTTTTACCAGAAAAGCCTACTCCTTTCCCAATTAAAACCATTTTTCTAGGTTCCTGGATACCTTTCCTCATTGGAAATCCGCACTTATCTGAACCACCTGTTATTAAGAATTCATAACCATCAAAGCCAATTACATTACCTGAAATTTTTTCTCCAATTCTTCTTTTCAAAAGATTGTCTGCTTCAGGACTTTTAATTTCCTTTTGATGAGATTTGCCGTCTTTGGCACCAATTACTGTTTTAAAATTTACCATTTGTTTTTCCCCCCGAGCCCAAAAGATTGTCAAGAATCTACGCTTTTTAGCTGACTCAGCTTAATTTAGCTCTATTTTGAAGCTTTGTTTATAAAAGTTGCTATTCAGAAGGCTGTAATAACTCATTTAATCTTTTTTTCAAATTTTCTTGATCCACCTGTAATTGCTGCAAGTGTTTTTTACGATACTCATTTATCTGGTTACGACTATTATCCCACTCAAGAGGCCTTATTTTTCTTTCTAGCGTAAACAATTTTCCCTGTATTTCTGCTATCTCTTGTTTGGACATAAAATATTAAGGGCCTAGAATATATATAAATGTAACGGAAAGAATATATACACTTTTGTAAAATAAGTAATATGCAGGAAAAAGACATTTACAAAATTTCCCTCATTTTGGTAATTATAGGGTTAATCTTCCTTTTTTTCTATTCCGGAGAGCTTTCTACAAATGTTGTAGATAATATTGATAACCTTCCCGAAGCCGAGAAAGTAACAATTCAAGGGAAAATTTCTCAAATAAGTGTCCACGATAAAGTTACTTTTCTGAAAATAACTGGTGAAAAAATCATTACTACAGACGTCATATTGTTCTCTGAAGAAGAGGTTTTTTTAGAAGAAGGAAATTTTGTTCAAATATCCGGCATTATTGAAGATTATCAAGGTAAGAAGGAAGTTATTGCCTCCGATATTATAATAAAAGGATAATAATATAAACAATTTGAGATTTGTGAGAATATGTATGAAGTAAGTAAAAAAGAAATGATTGAAATTGATAAGTTGATGGTTGATTTAGGCGTCAATGTGACAATGATGATGGAACACGCTGGTTTTCAAGTGGCTAAAATGGTTACTGAGCAAAAGATCTTAGTATTATGTGGCCATGGCAACAACGGAGGAGATGGTTTATGTGCCGCTCGACATTTAATCAACTGGGGCAGAGAAGTAGACATTTTATTGGTTGATGATAAAAAGAAATTTTCTGGCAGTCCTTTGGAACAATTAGAAATTCTTGAAAAGATGGGCGCAAGTTTTAAAGCAGGAAATTTTGAAGAATACGATTTGATAATCGATGCCTTACTTGGTTATAATATCAAAGGTAATCCTCGCGGAAAATTTGCTGAATTGATTAAAAAAGCCAATTCGGTAGATGTTAAGAAACTATCTATAGACCTTCCTTCTGGGTATGATATGGAAACTGGAGGTGTTTTCACTCCTTGTATTAAAGCTGATGCTACCTTATCTTTGACCTTACCAAAGAAAGGTTTGGGAGAGAGTGAGTTTACAGGAGATTTGTTTGTTGCTTACATGTCGGTTCCTTTCTCTATTTTTGAAAAGATGGAACTTGAAGTAGAAAGAAAATTTGTTTCTGGAGAAATTATTGGGCCTCTTTAAGTGTAAGTTTTCTTAAAAGGCTGTTTTAGGTTTATTGTCCAAACGTTAGGGTTAGCATCGTCATAAATAACAATTGATTTTGACTTTACTTTGGTTGGGTCATTATAATTAACTTCTGAAGAATATGTTTCATCTTTATTCATTTTTGAGATTGTTTCCCAATTGAAGCTAAGGATGACACCGTTGGCGTCTTTAAGAGTTGTAAATACTTTGAAAGGAGTTGAAATGGCTTTGTTTGCTTTTATGTTTGTTTTACCTTTGGTGTTTTCGGTTACTGTTAGGGTGTCTGTAGTTGGAATAATTTTTGTGCAAACTCCGTTTGAACAAGATTGTCCAGTAGAACATTTGTTTTGATAAGTTCCACAATTGTTAACATCTTTACAAATAGTTGGTCCGTCTACGATTTTGTCACAATTGTTATCGATGTTATCGCAGATTTCTGTAGCTCCTGGGTTGATGGATTTTCCTGTAGTAGGGTCATCGTTACAATCACCAGCATTTTTTCCGGTTGGAAGATTGGAAGTTTCTACACAATAGTTATCATTGTCTGCGTCTGTGCATTTTGGTACAGCATCTGCAGGATTTATAGTTATTGTTGCTGGATTAGATTTTAAAGAAACAAGAACTTCTTGATAATAATCATCATAAGTAACTATTTTTGATTTAGGATTTGTAAGTTCTAAATCTAATTTAACAGACTTTGCAGCAGTCAAAGTCCCAACCGCCTTTCCTTCAAAACTAGCCAAGTTACTTTTTTTATCCAATTTTTTAATATAATCTTTAGAACTTCCAAGAATATGCCACCCATAAAAGATTGCACCATTCTGATGACTTCCACTACGAGTATTAGTTTTAAGAGGGGAATAAAATGGGTTAGTAATAGAAAGCGCAACATTATCACTAAAATCTATATGCTGGTTATCATCACTTTTAACATATAAATCTGTATCAAAAAATGAAATTGTCTTCCCTACCTCTGGCGACATAGTGAGGGTAACTTTTATTTTCTCACCAATTTTGTAAGAAGGTTTATCAGTAGTAATATCAATTGTAACGTCTTCAGCTAGAGCAAAAGCTGCTGAAACAATAAAAGTTAAAAAAATAAAAGTACAAATTCTTCCTAAGTTGTTTCTCATTTACAATTTACTTTTTTGACACCGTCGCTTTCAAATAGTTGGCTATTTGCTACTTTAAAAGTGGTAATCTTTTCGTTGTTGTTATAACTCTGTTCGTAGACTTTATCGGATCTTATCTTGTAATAAATGCCATTATCACAAACAAAGATTTCTTTTCCTTTAAACAAAACGTTCATTGGAACCTGACCTGTTCCACCTATTGACGTGTCTCCTCTAACATCCTTAAAGTATCCAACCATATCAATATCTAAAACATTTATAACTTGAGTAACGAAAGTACCTTCCACTGGCTTATAATCATAGTGTGCATTACTGGTTAATATGTTATCTTGGTCATCTTTGTTAACTAATAAACCAGGAGGAATCTTTTTACCACTTGCACCCAAATTACAAGTTATCCCCTCATTTATTTTACCATCACAATCATTGTCATAAAGATCACATTTGGTTTCAGTGTTTGCTTCATATAAACCATTTTTTCCACCTTGTTGGACACCATTAAATTTGATATTAGGATCATCCACTAAAAAAGAATCCTTCCAACCACTTTGACCTTTTACAGTTGGTTTACATACCTTCTTACCATAACAAACCCCTTGCAATTCTGAATTTGGTGCACCTGATAAACCTTCATCAGCCTCCCCATTACAATTGTTATCAACCAAATCACACTCTTCTTTTTTTCCAGGAGTTCTAAGTTTACCAAACTTGTTTGGATCATCTTCACAATCAAAATTGGACGTTCCAGCCTTATTTCCTTCCTTACTACACGCTCTCAAATCTGTGCCTTGTTTACCATAACCATCTTCGTCTGCATCAGTGCACTCGTCAGCAACCGTTATTTCAGTTGTTGCAGTAAAAGGACCATAACTTACTGCTGTAGATTCAACCAATTGAATATTTTTAAGAATTATCTTTTGAGCACTATCAACCGCACCAGATTTCAATTTAAAACTAAGAGTGATTATATCCAACTCTCCTTTAACGACTTTTCCTGTATCCCACACTGACCACAATGGATCACTCGCAGCAGGCTTTGAAATTACTTTTAAAATAGACTTTGCAGATGAACCAGTTACATCAAAAGAAGGGTTTTCAAGATTAAATTTAATCTGCTTAATTGGTTTATCTCCTGTTTTTATTCTTAAAGTTAAATCAAAAGTGTCTCCAATAGCCGCGTTACCTTTTGATATACTAAGTTTTATACCTTGGTCACCTATATTAAACTTTCCTGCTTCAGAAGAATGAAAAGCTTGCCCTGCTAAGGTTTCTCCTCTTGGGAAAAATAGAATCAAAGAACCTACTATGAGTACAAAAACAACAGTAATTATGATCATTGTTATGTGACGTTTACTCTTAGCTTTTGGAACGCTTTTTTGAACTTTAACTTTTTTATTTCTTTTCTTTGCCATCTTTTTCTCCCTCATTTTTAAATTATCTTAAATCAAACGCCTCAATAAACCCAATTATATCATTACTATTAAAATCTCCTTTAAGATCAAAATCAACAGGCTGAGGTTTGTTTTTTGGATCATAATTATCTCTATCATCAAAATATTCAATAAACCATATAATGTCTACTGAATTAACAAAATTATCTAAGTTAATATCTCCTTTTAAACAACCAATAAATGCTCCACTCTTAAAAACATTTTTTGATTTCACTTCTTTAATACATTTTTGATTTTCCTTGGAATCTATAATCCCATCCTTATCTGAATCCACAACTGCCTTACAAACTTTTGGGTCTTGCGAAACATCACACTCTCCAGAAACACACATACTATCTTTCGTACATCCTTTAGAATCATCAGGCAACTTAACTTTACATTGATTATTATTAACATCACAATAATTTCCTTCATCACATTCATCATCTTTTGTACATCCACTACTAGGACTACCATCGGAACATTTCTTACTTCCAGCAATATCTAAACATTTTGAACCAGTTTTACATTGAGATTTATCAGTACAAGTATCATCGTTATTACCACCACATTTGTTTGAAACACAGATATTGGTTCCACAATCAGCAGGTTCAGCACAGGAATCTCCAGAACCACCACCACAGGTTTTATCTGCTTTACAAATTAGATTGGTACAATCGTTATTATCAGAACAGGATTCTCCTTTGGTACCAGTAGTACATTTGTTAGCAACACAAATATTTGAAGTACATTGGTCTTTGGAATCACAGCCATCCCCTTGAGAGCCATCTTTACAAATAAACCCAAAGCAATAGTTTCCAGATTTACAATCTCCATTATCTAAACAAGCACTACCATCTGCACCATCTTTACATTGGTTGTTAACACAGAAGCCACCATTACAAGCAGAATCGTCAGAACAAGGAAGAGACTTAACAACTTTAAAATTAGCTTTTTTAGTAGTAATGGATTTCAATGAAAAAGGGACATCATATTCATTATAATCTACTACTCCGCCTTTTGCATTATAATTAACATCTAAAATTAAAGCCTTCTCATTTTCTCCGGAAACTAATCCTGACAAAACTTTTCCTTTGAATTTAGCTAGAACTTGCTTATCTTTCAAAGTCATTTCTTTTTGAGAGGAACCAACTAATCCCCAACCATATTTTACTGAGGCGGCCTGATAACTTCCACTTGCAGCAGAAGTCAAAGAAGGTGCAGGGTCTAAAAATTTATTTGCTAAACCTTTTGCACCATAAATCCAGTTATTTGAATCCTGATAAGAACTTTGAGGAACATTAAAATTAACAAACTTTCCTGCACCATTAGAAAAAATTTTCATATCAGCATCAAAAAATGTAGGTGGAACATTTGAATCTGTTGGTAAAAGGTTTATGGTTACTTCAATATCTTCTCCAGGGATATAACTTGGTTTATCCGTTAAAACTTCTATCGTAACACTACCCTCAGCAAGAGCTAAAGGCACAACTAGAAAAATCAACAATAAAACAACCCACCTTTCCAATTTCATTTTCCTCTTTTCTTATTATTTAGCAAATATTTGGCATTTATAAAATTATCCTCTATTTAATAGTAACCTTGGGACAAGTTACTTTTGATTTAAACGTTCCATCTGTAAACAATTCACTATCTTTCACTTGATAAATAGTCTTTTTTTCATCTTTATCATAAGAATGCTCATAAACTATTTTATCTCTTTCTTTATAATAAATACCATCGTCACAAACAAAAAGTTCTTTTTCTTTCAATAGTTGATTCATAGGGAATTGGTTTTCACCTCCAAGAGAATTATCCCCTATTACGGACCTAAGGTAACCTAACATATTAATATCAACTATAAGCAAGGATTGGTCATCAAAAGTCCCGTCAACATTATACTCATAATGGGCATTACCTGGTAAAAACTTCCCTTTCTTCAACAATCCTTTCGGAATCTTCACACTACTCTCACATTTCAACCCTTCATCAATAGCATTGTCACAATCATTGTCTACATAATCGCACTTACTTCCAGTTTCATCATCCATTTTCAAAGAAACTTTGCTCTTAGTCCCTAATGAGGTAGTTATTTCCAACTCTGCTTGATCTTTCACATGAAAATTACCTTTATTATTTTTAGTTTCAACTTCAAACGAATCAACTTTCTTCCAAGCACCATCAATTTTCGCACATACTTTGTATCCACTACAAACACCCATTAGATTCCCGCTATTTGGTTCTTTCTTGATATCGTCATCAATTTTATTACAATCGTTATCTTTACCATCACAACTCTCAGTTGCACCAGGATAAATAGTACCATCATTAGGATCACAATCTTCTTTAGTCTGAGCAAGTTTATTGAAATTAGTTCCAGACTTCACTCCACTACATCCTTTTAAGTTGGTTCCAGGTGCACCCCAACCATCCAGGTCATCATCTTTACAAGGAGGAACAATTGTTATTTTCGCAGTTGCTATTTTACTAACTAAAGGAATATCTTTAGCCACCCCTTTATCATCAAATTGAAAATAAGTCATCTTAACTTTTAAATCGTGGCTTGGCTCAGATTTATCATAACTACCAATTACTTTCAAATTAATAGTTGCCAAAACTTTTCCAGGACCACCAATACCACCACTTAACGCCATAAAATTGGCATCTTTCTTTAAATTTAGATTATTTACATTTTTAGTTGGAGTTCCAACTAAAGAAAAACCAGGCCCTTGTTTAATACCAGTAACTTCAAAATCACTATCAAATTCTAAATTAAATGATGCAGATTTAGCGTCATGCACCCCCTTTATTGTATTAAATTTTACAACTACAGGAAATGTGTCTCCAGGAGCAGCAGTTCCTTTAGCAAAGTCAAACCAGATAAAGTTGTTACCTTTAGGATTAGTCGCACATTTATTTGTTTCAGGACTACAATAATTAGAAGCACAATCACTTTCTAAAGTACAATCGGCACCAATAGCTTTCCTTTCTGGAACGTCAAGATAATATGCTTGACCAACTGTCGAACCATCTTGATTAATTAAAAAATAACCGCCAATAGTTAACAAAACAATAAAAAATAGAGAGATGATTAAGAAATGCTTTTTTACAGAAAAACGTAACTTCTTCTTTTGGTACGGAACTCCTTTTTTCCTCTTTTTCACTATCATTTTAGTAATATTTTCTACTTTTTATGTCTTTCTAATTATATTTTTCAAATTCAATTACAAAAGGAGTCAAATCCCCACCATTAACTAAACCATTTTGATTTATATCTCCTCTTGAAACAACCTCTTTAGTTTGTCCTTCATATTTTTCAAATTCAATTACAAAAGGAGTCAAGTCTCCACCATTAACTTTCTTATCTTTATTAACATCTCCTTTCAAACAACCTGCAAATACACCCACAAAATCCTTATTATCCTTATTATAAATTGCATGAACGCCATTATCAGCGGTAGATAGAGTGTAAACAAATTTCCAATCTTTGTTTATACATTCAGGAGGTTCATATATGTCTAAAACGCCATCTTTGTCATCATCTTTACCAACATCAGGCACCACTTCAGAACATGCATCCCCTTTTCCATCTCCATCTGTATCTTTCTGGTCCTTATTTGCAACATTTTTACAATTATCACATTCATCTCCTACACCATCATTATCTGAATCATCTTGTTTTACATTATCAACTAAAGGACAATTATCCACTCCATTCTTCACTCCATCCCCATCCGAATCTGCATTTGGATCTAACTTAACTGGGCAACCATCTTTAGTATTAGCTTTCTCATTGGGACATTTATCCTCAGAATCTTTCACTCCATCTCCATCCGAATCTGCATTAACATCTTTCTTACAAGTTGTCTTCCCAGAAGCAGTAGTACATTCAAGATTCTTACAATAGAGAGCACAATCCGTATCATCACAATCAGTTTTAGAATCAGCATCATTATCCTTCCCGTCAGAACATTCTTCAGGAGTAGGTTTTTTACAGCTTGTAGTTCCACCCTCATAATCATCATAGTTGTAAATGCTTTCACAACCATACTCATTACAAAAACCTTTACAACCAGGATCCTTGCAATCAAAAAGTGCTACATCAACATCATTATCTGCATCATAATCATATTCCGTACCCATATCACCATCATTATTCTTCCCATCAATACAACTTAATTCAGGCAATTCGCATTTTCCTTTTCCAGAACAATCTAAATCATCGCAATCAACATGACTATCACCATCATTATCTTTACCATCATTACAAACTTCTGAAATAACCGGTTTCTGGCAAGTGAAAGTTTTCTTCCCATCGATAGTAGCACTCATACATTTGAACCCTTTACTAACTACACAAAAAGCATCATAACCAACACCATTTATCTCACAATTGTAACCATCTCCACCTTTACATTTATTAGGAGTAGTGGAAGAATCACAAAACAAACCGGAAGCACAATCATTATCCCCTTTACAATCTTCATAAAATTCTACAGGAACCTTAACACAGGATTTTTTACTAAGATCACAAGTCAAACCTTTCAAACAAATTTGCGAATTACACCACTTGCCTTCCTTAAGCAAACATTTTCCATTTTCACATGATGCAGCACCAACGCAAGGTCCTCCATCTTTACAAGCTTCTCCAGGTCTCACACGCCAAACATTACCTTCACATTGAATCTTAACATTATTGACTGTTTTGAAATCTGCATCATTCCCAACTTTTTTACAAGAATCTCCGGGTTTTAGAGGAGGAACACAAATTCCAGATACACAAGAACTTGCTGAAACACATTGATTACTATTTGCACAACTTTTACCATCAGCAACTTTCCCAGTTCCACAAGCAACATCATTTGTACAATCTATGTCAGCACAATCTGTTTTCCCATTAGAATCGTCATCTTTATCGTTGGTACAAGAAGATTCACCATAGAAAGAAGAACTTGCATCATAATTATTTTTTACATCATTAGCAGATAAATAATAACGATAAATTTTCAAGTTATCAATATAACCATTATATGCTTGATTGCTATCTATCGTAAATTTAGTTCCAGCAACTTTTACCTGGTTAGTATTACCAATGTCCTGTTCTTCCCCAAGCAAGAATGATTCAACCTTAAGTTGGCCTGTTAAACCATTAAATGTAGCTTCAGAATCCAAAACCCCATCTAAGTAAATCTTGACTTTTTTATCAAATCTAGAAACAACTAAATGATGCCACTTATTATCATTTACCTGTTTTTTTCCAAGAAATAATTGCTTTTTTAAAGAAATTTCAATTACTCCTTTTTCAATAAAAATCAAGAATTCGTTATCATTATTATTTTGAGCCGCAGATAATATACCGTCTCCCGTTACAGAAGTTTTCATCCACATCTCAAGCGTAAAATCATGTGCATCATCCAAAGTTTCTTTTGGAAGAATTACATAATTGCTGGAATCTCCGGGAAAGTTTAAGGATTTTGTTTGGCCTGTTGGATAAAAGCCAAAAGATTTTGTTATACGTGTAGAAGAAGTAGATATTGAACCTACAACTTGTCCATGTCTGAAATCATTAACATTTTTTACATCCTCATCAAATTTGTAGTGTACAGAAGGATTTTTACAAATCCACTCTTCTTTACACTCAGCATCTTGACAATCGTAAGAAGTATCACTATCATCATCCTGTCCATTTTCACATTTATCTTTTCTTTCCCCACAAATGTCTCCCTTAACAAAAAGATCCCCACCATCAAAAAAGGGACAATTAGTAACAGATTCACAAATATTTTGTCGAGCAGCATCTTGCTTGGTTCCATAATTTGTGTAAAGAGTAGTATCTGGACAAGATTGAGGAACCCCTAAACATTTGTCATCAGATAAGTCATAGTTTATCGTATTATCAAATGTATCCCCACCCTGATAACCAACATACATACATTTAGAACTAGCACAAATTTCTTTTCTTACTTTTTGAGCATTAAAATATTGTTTTTGAGAAATGTAAGGCACTGGATTTGGTGTTTGTGATCCCTCCGTAGGTGGCAAAGGATCAGTTTTTATGGGCATAGATGAAAAATCTAAACAAGTTTTACAAGCATTAGCACAATTTGAATCTTTACAATCTACATCTCCATCATTATCGTCATCTTTACCATTGTAACAAAGTTCAATTGGAATTGCTCCAGAACCACCTGTTTTTTCACCTGCTGATCCAACTGCTCCAGCTGGAAGACTGCCACCTGCAGAACCGCTTGGTAAAGGAGTACTACCAGAACCACTTGGAGAAGGAGTACTACCTGAACCACTACCAGAACCCCCCGGTAATGAGGGAGTTCCGCCACCAGTTTTAGGATCTAAATCTGAACCCCCAGAACTAGTTGTCTTAGCTTCACATTTATCACCTTTAGCAGAATTATCTCCACCATCTGTAAATGTACATCCAGATTTTTCACAAACCTTCTTCCTTCCTTCATTCTGTGAAACACCAGAAAAAGTATACTTAGAAACATCAGGACATTGAGATGCCGTATCAGTACATTTGTCATCTTTATCATTATAATTATGATTGGGATTATATTTGTCCTGTTGACCTTCTAAACCAATAAAACCACAATTGGCACTTTCACAAACTTGTTTTCTATAACCTTGTACTCGAAAATAATCTAAATTTGGATCAGAAGGAATTCTGGGATTAGATTCCTGTAAAGGAGGAAGTAATTGCACATCTGGACAAGAAACAACTTTTGGAGTTGGCGGTGGAGTTGGAGTAGGAGTTTTCTGAGAACCAGCTCTGCCAACTCCTCCATCATCACCGCCTCTTCCAGCTAAGTTACCTGAAGAAGTTAAAAGAAGCAAAGCTACAGCTAATATTCCTAAGGATATACCTACAACTAGCCAAAGCTTGTGTTTGTCCATCTATCTACCTTTTAAGTATGAAAAAGAAAACAAAATGAGTTTATATAATTTACTAAGCCACAGGAGGAGATTGGAGATTTTCTATAGGGGGACCAGCAGTAACTTCATCTGGGTGTCCACCCAAATCTTGGAAAGCTTTGCTTATCTCGTCATGAGTCCATCCAGTTTGATCTTGCAAGATTTGACGTATATCAACGTCAGCAGTTCCCATTCTTCTTTCCTTAATAATCCATTCTTCCAATTCTTCAAAGTTGTAAGTAACTTTATTCTTATGAACGAAATGAACTATTAAAACAATTATAATAATTAATAACACTAATCCGCCAGCTCCTCCAAGTACCCAAACACTATATTCCTCCCATAATCCTTCCAAATCTAAACTCTTTACTTTCTCAGTAACTACAGGAGGAATAAATGGTTTAGAGGGTGCAGCTGGTTTTTGAATGTAAGGTTGTTTCTTTACAGATACAGGTGGACAAGTTTTACTCTCGCTTGGTTTACCTATTGTTGTCTTACAATCATGTTCATCAAAACACTTTCTGCTTCCACATTGTTGATCAGAGTTTGTCCATGATTCACATACCCAAGAATACTGACAAGCTGTACATGACCTTACTTCATATTTTACAGGATTTCCTCTACATTTAAAATCTGTTCCGGTTCTAGCTTGCTGTAAGGTAGAGTTACAATAACTCCAGGCATTATATTGATAATTAGACTTACACCTACTTCCGCCCCCTCCAGTAGAAGGAGTTCCAGTAGATGCTGCTGGGGGAGCAACACATTTGTTACCAGTACAGATATTAGAGGTACATTCAATTGCTCTGCTACAAGCTCCACCATTTGCTAGTTTATTAACACATTTAGTTGAAGTACAAACGCCAGTTGTACATTGTGAATCTGCTGAACAAGTTGAGCCAACAGCAATTTTATTTGCACATAATTTAGTTGTTGGATGACAAAAGTTGGAAGCGCACTGAGAATCTAAAGTACAAGCTGCACCATTAGCACTCTTTCCTGAATCTCCTAAATCTGGAGGAGCTGCACATTTATTTGTTTTAGAATCACAATGGGTAGAGATACATTCTGAATCTAAGGTACATGCAAGACCATTAGCTTTTTTAGGAGGTGTAGTAGCACATTTTCCGCCAGTACAAATGTTAGAAGTACATTGATTGTTTGCAGTACAAGAAGCACCCGTACCTTTCTTACAAGCATTACATTTACTTCCTCCACAATCTACTCCCGTTTCATCTTGATTTTTAACACCATCACTACAAGAAGCAGTTATACAACCAGGAGAATCAACACAAAAATTTGTTGTCGTAGTAGTACCATCACCACAATTGGTAACTAAAGAATATTTCCCTGTAGACGAATCGGATAAAGTATTATATTTGGTTGACCATGCTCCTTCACCTTGCTCAACTCCTATCATTCTAGCGGGAGTTTCTGCATTTATTATTTGTAATATTGAAGTTCCTGTACAAGCGGAAACGCTTATAGTGAAAGAAGTTGGAGAAGTATAATCAGTTTTTGGAGTAGTTACAGTTACCGCTAAAGCTAATGAAGAGAGTAAAAAAAAAATTGTTAAAAAGGAGATTATTTTCTTCATTTGCCCACCGTAACTTTCAACTGTTTATCTAATTTAACTTTAGCCTTATCAGGCTTTGGATTATCATAGATAACTACAATTTTTTCCTTGATTTTAGATTTATCTTTATGACTGATCTTGGAAACATAAGGAGTATCTTTTTTCATTGCACTGACTCTCTCTTTGTTGAATGCAATGATTGTACCTGCTGCATCTTTCATGGTTGTAAAAATCCAGAAAGGAGTTGTAACACCTGTCTCTGAACTTACCTTTGTATGTGAAATTTCGTTTGTAACTGCTTCAGCTTTAATTTTGAAAGTAGGTGCAGGAGCAACACATTTACCTCCAGTACAGATGTTGGAAATACATTCGCTTGCTAATTTACAAGTTGTACCATCGGCTTTCTTAGGAGCAGCAACACATTTACCACCAGTACAAGTATTAGAAGTACATTCGCTTGCTAATTTACAAACTTCACCATCAGCTTTCTTTGGAGCGGTAGCACACTTCTTGTCAGCTCCACAAACACCTGTTTCACAATTATTTCCTAAATTGCAAGCCTCTCCTACTTTCTTCAAAGTATCAATAACACAAACTTTTAAAGTAGGATGACAAATATTTTTATCAGTTCCACATTCATCATCAGTAGTACAAGCAGCACCATTATTTAGGGTACATTTGTAATTGTAACAAATAGTAGATTTACATTGATTTCCTGTAGAACAAGATTTCCCTTTCTCTAAGGAGTTACAAGCAGGATCTGCAGCACAAGTGGTATCAGCACAATCAATTCTTCTATCCAAATTATTATCCTTCCCATCAGTACAACTAGATTCTTTCGGAGCAACGATACATTTCTTATTAGCAGTATCACAAGTTAATCCAGCCAAACAAATTTGAGAGTTACACCAAGAGCCTACTTTTAATCTACACTTATCAGCTTCACATGAAGCTGCGCCAACACAAGGTTCTGACACTTTACAAGTTTGACCGGGTTTTACCCGCCATTCATTACTTTCACATTGTAATTCAACCTTACTAGAGGTTATAAAGTTTTTAGGATCATCATTAGGACTTACTTTAGTACATTTATCTCCCGGTTTTATCGGAGCAGCACATTTATTATTAATACACCCTCCAGAAGTACATTCGGTTCCAAGATTACACCCTTCTCCATCAGGTTTCTTCTTAGAAACACATTTCTTGTCAGCACCACAAACTCCCGATAGACATTCATTTGCTGCAGTACAATCACCAGTAAGAGATTTAGGAGCACAAGTTTTAGAAGGATTACAATAATTCTCATTGGTTCCACATTCATCATCTGTTGTACAAGTAGCACCATTTGATAAAGTACATTTATAATTGTAACAAGAAAGAGTTTTACATTGATTGCTATTATCACAAGCTTTACCCTTCTCCACAGTCCCATCTTTGCAAACATCCTTACTCATACAGGCAGTATCTGCACAATCTTTTACTCCATTCTTATCATTATCAATATCATCACCACAATTGGTTTCTTTAGCAGGAGCAACAGCACATACTTTAGAAGGATTACAATAATTTGAGATACACTGACTATCAGATATACAAGCGGCACCATTAGCAACAAATTTACAATTTAATTTCTCATCATAAGTATAATCTGCTCCTTTAAACTTAGCAAGATTATCATCAATACACTTTCTAATTTCTTCTATAGTATCTACTCCACCAAATGATGTAGATGTGAAGGATTTATCTCTACACTCATCCATAATTTGAGTATCAAAAGCACCAAGTACGGCTTGGTTTGAGATGTGACTGTATACTATTTTTGAACCAAAAGCGCTTACTATAGGAATTCCTTTGTAAATTTCTTCACATGAATAACCAAAACCATCATTACCTAGCTGGTAAATAATTTTGTTAACATTAGGAAATTTCTCAGTCATTCTAATAAAACAAGAATTAGTAGTTTTATCAGGCAATAAATATACAGCATTTCCAACATTTTTCAAAGTAGTTGAGGTCAAAGTTCCAAAAGTACCATACTTCTTATAGGTATCACATGAAGCGGCAGGTTTAACACATTTTCCTAATACACAACTTTCTCCAGCAACAGGACAATCAACAGTTTCTTCTTTCCTTTCTCCATTTTCACAATATTGTTCTTTTACTTGCGTGTCACTAACACATGCATCAACAATTTTTGCTTGTTGGTTAGTAGAATCATCAATGTAAGTTACTTCACCTAATTTATAATAATCCTTACCATCTGAATCAGTACACGTAGCAGAACTAACAGAAGTTGAAACCTTTGTAGAAGTAGAAGTTATTCCAGTAATTTTATTTCCAGCTTCATCATAAACATCAAAAGATTCGAAAGTTATTTGTGAATCACCTTCCATCTTAGGTTTCAAATTTAAAACTACGATTTCTTGTTCACCCTTTAAAATATTATTATCCATAGGAAGAGCTACGTACTGATAATGCACTACGCCGGGAGTATCACAATTAACTTTAGAGTAAACCATTAATTTTCCATCTGAAAATAATTTATCTAAAACACTTACATCTGGGCAAGCAGTAACTTCCAACTTTGTAGAATCATATTTCAATTTAAAATTAACTGCACTGACAGATTTGTCAACGTTAATTTTTATCGGAACGTTTCCTGAATCTTCCAAATTATCAAAAGTAAACGCATTATTCTTTGCAAAAATACCTACTTTGTTTAGTGGAGCTGCATCTTCAATAATATGAATAGCTTTTCCTGCAAACATTCCTTGACCCGCAAAAAGAAGAATAACAATTCCCACCAAAGTAACTAAGGTTACCACCGCAATAACGAATGGTTTACTTATCTCTCCGGCATTGGTCAAAGGATGAGGTTCATTACTATGTGGAGGAAGCTTTTTGTACTTTTTCTTAACCCTTTTTTGTTTGACCATTATCCATGTTTTTTTACTTAAATATTGTTTTTAGAATTTTAACAATAGCTAACGCTTTTTCGAAAGTCGTATCATCTTTTTTATCAAGAACATCTGAAATTCCTTTTAAAACTCCTTCATTCACTTTTGAAACAGTTATTTGTGTAGTTCCAGCATTTGGATCAACAGGAGCAGTACATATTCCTGCTTTACAAGTACTTGAAGAGAGACATTGACTAGTTGTAGCACAAGCTTTCCCATTTGCAACAGTTCCGGGTGTACAAGCATTGTCAGCTACACAAGCACTATCTGCACAATCTATATTTCCATTAGAATCGTCATCTTTCCCATCGGCACAATTGGATTCTTTAGGAGCATCTACACCACAGAGATTATTGGTACATTTGCTTCCAGCAACACATTGTTTGTCACTAAAACAACTATTTCCATTGGCAACTTTTCCATCTGCACAAGCGGGATCACTTGAACAAGCTAGGTCAGCACAATCTTTTCCTCCCTTGCCATCATCATCTATGCCATTATTACAGATTTCTTTTTTAGCAGCATTTGGATCTGTAGCTACAATTTTTATTGTATCTTTATTTCCTCCAGTTAAATCAGTACCTGCTTCAGGAGTAATAGTAATATCATAAGTTCCAGCGGTAGTTCCAGCAACAAAATTTGCCTTCCCAAGATTACCCTTAGATTGACCATCTGCAGTCATTTTGTAAAGAAGAGTTTGTTTACCCAACCCGCTCGAAGATCCTAAAACTGGTGCAGTAGCAGTAAAGAAAGTGGTATCAGCAGTAAATCCAGTAGCACTAATAACAAACTGAGCACCAAAGATTTTACCTGTTGCCACATCTTCAATCAAATTAAAATCGCAGGTGATTTTTTCTCCTGGAGCTACTGAATCTTTTGGACAAACTACATCAATTGTAAAAGCAGTCGCAAAAGAAACTAACATCAAGAAAATTAAAACATTAATAAATAATTTTTTATAAGCCATATTCATCACCTTATTTCTAACTTGTAGGACATTTCAATACTTTAGATGGATTCAAAACTTTATCAATAATAAGTAATAAATCGTTTATGTTAACTTTGTCTGCTCCTTTAGCATCTTTATCACAATTTACATTAGCTGCTTTAAGTCTGTTAGCAGATAAACCTTTGTTAGCGTTATCAATTATGTGCCCAACAACACTTATTACATCTAAAACATTAACTTTGGAATTGGAATCGCCGTCTGCGTTACCTAATACGATAGTCACACCAGGTTTATTAGCTGTACATAACCTATCTTTTCCACAATAGGGTTTTGTTGCATCGGTAGTTTTACAATCTGAATTGGTACCATCAGCGTTTGAACTGCCATCACATCCACATATTCCAGCAACGTCAGCACTACATTCCCAAGGAGTAGTACAGAAATCACCTTTTTTACAAGCTGCACCATAAGCAATAGGTTTTGCTGCCTCAGTAACAGTAACCTTTACAGGGGCACTTGCCTTCATGAAATCATCTCCTTTGATTGTTAAAGTGACACTATAATCACCTGCCTTAGCATAGGTATGAACTGGATCATCCTGATCACTTGTCCCAGAATCTCCAAAATCCCAAGCATAAGATTTAATCGTTTTTGAACCAGGACTTGAAGTATCGGTAAAAGTAACTTTCAAATTTTCAACTTTTGAAGTAAAGCTTGAAGTTATAGCACCATTATCATTATTAGCACAAACTTTTGGATCAGGGAAAGGACTACAATATTTTGAGGTACAATCGTCATCTACTGAACATTTTTTTGCATCTGCACATGTTGTAGTACATGAACCACCACAATCTACATCTGTTTCACTTCCATCCTTAATTCCATTTGCACAAGTACCAGTGCATACTTTATCTTTAGCACAATCGCCATCTGAACAATCAACTAAATTATCTCCATCATTATCTTTTTTATCGGTACAAGAACTTTCAGTAAGAGTTATAATCTTTGTCAATACATTATTATCTTTTTTCTCGCCAGTTAAAGCTTCAACGGAATCAATATGAACTTTAACAGGAACTTTAGGTAATGGAATTAAATCTCCATTAGCATTTTTAGTTTTCAACTTAATTGTTTTTTCTAAACTTGCTCCTGCAGCAATTTTATCTGTGACATCAACAACAACTTTATCTAACTGGTTCTCAGCAGTAAAACCATCCTGAGAGTTATAATTAATTACATCAACTTTGAAAGGAGTTGAAAATTCACTAGCACCAGCATTTTTTATTTTGAACTTAATAGTAACTTCATTATCTTCAATATTTAAATTGTCGGCAATGACACTTTCAATTTGTAAATCTACTACTACGGCAGCAACGCATTGCCCTTTATCACAAGTTTGTTTCTCAGTACATTCGCCAAACTCTTCAGTGTAACCATCTCCATTTTCATTACAAGTATAAACTCTCTTCTTATTCGAGTCATCAGGGTCACAAAGGTTTTCATTGGCTGTGCAAGAAATTGGGCCCTTTACGCAACTAACTTTATCATCGGCACCTTTCTTACAAATTTCTCCCACATTACAATAGGCACCATCATAACCATCTCCATTTTTATTACAAGTTTGTATTAAAGTACTATATATTGGAATGCCATCAACATTAGGAACAATAACCTCACAAGAAATCTCGTCAGGAGTACAAGAAACTGGTTCAACACATCCATCCCCTTCAACACAAACTAGTCCATCTACTCCACAATCATTGAAATCTTTTTCATAACCTGTTCCTTCAGCATTACATTGCTTCATCTTATTATCATGACAAACTTCTGTTTCAGGTTCACAAATTTTAGCAGCTGCTTTCTTTATAGCAAAAGAAGCATGAACTAAAGCGTCTGCATCAGTCTTACCACCAGTGTTTTTCAAAACATTTGTAGGTGCCTCTAAATCAGCATCATAAGCAGAGAAATCTATAAATTTTATTTCTCCTGCAGAAACTCCAACTTTTGGTTTAGCATCAATAGTAACTAGATTAGCTAAGCTAGTGAGGGTCTTATCTGCATCTAATACAGCTCCAACAACAGATAATTTGTCACCAACAACACTTTTTTCAATAATTGTTACATCAGCATGAGTTTTAGAAATTTTTAAGTAATCTAAACCAACAAATTGAGCAGTGAATTCAAAAACCCTAGATTTCCTCGCACCCAAATTCGCATGAACATCAAAACTTTGAGAAAGAGAAGTTTCTAAAATATCTCCACCCGCCTGAATTGCAATTCCAGCTTTCCCAGCAGTAACAACTGTACTTACATCATCTAAAACGTGAATTGCTTGTCCTGCAAATTGTCTTTGACCTATAAATATTAAACCAGCAATTAATAATACAGCAACAACTGAAATTATTAAAATGGTTGTAGTTTTCTTTTTATCTTTATGAACAGGAACTTGTCCAGCTTGAGCCACCGGTTTTGCGGCAGGCTTTGCAGCTACTTTCCCTTTTACAGGTACAATTGGTTTATTTTGCATTTTCATTTTTAATTGAACCCACTTCCCATGTTTACTTTTAGGTTTGTTTCCTCTCCACATATTTGGTAAATGGTCTACGATTCTCATTTTTAACTTGAAGGTGCTACACACGCTCCTGCAGAGCATTGAGTCATTAAAGAGTTTGCTGCGCAAGCGCTAGCATCTGTGCTACAATCACTGATGGTGTTACAAGCACTATCATCAGCACATGAAGCAGGTTTAGGTTCACATTTTCCTGCAACAGGACAAATACCATTAGCACAAACATCTTTAGCTGTTTCAGTAGTACAAACAACTGTGTTATCAGCTGGTTTACAAATATCTAAAGTATTAGGACATTGAGCAGGTTTAGCAGTACAATCGGCTACAGTACAAGAAGTACATGTAAGTTCTCCTGCAACATCAACACATAAAGGAGTAACACCAGAACAATCTGCGTCTGTTGTACAGGCTGCGGAAACAGAAAAGGAAAAAATAGTTACAAGTAATATACTAATTAACAAATATCTAAATCTCACCATCTTTTACAGAAAGAGAATTAATTGTCATTTATATATCTGTCGATTTTAAAGACCCTTAAATGCCCCTTTAATATCCTTAGAATCCCAGTCACTATGAGTATTTAGAATCTTTCTTATTTCTGAATCAGTTTTTCCATGTCTTCTTTCTGTTTTAATCCATCTTTGTAATTGGCTATAGTCAACTTTCTTTTTGAAAAAGAAAAAGTAAATTAGCAAACCTAACAAAGAACCGAATAAAGCCAGACTAGCAATTCCACCAACAATCTCCCACTTATATTTCTCATATACGGGAACACTTTTTACGGGGGTTTTAGTAGCAGGAGGAGTGTAAGCAGGAGGTTGGTAAGCCGGAGCTTTTGGTTGTTGTACCACAGGTTTTTTGTAAGGACAACTTTTTGATTCTCCCGGTTTGTTAACAGAAGTACCACAGCTGTGTTCATCGTAACATTTTCTTGTTCCACATTGATCTGCCGAATTACTAAAAGAAGTGCAAACCCAAGATTCTAAACAAGCTTTACAATCTCTACTTTCTTCTTTAACTTTTTCTCTACATCTCGAAGGAGGATAACAAGTCCTAGTTTGTTTCTTTTTATTGTTACAAGGAGTCCAATATGTACAATCCCATTCTTTTCTGCAAGATCTCCTACTATAACCGGGAGGAGTGTAACCAGAACCGCTACTCTTTTTCTCTGAAGCAGGTTTTATTGTTTTATTTTCAAGAGTTTGATTTGTTTGGTTAGTTACATTAGAACCAAATGAAGGAGGTAAACTTGCCGTACATTTACTAGCATTACAAACTCCGGAAGAACATTGGCTATTTGTGGTACAACCTGCACCAGGCAAGACTTTTGTTGCACATTTATTTGCAGCACAATAGTTGGAAAGACATTCACTATCTGTATTACAAGTAGAGTCAACTGCTTTTAGGTTTATTGGAGGAGTTTCACATTTATTAGAGGTAGAATTACAATAATTTGAAATACAATCACTATGTGTTGTACAGGAAGCACCATTGGCAGCTTTGGAACAAATATTAGCAGTACAAACATTAGAAAGACATTGATTGTTTGCTGAACAAGCAACTCCAAGAGCACCTTTTGCACATACTTTTGATGCACAAACTCCAGAAAGACACTCACTTCCCGCAGTACAAGAAGCACCCGATGCGGCAGCTGCACAACTTCCAGAAATACAAACTCCTGAAACACATTCACTAGCCGCTAAACAAGAAGCCCCTTTAGGGAATAAGACTGGCTTATTTTCTGCAGCCAAATCAATTTGCACACATTTTCCAACTTTACATTGTTTTCCATCAGGGCATTTGAGGTCAATTGCTCCAAAAGAGGTTTCGTTACCTTCTTGACAAAACCCAGATAACTTGCCTGTTAAGTTAAGGAATTGACTACAATTTACACCACAGAAATATTCTCTTATAGTATTTTCATCTACGCAACTATCAGAATAAGCTAAATCTCCACTAATAACTTCAGAATTATTTAAAAGAGAATTGTCATCAATTACAAGATTTGTTTTATCATTGTCTACACAAGTAAGACTTTTATCCTGCTTCAATATTGTCACACAACCTTCTTGGTCAGTAATAAGTTCATCATTTTCAATTTTATGTGCAAAAGAGAAAAGGTCATTAGCTTTGATATTACAAATTGTTTTTGAGGGTAGTGATTTTTTGAACTCTTTCCCCATCTCATCTTCAATTTTTGTTAAATTTTCTGAAGTGAAATCTTTTGAAAGAAGTTTCGTTTTCTGAGCAGGAGTGTAATGGAAAAAGCCATCTAGAAGAGTTATTTCAATGTTACATAAACTATTTTTCATTTCCACGACTTTGCCACTTGTTCTAAATTTAATTTCGTCAGGGATTACTAACATAATGTTGTTAAATTCATCTACTTGTGTTTGATTATTCAAATCTAAACCAAGAGAAGCAAAAGCTGAAACCAAAGTCTTCACAGGATTTTGTTTTGTTTCTTCCAAGTTAAGGGTGGCAGGTTTACAAAATTTAACGCCTTTAACAAAACATTCCAAGTCGCCCCCACAATCTCCAGAGTAAGTTGTTAACCCTCCAACATCAATTATTGCATCAATTTTTTTATCAATTACAAATTTGTTATCGTTTAAATCAAATATTTTAAATTCAGAGAAATCAAAATTGAAACTTCCCAAAGGCAAACCTGCAATGAAAACTTCCGCAATAGTAAATTCGGCAGTTTTTCCTGCTGCTTCGTTCAAAATTAGATAGTCAAATAAAACCTGATTGTTTTTACATTCTTCAGTTGATTCAACTAAACCATCCACGGAATACCACTCCAACTTGCTCTCAACTTTTTTAACATCATTACACCCTAAACCTTGAGGAAGGTCTAAAACAAATTTTACACCCACCGTTTTAGCTTTACCAATGTTGGCTTTTACTAAAAAACTAAAATCTGAGTTTGGAGCAGGAATAACTTCTTGGATGCCTGCAGTGTTTTGATTCCCTGTATAGAAAGCTCTTCCTACAACTTCGCTAGAATAAAAAAGTGTTAATAGAGAGATTATAGCTATGACTGAAACTATCGCAATTACTAAAACCTTATTTCCCTTTCTAGGAGGAAGTCTTTTTTTTTTCATAATTATCCAAAGTATTCTTTAAGAGCTTTTGCAGTTGCTGAAATTTGAGAAATTTTATTGTCAGCAATATTGCAATAGTATTGATTAATTTTATTGTCACAATCTCCACCAAAGATTCCTTTTATCTTTTTTACAAGGGAATCCAATTTAGATTGTTGCGATGGTGGAACTTTACAAGCGCTGTTTTCACAACCATGAGTACAAACTTTTGGAGTTTTGGAAACTACTTCTTTGATACAACTTCCTGCATTACATTTATTTTTGAAAGTGGTTGTTACTAGATTACTTTTGTCACATGATAAGACATCTGGTGTTAGAGCTTTACAATCAGTATCTACTTTACATTCCGAAGCTTTACAAGCAGTACTACTTGCACATCCTTGAGTACAAGTAGTTGTCTTTGAGGTCGCTTTTTCTGTACATTTCCCTGCATCACAAGTGTTTGCATAGGTAGTTGTTAGAAGTTTACCTGCAGTACAAGAATTTATAGTTGGCTGAACACAATCTGTATCTACTTTACAAGAAGGGGCAGAGACTTTAATAGTAATTTCTTTATTTACAACTTTATCATCAATAAGAGTTACAGAATATTTTACTTTAAATTCTCCTTCTTTTGAATAGGTGTGTACCACTCCCTTAGGAGCTAATTTCTTACTAAAACTTTCAAATTTTTCATCACCATAATCTAATTGAGCAAATTTTATTTTACTTTCATCTGAAGAAGCATCAGTGAATGTAACTGTTAAATCACTAATTGTTGTCTTTAAATCAGCAGTGAAGGTTTTAGATACACAACCAGTCGCATCAACTGTTGCACCCTTAACTGTTCCAGGACATTTGTCACTAGTATCTGGAACGTTATCATCATCATCATCCGGATCGCAAAAGTTTCCTAAGCCATCTTTATCATCATCGCCCTGTTGAGGATTTGGATAATTCACACAATTATCTTTGTCATCTGGAACACCATCTCCATCAGAGTCAACAGGAACAGCTTTTACTATTGTTGCAGTAAACTTTTGTAACTTATTAAGAACCAGCAAATTTGGTCCTCCAGCTAAAACCCAAACTTCAGAAAGGTCACTAAACAAAGATACATCGGTTGACCCAATAGTAGCACCATTCTTGACCTTAAATGTTAAAGTAACTATAGAAAACTCACCTTCTTGAGGAGTTCCACCAGCTAAATATCTTCTATGAAATGTTACAAGACCAGGATTGCTTAAATCGGTTACAGGAAGAAAATCCCAATTTGTAGGTAACTCACTTTTCCAAGTAAGTTCCGAAAGAACATTTTGATTATAATTCAATTTAACTTTTACATTGTTAGCTTTACTACCAGCAGGGATTTTAGCTTTTAGAGTTATACTAAAAGAATCTCCTGAAGAAGCTGATAAACTGGTGGGGAAAAAAGCCAAACCATTTTCTTCTAAAACAGGGTCCTTTGAATTTGTAACCATTGCAGAAGCAAAAGCTAGCGAAAATAAAAAAATCAAAATTATAACAGATATTTTTTTTAACATTTAAACACCTCATCCACATTTCCATTTATTTAAGTTATCAGTATAAGTTTTAGCAAGTTTTGAAAGATCAAAATCATCTATACATCCATCAGAATTACCCACACCTTGTTTTCCAACAACGTCTCCATCGAAAAAAGTAGGGTTGTTTTGTTTATCACAAGTAAATCCAAAATATATTGGAAGAGCTTGCGCAAGTTTTGTAAGGTCAAAATCATCGATGCAACCATCAGATTTTCCAACTCCACCTTTTCCAGCTACATCCCCATATACACAACCATTGCTAGCAATTAAACCTGCTGCTTTCTTCTTATCTCCTTCGGAAGTTGAACATAGATCGGCTGTTCCAAGAATACCATCATTATCAGTATCTTCTTTACATTTATCTGTAGCGTCATTTGGACAGACATCACAAGCATCTCCTTTTTTATCAGAATCGGTATCTTTCTGATCCTTATTAGCAATTACGGGACAATTGTCAGATGAATCTGGTGCTTCATCACCATCGTCATCATCATCACAAACATCTCCTGCTCCATCAGAATCAGTATCTACCTGTTTTACATTTGAAAATCGAGGACAATTATCCTTAACATCTAAGATGCTATCTCCATCATCATCGGTGTCACAAACATCTCCGTAACTATCTTTGTCCAAATCCATTTGATTTTTATTTGCGTTTATTGGACAATTGTCGGTTGCATCTGGAACTTCATCTCCATCATCATCGTCATCGCAAGCATCCCCTTTTTTATCTGAATCAGTGTCTGTTTGATCTTTGTTAGCATCTAAAGGACAATTATCAGCGTCATCTAATTCACCATCATTATCATCGTCATCATCACAAGAATCTCCTTTACCATCATTATCATTATCCCTTTGATTTTTATTTGAATCAGAAAGACAATTGTCAGCATAATCAAAAACGCCATCACTATCACTATCCTTCGTTAATTTATTCTTACAAGAAGTTATATCATTATTAGTCAAACAATCAAAAGTATTACAAAAATCATGACAATCAGAGTCATCACAATCTACATCACCATTGTCATTGTTATCAAAACCATCAATGCAACTTAACTCTATATTATTATCACAAGCAACCTGAGATTCATCTTTCCAAGCCAAACAATCTAGATTTGTTAGAGTATTCGAATAGGCATTTAAACTTGATACTTTGGCATTACAAACAATATCTTGTTTACTATTTGCACAAACCAAATTTCTATCAGACAAAAAGTTTCGATCAAGTGAAACACCTACTTCATTATTCAAAACATTATTTGAGATAAATTTGAAATTATCATATTGAGAATTTGATGCTCCAACGAAAAAATTGGTAATTGTACATCCCACTATATGTACATTATGAGCAGTTACAATAATTCCAAAACTATTAGATTCAGCATTTCCAACAATAGAACCTTTTTTCTTACAATCTAAAGTTACGCCTGGTTTATCTATAGTAAAACAACTTTTAGAAGAAGTGATTTTTTCTTCAAGAATATAATGTTTATTTTCCTCCCACTCATCAAAACCACATTCCAATCCTGTGTAAGGATCATCCACTGTTCCTGAACCAGATATAGCTTGACCAGTAACCCCCGGTTGCAAATAGAATATCAACACAAGTCCAACTACAAGAATCAAACTAGAAATCCCTATAACAATAGCTTTACCTCTATCTTTTACCATCTTTTTACTGAGAATAAGAAATCTTTTTCTCTTTATATAAGTTTCCTTCAATGACAAGAGCATTACCGCCAAAGGAGGTCGTGCGTAGTGCTCTTGAAAAAAAGTTTCCTTAATACTGCTGCCGATAAACAGGTGGTTGATATTTTAATATATAGAAACCAGCCTTTGAGGTATAAGGAGAGAAGTTTCTTTGAACTCCATCTCCCAAGTTCTAAAAAAATTAGCCATCTTTTCTTTATTTTCAACTGGACACAGAATCATAGTATCACTATACTTTATCGCACCTAAAGTTTTAAGCATACCTTTAGTTGTCCTTCCATAAAGAGCATAATAAAATCTCATTCTTTCAGATTTATTCTTACCTTTAAGAGAATAGTTAAACAAAACCTTGGAAGTGAAACCTAATCCTTCTGCCATCCCTCTTCCATATAAAAGAGAGTAACCTTCCGCTAATACTGCTTCCCTTGCAACAAAATTTGGCTTAAAAATACTTTCATAAGACTTAGCTACAACTTCAACAGGCAATTTTGTTTTTTTTGCAAGTTTTTTCTTTAATCCATAAGCTAAATCTGAATCTTTCTTATCTTTAAAGATAAGAAGAATATCTAAATCCCTTGGTTTTTCTTTACCCTTTAAAGTAGAACCAAAAAGAATTATATCTAAAACAGAGGGATTACTCTTAAAAATTGATTTTGCTTCAGATTCCAAGATCTTTAATAACTTTTTCAACATTGTCTTTAACCTCCTTGCAAGTTTCTTCATCAATTGTAGTAGAGTAAGTGCTACGATAAACTGAAAAAAATTTATCCAACAACAAATAGTAAGGAGGGAAATCTTTTTCAAGTATCCTAAATCTTTCAGTATGGTCTTTTGGAGTTAACCTTACTTTTCTAAGAATCACTAAATCAAGAGCTACAAATAGAGTTTTAAATAATAGAATTGTCGCAGAAGTAAAATCCTTGTTTTGATAAACCAAATCTGCAGATTTCTTAAAAGTAAGTATGTTTCTTATCAGTTCTTTTTCCATGTTGCCATTACAAACAGAGGGGGCCTATTTAAACTTTTTGGTTGTTCTTACCAACAAAGCCAACAATACCAACAAAAAAACAAAAAAGGGCGTTCCTTGTTGGCAATACAAACAAAGGGCGTTTCAACAAGAATCATCAAAAACCATTAATACTGCTGCTGATAAACCGGTGTTTCAGGTTCTTTCTTCCTCATAAAAATTACTACAATAGCCACAATCGCTAATAAAATCAATCCACCGCCAACATAAACCCAAATAGAAATACCTTCATCTTCTTCTCCAGAAATAGTTTCACATTCATCACAAACTCCACCACAATCAATACCTTCCTCCTCTTGATTCTTGACACCATCGGAACAAGATTCAACATCTCCAGAAACTGCAGGTAAAGGTTTTGGAGTTGGTTTTGTAACTGTACCAGAAGAACCAGTTGTTGTATCCGTAATTGTCTTTTTAGGAGTTTCCTTCACAGGAAGTTTGGTAGGAACGTAAGGTTTTGTTTCATTAACTACACTACCATTCTTAAGAACTATAGTAGTATTAGTTTTAACATCATCAACTTTAGTATCAACAGCAGTATCATTCTTTGTAGTATCGGTTGTGACAATAGTTTTATTCTCCAAAGGTTTTGGCTCAATCGTCTTTCCAACAACACTAAGATCTAGTTCGGTAGATTCACCATTTTTGTAAAGTATGGTTGTAACTTTAACATTATCAACGTATAAAGTAATGACTTCTCCATCCTTACCTTCATTAACTCTAAGAATGTTATCTGTATCATAACCATACTTTCCTGTACAGACAGCTGTTAAACAGGGTGAAGCTTTTATCACGGAAGAAAAAGTAATCGCTCCAATCTTCGCATTAACCTTCTGGGGGGTTGCTGATGTCTTAGACCATTTAACATCTCCATAGAACTGATGGTTTGAAAAACTAGGCGCAGCAAGAGCAAAAGAAGATAAAACAATTAAAAATAGTAGGAAAATTCCTTTCCTCATGGTTAACTCACCTTTATCCAGTAAATTTTTCCAGGTTCGAACACAGTTGGAGATATTTTCTTAACTTCCTTATTGCTGTATTCAAAAATACTTACAATTTTCTTTCCTGCAGGAACTTCTTTATTAACATCTTCCAAAGTTACTGGATGGAAACCACTTACACCAAACAAGTTCCAAGTTCGGCTTAAATCTGGTTTAACGTTAGGAAGACCATCACATTTGACTGTGAAGTCCAAGTTAACATTCTTGTGAAGTTTTAAAACATAACCTTTGTTAGCTGAAACAGATCTGAAGTCAGAAGGTTTACCTTCCTTCCATTGTTCTGCCCCATCTTTGTACGAGAATACCGTAGAGACATTACTTGCATATTTGCTTAAGTCGACAGTTCCACATAACATAGCGAAAGGTTGCAATTTCTCAATTTTCTTAAAGGAATAACTTACTTGATACTGAGTTGCTGAAAGTTGTTTCAATTTAATCTCAGGGAAATCTGCATGAGCTCTCTGGAAAATGTTTCCATTGACTGATAAAATATATTCGCCAGTAGTTTTCTTATCTCCCACAAGAGATTCAACTACTAATATTTCAGGTTTCTCTGAAGTTGGTCTCATTTTGAATTCTACCAATTTAAACTTTTCACCAGATTTTTTAACAGTCAATTGTTTAGCTGCTCCACCTTTCAACCTAGCAGTCACAGTAGGTACTGAAGTACTGGTAATGTTTAGATAATAAACTCCTTCATCTTGAATGGTTTTAGTTTTATCATAACTAAAAGGAAGGACATTCTTGTTTAGTTTTAAAAGATCTTTATTGTAAGCTTCAAAGTAAGAAACTGCTGCTTTAACAAATCCTAAGTTTGTGATAGTTAAAACTTTCCCAGAAATGCTTAGTTGCAAGTCTCCGAACTTATCTTCATCTAAATAAATTGCTCCAGTTGAAGGAAAGGCACTACTTAATAGACCGGATGCTTCTGAAGAAGAACCATCCTTCTTCACATCGTAAGAAACCAAACCATCTTTTTCATCAACTTCTAAAATAAAAGATTCAGTTTTCTTTCCATATTTAATCATTAAAGGTAACTTATCTAATGAATCAAAATCCATTTTAACTTGATCATAATTATCGAAAGCAATAGGCTGAGCTGGTGGAGAAGAAATAACTCCTGAAACTTTGATTGCTTGCCCTGTAGTTGATAAATTGTAAACAACTCCAATTATAGCTACTGAGATAATAAGTGCAACTGAAAGTATTAATGCAGACCAAATGTTCTTTTTTTGTTGTTTTTGTTTTTTCTTTTTCATTTTGAGATTGCTACTGTAGCTGTTTTACCATCAATATATGCATTCAATTTAATTACGTCTCCATTTGTTAGAAGGACAGATTTCTGAACTTCTGTTGGAACGATTCCATTGAATAAAATATTTTTATCTTTAGTTGTATCTTTAACAATTACTTCCGCAAGATTTTCTGTGCCAGGGATATAAGTAATAGTAATTGAATATTTCTCACCGCCAATCTTGGTAGAAAATTCTTTAGATACATTGTAAGCTGTTGAAGTAATTAAAGAGTGTGAAAGCGGTTTAACTTCTAAGCTGATGAAATTATTATCTAGACTCTTTTGGAAGAACAACATTTTATTTTTGTAAACGATTGTTCCATTTTCGTGAGCTTCTTTCTGTGAATGCACACCAATTGAATAAGTTTGTTGATTCTCTCCAACTAACTCGAAACTGTCTAAGTCCTTTCCACCTTGTAATTGAAACAGTTGATCTTCCCATGAGATTAGAGGGTATCTTTTCTGCTGTAATAGAGTTGTTGATTTTAACCAAGGTAGATTTATAACATTCTTAGCATCCATTATCTGTTTGAATTGGATGGTTTTCTTTCCAGAAACTTCTCCAACATATTTAATTTGTAAACTGCTGTCCGTATTAACTTTTTCATCTAAAACCTCATCAAGAGATAATTTATTTGCTCCTTCACCAATACACAAGTTAACTTGGCTCTTTAAAGTTTTTACATCTCCTTTATCACAAACCTTGTAAGTCTTTTTACCAATTGTTAAGCTTGTAGGAGCAGTATCCGTCCCAGGAACCAAATCCTGTGAAAAATTCATTTCATTTGAAGCTTTAAACACAACTTTAGTTGTAGCAGCTTCTTTAGCTTTGTCAGCAGCTTTAGTAGCAGCATCTTCCTTTTCTTTTGTAACAGCTTTCTTGTTAAACCCTTCAAACTTAATCATCTTTTGACCATCTTTAGCATCGTAAAGACTTACGATAATCCTATTTACACCAAAGTCAAAGAAAAATTCATCTCCTACAACTTTTGAACTTACTGCGTTAGTACCATTTACTGCAGTTAATTGTAATTTGTTTAAATTAAAACCAGTAGCAGATTTACCATCCCATTTATCTGCGTAAGATAATAAATAATATGTTTCATCTAAACCGAAAGCAATTTTATTTCCTTTAGTTAGAGGTAGGATGAAATCGTTGTTACTCAGCTTATGTTCAAATGTAGCAGATGTCAAATCACGATACAAGTAAACATCCGCATATTTGGTATAAGTGTTAGGTTCTCCACTTTTACTGCTTACAGTGAATTTATTGTAATAAAATAAAGTATCTTCAACAATATTATCCTTTGTAACTTCTCCCTTAACTAATTGAACAGATTTACTATCTTTTCCATAAACAACTCTCATAGTATTTTCAAGCAAAGTTGTATCTTTTAGATCTAATTTAACTTCACCTAAATCTTTACCTACTGCAATACCCTCTATTTTCAATTTACTATAAGTACTTACTTGGGTGGTTAAGTCAGTTAACAAATTAGCTGTATCCTTAGATACAATTTTTGAAGATAAGAAGTACTTCAAACTTGCTTTGGAAGCATCTAATCTAACATTAATTTGTTTTCCCAATGGTAGATTGAAAACAACTTCGTTCTGATCCCCTTCAGGAAGGAAATTTTGTACTTGTCCTTCTGTTAATCGTTGCATTTTCAATTTGGTTAAATCAAGAAAATTAGCTTTATCCTGAGTTAATAAATAATATTCTTTGTCTGCAACTTTCAAGGCTACTGTTTTTCCATCTGCAAGATTATTAGCAAAAACTGTTGCTAATTGATCAACTTCGGCTTTGGAGATATCAATTATCCTGTAAGCAGTGCCTTTCTTAGCTTCTGCTGCAGAAGGAGATTTGAACAAAAATAATTGATTATCATATGCCCTAGGAACACTATTCTGTAAATTAAATAAAGCAGCTGATTCATCACAAACTGATAGCACGGTTAATACTTTTGGATCATCCTCACAAACGCCAATTACTCCAACAGTCCCTACGGTATTTGTAGCTATACTAGAACCTCCATCTTTAATATTCAAAACAACTTTGTTATCAAATGTTCCTTCATAATCATCAGCTAATTTAACTTCCTTTTGAGGTACAATGGAAACAGCTACTGTAGCCGCGTTTCTTTTCAAATATATCAAGGAGAAAAGTCCTTCACTTTCTAAAACTGTAAAGCCCAACTTAACTTTTTTAAATTCATCAAAGTAATGAGTTCCAGAACTAGCTAATTTACCGGTTTTAGTAGCTTGATATTGAGCATTGTCAAAGAAAACAACATAATTTTTTCCTTGTGCAAATAAATTTAATTTGTGTTCTCCTTGTAAATTAAATTCTTGAATACCTTGAGAAGTAACTATTGCTACGGCTTCTGCCTTGGAATCAAAATCCAACCTTGGAGAGAGTGCAAATAAAATTTCTGAAGTAACAAGAGGAGACCCTCTCAAAAGATGAAAGAAAACATCATTCTTCAAATCACCATCTAAATCAATTGCAATTGGTGCAGGAGTAAAGAAAGTTTCATCTTTGGCTAATGTGAAAGTTTGTTTCTTAAGTTCTTTATTATCACTTAGAGAACTAACTGTAAGTGTGGAACTTGTCTTCCCATCACTGCTTAAGCTAAGAGAGTAAAATATTTTTTTGTACATGAAAAATTTATCATTGCTATCTCCAGGTGCCAATGTATTATAAAACGCAAGATTATTAGCTAAATCAACAGCATTACCAACATCACTTCCTGCCTTAGAAAAATAAGTAGATATTTTTACGTTTTCAGCGCTTCCATCCTTCTTTTTTGCAACAACATAATCGTCGATTTTAGAGATTGCTAGATATTCATTACTTTCTTCCAAGTTTAAACTCCATGAATTACCAACACAGGTTAATTTATCTTTACTAAGAGCTTTTCCATTACGACCCTTATTACTTGCACATTTATCCCAATAAGTTCCATCACAATAATACTTTTTGTTATCACGTAAAGTAAATTTATTAGATGAATCACATAATTCCCACTTCTTAGAAGCATCTGGACAAAGTGCAACAACATGTGTATCAAGCACTTCAGAACTTGAGCTCGAACATAACTTCCAGTCTGTTCCATCACAGATATAGTTTCCCTGTTCTAGCATATCCAATTTCTTTTCATCTGTACATTGGATATACTCTGTTCCATCACAATAATTTGCATTAGATCCAGGTGCCAATTTGTTCTTAGACCCCTTTGACCCATCACATAAAAGAATATTATCCTTATTGTTTATATCTTTTACACATATTAAGTTATCCTTATCACCAGCGCCCTTACAATCTAACCAACTAGAACCATCACAAAAATATTCATTTCCAGAAGTACCTTCTTTTATTTCATTTGCATGTGTATTACTATCACATGCATGCCAAAGACTTTTTCCATCACATAAGAAAGCATCGTCTTCTTTACGAATCTCTTCTTTAATACATGAAATAAATTCTCCTACTTTATCACCTTGAGTACATAAATGAGAAGAAAGAGTGATAACATCCTTATTATCCACATTTTTCTTTGTTTCCAATTGATAAATTGAATCTGTATAATAACAATAAGTCTTTGATTTATCTAATCCACCTTTTTCTGAACACATGTAAGTTTCTTCACAACAAACACCATTCTCCCAAAAACCACCTACATCTGCACATTTCTTATCATCACCAGTTTTTTCAGATCCAGAAAAATCCTTGGTTGTCTTTGGAGCATCTCCAGAAGCCCAATAGAATCCATCTGGAATTTGTCCTGAAAAAGTTGCCTGCCCAACAGTTACAACACCCAATTGCTGCAATACAAAGAAACCGACTACTAAAATAGCCAAACTAATAACAATTATACCTATCTCCTTCTTTTTCAAGTCATCAACCACTTTTCAAGTCTAGAAAATATCTTTCTATTTATAAGACTTTCCCCAACCTACAAAATCAATAAGAAAGCTAGCGCCAAAAGAGGCAAATGGTGTTGTTAAAAAAAAATTAATTAATATACCATAATCGTGCCGTGTCCTAGCTTTCTAATTAGAAAAAATAAAACTAAACCAATTCCAGAATTTCCATCTTCTTATTTTGATATTCGTCCTGAGTAACCAATCCTTCTTCCCTTAAAAGTTCCAATTCAAGAAGTCTTTCTTTAATACCCACCTTCTCGCCACTTTCATTACCACCAACAACAATATGATTCGCTCCAGATCTTGCTCTTTCCTCCTCTATTCTTCGTAATCTTCTTTTCTCAACCCATTCTTCTTCCCTAGCTTGAGCAATCGCATAAACCTTCTTTGCCTGATTCTTAGGTAAGAAAGGAGTAGCCAAATTACCTTTCTTAAATTGGAAAATTAATTGTGAACCAAAAAAACGATCCACTAAATGAACTTTAATTAAATCTCTCCATAAAAAATCTTTGAAAATAGTTTTAAACATTCTTGGACTATGGACAATAACTCTCTTATTAGTTACTATAACACTATTTGGTAAAATATTCAAAAAGGGTTTCTGTTGTACAGCTATCCCTAGAGATTTTTCTCCTTCTGTAAAAAGTTTCTGACAAATTCTAAGTGCACTTTCATCTAAATTATCTCTTTGCTCAGTATTAATTTCTGAACCCAAAGTTTTCTTCATTCATGAGAACTAATCTTTCAAATATAAAAGAATTTCTAAAGTGAAAACCTGGTCTCTGATGAAAAACTTTTTCTAAAAACAAAAATTTTATTAATCTAAAATTACTTCTTTGCATAATGGATTACTTATTATTTTTCCTAATTATTATTGGGGCAGCATTCATTCTACCGGAATTAGCTAAAAAAATCCATATTCCTTACGTCACTTCGATTATTCTTGCTGGAATATTAATTGGGCCCTTCGGATTTAAAATTATAGACTTGGGAGAAATTGCTTCCTTTCTTGCTTTCATCGGAGCAATTTTTTTAATGTTTACTGCAGGATTAGACGTTAAACTTTCCTCATTAAGAAGAATTGGAAAGAAAACCCTTATAATATCCCTCTTTAATGGATTAATTCCTTTCATAGTAGGATTCTACCTCGGACAATATTTCAATTATGACCTTACAACTTCCTTAATTCTGGGCGCCATTTTCGTATCATCATCCATAGCTATTATTATCCCTACGTTAAAAGAACTTAAACTGGCTGAAACAGATCTTGGAAAAATGATTATTTCTTCTGCGGTTTTTGAAGACGTTTCTTCTTTACTAATTCTAGCCTTCCTTCTTAAATCGGCTTCACCAGGCAACATCCCCCTACAAATGTATATCCCTTTAGTCATTATTTCACTACTATTATTGTTTTTCTTGCTACCAAAAATACAAAAGTTTTTTGTTAAAGAAAGAAAACAAACTCAAAAGGAAGATGTTTTTGAAGGAGAATTAAGATTTGTAGTGATAGTTCTTATTGTAACAGCGTTATTGTTTGAACTGCTGGGCTTACACGCTATCATTGCCGGATTTTTTGTAGGGTTATTTATTTCAGATGCAATCAAACACAGGAGGGTTTCTGAAAAATTGTACACTATAAGCTACGGCATTTTCATACCTATTTTTTTTTTGGTCATAGGTATGAGAACAGACATTTTTTCATTGTTTACCATTCAAGAACATTTATTTGTCACTTTATCCATTATTGGAGCTCTAATAACTTCAAAATTTGTCAGTGGTTGGATAGGTAGCAGGCTAGCAGGTCAGTCAAATTATCAAAGTTTGATTATTGCATCGGCGACAGTTCCCCAATTATCAACCACGTTAGTGGTAGCCCTAGCAGCCTCAGAGGTAGGATTGTTTGATGAAGTTTTGGTAAGTTCCATAGTTGTTCTTTCCATAGTCACAACCCTGGTTAGTCCTTTTTTTGTAAAACTTTTTCACCGGAAACTGGAGAAGTATAATAAAATTATTTTATTGAAGAAAGAAAAAAAGTTTCGAGGGGTAAAAAAAGAAGTCAAACAACTTGTACAAAAAGAAAAAAGAATCAAGTTAAAAGAGAAGGTTGTTAAAATAGGCAAGGAAAAAGCGGAAAAGGAGAAACAAGATATTAAGAAACATAAGAAAGAGATTAAGAACATTAAGAAGATTATTATGAAAAAGAAAAAGAAGTAATTAGAAATGTCCTGCTTACATAAACAAGAACATTAAATATTTAAACAACCTCATTTCAAACCATTCTATGAAAATCAGATATACTACGAAAAACCACAAATTGCAATGTGAGATTGATGGAGATGTTAAAGAAGCTTTCAAACAGCTTGCTGAATTCCAAGAAGTTTTTGACGAAACCTCTTGCAAATTATGTAAAAGTGAAAATATTCATTTTGTCGTTAGAACTATTGAAGGGAATGATTTCTATGAATTGAAATGTAGAGATTGTTTTGGAAAGTTAGCTTTTGGCCAGCATAAAGTAGG
>CAZKIP010000007.1:0-68058 GCA_964552945.1 uncultured Methanosarcinales archaeon
ATGTATCAACGCTAGCAGAAGGAACACAAACAATAACGATTATAGCAAACGATTCAGTAGGGAATGTAAACACCACTCAAAGTGTTACAATTACAACAGATTATACTCCACCTAATGTAACTTGGATTGCACCAACAAACACAACCAATTTCTCAGTTACATCATCAAACCAAACTTTCAACGTATCAGTATTTGATGCAACTGCTGAAACAGTTCTTTTCTTATTCAACAACGGATCAGGAAATGATTTTAACATCTCCGCCACAAACCAGTCAGGATTTTGGACAGCATCGTACAATGTTTCAACCCTAGCGGAAGGAACGCAAACAATAGGAATTTTTGCTAATGATTCTGTAGGACATGTGAACAATTCACAAACTACCAATATTACTATCACAACAGATTATACAGCCCCAAATATAACTATACTAACTCCAACTAACAGAAGCAATTACTCCTTTACATCAAGCAATCAAACATTCAACACCTCCGTGTTTGATGCAAACATTAAATCAGTCTGGTTCTCATTTGATAACGGAACAGGGGCAGATTTCAACATAACAGCAAATAATAATTCAGGATATTGGGCTGCACCATATAATGTATCAACACTAGCAGAAGGAACGCAAACCGTAACCATCATAGCAAACGATTCAGCAGGAAATGTAAACACAACACAAAGCATTACAATAACAACTGATTACACTCCTCCTAATGTGACATTCAATTCCCCTAATAATTTAAGCAGTTTCAATATAGAATCAAGTAATACTACATTTAATGTTTCTATCTTTGATGCAAACATTGAAACGGTAAAATTTGTATTCAACAATGGAACGGGAGCAGATTTCAATGTTACACCACAAAATCAATCAGGGTATTGGGTTGCTAGTTACAATGTTTCAACATTAGATACAGCAACACAAACAGTGAAAGTATATGCAAATGATTCATTAGGACATTTAAATTACACAGTCGAATTGACGTTTACAGTAAGTACAGATTCAGTTCCACCAAATGTAACCTGGACCACACCAATAAACACAAGTAATTTTTCAAAAACATCTAGTAATCAAACATTTAATGTAAGTATTAACGAAGCCAACGTATATGGAGTGTTATTCATCTTTGACAATGGAACAGGAACAGAGTTTAATATTTCAGCAACAAACCAATCAGGAAAATGGGTCACTTCATACAATGTTTCATCTTTAGACGAAGCAACACAAACAGTTAGAGTGTCTGCAAATGACACCTCAGGAAATGTAAACAACACACAAAAAATTACGATTACAACAGATTTCACACCGCCAAACGTGACATGGATTACTCCAACAAACACAAGTAATTTCTCAATAGCTTCAAGTAACCAAACATTCAACACATCTATCTTTGATGCAAACATTAAAACAGTCTGGTTCTCATTTGATAATGGAACGGGAACAGATTTTAACATTACAGCAAATAATAACTCTGGGTATTGGGCTGCACCATATAATGTTTCAAGCTTAGCAGAAGGGATACAAACAATTATGATTATAGCAAACGATTCAGCAGGAAATGTAAACACAACACAAAGTATTACAATAACAACAGATTACACTATACCTGTAGTTAACATCACATTCCCAACTAACGGAACCAATTTCAGTATTGGATCTTATAATCAAACTTTCAATGTAAGTATCCAAGAAAGAGACATAGGAACTGTCTTATTTAATTTTGATAATTCATCCGGAACAGGATTCAACCTTACTCCAACAAATCAATCAGGATATTGGGTAGCTAGTTACAATGTTTCAAAGCTAGCAAATGGAACACACCTATTAACAATTTTAGTTAACGACACTGTAAACAATAAAAATAATACGCAAACAATAAATTTCACTTTTGATAATAGAACAATGCCTGTCGCTCCTGCCCCTGCAGGTGCAGGAAATACAGGAAGTAGTGGAGGAGGAGGTTCAAGTAGTAGTTCAGGTGGTAGTGCCGCCCCAGCAGCACCATCTGCTCCTTCACCACCTTCTGCCCCAGCACCAGCAAAAACTCCAGCAAAAGCCCCAGCAAAAAAAGCTAGTGTAAGTAAATCAGCGGTAGGGAAAGGAGATTCTGTAAGCGCCCAAAAAAGTAAAGCTGGAAGAAAAGGTATTGCTACAGGTTTAGCTTTATTTCAGGATTTAGGTACAGTAACTGCAAAATATAGTGTTTATGTAATTCCTTTTGTAGGAATTATTTTAATGATGCTTGGGTTAAGTTATGCGATACCTGTTGCAAGAAGAAGGCTTCGCCATAAAATTCAAAGAGAAACAGTCATGGTTCATTCCCCTTATGTAGAATTAGAAAAAGAAGAAAGAAAGCCAATTAAACAGTGGGGTTTCCATCCCGATCCTTTGCTAGAAAAAGAATTCGAAGATTTAAACACCCAGATTGCCCACATCAGAAAAGATAGTGAAAAAGTTCCTTTCCATGCTCGGGTATCTAAAGGTTACGAATTAGCAACAAAAAGAGTTCACAAGGAGTTAGAAAAAATTAAAGGAAAAACTCTCCCTACTTCACAACCAAGAATTCTTTCTCAATCCGAAAAACACAGAGAACTTTTACAAAAGATGGAAGAAATAAATGCTAAAATTGCCAAATTGAAAATGGCTAAGGGAGAAAAATTTAAGGTGATTAGCTCTGCTCCAAAAACTAGTATTAAAAATAAAGTAAAAGAAAAAAGAATCTTTCAAACAATAAGTAGAAAAATAAGACCAAGAAGTATGATAGAAAAATACGAAATAACTGCCGCCAGGCAAGTAAAAAGAATAAGTAAAAAAGTTGAAAAGATGACTGTTGCAAATAATGAGCTTTCATCAATAGATGAAGAGATTGCTAAAGTTAAAAGAAAATTAGAACAACAAAAGAATAAATATTAAAAGATTATTCGCTTAAAACGTTTATTTTACATGAGCAAGGAAATTTCTTAGAAGCCCTCTTTAAAGCTTCTTTAGCAACCTTAACATTAGCCTTATTCACTCTAACTTCCATTAAAGTTTGACCTTCTTTAACCCTAGCTGCAGAACCAATAGATTTACCATAAGATTTCTTCATTCCCGTACTCAAACGATCTGCTCCAGCACCACTTGCCAAAGCGTTTTCTCTTAAGATGTGAAAAGGATAAATTCTGATTTTTAGTAAATAATCTTTTACCAAATTTCTTTCTAATAACCGATTTGAAGTCATTCTTGCCGACTCAATAGCATTGTGCCTAATATTCATGGCTCTTGTCGCATTAAGAACAACCACAGTATCAAATTCCTTATTTGGAGAACCCATAACAAACTTAATAACTTTCATATGAGGAAACCCTCCCCTAACAAAGTTTTTAGTGGTATACTTACTAACTCGAGTGTAAGGCCTCTCTAGGTTCTGATACGCTGCAAACTTTCTTAATTTTGCCATTTTTAGCTGTAGATGGGGCTTATTTATAAAGATTACGGGTAATTAAGCAACAGATTGAGAGAGATGTTGTTGTAAACAAAATTTAAATCTTGTCTTCAAACGAATATCCTGTTTATTATTACTTTTACCAAGTTGACCATAAACTCCTCCTGAAGTTCCAGACTTAGGAAATGAAGCCCAAATGGGTGCAATTCTATCCCAAATAGGCCAAAAATCATCGCTTTTAATAGCTTGTTTAAGTTTCGTAGTACTAACACCAGTACCATGAGCCAGTTTCAGTGCCCCTTTATCTTGATCTAAAGGATAAAACCCATTAACGAATTCTTTATTTTTTTTCAGGCCACTATAAGTGCTCCATAAAAATTGGTACCTTCCAGCCCCAGTACTTCGACAACTTTTAGCTGAACAATCATTTTTTTGCAAACAAGATTTTTTCCAACAAATCCCTTTATTAGTAATTTCGCCGGTCTCAACAGGATGCCCTTTAAGACTCTTAATTTGTTTAAAAGTCACCATATAATCGTATCTACCTGCTTTATCTGATCCTAACTCAGCTAAGCCAATTGTATCTAGAAGAGCCCTTTCTTCAGGAGAACCATGCTGAGCAACACAAGCCCCTTCTTTTGGAGTTAAACCAACGTCTCCTTTTGATGCTCCTGAACTCGAAGAAACCTCCTTTTTTACGGGATACACAACATCAAAATCCATCCAACCTTTGTCAACTACAAATATATTGCCTTTGATAGCAGCGTTTAAAGTTAATTTATCACTAACCTTCAACCACGCTTGATCTATTTCCTTACATTTCTTTCCATTTTGACAATTCTGCGGAACCTCTTGAACCGAAGGCACAGAACTTGCTCCAGAACCCCCCCCAGAGGTCCCACTAGCTTTTTTAGACAAACCCCACTCTCTTCTTAGCTCATCTATCTGAGAACTACTCAAACCAGTTTGAGCAATATAAACATCTTGATATACCTTAACTCCAACTCTTGCATGGCCTTCTGAATTCCAATGTCTTTGATCACCGGAATTACAATAAGCACATTTATCCTTATCAATTGGGTCTTCTAAAGCAGGACCTAAATCAATTGCTTTAACAACCCCTAATTGATCTTTGTTAAGCCAAGAACCCCTACTATTTAACAACTCATTATTAAATTTCTTTACACAACTGCTTTGCCAATTGTTACGTGGACTTATTGTGGTGACATATATCTTTTTCACACCCACTTTTTGAGCTCTATCAACCATTTTTATTAAAGAAGTTTTACTGTAAGTACATTGACCGCCTTTTTTATAAACCATATTCCCAGAAGGATTTATTATCAAAATATCTAAGGGGTCGCCATTAGGTTTCAAAAAATTCTCAGTAAGAAATTTCAATTGTCGATTAGGAGCATAGCCTCCAATTGCTTCCACATTAATTTTTTGGCTACCTGCACAAAGTTTTTTTCTTAAGTAGTATTTCGCCCAACCATAACCAGGAGCAGTATTGGAAGCACCAGTAATCCCCACATACAAGTCCTTGCATTTTTCAGAAGTTTTATCTTCTATAATTCCAGCCCCAATAGTAGAAACAGAAATGATTCCTTTATCTTTCAAAAATTCCTTCCCTTTTTCATAAATTGTTGCTGCATCGCCACTATACCAAACATTAAAAATTTCTCTTCTGTAAGCCTTGCCACTTTTCCAAAAATATAATGTTTCAGCTTTCTCCCACATTAATTCCTGGGAAGGCTTTCCATCAACAACTTTTGAATAAATCCTCCACCCACTTTTATCTTGATAATAAAATAATTCATCACCAAAATAAGTAGATGGATATTCTGTATTATCTTCCCAAGTTGTAGTAGGCCCATAAAGTGGGGGTGAAGAAACTTTATCATCTAAACCATTCCATCCTTCCAAAGGAGAGGAGTATAATAACCGATTTTTACCTTCAGAAGCTTTCTCTGAATAGATATAAATTCCATCATCTGAAGAAACCCATTGTGCAATCTTATCTGAATTTTGTAAAATTACTAACCACCCACCTTGACTCCAACTAAAAATGTCAAGAACAAAATCCATTTGGCTAGGAGAAGCTAATAGGAGATAAGGATATGGTGCAGAGGGAGGAGTTTGAACAGCAGGCCCAGATTCAAGAAAATTTTCTGGGATAAAACCGTCTTTCCATTCAGCATAAAGTTCTATTTTTCTATAACTCTTTTTTCCCTCTTTTAACATAAATTCGTAATGTTTAGTTTTCCAATTAATCTCGCCATCTTTCTTAAGAACCAATAACCACCCTTCTTTAATCCATGTCCAACCACCGATCTCTTCACCAGTTGCCAGAAAACTATCTGGATCTCCTGAAAATTCAGGTGCACCAAAAGGTTTGGGTTGAGAATTTGCATCAGAAATCATCTCATCAGTTAAAAGAGAAATCGCCTTTTCCAAAGTAGGTTCTTCAGCTAAAGAACTAAAAGTAAACATGGAGGCCAAAATTACAAGCAAAATAATTATTTTCTTCATTTTATCAATTCAAACATTTTTGTTGTTATTATTTTTTTATTCAATTGGGGATTTTCAATTATAAAATCTACGGAATATTCTCCTGCCAAAGCTTCTTCAGATAAAGTAAAGTAATCTGCGAAAACTACCACTTCACTTTCCATCATGCTACTACCCGAGAATTGGTGAGAATTTTTTTGATCTGCTTCAAAGATGGTAAATCCTCTAGGATCTTTAACACGATAATTTCTTTTTAATGATATGACATTGCCAGAAACACTACTCTCAACAGCAAACCACAAATAAACTCTCTCTCCTTCTGCAAAAGATTCTTTTTCTTGATCACAATACAAATCTTCATCAACAAAATCACAGAAAAGTAAATCTCTCAAAACTAAAGATCCCGCTCTATCAAAAGGAATAAATTCCGTATTCAAAATTTTCTGCTGACTTTCTCCATCTTTAACATTAATTACTTCCGTCTTTACTAAAATTAAAATAACCGAACTTGTTAAAACTACAATAATTAAAAATATCAGTAAGGAAACGAACACTCCACCTTTTTTATTCATTTTATTTAGCTTCATTTTGGACAACACTTCCAATCGCTCGGATTTTTAATACCTCTTTTTTTCAAAATTGAATCTTGACATTGTAAGGACACACATTTATCTGCTTTAGTTTGATCAAAGGTAGACAACTTAGTATCCTGACAACTAAAATCTTCATACTGTGGCAAAGTTTCGCATTTTGTTAAAGCACTTGTTTCCCCACAATACTTTTGGAATCTCTTATCAACATCATTATCAATCAAACAAAGATACTTCTTTATTTTCTTATATTCAGTTGTTCCAGTTACATATGCAGGATATCCTCCTTCAGCAAATCCTGGTTCAAAGAATCTACCAAGCAAACTAATAATTTCTCCTCTGAAATTATCCTTCCCTTGCATCACATAGCTAGAAATCCAATAATATAAAGCACTAGCATCATCTAAATTATTCTCTTTTAATTTAACAATGGCTTCCGCTTTATTTTGAACTAACTGATAATTATCATTCATAAAATCGTCATGCATCCCTATGGCTACAGCAACTTCTTCTTTTTGAAGTTGTAATTTTATTTTCTGAGTATGAGAGTTTTTCCCAAAGGAACTTTTTGGAACTAAATTGATTGCAGTAAAACAATTATCTCCTGCTCCAGGTTGTAATAACTCCACTTTAACATTTAAAGAGCCCACATTACCTTTTGAAGAACTCGTCGAAGGAACAGTTTTATATTCACATTTCCCGTTACTCTTCTCAGGATTACCTAGAACTTTCTTAAATCTAAACTCACCTAATGTAAAAACAGCAGCATCTATATCGCTCTTAGTTAAATCAATGTCTCCGCCATAAGATAAATAGCCATTCTTATTAAGATCATACTTCTTACTATTTCCACCAGGAATAACAGAAACATCATTATTACCAACTCTTAGTTGATATTTGTTATTGCTCTGTTTCTCAAAAAAGAAAGGCATGTTCACACTTTTTGAAGTTGCTTCATCTGGCCAAGCAACAATCTCCAGTTCTTTCCCATTTCCACCACATCCTGCATCACTCACAGTATCTCTTCTAACAATCGTACCTACTTTACCACCACTGATCATGTCTGGAGTAACTCTTCCTAAACTTAAACTTGGTGCAACCGTACCTGTGTAACCTTCTCCCAACAAAACAATTTGTTTATTCTTACCTTTGTTATCGGTAACTTTCAAACAAGCTTTATCATTACCTATTCTAACATAAGGTTTCACAACTATTTCATTATTTAAAACAAAAAGGTTAGGGGTCTTACAATCAACAAATTCTTCAGTTTCTTTGTTATAACAACGTAAGAAAGGATGTTCTAAATAAGATTGTCCTCCTTGAAATAATGTACTTAATTCAGGACAGAGATATCTTCCTGTAGCAAAGTCAACTTGACATTGTGCAAATTCCTTACCTGCTTTATGACTTAAAGGGAAATAAAATAACCCTCCCTGTGCAGTTTGATATCCTTCATCAAAACACTCTTTAGGGTCTTGACCTGATTCTAAAAATAATTCTAATTTTACATGATCATATCTGAAATGACTGCTGATTTGTAGAGGATTTTTGTAAGGAATATCATATGGTTGTAATCTAGTAAGTGATCCAAATTTAGAGCCACTTTGAATTATTTTTTCCTTATCACCCTGGAATGGAGTATTCTGGTTACTTGCTTTCAAACAATCACATCCTTGTCCATCACAAGATTGATCTATTCCTTTATTTCCTAAATCTTCTACACCAATACATTTTAAGCTAGTTCTGTATCCTCTTAACCGACATCCTGGAATAATATCCATCCCTAAATTGTAAGTAAATTGAGGTAAACCTTGAATTGGGTCAAATGAAGTGAATTCCCTGTTAGCAATTAGAGGAAGAACACTAGTTTTCATAGGTCTTCCATAAGCAGAATCTGTAAGGAAATCAAAATTTGATGGAAAGTCATAACCTAAAGCAAACAAACACATTGATTGAGTAAATCCTTCAGAACCAACTCTAAATTGTTGTTCAGCAACAGCACCATAATCATCTTTCAAATCGCTGGTTGAACCTTTCAACCCTTCTGGGATCCCTTGTCTAAGAGCTTTAAAAAGTTGAGTTGCGTCTCCATCCGTAGGGTCTTTAAGTTCGGGTACATCATCAAATGTAACAGGTGAACATTGGTTTGTTAAAAGAGAAATTCCACTATAGATCCAACTACAAACTGTGTTGGTGAAAAAAGTTTTACAAGAACCAGCATCCTGAATTGCTGAATTCTTAGCTGCTAAAATACAATTTCTAAATTGAATTAATCCATTCTGTAACAGAGTTAATTGATCTTGGATTCTAGGTAAACACATGGTTTGCCAAGCTGGAACATAATCTCTAGGGTTAATTCTAGCAATTTTTTTATCTCCCACAAAATCGGAGATGTGATCTAAACCAAAAGCGGCGGTGAAATCTCTTCCACCATAATATCTCCATTCAGGATAGTAAGTTCCTTTATTTCTGCCAGATTCTCTATAAATAGAAGATTGTCGGTAACTCCATTCTTCAACAACTTCATTTTCTTTTTTCAAAGCAACCCTAACACTTTTACTTTTCTTTAAAGGAACGTCTTGTTTCTCACATGCACATTGATATTTATCTCCAGTATTTTCTTCCACAAAACAATCTTTCGTATAACCAGCAGTGAAAGTTGAAGCATCAACTTTTTTACCAACACTACTTCTTAATTTAAGACCTGAAAGGCTTTTCTCTTCCTTATAACATCCACCACCAGTCAAATAAGCACCAGATTTTTCATCCAATCTATAACCATCTGAAACTGCACGGAAACCAGATTTAGCTTTACAAACATTTTTACAACTTTTCTCTTCAGCAACACAAGCAGGCCCGTTTAGATCTCCTTTAAGAGCCAAAACTTTGGATTTAGTTTGTCCAGGATTTAAGACAGGATTCAATCTCCAGATTCCTCTGTTATCTAATTTAGTCACATCCTTTGCACAACTTGGATTAGGATCATTCTCAGTACACCTATAGAAAAAAGTTCCCTCTGCATCTCTCCAACAAGTAAAAGAACTTTCTTTTTGTTCTTTCTTAATTCTTAAAAGTTCAGATGCTTGAGGATTCTTCTCAAGAATAGTTTGACAGTTTTCTACAGGAGTTAAATAACGACAAAGGCTTGAAGCAACACATTGCTGTTGCTCTAAAATAACTTTTTGTACCTCAGCTTCATCTTTATCTTCGGTCCATCTTGCAGGAACGGCTCGACAAAAGAAACGATCACAAACTGCTTTGTATAAAGTATCTAACTTTTGTTCAGATTCCCATGCTGCAGCAGTATCTGGACATTTTTTAGATAATGATTTCAATTCAAAATTGACTGGCAGATTTGCATTAGGGTTTCCAATTAATTTTTTCCAAGCGGCTATTGTTGAATCTAAATAAAGATCTAGCTGGCCATTTCCAGTAGGACATTTGTCATCCTTTTTTCTACTAGTCCAAGGTTCATACAAAGAAACTACAACTCTTCTTACTTTAAAAACAGCCCTAGTTAACCATGAGGAATAACAACTTACTCCTGTCCAAAATACAACTGGTTCAAGAATACTATTAATTCTTTCAATTTGATGAATTGTATAATTTACCGCAGCCATTCCTTCATTTGCTAAAAAGTCCGGAACCAAAGCAGAACTTTCTATAGGAACATCAACAAAATAACCAAGATCTTTACAATCAACTTGAGTTTTACTTTTACTCCAAGCATTGTTACCTTCTCTTTCTTGGTAAGTTACCAAAATTTTCAAAGGGATTTTTAATTGTCTTTTTTCAAAATCTTTCCAAAAATCCTCATCTATTTCAGAAAAGTCTGAAGCCCTCAAAAGTTTAGTAGAAAGATAATACATTGTCTTATCGGGTTTCACAGACTGTGCATTTAAACTTCCGCTGGGAATTAACCTACAACCAGCACTATAATCATCCTTTTCAGCATTAGCTTTAGTACAAGCTGGTTGGAACCTTACATCAATTATTCTATATCCTTGTTCATAAGCATTTTTCTCTGCATCAAATTTTCCAATTGCCCCACCATTATAAGTAATGTTATAAACCGCTTGAATCGATTCTCTACCTTCTTCCATCAATTGGGGATTTAATTTGAAAGGTTGAGGAGGAAATTGTGGTGGAGAAAAAACATTGAACGCAAAATCTGGTGAAGAACAACTATTAATGTAAACCGTTTTAGTTGCATGACCTACCTTACCCGTCTTATCTTCAGCCAAAATGTAAACCCTATATTGAAGTCTTTTTGCCGCCGATATTTCGTCCAACTTTGGAATTAATATTTCTTGCAAACCTGTAGGAACTTCTCTAGGATGAAGATCTTTCAAAGTAGTTAACGAAAAAGCGCTGAATTCAAATTCTTCAAAGACAAATTTTCCTTCACTATCTGCCACTACTTTTATAATTGCTTTTTTGAAATTCAAACGATATTCATCTACACTTGGTCTAAAAACATAAAGGTAAACTTCTGCTCCTGGTTCAGTGGTACCTTCAATTCCTGTTTCTGCCCTTCCTTCATAATATTCATTTCCTTTAGTAAATTGGAAAGTTACAGAAGGTTTTTCTGTATCAACATTTAGCGTTCTAGTTTCTTTACTTTCCCATCCGGCCAAATCTGTAGCAATTACTTCTAAAACATTGTCCCCTTCATTCAAATTTATTTTTTGGTCAATTATCGTTCCAGTAAATTCATTCACAGAACTATTACTTAAAATTATTTCGATGGTACTATTCTCAGAAACAGTACCTTTCAAAGTAAAACTTTTATCTTCAATAAAATCAGGTATTTTTGAGATAGTTATTTTTGGTTTTATAGTGTCGGTAAAAGTAATACCTTCCACAGAAGCGGTGTTTCCAGAGAGGTCAGAAGATTCAATTCTGATATTATTATGTTGATTAGCTAAAAGAAAAATATTTTCAAAAATAAAGGAAGCATCTTTCTCCTCTCCAACAATTTTTGCGGTTACACTATCAACCTGTAAATCGTTAACAAAAATCTTAACATCTGCATTTGCTTCAGTTTTCCCAGATAAAGCCATTTTGTTTCCTTTGTTAGAAGAAGGAATTACAACTTCAAGAGTTGGAGGAGTTAAATCAGGAGCCAGAGTTGTAAAGGAGTAGAACTCACCATTATTGTCATCAACTAAACTATTACTTTCAACTGAATAAAAATAAGTTGTTTCGGATTTTAAATTGGAAATTAAAAATTTATGTGAAGAAAGTTGGGTAGAATCTCCCTTAGTAATCAAATTGTCTTTACTCTCACCATATCTAACAAAACTATCGGCAGGTTCATCGGTAATCCAGCTAATTGAAGCAGTATTATCAGTTACATCTGATTTAACATCAGAGATTTGTAAAGCAGATACCAAAGAGATATTCAAAATAAGCAGAACTAGTAAAATCAAAAAAAGGTTCGCTTTTTTATTTGTCATCTTGTTTATCATATTACTTTTTTCTTATCTTCATTTGATTATTTCAGGCGAAGATACCAAGGAACTTTTTCCTTCCAATCCACCTATAAAAGTATAAAGTTCATCTTCTGAAAGATCTTCTTCACCAATGGTGTGGAAAATTATTTTTTTACTTTCTTTCAAATCAGTCCAGGAAGTAGTCCAATTACCTTTGTAACCTGCAACAAAATCGTCATCTTCAAATACATTAATCTCTAATTGATATGCAAAATCAGCTTCAGCTAAAAATGATAAGGAGTTATAACCTTCCACTTCCACACCTTTCTTTGAAGAAACAAAGACGGATTCTAAAAATGGTTTACCTTCCACGTTTTTCTTTAATGAATTCAGGGTAATCATGTAAACTGCGTTCTCACTAAGTTCTTCTCCTGAGCTAATAGTAGTTCCATCTAAATTATATTTTAGAACTTCAATTTTTTCAACAGGAACTTCAAATAAAGGAGTTAAGTGGAGTTCAACTTGTTTCCCACTCTCTGAAACTACTCTTTTCCAATCTTGTAAATATCCTCCTTTTTCTCCTCTCAAAATTCCACCAACACAATAAGGAAAATTTCTCGTGAAACCTGCTTGGTAACCACTATCTGCAAAATCAAATTCGGTAGCTCCCATATCACATTGGTATTTCACACAAGTGAAACTCACATTAACATCTTCTAAAGGTTCAGAAAACTTTACTCCACTAAGTGGGCTATCAACGGTTTCCCATGTAAGAATGGTCATTGGAAGTTTTTTATTTGAACAAAACAAATTGCTTGGAGGTAAATTAACTGAGTTTGGATCTCTAGCCACAATTACATTTTCCCTATTTGGCATATTTCTCTGCAAATGTACGGTAAAAGCTGTATTGAAAACAAAATCAGACCTTTGATCTCTCAATTGAACTAAGACCGGATAAGTTACATCATAAGTAAATTTCCAATTTTGTAAACACACTTTTGAAAGAAGATCTGAACCACCCGTCATGCCACTCCTCATTTTTCCTCCAATGTTTGGAGTTACTTGAAAAGTAAAGGGATAATTGTTATGATAACGGAAAGTTACCGTTAAATCTTCTTTTTGAAATTCATTTCCTACATCCCAATTATAATGATGTTTGTAATATGAAAATTCTTCAGGAAATTCAACAACCTCTGTTCCTTTAACTTTAACTTGCGGAATGTTTACTCTCAACAAATCCTGCAAAGCCATCTTTGCCAAATTTACGTCCCACTCTTTCTCCTTACAGCTAACTTCAAATCCTGCTAAAGGTAGCCTTGGATGATCTAAAGAAAGTAAATCTTGTGTAAGATCTTCGAATTTGAGGGTGTTAACTTCCTGCTCAACAACCGCTTTAGCAGTGTCATATAATGATTTAAATCTAGTAGGCGACTCAGCATTATGGTTAATTACTTCCGTAACTAAATCTCCATGTTTATCTCTAATATCAATTTCCCAATGAACATTGAAAAGAACCCTACTTTCAACTAATTCTGTATCAGAATTTATTTCACTCTTTTCTACAAAATCATAAATTTCACCATAAGCCTGCTCACTAAACACACATTCACTTAAATGTGCTTCAAGGTAAGTATCAACCCGTTCTTTAATTTCCAACAAAGAAGGAATTCTCAAATTGGAACCATATGCCCAATAAGGAACAACGTTTACAGGAGTTATCTTTAAATGAGAACTCTCATCATTAACAATTTCTAAAGGTACGTCAATGTAACCTCCTTGTAAAGCTATTTTTTCTAACGCTTCGTCTCCCACTCCCTTAATACAAGAAACGATGAATTCTTCAACAGAACTTTTTTCGGTAGGGATTATTTTTGCAGGAATAAAATTTACCGCTTCTTTTTGTACCAAGATAACTAGTACTAAAACTAAAACAATAAAAATTCCCAGAATTATGAAAACCGTTACCTGTCCTTTTCCAGAGGGAGCGAACTTGCTTAAAATACTGCCTATTCTAAGTCCATCTTCCCTCTTTTTGTACATAGAATTAGGTATAGTATATTGCTTTATAAAGCTTGTGTTATCTTATCGTGCACAAAAGCACATTAAAAACTAGCAAAGATCATCAAAATTTTATTTGGAGAATGAACAAAATACTTGTTTTTGAATCTCAAAGAGTGCATTTAACAGATTATCCGATGTAGCTAACTTCTTTTTTCTTTAATTTCGCGCCTGCTTGACTTGAGCCAATTTCAGAGATATATTCCTTAGTTCTTTTCATTAACTCTTTCTCTACGGCAATAATTTCACGGGACATTTTCTTAATATCTATCCCAATTGAAAACTTTAAATCTAATATTTTTAACAACTCTTTAGCACCCTTAATACCTAGATACATTGGATGGGCAAAAGTTTCAGCCAATATAGCTACTCCTTTAACTTTTCTTTTCTTACCTAAACCTAACAAAACACCAGAAACTCCAACTATTGGGCCAACAACTCCAAAAATATGTTTCTCTTTGAGTCCTTTCACATATTGTCTTAAAAGTGGCTGATTGTTTGCAGTACAAAATACTCTAGGATTCTCTGGAACACTTTGTAATCCAATACCTCCAGTTGTAATTATCTCAGAACATTGAAATTTTTTTACGATTTTAAGAATTTCTTCACAGAAAATAAAACAGCTAGTTTCATCTATTGGTTGAATATCTCCTGTTAACAAAAGAAGATCCCTCTTTTTGCTTCTAGGCCCATATTTTTTATAATAAATTTCTATCTTTGGCATCTCTACCAAATCTTTCTCATTAACAAACACGGAATGAGGAAATTTATATGAAAAGAATGAGTAGAGTTTCTTTGCTTCTAACTCTTCAATTAAAAAGTCAACAGCAATTTTCCCCACATTACCTATCCCCGGAAGACCTTCTATGAACAAAGGTTTTCTTAATTTGGGCAAAACTTTCTCTTCTTGTGTTATTTTCCAAGGGGAATCCATATAATTAAGAATAACTTTCTGTTTATATAGTTTTGGGATTAACTTATTTTTAGAATTTTTTTAATTTTTTCAAAATTTGCTTTTATATCTGGTCCAAAATCCTCAATATTTAGTTTAGAAGCTTGCATTTCAGCCATAATTTTACGATATTTTTCAGGCCCTTTTTTGAGAACAAATGCATCAAGTTCTTTACTCCGATTTCCTTTAGAAGAGGCCATAGATAAATTCATCCTTAATTGGTTTATTTGTTTAGCGATAGCTGCAATTACGCTGTCACGATCTATCCTTTTTCCACCAGTTATTCTGGCCCATACACTGCTAATGCCCATTTTATTATAGAAATCGTTTGAATATAAATAAGTTTTCAAAAATTAGGCTTAATCCAAAATAACACAATTTAGTATACTGGCGCCAATTGAGGCACACGGGGTCTCGTCAAAGAGCCCGTAATCGTGCCGTGCCCCAGTATACTAATGTCCTCTATTCTGGATGAAGCCCAAAAATTATGGGTTCAGAACCCTTTCTCTGTAAAGTCTAAAGAAATTTGCTACAACCTTCTCAATTCTTTGTTTCACTAGAGGATCTTCTAAAACTGCGGTAACTTCGGCATGTGAAGTAGAGTTAGTACCATCCTCTTTTGTTGAGTTGGTTATTAAACTCATCCCAACACAATTCATGCCCCTATTTCTTGCAGCTTCCACTTCAGGGATAGTTGACATCCCCACTGCTTGTAATCCCATATTCCTGAAAGCAATAACTTGCGCTTTAGTTTCATAAGTAGGACCAATTACCGCACCATAAGATCCTAGATGCATCTCTCCAGCTTTCATTAATAAAGCAGTTAATTGTTCATCATAAGCATCATGCATTGGAACAAATCGTTGTAAATTTTCTTGGTCAATAGTTTTAAAATCCATCATTCTTCCAGATAAAGGACAAGGAATACCCAAAGACATATGGCTTGATAAAGCCATTAATTCTCCTACCTTATAACTTGTATCTAATCCTCCTGCAGCATTGGTTACAAAATAATTTGCCACACCTAAATTAGCCATTACATTGACTGCAAAAACGGTCTCTAAAATCCCTTGATTGAATGGTTTATCAACAACTTCATAAAAATGAGTCCTTCCTTGTAAACCAATAATTGGTACCCCTTCTAATTCTCCAAGGTGTAGATTACCAGCATGACCTTTTACTGTAGGTACAGGAAATCTAGGAATTTCACTATAAGGAATTATTCTAGAATTATCTATTTTATCAGCCAATCCTCCCAATCCAGAACCTAGAGTTAAAGCAAATAAAGGCTTAAAATCACCCATCTGTTCTTTTAAGTATTGAGCTGCTTCATCAACATGAGCTTCATAATTACGTTGAAAATCCAATGCGTCAGTGAGAATTTTTAATGAGTCCATTTAGGACTATTTACCCCCGTTTTTTATATAGTTAACTGCTAAAAAGTCAAAAAAATTACAAATCAAGAATTATAATGCCATTATCAGAATCATCTCTGTCTATGATTTGAGGTTCTCTCGTAGGATCAATTCTCCTATCAATAGAATCTTCGTAACCAGGGGGTATTCTGTTAGTATCTGGAACGGGAACTCTTAAAGGAACAGGTTCATATCCTGCAGGTTTATCCTCATCCAAGATGTCATAAATTAATGTGTTTCCAAAGATATTATAGTCTAATTCTAGCATTTTAGTATAGAAATATGCTTAAATATATAAATGTTACGATTGTTTGGTGACGAAAGTACAAAAATGAGATAGCCCCCTTCTTTTTTCTTCCCACAACATTTTTAAAAAAACTATCAAATAAAAACCCATGAATAAGGAATTCTGGATTAAAGTTCTCTACATCATCCACATCCCAATAACAGTTTTTTGGTTTGGGCTATTTCTCATCCCAACTTATTTCTGGGCTGATAGAATGCTTTTTCAATTTTGGTACGCCATAGGACTTGTATCTATCCAATATCTGTGGGGGATTCTTGTTTTTAGAAAATTTAGTTCAATCTGTCCTGTAACAACGATGATGCAACTTCTTCGAGGATATGATTTAAATGATGAAAGAAATTATAAACATGGTTTTATTGCTGAATTCATACAAGACTTAAACCTACCTCTGAAACCTAAACACACAGATTATTTACTTAAAACAACTTTTGTAGTAATAGTTCTTCAATATATTTTTTTAGTTTAATCGGGCTTCTTCCAGAATAACATACCTTTGTATACTGGCGCCCTGACGAAGTCGAGCCGATGAGCGAAGCTCATGATAACGGCGTGCTCCAGTATACAAATTCACTATATTCTGGATGAAGCAGTTAATCACATAAACACAGAAACTAAATTACCAATCAAATAACCTATAATTCCAGCCCCTATACCAACTAAAACAATTTCTATCCCAGATTTAAACCAATTTCTTTTGGTGTAATAAGTCTTAGATAACCCCACCAAAAATAGAACTATTATTGTAAGAACTATCGCATATGTAACCGCGGTCATTCCAGAAGAAAGAATGAACGGAGTAATTGGAAATGCCGACCCTACTAAAAAAGAAAGAAACATTGTAAAAGCATTTCTAAATGGAAGATCCAACTTCTTTTTTGATATTCCAACCTTTTTTCTAACAAGATAATTACAAATAAATTCGGGATGTTTCTTTCTTGAATGGTCCTTAAAAAGAGAACCAATCTCTTTTCTAGATAAACCTTCTTTTACCAAAATGCTTTTCATTTCACCAATACATTTTTGAGGATTTTTTTCAAGATACTTCCTTGTTGAGGTAATTTCCTGTTCATAAACTTCTCTCTGTGACTTAGCGGAAAGATAACTACCTGCAGACATTGAAAAAGCACCGGCAAACATACTTGCTAATCCAGCTAATACCACCATTAAATTGCTACCACCACCAACATAAACTCCCAAAACTAAACCAAGGTTAGAAACCAAACCATCCTCGATACCAAAAACAAAATCGCGCATCAATTCGCTTAGACCCCTAGTCATTTTAAAACCACCTTACACTCTCCATAAACACATTTAATCTCTCCTTGACCACAATCTGCCGTTTCCGGAACACATTCTGTAGTACAAATCATTCCTTTACAATCAGGAGCGTTTTCTTTATTAACTGCATCTTTAGCATGGCAACAAGTTGCCTTTACACAATCTGAATCTAAGGAACATTTTTTTTCCGGAGCTATTGAAACATTCTCCGTTGTACAAGAAATTAATAAAAAAGAACCAACTAATAAAAACAAAATCATTCCTCTTTTTGAAACATCCATCATTCTACAATATCTTCTTCATAAGATAAACTGTCGTTAATTTCTCCTCTTAAATTTTTCCCAATTAATTTTTCAACTTCCTCTTTTTTATAATTGGCTAACAACCAAGATAATTTAACTAAGGTAGTATTGGCTAGCATATCTTTTCCTGAAATAACACCTAATTCCAAAAGATCCCTCCCTTTGTCATAAACGTTCATGTTAACCCCACCAAAAATACATTGAGTGGTCATTACAACAACACATCCTGAATTGATAACTTTCTTAATAGCAGGATAAATTTTTTCATGGATTTTACAAAGTTCATTTGGAACTTGCCCCGGCGTATGTCCTAGGCCAGTTCCTTCGATAACTAACCCTTTGTAACCTTTAAAGAATTCGAATTGTTCAGGAAACATGTTAACATGAACTTTCAATAAACCAACTTTTTCTTCCAACTTTGGTTTTATTACAAGTTTGTTGTTTTTTGGAAAATCCTTTTGCTCAAAAACAACTTTACCATCACTATAACCTACCCTAGCAATGATATTGGTATTTACAGCTTTAAAAGCATCCCTTCTTGAAGAGTGAAGTTTGTACGTTTTTGCTGCAGGTAGAATTTCTGCAAAGTCATCACTTGAAGAACCATGCATACAAATTGCCACTCCGGAAAAATCTGATTCTGCAATTAATTTAGCTGCACTAATAAGATTCATTCCTGCATCACTACTTCCTCTATCCGAAGATCTTTGAGCCCCTACTAAAATAATTGGAATTGGTGAAGATTCTACTATAAAAGAAAGACCTGCTGCGGCTACAGCCAAATTATCTGTACCTATGCCAATGATAATTCCTTTAACTCCTTTCTTTACATATTTTTCAATGGTTTCCGCTATCAGAGAGATGTGAGCAAACCTTAGATCATCACTCCACATTTGAGAAATTAATTCTGATTCAACATTGGCTATTTTATTTAGCTCTGGGAACATGGCAAGCAATTCCTCAGGGCCGAAATTTGAAGTAACTCCTCCAGTTCTATAATCAACCTTAGAAGCGATGGTTCCTCCTGTGTGTAATATGGCTATTGTTGGTAATTCAGGATTTTTTGGAATCTCTTGAGAGGTTTTTGTTAGGGGTTTATTTTTTTCAATTATTGTCATTTCTTTAATTTCTTTTTTTGGAAAACCCACGTTGTAGCCATTGTCTAGTTTAAGTAAGACAACTTCTTTTTTTGGGCTTGGGATTAGAATACCTTCTACTTCTTCCTTCTTGGTAGAAATTTTAACTTTATCTCCTGGTTCGGACATGTTAGTTTAGAAATTACTTTAATATATATAGGTTTTGCTAGTGTGTTAATAGTCTTTCTGTAGGAGGGGTTTGTTTATTGTACTGAAAGATTGTTTAGAAACTAAAAAAGGGAGATATGTTTAACCAATATAGGGAAGCAGATCTTTTCCATAATTATTAATTCTCATTGCAACTGAACGGGTAGTCCATGGAGCTTGTTCAAGTAAATTAAAATAAGAATCAAATATGGTCTTTCCATATCCAGAAACATGACCTTCTCCAATAGTAATCCAGCAATTTCCACCAAAAGCATCAAGTCGTTCTTGATCATGATCTCGGGGAGGTTCATATCTTGAAAGTTTTTTTCTATTAACATACCCCTCCCAAAATGGTTTCGTTAGATTTACAATCAATTCAAGCATATTATTATATTGAGTTAAATATTATATAAATTCTCCTAAACACTCCTCCCCCTCCTCAATTTCCACAACCAGTTCCTAAAACTTTATAAATATTCTACTTCCTCAGCAAAGCAAATAGAGGTAATACAAAATGGAAACAACTAACGACTACAAAGTAAAAGATATCACCCTAGCAGACTGGGGAAAGAAGGAAATTAAAATCGCTGAAAAAGAAATGCCAGGACTAATGGCTCTTCAAGAGAAATATAAAAACCAACCACTCAAAGGAGCAAAAATTATGGGCTCCCTTCACATGACCATCCAAACAGCAGTCCTAATAGAAACCTTAGTGAAACTGGGAGCGGAAGTTAGGTGGGCTTCCTGTAACATTTTCTCAACGCAAGATCATGCCGCAGCAGCCATAGCCGCTCAAAACATCCCGGTCTTCGCTTGGAAAGGAGAAACATTGAAAGAATACTGGTGGTGTACCAAACAAGCTTTAACCTTCCCAGATGGTTCCGGTCCAGACTTAATTGTAGATGATGGCGGAGATGCTACAATGATGATTCATAAAGGAACTGAAATTGAAAGTGACCCTGAACTTCTAGAGAAAGATTACAGCAAAGAAGGAGAGGATTTCAGAGAATTAATTTTATCATTAAAAGAAACTTTTCAAGAAAATAAAGATAAGTGGAAAAAGGTAGCTGAGAAAGTTAAAGGAGTTTCTGAAGAAACAACAACAGGAGTGCATAGATTGTACCAAATGCATGAACAAGGAAAACTCTTGTTCCCAGCAATTAATGTAAATGACTCTGTTACCAAATCAAAATTTGATAATTTATATGGGTGTAGAGAATCTCTTGTAGATGGAATTAAAAGAGCTACAGATGTCATGCTAGCAGGAAAAGTAGCTGTTGTAGCTGGTTATGGAGATGTGGGAAAAGGTTGTGCTCAATCTTTGAAAGGGTATGGATGCAGAGTTATCATAACTGAGATAGATCCAATCAATGCTTTGCAAGCAGCCATGGAAGGGTTTGAAGTTAAGAAAATGGACTCAGCTGTTAAAGAAGGAGACCTTTTTGTAACCACTACTGGAAACACTGACATTATTGTTCAAAAACATTTCGAAGCTATGAAAGATCAAGCCATCGTTTCTAACATTGGACATTTTGATAACGAAATTGATATGGATTGGTTGGATAACAAATCTGGCGCAGTTATGGAGGAGATAAAACCACAGTATGATAAGTACACTCTTAACGGAAAAGAGATTTATATTCTTGCAAAAGGAAGACTTGTCAATTTAGGTTGTGCTACTGGTCACCCAAGTTTTGTAATGAGTAACTCCTTTACTAATCAAGTTTTGGCTCAGATAAAATTGTGGGAGAACAAACATGAAGTAGGCGTTACAGTTCTACCAAAAGAATTAGATGAAGAAGTTGCTAGGTTACATCTTGAAAAAATAGGTGTTGAATTAGAAGAACTTACCGATAAACAAGCTGCTTACTTAGGGATTAAAAAAGAAGGTCCTTACAAAGCAGAACATTATAGATATTAGAGGTATAAAGATGAAAATTGGAATTATTGGCGGATCTGGATTATACAAAATTGATGAATTAGAAAATTCTAAAGACATAGAAGTTAATACCAAATATGGTACACCTTCTTCACTTTTAAAAGTTGGAACAATTAAAGGAATAGAAGTAGCGTTCATTGCTAGACATGGAAGAGAACATACAATTCCTCCATCTAAAGTTAACAATAGGGCCAATATACAAGCTCTAAAAGATTTTGGTTGCACCCATATCTTGGCTACAACCGCTTGTGGAAGTTTGAAAAAAGAAATTGGAAGAGGCCATTTAGTTATCCTAGACCAATTCATCGATTTTACTCGACATAGAAACATTACTTTTTACGATGAATTCAAACCAGGAGAACACGGGCACACACCCATGGCAACACCTTTCGCAGAAGAATTAAGAGAACTATTAATTCAAAGTTGTGAAGAACTAAATTTAGAATTTCATAAAAAAGGAACAGTAGTTACAATTGAAGGTCCTCGTTTCTCCACAAAGGCTGAAAGTAAAATGTTTGGTTTATGGGGTGCAGATGTGATAAACATGTCCATTGCTCCTGAGACAGCTCTCGCTAACGAATTAAAAATACCTTATGCAGCTGTAGCCATGAGCACCGATTACGATTGTTTGTTTGACGACGTTCCTCCAGTAACTCATGAAGAAGTTATGAAAGTTTTCAGTGAAAATGTGAGTAAGGTAATTAATTTGCTTGTAAAAACTATTCCTAAAATTTCTTTGGAAACTATTGAGGAAAATGAAGAGGAGTATTACGATTTGAAAAGTTCCATCAGAACAATTCCTAACTGGCCCAAGGAAGGAGTAATGTTTAGAGATATTACAACCTTGATAAGTAACCCAGAAGCTTTCAGTTATTCCATCAAAAAATTAAAAGAACAATATCAAAATAAAAACATTACAAAAATTGCGGGGATTGAATCGAGAGGATTTATTTTCGGCGCTCCCTTAGCTAAGGAAATGGGCATCCCTTTTATTCTAATTAGAAAGAAAGGAAAACTTCCTTCTGAAACTGTTTCTCAAGAATATGAATTAGAGTATGGAACTGATGTAATAGAATTACATAAGGACGCAGTTTCTCCTGCAGATAACGTTTTAATTGTAGATGATTTATTGGCAACCGGAGGAACTATGAAAGCTGCTTGTCAACTTGTGGAGAAATTGCAAGGAAAAGTTGCAGGGTTATCTGTTGTCATAGATCTTCCAGATTTGAAAGGCAAAGAAAAATTAGCCAATTATGAGATATTTAGTTTAGTAGAATTTGCAGGAGAATGATAACAATTTTTTCTTAAATTTTATTAACTCTAAGAGTTTAACTAAACCATGATAACAGAAGTGTATGCAGGTACTAGAAAAGAATGGAGAGGGTGGCTTAGGAAAAATCATAAAAAAGAATCTAAGGTTTATCTTATAAAATATAAAAAACATACTGGAAAACCTTCTTTAAACAACAAAGAAGCTATGGCGGAAGCTATTTCTTTTGGATGGATTGATACAACCATTAAGCGCTTAGATAATGAACGTTATAGACAATGTTTTGTTAAAAGAAAAAAAAGTAGTAAGTGGAGTAACAATACTCTTCGTTATGCAAGAGAACAAATTGCAAAAAAAAGAATGTCAAAGTTTGGTATGGAGATGTATGAACTTGGAAAATCTAAACCAACTATAGATCATAATCTTCCTAAGAATCCAGAGATACCTTCTGAATTGCTTAAAGAATTGAAAAGAGAAAAAGCATTGGATAATTTTAATAAACTTGCTCCATCTTACAGAAGATTATACATTTATCAAGTTATTAAAGCTAAGAAACCTGAAACAATAAAAAAATGGATTACGTTGGTAGTAAATAAAGTTAAAGAAAATAAAAAACCGCACGAATAAAAAAGTTATTTACTAACTTTCTCAATAGCTTTCCTAATCTCTTCCTCGGCAGTGAGAGGTTTCTTCTTACCAACTTCCATCTTTGGAGCAACAACAACAGGAGAAGTAGTTTCTTTCTTTTCTTTATGAGAAATTTTCCATGTTTTATCTTTTATTTTTCCAATAACAGAATCTAAATCGTAACTTGGAGGCTCTGGTTTCCACAATAAAGTTTCATTCAATCCATCTTCTTGAGATCTGGGTAAAACATGAATTGACAAAGTCCCATCTGGGTTATCATCAGATTTCCCTGACTTAAGAATAATGTTAGTTCCTTGAACTCCCAATCCTTCAAAAACAGCTGTAGCAGCAAATGAAGCTACAAAAAAAAGATGGCTGGCACTTTCTACAGAAAGTTTGTCAACATTTTCTTCTTCTTTGGAATATATTTCCATGTGACCTTTGACAACACCTTTCTCTGGAAGAATGCAAAGAGCTTTTTCATCTTCATAGATTACTTTACCTTTTTTATCAGATAAAAAATCTGGTCTCTCTCCCTTACCTTGATGCCAAGAAGCGGGATTTCTTCCGAAATGATTATTCATCATTATTGGCATATTGTTTGCCAACATATTTTGTTGTTCAGTTGTTAAGGATTCCTTTCTTTTATTTAACCAGAAATTGAAAAAACCATCTCCCTTCTCTCTAGGGAAAAAGTGAATTAAAAAGTGAGGTGATTGTTGTCCAGCAACTCCGCCATTGGCAACAAAAACGTTTATTCCTGTCGAAACCATCCCATCTTTTATTGCTTTTGAAAGACCTGGAATCATTCCAAAATAATGTTTAAATTCATCTGCAGGAATGTAAGGCATGATTGGATAATGTTCTTTAAGCATTACAATTGTATGTCCCTTTATAGCGGGATAGATGTCAAGAACTGCTAGAACTTTATCATCTTCAAAAACTTTTTTTCCTTCCATCTCTCCGGAGATGATTTTACAAAAGATACATTGCTTCTTTTGTTCAGCTAGTTGGGCTTTTATCTCTGGTGTTAGTTGCATATTGGAGTTGAAAGTGTAATTATTTAAAAATCCTCCCTTTGATTTTTTTGAGGGGCGAGTTATTTATAGTTTTTAGGGGTCTTTTGTTTATACATTCAAAAAACGGAGGATTTTTTAAAATATTTAAAATGGCTTAGCTTACTTCAATGGAACCTCTCTTTCAACAATAACTAAACTTTCTAAATTAACAAAGCCTCCATCACCACAGTTAAACTTCCTTTTTAATCCTACTGCTTCTTCTTTAGCTTTTACATCGTTGGGACTTTGAAACTTTTCAATAGCTATTGAATAGTGGCTCCCTCCAAGTATATCTCCATACCTACCTTTATCTTGGTTACAAATAAGATACGTTGCCATGTAATCTGCCATATTTCATTTAGAAGCATAAATTTAATATGTCTTTCTTTTTTTTAATATATACTTTCAAAACTATTTACTATTACAAAACTTAGTTTTTTCCAATAATTTTATTCTATATTAAAATTAAAAGATACAATGAAAAGTTCTTAAATGCTTGTTTCTTAGGATCACAAATAACCCTCGGTTTATTCCCCTCTTTCCAAAATTGAACAATCCTCCCCCACTCACTTCTTATTCAAGAAAGGGAAATAGCCTCCAACAAAACTAGCCATAACAAGTTGATAAAATTGGTTAATCTTTTTAGAATTCTGCTTATTATACATTACAACATCATCACCTGTCTGGAACCAAGCAAAATCCTTCCTCCCTATTCCATCTAATCCAGAATCTCTAAAATAAGCGGAAGGTTGTTTCCCCGGCCGTCTAATTGAAACTTTCAAAATTTTTCCACTAACTTGTAAATCGTAATCCCAAGCAGGAATTCTTTTCTTAATCCTTTCATCATCAGATCTCGGTTTGTAAACCAACCTCCCTTCTTTACCATCTCGCTTAACTATTTTTACTGCCTCTCCAACATAATCTCTAGGACTGGCAAAAGAAGGAGTGGATAATAGAAGACCACATAATGTAGTTGCAATAGCAGTTCTAAACATTTAATCTTAAAAAATAACCATACTTAAAAATCCTACTTCCTTTTTCTAGCCAATAATTTACTCAAAGCTTTCTCAAGTTCTACCATCTCCTTAGAACTAAAATCAACCCCACCAGTCTCAGCAATAAACCCAGCTTTCTCCCTAGCAAAATCTGCTTCAACTTTCAAAGAGATCCTTCTTGAATCATAAGATCTGCCCAAACCTTTTCCAGCAATTTTTGCATCAAAATAAGGAGTTCTCACCAATAGAGAATGTAATCCTTCCACATCTGTAGTAGCTAAATATTCGGTTAAAGAATCATTAAAAGGAAAAACATCAACTCCATTTACTAAATCAAAGGCTCTAACCTCGGTTCTAGGATTAGAATTTGGTGAAACAACATCATAAAATAATCTGGCAGATGCATTCAAAAAATCCCTTACTCCTAATCCAGCATCCCAAATAAGTTTGTAAGCACCCATAGAAACATTTCCCATGCCAACAAACCTCTCACCATTTACTTTAAGAAAAAATCTTCCTTGGTTGGTTAAAACTAAATCGTAAGGATCTGAAGAACCTAAATCGTACTCAAAAATAGGGGAGCTACTAGAATCTTCATATATTCTTTGACATATCTTATTAGCCATAATCTAAGAACACCTAACGCCTTATAAAAAAAATAAAATTATTTTTTCTTACTTTTTTCAACTTGTTTAGTAAGCTTTAACTTTTTGATTAGCTCTTTGTATCTATTCCTAATAGTTACTTCGGTAACTCCTGCCACATCGGCAACTTCTCTTTGAGTTCTTTTTTCACCATGGATTAATGAAGCCACATAAAGTGCAGCTGCAGCAATACCTGTTGGACCCCTTCCTGAAGTTAATTCAATGTCTCGGGCCATTTCAAGTATTTCTACAGATTTAGATTGAGTTTCAGCAGATAATTTCAAAGCTGAGGCAAATCTAGGGATATAATCTGCTGGATTTGAAGGTTTTATACTAATTCCAAGTTCTCTGGTAACAAATCTATAAGTTCTACCAATTTCCTTTTTCTCAATTCCAGAAGCTTCACCCATTTCATCTAAAGTTCGAGGGATTTCGTGTCTTCTACAAGCAGCATATAAAGCTCCTGCAATAACTGATTCCATTGAACGACCTCTAACTAAACCCTTCTGAACTGCTAAACGATATATTCGAGCTGCTTCTTCTTCAACTGATCTTGGCAATCTTAAAAATGAGCTAACTCTCTTTAATTCTGCTAAAGCTACCTTTAAATTTCTCTCAATAGCTGTGCTAATTCTAATATTCCATTTTCTTAATCGAAAGAACTTATCTCTTTCCCTATCAGAACCAACTTTATAGATATCGGCAGTGGTTCCTACTTCAGTGCCTAAACCCTTATCAAAGGACGTATGGGAAGATGGTGCCCCAGTTCTTCTCCTATCTGCTCCTTTATCATCTTCAAAACTTCGCCATTCTTGCGAGAAATCAACCATTCTATCTTCAATTACTAAACCGCAAGTTCTACAAATAGTCTCGCCTTTCTCGACATTTCTAAAAATGTCTTTACTTCCACATTCAGTACATTCTTTTAAGGTTTTTCGTAACATCTTTATTTCTCCAGAATCCACCACCAAATAGTTAAATTTATATATAATTTGCGGAGAGGGTTTATAAACCTTTCGCTTTTTTTGATATAGAAAGCTTTATAAATCATAAAAATGTTCTCAAAGTATGAATAAAAGAGGTCAATTAGGTTGGATTGAATTTAAATATTTTCTAGCCGGTTTGGTTATTGGAATAATTTTACTACTTGTAGTAATATATCTAAGCAATCAAGGAGTAATTCCTTTCAAGATACCTTTAATCTGTCCGCTCGCTAAATAATAATTTGTTTGTTTTTTCTTTATTAATTTTTAACACTACTTATTCTGCAGAATAGAAAAAGTTAATAAGAACTATTTAAACTTGTTAAGAACAAAATATTAAAGAGGTAACAGGATGGATGTAGAAAAAATTCAAAAGATTAACAAACTTGCTCTTGATTTGGAAAGACAAGGCCTAGTTTCAAATAGAGACGAGGCAATTGCCCAAGCAGAAAAAGTATTTAGTAGCGAAAATTCTGAAGCTTACAACTCAATTAAAGATAATGTTGATAATGATAGATTTAATCCACAAATAACACCAAAAGATAACGAAAAACCCTTATCAGAAGATAAAATCAAAACAATTCTTGAACAAAATTCTAGCTTTTTGGTAAGAAAGATCAAAGAGTTTCAAGAGAAAATAGAAATGATGGAAAATGAAGTAGGTGTTTTAAAGGACAAGATTGCTCAACAAAAAATTCCTACAATAGGTGAGCTCATGGCTCAAAGTAAAAGTTCAACCGAAAGCGTTGCTTCAGCTTCTCAAGAACCACAAGTGAATGAAGCACCCGCTCAACCACAAGCACCAACTAAGGAAGAAATAAACAAAGATGTTCCAAAAAATCATCCTCGATCTGGAACCTACAAAGATGATGATGTTTCCATAGAAAAATTTTTCTACATGGGTAGCAAATAAATTTTATTTTTTATTTTCTTATTTTAAAAACACCTCGATTATCACCACCATTTAAAGGCGACAAATTTCGAAGGACATTTATTGAAACTTCCAAAAAGTTTATAAAAAAAGTAACTACTATGGAATAAAAACTTCAAAGGTGAGTTAAAATTAAAATAGAAAAATATCTGTGTGTAATCTTATTTGTGTTAATTTTAGTTGGCAGTGCAACAGCTGCATTAGAGACTTCTGATGAAGTAATTCTCAATGCAGATTATTCTAGATTCACAGATGAGGATCAAAAAACTATTGCCGTTGAAGGAACTCTCTCTATTAATAATACAGGAGATGTAGATGAAAAAATTAAACTTTCTGTGTCAAACCTTCCTTCTGATTACAATTCTTCAGATACTTCTGAAACAACAATTGAAGCAAAAAGTACAAAAGAAGTTAAGTTCACAGTAAATATTCCTCATGAAGAAGGCCCTGATAAAAAAGAAATTGGAGTTTTAAAAATTCTTAATTCAGCTGGAAGTGAAATAAAATCTCTTAAACTTTTCCAAATATCAAAACAAATGCTTGAACTTGATGAATTAGAAGTAAAATATACTGCTAAAGATGATGATAGTGAAACTGATGAATTTGGAAATGATAAGGACGAATACTCTTTAGATAAAGATGTTAAGCCAGGAACTAAAATTGAACTCCATTTTTCTCTAGAAAACCTTTTTGATGGAAGTTATGATGATGACGGAGAGTTAGAAGACGTAACTATAGAAATTGAATCTGATGATAATGACCTTTTCTCAGAAGAATTTGAAGAGATTTATGAAATAGATAACATAGATGCTGATCGTAAAGAAACTTTTTCCGTTGATTTTATTGTTAACGAAGAAGCAGATGAAGACAATTTTGAACTTGATATAACCATTAAAGCTGAAGATGGACAAAAGATTGATTATAAGATTAAAAAGAAATTAAACATTGAATTAGGAAGAGAATCAGATGATGTTAAATTAACAAAGTTTGAAATTAAACCAGAGAAGATTACTATATGTGATTCGGAATATACTTTTGATGTGGAAATAAAAAATCTTGGAACAAGTTCACAAAGATATGCTGGAATTAGCATTTACAATAAAGATTTAGATATTAATGACAACTTTGCAAATATTAAATTAGATGAGTTTTCTGATAGCGATAATAGTTGGAGTAAAACCATCACTCACACAATTAGTAAAGATACTAAATCTAAATCCTATCCTTTAGATATTCGTACTTATGTTCAGAAAAGTGAAGTTATGGACATTGTTCAAAAGCAATTGGTCTTTTTGAAATGTGATAAAGAAGAGAGTAAAACAGACACTAGTGGAACCACTGATAAGAAAGATGAAGTTAAGAAAGATACTTTAAAAGGAATTACTAAAAATACTTCAGTAGATTCCAAAAAATCTGGAACAATTACTAATACTATTACTTCTAATAAAGAAGGAAGTAAAGCCAATACAGAAGCAACAAAAACTTCTGGTTCAAAAATTTCTTCAGCAGCAATTGTAAAAACTGTAGAAGACCCATATAGTAAGGCAGATATTTTTGTAGCAATTTTGTTAGTTGCGATTGCCCTTACATTAATCATTATCATTACTTTTTTGATGATTTTACTTAAGCCTTAATTGGCTTAATAACAAAAAAACAGGGGGTGTAGTTGTTTAGTTCAAAGTAAATTTAAGAAGCTAAATAACATGAGGTAAAAAAATGAAAACAAGAAAAATTTCAATTATTCTGTTTGTAATAATTGCTGTTTTATTAACTGCAAAGGCAGCCCTAGGTGCTGTTGTAATTAATGAAGTAATGCCAGATCCTGGCGCATCGTCTGACTCAGATGGTGAATATATCGAACTTTACAATGATGGAGCATCTACCACCAATATTGAAGGATGGGAAATCTCCGATGCAAATTCTGCACACACTATTGCTAATGGTTCTCCCTTGGAAATTGCTGCTGGAGAATTCCTAGTTCTATGTAGTAATGATGATAAGGCAGCAAATGGAGACATTGGTTGTGCATACGAATACGCTTCCACTATCAGCTTAGTTAATGCTGGAGATACAATTGAATTAAAAGACACAAGTGCTACTTCAATTGATAAAGTAGTTTATACTGCTGCTTCATTTCCTTTCACAGCTGGAACTTCTATGGAATTAAAACATCATTCTTTAAATAACACCAATGCTTCAAATTGGAGAGCTTCAACCTCTACCATGAGTAATGGTGACAAAGGAAGTCCAGGTAAGAAAAATAATCATGCACCAACATTTGATGTTTCTGATGATACAATTCTTGAAGACGCTGGTTTGAAGAAGTATGACTTACATGCCTCAGTAAGTGATCCCGAAGACTCAAAAAGCGACTTGAAGTTCGTTCTTGATTCGCAATCAAATACCTCACTTGTATCTTGTAGCATCAATGCTACAGATGGACACAATTTAGAATGTAATACTAAAAAGGACCAATCCGGCGAGTCTACCTTAAACTTAACTGTAACAGATACTTATGGAGATTCAACCAAGGATTCCTTTAAGATAACTGTAAGCGCAGTTAATGATAAACCTGTAATCACTAAAGCTGACAATTCTACAGCTACAGAAGGTCTTGCTTTTACAAAAACAATTACCGTAACTGATGTTGATAATAACCAAAGTGAACTTGGAATTAATCTTGACAAATCTACTGTTGATGGCAAAAGTTTCACAAGCCTTGGCTGGACAAGTGCCGGCCTAGAAATTACTGGAACTCCTAAAGCCTCCGGTGATATGAAAGTTAGTGTAGTTGCAAAAGATAAAGCAGCAGATTCAGATGCTAAAGAATTTACCTTATCTGTAAAGCCTGCTCTTGAAATTAACTCCCTTACAATTGATGAAGAATTGTGGGTTGGAGAAGAAATTAATGCATCTCCTGGAGAAGGATTTTCAGTTGATATTGGTTTCATAAATAATTATAATAAAGTACTTGGCCATGTAAAAACAGAAGCAAAAGTTAGTGTAACTGGCTTTGAAAACATGCCTTACAAAGGTGAATGTGCTGGAGTAGGTTGTAACAAAGGTTACTGGGCTTTAGAAGAAGGAGAAAGTGCAGATGACTCTTTCACTTTCCAAGTTCCATATTCTGTTAGTGCAGATACTTTTGACTTAACCATAAGTGTTAGTTATGATAATTTCTGGAGTAAACTATTCCCTTGGTGGGTTTCAGGTTACCTCCATGAACAGAAAATAACTTTCAAAGTTGAAAAGAAAGAAGCTGAAGTTCACCTAAATAGTGCAGAGTTAAGTGATGAAGTACTTACTTGTGCCAGAGAACCAACTCTTGATTTAGATCTTGTAAACACTGGAAAGAACGCTGTTTCTTCAGAAGTTTTAATTTTCGATCAAAAACCTAAAGAAGGATCTTTTGACAAAAAAACAGGAACTTTCAAGGAATTTGCAAGTAAACCAGAACTTAATTTATCAATTCTTATTGATAAAGATGGTAAATTCTCACAAGGATTATCCTTTGAAGATTCTACCAATGGTAAACATAACCTCTATGTTTACATTGTAAATCCTTACTTTAATAGTGATGAAAAATTCATTGGTGATTCAGCAGAACTTGAGTTTGAAGTAGATGATTGTTTGAATGTTGAAGCTATCGAAGAAGAACTTAAGACAAATAAAGATTCATTGAGTTCCACATCAGTTGATTTATTTGAAACTGATGAAGATGATGAATACATTTACATCTATGAAGATATGGATTATGAATCTGTATTAAAATTTGAAATAGATGATCAAGATGATGAAATTATCAAATGCTCAATTGATCCAGTAACTGCAAAATTGACCTGTGCTCCACCCATCTTATTAATGGCTGGAACATCACTTCTTGAAATAATAATTGAACAAGGAAGTTCAGATTTTACTGAAGAAGTAGAAGTAGTTGTTGCAAACACTCTGGAAGTAACTAAAGTTCTTGTTGATGCAGAAGAAATAAGTGAAAGCGCAGAAACTAAAGGCACCAACCCTATGGAAGAATTTAGTGTTGAATTAACTGTTAAGAACCATTTAGGCCATGCAGTTACCGGTGTTTCCGCAACTTTATCTTCAAATCTTTTCAGTAAAGATTTAGAAAGTAAAAGCAAGAACATTGCAGCTGATCAAAGTGAAACTTTAACTTTTAAAACTACTCTTCCAGAGAATACAGTTGCTGGTAAATACCCAGTAAGCATTTCAATCTCAGGAAAGGATTTCAAAGATAACACTATTACTCAAAAAGAGTCATTTACTTTTGATAAAGTTGTTGAACAAGAATCTGCTGATTTAAAAATTTCCAAAGTTACTTTAGACAACAAGGAAGTTACCTGTAAACAGGAAACGACTGTAACTGTTGACTTAGTTAATCTTGGAAACAATGATGAAGATGATTTAGTATTAAGTGTTAAAGGTGGAAAAGAAACTTTTTCAACTGAAGAAAACGATGTAGATGAGATTCTTAAGAATGGAGGAACTCTTTCACATGTTTTCAAATTACCAACTTCAAACTTATCATCTGGAACAAACGATCTTACTTTAGAAGTTAGCTACCGAAATGGTGCAGCTTCTGTAAGCAAGAAAATTGATTCAATTGAAAAGAAAAGTTGTATCAAGAAAGCTGAACCATCAATTGCTGATGGCAATGGTTGGGTTATTTCAGATGGCCAAGAAATGAATGGTTTTGAAGTTACCTTAGCTGAGAAAGGTTATGACAACTTAATCAAATGGTTTGTTAATGGAGTTGTTGATAAAGCTCAAACAGGAACCGAATACATCTTCAAACAAGATGAAGTTGGAGAGTATAAAGTTAATGCAGAAATTAATGGTGAAAAAACAGTTGTTTGGGAAGTAACCGTTACCGATGTACCTTTATCAGTAGAATTAACAACTAACATTGATGAAGATGCTACACATGAAGATTTAGAAGTCTTTGAAGATTTCACAGTTGAAAATAAATATGGTAAAATTGTTTTTAATGAGCCTGTAGATTTAACTGAAATTTTAGATCTTGATCAGTACATTAAAATTGAAGCTGATGGAGTAAGTGTTGACACATCTGAAGATGGTGCTCCTGAGCTAAATGTAGCTGCAACTGTTTACTTAAAAAAATCATTCAATAACCCAATGGTTTTAATCTCAACAAATATGAAAAAGGAAGATTTCAAAAGATGTCCTGCTGAAGATTGTAAGATTAAAAGTAAATCCGGAAAACCAGTTACATTTACAGTTGAAGGATTTAGTAAAGCCAAAGTTGTAGAAAACGTAGCAGCAACACCTCAAGTAAGTAAGGAACTTTTATTTGACAATGTTGAAAGAGGAAAGAACTACACTCTTGATTTCACAGTTAAGAATTTAGGTTCACACGACTCTTTAACAATTGATGATGTAAAGTTAGCTGGTGTAAAAACCGGATACGGACTGAAGTTAACTGCAGTAAGTTTTCCAAAAACTTTAGAAGCTGGAAAAGACGTTGCATTGAAATTATCTGTCCTTTCACCTAAAGAAGAGGCATCTGGCAAAAAAGAACTTGCTAAATTGCAAATCTTCTATGATGGAAAAATTGCGCCTTTAGAAAAAGCGGTTTCATTCCAAGTAAAGGATTATCTGAGCATCGATAACTTTGAAGTTAACGGAGACGATAACGGAGATCTTTCTGTTAAAGATTTGAACGAGATTGAATTCGAAGTTAAGAATAGTTATACAGAAGACATGGAAGATGTTGAAATAACTGTAGAAATTCTTGACGTTGATGGAGACGATCTTGAAGAAGAAGTCGAAGTAGACATTGATAAGAACGATGAAGAAAAAGTAAAAGTTGAATTTGATCTTTCAAGTGAAGATTTAGATGAAGAAGAATACACAGTAAAGATTACTATCAATGCTGAAGCTAAAGATGATAGTGATCATGACTTTGAAACAACTAAAACTGTGGACTTAGATCTAAATAAGCACGAAGTAATCATTGAAAGTTTAACTTTCAGCCAAGATACTTTACAATGTCCTGGACAGAATCACTTACTAGTTGACTTGAAAAACGTTGGTAAAAGTGATGAAGACGATATTGAGGTTAAAGTTAAGAACAGTGCTCTGGACTTAAGTTTAAGCGATTCAAATATCGAATTGGACAAATTTAGCAGAAACGATAACGAATACAGGTCTACTTTCAGCATAACTCTTAACGAAGCTGATAAGACAAGTTATCCACTAACTGTTGAATTGTACAGAGATGGTAAAAAGGAAGAAAGCAAAACTGCAACTTTAAAATTAAAAGATTGTAAAAAGCTGGAAACTTCCTCAACAACTCAGTCCCAAAACCAACTTACCAATGATAACTTGGCGAAGCAATTGCAAGCTCAATTACAGCAGCAATTACAAGCTCAACAAGTACAGCAAGTACAACAGCAGCAAGTTCCAGTTGTAAAAACATCATTTAGAGATAGTAGAACCTACATGTTATTGTTGGGAGTGCTAATCTTCTTGGTGTTCTTTGCAATGGTTTTAGCAGCAGCAGTTTTGTTGGTTAAGAAGAAATAAATTTTTTTATTTTTTATCTTTTTTTTATTTTTTATTTTTTAAAGCGTTGTTAAAAAGTTCTATTTTATCCCAATTGTTTTGTAATTTCTCATTGATAATATCTTTTAACCATCCCTTATCTCCAGAAAAAACAAGTTCTTTATTTTTGTAGAAAGGCATTTCTAAGGTATGGCTATCCCTAATTTCAATAATAATCTTGTTGCTAATGGACAATATTGAAGATTTCTTATAAAATGTTCTTGCTAATTCCAACAAAGATTTTGCTGAATCCAAATCTTGGCAAGCAATGTGGATGATAAATCCTTCATACCTTAACCAGATAGTATCGTTTGTATCGTTTATATCGTTTATACCCTTTGTTTTGTTTGTTTTATTTATTTCTTCAACTAAATCTAAGAAACTTTCTTCGATGAAATCGTGACTTACTCTTATCCATTCAGTCTCATTTTTTTTCCCACTACCTTTCCAGAAATAAACCCTTCCAGAACAAGAAGAAGTAGTATAATAATTGTCTAATTTGTTAATTGTTTCAATAATGCTTAAAGCATGCTTATCAACACTTCCTTTCTTACTTTTATCCAACTTTTCTAGGAAAGTTTTTTTTTGATTATTAAAAGGCATATTAACTTTTTAGGCAGAAACTTTAAAAATATTGCTCTAAGTTTGCAATATAAATGAGATCCGTCAAAAAAATCCTTATAGATTTGAACACTAACAAAAAATATTACATTAAAGAGCTAGATGACAATTTTCATACCAGTAATGGGGTTATTTCTAAAAAAGACATAAAAGGGAAGGAAACCTTAGTAGTTTCTGATAAGAATAAGAAGTTTGTTTTGTTAGAACCCTCTTTTATAGATTACTGGGAAAAGTTGCACAGAGGCCCTCAAATCATGAATCAAAAGGACATTGGAATGATTCTTTCAAAGACGGGGGTAAATAAGAATTCTAAAGTCGTCGATGCAGGTGGCGGTTCTGGAAGTTTATGCTTGTCTTTAGCAAATGTATGTAAAGAAGTTTTTGTTTATGAAATAAATCCTGAACATTTAGATGTAATCCAGAAAAATGTTAAATTGTTTGGTGTGAAAAATTTACACTTGAAACAAGAAAATGTCTATAAAGGAATTGCAGAGAAAGAACTTGATTTGATTACTTTAGACTTACCAGAACCATGGCAAGTTACTGAGCATGCTTCTATCTCTCTTAAAACAGGTGGTTTCTTAGTAGTCTACCTACCAAATTTAGGTCAAATGAAAATGTTTATCGATTCTTGCAAAGGTTCTAAGATAAGAGTTTTGGAAACTTTAGAACTTCTTGAAAGAAAATGGAAGATTCATGACAAGATTATGCGTCCTGAATTTGACATGCTTGGACACACCGGTTTTCTTACTTTCTGCAGAAAGTTATGAAAGGTTTTATAAAGTTGTGAATTAACATTTTATTATAAAGGATTTTTGCGAGTTCTTTTTTTAACTAAAAATGGTAAAATTTAATAAAGTAAAATATTGTTACGGATGTAAGAAAAGATTCTTAATCAAACCTGGTGAACCTAACAGAGGTTATTGTAAAAGTTGCCAGAAGAAGGTTGATAAGGAAAGAGAAAAAGAAGAAGATTGATTTTATTTATTGTCATCATATTACAGAATGCTTAGAAATTCATTCTACTTCAGAATATTTTAGATTACTCCCATAAAACTTTTCAACAGGATACTTCTCTTCATTTTCAATCATTTTCTGATCAAACCAGTGGATTAAATCAATATCTAATACATCAGCTAATCTCAACAAGACATTTAGCACGTCTGCTAATTCTTTAGCCAATTCCTTTTTATCAAAATGTGATTTAAAACGAAATGGTTCTAAAACTTCACCTGCTTCAAGAACTAATGCTATTGCAAGATCTTTGGGGTTATGAAATTTTGTCCAATCTCTATCCTCACTGAATTTCCTTACTTTTCCTTTAAGTATGTTTATTTCATTCATTTTCTTCCTCCAACACCATCCGCATATACCTCTTTCCAACTGCCATGTTTATCGGCTGTTGCATTATTGCATCCAATAATTCAGGAGGTAGTCCTTTCTGTAAAAGAATTTGTTCTACTCTATATTGAAGTCGTTCTGCTTCCTGTAAAATTGTGGAATCTACTTTCGCCCAAGAATCTGCAAGATACATCAATCCAACTTCTAATTCATATCCTAAAACGATTGGAAATAGTTTCTTAACTGCTTCTGTAAAATAATCAGATTGTACCCATTCTTTGGTATATCCTAGGCCTGATTCTATAATTTCTAATCGAAGCAATCCCAATTCAAAATGTTTTCCTGCGCAGTTAGCAATGTAATCTATTTGTTTATCAGTTAACCCATGAGTGTGTAGAATTACTGATACAAATGGTTCTAAAATTATTTGTTGAGAATATTTTTCATGTCCATCAAAATCAAATTTTCCTTCACCAAGTGCTTTGTTAAATTTCCCAAGATCATGAAGTGGTAGTGCAATACCAATTAGTTCTTGTTTTGAAACCCCATCAATTTCTTCTTGTAGGTAATCAATCAATGCTTTGTGTAAATATTTAGGGATATCACATAGAAATTTTTTTGTTGACCAATATTCCTGTAATTTTTTAGAGTGAGTTATTATCCCCCACTGATGCCACATTGGCTGGTGCTCTTTTGGTGAATCGAGATTTTGTAGAAATTTCTGTTTGTCTTCTTCTGGAAGTCTAGCATTTCTTAAAGCAATTTGTTTACTAATCTCCGGTAACTTTTCTTCAAGGTCCTGTACTATTTCACTAGTGTCCATTTTAGTCTATCTCCAGACCGCAATATTCTTCAGTAAATTCTGGTCGTTCATTCTTATAAGAATTCAAGATTTCATCTAGAAACAAAACTCTTCTATCATTCTGAGATTTTTCAGGTACCTCAATTGAAATCCTACCTAAAAACCTTCGATCTTTTTGATGAAACCAAACAATCTGCTCTTTAAAAAAATCTAAGAACTTGTAAGGAACACTTCCTAAATCTTCTGAAGTTCCATAAAGAGCAATAGTGTCCCCCCTTATTTCAGCATATCCTCCTCCAAGAACATATTCGAAATCAATTTTGAAAGCCGGTGCTATCATTCGATGTAGAGGAAAATTGTTTTCTGTATGTATCCCATAATAATTAAAGAGGTGCAATCTATCACTATTGGTGGGAGATTTTGTTATCACAAATTTTTGTGGGAACTGCTTATCTATGTAAACTGGTTTTAATCCTGCCATTGTCATTTTTTATCTCCAACACACCTCGATGCCACCTTATTTATTGATTCTAGTATACCCTCTGTTAGCTTCGAGAGTGCTCTCAATATTAACTCCTATATCTCTAAGTCTTGAAGTTAAATCAGCAGATACCCAAACATTTCTAGAAACATGAAACTCCTGAGAACTTCCATCAACAAGAATTGAAGGCAAGTTTGGATCCCTTGTCTTTCCAGCTTTTAGTCTGTATCCGGCGCTTAGCAAATTAAGAGTAACTCTTGAATCTCTCTCGCCGGTTCTTGAATGTCCAGTAGAAACATCTAAACTTGGCATAATCCAATTTTGAATTCTTTGTTGCCATAATCCACTGAATTCCTCTTTCGGAACTATTTCAACATTTTTTTTAGAGTATGGATCAACCAAATTTACTCCAGCCCCAGAACATCCATATCCAGTTGTTAGAACTGCTTCCTCTGATGCAAACCCTGTCACATCGGGGTCAACCATTACAGGAGTCATATCATAAACATTAAAATTTTGTTTTACAACACCAATTAGCTGAAAGTCAGGAGTCTCTCCTCCATTTGCTCTGTCTTTTATTACAGAAACCGGTCCATCACAACATTGTCCAGAACCAACATAGATTGTTCTTGCATCGTTAGAGATGCCCAGTAAATTTATTCCTGTATCAGAAGCATTACTACCTTCAACAGCATAAATTATCTTTCCATCTAGCAAAACTTTGTTTTCATTAAACCCATATATTCGCGTCATTTTATTTTCTCCAACACACCCTCATTTTCTTTGTGCATTTCCAAGAACCCCAGTAGCTTGCAAGGCAATCCATCTTACCTTCTCTTGAGGCCAAGAAGGATGTTCCCTCTCAATTTTTTCTACCATTTCTTCCATCAAGGTTTGTCTTGTATTGTGCATTTTTGTTATTCCCCCTAATTATTTTATCCCAGTGTTCCCAAAGAGTAGTTAAAGGTTTGTTGAAGAATCTTCTACAACAGAAAAGTTTAAATAAAATAAATCAAAATTAAAAAAGATGGACCCCTTCAAAAGTGAATTGTTCAAAGATTTAGAAAAATTAAATTACACAATTAATGAGTCAAAGGTATATCTTACCCTCATTAATCTAGGCCCTTCCTTAGCTGGAAAGATTGCCAAAGAAGCAAGATTAGATAGATCTAGCACATATAATGCTTTGAAATCTTTGATAGAGAGAGGAATAGTATCGACAGTTTTTGAAAATAAAAGAACCATTTATGTTCCTGAAAAACCAAAAAAGATTGTTGATTATTACAAAGAGAAGGAAGAAATTGCAAAAAGAATCATCCCTAACTTAGAAAAACAATTTGAGTTCTCACAAAAAAAAACTAATGTAAAGTTATATCGTGGATTTAAAGGTATGAAAACTATTTTTCAAGACATTTTAGATACGGGAAAGCCGTATGTAGTTATGGGTTCTGAAGGACATTTTAGTAAATTAATGCCTTATTATGCACCAATGTTTAGAAAGAAAAAGGAAATGAAAAAAATAAAAAATAAAATATTAGTCAGAGAAGGCAGAGATAAAAAATCTAGAAAATTCGCTGAATATAGAAAAGTTCCCAGCGATGTTGAATCCCCATCAACCATTGATATTTATGGGGATAAAGTAGCCATATTTATTTGGGAAGACGAACCAAGAACCATTGTTATCGAGAATAAAGATGTAGCTAGAACCTTAGAAAATTATTTTTTATTTATGTGGAAACATGCGAAAAAATAATGTTACTTATCTTCTTAAACAACAATTCTTAAATAGAAGAGATTTCTCTTAAAAGTATGACAATTAAAATAAAAAAATTAAATCAAGAAGCTACTCTTCCAAGATACGCCAAAGAACATGACGCGGGAATGGACCTCTTCTCGAATGAAACCCTCTCTTTACAACCCAATGAAAGAAAGTTAATTTCTACAGGGATTTCAATGGCTATACCAAAAGGCTACGTTGGTTTAATCTGGGACAAATCAGGCTTAGCAAGTAAGCATGGCTTAAAAACAATGGCAGGAGTCATCGATTCAGGTTATAGGGGAGAAATTAAAATTTTAGTACATAACCTTTCAAATAAACCTTACACCATTGAATCAGGAAATAAAGTTGCCCAGATGCTCATTCAACCAGTAGAACAAAAACAACTTCTTGAAGTATCCGAGTTAGATGAAACTAACAGGGGAGAAGGTGGATTTGGAAGTACTGGACTAATTTAAAGTTGATAAATTGCTTTCAAAAGACTTTCTAAAGAGGTTTTCATTTCCTCACCATCTTCGCTAGAAAAAGCCTCCCTTACTCCATCAACTTCTTCTTGATACATCTCTTGATCTTCCAATCTTTCAGACATCATTTCAACATAGGAGAGAATTAATTCAGGAGGATTATCTCTTACAACCCAATCAACGCAATCGGGAATCATTCTTTGGCTATAGAACGCATCCAAACTAATCAAATCAACTCCCACAAAAGCTTTATAGAGAACGTGGTCTGCTTTTCGGTCGTACCATTCCAAACTATCTACAGGATCTAACTCGGTCATAATCTCTCAATAAGAAGATTCTTTTTAAAACTTACTTGATTAAATAACCCTTATCCTTTCTTAGAAACTCTACCGCTAAATCTAATTTAGATCTACTTTCAGAATAAACAGTATACAAAAGGCCACCTTTTTTAATATTGTCTCCAACTTTAACATTTAAGTAAAGTCCTGAACCTTTATTTTTTGGAGCGCCCGCAATTCTAGCAATTTTTACAATTGTTTTGTTGTCGATAAAAACAACTTTTCCACTCTTACCACTTTTTACTTTCAAATGATGTTCTCCCAACTCTATCTTCTTAGCTTTTCCTTGCAATTTAATAATCTGATTCATCTTTTTCAGAGCTTTCCCACTCTCTAAAAGTTCAAGAGCAACTTTCTTTCCATTACGGTATCTTCCAGTCATCTCCAAAAGAATTCCAGCCATTTCAACCGCTTTCTTCTTCAAATCTTGCGGAGCAGTAGGATCATCACGAAGCACATGCATAACGTCCTGGGCTTCCAACAAAGGACCTATGCCATTTCCAATTGGTTGTGTCCCATCTGTAACTATTACTTTAACACTCATACCCAATTTTTTCCCCAATGATTCAAATTTTTTCTTCAAACTTTTTGCTTCCTTTTTATTTTTGACTTTAACTTCTGGACCCATAGGAATATCAATAAGAACATGATTTGCAGTAACTGAAAATTTCTTAGCCATTACTGAAGCAAGAAGTTGTCCTTCTGCATCGATTGAAAGCGGATGTTCTACCTCAATTATTTTATCATCTGCGGGAGCCAGGTTCATTGAACCACCATGAACTATGCAAGCCCCAGAAGTTCTAACAATCTTCTTAATTTTTTTCTCAGAAAGTTCTACTTTAGCTAGACATTCCATCGTATCTGCGGTACCAGCAGGAGAAGTTATTGCTCTTGAACTTGTTTTTGGGATGGTTAATCCAGCTGCTGCAATTATTGGAATCACCACCATGGTTGTTCTATTTCCAGGAACACCACCAATACAATGTTTGTCTAAAGTAATTCCTTTAAATTTAATTCTTCTCCCTGTGTTAACCATTGCTTTGGTCATGTTAACTACTTCTTCACTTGACCACCCATGTGTAAAACCGGCAGCTACAAAATAAGTCATTTCGATAGCAGTTAACCTGTCATTGGTAATATCATCAATAATATGAAATAATTCGTGATAATTCAGCTCTTTTCCGTATAATTTAGCTCTTATATGAGCTACAGATTTCGGTTTACCTGTAAATTTAACACTTACAAAATCTTTCTGTTTTACTTTTAAAACATCTAGAACTTCTTCAAATAATCCAATTTGTCCTTCGGGAACTGCTTTATCACTCTCAGAAATATCTAAGATGCAGGTTATGTTCTTTTTACCATCTCTTACTAAAATTCTATCTCCTGAATGAAGGTCCAATTTCTCTGCATCTATATGATTTAGTATAACTACCATTATGCCTCCGGTAGCTATATCCATATCTTTAACACGGAACTTCATAATTTACCCTCCTTAGTGTGAAAGGTCCAACAAACTAGTTTGCTTGTGTCTTTAACTTTGAATTTCATTCAGGGCCTCTTTTTTGACTTAAATAAAATAAATGCAGTTTATATAACTTACTTTAGTTAATTGTTACTTTAAAGTAGTTAAATATAACAACATTTATATAAAAAGGACCTTTTTTATCTAAAAATGAAAAAATACAACTTAAATGTGGGAAAATTGATTCCAGAAATGGCTAAATCCGCTTTTAAAAAGTACGCGGTTCCACTTTTTGCTTCATTAGCAACTATTGGATGTGGAGATCTTAACGAGGCTTACAATGGAGAATTTATGAAAGTTGAGCTTAATAGTAAAGGAACAAAGGGAAAAGTTGTTTTATATGAAAATTCTGGTATTACTGGTAGACAGGAAAAGTTCTTTTTTAGATTATCTTCAGCTCCTTCAGAAATCAGTGCTATTGATTCAAACCAAGTTCGTTTAACAAAATATTGCGATGACAAAGGGCTTGCAGCAATAGAAACTTGTTATGATAATCGTAAAAATATTGTAGATAAAGAGAGATTATTATCAAAACAAGAAGAATTTAAAGGGAAATTATCTGATATTATTAACAATACCGTTGAGCAATTACGTGAATAAAAAATTCAAAATTCCTTATTTTTTACATTTTTTCTATAAACAAGCTAATAAACACCATATTCTTAGAAATGTTTTTAAAGGGGCAGTAATCTTACCTAATCTGGCGGGCCTATGGTCTAGTGGCTATGACAGTGCCCTTACACGGCATTGATCCCCGGTTCGAGATTTATTTCAAACGAAATTCCGGGTGGGCCCACCATTTTTACATCAAAATGAACGCAACAATTCTAACAAAACTTAAACCAACCGATTTAATCCCTTTTTATGGTTGGCACGATTACAATAGAAGAACCAGTAGTATCGAAGACAACTTATTTGACGTGGAAAAAACGTCAGGAACAGACTATCTTGATTCAATGCGAAGACTCCAAGAAAATCGCTTAATAACTAAAGCAGTTACCTTAGCCCCAATTATTGGAGCTGCAGCATACTTTATTACTAAATATACTGTTTAACCTCCTCGCTTAAAAACCTTTAAATACCCTTAACATTTCTTTTCAAGATGCAGCAAAAAATATATGACTTGCTTCTAAACGAAGAAGAAATCTCTTGGAGGACAATTATCTACGATTTAGTTAAATCTGAACAGATGAATCCATGGGATATTAACATAACCCTTCTAACTCAAAAATATATTGAAACTATTAGAAAAATGCAGGAACATGACCTCAAAATTTCAGGGAAAATTGTCTTAGCAGCAGCGGTACTATTGAAAATAAAATCATCCCATCTTGTAAACAACGATTTCAGTAAATTTGACTCGCTCCTTACTCAACATGATGATTTAGAGGATATTGAAGAAGAATTATATGACCAAATAGAAGGAAGAGGCAATAGAAGCAAAGAACAATACACTTTAATTCATCGTAATCCTCAACCAAGAAACAGGAAAGTTTCAGTGAATGATCTTGTAGAAGCCCTTCAGAGAGCTATGACCAGTAAAAAGAGAATTTTGGCTAAAATTAAGCCTGTAAAATTCAATTTTCCAAAAAATAAAGTTGATATCATGGAAGTAATCAAAGATGTTCTTCACAAAATCCAATATTATACAAAAAAAGATGATAAAAAAGAGATAGTTTTTGACCGCTTACTTCCAATGAAAGCTGGTAGGCAGGAAAAAGTTTACACCTTTATACCTCTTTTACATCTTGAAAATCAGCAAAAATTGACCATGCGTCAAAAAACTCCTTTTTCTGATATTAACATATCTTTAAACAATAAAAGAGCTAAGAAAGGAAATTCTACATAACTTTTTTAAAAAAGAAGCCGAATTTAGAGGTTATTAAGTTTTAAATGAAATCTACTAAAAATATTAAGGTACCTTCCAAGATTGTTGAGCAAGTTATTGGTCAAGAAGAAGCAGTAAATATTATCAAAAAAGCTGCTCTTCAAAGAAGGCACGTTCTTCTAATTGGAGAGCCAGGTACAGGAAAAAGTATGCTTGGATTAGCCTTGGCAGAACTTCTTCCAAAATCAGAATTAAGAGACATTTTATCCTTTCCAAACCCTAACGATGAGAATAATCCTTTCATTAAAACCATCCCTGCAGGAGAAGGAAGAGACGAAGTTAAAAAAAATCAACTTGATGGCAAACAAGCCTTAAAAAACAACAATTTTCTTCTTTTCATTGTCGCAATTGTAGCATTAATTGCACCTTGGTGGGTTAGAAGTTATTACAATTCAGATTTAATGTTTGCCGCCTTTTTTCTTGGTGGAATGATGTTTTTAGCCGCATTTGCCATTATGATGAGTATGGGGCAAAGAATGTTCAAAGGTAACCAAAACGTCTTTCCAAAGGTAATTGTTGACAATTTTGGGAAAAAACAAGCTCCTTTCTTTGATGCTACCGGTGCACATGCTGGTGCCCTATTAGGAGACGTATTACACGACCCTTTTCAATCAGGAGGTTTGGGAACTCCTGCTAACCAAAGAGTTGTTGCTGGAATGATACATAAAGCTCATTTAGGAGTGCTATTTATCGATGAAATTGCTACTTTAGCGCCAAGAACTCAACAAGAACTACTTTCTGCCTTGCAAGAAAAAAAGTTCCCTATAACTGGTCAATCTGAAAGGTCTGCGGGAGCCATGGTTAGAACTGAAGCGGTACCTTGCGACTTTGTTTTGGTAGCCGCAGGTAACCTAGAAACAATAAAAAATATGCATCCTGCTCTTCGTTCTAGGATAAGAGGGTATGGTTATGAAGTTTATATGAACGAGACAATGATAGATAACAAAACAAATAGGTTGAAAATTGCTCGTTTTGTTGCTCAAGAAGTTAAAAGAGAAGCTGGAAAAATACCTCATTTTGATCTTACTGGAATAAAAGCAATCATTGAAGAAGCCAGAAGAAAAGCTAACAGAAAAAGTCACTTAACATTACATCTTCGTAGTTTAGGAGGGCTAGTAAGAGCCGCGGGAGATTTAGCCAAAGAAAAAAATTCAAAAACAGTATCAAAATTGCATGTTAAAGAAGCTAGAAAATTAGCTCGTCCTCTAGAGCAACAAATTGCAGACAAACACATTGATCGAAAGAAAGAATATGAAGTAATTGTTACTTCAGGAAAAAAGATTGGTAGAGTTAATGGTTTAGCTGTTATTGGTAGTGGTTCTGCCCATTCAGGAATCTTACTTCCAATTGAATCTGAAGTTACTATGGGAGGAAAGACCTCTGAGATTATTGCTACAGGTAAATTGGGAGAAATTGCCAAGGAAGCGGTTAAAAACGTATCCGCAATCATCATGAAATATTTTGGAGAAGACATAAAAGAAACCAGGGACATTTTCGTGCAATTTCTTCAAACTTATGAAGGAGTTGAAGGTGATTCTGCATCTATTGCGGTAGCTACTTCAATCATATCTGCTTTGAAAAACATTCCTGTAAAACAAGAAGTAGCCATGACAGGTTCATTATCTGTTCGAGGCGAAGTTCTTCCAGTTGGCGGAGTTTCTTCTAAGGTAGAAGCAGCAATCGATACTGGAATAAAAACAATTATTGTTCCAAAATCAAATTTGCGAGATATAGTAATTGGAAAAGAGAAGTTAGAAAAGGTTAAACTCGTACCTGTAGAAACCATTGAAGAAGTTCTAGAACAAGCTTTAGATTGGAATGGTAAAAAGGGGATAAAAAACAAAATTTTTGGTAAAATATGAAATTATATGATGAGTTAAAAATTCTAACCGGTTTAGGTCAACCAGATTTAGATTATGTTAAAGCCCAAAGAGTTATTTCTCAACAAAGGATTGCAAGATTTGATGAAGAATTAGAGAGAGGAGTAAATAGTCAAAATTTTAGAGAAGACAATTTTGAAGAACGACAATTTCAACCATATTTAGGTATTCCATTGTTTCCTCATCAATCAATATATACCTTTGACAGCGCTCAATTATTAGTTGATAGGGCCAAAAATCAAAGAAAAAAGGCAATTAAGAGATTAGAAAAATTAGACGGAATTGTAGACAGATTAACCCAAGATGCTTAGAATTACCGTAATCTTTAAAAACCACCCCCTAATTTAATCATAAAATGGCTAGATCACAAGAAAAATCAAACAGAAAAGCTTCTGGAGGGCGTTTACGCTCAGGAAGAACTAAAAGAAAGTACGAATTAGCTGGTTTTCCTGCTTTAACAAAAATAAGCGAGAAAGTAATTGTTCGTTCCAAAAGAATTATTGGTGGAAACACTAAATTAAGAACCCTTTCTACAAATAACATTATTGTTTCTGATAAAAAAGGAAAAACTCAAAAAACTGAATTGGTAAATGTAGTTGAAAATCCTGCTAACCCACACCTAGTTAGACGTAATATTTTAACAAAAGGAGCAATTGTTGAAACAAAATTGGGTAAAGCAAAGATAACTTCCAGACCTGGTCAAGAAGGAACAATTAGCGGAACATTATTGTAATTAAACAATCATCGTTCCCACAAATTTTTTTCTTTCTAATACATTCTTAAGATTAGCTAGTTTACGTCCATTAACAATGGCTACTTTCATCCCATATTTCTGGGCCATTTTACTGGCAATAGGATCAAAAGGAGCATGCATCCCTGACTTAAAATCATGACCAATTATTTCTAGATAGTCATCCCAGGAAATTTCTTTAATTTTTTTAGCATCCTTATATAATCGAGGATCTTTATCATAAACATAATCAGTATTGGTAGTGTTAATTACCAAATCAGCTTTGAATTGTTTTGCAAGAATTACTGTGTCTGTATCAGTTGAACATCCTGGTTCATAACCTGCTCCCACAATAATTTTTTTATTAGTTTTTATTTTCTTATGGGGGTCATAAATAACTTTAGGATAAGCATGTTCTTTAAACACAACTCTGACCAATTCAGCGTTAAGACGGGTAGCCATAATACCAATCCAATCTTTATCAAGATGGTTTGCTTTGTTAATTTTTTCTCCCGCTGCTTGGTAGATTCTACAAGTCCTACCGCCACCACAAACAAGAACAAGTCTATCTCCTTTGTTTATGTATTCAACAAATGCTTTTTTTAATTTTTTCAAGAAAGGAACGTCTATCTTATCTGGAACAATAATTGAACCGCCTAAAGAAATTACTGCTGTTTTCATAATTGAGAGAATATTTTAGTTTTTTTAAATGTTACTTTTTATTGTTTTTGTCCACTGCCAGACCCATTATATCTAAAAGATATACGCGAATTAGCTGGTTACTTATAAACCCACTCCCCACTGGTCAACCACGGCTAGACTATATAAACCACCCCCACCATTAAGAATTTATAAAAAAAGAGGTGGAAAACAATGGTCGATCTTTCAACAAAAACCATCAAAAATTTGTTTGAGCAACAGATAAAAAATCTAACAATGGATACTGTAGTAAGGAAAGAAGATTTTTTTGACTACCAAATGAGTGGAGGATGGATGTAAAATGAATATAAAAGAGAGAATAGCTTATTTGCTTGAAAAATATACAGAACAGGGAGTTAATTGTAACCCTTTATTGGAAAGACAAACTTTCCTTGATGATCATGACGCTGCCTTCGCCTAGACACACCTAACCTTCTGGGGACGGAAAATATTTAAAACCGTCCCCACCTTTTAATTTCATATGAAAGTTATCAATAAAAAAGACTTTGAAAAAAACCTCTCCAAGTTTATCAAAAAGATAAAAGAGGGAGCAATTTTTATTTGTCCAACAGACACAATTTATGGACTTAGTTGTGACGCTGAAAATAGCGATTCCGTTAAGAAAGTAAGAGAAATAAAACAACGTCCTGATGCCCCTTTTTCGATCTGGGCACCTTCCAAAGAATGGATTGAGAGCAATTGTGAAGTTGAAGACGAAATAGATAATTTACCAGGACCTTATACTCTAATCTTGCCTTTAATAACAGATTCAATTGCAGATGAAGTAAATCCAAACTTAAAAACAATTGGTGTTCGTATTCCGGACCATTGGTTCTCAAAAGTCGTTGAAGAGCTAGGTATTCCTTTGATTACCACTTCAGTTAACTTAGCTGGAGAACCGCACATGACCTCTATGGAAACTCTTGATGGGAACATTAAAGAGAAAGTTGACTTTATTATTTATGAAGGTGAGAAAGAAAGTCGGGCTTCTACGATAATTAAAAAAGGGAAAAAAGAGATTAGAGATTAAAATTTCTTACAATAATTCTGACAAACAGCTATCCATTTCAGAAAAAAATTGCTCAACTTTTGAAGTATCTTTTTTAGTCAATGCAGCAGCCACAATTAACTTTTTAATTGGAGTATATATTGACATTCTTAGCCGGAAATTATTTTCATCAAAATCGGAATTTACCTTTTTACAAATAGTCATGTAATAACCTAACAACTCTTCAGTTGAAATTCTATAAGCCGCAAATTCCCATGCAGGGTCACCTACTAGAGCAAACTCAACATCTAGCACAGCTTTTATTTTTTTCTCACTTTCATCTGCTAAAAAATTACCTCTACCAATATCTCCATGCAAAAAACGACGGGGACTTTTATTTATCACTCTCCTATATTTCTGTAATAAAATTTGAAATTTTAATGTGTACTTATCTTTTTTGTTTTTATCAATTACACCATGTTGAGACAATAATGCTAATGACCTCTTTATCTCGTATTTTAAATAAGAATACCACGTTTTATGATTACCATAAAACTCATTATCTCCACCTACAATTTTACCAAAACCAGAAAATTCAAATTGATGTAATTTTGCGAGAATCTCAGCAATATGAGGATAATATTCATGTATATTCTCTATTTCAAGCAAGTTTTTTGCTTCAACCAACTCTTGAACCAAAAATGGACGAGTAATTCCATCATTACATGTTACCTTTCCTTTAATGATTGTTCTTGGAACTGGAACATAATGTTTTCTTAAAAAATTAAAAACAAAATCAATCTTCTCGTATTGAGGTATATCCTCTTGGTTATGGCCTATTTTTAGAATTATTTTTACATCATCCTTGTTTACATAGTACACGTAATTATTAATACTATTAAACTCTCTAAAATCTGCTAAAGAAATCCCATATATCCCTTTTGCTCTTAATCTTCTAATAACATAAGCAAAATTGAATGTTGTTTTCATGTTGTTAACAACCAATAAAGACCTATTTAAATATTTGTAAAAAAGAAGTACTTAAGAATTATAATAACGCAGGTTTATTTTTATTGACAACAATCTCAGAGACTTCCAACCCCTTTGGTAATTCCACCAATGAAACAAGTAACTTTGCTAAATCTTCTGGGTCCATGTAACCTTTCATTTGAACTCCTCCTCTTAAATTAGAATTAAATCCTCCAGGATAAAATCCAATTACTCTAGACTTACAACCTTTCAATTCGGCTTGAAGTGTCTTAACAAAGCCACAAACGGCATGTTTTGAAGCATTATATACAGAATTGTTTGCATCACTTCTAAAAGAAGCAGTAGAAGCAACCACAACAATGTCACCTTCATTTTTTTTAATTATATCAATTAAAGCATTCACAATTTTGATTACAGAGATAGTGTTAATGTCAAAAATTTCATTAATATCAAAATCAATTTCTCCAACATTTGCTTTGGGCATTATCCCCGCATTTAGAATTAATAAATCTAAATCAGTATGATCTTTTCTAATTGTTTCAATAGAATTTGTAATTTCTTGAGAATTTGAAAGGTCAGTTTTTATATTTTCAATATCTAACTCACATTTTTTACGCGAAAGATTTACCACAGAAATGTCTTTGTTGAGAAGAAGTTTAGCTATCTCATAACCAAGTCCACTACTTCCGCCAGTAATTACTACTTTTTTCATTATATTAAAAAAAAGAAAGAAATATTAAAAATGTTGCCCCAATAAATGAGGTATTTCTAATTAGCATTATGGCCAAACTGCAATTATTGCTGCCATAACCATAATCGAAACAACGTTATGAGCATTGTTTAAGAACCACAATTTCCATGACTTTCCTTGCCAAAGAACGCTTCCTAAAGTTATTGTTCCAATAAATCCTAGCCAAATTAAAAGTGACGTTTGTAAAGAAGCATTAAGATTTCCTGCTTGAACAAATAACGCTAAAACGTAAGCCATTACAAGCTGAGAAATGAACGCCCAAACCATATTAATTTTATCAGGTTTATCTTTAGGATTTACCCCAGATAACTTCATCCACATTTTTCCAAAAACTTTTGGGCTATACCAAATGAAGCCCACAACCATTCCTACAATAGCCGCAACCAATACCGCTAAATAATTTACCATTTTTTTATTACACCTCTTTTTAAAATTTCATCTTTTCGCCATCAACATAGTAAGTTGGACTTTTAATAACCATATCTCCATGAAAGATGGTTTTTATTTCTCCGCCAAACCACGCATTACTTCCTATAGCCACATGCCCCGTACCTAAAACCTTTTCATCCATAATCATTGAACCAATTAAAACTGCAGCAGGGTTTATACCTATAGCTAATTCTCCCACAAAACGAATTCTTTCGGGATATTTAGCTCTGTCTTCAAACTTTTTAAAAGTTTTCTCTAGTAGGGGTGCCTGCTTACCTTCCATACCAACAACTCTTCCTTTTTTGATATGAATAATAACTGGTTCTTTTACAAGGACCGCTCCATCCATAGTTTTCATACTACCATCAACAACGAGTGTTCCGTCAACTCCATGAAAGCCTTTTGGAGGGATGTAAACTTCTCCTGCAGGCATATTTCCTCCTCTTCCTGGTTCATGATAGTCGCCAACATTAGATACAGCTTCCATTCCTTCTACATCAAAGACTAAATCTGTTCCTGCTTCAGTTTTAACTCTTATCGTCTTAGCCTTATCCCAAACTTTCTTAATTTTCTTAGCTTTTTTTTGCATTCTTCCATAATTAATAGTCATTGCTTCCATAAAAAAATTGAAATAAGTTGGGCTAACATCTCCTAAGCCAGTAGCAGAAAGAAACCTATGTCCTTTAGCTTTGCAAAAATTTCTAAAACTTTTTTGTTCACCAAATCTTCCAAATTTATTGGAAAGAGCTAGAATTACAATATTTTTATCTTTAAGATTTTTAATTGCATCCACAACATGATTGTCGGCAAACATAAACCCTTTTTTCACTCCTTGAAATAGCAAGTTAACATTCAACCCCTTTTTCTTGGCAGCTAAATAATATCCATAGCCTAACATGGAAGAAATATTGTTTTCTCCTACTCCATAATCAGAAATAATGAGAACTTCTTCATTACCCCATTTAAGAGAACTTTTTGCAATCTTAGAAAATCTACTAGTATGTTTTTCAAGTTTACTTGTCAATTCTTTAGATAGACCAAACATAAATGATATTATGGAGTTCTATATTAAAAGATTTTGCTATTTTAGAATAGTTTCAGGGTTATTTTGCCTTAAAAAATTTTAATCACTCACTTCTTCCGTATCTTAGATACGAAAAAACCTTCTGTATCATTGTCTTGAGGCCAAATTCGAATTGTCTTTCCCACATCCTCATGATACTTTTTTCCCAGAAATTCCATAATTGGTTTAGAAGTCTTCAATCCAGGTAACTTAACTTCAACAATTTCCGCATTGGGAAATTTGTTTAATAAAAAATCAACAACTCCTTCATTTTCTTCCGGCTCCACACTGCAAGTAGAATAAACCATCTCTCCACCTACTTTAAGATTATTAAAAGCAGTCTCAGCCAATTCTTTCTGCTGCCTAGCTAACTTGGAAATCATTCCAGCATTCCAAATCCTAATAGTTTTCAAACTTTTTCTAATCGTTCCAGTTCCAGAACAAGGTGCGTCTACCAAAATTTTATCAAACTCAAATTCATGAAACCTTTTCCCATGCATTAAAGTAACAACTACGCAAGTTAGCCCACTCCTTTGTAAATTAATCCCTAAACTTTGCAATCTCTGCCCTTTGTAATCATTAGCCACAATAAGACCTTTATTTTTCATCATCGCTCCAATTTGAGTAGTTTTACTTCCAGGAGCGGCACACATGTCAAGAACTAAATCTCCTGGTTTTGGATTAAGAACTAGAGGAGGAATCATGGAAGCGGCTTCCTGCACATAAATTGTTCCAAAATGATATTCTAACAAATTTCCAACATCCCTTCTCTCAGGATTAGATATCCAAAAACCTTCCTTGCACCAGGGAACTTGGTCAAGTACCCATCCTTTCGCCTCAATAGAAGCTTTAACATCTTTTATAGTACCAAGAAGAGTATTAATCCTAATAGATCTTCTTAGAAAAGAGAGTGAATATTTCTTAAACTCTTCCCAATCTGTAAGGAGAGAATATCTCTCGATAAATTTAGGTTTGAAAACATAATTTTCTGTAGATGGAATTTGAACAGGTTTCATTTAGATTTAAAAGCAATAGCCTTTTAAAAAAGCTTCCATAAAATGACTTATGGAAGAAAGGATAAGAAATAGCCTCCGTAAGTTGAGACATTGTCTTAGAGAATCTCAAGCAGAAAGTAACGGGCAAGATTTTGATGCAAATCGTATATTTTATCTGCAAAATATTTCAATGTTAACAAGAGACGACACCATCGAGGACCCTTACGCTAATTTTGAAAATGCTGAATATTTCGATCTCTGCTCAACCGCTTCTCAAATTGTATGGGAAAGAAGAAGAATTATAAGTCATATTGTTAAACCATTGGTCAACCCTTTTTTACTTCAAGCTGAATTAGGAGAAGAGTACGCATCTAGAAGATTACATTCCACTGCTCATCTTTCTGTATATCATCACCTTGTTGAAAGAATTGATAAATCTGTTGCCGAAGAAGCAAAAGATGGTTATTTCAAAAAGTTAGCGGCATCCACTGATTACAAGGCCAATTTAGTTAGAGAACAAGACTTGCTAAAAAGGTATATTGCTGTTTTAAAGAAAGAAAAACTTTAAAAAAAAGGAAATAAATAATCTAAAAATGTACTCAACATACTTATTTGATTTGGACGATACATTAATTGATACAAAAATCTATGCAGAAATTTATCCTGCAATTCTTCAACTAATTAAAGAGAAAGGTTTTGATATTGACGAAGAAGCAAAAAAGTTCAATATACCTAAAGAGCCACACGGAAGATATGATTCGGGTGATTTATGCAGAGAATTAGGTTTATTAAATGAATATTATAAAATTCTTGAAGAAAAAATTAAAGTTATTAATGTTTTACATGAATCAGTTAAAGAAATTTTTGATCAGATAAAGGGGAAGAAGATTGGAATAGTTTCCAATTCTATGCGAAAAACCATTGACCTTTATTTGAAAAAATATGGAATTACTATTGACTTTGTTTTTTCACAAGATGACGCAAGATGTAAAAAAAATAAGGAGGAATTTTGGAAGAAATTAATAGAAAAAGAGAAATTGGTTCCAAACGAATGTTTAGTAATTGGTGATAATCCCCTTGATGACGATGAGATACCAAAAAAACGGGGATTTAATACATTGTTAATAAAATCTTTAGAAGAAGTCAAAACTTTAATAAACTAAAACTATTTTTCAATGACATAAAGAGGTATATCCATGGTAATCAACGTAGCTATTAATGGGTTTGGTAGAATAGGAAGGATGGTTTTCCGTGTAGCAATGAAAGATAAAGCTATTAACATCGTTGCAGTAAACGATCTTACAGATAATAAAACATTGGCACATCTTCTAAAATATGATTCTGTTCATGGAATACTTCCAGACAAAGTAGGATTTACTAACGGCTATTTGTTAGTCGGTAAAAAAAAAATTCAAGTTTTATCAGAAAAAGATCCAACCAACATCCCTTGGAAAAAAATGAAGATAGATGTAGTTGTTGAAAGTACTGGTTTTTTTAGAGATCCTGTTAAGGCAGCTGCACATTTAACTTCCGGTGCAAAGAAGGTGATAATTTCAGCACCATGCAAATGTGAATCTGGAAAAATGTGTCCAGCAAACACTTTGACAATTGTTCTTGGTGTAAACGAAAAAAGATACAATAAGAAAAAACATCACATCATAAGTAACGCTTCCTGTACAACCAATTGTGTTGCACCAATAATGAAAGTTTTAGAAGAAAAGATTGGTGTGAAAAGATGTTTCTTTACAACAATTCATGGATATACAGCAGACCAACGTATAGTAGATGGTCCCCATAAAGATTTAAGAAGAGCTAGAGCTGCTGCAGTAAATGTAGTCCCTACTTCTACCGGTGCGGATATTGCAACTGTTGAAGCCATTCCTTCATTAATGGGGAAAATCCGTGGTTCAGCTATTCGTGTGCCAATTCCTGATGGAAGTATAACAGATTTTACCATTGAAATGAAAAAGAGTGTAACCGTTGATCAGATTAATAAATTATTCAAAAAGCACGCTGCTGGAAAGATGAAGGGCATCATTGAGTATTCTGAAAATGAGTTAGTTTCTTCGGACATTGTTGGCAACCCCCATTCATCCATCTTTGATTCAAAATTAACAAAAGTCGTGGATGGAAAATTTTTGAAGATTGTTTCTTGGTACGATAATGAGTGGGGATATTCTAAAAGAATGGTCGATTTAATTAAGTATGTAAGTTAAGCAAAATAGTTAAGCAAGATAATTAATCAAAATAAATTCTGATAATTCCTTTAACTTTCTGAACTCTTCTAACCATTTCTTTAAGATGTTCCAGATTTCTAGGGATTACTTTGAAAGAGCATTTAGCGTCAACACCAAGCAACTTAGCTTTCGCTTCCTTAACTTCAAATCCTGCTTGAGCAATTGTATGTAAAAGGTCTGCTAAAAGACCACTTCTTTCTCCGGCTTCAACATGGAAAGAGATTCTTTGTGTGTAATTCTCTTTCCATTTAACCGGAATTAACTTATCTTCTTTCTTTAAAGCTTCTTTACAATTATCTCTGTGAACAGAAATTATTCTTCTTTTTGTTATTAAACCAACAATGTTTTCTCCTGGCAAAGCTTGACAACATTTGGCCAAAGTACAAACTGCCCGAGGATATTCTTCAGATGAAACTAAGACTCCTTTTTCTTCTTTTACAACTGGTTTAAATAGACGGAAATGGAAAGAAGGTAAATTTTCGTAATCTTTCAAAACTTTTCTTATTCTTTGTCTAGCTTTTGAAGATGAAACTATTTTAATCCAACTTCTTCTTGGTCTTTGTTTTTTATGAGTAATAATTTCTACAACGTCCCCATTCACAAGTTTATGTCTTAACGGAACAAATTTTCCATTAACCTTCCCTCCAACACATTTGCTTCCAATTTCTTCATGAACTGCATAAGCAAAATCAAGAACTGTAGATTCAACAGGTAATTCTTTCAAATCTCCGAGAGGAGTATAACAATAAATTTTATCACCAAAAACATCTACTTGGACCGATTCCAAAAATTCATTATCTTTTTTCTTTAAATCAAGAACCTCTTTCATCCAAGCAATTTTTTTCTCAAATATTTTGTCAGATTTGAAATCCTTATATCTCCAATGTGCAGCAATTCCTTCTTCAGCAAACTCCTCCATCTCTGGAGTCCTTATTTGAACTTCGATTACCCACCCATTGTTTAATTTAACTCCAGTATGCAATGATCGATAAAAATTAGGTTTTGGATTAGCGATGTAATCTTTCAATCTACCTTCAATTGGTTCAAACTTCTCATGTAACAATCCTAAAAAAGTGTAACAATCTTTTTCGGTAGGAACAATTACCCTTATCCCTAACAAATCAAATAAATCATTTAACCTTTTCTTTTTACGAACTACTTTTTTGTAAATACTGTAGATATGTTTTGGTCTCCCTTTAATCTTTAAAAGATCTAATTTTCCCCTAGACATTTCCTTTAAAAGTTCAATGACCCTTTCTATTTTATGTTCTCTTTCTTCTCTTGTTTCTTCCAGGAACTCTTGTATTTCAACATGTTTTTTTGGATTGATAATATAAAAAGCACAATCTTCCAACTGGACTCTTATTCTTTCAACCCCTAACCTATAAGCAAGAGGTGCATATACTTCCAAAACTTCAGAAGCCAACCTTTCTCTTTCATCAGGAGGAAAAACATGGACAGAATTTAAGTTATCTAATTTATTTGCCAATTTGATAAAAATAACTCTTAAATCATGCAAGGCTGTAACCATAATTCTTCTTAAGGCATCTCCAGGGACATTCACATTGTTAATCTTAATATGTCTTAATGTATTGACCTCATTCAATAAAGAAACAATGTTCTTCCCAAATTTATCTTCTATCTCCTTTTCAGGAATTTTATCCAATAAACCATGTAATAATCCTGCCAAAACAGTTTCTGGGTCTGCTTTATTTTCAACTAGAATTTTTCCAACACGAATATTATGTTCAGAAAATAAATCGCCAGCTAGACGTTTCTCCTTCCCCAACTGTTCTTCTACATAATTAACAGCCTTTTCAAAAAGAAGAAGGTCTTCTTCAGTATAACCCTTGCCTCTACACAGCAAAAGAAAAGAATTTCCTTCCATTAATTGTACATATGTCTTGATATATTAAAATCTTTGCGGAATAAAGTATCTATTTTGCTATATTTATCCCCATTTTTCGATTTTTAGAAGTCGATTGTATTTGGCAGTTCTTTCGCCTCTACAAGGTGCTCCAGCCTTAATTTGACCGGTTCCCAACGCAACAACCAAATCTGCAATGAACGTATCTGCAGTTTCCCCACTGCGATGTGAAACCATTACCTTCCACTTATTTTTTCTAGCCAATTCAGCAGCTTCAAGAGCTTCTGTTAAAGTTCCAATTTGATTTACTTTTAGCAACAAACAATTACAACTTTTTTCATTGATTGCTCTTATAATTCTAAGTGGATTTGTTACAGTTAAATCATCGCCAACAATTTGTATTTTATTCTTTTTAATCCTTTTGGATTCTTTAGTTAACCTTGCAAAACTATCAAAATCACTTTGATCAAAAGGATCTTCGATAGAAATAATAGGGTACTTCTTAATCAATTTCAAATAGCGAGTTAATAATTTTTCTTTAGTAAGCTTTTTACCATCAACTACATATTTCCCTTTTGAATAAAATTCAGAAGCAGCACAATCCATGGCGATGTCAACTTTGTTTTTATAACCAGCTTTTTTTATTGCTTTGAGCAATAGTTTAAGAACTATTTCAGCCTTATGCATCTCTTCAGGAGCAAACCCCCCTTCATCACCCACATTAGTTGATCCTTTCCCATACTTCTTATCAATCTCTTTTTTCAGCTGATGATACACTTCACTTCCCGCACGTAAATTATCTTTATATTTTCTCAGATTGGGAGAAATCATAAATTCTTGAAAACTCAAATTGTTATCTGCATGTTTCCCCCCATTGATAACATTAAAGAAAGGCCGAGGCAATTTTGTTTTAGTTTTTGTTAATTTATTAAGATATTTGAAAAGTTCAAGATTTTTTGAATTTGCAGCGGCTCTTGCACATGCTAAAGAAACACCTAAGATTGCATTAGCCCCTAATTTAGATTTATTATTAGTCCCATCCAATTTAATCATCGCAAGATCAATTTCTTTCTGCTTAGAACAATCTTTACCTTTCAATAATTTGGCTATTTTTTGAACATTTCTGATAGCTTTCTGAACACCTTTCCCTTGATACCTTTTACCACCATCCCTTAACTCCACTGCTTCATATTTTCCCGTGCTAGCTCCGGAAGGGACAGCTGCGGTTCCAGAATAGTTTTTAGTAAAAACGGTGACTTCTATAGTAGGATTCCCTCTGGAATCCAAAATTTCTATGGCCTTGATATTTTTTATTTTAGGCATCGCTAAAGATAAGAAAAGAATTATCCTTAATTAAAGTATTGCTTATTCAACCCCATCCGGAATAACACTTTTTTGTATAATGTTGCCCTGACGTAGTCGAGCCGATGGGCGTAAGCCCATAATGACGGCGTGCACCAGTATACAAAAACATCCATTCCAGATATTTCTTATTCTAAAAGTTTAAGCTTGGGTTTAGAGGTAGATTTAGGTTCAGCTGAGAAAGTTCCAATATCGTTCCTAAAATATTGTGTAGGGACGTACAAACCATCATCTGTAGTTCTGACCCAATCTTCTTCCAAAAGAAAATTGGCAATTTCTCTTCGTAAAGTTGCGTTCTCCACTATTTTGCTCAAATCTTGCTGCGCAACCCCTCTACTATCTCTAATTGCAGAATATAGTTTATCAACCTCCTCTTTAAAAGGCAATACAGCACAATTATTACAAACTGGAGCATAAACAATCCTCCCATCTTCCGCTTCTTCAATTCTTTTAGTTTTATCAAAATAAGGGGCAGAAACATATTTTCCAATAATATTGTTTCCTTTTTTATCATCAAAATCATAAAGAGACATCTCACCTGCCAATTCTCCAATATCTGCCTCTTCAACAAAATCAAGAGACCATAATCTTTGAGAATGAGAAGCATCATCACCACAATTTTTTCCTCTAATAAGAGATTTGCAAACTGGATTCAATTGAATTGAACGTACGTAAGGAAAAATTGCTCTAACATGTCCAAAAGGACGATGTCTGAAATCATACTCTAACCCAGAAACTCCTAAAGTTATTCCCCTCTTTCTACACCAAGAGATAAATTGGATTGCTTCATTAGCTCCCTTTTCATCAAGGCAAAACAAATTAATTTCATCAATCACTACAGCACTAATATCTCTATATTTCCAATGTTTTGCGCCGTCAATAACAATTCTTCCATTCTCTCCTTGATCTGCAATTTTTCTAGAATGAATTTTTTCCATTCTAAATTCTAAATCAGCAACAATTTCAGGAAAGCCCTGAACGGTTTTGGCAGGATATCCCTCCCTACCATCTACTACTAGTTGATTGACCCCATCTCTAGTGTTAAAATGAGAATTATAAGCTACAAAATTTTTTCCGGCATGATGAAAAAGTTCAAGCATGGCAACAACAGCTTTAGTCTTACCCCCATTCATAATAGAAAACCAGCCAAAAGATTTCCCTTTAAGATCTTCCACGCTCATAAAAAAAGAGATTGTAAAGTGATTAATAAACCTTGTTCTCCCTCAAAGAATATGTTTGAAACTATAAAACAATTTAAATGAAGTTCATAAACCTAAATTATGCTTCTAAAGAAAATTGTCTTAGAGAATATTCGTTCCTATACTAGAGAGGAGATTATCTTCCCAGAAGGCTCAATAATTCTTTCTGGAGACATTGGAAGTGGAAAATCTTCCATTCTCTTAGCAATAGAATTTGCCCTATTTGGAACTTCTCGCCCAGATTTGCCAGGGGAATTGTTGCTTAGAAAAGGCGCCAAACAGGGGTCAGTTGAATTAAATCTTATTATTAACAATCAAGAGGTTTCGATTAAAAGAAATTTAAAAAAAGAAAAAGAGAATATTAAACAACCTGCCGGCCATATTATTATAAATAATTTGAAAAAAGATCTTATGCCTGGAGAATTGAAAACAGAGGTTTTTAAGCTTCTTGGCTATCCTGAAGATTTAATATCAAAAAATAAGAATTATCTCTTTCGCTACACCATCTACACCCCCCAAGAAGAGATGAAATTTGTTCTACAAGAGAATCCTGAAGTAAGACTAGATACTCTAAGAAAAATTTTTGATATTGACAAATACAAAAATGTGAGAGATAACTTACAAGTTTACTTAAAAAATATGAGAATGAAAATTGCCATTCTTAATACGAAAACAGAACCCTTAGAAGAAGAAAGAAAGAAGTTGGAAGAAGTTAATAAGGAAAATGAAGAGTTGCAAAAAAGTTTAACTATTTTATTACCCAAAAAAGAGGAGGCAGATTCTCTAATTGCAAAAAAGAAAGAAGAGATTGCTTTACTAGAAAAAAAGGAAGCAGAATTTCTAAAAAATGAACAAAATTACAAAAATTCACAAATAATTATTAAAGGTAAAACAGAACAATTAATCCTAGAGCAACAAAAGAAGGAGCAACTTTCTCTACAAATAAGTGCCTTTTCATTCTCCGGAGATAAAAATGAAATTTCTCGAGAAGTACAGGAATTAGAATTAAAAAGAAAAAAAATTATTTCAGAAAAAAGTACTTTACAAGAACAAATAAATCAACAGCAACTAAAAATCAGACAACAGCAAGAAGAAATTGCTAAATTAGGAGAAGAGATGCTTCTTCTTCCAGAAAAGGAAAAAGAAATCGCAACCCTTTCAAACCAAATTGCAACGAAACAAGAATTGCAAGAAAAAAAGAAGCATCTGGAAGAACTTTTCCAGAAAACTTTAGAAATCTCTGCTAAGAACCTCACCATCCTCAATCAATCAAAAGAACTTAGTAACAAAATCCTTTCTTTAGATAATTGTCCTTTATGTCTTCAAGACGTTTCTCATAATCACAAAGAGAAAATTTCTAACCAAGAACAAGAAAAAATTAAACAATCGGAAAACCTTCTTTTTGAATCCAACAAAAAAAAGGAAGAAATCTCTCAACAGAAAGCAGAAGTTTCAAAAAAAATTGAAGAGATTGTTAACAAAGAAAAAATACTTGCCAAATTAAGGATAGAATGTTCTCAATTACAAGAGAAAAAAAGTTTATTTGAAAAGAAAAAGGAAGAATTACCTCAATTAGCTAAATGGAACAATTTATTGATGGAACAACTTGAAAATCTTCCACAAGACACCAATTTAGAAAAAAATTTGAAAGAAAAAAGGGATTTATTAGAAAAACTTTCAAAAAAAGAATTCTTACAAAAACAGCTTGGAGAATCATTATCCCTGCAGGAAAAATTAAACATAGAAATAAGAAAAATTAATCATGAGAAAGAAGCGTTGGAATTATGGTTATCTCAGCAAGAAAATCCTAAAGAAAAAATAACTTTACTGAGAGAACTTCTACAAGCAGATATGGATAAGGAAAAAGAATTGGCTTTACAACAGATGGAACTAAAAACCAATCTACAAAACTTAATTCGCAGAGCCCAAGAGATTAAAACAACAATAGAAAAATTAAAAGAAGGAAAAAATCAATTGATAAAATATAAAGAACATTACAATTGGCTGGACAAATTCTTTCTCAACCTTACTTACGCTATTGAAAAACAAATTATGTATAGCATTCATCGATTATTTAACCAACTTTTTCAGGAATGGTTTGCCATTTTAATTGATGACGATCAAATATATGCAAAAATTGATGATGGTTTCAGTCCCGTTATTGAACAAAATGGTTACGAGATTGGCTTTAACAATTTAAGTGGCGGTGAGAAAACTTCCGCTGCTCTTGCCTATCGGTTAGCCCTGAACAGAGTAATTAATGATGTTATACATCAAATAAGAACCAAAGATGTATTAATTCTAGATGAACCAACCGATGGATTTAGCACAGATCAATTAGATAAGGTAAGAGACGTTTTAGATAAATTAAGTTTAAGACAAACAATCATTGTTTCGCATGAGAGTAAGATTGAAAGTTTTGTTGAAAACATAATTAGAATTAGAAAAGAAGGACACATTAGCCAGATTGTGTAGGAGAATAATCAACTCTAATCGACAAATTACCTTTCTTGTATCTTTCTGAAATTCTTGTAAGAGCAATTTCAAAATCGGAGGGGTTTGCAGCAATAATAAGGTCTGTTGTAACTGATCTTGGTTGATCTTGATCCCTTAATTCTGCTCCTAGAGCAAAAACATGGTGGTCTTGAAGAGCATCTCCAAACAATGTTCTGACATATTGTCCTAGAACCTTATCTTTAATTCTAAATAAGCGATTTTCCCAATCTTGATTAACATATCTTCCAGAAGTTGTAGATAATGCTCTTGAAATTTCGGCAACTCCAAACCTGTATGATCTTGATACAATTCTTGATAAATAATTGTGGTCTCCAGGACGTAGATAACTCTGAGATTCTAAACATTCTTCAGCAGCCCTACGCAACAATTGAGGATCAGAATTATTAATTTCAATGAAAAAATCGATATCACTAATTCTTTTTTGGTTGTTCTTAATAACTGCTACTCCTCCTTCGATAACTGCAGCATCCCCAACGGCTTGTTCTAGCAACAATTTTCCCCGTTTTACTTGTCTTTTTTGGTTATTTCTTGAACCTCTACTATGGATACCATTTGTTACCTGTACAATGGCACCAAATCTGTGATATCTTATCGCATCAAGAATTAGCGCGTTGTTAACAACAATTCTATTAGGTAATCTGCGGGCAGTATTTTCCGGAAGGGTGTTATTGACAAGAACTCCTCCGTTAACCATCCAATAGAGATTATGATTTGTTTTAAAATATTATAGGAACTATAAAATAACTAATCTACTACAGATTTCAAAGAAGCAATCCCTACTTCCAACTGTTCATCAGAAGGTTCTTGCGTAGTAATACGTTGCAACCATAACCCTGGAGCTACTAAAGCTCTCACAACAACATTTTTCTGAAATTTAGCACTTAACTTAATCAGTTCATAACTAAGTCCACCGATAACCGGTAAAAGGAGAATTCTACCAAATAATTTAATCATCCATGACCCATCTAATAAAGAAAATATCAAGATAGACATCAGAAGAACAATGAAAAGAAAAGAAGTTCCGCAACGAGGATGAAATCTAGAAAATTTCTTAACATTCTCTAAAGTTAACTTTTTACCTGATTCATAACAATAAATGGACTTATGTTCCGCCCCATGATATTGAAATAGGGTTTTCACATCTTTCATAAAAGAGATTATTGCTAAATAACCTAGAAAAAGAATTACTCTAAAAGCGCCATCTAAAGCGTCAAATAGTAAACCATCTGCATGAATCCATCTTGCAGTGAAAAATGGCAAAAGAACAAAAAATAAGACTGCAAACAAAAATGACATCGAAATTGTGCCTATAATTTCCTTCTTAGATAATTCCTCTTCTTCACCGAGATTTTGATTACTACTCCAAATTAAAGCTCTAACACCATCGTATAAAGTGTAACCTAATCCTACAACACCCCTTACAAATAGAACGTTAAATATTTTTGGAAAATTACTGCTTTTTTCTTTCTTAATTTTTATTTTTCCGTTAGGAAGCCTTACAGCTATTGCAAACTTTTCTTTATTTCGCATCATCACTCCTTCGATGACCGCTTGACCCCCAACTTCCATAATATCCCTTAATTATAGATATTTATAAAGGTTTCCGCAGTATATGTACCTTCAAATTATAATTTAACTATTCTACTGCAGAAATTATTATTAAGTTGAACTATCTATAAAACTATATGCGCTATATTGCCCTCCCCTCAGCTATCAGAGAAGAAAACGAAAGAACCACTTATGGTGCACCATATACTATATTTGCTGTAGATGAGAAAAATTATTTTAGAGTTACTGACCTTTCTGAAGATAAACCAGTTCGCCACCCATTAAAGTACGGAACTAGAGATTACAATCGTATTAAAAAATGGATTAAAGAAAGAAAATTATTTCAATATCCTAACGCTAGAGCACATGTAACTTTGGAATGGGTTATTGATAACCTCAAAAAAACTTCCCCAATCCTTCCTGCTTGCTCCCCGAAAGAAGTTCCTCTTCTGAATAACCCAACACAGCTAGGATAGATTCAACAGCAGGCATAAGTTGATGTTTAAGATAATATTCTACATCATATTCAGTAACTTCTTCAGGAATCATTGCTCTGTCTCTCACCAACCCTGAACCTTTACTAATAACGTAAGCAATACTCATTCCTGGGACTATCCTCATTCCTCTATCAGCCAACTTTTGCGCAATTTTTACGTGGGGGCTTATTGAAGAATACTTACTCAATTCACGAGTTATTTGAGTTTTAATAATCAATTTTGAAATAGGAACTTCTCCTTTTCGAAGTTCTTCAATCTTTTGTTTAACATATTGCACAGCTTCTTCATTCTTATTATTCAAAACCAATGATAAAACTTCTTCCTGTACTTCTTTAGCAAAAATGGACCAATTTCTTCTTACCATTTCAAAACCGGTAATCTTCATTGAGCCATCTTCCTTAATCAATGCATATTTTTTCTTAGCTCCACGAGAACTTCCTTTCAACCCAACAAAAATTCCCCTCGGAAAGAACCCTTCAAACTCTAACTCCATTTTTCCTGGAAGATCTTTGTTTATTTTCTCCATGAAAGACATAGATTGTTTCAACTTCTTTTTCTCTAAAACAATGAAACAAGAATCCGTGTCAGCATAAATGACTTTGAAACCATCCAATTGAGCTTCTTCAATAACTTTCATAATGTAATCTCTAGCATAAGCGGTAGTTGAAGCAGCACTTTCAAAAGAATACCATCTGGCCCCGTAAAAAGCAAGATATCCATAAAATGAATTTGCAAGAATTTTTAGTGCATAAGATCTTGACTCAAGTAAAGGAGTCATCTTCTGTTGTTTCAATTTTCTTCTATTTGTAATAATATCTTCTAAAACAAAAGGAAGAAACCCTTTCTTATCCTTACAGAACCAATATTGTTCTCTCCCTGGAACAGTCTCTTTATCTTGACAATTCTCTTTTTTAAAACTTTCAGGACCAATATTGTGAGCGGAAATAATTGTTGGATACAAAGAACGAAAATCAAAAATAACAACATCTTCATAAATTCCGGGAGTTGGTTCAAAGACAAAAGCTCCTTGAATAGATTCTTGCATCCTTTGTTCAATTTCATTATTACTTGGTTTATTTGGAGCAATTACGTTATGATCAATCGCTCTTTTCATAATATAATTCTCTACCAACCTACTGAACCTCATTCTAATTACATCAAAAGTTGGCAATCCTAGAATTCTTGTAAATTCGGTAATATCTGGAAAAAGGGCATTACATAATTTATGAGTAATAATTGCGTCTTGTAAATTGTATTCACAATATTTCACTAACTTCTCTGGTTCTTTATACCAAACTCTTGCTAAATCATTTATATCCAAATCATGTTTCTCTGCACCAATCAACTCTTTAGCTACAGAATTCAAAGAGTAACTTTCTGTTTTTAAGTTTCCACCAAAAATGTTACGTACAAATTTTAAAAGATCTATATGAAGAATCCCTCTGAATTTACTTTCTCCTCTTCTGAAATCAGTGTTATTACCAGTCATCAATTCGGAGAAATCAGCATTGACATCCAACTTAATCCCATATTTGTTAGCCCTAATTTTAAGATAAGGGAAATCAAAACCATCTGAAAAATAACCAGTTATAATCTCTGGTTTTTGTTCAATAATAAGTTCTTTAAACCTCTTTAACATTTCTTCTTCATTTTCTAAAGTTTCTAAGTAGGGAAGGTTGTGAGAAAATTTTCTCCAAGTTAGAACTTTCTTAATATTTGTATTGTAAAGAGCAATCATTAAAATTGGATTTCTTTCTGGATTAATTTCCTTATTTTCAGCATAAGTTTCAATATCAACAGCAAGAGCGTTCCATTTTGTAATACCTTCCAAAGGTTCTACTTCTTCCGCAAGAAAAATGGGAACTCTTAACTCTAAACTTTCAATATATTTCCCTTTTGCTTTAGACTTATGTAAAGGAATTATTTTGTTATCTCTAAGGTATCTATGAATAAAAAGAACATCATTTTCATAGCAAACAATTCCTAATTTTTGTAATTCTTTGGAGATTACAGGAACATCTTTTGGCTTTTTTGTATAAATTTTAAAGAAAGGCAACTCTTTCCCAAGTAATTTCTTAGATACTTCCTCAAATTCTAATTCGAGATTATTGAGTTTTTTTATGAAAGCTTTTTTATCTACATCTTTTAATGATGCATAGAAGAAAGGTTTGTATTTATGGATAACACAGAGGTTTCTAGCGTAAAGGTAAACATAAACTCCATCTTCCTTTACTTTATAGTCAAAATCGTAAGGATAGAACTCGATTTCCATAGATATTTTTAAGAGGACTTTTTATAAAAGGTTTGTGGTAGAAAATGTTTAACTTAATTTTTCTTGCAACTTTTTTAAAGCATCTTTATTAGTATCCCACTTCAATAGTTCTAATGCTCTTTCATAAGTAACCCAAACAAATTCAGAATGTTCAGGATAAATATTATTATGGATAGATACTTCGGTATCTGGAGAAACTTCAAAACCAAAAACGTGTTCATTAAATTCTCCATCTTCCTTTTCAAATTCAAAATAATGTAATTCTTCAAAAACTCTAAGGATATTATCTTTAGAGATGGAAGTTTCTTCCAAAACCTCCCTGTAAGCGCCATTTAATTTACTTTCATCTTCCAAGGCACCAGTTACTGGTTGCCAGAAACCACCTTTCTCAGGGATTCTTTTCAGTAGTAAAAATTCATAATCTTCCTTCTTTCTGAATACAATACATTCAACAGCGCTTTTAACCATTTTAAATAAAAAACGCTCATTCCATTAAATAACTTTCTCAAAATGTTCCCGGAAAGTTTCCGGTGATGAAAAAAAGAAAAAATGCTGGGAAATATTTAAAAAAAACTAACCCCTAGAGATTTTATGCAATATAAACAAATTGGAGACTTGGTTTTACCCTGTATAGGGATTGGTACTTGGGGAGGCCCCTGGGGAAATAAAGAAGACCCAAAAAGATGGCCAAGCAATCCAGATCAAGATTCATGTATTGAAGCAGTTAAATCTGCAATTTCTCATGGAGCCACACATATTGATACTGCAGAATTATATGGAAACGGATTTGCGGAAGAAATTGTTGGAAGAGCCATTAAAGAAGTGCCAAGAGAATCATTGTTCATTACAACAAAAGTTAGAGGAAGTAATTTAGATTATGATTCAGTTCTTTTAGCAGCAGAAAAAAGCTTAGAAAGACTTCAATCAGGCCACATCGATTTATACCTAGTTCACTGGCCTAGTCCCAATGTCCATATCTCAGAAACTATGAAAGCCATGGATCATCTTGTTGAGCAAGGACTTGTAAAACATGTTGGCTTATCAAATTTCTCACTTCAACAAATGATTGAAGCCCAAAAGTATTTTAAAGGTAAAATTTCTGCTGTTCAAGTTGAATATAATCTTCAAAGGAGAGATAATGGAAGACATTCTAAAGGAGTAGAATCTGAGATAATTCCTTATTCTCAGAAAAGTGGTATTTTTGTAATTGCTTACAAACCTTTTGCTGGAGGAATTCTTGCAAAAAGAGGAACTTCTGAAGTGATAGATTCTTTAGCAGATAAGTATCAAAGAACCCCCTCCCAAATTACTCTTAACTGGTTATTATCAAAAAAAAATGTTGTAACCATCCCTAGAACTACTAATTTTTCACATTTAAGGGATAATTTCAGATCATTAGATTTTAAAATTGAAGAAGAAGATTTAAGATTATTAGATGGATTATCAATTGATGACTTCCAATAGATTAATCAAAAACCTTAAATCACAAAAAATTATAATCACACAAAATAATTTTCCATAGGTTCCCGATATCTTTTATACAAAGAATAGAATAAAACAGCCACAAATATTCCACCAATGACATCTACAAAAAGATGCTGTTTTACAAACAAAGTTGAAACTACAATAAGTGCCATTATAGAAAACAAATAATTACTTAGTTTCTTATTTTTATCCCTAATAAACAAAAAGGCGAACAAATTCAAAGAAACATGCAAACTTGGAAAATTGTTGAAGGAAGTATCTATTTGTTGCTGAACTAAAGTTACTTTAGAAAAAACATCATCATCTACTGCTAAAGTCTTATTCATCTCTATTGGAATCAAAAGAAAGGCTATAAAGGAAAAAGTCAACATTAAAAAAAATACAATACCAAACCAAGGGATCTCTTTCTTCTCCTTTAAAAAAAATACAGGAAGGATAACAAAAACATATCCAACCATATAAAAAATAATGAAAGAAGGAGTAAGTGGAATCCATTCATCAATAAAGGTAGAAGCTGATAAAGAAGTGTATCTTTCTACAAAGCCAAGCCCATTATAAACAACCATAAAATAAAGTAGTATAAAAGAAAAAAGAATCCATTTGTACTTTTTAACTTTCTCCATACAACCAAAATACCTAATTTGTTTAAAAGATTATCCTTATATTCTTCTAAATAGGATCCGTAGAAACCCTCCTTTTCTTTTGTATTAGCGCCCTGTCGAAGACGAG
>CAZKIP010000008.1:0-62157 GCA_964552945.1 uncultured Methanosarcinales archaeon
GAGCGCCTGACTTTTACGTCGGGTTTTTGCACTCGTGCAAAGCAATCAGGCGGTCGAGGGTTCAAATATCCGATTGAGAAACTCATTGGTTTTGAGAGTCCCTTCCGGCCCGTAAAAGGGCAGGATGGTTCGGGATGCAAATTCCGATCTTCCAGCCCACCTTTCATCAAAATTAAAATGGGAAAAAATACAAATATTCACGAATTGATTCCAACTCATGAGAAGTTGGATGATGCTCAGAAAAAGTCCTTCTTAGAAGAGATGAAAATTTCTTCACGGGAATTACCTAAAATTCTCAAAGATGATCCAGCTCTGGCTGATTTAGGAGTTAAAGCGGGAGACGTTATTAAAATTTATAGGTTAAGTGCTACTTCTGGTACTACTAGCTTTTATAGGGTGGTTATCGATGGATAGGTCTATTCTAATTAAAAAGTACTTTGAAGAAAAGAAGTTTGTAGAAAGTAATATTCAATCTTTTAACAATTTGTTAGAGAATGGTTTACAGGAAGTTATTGAAGAAAATAAAGAAGCTGAACCAACCATTATTCCTCATAACATTGAAAAATTTAAGATTCGTTTTGGAAGAATTACCGTTGGAAAACCAGAAATAACTGAAGCTGATGGAAGTAAAAGGCCTATTTATCCTATGGAAGCAAGATTAAGAAAAATTTCTTACAATGCTCCAATTTATCTTGAAGTAAGCAGTTATATTAACGATGTTCAAAGAGAAAATTTTGTGGCAGAGGTAGGAAAACTTCCTATTATGCTTAAAAGTAAATATTGTAATTTGGATAAGTTGCCAAGGGAAGAATTGGTTAAGAGAGGCGAAGATGCTACTGATCCAGGTGGATATTTCATAATTAATGGAACGGAGAAAGTTATTGTTAACGTTGAAGATTTAGCTTCTAACAATTTTTTAGTTGAACGGATTAAAGATGGTTCTTTCAAAGGAATGTTTTTCGCTTCCAGAGGTTCTTTTAAAATTCCTCATACTTTTGAATTAAAGAAAGATGGAATCTATTACATGTCTTTCACTAGAATTAAGCAAGTTCCTTTAATTATGGTTATTAAAGCTCTTGGTATGGTTAAAGATGAAGATATTATGCGTGCTATTTCAGGTGAAGAAACTTATGAAGAAGTATTGTTAAATTTATTCGATTTTGCAGATATAAAATCCAGGGATGATGCTATTGATTACATCGCTAAGAAAGTTGGTGTGGGACAATCAAAAGAAATCAGAATGGAAAGAACAAAAGAGATTCTTGACAAATACCTTCTTCCAAACATGGGTATTGATGCTAGTGCTAGAATTATCAAAGCAAAAAATCTCTGTAAAATGTTAAAAAAGTTTGTTGACGTTTCAAACGGAAAGAGAAAAGCTGATAACAAAGATCATTACATGAACAAAAGAATTAGAATGAGTGGAGATCTTTTACTTGATTTATTTAGAATGAATTTTAAAGTTCTTGTTGGAGACATACTTTACAATTTTCAGAGAATTATTAAGAGGGGAAAACTTCCTTCAATAAGAGTTATCATTAGAGATAAATTGCTTACTTCAAGATTATATTCTGCTATGGCAACCGGTGAATGGGTTGGTGGCAGACAAGGAATTTCACAAAGAATGAGTAGAACCAACTATCTAGATATGGTTTCACATTTACAGAGAGTTGTAAGTCCTCTTTCAACTTCACAAGAAAATTTTGAAGCAAGAGCTTTACATTGTACCCATCTTGGAAGATTATGTCCAATTGAAACTCCTGAGGGAACCAATATTGGATTAAGAAAAAATTTAGCTATGCTTTGTTCATTATCACAAGCTGTTGAAAAGAAAGAAGTCCTAGAAAAATTAAGAGATGCAGGATTACAGGAGATTACTAATTAAAATGGTTGATGTATACTTAAATTCACAATTTATTGGAACCGTAGAAGATGGTCTAGCTTTTGTTGAGAATCTTAAAGATTTGAGGCGTAAAGGTTCATTATCTGAAAATATTAACGTTTTCTTCAAAGAAGAAACAAATGACGTTTACATAGGTTCTGATGAAGGTAGGGCAAGAAGACCTTTGATTATTGTTAGGGAAGGTAAACCATTGCTTACTGAAAAACATTTAGAGCAGCTGAATAATGGAGAAATTACTTGGCTTGATTTAGTTCGTCAAGGAGTTATTGAATATCTTGATGCTGCTGAAGAAGAAAACGCTTTAGTTTCATATTGTGAAGAAGATTTAACTGAAGATTTTACTCACTTGGAAATTTCTCCTGGTGCTATTAGTGGTTTGGCAAGTGCTTTGGTTCCTTTTGGAAATCTGATGCCTGCTCAAAGGTTGATTATTGGGAGTAAGAACCAGAAACAAGCTTTAGGTTTTTATGCTACCAACTACAATTTACGAATGGACATGGATGCAAATTTATTACATTACCCTCATTATCCTTTAGTAAAAACAAGAATACATGATGTTGTTGATTATGGAGAACATCCTTCTGGACAAAATATGGTTGTTGCAGTAATGTGTTATGATGGATATAACATGGAAGACGGAGTTATCTTGAATAAGGGTTCCGTGCAACGTGGTTTAGCTAGAAGTACTTATTTCAGGCCTGTTTCAGCTGCTGAGTTACGTTATTCAGGAGGTTTAGTGGATGAGGTTTCTGTACCTGATAAAGAAGTTAAAGGTTATAGAAGTGAACACGATTATCGTTTCTTAGAAGGAGATGGAATTGTTTACCCAGAAGCTAAAGTTCAAGAAGGAGATGTTATTATTGGTAGAACTAGTCCTCCTCGTTTCTTAAGTAGCATGGATGAATATAATTTAGTAGCAGCTACTAGAAGAGAAAGTTCGTTATCTTTAAAACATGGTGAGAAAGGTGTTGCAGATTTTGTTATTATCACAGAGAATGAGGAAGGAAACAAACTTGTTCAAGTTAGATTAAGGATTGAAAGAAAACCTGAAATTGGTGATAAATTTACAAGTAGGCATGGTCAGAAAGGAGTTACCGGAATTTTGGTACCTGCAGAAGACGTTCCTTTTTCAGCTACAGGTATAACTCCCGATTTAATTTTCACTCCGCATGGTATATCTTCAAGAATGACCATGTCACACCTTATTGAATTAATTGGTGGTAAAATTGCTGCCATGAGTGGAAGGTTTGTTGATGGAACTTTGTTTGAAAATGAAAAGGAAGCAGATTTAAGAAAAGAATTACTAAATTTAGGTTTTAGCGAAGATGGTAAAGAAGTTTTCTATGATGGAAGAACAGGTAAACAAATGCTTGCAAGAATCTATGTTGGAAACATGTATTATCTGAGATTAAGACATATGGTAGCTAACAAAATGCAATCTAGAGCTAGAGGACCTATCCAGTTATTAACAAGACAACCAACTGAGGGTAAAGCTAAGGAAGGAGGTCTTCGTCTAGGAGAGATGGAGAAGGATACTTTTATTGCTCACGGAGCTTCGTTATTGTTAAAGGAAAGGTTTAGTTCCGATAATGTTAGTGTTCCTGTTTGTGATCAATCTGGCTTAGTGGGATATTTTGATTCTAGAAAAAATCGTTTAATATCTCCTGTTCATGGTGAAGATTCAGATTTATCTTACGTTGAGATGAGTTATGCATTTAAATTATTATTAGATGAATTAATTTCCTTGGGAGTATATCCTAAATTAGTATTAGAAGACAAATATTGAATTAAAAATTGAAGGTATAAAATATGAGACCAAAATTTATTGGAAAAAAAATCAGTGCTGTTGAATTTGGAGTAATGTCTCCTGTTTTAATTAAACAGATGGCTGCAGCTAAAGTTGTAACACCGGAACTTTATGATAGGGAAGGTTATCCAGTAGATGGTGGATTAATGGACACTCGATTAGGAGTTATTGATCCAGGTCTTGTTTGTAAAACAGATGGATTAAAATTAAAAGATAGTTTAGGTCATTTTGGTTACATTGAGTTAGCTAGGCCTGTTGTTCATATTAAGTTTGTACGTCAAGTTTACGATTTGTTAAAATCTTGTTGTTGGAGTTGTGGTAGAGTTATAATTCCTGAAGAAAAAATTAAAGGTTACCTTAAAGGATTTGAAGAAATAGGTGCCGAAGAAGGTTTTGAAGCTCGTAGAAGGAAAATTAAAGAAGTTGTAAAAAAATATAAAATTAAAGCTAGTTGTCCTCATTGTAATGCTAAGCAACCAAAAATTAAATTAGAAAAACCATATAATTTTTACGAAGAAGAAATTCGATTAAGTCCAATTGAAGTAAGAGCTCGTTTAGAAAAAATTTCTGAAGAAGATTTAGAAGTTTTTGGATATAAGAAAGGTTTTTTCCGTCCTGAATGGATGATTTTAACAGTTCTTTCAATTCCTCCTGTAACGATGCGTCCAAGTATCACTTTGGAATCTGGTGAAAGATCTGAAGATGATTTAACTCATAAGTTAGGGGATATAGTAAGAATTAACCAACGTCTTTTTGAGAATATCAATGCTGGTGCACCTGAAGTTATAATTGAAGATTTATGGGACTTATTGCAATATCACATCACTACTTTTTTCGACAATTCTGTTTCACAACTTCCTCCTGCTAGACATAGAGGTGGACAGGTTTTAAAGACTATTGCTAGTAGAATTAGTAGTAAAGAAGGAAGAATTAGACATAACTTGGCTGGTAAGAGAACAGATTTCTCAGCAAGAACAGTTATCAGTCCTGATCCATTAATTGGACTTAACGAAGTGGGAATACCTAAGAGAATGGCTATGAATTTAACCGTTCCCGAAAGAGTTACAGAATGGAACAGGGAATACTTGAAAAAGTTTGTAGAGCGAGGAGCAAAGATTTATCCTGGAGCTAATTATATTATCAAACCAGATGGGAAAAGAAAATCTATCACTGATGAAACTAAGGAAGAAATTTTGGAAGAATTAGAAGTTGGTTTTATTGTCGAAAGACATATTATGAATGGTGACATTTGCATTTTCAACAGGCAACCTTCCTTGCACAGAATGAGTATGATGTGTCATAAAATGAAAGTTCTACCTGGAAAAACTTTCCGTCTTAATCCAGCTGTATGTAATCCTTATAACGCTGACTTTGATGGTGACGAGATGAATTTACACGTTCCTCAAACTGAAGAAGCGAAAGCAGAAGCTAAAATATTAATGTTAGTTGAAACTCAAATAATTTCTCCTAGATATGGTTTAAGTGTTGTTGGATGTATTCACGATGCAATTACTGGAAACTATTTACTTACTAAAGAATTAATTTTCACAAGAAAAGAAGCAATTGATTTACTTTATCTTTGTGGTGTTAACGATTTCAGTGCTCTCCCAAAGAAGGAGAAAATTGATGGAAGAGAAGTTTTCTCAGTCTTATTACCTCAAGATTTTAGTTTCATTGGTAAAGACAAGAGTGGCGGAGAAGTTAAAATTGTTAAAGGTAGTCTTAAGTCAGGATTGATGGATAAATCAAATCTAGGACAGGAAAGTGGATTAATGCTTAGAAACATTTACGAGAGATATGGTGCTGCTTACACAGCAGACTTACTTGGTAAAATCACAAAGTTAGGTATCGCTGTTCTTGCTCGAAGAGGTTTTTCCATTGGTATCAGTGATATGGATTTAAGTGATGTTACCAATGAAGAAATTAATGATGTATTGATGAAAGCTGAGGAAGATGTTAATAAATTAATTGAGAAATTTCATTCTGGTAAGTTGGAACCTTTACCTGGAAGAACTTTGGAAGAAACATTAGAACTTAGAATTTTAGAATCATTGAATAAAGCTAGAAACAAAAGTGGAGACGTGGCTATGAAACAAGTTAGAAGAAGTTCAGCTTTAACCATGGCTAGATGTGGAGCAAGAGGTAATGCCTTGAACATAGCTCAGATGTCTGCGGTTGTAGGTCAGCAAGCTTTACGTGGAAAAAGGATTGATTCTGGTTATAGTGGAAGAACGTTACCTTATTTTAAGAGAGATGATTTAAGTCCTAAAGCAAGAGGATTCATTCGAAGTAATTTTAAGAATGGTCTTTCTCCTCATGAATTCTTTTTTGGTGCAATGACAGGAAGAGACGCTTTAATGGATACTGCTTTAAGAACTCCTAAATCTGGTTATTTATATAGAAGATTATCTAATGCAATGCAGGATTTAAAAGTTAGTTATGATGGAACAGTTCGCGACGCAAGTGGTAAGATAATTCAGTTTTCCTATGGTGACGATGGACTTGATGTTTCAAGAACTAAAAATGGAAGTTTAGATATTAAAGGAGCCATCCAAGCAACTGTTGGTGGTAAAAAATGAAAGGTACGTCAAGATGAGTAAAGAATACAAAGCAGAATTGAAAAAATATGCAAAAATTTTCCCTCCTTCAGTTATTGAAGAATTGGAAAATGAACTTCCTAGTTCCTTGTCTGCTACTGCATTGAAAAAAATATTAGAAGATTTAACTTTAATATACAAAAATGCACAAGTAAATCCTGGAGAATGTGTTGGTTTGGTAAGTGCAGAAAGTATTGGAGAACCAGGTACACAGATGACTCTAAATACTTTCCACTTTGCTGGTGTTGCAGAGATGAACGTAACTACAGGTTTACCAAGAATTATTGAAATTTTTGACGCTAGGAAAGAAATCAAAACTCCTACTATGGAAATTTTCTTAAATAGTCCTCACAATAAACCAGAAAACATAAAATCTTTTGCTGCAAAAATCAAAGAAACTTTGTTTGGCGAGTTGGTTTTAGAATATTCACTTAACATTTTTGATCAAGTTTTAACTGTGAAATTAAACTCTTCTTTAATGGAAGATTATACTTTAGAAATTAAAGAGTTAATTAAAATTTTGAAAGCCAAAGTCAAAACTTTTAGTGTAGCTGGCGAAGGGGATACTATCTCATTTTCACAAAAAAGTAAATCTGATGATTTGAAAGATCTTTATTCTCTTAAAGAAAAGTTGAGAAAAGTTAAAGTAAGGGGAATAAAAGGAATTAAACAAGTTTTACCAGTTAAGCGAGGAGAAGAATATATCATCATGACTTCTGGAACAAATTTAAAAGATTTAATGGGCATGGAAGAAATTGATTTTCCTAGAATTGTTAGTAACGATATTCATGAAATCTTTAAAGTATTAGGAGTAGAAGCTGCTCGTCAAGCGATTATTAATGAAGTTCAAAAAGTTATCAACTCTCAAGGATTAAATATTGACATAAGGCATATTATGCTGGTTGCAGATTTAATGTGTACCAATGGAAGAGTGCAAGGAGTAACAAGGTATGGAGTTGTTAGTGAGAAGGCTAGTGTTTTAGCTAGAGCTTCTTTTGAAACACCAATTAAACATTTGATAAATGCTGCTTTGGAAGGAGAGATGGATTATTTAACTTCCGTAGTTGAAAATGTAATGATTAACCAGCCTGTTCCTTTAGGTACCGGATTACCAGGACTGGTAACAAAGATGAAATAAGGGGTATGAGCAATGACAAAAGATAATTTACAATTAATTAAGCAAAAACTTCAAGAGGATAAACTAGTTATTGGAAGAGATAGTGTTTCAAAAAAATTAAATCAAGGGTTAATAGAAACCGTTTTTCTTTCTGCAAATTGTCCTCCTGCTGTCAAGAATGATTTTAAACATTACACATCAATGGTGGATGTACCATTAGTTATTCTTGAGATAGATAATGAAGAGTTGGGTGTTTTTTGTAAGAAAAACTTCTTTGTATCAGTTTTAGGTATTTTGGTAGAAAAGTGAGATTTAAACTTGATCAGGACACTTTAGCATTGTCTTCTTTTTTAGAAAGGTTAGCTAGAGTAAGAGTGAAAGATTGTTTTAAAGATAGGGATACCATTTATTTTGTTGTTAACAAAGGAAGCATGGGTAAAGCCTTAGGTAAAGGGGCTGAAAATGTTAAAAAGCTTCAAAGAGATTTGAATGCAAAAATTAGATTAATCGAATTTGATGATGATGCTATTAAGTTTATCCAAAATGTCATTTTACCTTTAAAAGTAGAAGAAATAGAAGAGCAAGATAATTTCTTCATAGTAAGAGATAGCAATAAAAAAACAAAAAGTTTATTAATAGGCAGGGATGGCAGGAACTTAATAACTTTAAATAGGGCAGTTAAACGCTTTTTTAATAAAGAAGTTAAAGTTGAGTAATAATATAATTCACGGAAATAAAACTAAAAATGAGTAATAAATCGAAAGGATTGGGAGCAGCAAACAAGCTTATGAAGAGACGAAGTGATTTTCGGCTTAAGAAGAAAACTAAGCTGCAAAAGAAAAAGGTAGATCCTCTAGCTAATTCCTCCCAAGCAAAAGCGATTGTTCTTGAAAAAATTCAAATTGAAGCAAAGCAACCTAACTCAGCGATGAGAAAGTGTGCTAGAGTACAATTGGTTAAGAATGGGAAACAAATTACTGCTTTCATGCCTGGTGATGGTGCTCAGAAGCTTATTAACGAGCACGATGAGGTTATCGTTGAATGTATTGGTGGTAAGATGGGCCGAGCTAAAGGAGATATTCCTGGAGTTAGATGGCAAGTTCTTAAGGTTAATGATCAAAGTTTAAGCGCTTTATTAAAAGGTAAATTAGAGAAGGCGAGAAGATAATGAGTGAAATAAAGTTTTTTGACAGATGGAGCGCAGAAGGCGTTAAAGTATCAGACTTAGGTTTGGTTAAATATATTACTTTAGATTCAAGAATCATTCCAAAAACTGGAGCAAGATATGCTGGTAATAGGTTCCATAAATCTCACACATTTATTGTTGAAAGATTGGCTTCTAAGCTTATGAATACTGGACATAAAGGTAAGAAACATTTCATTTCTACTGGAAGAAACACTGGTAAGAAGGGAAAAGTTTTGAAAGTTGTGGAAAATGCTCTGGCTAAAGCTGAAGTTAAGCTTAAATTGAATCCTTTGGCGATTCTTGTTAAAGCGATTGAAAATGCGGCTCCTAGGGAAGAAGTTATTGCTATTGAATATGGTGGAGCAAGATATCCAAAAGCTGTTGATGTTGCTCCTCAAAGAAGAATTGATTTAGCTTTAAGAAACATGACTCAAGGTGCGAACATTCGTGCTTTTAACAAAAAAATGTCTATTGAAGACGCTTTGGCTGAAGAAATAATTCAAGCATTCAATGTTAGTATCAAAAGTGCAGCTATTGCTAAGAAAAGAGATTTGGAAAGACAAGCTGCTTCAAGTAAATAAGTGATTTCTATGTTAGACGATTTATCCCAAGGCCCGTCAAATTATGTTCTTAGATCCGATAACCCAGTAGGAAATGAAGTTATATATTGTCATCATAAAGTTGTTTATGAAGTTGGGATTCCTGAAGATAAAGAAGCAGTTACCAATATGTTGATGGAGAGACTTGGAGCACAAAGAGAATTAGACAGACCAGATTTTTCATCAGATGATTTTTAAGCTAAGTTTTTTATAAAACGTTAAGATTTCTTATTTAAAATGATTATTTTGGGAGTAGAAAGTACCGCCCACACATTTGGTGTAGGAATAGTTAATTTAAAGGGAGAAGTCCTAGCTAATGTTACTTCTAGTTATTCAAGCAAGGAAGGGATGATTTTAGATGAGGTTGCAGCTCATCATAGCTCTATTGCTGATGAAATTTTACAAAAAGCATTAGATAAAGCTAAAGTTTCTTGGGACGAAATTGAATTTATTGCTTATTCTGCTGGTCCTGGCCTAGATCCAGTCCTCTGGACAGGATATCATAAAGTTAAGGATTGGGCATCTAAATACAAGAAAAAGCTGGTAGGGGTCAACCATTGCTGTGCTCACCTTAGTATAGGGAAGGTTTGGAATAAACTCAAAGATCCTTGTTATTTGTATGTTTCTGGAGTAAATACTCAAATAATCGTTTTTGAAGGTGGCAAATATAGGGTTGTAGGGGAAACTTTAGATCTCGGTTTAGGCAATATGCTTGATAAATTTGGTAGAAGTATGGGTTTAGGGTTTCCAGCAGGTCCAAAAATCGAAAAATTGGCTAAAAAAGGGAAATATGTGGAATTACCTTATGTTGTTAAGGGAATGGACATCTCATTTACAGGAATTCTTACTAAATCTCAACAACTTCATGAGAAAGGCGTTTCTGTGGAGGATTTATGCTTCTCCTTGCAAGAAACATGCTTTGCAATGCTTACAGAAGTGGCAGAAAGGGCAATGGCTAATACAGGAAAGAATGAGCTCTTATTGGTAGGTGGAGTTGGAGCCAATAAAAGGTTCTGTGAGATGCTTGATATTATGTGTAAAGAAAGAGGAGGTAAATTCTATAAGGTGCCTTTAGATTTAGCTGGAGATCAAGGGGCAATGATTGCTTGGGAAGGTTATTTACGTAGTAAAGAAAGTGGTGATGTTGAGATTAAACCACATTGGCGAACCGATGAAGTTTGATTATTTAGAACTAAATAACTTAGTTACATCTTGAAAGATGTTCTGAAGGCTTTTTAAAGGTCCTCCTGAGCTACTTTTAACCTCTTTAACATCACAATAAGGTTTACCTTCACATCGTGCGACATAAGTGCAATCCATTGGTTTTTGTCCATCAAAACCTACCATGTAGATGCTTTCTGGGTTAATTTTTCCTTTACTATCGGTGTTTGTACTAAACCAAATTGTGGTGTTTACGCATGAATAGACATTGTTTCCTGGAAATGCTCTGGCAAAGGCATTGGCCATATTGTCTCCTTGAGCTCTACCATGCCCACTATGGCAGGGAGGAAGAACCACCATCGTCTGAGGCATTCGCATATTTTTTATTGGTTTAAAAACGTGTGAAACATAGTCCCCTCTTAAGATTTTATCTCTTCCTTTATAACCTAAATTAAATCCTCCTTTAAATCCGTGAGCTCCGATAGAAACTCCGGCAACTCTAGCCTTTCCTTTGTATAAATTGGCAACTTTTTGAACTTGTGAATGCATTTGTAGAGCCCCCCCAGTTTCAAAGACAATTAGTTTGTAATTATCTGTATATTTTTCAATTTCACCAGTTTTAATGTCGAGAGGTCTGATGCCAAATGAAGAGTTTTTTGGTAAATTTAGAAGCTCCGATTTAGCTTTTAATTTTAAAGGAATGGTTGTTTCGTATAAAGCCATGAAGAAAATGGCTAGAGGTTTTCCTTTTTTATAGTTAGTATTTGTTAAATTTTTATTAGATTCTTCTAAGACTTTTTGAGAATATCTTTGCACATTGCGGATATTTGAAATTCTGAATGCTGTGTTAACTGTGTTTTTATATCTCTTATATCCTTTGTTATCTAGACTAAGAACTTTTCTTTCTATTGAATCTAAGGCAGCTGACCTTTCTTGTTTCTTTTGTTTTTTTCCTTTGTTCTCTAATTTACATAAATCTCTGTCAATTCTTGATTTTATAGATGCACAACTTTTTGCAACAGGTGCATGGTTTCCCATTCTTTTGTGAAGAGTTTCGATGAATTTACTTCTATCATTTCTTTGAACTTGGGTAAGAAATGGAGCGCAACCTGTGGCTACTACAAATGGTGTTAGTAAGGTTGCAATTCTTTGAGTTAGATTCATTTTAGTGTTTAGTGTGCTTTTTTATAATTGTTTGATTTTTCCATTAATTTATCCTTTTTCCTTTCTAATGTTTTAATAGAATAAAATAATAAGTTTGGTGAGTCTCTAACCATGCTATGAGCTGATTGAAACGCTTGCTTTTTATGTTCTTTATCCAATGACCAATAATCAAACAATTCTCTAAGAACCCATGCTAATTTTTTCCTTTTTGTTTGTGGCTTTGTTTGTAATAACATACTTTTTCTATAATTAATCTTTTTTTCTGCAAGCCATTGTATATTCGCTTCTATTGTAGCAGGGGATATTCCTAATAGCTTTTGTTGAAGTAGTATTTCTCTCCCAGAATTTCTATCTTGGTAATCGGTTCTTAATAAACCAATGTGATGCTGATAGTTTTTTCTGATTGTATCTGGATTTCTTCCAAGTAATTCAGCAGCCGTCGCAATATTTTTATCACTTAATCCAAGAGCAGACAATCTTTGATAATTTTTTTCAATTGTTTCAGGATCTCTGCTGAGCAATTGAGCGTTTGTAGCAATCATTTTATCGCTAACTCCCATGGCAGATAAGTTCCGATAGTTTCTTTCAATTGTTTCTGGATCTCTACTAAGTAATTGGGCTTGTGTTGCAATTTTACCATCGCTTAATCCCATTGCAGATAATCTTTGATAGTTCTTTTCAATCACTTCTGGATCCCTGCTTAGCAAATCAGCTCGTGATGCAATCTTTTTATCACTTAATCCTAAAGAAGATAATCTTTGAAAATTTCTTTCAATAGTTTCAGGATTCATACCAAGCATTAGAGCATATTTTGCAATTTTTCTACCACTTAATCCTAAAGAAGATAATCTTTGAAAATTTATTTCAATTGTGTCTGGATTTCTACTGAGTAATTGAGCATTTGGTAGAATCTTGCTGTTACTTAACCCCATTTCAGATAATCTTTGATAATTTTTTTTGATTGTATCTGGGTGCATGGCAAGTAATTGGGCCTGTGATGCAATCTTGCTATCACTTAACCCCATTTCAGATAATCTTTGATAATTTTTTTTGATTGTATCTGGGTGCATAGCAAGTAATTGAGCTTGTGATGCAATCTTCCCATCACTTAATCCAATTTTCTTCAGAGTATTATATGTTATCCTAGTGGATTCATCATCTGTTGAATTTCTTTTAATCCACTCTATTGAAAATTCACTTATTTCGTGTTCTCCTAGTAACTTTTCTAATACTGAGGTCATTTCGAATAAATTAACACTATCTTTTATAAATGTTTTCAACATTACTACTAAATAGAAACAAAAGAAGGAGGGAGGGCCACATTCATCTATTTTTATTGTTCTCTAAAACCGACAGCTTTATAAACCCTCAAACTCTCTGAAAATATAGAAATTATCGTCGATAAAGGTAGTTTATCAAATTTTAAAAAACGAGAGTGAAAATTAGTTAATTTAGTCTAAAAATGGAAAACCAAAATCATCAAGATATAGAACAACCGCTACAATTAGAAGAAGCTTGGATTCAGGCTAAAGATGAGCACGAACAATGGAAATTGCAGCAGTCTACATCTCAAGAATCTAATGATAATTTTCAATCAGAATTAGCTGGAGATCAGCATGAGAGAACTGAACCACAGGAAAAGCAGAGTCCACCTCCAGAAGCAGAACAACCTGAACCAAAGGCAGCTGAAGAACCTGCAAAAAGTAATTATGGGGCAGCCCAAATTACCGTTCTAGAAGGCTTAGAAGCGGTAAGAAAAAGGCCAGGGATGTATATTGGAGATACAAGTATTAGAGGGTTACACCATCTTGTTTATGAGGTTGTTGACAATTCTATCGATGAGGCTATGGCTGGTCATTGTGATAAAATAAAAGTCATAATTCACGTTGATAATTCTATAACTGTTTTTGATGATGGGAGAGGAATTCCTACAGATATTCATCCTAAATTTAACATTCCTGCTGTTCAAGTAGCTTTAACCAAGTTACATGCAGGAGGAAAATTTGACAAAGATTCTTACAAAGTTTCAGGAGGGCTTCACGGAGTAGGTGTAAGTGTTGTTAATGCTCTCTCTTCTGAATTGAAAATTCAAGTAAAAAGAAATGGAAAAGTTCATTTTCAGAAATATGCTTATGGGAATCCTATGACCAAGTTAGAAGTAACTGGGGATACAACTGAAACAGGTACCATCGTCCATTTTAAACCAGATTCCAACATATTTACAGAAACTACTTATCATTATGATGTTCTGGCAAAAAGGCTTAGAGAATTGGCGTTTTTGAATAAAGGAATTGAAATAGAATTGGCTGACGAAAGAGATGAAGATAAAGGAGATACATTCAAATATGATGGTGGGATTAAAGAATTTGTTGAATTTGTTGATAAAAACAAAACGCCTCTTCACGAAGTTATTTATTTTGAAAAAGAAAAAGAGGGTGTTGAAGTAGAAATATCACTTCGTTACAATGCCGGTTATCAAGAAAATGTTTTTTCTTTTGTTAACAACATTAATACAATTGAAGGAGGAACTCATCTTTCTGGATTTAAAACGGCTTTAACTAGAGTTCTTAACAATGTTGCTAAGGAAATTAATTCTAAAAAAGATATTAAATTATCCGGAGAAGATGTTAAAGAAGGTTTGACTGCAGTAATATCTGTTAAAGTTCAAGAACCTTTATTTGAAGGACAAACAAAAACTAAATTAGGAAATAGTGAAGTTTTCGGATTGGTAAGTTCCATTGTTAACGAAGGCTTAGGAATTTATTTTGGTGAACATCCTAATGTTTCAAAAAACATAGTTGCAAAATCCTTGGACGCAGCTAGAGCAAGGGAAGCGGCTAGAAAAGCAAGAGAATTAACTCGAAGAAAAGGCGCACTTGATGGTGCTGGTCTTCCTGGAAAGTTAGCCGACTGCAGTAACAAAGATCCCGAGAAATGTGAATTATATCTTGTAGAGGGAGATTCTGCTGGTGGAAGTGCTAAGCAGGGAAGGAATAGAGAGTTCCAAGCAATACTACCTCTTAGAGGAAAGATTTTGAACGTTGAAAAAGCTAGATTACATAAGATAATGGAGAATAAAGAAATTATCGCTATGATTACAGCTTTAGGAACCAGTGTGGGCGATGAATTTGATATTAGCAAATTAAGATATAATAAAATTATAATTATGACGGACGCTGATGTTGATGGTTCACATATTATGACTCTGCTATTAACCTTCTTTTATCGTCATTTCAAGGAATTGGTTGAGAATGGCCATATTTATGTTGCAATGCCTCCTTTATATCAATTGAAAAAAGGAAAGCGCATAGAATATGTTTATAGTGATTCAGAGAAGGAGAAAGTTATGTTAGAGATGGGAGAGAAAGTTTCTGTACAGAGGTATAAGGGTCTGGGAGAGATGAATCCTAAACAATTGTGGGATACAACTATGGATCCTGATACAAGGTCTTTGAAAAGAGTTGATGTTGAAGATGCCGTTGCAGCTGATCAGATGTTTACTGTCTTGATGGGAGATGAAGTAGCACCAAGAAGAGAGTTCATTGAGAAGTTTGCAAAGGATGTAGTTAATTTAGATATTTGATGTTTATGGAGGAATAAAATAAAATGGCAGCATTTGATAAAAGTTTAGATAAAGAATTGTGGTCAGAATCGGTTGATTTTGAAAGAAGTGTAGTTAAGGTTTCTGTAATGTCTTACAACGAAGGAGTTTCTAAGTTGCAGTTATCGAGACAGAATAAGAGAGCGGATGGCGAGTTATCATTTGCAAAGTTGGGACGACTTACAAAAGAGGAAGTTGAAGCAATTCTACCTTTGATGGAGAAAGCGAAGGAACATTTATAATTTATTTTATTAATTAATTTTTATTTCTAATTTTTCTTATATCTTCAAACTCGTTACTTTACTCACACCTTCATTCATACTAATTCCAAACAAAGTATCTGCTTCTGAAATTAAAGAATCATTGTGAGAAATAACAATGTACTGAGCTTGGTCAGAATAATTTCTAATCAACTTTGATAAAGTCTCAGCGTTATGCTTGTCCAAAGCAGCGTCAATTTCATCTAAGATGTAGAAAGAAGCTGGTTGGTATTCTTGAATTGCAAAAATAAATGATAAAGCAGTGAGGGTCTTTTCTCCTCCAGAAAGGGATTTGATGTCCATAAATCTGTTCCCTGTAATCTTTACTTTAATGTTAATTCCATCATCAAATGGTTTCTTTGGATTTTCTAACTCAAGGAAAGCTTTACCTTTTTTGAATAGGGTTGTAAAAATGGTTTCAAAATTCTTTTTAGCATCATTAAAAGTTTTCATGAAATGTTCTTTCTTCTTAGTTTCAATTTCATTCATTAAAGTTAACACATCGGTCCTTTCTGTAGATAAACTATCTTTCTTAACAACCAATTTGTTATACTCTTCTTCAACTTTCTCATAAACTTCTAGAGCTTTCATATTAACAGCAGACATTTGCGCTAACATAACTTCAAATCTGTTAATTTCATGCTTTAACTCGGGAAGAGATTTGTTTTTCAATAATGCTGCATTTTTATATTTAGCAAACTCATCTTGCAAGGAAGCAAGTTTAGCTTTAACTTCAGCGTTTTTTAATGAGATTAAGTTAAGTTCTCTTTCACTAGCACGAGATTTATCTCTACCAGCCTCAATTTCATTTTCAGCTTTATTAGTCTCATTATTTATTTTCTCTCTCTTGTTGAAAAGTTCTTTATATTTACTATAAAACTCTTTACTTGCCTTTTCTTTTTCTTTGAGAACTTTTTCATTCTGTTGCATAATAGAAATTAAATTCTTTTTTTCTTCTTTGAATTTAAGATGCTCTTTTTGTTGTTGCTTAATAATCTCATTAATTTTCTCTTTTTCCGGAGCAATCATTTGATCAATTTGGATTTTATTATTTTTCAAATCACTTTCTAAACGAAGAATCTCTTCTCTACATTTTTGTTTAGATTCTTCAAAAGCACTTAATTGAGCAAGTAAACGTGGATTCCTAAGTTCATTAACTTTAGATCGAATCATTTGTTTCTTTGATTTAAGTTCAGTTAATGATCTGTTAATCATTGCAATTTCTTTTTGAACTCCACTTAAATTTTGATTAATTTCATTCAAACTATTTTTCAATTCTTTTTTCAAATTTGAATTTAAATCTAAATCAGAAGTTTCTAAATGAAGAGTTTTTTCAAGTTTAATAATCTCAACTTCTAATTCTCCTTTTAGATTTCTTAAAGAGGAGATCTCTTTCTCGTTAGCTATCCTCTTGTTTTCAATGTTTGAAATAACACTTTGTTGAGTCATAACTTCATTAGAAATTTTCTCAATTTCCTCCATTGTGTCTCTTTCCTTGAAACTTAATGGGTTCTTTCTAGAAGCAAAACCCCCCTTCATAACTCCGCTTGCTTCTACTGAATTCCCATCAATAGTGGTCATTCTTATTTTACCAATTCCTACTTCCCTAGCAGCTTCAATGTTTTCTACTACAAGAGAATTTCCAAACACATAAGCAAATGCTTTGGCATATCTGGCATTATATGAAACTAAATTTATGGCGAAATCTAAAACACCATTCTTTCTTAATAATTTTTTATCTTCATCCTTCACTTTGATGGATCTAATTTTGTTAAGAGGAATAAATGAAGCAGAACCTAATTTGTTGTTTTTAAGATATCTTATACAATCAGCAGCCGTTCCATCGGTGTCAACAACGATATGTTGCATTCTATTCCCAGCAGCGGTTTCAAGAGCGTGAGCATGCTTTTTCTTAACTTCTCCCAATTGAGAAACTGTTCCAAACACTCCCTTAAATTTACTTTTGTTTTCAAGAATGCTTCTAACCGCATTATTGTTTTGAAGGCTTGCTTTCATTGAATAAGATCTTGCGGTAAGCTTAGATTCTTTTTCTTGCAGTTCTACCAGAGAACGACGAGCATTCGCTAATTGAGAAGCATAACTGCTGTCTTCTTCAAGCAATTTGTTTAACCTTAATGTAGAATCTTTAAAATTTCTTTTGTGTTTTTGTAATTCTCCCAATTGGCCTTTGTTTTCTTTCTCGATTTCTTTAACTTTGCTTATCTTTTGATCAATAGTTTCCAATTGGTATTCAATTTTATCTTTCTCTCTTAATAATTCTTGTTGTCTTAATCTTACTTTTTGAACTTCTTCTTGTTTTGCATCAATTAATTTATCTTTTTCTTCAATTTCATTATCAAGCTCATTAGAAGATTCAATTTTATTTTTCTTTTTGAAATTAGCAATACTTTGTTCGACTTGCTGCTGCTCTCTCTTTTTTAGAGCAATATTTTGTTGTAAATCTTTTTGAGTTTGTGAGAAAGTAGATGTTTTTTCTTCCAAATCTTTTGTTTCTTGCTCCAATTGATCTTTTCTTAATTCAATTTTATTTATTTCATCTTTTAAAGTTGAAATTCTTGTTTTATCTTGAGCAATTTTAATTTTGAGTTCTTCTAATTCTCTGTGAACTTGAAGTTGTTCTTTCTCTCCTTTTTGTTCAATTTCTTTGTTAAGAAGAGAAATTTTTTCTTTATTTTTTGCAATGTCTTCTTTCAATAAGTTAATTTTCTTATCTGACTTGTCAATTTTTTCTTGATGTTTGGTAATCTCAGTATCATGTTTGGATTTAATTGCTTCTTTCTCTTTGATTAAGTAATGGAAATAAGTTGCTTTGTTTGAATCTATCTTATCTTTTAATTCTTTAAATTTCAAAGCTTGATCACGGTCTTTTTTAAGTTCCCTTAAATGTACTTTTCTTTCTTTAAGAATAATATCTGCACTATTCAGCTTCTCTTCTACCTTATTTAGTTCAAGAAGAGCTTTATGCTTTTTTTCTTCATAAAGAGAAACATCACTAATTTCTTCAATAATTTTTCTTCTTTCAACTGAAGACATAGTTACAAAACGGGTGATGTCACCTTGAAGAATGATGTTGTATCCATCTGGATTAATTTTTGCTAAGGAAAGCAGGTCAATTATTTCTGTCCTAGTTCTCTTTTTACCATTAATTTTGTATATGCTACTTCCTTTCTTGGTAATAGTTCTGTTCAGGATAATTTCTTTGGTACCTAGAGGAAATACTTTGTTTTCATTACAGAACTCTATTTCTACAGAACCTGCTACTGCTGGCTTCTTACTTTTTCCTCCATTGAAGATTAAGTTTGCTGCCTTTTCTGCCCTCATGGACTTTGCAGAGATTCTTCCAAGTACAAAACAGAGTGCATCTCCTATATTGGATTTACCTGATCCATTAGGTCCAAGAATGCAATTAAACTCATTGCCAAAAGGGATATCTGTCTTATGTGCAAAGCTTTTGAATCCCTGAATTGTTACTCTTTTTATCTTTGTCATGTTAGTACTCGGAAGGTTTTATTTTCCGTTTATAAAAGTTACGGATTCAGAGGATTTCATCTGGCTTTTTTAGAAGGTAAAAACTAGTACCGAGAGACTTTTGTGACGAGAAGTTTTACAGCGCGAGCCAACCAACTGGATTTTTCAGGCTTAACTCCCTTGATACTGCACAGTCCTCGGCAAAAAAAAGAAAAGAAATAGAATATATAATTTTTTCTTACTACTTGAAAGGCATTCTAATCTTCTAAGTCATGTGTGCCAGCAATTTGATCCATTAACTTTCCTTTCTTATCAAATAGGGAGAAAGTAATGTGGACTGCGTTCAAATCCTTCCCTGCATCTGGTGAAGCATATGGGAAACCGCCTGGAACATCAATCACTGTTGAGAGAGCTTTTCCTTTAGTAATACTTTTTAATGTGAACGGAAGAGGAACTTCTTTTTCATATTCGTAACCTTTAACAACCATCATAATCTTGTCAGGTTTAATTGTTCCATCTTCATCGTTACTGATTAGGACTTCTAAACTGGTTATTCTTCCCCATGTATCCATCCATTTGTAACCTACCTTTTCAATACCTAAAGTAATGCTTGAATAGTCAGAATTAATTATTTTTTCTGGTCCTGAACTTTCTTCTTTTTCAGCAACCTTAACTTCTTCCTTGACAGGTTCCTCTTTCTTCACTTCTTCTTCTTTAGGTGCTTCTTTAACCGTTTCTTCAACTACCGGTTCTTTAACGGCAGGTTCTTCAGCTAGAGCTTCATCTGCAGTTGAGCTAGCTCCTGTTATTCCCAAGAAACCCATTGAACCATCTGCCGAAAAGCGTCCTAGAAAGAATATGCCTAATAGCAGTAAAACAATAAGCGAAAATTTGAGAACTTTGCGAGGATTGAGATTAAATTTTAAATCAATACTCTTATCAAGGATTTTACCTTTTTCAGTCTTTACATCATCATCATCTGCGAATATATCGTTTGCCATTTTGAAATTAGAAAAAACTTTTCATTTATAAATATTTTTATTTTTTACTACTATATTTGTAGTTTTCATTTATTTTCAGAAGTGATTTCTGCCACTTGGACTTTCGAGACAGGTTTTACAACATTGAAGTTAACCAGCCGGATTCTACAAGCCTAACCTTTTCTTTCGAACCAAGTAGCATTTTCTGGTATTATTTTAGTGTTTTTAAGTATTTCTATTCTAGAGAGAAGTTCATGCCCACTCCCCACTGGTCAACCAAGGGCAGAGTTTATATATTAAATTTTATCCAAAATATTGACAAAATAAAAATGCATGGTAAAATTTTCACAGATAATGAGAAATTCTTTCTCTATGAATTGATTGTTCAAGGCAAATCACTTAATCAAATTACAGGAATTATGGGTAGGAGTAAAAGTACAATATATTATCATTTTAAAAAAATAAAGGGTAGGTCTTTTTATCCAGTAAATGTTTGTTTGGATAATCTTGAGTTAGTTGGGGAGTTTATGGGTTTATTTGCTGGTGATGGTTCGTTTTATAAAATGCCTAACTATAAATACAATGTTCGTTTACATTTTAACACAAAAGAAGTTGATTATGTTAAAAACCTTATTCAAGAAGTATTATTTAAACTATTTAATAAAAAACCCAGGATTTACACTCAGAATAATGGTTTAAATCTTTCTTATTATTCAAGGGACATTTATAAATTTATTACTCAATTTTTGTATTGGGATATGCTTGAAGCTAAAACTTACTCAGTTAAATTAAGAAATAAAAATCATTCTGTTATTTTTATGATTGGATTTATTAGGGGTTCTTTAGATAGTGATGGGCATTTATCTCCAAATAAGATTGTGTTCTCAACAGTTTCCACTGGACTTAAAGATGATATCTCTAGGTGCTTAGATTCTCTCAAGTTTTCACATACTATTCGACTATATAAAGACAAGAGACAAAATCGTAAGGCAATTTATCACATTTCTCTCTTTAAAAAAGATTTTAGTAGATTTTATAGTATAATAAAACCAAGAAATGTGAAGGGTATGCACCGGCCGGGATTCGAATAACCGAACGCCACCCTTCAAAGCGTTTCCCGGATCAAAGGCTCCCTTCAAAAGGAACCATCCCAATATGGAAGGCCTCTATCCTAGCCATTAGACTACCGGTGCAGTATGTTAAGATTCTTCATAAGGTCTTTATTAACTTTTTGGTAAATTAGGATACGTTGGGAATATAGAAAATATGTATACTAGGGCACAGCACTTATTATGGGCTCACTTCGTTCTCCATGTGCCTCGGCAAGCCAGGGCGCCAGTATACAAAAATCCTATATTCCAGATAAATCTAAGAATTAAATAACTTCTTCTTCTCTCAATAAAGCTAACTCTTCATTAGTTTTACCTAGAAATCCTTGCAGAACTTCAGTAGTATGCTGCCCTAATAATGGACTTGGTTCTTCAACCTTTATTTTAGTTTTAGAAAATTGTAAAGGGAAATTAGGTACACTCATCTCTCCAATAGTAGGATGCATTACTTTGGTTATCATATCCCTTGAAATAACATGGGGATCTTGGACCATTTCTTCCACATTATATACAGGCCCACAAGGAATCCCTGCTCCTTGAAGTAGTTCACACCATTCTTTTACTATTTTATTTCCAAAGATTTCTGTAAGCATTCCCTCTAGAATTTTATGATTCTCAACCCTTTTATCATTAGTTAAAAAACGTTCATCTTCTATCAACTCTGGAATTCCAAGGGTGTTGCACAAACTTTTCCATAAATTGTTATTACCACAAGCAACTACCAAAAAGCTATCCTTGGCTTTGAAAAATTGAAAAGGAACAATGGAAGGATGTTGAGAACCAATGGGGACTGGAGCAATTCTATTGTTGTAATACCTTGAAATAGCATTTTCAAGTAAAGCTATGGAACAATCAAGCATTGAAACGTCTATATGTTGTCCTACTCCTGTTCTTTTAGTTTGATTTACCGCAGCAAGAATTCCAATAACACAATAAAGGGCGGAACTTAAATCGCTTATTGAGGAACCTACTCTAAGTGGATCACCTCCTTTTGGACCAGTAATACTTGCTAGACCGCTCATTGCTTGAATTAACACATCATAAGCTGGCCTCTCAGAATAAAGCCCAGATTGACCAAAACCAGATAATGAAGCATAAATTATATGGGGACTTTCTTTTTTTATACTTTCATAGTCTAAATTAAATTTTTTCATACTTCCTGGGCGGAAGTTTTCTAGAATAATATCGCATCTTTTTGCCAATTCTCTAACTAATGCTTGACCTTTTGGCTTTCTTAAATCGATTGTTAAACTTTTTTTACCTCTATTAACACTGGCATAATAAAGGCTTTCTCCATTTTTGAAAGGACCAAAACCTCTTGCTTCATCTCCTTTTTTAGGTAATTCTACTTTAATAACTTCGGCACCTAAATCAGATAGTATTGTAGAAGCGAATGGTCCTGAGAGAACTCTACTCAAATCCAACACCTTAATCCCTTTTAATAGTTTATCCATGAGTCTTTTTGAGGATTTTGGTTGCTATTTAAATATTGTTAATCTTTGTTTTTAGAGAGATTAAGGACGAAATATTTTTAAACAAGATTATTATTTGACCTTGTATGGAAGAAATTGTAGGACAACTATGTCAGTTCTGTGGCAAGAAAGAATTGAAGTTGAAAGAAGATGAAGTTGAAATCCCATACTTTGGGTTGGTATATGTTCTTTCAATGAGCTGTGGAGCTTGTGGTTATAAGAAATCTGATGTAGAACCTGCTGAACATAAAGAACCTTCTAAATATACTTTTGAAGTTACTTCTGAAGACGATTTAAACGTAAAAATTGTTAAATCAAGTGAAGCTAAAGTTAAAATCCCTCACGTTATAACTATCGATCCTGGACCAGCTACCAGTGGATATATTACAAATGTGGAAGGTCTTTTAGAAAGGGTAAAGAACGTCATTCAAGCTACTGCAGAATCTGAAGATGACCCTTCAACAAAGAAGAAAGCTAAAAATATCATTAAGAAATTGAATAAAGTTCTTGTTGGAAGGGAAAAATTAAAAATTATTGTTGAAGATCCAACTGGAAATAGTATCATTGTTTCTGATAAAGCAACTAAGGGAAAGTTATAAATTGTCTAATTCAATCGATGAAATAGTTATCAACGACATTTCTCATCATTTAAGTCCTTTAAAAGGTTTACAAATTAAAATAGATTTGAAAGTTGAAGGACCTGGAACATATCCTTTATTTGATGGTAGAACTTATACAGATTTCACTCCATTTTCTTGTTTCTGTTCTGAAGAGGTGGAGTTAAAAGAAGGGGAAAGTTTGGTTCGGGCAATGGTTTCTTATGGGAAAAATTCATTGGCAGTATTTGAATACGATTTACATAAGGTAGATTCAGAATGGAAAATTTATAGTCTTAGTGTCGTTCTTGGAAAGAAAGAGGAATGATTATTTCTTTTTATTAGAAAAAGCTTGTGACAAATCTACAATATATTTTCCTTCTTCTAATTTAACAATTAAAGGATCTTTTTTAAATAAATGAACTAAGTCCAGTTCATACTTTCCTGGTTTCATAACTCTGATTGCTTCAATATCTAAAATAACAGGTTTGTCGGGATCATCATTTTTTATATGTAAAATTTCAGAAATATCTTTTTCAATATTCTTTTTATCATCTTCAGTAAGAGAACTTGCTAAAACTTTTCCTTCTTGAATTGCTTTCTTTTTAATAAAGAAGAAAAGTCTTGCTCCACAATCACATCCTTTAAGAATTTCTTTTGCACCATCTGGATACAAAGTATTGCAACGAACGCATTGATGAGGCATGTTTCTTTAGATTATCTCCTTTTCTTTTTCCTATATCGACGAGTTTTTTGAGCCGCTAAATCTTTTGTATAAAGCTCAATTTTGTCAGGATTTTGTTCAATTTTTTTAACTACAGATGCTGGACCAATAATGGTCATTCCTTGCCTATCTCCCAAAAGAAGATTTGCAAATGTTCCTCTAATTTTTTGTAAAGCATCTTGTTTATCTTTGTTTGGATAAATTACGCTTAATTCAATTCCTTTAAACTTTGAACTAATCTCTTCCATGGTAATTTCAATTAAATCTGCTTCTTCTTGTTTTTTGAGTCTTCCTTCCATTAAAATAATTCTTTCATCCTTAACTATTTTTAGAAGTTTATTAACTCGCTTCGCTGGAGTTAGATTTTCTATGTCCTGATACGGAATAAATTGAAAAGTGACCATGTTTATACCTCTTTGTTATTAGTGTTTTTAGTATTTTTTTGTTGTTTTTAAATGTTTAGTTTATTCCTCGCGGGATTTTTGTTTTATTTGGCGACTTTAAACAATTGCTCATAAAAAGATTCAATGTTTTTTCCATACTTAGCAGAAATACCTACAACTTCATATTGAGGAAAAGCTGCTTTTACCAGTTCAATGTTTGATTTTTTCAAATCTATTTTGTTGGCTGCAACTAAAACTGGAATTTTTCTTGCTTGTAAATTTCCAATAATTGTAATGTTTACTTGAGAATAAGGGTCTTTAGTTGAATCGAGAACCACCACCACTGAATCCATATCATCTAACCATTTAATGGAATCAATAACTCCTTTTGTAGCTTCCTTCGCTCTCTTTTTAGCTTGAGTTTTCTTCATTCCTCTTTTAATGAAATCTTCATAATCTATTTTTGTAGCAATACCAGGTGTATCAACCAAGGAGAAAGTTAATTCTTTACCTTTTTCGTTTTTTATGGTAACTTGTTCTTTAATTTTAATTTCTCTAGTTTCGTGAGCAATGTGGGATGTCGAGGACATTTCCTCTCCTAGCCAATCAACACATACTCTGTTAGCTAGAGTTGATTTCCCTCCATTTGGAGGACCATATAAACCTAATTTGACGTGACTTTTACGGCCAAAAGGGTTAAATTTTAGTTTACTAAATAGGTTTTTAAAGAACTCTTTCACTATATAACACCCCTCATATGAATCAGAAGAAAGTAACTGCTTATTAAAGATTTTGGTAGTGGAGTTGTTAAGATGGTTTTTTTTGGTGAGTTGTAGTAAAAAGTGAAGGGTGTTTAGCATTCATCTTTTACTCTTTTCCAAATCTCATCTTGCTTGGCTCCATAGAAATTCAAACAAAATGCGCTTATCATCAGCTAAGGATTTATCTTTTATTATCACACAAATTATCTCTCCTTTTTGTAATTTAATCAATGCTACCTTATCAGCATAAATGAATGTAACAGAATTAATATCAAGTCCTTTTAGGCTTCTGGTTGTCCTATTCTCATATTTATCTCGTTTCTTTAGCTGCTCTGTAGATTTGGAACTTTCTTGAATAACTCTTGCTGTAACTCCATGAGGCTTCTTTTTCTTAATATAATGGGGGAAATAGTATCCAAACACTTTGAATATCTTGGAAGTAGAAATAACATCTGTATGAGCGCCCATCTCTAGAATATCTTCTAATATCATTTTTACTGAATGCTGGCCTTCAAACACCTGCACTATTGGCTTTTCAACAATTTTCTTTTGCAATAATTGTAATTCTGGTAAAACTGTTTTTATCTTTATTTTCTTATCTTCTAACATAGTAATTAATTTTCTAGGTTCAATAACTTCAAAATTCGTTGTTTTTTCTTTAACCACTTTTGATGCAATCCCTTTTTCAAGAAACACTTTCAAGATATCATAAGTTGTAGATCTATTGATATCTGCTTTGTTTGCTATATCATTTGCAGTACTTGTTCCAAGCTCTAATGAGGCAAGATAAATTCTCTGTTCTTTAGAGGATAAACCAAAAGATGAAAGTGCATCACATATAGTTATTTTAGACATGCTTTTTTTCAATTAATTCTACATATTTAAATCTGTCGGTTTTTTTAACCAACAACAATTTATAAGGGTGGATAGTAACTACTCTATAATGAATATCAAGGCCCTCTTAACATACGAAATTACAATCAAGGACTGCAAAAAAGTACTGGGTGAAGAAGGATACGCTAGAATGCGTGGTTCTAAACCCTATAAATTTGTAAGCGATTGGGCTGGTCTTGCTTCAAATAAAGTGATTTTAGGGATGTACATGGATGCTAAGGTAGGAATGTTGCCAGGAACTTCATTAATGGCTAGAGGTATCAGCTTAGCATTTCATACTATAGCATCACCAATTTATACGATAGCAAGAGAGAAAATATACAAAGATGGAAACATCACTCCAAATCGTTCATTTCTCATGAAACAAGGAGCAGAATTACTTGCATTTAATGCCGTTCAGACACCACTTTATGTAATTCAAATAGCAGCAGCAATGGCCATGAGGGCAGCTGTTGATGATTCAGTAGATTTTGATATAGAAAAAATTGCTACGGGGGCATTTAAGTTCTTTCAGCATAGTTGGTATCTCGCACCTGCAGGAAAAGCTTCAATGGACATGTTTAGAAGGTTTTTTGAGGTAGACACTCCAGAACAAGTAGCATTGGAAGAGATAGTAAAATAATCTCCTTTTTAATATCTCTAGAATGATTTCTTCTTATAATGATTTATCATAAACTTAGGGATAACTTCCGCTTCCACCATCCGTTTTGTTTTGTCTTCAACCGTTTGAAAGAAATCAGCTTCAAAAAAGTGTTCAGCCATGTCTTTTTGAACAGCTTTTATAGTGGAAGGTCCTGCATAACTAAATATTTCTCCAGTTTCCACCATTTTTTTCAACTTTTTAACATCTTGATCTGTCTTTAAAATAGTAACCGGAATTAAATTTTTTGTTAAAGTTAAAGCAGTAGTTTTGTGACTACCATCCATTAGAATATATTCCACTTTTGGATTCTTTTTGAAAAAATCTTTGACCATCTTATTATGTTTTTTAATTTCTTTACTGGAACCTTTAAGCAAAGGGAGTCCAAGAGATTTGTGATAAACAGGCAAGGCTGGTAGCATGTCAGAGTAACCTTTTTGACAAATTTTGAAATAGATTTTTAGAATTTGTTCATTGTGAACTGGAAAATCGTTAGTGGTCATAATTTGATTTGGGCGGAGGATTTTTTTTCTCATTGTGTTAATGATTGAATCATTGTTTAAAAATCTTGCTTAAACCATCCCCACAAATAGAATGATTTATAAGATATAAATCTCTTCTTTGGTAAATATATGGCGGAAAGACACCTTATAATTGATCATTTGAAATTTAGTTACGAAGGTTTATTTAGCGTTAGTGAGTTATATTCTTTGATTGTCAGTTTCTTTTTTGAGAAAGGATGGGACTGGGTGGAGAAGATGAATGAGGAACAAATCACCCCGCAAGGAAAACAAATTAGACTTGTTCTTGAACCATATAAGGGAGTTACTGATTATCACAAATTAATCATTAAAATGAAAGTTAATATGATTGATGTTAAAGAAGTTGAAGTTGAGAAGAAAGGTAAAAAGCTAAAACTAGACCACGGAGTTGTTAGGATAACTTTCGATGGATATGTTCTTAGTGACAGACATGGAGTTTGGGAAGGAAAACCATTCTTTTGGTTTTTAAGTTTTATCTTGGAAAAATACTTCTATCGTCGTCATTTTGCCAGTACCCAGAATTGGTTAGAGGGTGATGTTGAGGATTTACATCAAAAAATAAAAAATTATCTAAATGTATTCAAATACACTTATGAGTCTTAAAAATGGAACATTATCTACAAAAAAATTTAGTAATCAACAACCGAGAGTTGAAGTACATCGGAATTTTTGAAGTGAAAAAATTGTTTGATGTAATTAACAATGCTTTGGAAGAGAAGGGCTATACAAAAAGAGAGAAAAAAACTGAAGAACTTGTGTCAGAACAAGGAAAAAAAGTGTTCTTAGAATTGCGTCCATATAAATATCGAACCAATTATCTTAAATTGATGATTAAGATGAAAATTTTCTTAGATAAAATTGTTGATCATCAAGAAGAAGTTGATGGTAGGCAAAAAAAGTTTCAAAAGGGAGAAATTACCATTGTCTTTGATGCCTGGGTTATAACCGATTATGAACAAAGGTGGGGAATGAAACCTTTCGTTTTCTTTATGAAAGGGTTGATAAATAAATTTCTTTATCAATATCCTTTAGAAGGAGATTCTGGTGGAGTGGTTGCTGGAGATACTGCTTATTTACATTCAAAAATAAAAAACTATTTACGTTCCCATGTTTCTAAAGATAAAAGTCATAAATCTGAAGAAGATATTATGAAAGAAGTAAGTAAAGATATCAGAAGTAAAAAAAATTAAGCAGCTTTTTTCTTTTTGTATAATTCTCCCTGGGTTAAATTTGATAATTGAACAAAAGCTTGTAAAAGTTCGTTATGGTTATACATTTTACTGGTATCATAAGTCTCTTTGTTGAAATTATATTCACTAACTATGGAATTAATTGCTTTTTTAACAGCTTCACCATGCTTAGGCTCGTCTAGACCTTCTTTCGAAATAATTTCACTTAGAAGAAGTTCTTTGTGTTTTTCAATGTGAGGACTTAATTGTTTTACAACTTCTGTTGGAGTAATTTCGTTGCCTTTATCTTTGCTTGCTAATTTCTTCCTCATTCCTTTTCTATCAATTTGAAAATGGTATTGAGTAACTATGTCAATATAAGGGTTCCCATTTTTGTCTTTGTAATTGGCAAGATCTTTCATTTGATCTTCGTTCATACCAAAAACTCTTCTGTGAGAATGATAAGTTAAAGCATCAAATAAGGCGTCTGCTAACTTTTCACCATCTTTTCTATCAAATTCAGTTTTATATTGTACTACACCCTTTTTGTCGGTGTACTTGGCATGTTTGATAAAGACATCAGTTAAGGCTGGAGAAAGCTGGTCAATATACTGTTTTTTATCCATGTCAGCAATGCCAGCAGAAATCTTCTTGAAATCAATCTTAGGTTTCTCTTTACCCTTTTTTTTAGCCATTACAGCAAATTAGTAATGAGAAGTATAAATAATTTTCGTATTTTAAAAGAAAAGAAAAAAAGAAAAAAAAGCTATGATTAAGATTTGTACTTATCCCTGGCTTGGCCAAGAAGTTTTCCAAATTCTCCCATTGCTTCTTTATATCCTAACTGATCAATAGGTGTTGATACATTTCCACCACCTAAGAAATCATCTAAAGATTTAACTCCGCTTCTTAGTGCTGGGACATCTGAAAATTGAGCCCTAAGTGCATCTCCAGTTGAAGATTCGTCGTAGTTCTTTGACAATCCTTGTCCTAAGGCCATAATTGCACCAGTTGCATCTTTCTTACCTTCTTTGGTAAGGTGATCAACCATTGCTTTTTTATCAATTCCAAAATAATGTTCTGAAACGATTGTTGCCCATGATTTTCCTGTAGGACCAGCTTTGGTAACATTAGCTTTTGTTGCATCATCCATACGTTCTTGTCTATCCATAATGTGATAGAAGGTCGCAGCTTCAATTTGATCTGCAATAGCAGAAGCTTCGTCAGCATTTATTGAAGATTTATACTTTACAACTCCACCATCATCATACTCTAATAGCTTAAGAGACCTAGATAATACATCAGGATTAATACTGCCATGATCTAATCTATCTGGTAATTCTACCAATGCCTGTAATTCAGGCGGTAATGTTCTTTCTGTCATTTTATTTTTTAAATTCCTCCTTTTTTATTGAATTTACTACTTAACAATAGTTAAGGTATATAAATGTTTCGAATATTCCTTTATAAATGAACTCGCTTGACCAAAATGTCTCACCTAACTACGAAAAGGTTATATTTCTACAAAACATTTGGGTAAATAGTTGATAAAAATGTCACAGGTGATTATAAAAAATGGCTAAAAAAACAAAATCTATATCCCCAAAAAATATTAAAGCAGTTGGGAAAAAAACTGCAGATAAACAACAACTTCCTGCTCCTGGAGCTCCAAAGTTGCCTCCTGAGTTAGAGAAAAAGCTGGCTTCTTTGAAAGTTAAATTAGACAAATTTAAAGAGAATGTCTTGGAAAAATTTGGTGATTATATCGTTGGAGTAACCTTACTTCCACCAGAAAAACCTAAAGATAAAGAAGGAGAGAAGAAAGTTGATGATAAAAAGATTAACTTGCTTGTAGTTGTTGATGACACAACTTCTAAAAAAATGAGTAAGGATGAGTTACATCACAAATTTTCATCCATTATTACCAAAATTGCAGAAGATGTTGATAAGAATTTGGTTACTCAGAGTGTCCTTTTAACAGACCTTTGGCAAAATTCTTATGATGGTAAGTATGACATGAATGCACTTATTTCAATGAGTGCACCAGTTTATGATTCTGGAATGTTGGCTGCTATTAAGATTTCTGAAATTCACAAAAGTATGGTTGTGAAGAAATTTGAAAAATATATTCTAAGTTATGTTTTGGCTGGTTCATTAACTCAAGGAAGAGCTACTCCAACTTCAGATATTGATGTTTGGGTTGTTATTGATGATACTGATGTCAAGAAAATGACTAGGGTTGAATTGAAAGACAAGTTAAGAGCAATCATAATTGGTATGGGTGCTGAAGCTGGTGAAATTACTGGAATAAGAAATAAGTTAAATATTCAAGTATACATTTTAACAGATTTCTGGGATTCTTTGAAAGAAGCTAATCCAATCATCTTTACTTTGTTAAGAGATGGAGTACCTTTCTTTGACAAAGGAATTTTCATGCCTTGGAAACAGCTACTTAGAATGGGAAGAATCAAACCAAGTAGAGAAGCTATTGACTTGTTCATGAATACTGGAGAGCAGAGTATAACTCGAGTTAAACATCGCTTGAAGGAAATGGGTATGGAAGATACTTTCTATGCTATCTTAACTCCTACACAAGCTGCAATTATGTTGTATGGTTTACCGCCTCCAACTCCTAAAGAAACTCCGGAAGTTCTAGAAGAAATTTTTGTTAAGAAAGAAAAGATGCTTGAACAAAAATATGTTGAGATTCTTAAGAACAATGTCCAAGTTAGGAAAGATATTGAGCATGGAACCAAAAAAGAATTGTCTGGAACAGAATTGGATAAGTTGGTTAAAAATGCTGAAGATTATCTTGAAAGGATTAAGAAATTGTTTACTCAAATTGAAGACATGCACAATCAAAATAGCGTAATCTATCTGTATGATGAGATTGTTACCATTATTAGAGATGTCTTGAAATTGGAAGGTATTGAGAAAGCTCAAGATGAAGAGTTGATTAGTCTTTTTGAAGATGAATTAATTTCAACAGGAAAAGTACCTGCTCGTTATTTGCGTGACTTAAATGAAATTGTTGAAGCAAAGAGAGAGTATGACAAGAAAAAACTTAACAAAACAGGTGTTGAGAAAGCTCGTAAAGGTAGCGCTGGCTTGATTAAGTTTTTAGTTGAATACATGCAAAGAAAACGTGGATTGGAACTTGAAAGAGCTAAGGTCAAAGTTAAGCATGGTGAGAAATATGGTGAAGTAATTTTATTAGACAAGATTGCTTACATAGTTCATGATGTGGATGACAAAGACCGAAAAATCTCTAAGGCAAAAATCAATCCTGATGGTAGTTTAGGAACTATGGAAGATTCAACTTTGGAAGAGTATGAGAAAGACTTAGCTTCTGTTAAATTTCCACAGAGAGTTTTTGTTAAGGAACCTTTATTTGAAGATTTGAAAGGCGTCTTTGGCAAGCATGTAGAAGTGCTCTTGCACTACTAATTTTTTTATTTTCTTTTTTTATTTCAAAACATATAAAAATCATTACATTCTTCCATGTAAATGGTAAACGTAAATGACCCTGCTCCTGACTTTTCAGTTCCTGACCAAGATGATCATCTGGTATCTTTGAAAAACTTTAAAGGAAAATGGTTGGTAATATATTTCTATCCAAAGGATGACACACCTGGATGCACAATTGAAGCCATTGATTTTACAACCATGAAACCAATGTTTGGAGATCTTAATGCCTATATTTTAGGAGTAAGTAAAGATTCTAAGAAATCACATTGTACTTTTGTTGAGAAACATGATCTTAATGTAACTCTTCTTGCAGATGTGGAAAAAAAGATGATTCAGGATTATGGTGTATGGAAACAAAAAAAATTCATGGGCCGAGAATATATGGGAATTGTTAGAAGCACTTTTTTAATTAATCCTGAAGGAAAAGTCGCCTTTATTTGGTCTAATGTTAAAGCGAAAGGTCATGCTGCTAAAGTATTAGAAAAATTAAAGGAATTGCAGCAATAGGAATTCTTTAACACTTTACAAAACTTTACAAAGCTTTACGTAAAGTATCTTTATAAACTATTTTTACTGCTAAGATTGTTATGCGGAGGTGCATAAACATGAAGAAGATAGTTGCAATAATGGTTTTGGCAATATTTATACTCAGCGTTGTTCCAATGGCTTTAGCTGCGGAAGGCGATGATACAGATGTTGCTAAAGATAAGATGGATTTGAAGAAAGATGCTGATAAAAAAGAACTAAGAGTAAAAAAGGATGCTAAGAAGTTAGACATTAAAGAGAAAAAAGACATGATTAAACAAAAACGTGAAAACTTTAAACGAAATGTAAAAGAGCTTAGAGAAGGAGTTCACAAGGCTAGAGAAAGATATAAAGATGCCAGAGAACAATTCTCTAAACACAAAGATAACCTAGCTAATTTGAGAAAGAAGGTTAAGGATTGTGGTGACGATTGTGATGATCGTAAGAAAGAGTTAAGGAAAGGAGGATTTAAACATCTGGCTAAGTCAGCTGATGTAATGCTTAATTCTTTAGAAAGATTGAAAGAACATCTTTCCAAAAAAGATGGAAATGATGCTTTAATTGCAGAAGTTGCTGATTTCCAAGAAGAGATTGCTACTCAGAAAGATGCTCTTCTAGCAGCTGCAGAAGCAGGAGCAACTAAGGATGAATTAAGAGATGGTTTGAAAAGTCTTCGTGAAACTTGGAAGAAAGCAAAAAGTCTTCAGAAAAAAGGTGTAAAAAATTCTATAGATGCTAAATTGGATGTTGTTGTAAAGAAACATCAAAAGTATTTAGAGAACATGGAAGCAAAGGTAGCTAAAGTTAAAGAAGCAGGAAAAGATACAGCCAAATTAGAAGAATTTGTTACTCAATTCAAAGAGCATACCTCTTCTGTTGAGGCTAAAAATGCTGAATTAAAAGATGCTACTGGAGATGAATGGAAAACTGCATGGAAGGAATTAAGAGATGATTTGAAAAAATCTAAGGATATCTTAAGAGATTTCATGAAAGAGTTTCGAGTAGGAGATGGCGATGATTCAGATGATGACAAGGATGAAGCAGAATCTGAAAATCCTGAAGAAGAAACTACTGACGAGGAATAAGGAAGGTTTTTATACCTTCTTTTATTCATTTTTAAAATGAAAAGAGTAATGTTAGTAGTTTTATTGATTAGTGTCTTTCTACTTGCAGTTGGATGTGTTGAGAAAACTGCAGATACTCCTGCTGATTCTAAGGAAAGCCCGGATGAAGCTGATTTATCAGACGCTTTAGATGAATTGGATGATTTAGACAGCCTTGATTCATCTGATGTTGATTTCAGTGAAGTAGAAAACATTGAATAATTTTTTTCTTTTTCTTTTTTAATAGTGCTTTTTCCAGAATGTAATTAATTTGTATACTAGAGCACGGCATTATTATGAGTTTCGTAAACTTAACTCATTGCCTCCATTGGCGCTAGTATACAAAATGACATTATTCTGGACAGATTTCTTAATAGAATAAAATATTGAGGGCACACCCGCGGTCGAAACAACTAAGCCTCGCTGGTTTGACCCACACAGCTTCTCGAGCTTGCAACCCTTTGAACATGAAACTTGAAGGTTAAGGCTGCTTTCTTCCGAATCTGACCTGGTTCCCAACAAGCCCATCCCAAAGGACAAACTGTCAGCAAAGGTTGTATGGACCAACAAAACAAAATTGACCCTTCTTTGGGCTTCGGCTCCGTGTAAAGTCCATTCACGGTAACAACGCAGGACTAGCGCGCCAGCCTAGCTCTCCTCAATACTATGAATTTAGAATAAGTGTATTTAAAGGTTACTCTTTTATAGGTTCATTCTGAACTCTTTGCCATGATCTTGAAAACCAAATCTCTCATACAATTTGTGGATATTTATTCTCTTATGCCGACTAGTAGCGATTAATTTATAGCAACCTTGTTTCCTTGCTTCCTCAATAATTTCTTTAATCAACTTAGTACCAATCCCTTGATGTCTTACTTCAGGTTCTACAAACAAATCTTCCATAAGACCATATGGTTCTTGATGTAAATTGTTATTAATTAAATAGAGAAAAGCTCTGGCAACTTCGGTACCATGTAAAACTATAGAAAATTTTATTGCCTTTGAGGAAGAATCATTTTTTAGAATTTCCATTTAACTATAATTTAACTGCTAATATAAATAGCTTTTGCGATAATATTTTAAATAATTCACCTTCTATATGAAAAATGAGAATTAAAACATTCAAAGGCGGATATGATGGCAACTTTGCCTATGTTGTAGATAGTGGTGAAGAATGTATTATCATCGATCCTTCAGTTTTATCTAAGCAAATTTTTGATTATATCTCTGAAAACAATTTAAAACTTAAATTTGTAGTAATCATGCATAGCCATTTTGATCATTTGGTTGATTTAGAAATTTATAGTAAAAAAGGTATCCCAATTTATGGTCATGAATCAATAGAACAGGAAGTTGATAGAAAATTAAAAGATAATGATAAAATTGGAATTAAAGAAGTAGAGTTTAAAGTTCTACATACACCCGGGCATAGATTTGATTGCATCTGTCTCTATGATGGAAAAAATCTTTTCACTTCAGATACTTTATTTGTTGAAGGTTGTGGCAGAGTTGATTTCCCTGGCTCAGATCCGGAGAAAATGGTGGAAACTTTAGAATTACTGAAAAGTTTACCTGATGAAACTATTATTTATCCTGGCCATGATTATGGTTCTTCTCCTACTTCAACCATTGGAAAAGAGAAAGAAAATAATCGTTTTTTTAAGATGAACAAAGATGAATTTATTTCTGAGAGGATTTAATTGACACCATTATTCAGTAGTTTCTTCGATAAAGTTTAAATAAAACCATGTATTTACATCAAAATGGCCCACAATATTTTACTTGATGGTAAATCTGTTGAAGTTATTGATAGTTACAGAAGATCGGATAAAGTTAGTGATAAATTAGGTGTTGATCCTGATTCTTTAATTGGAAAATTTATTGCAGCTACTTTTAAAGGGGTCACTACAAAGTATTCAAATGGATTAAAAGAAAGCAATCCCACAGAAGATAATCCAGTTGAAGTTTTAATGAAAGATGCATTAGAGAATCCAAGACCATTGAGTGAAGTACAAAAAGTGATAAATGAATTCAGAGAGTTAATGTTCTCACCTGCTGGTTTAGAAGTAAATGACAATGAACCAGAAATACGTCAAATTCATTTAAATTTATTTAATGGAATGGCTCATTGGTATGAGGTCCAAGTAAGATATGCCAATGGAGAAAATGATTTTTCTATAAAGTTTGGCGATACAAAAAATACTAGGAGAGATATGCATCTTAATCATAATAAATTACTTGTGGGAAATTTTAGAGTAGAAAATACTTGTCAACAATTAAGAGGAACTGAAGAAAACCCATTAAAGCTAAAAGTTTATGCTGAAGGAGCAGATTTTTACATGTCTGAAGCCCAATATGTAGATGTTGATATTCATGGAAAAATTGATGGAGAAGGCGGGCATTCTTTTAAAGATAGTACGCTCACTTTTTATGGTCCGGTTCCAGATCAATTTGGTAGTGATTCTGAAAGAACATCTTTTAGGGCATCTAGTTTAGGTGGAATTGTTTCATTAGTAAGAACCGTCCCTTTAAGTAATACTGTTGTATTGACAGAAAGAGGAGAGGATACAGTAATAAAAACCAAATTAGAGATTTTAGCTGATTTGGTAGATGAAAGACCTATTTTTTTATCTGAAGAAGAAATCACTGGCTTAATTAGAGATGTTCTAGTTTCTGAAAGAGATTCAGTAAAAAGGTTTGAAGGTTATAATGTTATACAAACCAAGGCTGAACGAGAAACTGCTTGGGGACATTATAAGCGAGGAGAGGAAGTACCAGGTTTAACAAGAACAGATGAAATGTTGGAAGCAAGAGTTGATGAACTTATCGGCGATTTACCATCAATTAAAAAAAGATTTAATATTCCTTCAGGTCATGGTGAAAGTGGGTTTAATGATTATAGCTCGTTATCTATATTTCTTTATGGTTTTCTAACAGAATTAAATTATTCTTCAGAAATAAGATTTTCAAAAGAAGGTCCTACTTCTTCTTTAGATTCAATGTCTCCAAGATTGATTACTCATATAATTGGAGATTTTGGACTTTCAGAAGAACAAGTGGAAATTTTAGGAGATATTTTATTTAGATATCAAGATAAGATTAATCCAGAGAAATCATCCTTATATCAGCGTGCTATAGTTAATCTTCTTAATTCTGCTACTCCTCATTTTACTATGGATGGTCAAGAAGTTCAACTAAGAAAAACAAGTTTGCCAGACAGATTACATTTACTTTACGGAGAGAAATCATTAAGTGGATATGAATGTAACCCAATACGTGTTTGTGGTTCACCAGGTGCATTATTTGCTGCTTACTCTGATGGATTACAAGCAACAGTAGAAGGAACTACAGGAGATTACGCTGCTGACGGAACAAATAATTGTAAATTAACATTTGAACAAGATGTTGGTGATAATTTTGCGAGATTAGGTAAAGATTCTACTTATGTTTTACATGGAAAAGTCGGAAAAAATCCAGGTAAATTCTCAAGAGATTGTAGGTTTAAAACATCAAACAGAGAAACATACACAGAACTTATGGCTTCGGTACCAATTAGGGTTGGAAACACTGTAGAATTGATTTAATCCTCTTTTTCTTACTTAATAGTAATAACCTTTATAAAGTTACAGTATAATTTCTATCATATGACAGAACCACGTAGAGATGCACTGATGGATTTATGGCAGTATGGAAAAGCTTTAGATTCATTCTTTGACACAATGCAATTTGAAAATCCTTCTGAAATAGCAGGATTGGTTAGAGATTTGTCTGAAGAATATGATCTTACAAAACGTAATAAAACCGAATTTGCTGATGTTGCTGTTCGAACTTTTAAAGCACAACAAATTGTAAAATATTTAGAAGATCGTTTTGGTGTAGATGAAAACGGGATGATTGAAAACCCTCATGGGTTATATGGGTTAGTATTTAAATATAAAAAAGTCCCACAATTATTAGAAGCAAGATCTTACGGTTTTTCTGTTGGTATTAGAAAGTTAAGATGGAGACATAGTAATGCATTAGGTTTTGTTAATAGTTCTTCTCCCTATGACATTCTAAAAAATCCTTCAGAAAAAACAATTGCTAAATTAGATAAAAATAAAAAAACTTCTTTATGGCGATTAACTTTTTTAACTAAGGATGAACTTTACAATCCTGCAAGAGTACAACAATGGCTAGCATCAGTTAAAGAAAAAGCAGAGCAAGATGATTATCGACCTTCACAAGAGATGGTTCCAGAAGAGATAATTTATCATGAAATTAGACATATTATTGATAACATTTTAGGTATAGAAGGAGGATTACAGACCAATTTTAATTTTGTTGAAACTCAAGCTGATTTTTCTTGTTATAGAGGTAGAGGATTAGATAGGGATTATCAAACTCAATTGGCAACTATTGATTGGTGTATAAAAAGAAATGAGGAGTCCACTAGAAATTGGAATAGCCGGATATCTGAAGAAACTCCTGGAAGTATCACTCATCAAAGACTTGTTGAGAATAAAGAAAGAACGAAAGAAATTCAAAAAGAATTAGAACATAAAAAGGCAATGGCTCCTATAGATGCTCGAACTAATGCTCGACACATAAAACAATTTCATCCAAGAACATGGAAAGCACTTTCTTACCTTGTTTCTCTATCTCCAGATGAATACATGCGACATCATCTTAAAGGAATGTTGAATAGGCTTCCAGAAAGAGATAAACTAGAATTGCTTTGAAGGCATAAAAGCAGATAATACGTCTTCTCTCTTATTCTCGTAAGGACATTTTCCTTTATCACAATGTTTTAATCCAAATGATTGATATTTTCCAAACCCATCAGGGAATATAGTTACGACATTATCAAACCTTTCTGAAATTCTTTTTGCTGCTAAAAAGTTTGCACCTGAAGATACACCAACACAGAAATGATGTTGTTGTTGAAGGTTTAAAGCAACTTCTTTTGCTTCATTTGTAGATATACAAATAACTTCGTCAATTAATCTATTTACTCCTTCTCCATTATTACTTGCAATTGCTGGGATGAAACCATCTCCTATGCCTTGAATACCATGGGCTCCAGCTTCTCCACCACTCATTACGGGGGATTCCGAAGGTTCAACAGCTACAATATGGATGTTGGGAAACTTTTCTTTCAAGGCTTTAGCGACCCCAATTAAAGTTCCTCCTGTACCAACTCCTGCTATAAATGCATCAACTTTTTTACCATTCATTTGCTTAATAATTTCTTGACCGGTAGTTTCATAATGACATTGAACATTTAGAGGATTTGAAAATTGACGAGTATTAAAATTAGAGGAGTCTTTTGCAATTTTGTCTCTAACACTGGCTGCTTCTGCAAAATTTCCTGGAGAAACTAAAATTAATTCAGCACCGAGAGAGGTGATAATCTCTTTTCTTTCTTCAGACATATCAGAAGGCATGACAATTTTCACCGGATATCCTTTTTCTCTAGCAAAATAACTCAAAGCAATTCCCGTATTTCCGCTGGTAGCTTCTACAATTGTCATACCAGGTTTTAGAATTCCTTGCTCTTCACTCCTATCAAGGATATATTTAGCCATCCGGTCTTTGATACTTCCAGTAGGGTTGACACATTCAAGTTTCGCATAGATTCCATCAACTTGAACTAAAGGGGTGTTTCCAACTGAAGTCATAATTGGAGCTTTTTTTCCTTGTTTAAAAATTTTTTGATTGGGTAGAATAGTTAGTTTACTTTCAAAGCAATTCCTTCATAACATCCTTCATCTAAGAAATAATTAGTTACACTTTTTTCATCTTCATCAACTAAATGGTACATCTTACCACGAATCCTATTGTTACAAAAGAAACAATTTTTGTTGTCAAATACATATAATGGATCATTTGCTAGTTTTTCAACTACGTCAATATCTTTAGTAATGACTCTTTCTTCTAAGTCTTGCCTTACTTCAAAATATCTTGATTTTACTTTAACTACCATAATAGTAGCTTTGTAAACAATACATTTAAAAAATGCCGCCTAAATTCTTCACACATGGAATTAATTATTACCGAGAAACCAAGTTCAGCTAAAAAGATGGCAGCTGCCCTAGCTGATTCTACTCCAAAGCAGAAAAAGAATAAACAAGCTTCTTACTTTGAACTAACTCATAAAGGTAAAGAAATCATAGTTACCTCCGCTGTAGGTCACCTTTATGGATTAGCTGAGAAGGAAAAAAGTTGGAAGTATCCTTCATTTGATATTCAATGGCAAGCATCATACAAAGGAAGTAAGGATTTAGCTTACGTTAAGGTTTATTTAGACACCATAACTATGTTGGCTAAAAAAGCGGATGAATTTACAATTGCTTGCGACTATGATGTGGAAGGAGAAGTTATTGGATTGAATGTTGTAAGATTTGCCTGTAAACAAAAAGATGCCAACAGAATGAAATTTTCTACTTTAACCAAAGGTGATTTGGTTAAATCATACGAAACAAAAATGAACCATATTGATTGGGGTCAAGCCTTTGCAGGAGAAACAAGACACAAATTAGATTGGTTCTATGGTATTAATCTTAGTAGAGCGTTAACTGCTTCAGTTAAAGCAGCTGGTTCATTCAAAGTTATGTCTGCAGGAAGAGTTCAAGGACCTGCGTTAAAATTATTAGTTGACAGAGAAAGAGAAATTAAGGCCTTTATTCCAGAACCATTTTGGTTAATCCCTTTGTTGGGAGATTTTGCAAACGAAAAAATTGAAGCAGAGCATAAAAAAGGAAAAATCTTTGACAAAGCGGAAGTTGACAGAATTCTTAGTGCAGTTAAAGGAGCTAAAGAAGCTAAGGTAAATAGTGTTAAAAGAACAAAAAGAAACCAAGCACCTCCCGTCCCATTCAATTTGTCAGGATTGCAAGCTGAAGCTTATTCTTTGTTTAAAATCACTCCTAAAGAAACTTTACAACATGCACAATCCCTTTATTTAGCGGGAGTTACATCTTATCCTAGAACTTCTTCTCAAATATTAGATCCAAAGATAGGTTTTTCAAAAATTTTGAAAGATTTAGCTAAACAATCATACTATCAAGGGCTGTGTAATGAATTGTTGAAAAAGAAATCTTTGAAACCAAACAATGGAAAGAAAACTGATCCAGCTCATCCAGCTATTTATCCTACAGGATTGGTGCCAGGAGAATTAAAAGATCGTGAAAGAAAAATTTATGATTTAATTGTTAAAAGATTTATGGCAACTTTTGCAGATGCTGCCGTTAGAGAAACAATGGAAGTTATCTTAGATGTTAAAGGGGAGAATTTTGTCACTAAAGGTACTCGTACTTTGGAAGAAAATTGGCACGTTTTCTATAAACCTTATCTCAAGATTGAAGAAATTAGTTTACCTAATATGAAAGAGAATGATGTAGTGGTTGTTAAGAAAATTTCTAAATTGGATAAAGAAACACAACCACCTAACAGATACAATCAATCCTCTATTATTAAAGAATTAGAAAAAAGAAATTTAGGTACGAAAGCAACGAGAGCAGATATCTTAGATAGGTTGTTTAAACGAGGATATGTTGAAGGAGTACGTATCACCGTATCAGAATTGGGAATGGAAACTATTGGTATTCTTGAAAAATTTGCTCCAACAATTATTGATGAAAAATTAACTGTTTCTGTTGAGGAAGAGATGGAAAAAATCCGTCAAGGAAAGGAAAAACCAGAAAATGTTTTGGAAAAATCAAAGAAATTTTTAACTACTTTATTATCTGATTTTAAGAAAAAGGAAAAAGAGATTGGTGAAGAAATTTTAAAATCAGTTCGTGCTACACAGGACACACAAAATTTCATGGGGTCTTGTCCTAAATGTAAAGAAGGGAAGTTAATGATTCGTCGTGGAAAATACGGAAGATTTGTTGGTTGTGACAAATATCCAGATTGTAAAACTATTATGAATATCCCAAAAACAGGAGTAGTTAAGTTCAGTGGAAAGATGGATGATTCTGGGTGGCCCATCGTTGAGATGGGAACTGGAAGAAAGAAAGTTGAAGTCATTTTACAACCTAAAGAAAAGGTTGACGAATCTGCTGAAAAGAAGTATGAAGAAGAAGGGATGGTTTGTCCTACTTGTAAGAAAGGAAAGATGAAGTTGAGGAAGAGTTATTATGGCGAGTTCTTGGGTTGTGACAATTATCCAAAATGTCAGACTTTGATGAATATTAAGAAAGGGAAGGTTGATGTTGAAAATCCTGTTGTTAAGAAGGCTGCTAAGAAGCCTGTTAAGAAGAAAGCGGTTAAGAAGAAAAAACCTTCAAAATAAAGTAATAAGACAGAAAATTTATAAACGATTATTAATCCTAGAGTAAAATAAAGTATATAGGTGGTTATAATGGCAATAGTTAAAATAAGTTTAAACAAAGTAGTGGCTGAAAGAGATTTGAAATCTAAAGGTGGCCAAATTAAAATAAATAATAATGTTTCTATTCAAGACGTAGAAGACATGAACTTTGCGGTTGAAGGAAGAAAAGGTTTGAAATTTAATTTCGCATTCAATTGTGCTTATGAACCTAACTTAGGAAAGATTGATGTGGAAGGACAAGTTTTCTATGTTGAAGCTGAACAAAAAATTAAAGAAATTAAAGAAGGATGGGACAAAAATAAAAGAGTTCCTCCTGGAATAATGGAACAAATTGTTAACGCTGCTTTACATAAAGGAAACATTCAAGCGATAAAAATTAGTGAAGAAGTAAACTTGCCTTCTCCTTTACCTCTACCAAAAGTTAGAACAGCAACTTCTGAAGTTAAGGATGTTAAAGAAGCTAAGAAAAAATAATTTTTATTTTAATTTTTTTACTTTTGTTTCTAAAAACATTTTACCAATGAGAATTTCTTTAGTTACTTCTATTTCTGTTTCTGGAACATAGATGGCAGTTAAATTACTGAAATCTAGCTTCTTTGGAACAATAAGGCATGAACCAGTTTCTTCATAACTGTCTGGAAGATTAAATTCAAAAATTGCTGGATCTGGAGGACGAGCATATCTTTCAGCTCTATCGTAATGTATAAAGAGCCAAACATGAAGTTCTCTTTGATATTTTCTAAAATCCATTACTTTGTTTGTTGAAACTTCATTTCCGCCTATCATTAAATAATAATCATCTTCAAAACCTTCGCCAACATTTTTTTTCCCTGCAACGATAATTTCTCTACGTAGAGAATTATATCTGGCAAATAATTCTTCAAAAAATCTTTCCTCTGAATAGAAGGATTTAACTGCCGCATCTTCTAGAATTAAGCTTAATCTATTTGTTCCGTGGTATGCTGTTCTTGTCATAGAATGCTATTATTAAGCGGTTTTTATAAACCTTTTTGAGGTTGTTACTTCATAAAGACAAATTCTTAAAAAATGAGTACCATAATCTTTATAAAATGCACTCACAACGACGAATTTATGCCAGAAGTTAAGCTAAAAGTAATGGAAGCTGTACAGGATGATGTCAATAAAGGTATTGTTAAAATTGACTCTAATTATATGAAAGAGATAGGTGTAAATCCAGGTGATTTCGTTGAAATTAACGGAGAAAGATCAACTGGAGCTATCGTAGACAGAGCTTATCCTGGTGATATTGGATTAAACATTATTAGAATGGATGGTAACACTCGTAAAAACTCCAGAACTTCGATTGGAGAGATGGTTACGGTTTCTAAAGCAGAAGTTAAAGCTGCAATTAAAGTTTCTATCGCTCCAGCAAATAAGGGAGTGATGATAAAAGCATCCCCACAATTATTCAAACAAGGACTTCTAGGAAAAGCTTTGGTGAAAGGAGATATTGTTTCTTTGGGAAGATCAAGAAGAAGACAGCAAATGGGAGATGAAATGAAAGATGTTTTTTCCATGATGGAATCTAGGTTTGCTGGTTTCGGTTTTGGAGATTTAAAATTTGTTGTTGTTGATGCTAACCCAAAGAAAGGTGTTTTAATAGTTAATTCTGATACAGAAGTAACCTTTAATCCACATGCTGTTGAGATGAAAGAAGAAGAAGGAATAAGTTTAGGAATCAACTATGAAGATATTGGTGGTTTGAAAGATGAAATTACTAAAGTTAGAGAAATGGTTGAACTTCCTCTACGACATCCTGAGATATTTGAGAAATTAGGGATAGAACCTCCTAAAGGCGTTTTATTACATGGAGCTCCTGGAACTGGAAAAACCCTTTTGGCGAAAGCTGTTGCTTCTGAAACAAATTCACATTTTATTTTAATCAATGGTCCTGAAGTTATTAGTAAATTTTATGGAGAATCTGAAGCTAATTTAAGAAAGAAGTTTGAAGAAGCTGAAGAGAATGCTCCTTCGATAATTTTCTTTGACGAAATTGATGCTATCGCTACCAAAAGGGAAGAAACTAAAGGAGATGTTGAGAAAAGAGTAGTTGCACAACTTCTTGGATTGATGGATGGTTTGAAATCAAGAGGGAAAGTTATTGTTATTGCTGCTACGAATATTCCTAATAGTTTAGATCCTGCTTTAAGAAGGCCTGGAAGGTTTGATAGAGAGATAGAAATTGGTGTTCCTGACAAGATTGGTAGGTTAGAGATTCTTAAGATTCATACTAGAAATATGCCATTAGCAAAAAATGTTAAATTGGATGAGATAGCCAGGGTTACCCATGGATTTGTAGGAGCAGATCTCAATTCTTTAGCGAAAGAAGCAGCAATGATTGTACTGCGGCGGATATTACCTGAATTAAAAGTTGAAGGAATTGAAGAAGGAGAACCAATTCCAAAAGAAATATTAGAAAAATTAATGGTAACTCAAAAAGATTTTACAGATGCTTTGAAAGTTGTCCGACCTTCTGCTATGAGAGAAGTAATGGTGGAAACTCCGGACGTTAAATGGGAAGATGTGGGAGGTCTGGAAGATGTTAAAGGTAAATTAAGAGAAGCTGTTGAATGGCCTCTTAAAAAACCAGAATTATTTAGTGGAATGGGAATCCGCCCTCCAAGAGGAATCTTGTTATATGGTCCCCCTGGAACAGGTAAAACAATGTTGGCAAAAGCGGTAGCAAAAGAAAGTGAAGCTAATTTTATTCTTGTAAATGGTCCTTCTCTGTTAAGTAAATGGGTTGGTGAATCTGAGAAAGCAGTTAGACAAGTATTTCATAAAGCCAGACAAACAGCTCCTACAATAATATTCTTTGATGAGATAGATGCTTTAGTTCCAAAAAGGGGAGACTCTTCAAGTGATGGAAGAACTGGGGAAAGAATTGTTAATCAAATGTTAACAGAAATGGATGGTTTGGAAAGTTTAAATGACGTAGTTATTATTGCTGCTACAAACAGACCAGATATAGTTGATCCTGCTTTGTTAAGACAGGGAAGATTTGATAGAATGATTTTAACACCTCCTCCTGATAAAGAAGGAAGAAAAAAGATTTTTGAAATTTATTTGAATAAAATACCTACGGCTGAAGATGTTAATGTTGACAAATTGGTTGATAAGACTAAGGGTTATGTTGGTGCGGATATTCAAGGGGTTTGTAGAGAAGCCGCAATGGTTTCTTTAAGGGAAGATCTTAAATCAACTAAAGTTTCAATGAAACATTTTGAAGAAGCTCTCAACATAGTCAGCCCTTCTGTTGATAAAGAAGTTGAAGAAGCGTATGATAAGATGTCTAAATATTTCAGTACCGCTAGATCGAAAGAAATTAAAGCTGATAAAGCTGGCTATTTTGGATAGATATTGTTTTTTTTCTTAATAACCATACAATAATAAAACGTTAGCTACCATTAAAACTATGTAGAAAACAACCAAAGTAGCTCCCTCAAACCTTGTAACCGATTCTTCTCGATAATGATATCCTTTAAAGATGAAAAAGATTAACAATAAATTTATGATAATCATCCAAGTTAAATCAAAATAAAAAACCCTCCCTCCAATTGAGAAAGGTGCAAGAACTATAATAATCCCTAAAGTGATAAGTAAAGTAAATATGTTTGAGCCAAATGTTTCCGTTATAGCTGCGTCTTTAAAACCTTTCATAGTTCCATGGACAGCTGCTGCAATGTTTGGAAGTGATGTTCCTATCGCTCCAAAGATTAATCCGATGATGATTCCAGGCATCTTAATTGCTTCTGCAATTTCTACTAAGGAAAATGAAAAGAGGTAGGAAGCTGCAATTAAAAGAATCCCACTAAATACAAAAGTTAGGAAAGATGGCTTCAATTTAAATCCTCCTTTTCCAAATAAAGATAAGTTTTTCTTAGCTCTTATTAACAATTCATTTTGACTTTTTCTAGGTCGCCATTTCTCAAAGAACCAGACGTTTAATGCGTAGGGAATGAATAGAAGAAGTAAAACAATCCCTTCACTTCTTTCATATTGTAAATCAGAACCAAACACTAAAACAATTATCGTTGTTACAATCAAAAAAAGGCCATCTCTTATGACAATAGACTTCTCTATTTTTAAAGGTTTAACCATGGCTGAAATTCCAACGATTAAACCAACGTTGGCCATCACAGAACCAATGACAACCCCCAAACCAATATCTAAATGTCCTAGAAGGTAAGAGTATGTGGCAGAGAAAATCTCTGGTAGACTTATTATTAAGGATACAAGTAAGGTGGTAATAGCAATGTAACTTGTTCCAAGTCTTTCAGCTACTGGAACTAATGAATCAGTCAACCAATCTGAACTCTTCCAGATTAGTAAAATCGAAAAGACAAGCAACAGGAATACCAATGGTAAAATCATTTCTTATACCTCTTAATTATAGTAAGGTAAATCTTATTGATTAATATAATTATCCCTGTTGCTACGAATAACCAAACCCAATCCATAATATCAAGAGGAACAACATTAAAGATTTTATTTAATGGGGTGTAGATAACAACAAATTGTAGTCCCAGAGATATTGCTACAGCTCCAACAAGTAGTTTGTTTGAAAAAAATCGTAACTTATAATCAGACCTAATCATTTGTAATCTAGCAATTTCAAACACTACTAAAGCAGTGAAAGCCATTGTCTGTGCTTTGATTAAAGGAGAACCACGATAAAGCCAGAATACTAGTAGGGTCATTAAACCAATAATTGTTCCTAAAGCAATAATGTTTGTACCAACACTTTTGGAGATAATATTTTCCCTTTTATCTCTGGGTTTTAATTTCATGATGTCTTTTTGATGAGGGTCAAAACTTAAGGCGACAGCAGGAAGTCCGTCTGTAACTAAATTAACCCATAAAATATGGATGGCTGTAAGTGGCAAGGGCATGCCCATGATTGTGGCTAAGAAAATAACTAATATCTCTCCTAGATTACTTGATAGAAGGTAATTAACAAATTTTCTAATGTTATCAAAGATTCCTCTCCCTTCTTCAACTGCATTAACAATAGAAGTGAAATTGTCGTCTGTAAGAATCATATCTGAAGCTTCCTTAGCTACATCGGTTCCTGTTATACCCATTGAAATTCCAATGTCTGATTTCTTAAGGGCAGGAGAATCGTTAACGCCATCTCCCGTCATTGCTACAACGTAATTCTTCTTCTTTAGAGCATCAACGATATGTAATTTATCTTTTGGATTAACCCTAGCAAAAATTGTAATCCCTTTAATTTCTTTAGCTAGATTTATTTCATGAAGTTCTTTTCCAGTAATGGCTTTCCCTTCAATACCTAATTCTTTTCCAATGGCTTGAGCGGTAATTAAGTGATCCCCAGTAATCATTATTACTTTTATTCCTGCGTCTTGACACCTTTTTATTGCTTCCTTAACTTCTTCTCTAGGAGGATCAATCATTGCTTGCAATCCTAAGAAAACCATACTTTGTTCAGCATTTTCTTTGGTAGGACTTTCTTTGAAAGCAAAACCTAGAACTCTTAACGCTTCGGAAGCAAACTTTTCATTTTGTTGTAGAATCTTCTTTTTTGTTTCTCTGTCAAGACGTTGTATTTTTCCATTAAGATAAATTTGATCACAATATTTTAAGACAACATCTGGTGCTCCTTTAGTGAAAGAAACGGTAGTTTTAGAAGTTCTATGGATGGTTGTCATCATCTTTCTCTCAGAGGAGAAAGGTATTTCGTCAATACGTTCTTCTTTTGCAGAAAGTTTCGCTTTTTCTGCAGCTACAACTAAGGCTGCTTCAGTTGGGTCTCCGATAACTTCTCTTTGTTTTCTTTTTTCTTCAAATTGTGCGTTATTACAAAGTAAACCACATTTTAATAGAAGAGATAAAGGGGAAGGACTAACTTCTTTATTGTTTTGTGAGAATTTTCCGTCAGCATCATATCCTGAACCGGATACTTCGTATACCTGTGCGTTAGCGTAAATTTTAGTAACAGTCATCTCATTATGGGTTAAAGTTCCTGTTTTATCAGTACAAATTACATTAACACTTCCTAAAGTTTCTACAGAAGGGAGTTTTCTAACTAGCGCATTCTTTTTAATCATTCTTTGAACACCAATAGCCAAAGAGATGGTAATTACCGCTGGCAAACCTTCAGGGATAGCTGCCACAGCAAGTGCCACTGCAGTTAGAAACATTGTTGATACTTCTTTTCCAAATAGTACTCCTGCAATAAATGTAACTATTGCAACTAAAACAACTGCAATGGTAAGATATTTTCCTAAACTTTGCAATTTCATTTGCAAAGGAGTTTTTTCATCTTCTACTTCTTCTATTAATTTGGCTATTTTTCCAACTTCAGTTTTCATTCCTGTAGCCGTAACTACTGCCTTACCTCTACCATTAACAATTATTGTTGAAGAATACAACATATTTTTTCTATCAGCTAAGACCACATCTGCGTTTAATTTTATAGTATCTTTAGTTAAAGGCAGGGATTCACCAGTTAGGGAAGCTTCTTGAGTTTCCATGCTGTAAGCTTCGATGATTCTAGCATCTGCAGGAATTTTATCACCTGTTTCTAAAAGGATAATATCTCCTGGAACGAGATATTTGCTGTTAATTTTTCTTTCTTTACCATCTCTAAGAACTTTTGATTGTAATGAAGCCAGTTTTCTAAGGGCTTCGATGGCTTTTTCTGCTTTATATTCTTGTGAAAAACCAAGGATGGCATTTAGAATAATTATCGCTAGTATTATTGAAGCATCAATCATTTCTCCTAAATAAAGGGAGATTATTAATGCGGCTATTAGGATCCAGACTAGGGGGCTACTAAATTGGGATAAAATAAGTTTGAATATAGATATTTTTTTCTCTTCTTTGATTTCATTTAACCCATAAGTGTGGAGTCTTTTTTCTGCTTGATGAGAGCTTAAACCAGTTTTTTTGGATTTGAGCAGTTGCAGTGATTCTTTTTCAGTATGGTTGTAGAAGTTATTTTCAATCATCTTTTTTTATAAATGAATTATTGTGGAAATATATAAGCTTTTTCTTTTGTCTTTACCTCCCTAAATAATCCATATATTTATAAACAAAAAAGGTTTACTGAAAAGCACTTATGTACGTAAGTAAAAGAGGACAGATAGGACTAGTTGTAGTTTTGATAGTTTTACTTTCATTGGTAGGTGTTTTTGCTTGGTTTGTTGGTGGCGGATTTACAGGAGCGGTTGTTTCTGAGGTGGAAGTTCCGGTTGAGAATTTAGCTTTAAGTGATGAAGATATTGATGTTATTATAGAATCCACTTCTGATATGATCTTGCCCACTGCCAACTGTGGAGGAGCGACCACTTGTAATTGTGGGGACAGGATAACTTCCAATTATACGATGACTTCTGCTTTGGAAGATTGTTCAACCGAAAGCGCTTTAGTAATTGGGGCGAATGACGTTGTTTTAGATTGTCACAATTATCATATCAATAGTAGTGGTGGTAATACTTATGGTATTAACAATAGTGCTGGTTATGATAATGTGCAGATTTTGAATTGTAATGTTTCTGGAGTACTGAGAGGGATTACTGTTGGGAATTCTAAAAGTAATAATTTCACAATTTGGAATACAACTATTGATATGACTCATGATTCAGGGACTTATGGGATTTATTATTATAACTCTTCTAATTCTTCTATTGATAATTCCCGTATTTTTGTACCTACTTCTGCGAATGGAATTCATCTAGATTCTTCTCCATTTGGAAATGTAACTAACAACATTATAAATCTCACTCCCGGTTCTTCCACAGCATTTACAGGACAAACAAATTCCGATAATGGTTATTTTTCTAACAACACGGTTGAATCACAAGGACCAGGAGTTATAGTAGATTCAAGAAATTTTACGATTGATAATAATAAAATAATTGTAAGTGGGGGTTATGGGATAGACGTTTTCTCGGCTGGATCAGCTAAAGTTATTGACAATTCTATCACTTCACATGCCAATAGTTGGTACGCCATATATGCTGGTGGAAGTAATTTTAGTATCCAAGGAAACGTGATCAATGTCACTCAAGATTCTTCCGCTGGAATATATGTTGGTAGTGAGAAGGGAGCGATGGTTTTCAAGAATATAGTCAATGCAAGTGGAAACTCGGATTCTTATGGAGTAGAACTCTCTGGTACAACTCAGAGCTCGTTTGTTGATAATATACTTACAACTTCACAATCTTCAACAATTTATTTATCTTCAGGTACAAATAACATTTTTAGAAATAATTCTTTAAATCAAACCGGAGCAGGAGATTATGGTTTTAATATAGGAGATGGCAATAATTTCTTTTATGGTAACACTGTCCATTCTGCTGGTTACGGTTTCTATGTATCAAATGCAAATAACAATTGGTTCCAAGACAATACAATCCTTTTCAATGTAACAACTGGTTTTCATTTGTTTTCTTCTACTGCCGGTTCAACTTTGCTTAACAACAATATTACTTCTACTGGTTTAGCTGTATTTGATGAAACTACTACTACAGAAAGAAATTATCTAATTTACAACAATTCTTTTGGAGAGATAAAATGGATTGATAATGGGACTGGTGGTTTTATTTCAAACCTTACCATAACTTCTGACATCTATTTCGGAAAAAATATTTTTATCAACAACCATAGTGCGGCTGTAAATCTTTCATCTTTTGGTCCTACTAGTTTGATTGGATTTAATGCCAATATTACCCTTTACCAAATGAACTTTTCTATAGTTAACACTCTACATAGGGTGGAGAATGCTTCAAATACTTCTTCTGTGTTCATTTTGTCTAATGGAGAAGATTGTCAAACAACTAATTGTACAATAATATCTCAAGGATTTGGCAGAGTAATCTTTAACACAACTCACCTCGGTTCTTTTGCAGTTAACGGAACTTCCTCTAACTTTAACACTATACCAAATGTAACTTCCGTTTTTGTAAATGCTTCAACAACTAACAATGGTACTTTCAATGATCTTTATTGTTATATTAATACTAACGATGGTGAACAAAACCTTCTTGGAGTGGAGTGGATTTGGTACAATGGTAGTAATGCAGTTTTAGCTGGAAACACCACAGTTAACAAAGGGAATGTAAGTTTAGTTTCAACTTTAGATGATTCTTACACCACTTCCGGTGAAGGATGGAATTGTTCTGTACAAGTAAATGATGGTTTTACTACCAGCAGTTGGAATAGCAGTAATATCTCTGTAGACTCTGCTTTCTGTGGTGATTCTGTGACTAACAATGTGACATTGACAAGAAGTTTGCTTGATTGTTCTGCAACTGGACTAAATGTGACCCATCACGGAATAACTTTAGATTGTAATGGTTATTCTATAAATGGGACCAATTATGGAACAGGGGTAAGGGTAAATGCATCTGGAGTTACAGTAAAAAATTGTCAAATTAATAATTTCGATCGAGGTATTGATTTGACCAATGGAGTTGCTGCTAGAGGTAGTGTATTCATCTTGAATAATGTTATTTCATTAATTGATGGGAATGGAAGTAATGATGGAGCGATAATTGTCCAGGCTTCTACTGGTTCAGGTTTCAAGATAAGAAATAACAATATTAGTCATAGTAATAAATCAGCGATAAAATTATTTAGCACGATAAGTGGAGTGGATTCGTATGGAAACATTCTAAATAACAATTCGTACGGATTTTGGTTAGAAGAATTCAGTATAAACAATAACTTTTCTACAGAGATTATCACAAATAGTTCCTTTGCAATCTATGCAAATGAGAGTGGTGCCTCATTAACAACGGATATTCACAGAAATACCTTTAGGGATTCTTATTTCTCTGAAAATACAAATGATGTTTTCATCTCAAAAGAAACTTCTGCTAATATCACAATTATCAATTCTTCCACTGACAAGACAAAAATAACTGCTCCAACTACATCAAACGTCTTTTTCAAGTTGTATGTTGACGTTTATATCAATGATACTTCTGGCAACCCTATCACTAACGCCAATGTGACTGCTCACAATTCTATTGAAAGATTGGAGGACTCAAACCTAACAAATTCTGATGGATTTACACGTATGGAAGTTACTGAATATTATCGAAGTGGAAAACAGAACTTTTTTGTAACTCCAAGTACAATCGGAGTTTCTTTCAATAATTTCACCAGTAATAGCACCAATGTTAACTTGATTAATGCTACCTATACAAAAACTTACTTGAAAATGTCTCAAATGCTTTGTGGTTCCACAATTACAAGTAGTTTCTCTTTGGGTAGTAATTATCTTTGCTCTGGTGATGGCTTTACGATAGATGCAGACGATGTTACAATTTTAGGAAATGGATACAATCTTACTGGTTTGGGTACTGGAAAAGGAATCTCGGTAACAAGCAGAAACAATTTTAATTTAATAGATTTAAGAATTACCAATTTTTCTCGTGGTGTTTATTATGAAAGCTCCCACCATGGAAATTTAACTGGAGTTACTTTGGTTAATAACACGATTGGTGTTCTTTACAATAATTCAAACAATAATTCTATTTTTGGTGGTTTATTGATAAACAATTCTTTACACAACCTTTTATCTACAGGAAATATAACAAATAACTCCTTAATCAATGTTTCAGGTAACAGGACTAATGTTACAACTGAATCGAACGCTTCTATTTTCTTTAAGTATTACGTGGATGTTAATGTAACCAATGATGGGGTCTCTGTACCAAATGCAAATATCTTTGGTTACTTTAACGACACTCAAGATTTAGACGATTCTGCAGTTTCTGAAGCTAATGGAGTGGGTCGTTTGGAGTTAACAGAATTAAAGAAAAATAGCACTGGAGATTATGTCCTTACTCCCCACAATATCTCCGTTTATTTTGATTATCTGGGAAATAACATAAGTAATTTTACTCACATCAATTTGACTCAGACAAATAGTACTTCAATTAATCTAAGTCTTAGTTTAAATTGTACTTCTCCTTCAGGAACACACTCTGTAACTACAGATACTACTTTCTGTCCAGGAACTTTTTCAGTTGAACAAATTACAATAGATAGTTCAAATTTAGAAATAAGTTGCGTTCAAACTGTTTTAAAAGCAGATCCAAGTTCTTCAGCTTTGAGTATTATTAGAATGAGTAGTATGGATCATGTAAAAATTTCTTCGTGTAACATCGACTCTACTTCATCCTCATCTTCATATGGTCTTTGGGCCTATGATGCAGATAATTTAACAGTTACAAATACCAGTTTTGTAGGAGGAGAGGTAGGTTACTTGGCTGTCAATTGTGAAGGATGTACTAATTTTTCTTTTGTCTCTTCCAATATCACTGGATATTATACCGGAATAAGTTTTTCTACTAGTGTTGATGGTATCACTCGTTCAGCAAAGATAAATAGTTCATTTTTTTCAAATACTATTAATTTACAAATTGCTGAAAATACCATTGTTTATAATTCAACCTTTGAAGGAGGCGATGGTATACAATTTGAATCTTCAACTGACAGTTTGATTATCAATAATAGTTTTACTTCGCTAGATACCGCTATTTCGTGTTCGGCTACAGACGATTCAGTCAAAAATAATCAAGTTTATTATAATGTTTTTAGTTCGAATACAGTTAATCTAGAAAATTGTAAAAATGGGGACCATTTCAACACAACTTTTAATGATTCTGCACAAGGTAATGAATGGTCTGATTATTGTGATAAAGGAGTGGATAATAATAATGATGGTTATGCCGATGCTTCCAATGCAGGAGTGGTGGATTGGCCGTATAACGAAACAACGAGTACAAGAGTTACTGGATTGGCTACTGAATCTACAGCTGCAGACTATGGCCCAAAGATAATAACTTGTCCTGCAGAAAATGTTTTTTTAAGTTCTTCTGGAAGTAGTGGCGGTTCTTCAGGAGATTCCGCCGGTGGTGGAACGGGAGCTCCTGCTGCTGCCGCTTCAACCGGTTCTGTTTCCGCACCAGCTGCCGCAGCAACTTCTTGCGGTTCCAACGAAGTTCTTAAAGCAACTGGATGTACTTGTATCGAAGGATATGAAAGAGTTGATGGAGTCTGTGTAAAGAAAAAAGTAGTTACCGATGGACTTAACGTAGAGATTGGAAAAGTTATCGATAGTTATGGAGAAGATAATGTCCCTCCAACTTTATTTCAGAAAGTTTATGGAAGTCCTCTAAGTCAATTTGGTTGTTTAAACATAGAACCATTAACTATTAAAAAAATCTCAGAGAAAACTTTGTCGAAAGCATTGGACTTCCAAACTAATGGGAAAACTTTTGATTTTGCTTACGATGTTGCAGGAGAGAAATTGCAACTTTATTTGATGTTTAAAGGTCAAGTAGGGGATGTTTGTGCAGAGTTTGACATATTCACCAGAGATCCTGCCATAAATTTAGAGAAAAAAGCTAACCCTGTCTTAGATTTTTTCACTTACCAAAACATGATGGGAAAACCGCAATTTATCAACCAACTTTTAACAATTGATGTGGATAGATGTAGCACTTTAGCTGAAGACTTTAGAAATGATTTGGCTTGGATATATATGAAGGAAACAGATTGCATATGAAAAGGTTTATAAGAAGTAATTATTTAATACTAAAAAAAGAAGGTGAATAAATGTTAGTATTTGGTGCGGATATACCGCTTATTGAAGTAATCTTTGCTCTAGCTATTATTATCTTCTTTCTTCTTGTAGAATCTGTTGTTGTTGTAATGTTAATGGTAAAACAGCTTAACAAAACTAAAAGAATGACGGAACTTATCCAGAATTTATCAAACACCTTGCTTCAAATTAAAAAGGCAGAAATTGAAGAGTTGGATAAGATTAGGTCTATCAATAGAAAATAAATAAAAAAATAAAAACTCTATTTAGGAGCTTCTTTTTTCTCATCTGGTGCTAATTCGTCAATGATTGGTTGAGGTATTCCTCCTTCAACCATAGCTGCCCTAATCTTTCTGTTTTCTTTTCCTTCAAGATCTTTCATAATAGCTTTTGCTTTGACTTCGAATTCAGCCCTACGAGTTTTCATCTCTTCTTCAAGTCTCTTCCTTTCTTCTTCCAGTTGTTTCTTCTCTTCTTCACTAATCTCTGTTTTACCAGATGAAATTTCAGAATCAAACTTACCTTCATCAATCGCTTTTAGAGCTTCCTGAGCAGGCATTCCTTCTACAAGAATTCCCATAGATTGGCAAGTTCCTACAATCTCTTTAACTCTCATTTTGGTATCTTTACCAAGAAGAGCGTCTTCTTTCATCTTAGAAATCTTAATAATTTGCTCTATTAATAGATCTGCTACTTTTTCAGTTAAAGGGTTACTTGCTCCTTTCTGTATTCCAGCTTCTTTTCTGATTAAAGCAGCTGCAGGAGGAGTACCAACTTCAATACTAAATTCTTTAGTTTCAGTGTCAATAGTAACTTTTACAGGAACTTTCATTCCTTTTAATTCTGCAGTTTTTTGATTTATTTCACTAACTACTTGTCCAATGTTAACTCCAGTAGGTCCTAGAGCTGGTCCAAGCGGGGGAGCAGCGGTTGCTTTCCCTCCTTCAATAAGAGTTTCAACAGTTTGTTTTGCCATGTATAATCACCTTAATATCTATAATCGTGCGTAACAGACTGCTAAAAAGGGGTCTGTTTAAATACTTTACGTAGAATTCGCTTCATGCAAGACTTTCAGCATATTCTTCAGCGCAGATTTTTGAGCAGAAATTGACCTTTTCTCCTTCAATTTCTTCAGTTACTCCTTTATCACGGACTGCTGATCCACATTCAGCACATTCAATGACTTCATCGTCGTCCAAGTAACCTTCCATAAACCCGTCTTTGTTATGGTCTGAATCGTCTTCTTGTGGAGGAATTGCACCTGCCTTGTATGTTTCATCCATTTTGGGTCTTTCTTCCGTTTGGTTTTTAAATGTTTCCTTTATAGTATATATACCTATATGTTATTATAAAAAAGCCTTAATGAAGCAAATTTCTTTTAATTTTGTTAATAGAACGTTCCCAAGAGAAGGAGTAAGCAATAGTTTTTCTGGCATTATTACCCAATTTTTCTACTAATTCGGGATTTGCAAGGAGTTTTTCAATTTTCATTGCCAGCATAGTGGAACTATTTTTTGAGAAGAAAATGCCATTATAATCCTTAATCAAATAATTTTTTATAAAACCTACTTTAGAGGCAATTACTCCCAATCCTGTGGACATGGCTTCTAAGGTAGCTAGGGAAGTGGTTTCTGTAGAACTTGGCATTATAAAAATGTCCATTGCTTTAAGATATTTCTCTACATTGTTGACAAAACCAGTAAGAATACAATTATTTAGCTTTTTAAATTCTTTAACTTGATCTTTTGGACCATCTCCAACTAAAAGTAGTTGTAAATTATCTTTATCTTCTAGCTTATTAAAAGCATCAAGGATAATTTGTACGTTTTTCTCTTTAGAAATTCTACCTACATAACCTATGACTTTCTTTTCAGATTTTATACCTATTTTTTTCTTACTTTCTTTTTTATCTTTACTAGGAAAAAATCTTTTAATATCTACTCCTAGCTTTGTTACAACCATTGGAACTTTTATACCATTTTTTTTCAATTCATCTTTTAAATCATGATATGGGACCAGAATTTTGTCACAATAATTAAAGAAAAATAAGTTGATTTTTCTTGCTAACGAATAAAGGAAAAGGGGAAGGGGCACAAACTTTGCCAGAACTTCCCATGATAGAACGTGAGTGTATGATATTACCTTTTTTTCATATTTATGGGCATAATACATACTTATGAAACTTAATAATGCTGGTCCTTGAACAAAAACAATTTCGGCTTCCTTAATTGCCGTTTTAATACGTTTAAAATTGTTGAAAGAGAATTTCATACTCGGATAACCGGAGAGGGATATTTTTTTGTAAGGTTTTATGTAAGTGATCTTATCTAAATGCTTTGTTTTATGTTTTTTATTATCAAGCTTTGGAACTAGAAGAGAGATATGAAAATCATTATATGCTCTTTTAATGAATTCTTCCATGAATTTTAAAGTTCCGTCTACTTTGGGGTAGAAGGTGTCCGCTACAAGTAATAATTTTGGTTTTTCCATCTTATTTTATCCTGAAAAAATGTTCTCCAAACCTTTTCCCAATTTTAAACCCATCTTTTATTCCTCTGTATAAGAGTAAGAGGAAGGGGTATGCAACATGAATTATTTGTGATTGAAATTTTTTAAGAGCTTTCAATTTTAGGAAGAATGTTTTTGTAACATCAACATAAAATGAAGGATATTTTGTTTTAAAGGAAACTGGGTTCCAAACTGAGTAAATGTAAATTTCTGGTTTTACTTTTAACTTTTCATAAACATCTAAAGTTACTTTATGAACTGCTCGATGGTCAGGATGGGGATCCTCACCACTATGTGTAAATATTTTGGTTGGTTTCTCTTTTTCTACTATTTCTAAGATCTTTTTTTCAAATTCTGGCGAATCTTTAAATTTCCCTTCTCTAAGTCCAAGAAAGATGAGTTCATTGTGGAGAAGTTTAGCGGCTTTGTAAGTCTCTTCTATTCTAGTTTTTTGCACAACTTCTTCTTTCAGCCAAGGATGTGATAATTCACCATATGAGAAGATTACTGCGGTAACTTTCTTCTTTTCTTTGGCGTAATTGGCGATGGTTCCACCTGCCCCAATTACAAAATCATCTGAGTGTGCACTGAAAACTAAGATTTTTTCTTTTTTCATTTATATAGGGGTATATTTTGAATATTTAAGAAGCTTTTTGTTTTGAGGTGGATTAAGTGAACTGCGTTGTTGTTCTTACTACTGAGTGGATATAAAAAGGAACCATTTATATAGTAAGAATTGTTCTATTATCTTATGAAAACTAATTTATATATTGATACTTTGACAGAATCTGAAATAGCTAGAGTTGAAGCAAGATTAAGACCTAGGCAAAGTTCTATGATTGGATTTTTAGGTCAAAATGAGAGTTTAAAAGAAGTGATTTATCAAGACGCAGAAACTTTGGAACAATTAGGTTTAACTCATAAACAAGTAGCAGATAAACTTGAGTATTTAGTAACTAATCCAAGAGATTCTCATGGTTTTAAAGTTGAGTCAATGACTTATAGAGGAAGTCAACAAGATCCATTTCAAGAAGGATGGAGTATGTCTCCGCATTCAAATGCTGATTTTACTGTTATAAATTCTGATGGAGAGGCTGTTAGTTTTCCAGGTTTAGTAATTAAATTGATTAGAGATTACCAATTTTTTGAAGGAAAGGAAACTTCTTATAGATTAGACCCAGATGAAGCTGTAAGAGTGTTGCAGATAAAACCTGGTGATGAACATAAAACACAGCAATCTGGACCTGTAACTAAACCTAGTAAACCAAAAATTGTATATCGTGGAGGATAAAATATCTTATTATCTCATATAAAGATAAAATGATAAATCCTGATTTAGAACAAAGGCTTGTAGAAATGCCAGAAATAGTTGCCGGAAAGGGAATTTGGCAGAATGGATTTCATGAATTTGATGTTTATGACCACACTATTAGTTATGTTTCTCATCTCACTGAAATGACTTCTGATCCTGAAATGATTGTAGCAGGTTATTTACATGATATAGGGAAACCTGTTGTGAGAACACCAAAAATCAAGGATGGAGTACCTGAAGAAAAAGAAGCAGGAAAACCATATCATAGATTTGATGACCATGAAAAAGTTAGTGAAGAAATGGTTAGAGATATGAGTTCTCAATTGTTCGATGAATATGGGCTAAATCAAGATAGGATAGCTAAATTAGTTGGTGCTCATTATGTGCCATTGAAAGGCATAAAAGAGATGAGAAAAACTTCCAATTGGGACGATTTTATATCTGCATATCACCTATTAGAACAAACTCTTGATCAAACTGGTTTGCCAAGAGAAGAAGTTATGGATATGTTTTTAGCAGATTGCTTATCTAAAGGTAAGGGTTGTACAGATAAAGAAGAACTAAAATTAATTAGGGAAGCAATACTTACAAATGGACAAAATTTAGAGAAGGTATATGGGATGCAAAGAGAAATGTATGGTGGTAAGGAATAAGATGTTTGCTTATGACATTTTAAACCTACAACTAGGCCAAGTGGAGACTATTTTTAGAGGGGCTTAGAACACTTATTATAAATTTGATTTTTTCAAAGTTTTTATTATTCTTACTACACCATATCCAATTAACACTACTCCAACGAGCAAATTCAATATTTTGATTAAAGCAATAGGCACACTTTGTTTTAGAAGTGAAAACAATATTACTGACAATCCCATAAAAAGGAAAGTTGCCGATCCTACTGAAAAGCCAAAAATATATAACTCTTTTTTTGTATAATTATACTCAACCGCTTTGGTGGTAAAAATACTTGTAAAAAACACAATGGTCATCGGACTAGATATAGTCAAGATAAAAACAGAAAGAAAACTTGATAATAAACTGACTGATTCAATATTGACAGCGGCCGAGAGACCATTGTCAATTATACCTTTAATAATAATTGCTCCAAATAAAATGAGTACGACTGAACTAGTTATTCCAAATAAATTTTTAGTTTTTTTGTTTTCCAGCAACTTTCCGATACCTAAAATAGAAAGAGTAATGTAGAGATAGTCAACTATTGTTACTGCTAAAACAGCAATCAATCCGTCATAGATAGATTTTTGTAGTGTTAAATTTATTATGTAGAAAAAAACTGGGCCTATTGCGAGTTGGAGAAATAATCCGTTGCTAATCCGTTATGAAAAATTTTGAGATTCTTTTTCATATTGAAGTATAAGTTGTGCTTGTTTTATAAATTCTTCTTTATGGCTCTAAGAAAAATAATATGCGGGGATTTTCGGATAGTTGCTGTTAAATCCTTGATAGTGCAACGTAGTGCGAAGTGAAACGGAGCAAGTTTTTTGTGACCGTACACACAGACTGGTGCCGTCTTTAATCTTCATTTATTCTTTATTGTTTTATTTTTAGAAGAGGGGGACTTAAGAGCAAGGTGTCTACAAAAGCGAAAGATTTAAATATGTAGACACCCATCAATAATATATGTTTATAGAAATCAGAAAAAGAGGTAAGAATAAGAAATATTATCTCATCCACACTTATAGAGAAAATGGAAAAGTTAAACGTATTTCTAGATATTTAGGGACTAATCTTAGTGAAGAGAAGTTAAATAAATTAAAGAAAGTTGCAGAACAGCATATTCTTGAAGAAATCAAAGAAAGAAATATTCTTGAATTTGAATTAACCAGTAAAGAAATAGCTGAGTTTAAGAAGTATGAAAAGGATATTAAAGTTGAGCATTTACAAAAATTAAATTGGAAGCGATTTACAGAGGACTTCACTTATAACACAAATGCTATTGAGGGTTCAACAGTTGCTTTATTCGAAGTTAAAGAGTTGTTAAGTGGTAAGGAAGAACCTCAAGACGCAGATGATCTTGAAACACTTAATGTTGCGAAAGCTGTTGAGTTCATTAAGAAATCAAAAGAGAAAATAACTATTGATTTTGTCAATCATCTTCACTTAATTTGTTTTAAAGGAACTAAGAAATTTGCAGGTAAATTGCGAGATGTGGAAGTTGTGATCAGAGATGGAAAAGGTAATGTTGTTCATCAAGGAGCTCCAATCAATAAAGTTAAAGGATTGCTTGAAGAACTTTGTAAATGGTATGATAAACATAAAAATAAATATCCTGTATTACTTCTTGCTTCCGTTATGCATAATCAATTTGAGAAGATCCATCCATTTCAAGATGGAAATGGAAGAGTGGGAAGATTATTACTAAATTATGTTTTATTACAACACAAATATCCTCCAATAAATATTAAGCTAAGAGATAGGATGAGATATTACAAATGCTTACAAGAATATGATAAAAAGAACGATGTTAAGTCCACTTTGAAATTTCTGATAAGTCAATACAAGAAGCAGTTTTAGGTGTCTACGTTTAAGGGTTGTAGACACCTTCGCATTTTAAGGTTATTTTTGAGCTTCTTGAAGTAGTTTAATTTCTTTCTTAACCATTTCTTGTTGGTTTTTTGTTAATTTTGGTTTAATTGTTTTAAGACAACAATATTTCAAAAAATGATTTTCATCTTTAAATTTCATAATTTTCATAGCTCTCTTGAACTTACTGTAACCATTTTTGGAAAGAGTCATCTTCACAGTCTTTTTTGCCATTTCTATCGCCTCATTTAGTAGAAAGTTGAACTTGTAATATAAAGTATTTCTTAAGTCCCCCTAATTTTTTAATAATTCATAAAGTCAAAAGAATAAAGGCACCAGTCATTAAGTTCTTAGTTTTAAAATTCATCGTCTTAAAGGTCACAAAAAATTTGGGAAACATTCGGGAAATCGCTTGGCGATTTAGGCGAAGCCGACCGAATTTTCCTGATAATTCCTGTTAGTTTCTTTTCCCATACGTAGTGTGGGAAAATTTCGTCCGAAAAGTTTTTTCGGGGGCGTTCTATCCAGCGAACACAGTGAGCAATAGAGAACATACATCAAGGCACACTCATTTTATATCTTTAATCGGGGAAATACTTTACTACTATTCGCAGGGGTTCATAGGTAGCATACAAGAAAGATTTAAATAATAAAGTTTAGTAATTCTATTAAATGAAAAAAAAAGTAGGTAAAAAAAATAAATTTTATATCAGTAAAAGAGATTATATTATTGGTTCCTTAATTGCCCTATTAATGATAATAGTTTTTTCAAAAATTAGTTCAGGTAAATCTTTAATAGTAACATTTGTTCCAGGAGTTATTTTTGTATGGTTTGGCTTAACTTATTTATATTTTAAAAAAATTGATAATATAGATCTACCTAATTTTGCTCCATTATTCTTTTTAACTTTAGCAGTACAGTTCATTCACTTTTTTGAAGAGTTTTCAACAGGATTTCAAATTAAGTTTCCGGCTCTATATGGGGGAATGGCATTTTCAAATGAAACATTTGTTAAAATCAACATGGTTGCTTATGCAATATTTGTTATCTCAGCAGTAATTACTTTTTTTTATAATAAAAGGTTTTTACTGGTACCTATAATGTTTTTTGTTGTCTATGGTGCTATGGGAAATGCTATTGCACATACTTTATGGGTTATTATGTTGGGAGAATATTTCCCTGGTTTTTTTACTGCTCAAATATATTGGATATTAGGGCCACTTTTATTGAAAAAAATATCAGGTTCCTGGAAAACTACTTTAATATTTATTGGCGCATTTAGTTTTACGTTAATTGTACTCTTAACAAAATTTATCAACTTATAAAATTTGCATATGAACAAATAAAATTGATATTTATTTGGATTATAATCAATTTAGTCCCTGAATTTCTAGTTTTAGTATCTAATTTTCCTGATTTATTATGTTAAAGAATAGAGTGTGTAGCACCATCAAGAGTGTGCCCCATTATTGTCTTAGCCCCCGAAAAAATTGAAACTAACATCGCAACTATGCGAAGTTGTTTATATCCGAAGGATAATAAACAATTTGGGAAATGTCCCGAGCCGAGGGACTTTCCGCATAGTTGCTGTTATACGAGGGTGAGGACGAAGTCCGAAAGC
>CAZKIP010000009.1:0-45334 GCA_964552945.1 uncultured Methanosarcinales archaeon
ATAACATCGTTAAGTCTAATTTGTCCATCACCTAAAGTAGAAAACGCTACCGCTAAAATCTAAGAACTCAAAAGTTGGCACCTTGGTAATTAACTATCGTATCTTTCTGCTTTATCATAAGCAATAACTAAGAAATTCTTTCCATGAACATTTCTTGCTAAATCTAAAGCAACCGATATTCCTGCTCTTCCTGTTCTTCCTAAATCTTCATGATTTTCCAAAGTCACATCCCAATGAGGTAAACTCAAGGTGTCATTTCTTCCAGTAATTCTTTGATATTCAGCATCCATTGTTGCATCACTAACTAAAGCAACATCATCAACTAATCCTAAAGAATTTCTAATATGAGGAAAATCAATACCATGATAACTTGTTCCAGGTAACTTATGTCTAGATAAAGTTCCTGGCTCAATCCCAAATTTTCTTTTATACTCACCGGATTTTATTGCATCATACAAAACAGCAGATTGGAATGTTTCAAATGGTACAAGTTTTGTTCTCCCATCAAAAACTCTACCTGGACCTAAAACACTTGAGCCATTCCCAACAGCAGGTAAAAAATAATCAACAGCAATTTCTCCTAATGATTCTCTAGTTATCCCTTCAAGAGCTTGAAGAGTAACTTCATTATTAGTAAATTGTCCTGTTTCTCTATCTCTTTTACCCATTGAATGATTCAAAAAAATAAAATCTTTATGCTCTGCCAAAAATCCTCTTATAAAATTTGGAAATCCGGCAATATATTTATCAGCAGGTGTGAAAAATAAGTGGTCTGCACTTTGCAGTTGCTCTTTAATTGCATCTTCTCTTGCTTTTTCCCCACCAGCAGGAAGAGCTACAAAACATTCATAACCTAACAATCTTCCAATTCCAGCAAATGAAACTCCAGCAGCGCCAGAAGTTGTTTCCAACACTTTTGCTCCAGGCTGTAATTTTCCAGATTGTTCAAAATGTCTGAATAATGCTAAATAAACTCTATCATAATGACTACCAAATGGGTTGTCACACTCCCTTTTAATCGAAATTCTATTATCATTAGGAACTTCTCCTACATAAGAAACTAATGGAGTGTTGCCAACATTTTCCTCTAATTCATCATAAATCGCAGTTCTTTCTTCATCCATTTTGTAATAACTATCCAGTGATTAAACTATTTATAAATGTTTTGGTTAATTAACCTAAAAATAAAAGAAGAACATTTGCTAAACTCTGAGCAATGTTCCGGTGCCAACTTTCTCTGTACGGTGATGGACAAACTCAGCGGTTAACAAGTTAACCTTGCCACCCCGTAAAGGGGTGGAGACTTAACATCGTTAAGTTGAATATTACCCAGGCACATTTGCAATATCTTTTACAACAGAATTATCTCTAACAATCCCCCAATCACAGAAAGTATTTGTTTGTAATCTTCTATATGTAGAATCTAATTGACCTAACAAACTTGCAAAATATAAATTGATTGTAAATCCATGTCCAACAACCAATACATTTTTCCCATCATACTTTCTTTCTAATTCATTTATTTTTTGAGAGAATCTTTCCAGCGCAGAATTAGCTGTTTCCCACCTGTGAGTTGATTGACCACGATTTGTTAAACATTCTTCAATTGTTTTTTCATATTGTTCCGGAGACATAAATCCTCCCTCATCTCTGTTTAATTCAGATAAATCATCATAGCGGAGTACTTCTTTTCCTAAAGCATTAGCAATAGGTTTTGCTGTTTGATATGCTTTCTCCTCTCCAGAACAAATTACAACTTCAATGCTTGAAAAAACGTTTGAATCAACTAATTCCTTAACTTGAAGTGCTCCTTTTTCTGATAAAACCCATTTACTGATTGGAACTTTACCATCAACTTTGGTTTTCCCATGCCTCAAAAAATAAAAAGAGTTATTCATGAATTTGAGGGACTGTTAGTTATTTAATAAACTTTTGCAAAATAGTGCCTTGCGTCATACTTAACTTCTCACTATGTTCGAAGTTATCAGGGGATGAACCCCTGACAAATTAACATCGTTATGTGGAATTGCTCCGATTCCTTTTGGTTAACTTTATTAAGCAGAACTTCTATGAAATTAGAGTATGGCACAAAAAACATACTACGTCGACTCCTGTATATGGTTGAATCTCTTCAAAAAAGAAGGAGATGCATCTAAAGGAGTACCGTATTGGAAATTAGCGAAAGATTTTCTAGAAAAAAGTAATAAACTAATTATTTCTACAATAGTTCTCAAAGAATTATCATTCAAAGTAGAGAATATCGATAAAACAATGAAATTCTTTAAAGATTCAGAATTCATTGAAATAATTAAAACACGTTCAGAAGATTATGATTTAGCAAGAAAATTTGAAGATGAAGAAGAATATAAAATTAGCTTTTATGATTATCTCCACGTTGCAATTGCAAAAAGATTAAACATACCATTAATCACAAGAGATAGAGATTTAATGGATTTTGCAAGAAAACAAATTGATGTTTTCAAACCTGAAGATTTAATCAGCTAATTTATTAATTTCGTCCAAATCAAATTTTTCCTTAGATAATTTAGTTCTAATTTGCCTGATTTCCTTGACGGAATCACCTGTATTAGGAATTATACCAACCATTTTATCCAAAACTAGTCTCCTAACAGCATCTCTAATAACATCAGATCTGTTAGCATAAATTCCTGTACCTACTAAATCATCTATTTTATCAACTAAACCATGACTTAATCTTACTTGAACTGTGTCCATTACCATTGTACTGCTATAGTAATGGGCATATTATTTAAATCTTTCGCTAGAATTTCTTTTTTGTACCACTAACTAAGAAGTTCTATCATATAAACTGAACCAAAGAAAAGAACCTACACAACTTCCGCACTTACGTGCTACGACCTCGGGGTAAACCCGAGGAGACTTAACATCGTTATGCCCAATACCTCTCAAAACCACGAACCATCTTTATACTTAGTAATCAACTTCTTAAGAATATCTAAATCAACATCATCCAACTTCCGTATATGTAAACATCCTTTCCCATGTTTTACCTTACCTAACTTCTTCACTAAAGGTTCATTCTCCAGATAACATGTTAAATACAATGTTATTTTATCTTTCCTAGGAGCAAAGGCAACGTTAAACCATTCATACTCCTTCTTACTTCCTTTCCTAGTGTAAGTATACCTTCCAAAGGCCACAAAACTATCACCCCAGATCTTAGGTTTTTTACCTGTAATTTTAGAAATTAATTTCAGCAAGACTTTAGAATCTTCCTTCTTAGTTTCTAAAGAATTAATAAACTTTGAAACACTTTTGTTTGTTGGAACGGTTGCTAAGCTCATTCTAAACACTCCTTATACCTAAAACAACCAATTTCGTGATCATTTACTAAACCAGCAGCTTGCATGAAGGCATACATTATTGTTGATCCAACAAATTTAAATCCTCTCTTTTTCAAATCTTTACTCATGGCATCAGAAACTGAAGTATTTGCTGGAATCTCTTTCATACTCCTCCTATTACCAACAAGAGGTTTACCACCAACAAAACCCCAAATATATTTATCAAACGATCCAAATTCTTTTTGAACCTCAATAAAATATTGTGCATTCGTTATGGTACTATGAACTTTCAATTTATTCCTAATTATTCCTACATCTTCTAACAAACGAGCAATATCTTTCTCAGAAAACTTTGAAACCTTTACAACATCAAAGTCAGCAAACGCTTTCCTATAACCTTCTCTTCTATTCAAAATAGTTTGCCAGGTTAAACCTGCCTGTGCTGTTTCTAATACAAGAAATTCAAACAGTTTTTGGTCATCATGAACAGGAGTCCCCCATTCTTCATCATGATATCTGGTCATTAATTCGCCCTTAGGCCAGGCACATCGTTTCATAATGCCTCAAACTCTTTCTTCTTACCTTCATACCACTCTTGCATCTTGCCAGCCTTCATAAGTTCCATCATTTTCTGCATGGCTTCTTTATGCGTAGGATCTTCCCCCATTTCCATTCCATGCTGTTTACTTAATTGAGCAATTTCTTCAAATGTAGAAGCAGTAAACTCCTTAGAGCAAACACCACCCAGTTCTTTACATGTCATTGTTTTCATAGTAAGAAATAATTGTTGTTGGTATATATAAGTATTGTTATAGTTTTTTATTTATTCCTTCCTTGACTAAATTATATCATTTTCATAAAAAAAAATAAAAAAAGTTTAATCTAACTTGTTATAAATCCATGCAAGTAAGTAAAGTCCAATAAATGCATCTACAAAACCATAGATAGCTCCAACGATACCACCTAACCAAGTTATTTTATATCCCCAATATAAGCTGGTAAACAATCCTAGAAATCCTGAACCATATCCAGAAAGAACAGCAATCCATGTGAAAACTAACATGATTGCTCCCCAAAGAATTCCTCCAGCCAAACCTAATCTTTTTTCATCCATTTTATTTCACCTCTTATTAAAAAGTGAGAAGCCTTCCGCAAGCACAGAAAATCATTGGTTTACACCTCAACTCCCTTGAATCTCTTCATTAGACTTCTCAACACACAAGGTTATATTATCTCTTAGTATATTTAAAATTACCTCTTTTACATCTGTCAACAACACTTTCTACCAACAAATCTATTGTATTCAATTTAGGTACATCCATAAATTCCAACATCACTGCAAACTCTGTACATCCTAATAAAACAACTTCAGAACCTAAAAAAAGATATTTGTCAACAATTTCCTTAACTCTCTGCAATCCCTTATTATCTCCCTTGTTAAAATTAAATACAGCTTTACTTAACTCATCAATCTCCTCATCATTGGGATTTAGATAATTTACACCTTCAAATTTATACAATCCTAATGAAATTGTACTTGGGGTTCCTACAATGGTCACTTTATTAAAACTTTTTAATTTCTCACAAACAACTTCTCTTAAATCAATAATCTCAGAAGCAATTATTTCTTGAAGTTTATAATGAAAAAGATGAATCGTGTTACAAACCATAACAATAAAATCAGGTTCCATAGCATCCAATTCATTAAGGCCTTTACGGTACATAAGTAAATCATTCTCATCTACTTTATCAAAAATTAATTCTGGAGCTGGGATGCTGTTGATAAAAATTTGGGGAAAATCCCCATTTTTTTTAATCAAACCCTCCTTCTGCAATTTGTCAATTAATTTCAAATAAAAAATCCCCGTAGCTTCCGGTCCTATTCCACCAAGTATTCCTATTTTCAACATTTTAAAACCCCCTTGTATGGTTTTAAGATGTTATCACTAACCAACCGCATTGTATCGCGCTTCAATCTTTTCCCATGAGACAATTCTATTTCCTCAAGCTGACGATAATCTTTCCCTAAAAGATGTCCGCTAACTGAAGCAATTTTGTTAAAATAACGCATTGCATCATTTGAACCTTGCATTAATTTTGTCAGAGCTTTATCCAAACTATCTTCCAAAAGAATCCTCTGTCCATTGTTTGGACCTTTAGAAGAAGGGAGATAATGAACTACTGAATCGGGGCTTTTAGTTCCTAAAGCCATTGCGTCAAGAAGATAGGCAAACTCCATCTCAAAACCTAAAGAAGACATAATTTCATCGTATTGCTTCTCTTTTGTTGGTCCAATTTTCAATGAAAATCCTTGATCTGAAAAGAACTGGACACAGGCAAGTTCATGTACTGGATAATCTCTAGCAGATGGAAGATGTCTTTTGTTTAAGGGAATAGTTTCTAAAATCCTCTCTTCTTCTCCAGCATCCTTGATTCTTTCAGAAGTACTTTGAAAAGTATTTAGATACTCTTCAGACCTCATAAAATCAGAACAAAGAATTGGCTCAGAACTAAAACCATAAAGAGAGTCAAATGTTGCAATGGCTTGCAACAACTTTTCCCTTCCATATTTCACCTCCTCCACACTCTTACCATTCATTTTAAGAAATTCATCAACAACTAAAAGGTCAAAATCTTCTAAAAAAGAATTTAATAAATAAATAGGTAAGACATCAATTGGAATACCCTGGGTATCATAACTAATGCCCAAGAAGGATTTTTTTGTACTATCTTCTAAATTTGGTGTTAAAACGCCACCGACAATAATTTACATCAATTGTTTCTCTACGATTAGACATTTTAGTCACCTCTTATGGATTTCACAAAGTCTGACAGTTCTTTATTAAACCTTGCAGCTTCCTCAATATGAGGACAATGTCCACTATCTTCAAAAACTACTAACCTAGAACCATCTATTTTGTCATGCAAATACTCTGCAGCAGCAACCGGATACAAATGGTCATGTCTTCCATGCATTACAAGTGCGGGGATCTTTATCCCACTTAAAATTTCTCTATAATCCATAGCAGAAAAACTCTGTAATGAATTCAAAGCGACTTCAGGGTTGGCTTTCATCATTTCGGTAAGAAGTTTTGTTGTTGTTTCATTACTTGGCGCCTCTTTAAACATTGCAGGAATGAATCCTTTGTAGAAACCTTCCCTATCTGCCTTTAAACCTGCAGTAGCTTCATCAATGGCTTCTTTAGGTGTTCCAATGAGATAGCTGTCATCCAGCAAGAATTTTGCTGCGGTATCAACTAACACTATCCCTTTTGCTTTTTGTGGAAACAATCTTTGGTATTCAAGTACTACTGAAGCGCCCATTGAATGCCCACAAAGTACATAATCTACACAAGGAAAATTTTCATCCAATGCTTTGGCAAAACTTTCTAAAGTTCCATCTGTGTATGCTTTATTTGCGCCATGACCTGGAAGGTCTATGGCCTGTGTTTCAATTCCTGCAATTCCCTTTTGGTTTTGGAAATAGTCTTTACTTAAACTAAATCCATGTACCAATAACGTTTTATTTTTCATTTTTTTTCTCCTCCATTAGTTGGTGGGAATGCTGAGAATTGAACTCAGATCTTTCGGTCTGGAGCCGAACATTTTGCCGTTAAACTACATTCCCGTTATCTAGTAGTTTTGTTAGCTCCAGTGCCAATGAAAAAAAGGTTTAGAAAATAGACTATTAAGTAAAGATTCAAAAATTGATATAAGCAAAGCTAGATAAAAGAAATTATTATTGTTGCCACCGGCAATCACCACATGATTTAATTGCTGCCATATTTTATTGTAAAGTATAAATATTATTTAAAACTTTCTAGAAAATAATTCAGATTCGCAATGTTTCCGGAAATAATCATTTAACACGTCTTCTATAAAAATCTGCTAAAAATATATTCTTTGTAAAAGATCCTGCAGGAAGACCTACTAAAACAATTATCATGAAAAAGAATATTATCCCTAAAGCAAAACTTTTCAATAAAGCAAGAACGTAATCACCCAAATTATCAAACACGCTTTTTAAGATCCTAAACTCAAAGAAAGATTCAATAGTTTCTTTGTTAAAGAAATTAATAATTAAAATAGGAACTATAAATAATTCCAGAATTATTCTTACAATTACACCAAACCAAAGGTTTATCATGTAAAGTGGACCGGTAACAACTCCATAAATCAACATGAAAGGAATTGATTTCATAAACATAAAAAAACCAAATTTCATATCACTTTTAAAACTAAAGAGAGGTAATTTCTTAAATTTACCTTTAGAAAATTCTTTAATTATTCTGATACCAAAGCCTCCCAAAGCAAACCAACCAAAAATTGGTAAGAAAATCCATAAAATGTTCCACATTCCTTTTGGTCGATTGAATGGATATTCAAACGCCTTGTGAAAATTTAAAGGAGCACTTTTCATATTATTATCAATTGTCCAGAGTATATAAAATTAACTACCAATAATCTCTCAATCCAGAAAAATTTTCCTCTGCTTGTTCCTTCCCATCCACTCCAATAACAATCGATTTGATTCCTTTAATCTTCTTAATGAAAGAAATGGATTTTTTCAAATTGAATCCTTCAGAACTTGTTAAAATTTTATATGCGGTTATTGGCTTTGATGAACCATTAATAGCTTTAATTGCTTCTTTATGATTCGGAAATGCATAAGAACGATTTATACACACCCAACTTCCTGCTACATTTAACCTTTCAACAGAAGGTAAAGCTAGCCCACCACCTTCCGCCATAAGAAGAGGAATAAAACCAGCTTTTCTAACCAATTCAATTTCTTTCTCAATGATATCCTCCCTTTTATGTAATATCAACGAACTTATACCCAAGTTACCTACAAGAAAAAAATCACAAAACTTAAATTGTTTTAATTTAGAGAAATATTCCTTCTCATCCAATCTAAAAGTTTTTATCTCTTCTTTAGAAAAAGTATTTTTCAAATCGACATTATCAAACCAATGACATTCGTCTCTTACAGATTTATCAATCTTAGACGCAGCAAAGTTACCTAGCTTCATTTGGTTCTTCTTACCCCACAAAGATTCTTCACCAATGTAATAATGAGTCCCCCAATGATGATTTGAGATGCAAACAATCTCCGGATGTTTTTCTTTAAATTCTTTTAAAACTTTAATTAAAGTTGTATGAGGAGACATACTGAACCCTCTCACTCCTTTAGAATAAGCTGTTTCCAGAGTTTCTTTATACTCATTTTCTCTTTCTTTTTCAGAGTTGTACTTCTTACACTTCTTAAACCAGCCAGTGAAATGGTCTTCTCCCATAATTACTGTTGGATAATTCTTATTTTCTATTTTTATAAATGGAAATGGATTCATATTAAAAGAATAAACCTAATAATATAAAAAGTTAAGCAATTATACAATTTCAGTATCATTAATTACCTTGTAAACTAAATGCACATATGATTTTTTCAATTTTTCACACTTTATTAATTTCAACGATTTAATATGTTTTAAATCTCCTTCATTTTTCAAGGAAGTTCCATCAATTAAAGTTGAAGTGTCTCTTCCCCCAATAAGAGCTGGGGCAACAACAAGTGAAATTCTATCAATTAGTTTCTCTCTTAAAAAAACAGCATTCAAAGTTCCACCAGATTGAATAGTCAATCTTTTAGCTCCAAAATCACTTTTCAACTTAATGAACAAATCAGAAAAATCAATTTTTTGGGGATAATAAATAACTTCAACATTTCCTTTCATTTGAAAAGCGGGATGATTCTTATTAGTTGTCACAATAACAAGTTTTTTTACTTTTTTAGATAAATAATTAATTCCACTTTTCTTTAAATGAGGTTTGTTATCAATTACCACAAATCTAAGAACGGCAATTTTATCTGGTTCTTCATTATTTTCATTCACACCAATCTTAGCCATTACTTTACCAGTAATTAGAGACCAATAATCTGTTTTCTTTTCCAAATCATAATATTGATGAAGGCCTTCTTTTATACCCAAAATTCTAGGAAAATCTTTATCTACATCCCGCTCATCAACATCTCCGGTAGATATCTTTCCATCGACTGATGAAATCATAAAAAGTGTTGTCTTAACTCTATCCATTCTATTTCCCTTCCAACTTATCCAACTCTCTCTCAGTCAACGATCTAAACTTTCCCAAAGCCAAATTGCCTAAACCTAATTTACCTACTTTGATTCGATGTAACTTAAGAACTCTATAACCTAAAGATTCCATGATTCTTCTAACAATTCTATTTTTCCCTTCATGGATAGTTATTTCAATAACTTTGTTTGCAACTTTCCTAACTTTTGCTGGAGAAGTTTTCCCATCTTCTAACAAAACTCCTTTCTCAATTTTCTTAATATCATCATCGGTAATAAATTTGTCTGCATCAACTTGATAAGTTTTTTTCGTCTCATACCTTGGATGCATTATCCTATTGGCAAAATCTCCATCATTTGTTAGAAGCAATAAACCTGAAGTTTTCAAATCTAATCTTCCTATAGGAAAAACTCTCTCCTTAATTTTGATATAATGCATAATTGTTCTTGTATGTTTATCATTTAGGGCAGTTACACAATCTGCTGGTTTGTTAAATATCAAATAGATTTTTCTATCTTTACCAACTTGTTTACCATCAACAGAAATGATGTCTTCTTCTGAAGCACTATCTCCAATGGTAATTAATTTGTTGTTAACTTTAACTCTTCCTTGCTTAATCAATTCTTCAGCTTTTCTTCTAGAACAATAACCATAATTACTCAGCAATTTTTGAACTCTAGGCATATTAACAAAACAATTAGATTCTTTAAATAATTTGCCTCAAAAAAGAGTACCATATAACCCTGTGTCAAAAACTACTTCTTCTGAAAATAGAAAACTCTAACCATTAAAGGTTCACTTTGATATTGATACGTTTTAAGCAACTTAAAATCTCTACCAAAAAAATCAACAATATCCTTCTTTGAAAAAAAACCGGTATAATGGCCATTCTTAAGAACCCATTTTCTTTTCTTAGGATGTTTAGGTAATTTTTTATTCTCTTTACAATCACTAATACCATGTAAATAGAAATAACCATCTTTCTTTATTGTCTTAAGCAAATTTTTCCGATACTTACTCCAATACTTCTTTCTAATATGATGCAAACAACCAGCATCAAGAACTACATCATAATTATATTTCAAAAACGGATACTCTAGCACATCTCCAGAAACAAATTTTTCTTTAGAACTTTTTCTTTTACAAATTTTAATTGCCGATGGAGAAAAATCTATGCCCATAGAATCAAATCCTTTCTTAGAAAAAAACAAAGTGTTTCTTCCATTACCACAACCTAAATCAAGAAAATTACCCTTTTTCAATTTAATAAAATTGTAAAAATTAACAACAGATTTGTCAACAGCAGAAATTCTATATGATTTCTTAGCTTTTTTCTGCCAAGATTTTTCCATGTACTTCTTCTCAAACAAATCCATAAAAAAAAGAAAATAAATAGTTTATTTAAAACTATCTTCCATAGGACCTTTTAGGTCCATCATAGGATCTACGAGGTCCACTTGAACGATTCCCACGATAACCGCCGCCACGATAGGAGCCGTTTCTTCCACTTCTAAAATTAGAATATCTTCCTTGAGATCCTTCAGGTCTTGTTTTAAAAGTTACACGAGCAAAACTTTCAGTAGGCATTTCTTTAATGTCAATGTCATATCTATCAAATACACCATAGAAAGCTTCATGGTCTGTTGGGCATAAAAGAGTTATTGCTTTTCCAGATTCACCGGCTCGAGCAGTTCTTCCAACTCTGTGGATGTACTCTTGAGGGTCACTTGAAAGATCGTAGTTAAAAACGTGAGTTACATCTTTAATGTCCAAACCTCTAGCAGCAACGGCTGAAGCAACTAAAATGTCTGTTTTATCTTTGTTTAATCTTTCAATAACATTCAATCTTTTATTTTGCGTCATCTTACCATGGATCATTTCTGACTTGATACCATTGTCACGCAAATTTCTGTTAACCAATTCTACAGTGGATCTCTTAGAACAAAAGATTATTGCTTTACCAATTTCTTCTTTCTTAATAAGATGCACTAAGAATGAGAACTTCTCATTTCTTTCCAAATTGTAATAGAATTGTTTTAACAAATCTTTCTTAACATGTAATTCTGTTTCTGCTAAAGCAACATCTTTCATGTAAGTCTTTTTCAGATAATCTATTTCGTTTGAAATAGTTGCACCAAATAGAATGATTTGTCTTTCAGGAGATGTTTCTGACAGAATTCTTTCAATATCTTCAATGAAACCCATCTCAACCATTTTATCAGCTTCATCTAAAACAAAAATGTTTACACATGATAAGTCTAAATTTCCTCTACCAATATGATCTAAGGTTCTACCAGGAGTTCCCACAACAATTTCTGAGCGGTTAATTTCCCTTACTTGAGGTTCTAATCCAACCCCACCAAATATAGTAGCTACATTCAAATTGATGTTTCTACTCCATTTCTTTAATTCTCCAGAGATTTGGTTAGCCAATTCTCTTGTTGGAGCCAGAACCATAGCTTGTACTCCTTTACCAGGTTCCATTTTTTCTAACAATGGAATTCCAAAGCTAGCAGTTTTACCGGAACCAGTTCGTGAGATACCAATCACATCTTTTCCTTCATGGATTAAAGGGATTGTTTTCTCTTGGATACTTGTTGGTTCAGTGATGCCTTCTCTTTTCAAAGCTTCACAAATTTCTGTTCTTACATTTAATTCTTCAAATGATTTCATTTTATTTTTATTCCTCTATTTAATCGAACGTAGCCAGAATCATATAATTTAGTAGTATATTGTGAAACAGAATTAGTGCTCAATGATTTTAATCATTACTATCTGTCTCTGCCGAATATATATTTTTAATGATATAGCTAATTTCTCTCTTTGTACTTACTATTTGGTGCCACCCTTTATAAAGGTTCCGGTTTCAGTGGTCTGTCCAAAATGGAGTTAATCTGTATACTGGGGCACGGCGCGTGGATTTTGTGAGTAGCGCCAAAGGAGGCACATTTTTTCCATTATAGGAAAAAATCATAGTGCCGTGCCCTACTCACAAAATGTAACAGAAATCAAGATTTCTGGGACATCCAGAAATGTTTTTGCATTTCTCGTATGCGCCTCAATTGGCGCCAGTATAGATATTTGTGTTATTCTGGACAGACCAGGTTTCAGACCCTGCTTTCTTCTACAAATACAAAGATTCTTAAAGTTCAATAAACCTCTTAAATTATGATATTTTTCTCTCCAAAAAACTACAAATTAGGTGACTTCAGTTTAATAGAAAATGAAGGAAAATTATACTGCCTTTTCATTGAAAATGAAAAAAAATCTTATAAAGTTAGAAATGGCGTAGGAATTGGCAACAATTTTGGATTAGCTTCTACCACAGATTACTTTAACTGGACCTATCTAGGCACAGTAAAAAAACCAGATAACTTCCTCAGTTTATGGGCTCAACATGTTATCAAAGAGGAAGAATTTCTGCTTTTTTATTCAGCCGTTCTAGACACCCCCTCACCAATGGAAACACAAAAAGTTTCTCTAGCCAAATCAAATGATCTCAAAAAATGGGAAGATTTAGGCACAATCATTACGCCTAAAGATGTCACTCCATATTACTCCCCTAAAAAAGTAGGAAAATTCTGCTGGCGAGACCCATTTATTGTAAAAAAAGGGGATTATTACTGCCTTCTAGCGGCAAAAATTAAAAATTTAAACGCCTGCATTGCCTTATTAAAATCTTCAAATTTAAAAGAATGGAAGACTGAAAAACCCTTACTTTTAACCAAATATTTTGAGGTTGAAACTCCTTCCATTCAGAAAATAGGAGCCAAATACTTCTTACTTTTTGGAGAGAATAAAAAAGAAGATTATTGGATGCGTTATGCTGTTAGCAATGAAATTGTAAAGGATTACCAAGAACCTAAAAACAACGTTCTTACGCCTCCTTATTGCTATTCGGGGAGAATTATCAAAATTAAAGATAATTATCTTTTCTACCACTGGATTAGAGACAAATTTGTGGGGAAAACGGAGACTTACCTAGCCCCTCCAAAAATTGTGGAAGTTAAAGGGGACTACCTCTTTCTAAAGAAACATCCTTCCTTAAATGATTTTGAACCCCTTAAAAAGAAAATAACTAATAATTTCAGCATTTCCCTTCAAACTGAGAATGAACAATATACGCGAAAGATTCATTTCAAAAAAGTAAAGGAAGGACTTTTGGTTGATGATAGAATAATTCCTTTAAAAACTAATAAAGAAAGTTCTTTAGAAATTTATATCATTGAGAAATTTATGGAAGTTTACTTGGACGGCTATTTTGTTTATGCTGCAGTAATAGAAAAAGATAAAAAAAATTATAAAAAATTAACAATTACCACATCCACCTGAGCCACAACTTTCACTGCCGCATTTTCCAGAACCACATTCTTCTTTTCCACATTTTCCGGAGCCACAGCCACCTTCTTTGGATAACTCTCCATCGGCAACTTCTAACAATTTTAGCTTAAATTTAAGCTCTTTACCAGCTAAAGGATGGTTTAAATCGATTGTAACCTCGTCTTTCTCAACTTCAGTAATGGTTGCTGGGAATTGTCTTCCATCGGGAGATCCAACGGCTAAAACCATACCTACTTTAGGTTCAGGTTCAGGAGGAAGGTTTGATCTAGGAACTTTTTTCAATAATTCATCATTCTTTGTTCCGTAAGCTTCTTCAGCTTTAAGAGTAATTTCCTTCTCATCTCCAGCTTTCATTTCACTGATAGCCTTTTCAAAACCAGGAATAACTTGACCAGCTCCAATTTGGAACTCTAAAGGTTTTCCATGCTTCTCGGAACTATCAAACACTTTGCCATCTGTAAATGTTCCTGTATATTCAACTTTAACTTTTGATCCTTCTTTTATTGTCATATTTATCAACTCCATTGATTATTGGGGGCTATTAATAAAGAGCGTTTATAAGTGTTTAGGTTAAAAAGGGCCTTTTATTCCATAAAACTTGCCAGAGAAAGATTCACTAAATTTTCCTTTGCCTGTAATTCCTTAAATACAGGGTCTAATCTTAGAAATAATTGATTCTTAACTAAAGAACGCTGGAAGGGAATTCCTTTGTTAACCAAAGCAGAAATAACTTCAGGAATCAAATGTAATGGTAGCTTAGATTTCTCAGCAATTTCAGGGTACGATAAAGGTATTTCTTCAGTGTAAAGAACGAGGAAAATTTCTTTCTCCATTTGATTCAAGGGAGCAACAAAAAACTTCTCTTTCTTATCTTCATTCAGCTGTAAATTATCTAATCGAGAAACAACTTTTTCAATTTTAATATCCATTTCGTTGAGGTAGTCAAATAAAGCTTGAATCTCAGAAGTATTCTCATTTATCGCCGACAAATGTTCTTCCAATGCTTGTCTAATGACTTTGAATTTTTCCATAGTTTACACTATCCACTTTTAATAGAAAGTAAAAATAGAATTCCACTTTCTACTTTTTCTCTACCACCAACCCCCTGTCATTTTGTATTTTTTTCTGATTTAAATACCTTTCTGTTTTGGAAGATACATTCACTTTTGAATGGTCAGAAAAGATATATAAAGGGTTCATAATTCCAAAGGATTTCTTACTTTTTTCAACAAAAAATTCTAATCAAAAAAATATCAAAAAAGATAAAAACTCTTAAAAACAATCCTCATATCATACAAACATGGTTCGTTCAAAAAAAGATCTTGCAGTTTATCTAAGTAAATTAAAATCCTTTGAAAAACCTTCTATACAATTAGAACAATATGCCACTCCTTCTGATATTGCAGCAGAATGGGCATGGAATATGGCTCTTAAAGGAGAAGTTGCCAATAAAATAATCCTTGATGCCGCTTGTGGTCCAGGAATCATTGGAATGGCCCTACTAGTCATGGGTGCAAAAAAAATATATTTCCTTGACAAGGATAAAGAAGCAATGCAACTTTGTATTGACAATTACAATAAAATAAAAGAAGAATATGAAGTTGGTGAAGCAGAATTCATTATTGAAGACATTTCCTTATTTGATGGAATAGTAGATTTAGTGGTACAAAATCCTCCTTTTGGAACCAAGGTAAAACATATTGATAAAATCTTCTTAGAGAAAGCTTTTCAAGTAACAAATATTGTTTATAGCATGCACAAATGGTCTACCAAAGGGTTTGTAGAAGCAATTTCTAAAGATCATTCTTTCAAGATAACAGATGCTTGGAGATATGAATTTCCAATCAAGAAAACCTTTGCCCACCATAAAAAGAAAGTTGAATATGTTGATGTGGGTTTATGGCGAATGGAAAAGAATTAAAGTTGGCTTTCCATGACATTGATCATAAACTGCTTGCACAATTTCTTTACTTTTTCCAACATATTGCAAAGGGTCGGTAATTCTTCTAACTATTGATTCATCTATCCTTGACATTACTTCCGCATTTCCAAGTAAATGTTCTCCAAAATCTTTTTGAGAATTCCAAGCTTGAGTAGCTAACTCTCCAGTTAAATCGTGAGCAGCAGATCTACTCATTGGATTACTAACTCTTCTACCATCAGTTAAATATGTCATGACTTGTTGTGCAGTTACAGCGCCATAACTTCTTTGTACACGTTCCCTGCTACGTTCCTCACGTATTTTTAACCAATAAACAATATTTGATAAACGTTTAATCCCATGATCCAAAAATTTGAAACCATCTTCAAAATTAATTCTTGAATTTGATGATGCAGACAAATTACGTGCATATGGCATTTCACAATTAGCCATTCCCGTCATTAAATTCCCTCTTAGATAATTAGCAAGAGACATCACTTGTTCTTCACCAGTAGGATTCCCATTTTTTGCATCTTTATGAGGCATTGCTGAACTACCTTTATTCTTACTAGGAGACCCATTTATGAAAACATTTACATCATCACTACGGCCCCACGCAACATATCTAGCCAAATTATTCATTGTTTCACCTAATCTTGCCATGACAAAAAGAATATCTGCTTCAAATTCTAATCCTGGAACTTGAGCAGGAGCAGTCATGAAATTTACACCTAAACTATCACAATATTTTTTCTGGACAGCAATTCCATCAACATCTAATGCTGTTAAAGAATGATGATTCCCAGTAGCATCCGCCCATTTTCCCATGATTGAATTGTTATAAACAAATTCTAACACACCCAATCCTGATTGTAACATCTCTCCGTAATGAGCAAAAGGTCTTCCCGCTACCGTTGGTAATGCGTCATATAAATGAGAGGTATCCATATGTGGAACAGCTATCCATTCAACTGCCTTTTCAAGAACAATGTCACGAAGATTTTCTATAGACCTAGCAATAACTTCTAAAGAAGCTTTTAATTGTAATGCTCTTGCTGGTTGAGTTGTATCTGCACTTGTCTTACCTTTATTAATGTGAGTAGCCGCTTGTGCACTTACTTGTTCTTCTAAAGCTGTATTAACTGCAATGATATCATGCCCAGTTCTTGCTTCTAAATAACGAATTCTATCTGGAGAAACATTAATAATTGTTGCAGCAGAATTAATTTCATCTGCATCTTCTGGAGGAATAACATCTGGATGTAAATCACTTAACACTTTTGCTGCCAATCCTTGCACAGCTAATTGAGAATCCATTGTTTCATTAGATCCCCATGTTTCAACCATATCTAAAGTGCCATATCTGCCTGCTGCTAACGTATTTGTGTCTACTTCAAATCCTTTTGGAAATCTTCTCAGTGGTTTTGTTTTCACATTACTCACATTACTTAAAAAAATATCCCCATTTTTAAGCCACCTTCTTTACGAAATATTTTTTACTTGTTTTTGGACCAGCACCTACAGAAATAACCGTATTCCCGCCAGAAACTTTAGCCAAATAATTTCCCCAATTAGGGTGTAAAATATCCCCTGGTTTCAACTCATTGGTTCCATCTTCATTCAACGAATCCCATGAGGGTAATAAATCCAAAATTGGAACACATCCTCTTACAGTAAGATGTTCTTCCCTTAACGGCATCCTAGGAGTTATAATATCTCCTTTTTTGTAGCCAGGATAATCTCCTGTAACTTTGTAAGCAGTAACAACTCCTACTAAAAGAACATCCAAGGCCCTATCACCTGCATTCCTATGTTGAAAAGAATTCCTTTCAAACTTGTAAACTTGCCCAGATTCAACATTATCGTCATGTCTTTTTATTCTAGCTCTTCCAGAAGTAACCCCTGTTTCTCCCCAATGATATGCGGTCAACAAAGTATGTGCTTCTGCTAAAGAAAATTCGCAATCAATTCCTTTAATGTTAACTTTTGACTCCTGCAAAGAAAAACCTTGTTCCATTGCACTGAAGTAAGCAGCAGTAACATCATGGAAAGCAGTTTTTATTTCCTCTTTTGTTAAAAAGACATCCAAAGAAGCAGTTTTCTCAAACGTATACTCCACCCCATCTTTGGTTGCAGATAATTTGCTTAAAGCATCCTGTCTAATTAGACCAGACATGGTTTTATCCTTACCACCTACAGAAGTATTTCCAAATTTAAAAATTAACACTTTATAATAATTGACAACTGAATCATCTAAATTTGCATTGGCAATCGTCTGGGCAGAATGAGTTCCCGCAGCTGTCTGATTAATACCAAATTTACAAGGTCCTGAAAGTGGAACGGATTGTACTCCTTCTAAGACACCAGGTTCACCCCTAGCAACCCTCTCATTTTTTTCTTCAATCGTATCACCAATGAAAAATAAATCAGCTTCGGCAATTTTTTTGTATTCTTTCCATAAAAATTCTGCAGGATTAGAGCTAGCAAAAAATTTACGTTCGCCATGGCTTAATTTATCATGTAAAACTTTCAAACGAGGTATCGCCTCGTATATATTAGAATTTTCTAAAGCATTTCCAAGAGTACGTAAATTACTAATACCCACATTTCTCAATTTTTCATCATGCTTTATTCGATCATTAAATTCTTGAATTTGAGCATTAACCAATTTGATAAATCTTTCTTTATCATACAAAACATGTTCCAATCTTGGTGCTTTCTTACCTCCAGCATACATTGCAGAAGAAGTTGCTCCTGAAATGGTTGATGCCATCGTATCTTCTCTACAAATCACATCGTCAGCCCTGTTTGTAGGCACAACCAAATTGGTTTTCAAATCGACAACAATATTGTAATCTTTACCAAGGGCCTTTTTACCTGTTTTATGAATACGAGTTATTTCATCCTCCAAAGTAAAAGGATTCATTTGAGTGTTTCTACCAATTAAATTACTTATATCTGGATCGGCAGAAGTTGATGGACAAAGATGAAAGTTAATTGGGACCAGATTACCATTTTCATCAAAAGTATAAGCCCCTTTACCGGCATTATGGGTACTATCTTCAGCGGCAACCCAAGTAATCCTTGGATCGGCTAATCGAAGAATTTCTACCTCGGCACCTTTACCTTCATCACCTTTCTGACCACCAGTAATAGTATAAACATTAGTTTTACCATCAACATCTGGGAAATAAAGCTCTTTAGCTTCTTCAGGAGAAATAACTTGAAATCTAGCTGTATCAGTTGGAGTAAATTCTGAACTAACTATATACTCCAAATCCTTCATATCTGCAAATCTTACATCGACAAAGCTCATTTTATTTTCTCATCTCCATGTTATGTGTATCTCCCACAATTAGTTGTGAGAAACCAGACATTGCTTCTATCACTGCATTGTCCCTATATTCTGCCAAATTATGAGCACCTGCATTACTCATTGCAGCTTTTATTTTCATCAAATCTTTTTTCAAATTAGGTTTCATCCTACCTTTGTAAGGAACACGCCCTTCCTCTCCCTCAGTGAAAAATGTACCCATTCCAGCATGAGCATATCTTGCCAAATTCTTAGCACGAGCAGAACCTTCCCCCCATGTTGCAACGGCATGCATATTTCTTTCAATTCTGGTTTGGTTTCCATTTATATCATATTTTTCACCAGCAGCTTCTAAGAATTTGTTAAAGTAACCGCCCATCATTACTGCATCTGCAACCGTTAGAGCTATTATTATATCGGCTGCCGAAGACACACCACCATCAGCTATTAAAGACACGTATCTACCAGTAGCATTAAAGTAATTATCACGAGCTTTACCACATTCAATTACTGCAGTCATTGGTGCTCTACCGGTTGCTTTTTCTCTCTTGGTAGTGCAAATTGATCCAGAAGACATTCCAACTTTAATTGCATCTACCCCAGATTTGATCAAAAACATGGCTGCTTCATAAGTAACAACATTACCTGCACATAATGGAACATCATGTTTTCCTTTGTATTTAGTAATTAAGTTCCTCATAAATTCATTGTATCCATCAGAAGTATCAACAACAATCATATCAACTCCAGCATTAATATTTGCATCAACTCTTTCTTGCCATCCTTTATGTGTAGATGTTGCAGCTGCAATGTTTAATGAATGCATATCCTTTCTAAAAGCTAACTTTTCTAAACGACCATATTGATCTGTAACAACTAAGAAAGATGAATCAGATTCACGTAAAAGTTTCTGTGCTTTCTTAGTAGAAATACTTGGACTCTTACAGGTCAAAATCCCATCATCCAATCCAACCATCGATTTGGTAACCGGTAACTGCGGATCAACAGGATTATCTAAATAATTATTGTGAACAAATACTCCTAAAAATTTATTGTGTTTATTTACAACTGGAACTTTTGAATGACCATATCTCTCAATTCTTGATAATGCTTGTTCAATTGTTGCTGTATCTCTAATTGTTTCAGGTTGATCAACAAAACCCATCTCATGTGCTTTTAATCTAGCAACAATATCAGCTTGCTCAGTTATTGGTAAACTAACAGGTAAAACAGGTATGCCTCCTTCATTAGCCAAAGCAAAAGCCAGTTCATAACCTGTTACAGAACTCATTGCGGCACTGAGTAAAGGTATACGAACATTCAAACCAGCGATTGTACTTTCTAAAGAAACGTCAGTCATCCGACAATCCGAAGAAGTAAATCCCGGAAGCAAACTAAATTCACCAAAAGTTAGTCCCAAACCTTCCGGCATAATTATTCTTCCTGCCATTATAATCTAATAAAAATGAATTTATTATTCATTAAAAACGTTTATATCCTTCAACAATTGTAAAGAAACCATTGTAAACCACTATGTACGAAAATAATATAAATATCAAATTATTTCAGAAAAATGGTGATACCAGATGTGTAAATTAAAAACAGTTCTAATTACAAATATTGTTATATTCAGTGTAGTGTTACTTTTACATCTTACTAGAGCAATTTCTCAATGGAATTTGACTTCAGGTCCTTTAGATTTCCCAGTATGGTTTAGTTATATAGTAACTATCTTCCTTGCTTATATGATATATATCAATTGGAGGAATTTGAAATGAAAATAACTATAGACACAACCGTGGATTCGCATGAAGATATCAGAAAAGTTTTGGAAATATTACATCATGTTGTACAAAAGAAAAATAACACTGATACAACGCCAATGATGGGAATGTTTAATTCAGAAGAAACAAAGACAGATTCTACAGACATGATGTCAATGTTTTCATCACAAGAAACTGAAAGAAAAGAAATTCCAGATACTCCACCTGACTTTACTTCATTGATAAATCTACGTAATCAAGAAGAAAATAAAGAAGAAAATAATGATCCAAAATTAGAATTTTTCTAACTGGAATCTAATCTAAATCCTAGTAAAGGACTAATTCTTCGGTACCAAGGTTCGGTTCCATCTCTGATTGTAAGTAGTCCTAGTTGTAAATAATCGCCAGCACTACCCTTACAAACTAGACCTAGTTGTAAACCTTCGAAAGCTTCTGTAACTACATTAGCCAAACCAGCTTGTAACCCTTTACCTTTCTTGGTAACGTTGAGTCCACCAACTTGAACTCCAGAAACAGTTTCATCAGTTTTGTTAACAATACCAGCTTGAACTCCTTTACCTTTTTCAAGCAAATTAACTCCACCAACCTGAGCACCAGTCATTTCTTTAGTAGCTCTATTAACAGCAGCAACTTGAGCTCCTTTAGAAGTTTCAGTTTGGTTGTAAACGCCTGTTTGAAGAGAACGATTTAAATCTGGGGCAACATTAACAATACCAGTTTGTGAAGCATATATTAAACCATTACCATGATTAATGACACCAACTTGAAAACCATTGTATTTGTCAACAGTGTTATGTACGCCAACTTGTACACCAATGCTGGAACGACATTTATCAGACTCATCCAAAAGGTTAGCCACTCCAACTTGTAAACCTGCAAATTCATCTTGTTTATTAGCAAGACCAACCGCAACTCCAGCAGCTTGTTTAGCTTTATTATATCCACCAACTTGGACACCATTAACAACATCAGCAACATTCACTGAACCTACTTGCAAACCTGCAAATTCAGCATCTCTAGCAACAGGATTAGAGGTAATATTTCTTCCAGTAGAAGCTTGTAGTCCATAACCAGCTTCATTAGCTTTATTTTGAACTAAACTTAATTGAGCACCCCTCATTTCATGAGCAGCAGTTTTATAACCAAATTGCACTCCACGGGGATTATCAGTATTTCTTAATCTTATTTCGAGTTCCATTTTAAGTAGAATTAGAGGAGATTACTTATAAATCTTTCGGTTTGTTGCTACTTTAAAGTGAAAACCAGTTATTCAGAAGAAATAACATTTTTAATCTTAGAAAATAAGGAAACATAATCCTTGTAAGAATTGCTACAACCACCACAATCTCCTAAATGAGAATAAACTCCTCCTATGACACCTGCTCTTTCATTACCATATACTGCCAATTCTCCTAGAATATCTCTTTCCTGAGTTTTATTTACTCCCGTAGTTAAGTCTGCCATTTGCATTAAATGCCAATCAGTCATTCCTACTTCATCACAGAGTGTATCTCCAACCATATTTTACTCAAGAAAAGGCCTATTTATAAAACTTTAGGAGATTAGTACTGTGGAGTAATTACAAATCAAAACCTTTATATATAAGCAATTCTATCATAAATATAAGTAAAACAAATAACAAAGGTGAAAATAATGACTTTAGACGACATGAATTTTGATGCATATAATGCAAAACAATTAGATCACATTGGTAGACATTTAGATGGTAGTGAAGTTGCAGGATCTCATTTTAGTGCAGGATCATTTACTGATGCAAGGGCTTTGGTCGACCATGCTTTAACCCACATCCAAGATTATAATGGACAAGTCTTGGTAAGAGAAGTTGATATGGGAAGAGAAGTAGGATATGACGCAGTTGTATCTTTGGAAGGATTACCTGAAGGCGCAACAGTAACCACCGAACCTAGAGGAAGAAATGAATATTTAGCAAACATGGTTAGTGGAGTAGCTAAAAACCCAACCAATTGGATGACAATCATAGCTGGACCGTTCAATTCAGAAGGAACAGCACATGGATTTTACACAATTCATCCAGGTAAAAGTGCACCTCCTTTCCCTATGAACGAGAAAGAATTGAGCGAAACTTACAAAGGAGATGAATTGGCTGAAAAAATCGAGTTAAACAAAACTCACAAACAATTCTGGGATACTCACGGATTTATTAAAGAGTAAATTTTTTATTTTTTTTATTTTTCTAATTATTTCAAAAGAACCATAACAATCCGCCACCAATAAGAATTAAAGCTAAGAAGAAGCCCATCACAATTCTTCCAAATTGCTTACCACCAAACCAATAAGCAATACCACCTTTTACAGCAACATTGGTAAGAGCAGCTAAAATTATCCCTTTTACAGCCACTGCCTCATCCAACGATCCTTTCGCTAATTGTGATAAAGAAACGGTTATAGCGTCAACATCAGCAAAACCACTAATAAAACTTACAATATAAACCCCTTTTGAAGAAAGATAAACGTCAGCTATTTTTACCAAAGCTAAAATAACTGCAAAGAAAACACCAAATTTTAAAGCTGGTCCAATTGTGAATGGAGAACCCAACTCCACCTTGCTCTTGATATTCTTTGATTTACGCCAAATAAAATATGAGAACACCATAGTTATTAAAGCCAAAATAACTAAAGGAAATAAAACTTTCAAAAAGAGACTTTTGTTCAAAACAAAAACTTCTAGAGCAACCCTTACAAACATAATTCCATTGGCTAAAATAACTCCCAAAGCTAAAGAGAGATGAATTTTTTTATTTTTCTTAGACCTTGCTGCAAAACTGGTTGTAAGAGCAGTACTGCTAATTAAACCTCCCAAAATTCCCCCAAGAACGATACCTTTCTCTCCAAACCACTTCAATAAGATATAACCAGCAAAGCCAATTCCAGAAATAAAAACAACCATTAACCAAATAATAAAAGGATTGAACATTTCTAAAGGACCAAAACCTTGATTTGGTAAAAAAGGAAGAATAATAAAAGCAATTACTGCAAATTTTAAGGTATCTTCAAACTCCTTTTTTTTAATTTTTTTTGCAAAATTATGCAGCATCGATCTTGCATAAAGAATTATGGCCATAATTATTGCTAAACTTACCGCCAACATAGTTTCGCCATAATAAGCAAGAGCTCCCAAAAAGAAAGTCAAAAAACCAGCCAATTCTGAAGTTGCTCCTAATCGTTTATGTTTTTTGTCTATTAAAGAATAATAAGCAATCCCTACAATAATTCCCATTAAAATAATTGAAGCAACCATTATCCACGGAGAAATTTTATCTGTAAAATATCCTGCCAAAGCTCCAAATAGGGCAATTAAAGGGAAGGTTCTAATTCCCGCATAATCGTGACCTTTCTTGCGATATCTGGCGTATTCTCTCTCTAAACCAATTAACGCACCTAGGGCAAGTGCAACTAAAAAATTCTCAATAAGGACAAACTCCATCTAAACACCATTGAGAAGTAAATCCTTTAGTTTTATTAAGCTTTCTTTTTACGCAGAACATAAACTTTATCATTTTCTCTAACTTTTTCAAAAACTTTAAACGTAACTAGCATACCTTTACCAGCTTTGTCAACAGATTTTTCATCTACCCATATCTCCTCTGCCTTTATTTGAACTAAACCAGTAGTGGAACCAACTATAAGAACTTCCTCCCCTTTCAAAAGTTCACCAGATTTAATTTGAATTAAACAAACTCCTTTTTCAGAATAATAATTCTTAACATCACCCAAAAATTCTTTTTTTCTGGTAGCAAGAGAACCAGAAATTCCAGACCACTCCCCCAACTTTTTTCCTAAATAATAGCCGCCTTCCCAAAAACCACGATTGAAAACTTTATCCAACTCTAGTTTCCAAACCTTAACCTTCTCCTGAATAAAAGTTCCAGAAAGATAACTCTCAACTGCCTCCCTATATGTTTTAACAACACTGTAAACATATTCAGGACTTCTTCCCCTTCCTTCAATTTTCAAAACGCCAACTCCTACATTCAATATTTTATCAAGAAAACTAATTGTACAAAGATCTTTAGGAGACATCACATAATTATTATCAATTTCCAATTGATTAGAAGTTTCAACATCCGTAACTTGATACTTCCTCCTACAAGGTTGTAAACAATCTCCTCTATTTGCTGAATGATTGTAAAGGCCGAGACTCATGTAACATTTTCCGGAAATTGAAACGCATAGGGCCCCATGAACAAACAATTCTATTTTCAATAATTCTCCTGAAGGACCACAAATGTTTTCTTTCTTGACCCTAGCAATAATATCTTTAATTTTATCCAATTCTAATTCTCTTGCTAGAACAATTACGTCTGCATAACGAGCATAGAATTTCAAGGAAGAAAAATTTGAGACATTTGCTTGGGTACTTATGTGAACCTCCACACCAATTGAATTTGCATATTCAATAACTGCAAAATCGGCTGCTATCACCGCAGTTATTCCAGCTTCTTTAGCTTTGTCACAAAGAGCTTTCATCTCCTCAATTTCATCATCATAAAAAACTATGTTCAATGTTAGATAAGTTTTAACCCCCCTTTCTTTACAAAATTTAACTATTTCTGGAAGTTCTTCAATTGAAAAATTTCTAGCAGCTCTCGCTCTCATATTTAGCTTCCCAATTCCAAAGTAAACAGAGTTGGCACCAGCTTTTACTGCAGCTCTAAGATTCTCCCAATTTCCAGCGGGGGCCATTATTTCAATTGCCATGAAAAGAAAATTAACAATCTCTTTTATAAAATTTCTTAGAATTCCTGCAAACTTTTCTGTTCTTTAATTTTTTTTACTTGTAACTTCTGCATCATTTCGTCATCTTTTTGTAAAGCTTCTTGGATATCTCTAGCCCTTTCCACTACTTCTTTTGGTAAACCAGCCAACTCAGCCACATGTACTCCATAACTTTGATCCGTTCCACCTTCAATCAATTTACGCAGAAAAATAATTTCACCCTTAATTTCTCTTACAGCAATGTTATAATTTTTCACTCTTTCAAACTTCTCAGCCAATTTGTTTAAAACATGATAATGGGTAGCAAATAAAGTTTTGGCTTTATTGACATTGTAAAGATGTTCAGCGACACTCCAAGCAATTGAAACACCATCAAAAGTGCTCGTACCTCTACCTATTTCATCCATGATAACCAAACTTCTTGAAGTGGCATTGTTTAAGATAGCTGCAGTTTCATGCATTTCCACCATAAAGGTAGACCTCCCAGAAGTTAAATCATCTGAAGCTCCTACTCTAGTAAAAATTCTGTCAACAATTCCTAACACACATTCATCCGCTGGAACAAAACAACCCATCTGCGCCATTAAAACAATCAACGCAGCTTGCCTCATGGCGGTCGATTTCCCTGACATGTTTGGTCCCGTAATAATCATGATTTCTCCATCTTCTAAAACAACGTCATTGGCGATAAATTTTCCAGCCATCTTCTCCACAACAGGATGACGACCATTTTTTATCTGTAAAACATTCTCATCAACAAACAAAGGCATAGTATACCGATTCTCCATAGAGATTTTAGCAAAAGAAGAAAGAACATCTAAGACGGCAATTTTTTGAGCAACTCCTTGAACTTTTTTTGTTTGTAAAGCAATCTTTTTAACAATCTCTTGAAATAGATTATATTCTAAAATGTTGATTTTCTCTTGTGCACCTAAAATTTTTTCTTCAATAATTTTCAACTCTTCCGTAATATATCTTTCAGAGTTGGCAGTGGTTTGCTTTCTGATATATTCTTCAGGCACCAAAGAGATGTTTCTTTTTGTGACTTCAATAAAATAACCAAAGACACGATTGTAAGCAATTCTCAATCCATTAATTCCAGTTCTTGATTTTTCTTTTTCTTCCAATTGCTGGATGTATTTTTTGCTGTTAAAAGTTATTTCATGCAACTCTTGCAACTCTTCATTGAAATTGGGATTTATAACTCCCCCTTCCCTGATAGTATTTGCAGGGTCTTCCTTAATGGCCTTTTTTACAAGAGTAACAACCTCCTCCAGATTATCCATGCCAGATATTTTTCCCAGTAAATCAGAAGAAAAATCAGACAATTTATTTTTCAAAAAAGGAATTTTTTCTAAAGAGTTACGTAAACTTAACAAATCTTTAGGGAGAGCATTACCATAGTTTATCCTACCAATTAGCCTTTCTAAATCGTAAATGTCTTTCAACAAATCAGAAATTTCTTCTCGGACAATGACTTTCTTATTCAACTCGCTAACAGCTTCTAATCTTGATTCAATTTTATTTTTCTGTAACAAAGGAGATTTCAACCATCTTTTCAAAAGACGGGAACCCATGGCAGTGATTGTCTTATCCAACACAGAAAGAAGGGTTCCTCTTGTAGAATTGTCTTGAAGATTTTTTACCAATTCTAAATTTCTGAAAGAACTGCCATCAAGCAACATCGTTTGTTGGTTACTTCTCAAGCTAATTCTTTTCAAATGTGATAAAGAATTGCGTTGCGTATCTAGAAGGTAGCGCAACAAAGCTCCCGAAACTGAGATGTTATTCTCACTCAATCCAAAACTTTCCTCAGATTGTGAAAAATGTTCCCTGATAAGTTCCCTCGCTTTTTCAACTTGGAAAAAATAATCTTCCATTGAGTTTACATAGCAACCTAATTTTTTGACATTTTCAATCAAATCTCTGTTAACAAAAAGACTAGAAGGCAAGATACATTCTTGAGGATTGAAACGTACCACTTCATGCATTAAAGAAGACATCCCTTGAACTGAAAAGGTAAAAAATTCCCCTGTGGATAAATCTGAGAATGCTAAAGAATAGACTTCTCCTTTGACGCTTAAAGCCATTAAATAATTGTTTTCTTTCTCATCCAATAAAGAGGATTCAATAACTGTTCCTGGAGTAACAATTCTGACCAATCCCCTTTTCACTAAACCTTTGGCTTTTTTAGGATTTTCCAATTGTTCTATGATAGCTACTTTGTAACCTTTCTTGATGAATCTACCAAGATAATTCTCTAACGCATGATATGGAATACCTGCTAAAGGAGCTCTCTTCTCACCCTTACCTCTGGCAGTTAGAGTTATTTCTAATTCTCTAGCAGCGGTGATTGCATCTTCATAAAAAAGTTCATAGAAATCTCCCATCCTCAGCATAATGATACAATCAGGATTAGCTCTTTTCGCATCTCGATACTGCCTCATACCTGGAGTTAACCTAGAATCATCCAAATCTAAAATACTTTCTTCTACCACAGGAACTCTACAGAAGTGGATTTTTTAAATATTGTTGTAATTAAGCTTATAATCAAAAAGAAAGAAAGAAAAATAATTAAAATTCAAATCCTAGACCAACAGAGCGATATACTTGTTTATCCTCATCAGATGGTAATCTAAAATATGATAAGGAATATCCATTACCTGCAGAACCAATTATTCTTAAATCTGGAACTGAAATTCCCCCAACATCTCTAGCTAATTCAGCTATAGAATCGTATTCCCTACCTAACAATCTTTTTGCACATTTTTCAGCAACATCCTGTGAAGAAGGAGCAACTCCTTTAGATTGGATTACTTTAAATTTAGTATTATCTGTCATTCCACCAAGGGAATCATCAATTAATTTTGCCATTTTTTCACCATTTTGATATTTTTTATAAATCTTGTTATAAACAGCTAGTAGAAGTATATAAACCTTTCTTTTTTATTACCCCTCTTTAGTGAGTACTTTTGGCCCACGGATTTTTTGAGATTTAAATCCCAGTTCGCTTTAAAGAGGATAGTTTTTATCATTTCTTGATGATAAATTTTTAAAGTAGAGTATTAATTTTTAGGTGATGGAAGAAAGGACTTTAAAAATTAGGAGTGTACCTATAGTGAGGTCAAGGGAGGATTTTAGATTGAATATGACTCTTGGGCTTTCTATGAGAGATTTTCCAGAACAAAACTATCCGTGGGAAGTTCATTTCAGTGAAAATGATTTATTACCACCTATTTACCATGGAACTAGTAGCTATTTTCGAGATCAAATTCTTGCTGAAGGATTAAAGCCTGGAACCGAAAGTAATGAAGAAAGAGGAAAAAGCCTTGCAAGAATACTTTCAATTATTGATGATCCATCACTTACTGAATCTCAAATGGCCCCTTTATTTCAATTTAAATTACTTGGAACAGAAATTTATAAAGCATTGTACTGCACTTTGAAACCAATTCAAGCAGCTGGATACGCAACAAGATCTCCAGAGCTACTAATGATGCTAAATGCAGTGTTAGAAGATGTTTTACTCGACATTGAAAAAAAATTTCCCCATGGTCATCCTTTATTTGATGCTATTGAAAAAGAAAGAGAAAAATGTGCAACTGATTATGAAAGAATACAAAATCATCCGCCGATGGTTATAACATTCAGAACACAGCTAGACAGATTTGATTCTTTACCAATTTTGTGGGATCCTAAATGTAACCCAGAAACTAAACAATATTATTTGAGTCTACTTAATCCTACAGAAGAAGGCAGTTACCAAAGTGGAGGGGTTGGATTGAACCTTAGAACAAGGGACACAATTCCTGCTTCAGATATTGTTGCACTTACTTATTTAGAAAGATAATTATTTAATACAACTTTTCCCAGTTCTATCATATATGTCTGTTTTTTTGTACAATTTTTTGGAATATAACTCCTTCTTAGTGATAAAATAACAAATTATATAAACTATCATAAAAATCAAGAGTAAATGGCTCAATTAACCTTTGAAACGTTATCATTTAGAGAAAAAGAAGATCAAGTAGAAGTAACTCTCTTAAAGCTATTCAAAACATCCATTCCAAAAGAAGAATTGGAAAAAATAGCAGAATTCTCAATAACAAATCAAAACACTATAGAATTTTCACTAGATGAAGAAAAAGCTTCTTTCCGTTTCAATTCATTACTAAGCAAATACTTTAAAAACCTAACAAACAAACTAACAGGAAACAAAGTAACTTACATTCATAAAAATTCTGGAATTCCATTGATTGGTAATGTAGCTTTCGGAATAGTTCATCGAGGTTCTTCAATAATTGAGATTAAACCGATAACTTCATGCAATTTAGATTGTGTTTACTGCTCCATATCTGAAGGTTTATCAAGTAAAAAGAACGATTTTGTGGTTGAAGAAGAATATATGATTCAAGAGTTAAACAAAGTCCTAGAAGAAATAAATGAACCTGTTGAGATTCATGTAGGAGTTCAAGGAGAACCTTTCCTATATATGGATACAGAATTATTGTTATCAGATTTACAAAAAATGCCTTTAGTGCACACCATTTCTATTGATACAAATGGCACCTTCTTGACAAAAGATAAAATTGATAGTTTAGCAAAATTGGATAAATTACAATTGAATATGTCTTTAGATGCTATTGACCCAGAAGCAGCAAAGAAAATAGCTGGTGTAAAATCATATAATGTGGAACATGTAAAAAATATGATTGCATACGCTTCTCAAAAAATGAATGTAATCGTTGCTCCGGTATTAACTCAGGGATATAATGAGCAAGAGATTGAAAGAATTATCGAATGGATTAAATCTCTTCCAAAACAACCTATTTTAGGTATTCAAAATTTTTTAAGGTATAAAACAGGTAGAAATCCAGCTAAAGAAATGCCTTGGAAGGAATTCTATGAATTATTGGAGAAATTAGAAGAAAAACACAAAATAAAACTTAAACTTAACAAAGAAGATTTTGAAATTAGAAAACTTCCTTCATTAAAAAAACCATTTGTTGTTGATGACGAAATTATGGCTGAGATTAAATCTATTGATAGGTTTCCAAACTCAGTTATTGCCGTGGCTAAGGGGAGAAATATATCTGTTCCTGGATGTAAGTACACTGCAAATAAAAAAATCAAAGTAAAAATATCCAGAGATAAACATAACGTTTTTACAGGTAAATTAATATGAGGCAATTAGATTTATTTAAAGATTATAAACAAAATAATAGTGATGGCTCTCCTTGTGATGATAAATTCGCTCCAGATTGTGAATCTGCTTGTTGCTACATTCCTTCTAAAGAAATTACAAACGAAGATTCTAGAAGATTAGACCCCGAAAATGTTGTAAGGTTGGGAGAAGGTATTTTCATCAAAGATAATCCTGTTACCGGAGCATGTCCCTATCTTGATGGAGGGTGTACAATCTATGACAAACGCCCTCAAGTTTGTAGAGATTACTCTTGTAGTGTTGATGGTAAGATAAAAGGGATGGTTGGTCGAGTTAAGACACAAGATTTGAAATTACGAAGGCGAGTTATAGATGATTTAATGGAAACTGCCAAAAGAAGTTCAGATCCTGATGCATTCATTGAATTAATGACTTTGTAGGCTAGGTCCTGAATAGAGTGTTTTTGTATAGTGGCGCCCTGACGAAGTCGAGCCGATGAGCGTAAGCTCATAATGACTGCGTGCACCAGTATACATATTTCCTCTATTCCAGATGAAACAGACTTTGTAGATAGTTTTTTAAGCACAGAAATATTTACCTATTCATGAAAAAGAGATTGTACAAATATTACCCCGAAGATTTTGGTTCACTAAAAGTTAAAGTTCTCCACATGGATCTTGATTTTGATGTTTATGATGACCACACTAAAGTTGTTTCTGATTTAAAATTAAAAACACTAGAAAAAATCTCTTCTTTAGAACTTAACGCCAACAATTTAGAGATTCATGAAATTTCAGCTGATGTTGGAGAAATAAAATATGAATACAAAGAAAAAGAGGATAAAATAATAATTACTTTCTCAAAAGCAGTTCCGGCAAAAAAAGAAATTACAATAACCACCAAAACTACATGTAAACCAACTAAAAATGTTCTAGAAGGGATTTACTATGATGAAACTCCTGAGGGAGCCCCACCTACACAAATAACACAATGTCAACAATGGGGATTCCAAAGAATCGTTCCCTGCATAGATGATATGACCGCCAAATGCACTTACAAAACAACGATAACGGCAGATTCAAAATATACAAACATAATTACTAACGGAGATTTAATCAGTAAAAAGAATTTTGGAAAAAGAACAAGAGTAATTTATCATAACATAACCACCCCTATGTCAACTTATCTTTTCTTTCTAGGAGTAGGAACTTACGCCACATTCAAAAGAGAGGTTGAATACTCCGATGGAAAAAAGTTTATGTTAGAACTTCTCGTTCCACCCAATTCAAAAAAAGAGATTGCTAACCATGCCTTAGATGTTATCCACGATAGTGTCATTTGGGTAAGATTATTTACGGGCCCTGACAAATATAAAAATTATGACACTTCATTAAAAATTTGGGAGTTAATAAAAAAAAGAGAAGAATTGAAAAAATCAAAGAAAGATTTTTCTTCAGTAAACAGAAAAATAAAAGATTTAGCAAAGCCTCTCCACTTAGGTTATCAATATACCGGAACAGTCTATAGAGAGATTGGAATGCAGAATTCTGATTTTGGCGGAATGGAAAATGTTGGCAATACAACAATAACAACAAACAGAATCATGCCCTTCCCTGACATGTCCGATGGCGGGTTTGAATATATGATTGATGTCAAAGTTCACGAATATTACCATAACCTTAATGGTTCTGAAGTTACCGGAAGATCGCCTTTTGAAATCTGGTTGAATGAAGCGGTAACTGTCCATATTGAAAGAGAATTTTTCGCTTTCCTGTTTGGAGAAGATTATTCCAGATTTGGTGAAGTCCTTACTCTTTTAGCTCCAGGAGGAGGAACTCTAGCAATGGATTCAGGAGTAGCTTCCATGCCAATTGAACCAGATGGATTTAACGATTGTAATGAATTAATTACTTCAGTGACTTATGTGAAAGCTCCAGAATTTGTAAGGATGATTCAATCTCTAACTGGAAAAGAAAATTTTGTGAAAGGTCTCGACCTCTACCATAGTAAATTTAAACATGGAAATGCTTCTAGGGAAGATTGGATCTCTGCTATGGAAAAAGCTTCTGGTTTAGATTTTAAAGAGATGGCCCAACAATGGCTCAAAAAAACAGGATTTCCAATTGTCAAAGTAGAAAAGAATTATCAGAAAAACAATTTAATCTTAACTTTAATTCAAGAAAATATCAAAAAAGAAAAAGATTGCTGGAAGTTTCCTTTCTCAGTAGCTCTTTTTAATAAAAATGGTAAAGTTATTGCGGAAAAAACTGAACATATCAAACATAAAATTCAAGAGATTTATTTTAACGATGTAAAAGAACCAGCATTTATTTCCCTAAATAGAAATTATTCCTTCTTTGGAAAAGTCAAACAAAATATTTCCAGGGAAGAATTGTTTTTACAAGTTAGGAAAGATGATAATCTAATCAACAGATATATGGCCTTTTACCAATTATGGGATCAGGAAAAAACTAAACTTTTGAAAAATGAAAATGAAGAAGTCAATGAAGATTTACTTGAGTTATATTTTGAATTTCTTAATGATGAAAAATTGATGGAAAAAGTTAGCACTCAAATATTGACTATTTTTGAATCTGTTGAAGATGAAAAATTTGCCCATCATTACGATAAACTTCACAAAGTTAGGAAAAAAATCTCAAAAACTATTGCAACTAAACATGAAAAAGAGATTCTAACGATATACAAAAAGTACGCAGGTAAGAAAAGCACAGGAACTTACCTTGAACAACAAATGCAAAACATTAAATGGAGACAAGTAAAAAATCTCTGCTTAGCAATACTATCAAACTTAGATACTCCTAAAGTTCATAAGTTAATCAAAAAACAATTTTTGAACGCCAAATCTGCAACAGACAGAATGACTGCCTTAAGATTATATTTAAATAGTTCAGCAGCTGATTGCATCACTCTTCTTGAAGATTATCAAGAAAAAGCAAAAGAGAATTTAGTTAGATGGGAAGCGTTCCTCTATGTTGTTGGAAGTAATGATAACAAAAAATATTTAGACTTAATAAAGAAAGTTGAAAAGTCACCTTCTTTCCGAATTAATCAAAGTAATGACCAAAGAGGTCTTTTTGTGACAATGGCTATGAACAAAAAGAAATCTCTCCTTACTCCAGAAGGAAGAAACTATCTTAAACAAAAAATTGTTCAATTAGCTAAGATTAATGAATATACCACTGGAAGAATGATAAAGATTTTTGGAAATGTTGATAAAGTGGAAGAAAAGTTCCAAGTTCCGTTAATCGAATTGATGGTAGACATTCTAAAAAAGTTGGATGAACATAAAACACCCAGTGTTTACAATACATTGAAAAGAATTCTTTTGAAACTTCCTAAAGCAACAAGTAAGTATGAGAAAGAAAAAGGTAAAATTGAATTTCTAAATTAAAAAAGAGTTTTTATTTATCAAACACTGATAAAAACTAATAAAAAATTAATTAAAAAAATAACCAACAAAATATCAAATCAAACCGCCACTCTTAGATTCCTTACTGAAAAAGAATTCTTGCAACTCTACCGGCCATTCTTTCTCTACATCAGTTTTATATTTTAAAATCTCTCTGTATACATCATCCCTCATTTTACCATCATTAACCAATCGAACCAACTCCTCCTTGACATACAAAGGAACTTTCTTCAAATTCCAAACCTGCATGATTAATTTCTCTTTAAACAAATCCTTTCTTTCCTCAGCTTCTTCCCGAGATTTTTGCCAATATTCTTGATAAGAAAATTCTTGTAATTTTTCTTTAATTTTTTTCTTACCTTTCTTTAAACTAATTCTAGCCAAAACTTGTTCATGCATCCTTCTCAAAAATTCTTGCTTATCTTCAACTTTAATTACATCTGAATAACCAGATAAAATTAAACTAAATGCAAATGGACTAGGCATCCCAGATTTTTCTTCAATCAACTGAACCCTCTTTTCAACCACTTTATCAATTAATTCCTGAGCATTATGATAATCCATCATATCTTCCAAAACTTCCCTTCTTGCTTCTTTTAAGATAGGAAAATTTGGAGAGATTCTTTTTACAGCATTAAATAAAATTTTACTACCAATTTGCATTCTACCAACTCTCTTCTTTCTCCCCATGTAATTCCTAAGAATCATTAAACTTCTTCCAGCACAATGGCGGAATCTTCTACTAAGAACTTCACTTCTTTCAATAGATTCTTCCAACACTTTTCTAAAATCTTGTTGCTGGAGTAATGAGAAAGCTCTCAGAGGATTGAACACTTTCTCTGAAGAAAGATAAAAACCATTGTCACTAATACCCACTTCAACATCACGATGCTGAGATTTACCAATTACGAAAGCTAAAGCTCTCGATAAACAATCATTGACCCTCCTTCCAAAAAGGGTGTTGAAAATTACATAATTTCTTCCTCGATCTGAATAAGATTCAACAACTATTTTTTTGTCTGAAGGGATGGTGCTGTAATTAAATTGTTCATAAAAATAAAGGTAGATACTTTCTGCCGCTTTATCATCCACATAAAGATATTCATCAATAAATTCCAAAATCTCTTTTTTATTTTTCCCTTCTTTGAATTTACCTTCCATCAATCTTCTAAAACGGTTAATTTCCATAGCCAAATCAAAACTTAGGGGCAACATCTCAGAGAACCAAGAAGGAACGGTAGGAGGTCTGTTAACAGAAGAACTCACTTGAGCAGTCATTCCTCTTGAAAAACGAAACATGTAGACATTTCCACCAAGAACAAAAACATCTCCTGGCCTTAACTTTTCTAAAAAGTTTTCATCAATTTTTCCAACAATTCTATCCGCTATTTTTACAGTAACATATGATTCCTCAGGAATTGTTCCAATGTTAGTCATGTAAATAACTCTCGCTAACTTTCCTCTTTTACCTATATCTCCCGTTTCTGCATCATACCAAATTCTAGCATAAACATGCCTCTCTTCCAAAGAAACAAATTCACCTGAAAGAAATCTAATCAACTCAAAAAAATCGTTCCATTCTAAATTATGATAACAATAAGTGTTTTTAATTAAATGAAACATTTCATAGATATTGATTACTTCATTAATTGCTATTCCATAAATATGTTGAGCTAAAACATCCAAAGCGTCTCTAGGAATTCTAACCCTGTCAATTTTCTTTTCTATTGCCGCTTTCAAAAGAAGGGAACATTCAATCAAATCATCTCTGTCCATAACAATAATTCTTGCTTTCACAACGCTATGTAACTGGTGGCCTGAACGTCCGCTTCTTTGTAAAAACCTTGCTACAGATTTTGGTGAACCCAAACATAGAACCAAATCGACGTAACCAATGTCAATCCCTAACTCTAATGAGGTAGATGAAACAACAACTTTCAATTTTCCATCTCTCAAATTTTGTTCAGTTGTAAAACGATCATCTTTACTCAAACTTCCGTGATGCGCAGAGATATTTTCTGCATTGTAAAGTTTTGGAAACATTTCTTTAAGATTATGAACAACCCTTTCTGTAGCCGCTCTGGTGTTGGTGAAAATGAGAGTGGTCTTATGTTCTTGTACCAATTTATTTATCAAATCATACATCTTACGATGTTTAAGCATGTAGGATTCGTCAACCAAACTTCTTACTGGAGAAAGAACTTGTAAATCCATCTTTTTGGAGAAGTCAACATCAACTATTCCACAAGACCTTTGCTCATCTCCAGAATAACCAACAAGATATTTTGCTATCTCGTCTAGAGGAGCAATCGTAGCAGAAAGACCAACTCTACAAATTCCTGGAGAAAGCCTATTGAGCCTTTCCATAGTTAAGTTAAGATGAACTCCTCTTTTGTTCTCTGCTAAAGCATGAATTTCATCTATAATCATCCATTGTACTTTCTCTAATGAAAGTTTAAACTTGGGAGAATTAATCATGATTGCCAGTGATTCTGGAGTTGTAATCAAAATATGGGGAGGTTTTTTCAACATCTTACTCTTTTCTGAAGCAGTAGTATCTCCCGTTCTCAACCCTACCCTTATACCAAACTCTTTACCTGCCAATTCTTCCATCTCTTTCAAAGGCTCGAGAAGGTTAACTTGCACATCTGAAGAAAGAGCTTTCAGTGGAGAGACATAAACACAATATACCCTATCTTCTAAAATTTGTTTTTCAGAGGAATCAATTAATTCATTTAGAACTGAAAGGAAAGCTGTTAAGGTTTTTCCAGAACCTGTTGGGGAAGAGATTAAAACATTTTTTCTACAATGGATGGGATATACTGCATAAAGTTGTGGAGGGCTGAATTTTTTGAATTTTTTTGAAAACCACCGGTTAACAAAAGGATGAAGGATTGCTTTAATTTGTACAGGTTTATTCTTATCTTTAAGGTATTCAATCATCGTCCTAGAATATATCTATTAGATTCTCTACTTTCTTTAAAAGAATTTAGGAAGATTTTGCTTAATAAAGGTTACCCGTGGTTGGCTAGTGGGTTGTGCTAAGCAACGACTTAGCAGAATCCCCTAAAAATGGTTCATTTTTAATGGGGAGTGGAGCTTATTTACCCTAATATTGAGTGTCCAGTGCTATGAGTAAAAAACTAGAAAATAATTAAAATAAAATAAATAAAAAATCAATAGCTAAATTTGATAAGATACTTTCATATAATCTCCATCAAGGAAAATCTCTTGATATCCGGATTTGTGGTCTGGTGGGTTACTTATTCCGTTAACTGTAATGTTTTTCCCAACAGATTCATCTCCTAACTCAACAAATAACCTTACACACCTGATGCCTAAATGATCTTGGTCAACAACCACTTTAGTTGTTGGGATTCCAGAGACTTCTTCATTATCAAGTATTTGTGTTAATATTCCGCTAGTTCTTAATTCCATTTTTTTACCTCACTAACCTTAAAACCACAAAACACCCAGAATCAGCCTTTTTATAAAGGTTTCATAGAAAAAAATCATCTCACATGTAGAATTACATCATGATAAACCTTAACCATCTCATCATCACCAATTATTCTTGCAATATTCTCAGCATAACTGAATACTCCCGCTTTTTCATAAGATAACATCGCTTGCCTATAGTTAATATCTGCTTCTTTTTTATCTCCTTTCTTTTCATGAGATTTAGCCATTTCCATGAAATAATTCGCTCTGCTCATAAAAGGAATTATTGAAGAAGGGTCAATAATACCACCTCTTCCCCTTATTTGCGCTTGTCTTCTTCCTTCATCAGTTTGAAGTTTATCGATTATATCATCTATTTTAGTCATAATCGTTAAAAAATGGTCTATTTTATAATAATTTTCCACATATTTTCCTACTAATTTCTTACTACTATTTCTTAATATAATCACAACCCAACGCGGCATAGGCGATATCAATTAAATGAACTCGTGTACAAGTATTGTAAGGACAACTAAATACAATATCAGCAGGAAGATTTGACTTATCTACACGACAATATTTCTCTCCCTGCCTATTAAGAATTTGAAATTGTCCATTATTAGAAAGACAATTTGCAGTAACTCTGTCCCTATAATACTCAGAAGGATCTTTTTTTTCCACAGCTAGGCACAAATATGGCCATTTATAACTCTTACTCTTAATAAAACACAACACATTTAAATGAAAACTTTTCTCTGAACAAAATGAAGATAATTTTACTTGGTCCACCTGGATCTGGAAAGGGAACCGTATCCCAAAGATTAGCTAAAGATTTCAACCTTAGACATGTTTCAACTGGAGTAATTCTAAGGGAAGAAATTAAGAAAGATAGTCCTCTTGGAAATGAAATTAAAGGATATGTTGAATCTGGAGGCCTAGTCCCAGATGAAACCGTTATCAAGATTCTAAAACAAAGTTTAGAAAATGAAAAAGATTACATTCTGGATGGATTTCCACGTTCCATTAATCAAGCAGAATCAATCGATGATTTAGGAGTTGATATGGTTATTTATCTTGAAGTTCCAGATGAGGTGGTTATTGAAAGGTTCTCAGGAAGAAGAACTGATCCTCAAACGGACATGGTTTATCATATAAAGTATAATCCTGCTCCAGAAGAAGTTCAAGAAAGGCTTATTATAAGAAAAGATGACACTCCTGAAGTTGTTAAAGACAGATTAAAAATTTATCACGATACAACAAAACCGGTGATTGATTATTACAAAAACAAAGGCGTTCTTAAAACAGTGGATGGTGCTCCTCCTCCAGAACCAGTTTATGTTGATGTGAAGAAAGTTGTAGAAGAGTTTAGTGAAAATTAAAAATCATTTCTGCAGAAGATTAATAAAGATTTACTCTACTACTAGTATATTCCCCTTATGACATTACAAAGAGTGAAAGATGAAATTTAAAAAATTTACACTTGACAAGTTTCAAGAAGATGCAATTCTTGCCATAGATAAAAATTCCTCAGTTGTTGTTTCCGCCCCTACAGGAAGTGGAAAAACTTTGATTGCCGATTACATTATTGATAAAAATAAGGATAACAAAAAAAGGATAATTTATACCGCACCAATAAAGGCTCTTTCCAACCAAAAATATAAGGATTTCTCAAATGAATATGGAGCAGATTTAATCGGTTTGATGACTGGAGATATTGTCATTAACCCTCATGCAAAAATTTTAATCATGACCACTGAAATTTACAGAAACATGGTGGTAAGTCACGATTCTGACATAAAAGATATTGCTTATGTAATATTTGATGAAGTTCATTACATCAATGATATTGAAAGAGGATATGTTTGGGAAGAATCAATAATTTATAGTTCAGAAAAAGTAAGATTTCTTTGCCTTTCAGCAACAATTCCTAACGCTAAACAATTTAGCAACTGGATTGAAACCATTAAAAAACATAAAGTTGTTACCGTTGTAGCTACAAAAAGAAATGTTCCTTTGGTACATCAATTCTATGATTATGAACTTGGAATAACAACTTTAGAAAAAATAAGGGAAGTAAAAAGAATTCCCCAATATCATAAAGTTGTTCGACAGAAAAAACGTTTCATGGCCAAAGTTCCCGAACCAAACCATGTTGAACTTATCAAAGAGTTAGGCGATAAATTACCCTGCCTTTTTTTCAGTTTCTCCAGAAAAGATTGTCAAAGAAAAGCTGAAGAATTAGCTAAGAAAAATTTATTTCCAAAAAACCAAGATTATCTAAATTTCCTAAACCAAAATCTTAAAGGAGCCCCTTCTGATATAAACAAATTACAATCTACAAGAATTCTTAAATCAACTATCTCTCAAGGGATTGCTTTCCATCATGCAGGCCTTCTACCAGTAATAAAAGAAACTATTGAAGAACTTTTCTCTGAAGGAAAAATAAGGGTTCTTTACACCACAGAAACCTTTGCGGTAGGAATAAACATGCCAGCAAAAACTGTTTGTTTTAATGGTTTAAGAAAATATGATGGGATAAGTTTTAGATATCTCAACACTAAAGAATATTTTCAAATTGCAGGTAGAGCTGGAAGAAGAGGAATTGACAAAATTGGTCATGTGGTGAGTATGATTTATCGTCCTACATTTAGATATGAGGAAATAAAAAGAATAACTTCGCAAGATATTGAGCCAATCAAATCACAATTTAGATTATCAGTAAATACAGTGGTTAATTTAATTGAAAAACATACAGAAGAAGAAATAGCGCATATATTGAGACTAAGCTTTTATTCTTACCAGAAATTTGGTAAAAAGTTTTTATTAATCCCTACACAAAAACTTTTAGCAAGATATAATAGCATTAAAAAGAAACTTAAAAAATTTGGTTTTATTGAAGGGAATCAACTTACTGATAAAGGAATTTTTGCATCACATATTTTTGCTAATGAAATTTCTATAACCGAAATATTTGCCACAGATTTTGTAAACAAGTTAGATGAATATGAAATTTTACTTCTTTTAGCATGCCAAATTTATGAGCCTAGAGAGATGAACAAATTTAAGAAAACGTTCACTGAAGAACCTTATGGAAGATTGAAAAAACTCATCAAAAAACATCCTTACCTTGGAAGGGACAAGAAATTCCTTTATCTAAAACAAATGACTACATTTATTCACCCTATTTATCATGGAAAATCTTTCTTTGAAGTTATGTCCCTTACTAATCTTTTGGAAGGAGATTTGATTAGAATCTATGGACAAATCTTAGATAGAATTGGTCAAGTCAAAAAAGCCACTGGAGATTTTAAAGTAATTAACAAGATGAAAAATGCAGAAGGAATTGTTAAAAAATCTATGGAAGGGATATATCAAGTTTAGGTGCGTTATAAAGTTTAATTGTAGTTTCAAGGTTTCTTATTGCTTCTCTTGAAGTGGAGAATGAAGGTCTTCCGCTCATATTATCAATTCCATATTGAACTCCAACAATTAATTCACCTAATTTAGTGATTGCTACCCTAAAGATGCCCATAGGGAGATGTTTAAATTTGTCAGGAATACCCTGGACATTATCAAAATAACGAATTCTTCCATTTTGATCATAACAAAATGAAGTACCCATACAAGTGTAGCCGTTCCAACTACCAGCATTTCCACCCATACTCTCAGTTGCAATTAAATCGGGCATTGTACCCTCTCCAACAGTGCTCATTAATCGAAGATTTGCTATTACAACATTATTAATATTAGGATATTTTCCTGCAGGTGCATCGATAATGTAAGTGTCTTCATTTTTACGATCATCTACTGTATCTACTTTATCTTCTGGAAATTTTTCATCAGCATCTGACATTAACAATAATAAATCTCTAAGTCCCATAATAATACTTTACAAGAAGAAGTTTATAAACCTTTTGTTACTAAGCAGTGATTATTTCCTTGAATCTCTCTCTTCAACCAATTCTTCAACAAACTTGCCAACATCCACGCCAAAAGTTTGTTCTCCTGCTCTATTCCTTACAGCTAAAGTTCCTTTATCCTGCTCTTTATCACCAATGGTTACAATATAATTGACTTTTTCCAGTTGTGCATCTCGAACTTTTTTACCCATAGATTCTGATCGATCATCAACCTCTACCCTAATTCTGGCTTCAAGCATTCTTTTCTCTACAGTTTTAGCAAATTCAATATTTCTATCTGTAATTGTAACAATTTTAACTTGAACTGGGCTCAACCAGAGAGGAAATTTACCTGCATAATGTTCAATTAGAACCGACATGAATCTCTCTAAAGCGCCTGTTATAGCCCTATGGATTACAATAGGACGTTCTTTCTTACTCTCTTCATTCATAAAAGACAAATCAAATCTTTCTGGAAGGTTAAAATCTCCTTGGATAGTTGCAAGTTGCCATTCTCTACCAAGAGCATCTTTAAACATGAAGTCTAACTTAGGACCATAAAAAGCCGCTTCTCCTGTAATTCTTTTGTAAGGTAAATTACATTCTTTAGCCGCTTCTTCAAGAGCTTGCTCAGCTAAATTCCATCCTTCATCTGAACCAAGATATTTTGATTTATCCTCACCTCTAACGGATAGAGAAACCCAATATTCATTATCCATCCCCATCACTTCATAAAACTTTGAAATTGCTTTTACTATAGACGAAACTTCATCTTTAATTTGTGAAAGCCTACAAAAAATATGCCCGTCATCTTGAGTAATTGATCTTACCCTTGACAAGCCAATAAGTTGTCCCGATTTCTCATCTCTGTATACCGTAGCTGGTTCAAAGAATCTGATAGGCATGTCTCGGTATGAATATGAAAAATGGTCAAAAATTTGCATGTGGTGAGGACAATTCATAGGTTTAAGGATAAAACTATCTTGCCCACCTTTTACATGGAACAATTCGTCACCAAATTTGTCCCAATGACCACTTTTTTTGTATAATAAATCCTTAGCAATGTGTGGAGTCCAAACCCATTGATAACCTTCATCTTGATGTAACTCCCATAAAAATTTTACAATTTCTCTTCTGATAGTCATTCCTTTTGGTGCTAGAAGAGGTAGTCCTGGACCAACTAAATCTGAGATAACAAACAACCCTTGTTCCTTCCCAATCTTTAAATGAGATCTTTCTTGGGCATCTTTAACTTTACTCAAATAATTTTCTAAACCTGCCTGATCGCTGAAGCCCACGGAAGTTATTCTAATAAGCTGTTCATTATTTTCATTACCTTTCCAATAAGCACTTGCTAAATTAAGAATTTTAAAAGATTTAATTTCCGAAGTTTCCTTAACAAAAGGTTCATTAAAAAGAGGTACAAAACTTATTCCGTTAAGCCCATAAATTTTAGCTTTATCTCCTAAATCTTTAGCAATATCTTTTTGAAATGAATCCTTTAAATCTTCTTCATCTTTTTTAACAAAAGAAAGATTCTCTTTGATAATTAATTTTACTTGTTCTTTAATTTTTTTTATATCTTCATTCTTAAGTTTGACTCCAGAAATGTCTACATAAGCTTGATCGTAATAAAATCCCATCGAACCAATTTTAGCAGATGAATGTAAGTTTTTTACTGCCTTTGCAACCACGGCGGCAGTTGACAATTTAATTTTGTTTTCCTGATTTAATTTTTCATCATTAAATTCAAAAGGTTCATCTTTAGCTTCTCGTTTAAGATTAGTTTTTGCTTCCTTTTTAATAGATTCTCCAGTTGAACCACTACCTGAATCTCCAGTAGGGTCTGCACTAAACTCTCTACTTAACTCTGATAGAGGATGACCTTTACAACTCAAATTAAAAGATTTATACCAACCAAAAGGAGCTCTTGAAACTGTGAACTTATCTTGCAGAATCTTTTCTGCCTCTTTCAAAACATTTTCTGCAATTTTAGGATTGCTTAAAGAAGAACTTAAATGAGCATAGGGATAAAGAACAATATTTTTGGCATTAACTTGTTGAGCAATATTTTTTATTTCCTGAACATATCTTTGGATTACAGCATTAATATCTGCTTCATCTCTTTTTTCAACTGCTGAAAGAATAACTAGACATTCCTCAACTCTTTCCTTTTCACCTTTTTCCACTCCTTCTTCCGCTCCTTTGAAAGCTTTCTTTTTAGCTTCAAATTCAATGAAGTCTGCGTGTATGGCTAGTATTTTCATGTTTTCATAGATGTTCCTTTAAGATATTTAAAGTTAATGGTTGTATGGGTGTGTCCAGAAAGGAATAAAATAGTATACTAGCACTAAGGCACGGCGCCTTCAATTTTGTGATGTTCACAAAATGCGCCTCGTCTCCGACAGGGCGGTAGAGCTAGTATACAAAAAGACTCCATTCTGGACACACCAGGTTGTATCAAGGGAGATTATTACAATATTAATCAAATACTATCGTGTGGATTTTTTATTCTAGTTAAATGATTAACAGCAACTCCTGCATATGTTTGAGTTGTCTTTATACTCCTATGTCCAAGAAGTTTCTGAATATCTGAATCTTGAACTCCAGAATCACGTAAATGGGTTGCAAAACTATGCCTTAATATATGTGGGGTTACATTTTTAGACAATCTTGCTTTAAGTTTCGCCTTTTTCAAAACTGCTTGAATTGTAGCTGAAGAAAGGTGCCCTTTAGAAGTTTCAAAGAGGTAATCACTCTTATTTGTTCTTTGTCTCAAATAACTCTTCAACTCATCAACAACTTTGTCAGACAATATAGTATACCTATCCTTATTTCCTTTACCTGCTTTGACAAGTAACAATTTTCTTGAAAAATCAATATTTCCAATTTTAATGTTTATCAATTCTGATACTCTGACACCTGTTGCATATAATATGCCAATTATTAATTTATGTTTAATGTTTGGCGTTACATCAATAAGTAGTTTAATTTCATCTCCAGTAAGGGTTTCTTTTGCTTTCTGTTGTTTCTTTTGGAACGGAATGTCATAAAACTTTCTTTTCATAATTTGACTATAATAAAATAATAAAGCGTTATGTGCAAGATTCACTGTTGAAGGACTTCTTCCTTTTCTAATTAACACTCCTAGATACCAACGGATATCTTTTTGTGTCACCTCTAATGGTTTCTTTTTTATTAATTTAAGAAAATGTTGATTATAGTGAAGGTATATTTTTATTGTTCTTGCAGAATAATTTCTTAGTTGACATTCTTCAATAAGTTTTTTCATCTTGATCACCTCTTTATGATGTTACTTTTTTCATTTATATACTATTTGTATACTTGTCCAGTGGGTATGTGGCTTTTCCAAGTTCATTCTCTTTTGTTTATTTTTCATTGACTTAGGTACAATATTGTTGTTTTTTGTTTTACAGAAAACCACATAAGCACCTTTCGCAGATTATTAGGAAAAACCAAAGAGGTATAAAACATGGAAATTGAACACATAACCAACAAAAACATGGAAGTTTTGGAAAACTTCTTCAATGAAATGCAGAACATCATTTACCGAGGTCGTTCAAAGAGATCTCAGATGAAGATGTTATATGGAGCTAAGTATTGGGCTGATTATTTCATGCAGATGAACAATGATCATATTAGAAAGTTACAGAAGTAGTTCTGTACCATTTTTCTTTTTATATTTTTCTATTTCAAAAATTTTCCTACTGGGGCTTTTATGTTGAATATTTTTATATTTCAAAGCCTGACGGCGTTATCACTCTAAACTAATACTCAACATAAAAGATGTTAGCCAAAATTTTTACACTGCCCTTACGTTTGCCACGACGGTAAACCTCT
>CAZKIP010000010.1:0-1983 GCA_964552945.1 uncultured Methanosarcinales archaeon
TATGTAATTTATTAGAACCGGAAGAAAAGTTTGCTTGTGTATCTAAAATTGCTAAAGAAACTGGTAATGCTGAGATTTGTGGCGTATTAACCCCTTTCTTGAAGAAAGATACTTGTATTCTAAGAGTTGCTAAATCAACAGAAAAGCAAGAATTATGTGGACAAATTAGTTTCGCAGAAGGAAGACAGATTTGTAATGACCACTTTCTATAAATCGTATTGAGATTCGCAGCTGTAATTATTTATTCTGTGTTTAAACATTCTATTCATCTCGGCCAATCTATCTCCACAAGCTCTCAAGAAAAGGGGACCATGCAATTCTATGTTTAAATTAAATTTGCTACCACTGCTATAAATCTGAAAGCGTGCCCATCTTTTTTGTTTTTCAACTTCTACTTCAGCTTGTTGTTTCCACCACAAAAAACCTTTATCTCTCACTTCAGTACCTCTTGTAACTTCATCAAAACTAAACACTCCTCCTCCTCTCTCATAGTTCTCAATCTTTCTTTTTGAAAACTCTTTCTCAGGGAATGTTGCTCTAAGAGCTCCTAGAACCTGACTTTGATATTCTCTTTTTATAACCTCTACGGTAGGTTTACCATTAACCTTTCTTAAATCAGCAATCCGTTGCTGTTTATTTGGATGATATAACGCCAAAGCTTTTTCCAGATTTTTAGGAGAAATGTTTTCATCTTGAGCCATTTGATAAAGAACTTCTCTAGCAATTCTATCTTCTTCTGCAGTATCCCTAATTACTCTGGTTAATTCATCACGGCCTTGCAACATTCCTGCATGACCTAGAACAACGATTGCATCGTCAATAGTAAGGATATCTGTCATATATACCTAAGAATAAGTCTTTTTTATAAAGTTTTTTACTAAGAAGTGGTGGTTAACTAAAGAAACATTTATATACTTACACATAATACACATAATACACATGACAAATATTACTTTAGCAGTAGCAGATGAAATGAAACAGAAAATGAAAACTTTTCCAGAAATAAACTGGTCTGAAGTAGCTAGACAGGCATTTTCTCAGAAGTTGGAAGATTTAGAATTTCTCCAGAAATTCAAAGAAAAAAGTAAACTTACCAAAGCTGATGCCCTGAAATTAGGGGCAGAAGTAAGCAAGGCGGTAAGCCAAAAGTTACGGAGAAAAGCCAAATAATGGATGTTGTTGTAGATGCAAACATTCTTTTTGCAGTTCTAATCAAGGATAGTTTTAGTTGCAATCTTCTCTTTAGTGGAAAATTTAATCTTTTTACTCCAGAGTATATTTTCACTGAATTTGAAAAATATAAAGAAGAAATTTTGGAGAAGACAGAACGAACAACAGAAGATTTTTTCAGACTTATTAATATTTTAAAAAGAAGAATTATTCTCGTTCCTCTCGAAGAATTAACTGAATTTGTTAAAGAAGCAGAAAACATTTCTCCTGATCCTAAGGATGTGGTTTATTTTTCCCTTGCTCTAAAATTAAATTGTCCTATTTGGAGCAATGATAAAAAACTAAAAGAACAAGATAGAATTAAAGTTTACCCCACTCATGAATTAGTTAAATTGTAACTCTTAAAAAAAATTATTTCTTACTCCAATTGAAACTTCTAATTTTTGCAGTTTCTCCGTATCCACAAGAAGCACATTTTTTCTTTCTCATGTGGTAAGAAGTGCCGCCACATCTACGACATTTGATGTGTGTTTTCTTACCGCTCTTACGGCCCATTGCTGCTGTTCCTTTTCCCATTTTACTTTACCTTTATGCTGGAGTTATAATTGTGATTGCATCTCCCCTTAAGAAAACTGTTCCCAATTTTCTTGTAATTTGATCATTTTTATGTTCTTCTGCATCCATAAGAACTACGTTAATGTGGATGTCAAATGCTTTTAATTTTCCTACAAATCTTAAACCGTTCTTTAAGTCTACTAAGACTGTTTTTCCTCTTGCTTCGTTAAGTGTATCTAATGGTCGTGATGTTTCCAT
>CAZKIP010000010.1:2083-42837 GCA_964552945.1 uncultured Methanosarcinales archaeon
CCAATCCCTCCGAAAAGGTTATAAATAAACCTCTATATTTTAGTATAATGGTTGATTTTAACAAACTGGCAGAAGAATTCAAAAGGTATGACGAAGAAAGAGAACGCCTAATCAAGAAAAGTAGAGATGTTCTTAAACTAAGTAAACAACTAATCTATGCTCTTCATCGAGATGAAATGGAGCAAGCAAGTACTCTCCTTAAACAAATTGAAAAAGAAAAAAAGGAGCTTGAAGGCATTGCTAAACATAATGCCAAAATGGCTTTCGAAGGCAGTTACAAAGTAGCTATGCAAGAGTATGCAGAAGCCGTTCTCTATTACAATTTTGTTAAGGAAGGCAAGTTAATTGCTCTTGACTTAACATCACAACATTACATTCTTGGCTTAGCCGATTTACCTGGAGAATTAGTTAGGAGAGCTGTTTTCCTAGCAGGGAAAGGTAAAACTGATGAAGTAGGAAAAATCAGAGATGAAGTGGATCTCATTTACGGAGAATTGCTTAAATTTGATTTCAGAGAAAATGAAATTAGAAGGAAAGTTGATGCCGTCAAATATGACTTAAGGAAGTTAGAAGATTTAATGCTGGATTTAAAATTGAAAGGAAGATGAAAACTATTGCCTTTGACTTTTCAGGAACTTTAATCAAAACAGAGATTATTGAAGAAGCTAACAAACTAAGGGCAGATATCTTACAAAGAGCTCTCCCAACAAAAGAAGAACATGCTCATTCTGAAAATTTGTATAAAATTAATAGGGAGTTTGTTGAAAAACTTACTGGTTTAAACTCTTCCATAAAATACAGAGGAAACAATTTAGAAGAATCTGAACTTTCAAAAGAAGAAGCACAGAATCAAATCTCAACTACTTTATTTCAGATGGGAATGTATATGGCAGCTAAAAAACATCAAAAAGACATTTTTGTTGAAGGTATTCTGGAACAATTAAAAAAATTGAAGGGAAAAGGTTACAAGATAGCAATAGTTTCTGGAATTAGAACAGATATCATTTCTGGAATGTTAAAAATAGCCAAAATTGATCTATTTGATTTCATTAAAGGCCAACCACCTAAACTTGGTTTAAGTAATGAAGAATTGTTAAAAGAGTTAGATGACGTTATTGCTTTTGTTGGCGATAAATTTTCAGATTTGGAACCTGCAAATAAATTAGGAATAAAATCAATTTTTGTAAAATGGGGTCATCCTACAGGTGGAGAGGAAGAAATTTCTAAAGTGGTTGTTGAGAAAGTAGAAGAACTTATTTCTTACATTTAATTTTGACATATCCTTTCTGATGTGCTGGTATTTTTGAAATAGGTTTACCATCTCCTTTTACAACATTCTTTGCTGAAGCGGTCACACATCTATTTTTATTCCTTTTCTTATCCCAAGCATTGAATTGTTTTGAGACTTTTACTGCGCTTGTTGTCATAGGAGGGACGTGTCGGAAAACTGTGAACTTTGGAGCTTCTCTGATTCTTTCAAAAGAAACTTCACTCCCACTTGAACTTATCTTTGCAGGCTCTGTTACTGAGGAAACGCCTGAACCGCCACTCCACCAGTATTTTCCTTTAGGACTTTGATCGAAACAACCAGATTTATCTAACCATTCCATTGAACTTAAAATATAAAATGAATTTCCTGCAATTCCATATTGTCCTCTTTTATTGAAAACACCTCTCAACTTTTTCTCAGAACTATTTCTACGAAGAACGCTTCTTCCTTTACCTTCTCCACCATTATAGTAAAAGTAAGTCCAAAATAATTTTTCTTCATCAGACAATTTGCTTGAATCAATTCCAAACCGTTTACAATCTTTCAAGAATCGATGTTGCCTATACAATAATGTGGCGGTAAATGCTTTGAAAATAGAATCTACATCTTTGAATCTTGCTGAAGGAACTCTTTCACCTTTCTCATTTATATTATAACTTAAATTAAATTTTGTTTTGAAACTTTCTGGCAAAAATCCAGCAGCTTTGATATCTTTAAATTCTCCTCCAAACCAATCTAGGCCTGCTAACATAAAGCCTCCATTGTAATTTACGCTTCTATGATTTGAATAAGAACTAAAAATGTGTCCTTCTTTATTTATAGCAGAGAAAACAAATGAATCTGGGAGGTGATATTTATTTCCTGCTGTTTGTTTTACTTTATCAACTGCTTGTAAAAATACTCCTAAGAAAGCTCCTTCATGCTCTTGATCAACAAAACCGAACAATTTTGGAACTTTTGGAAGATTAAATTTAGCTTTTAATCTTGTTTCTAGATTGTTGTAAAGAAATTGTCTTTTTTGTGGACTTCTGCTAATTTGTTGAGTATTGGAAACTATCTGCCTAGCTTTTCTTTCATATTTGTTCTCCAAAGAAACTTGAAAAAGTTGTTTAGTTCTGTCATAAGTGCTTGCTAATGGCTCTCCAAGAGACATTCCAGTAGCTACCAAAGCGGCCAATCCAGAAGCAAGGTATTTATTCATTTTAATACAAAAATCACTTTTTTTTATAAATGTTTTGTATATTACTACTTAATAGGAATGAAACCGAAACATTTATATACCTCTGCTCTCTAAAACTACTATGAAAACATCAAAAATGTATGAACATTTTTGGGCTTTCATTTAGGTAAACAAAAATGAAAATTCTAGCATTAAGCGACGTACATGGAGACACAACCTTCATGAAGGAAATGGCTGAAAAAGGGGCTAAAGAGAAGGTTGATTTAGTTATTCTAGCGGGAGATATCCTTGATTTTGACACACCTAAAGAAGGCCTTATTGGGCCATTTAAAAAGAAGGGATTAGAAGTAGCTCTTATTCCAGGGAATCATGAAGGAATGGCTGAAATTGGCTCTTGGGTTCAAAGTTATAATGCAAAAAATTTACATGGTTATTCTCTAAAAATGGGGGATGTTGGCATCTTTGGCTGTGGTTATGCAGACGTTGGAATGCATCAACTTAGCGAAGAGCAATTTTTTGAATCTTTAAAAAAGGCTCATAGCTCATTAGATGGTGTTAAGAAGAAACTAATGGTAACTCACGTTCAACCTTCTGAATCAATCTTAGGTTTAGGCATTTGGCCCGGATCTTCTGGTGTAAGGAAGGCTATTGAAGAATTTCAGCCAGATATCCATATTTGTGGCCATATTCACGAAACTCATGGAATTGAAGAAGTTATAGGTAAAACCAGAGTAATAAATGTGGGTAAAACGGGCAGAATTATTGAATTTTAGGAAAATTTGCTTCTTTCTAGTAGTAAAATTTATAAAGGGAATCAATTTGTCTAATTTATGGTATTAGATAGAACGCTTTCAGAGGAAGAGCAGAAACCTCACCGAGTTTTAATAAATAAATATTTTTCAGAGGTTATGGGTGTAAATCCAGTTATTTCTTACCATGATTCAGGCGCAGAAAAAGGTGTTTATAAAGTAGAAGTTGGAGATCAGATGTTTCTTGCTGCCGCTGCCGCTTTGGATAGAGAAAGAAGTCTTCTTACCGAATATAATATTTTGAACAGTCTTTACAAGGGAGCCAGTGAGCTATTTCCGAGACCTATCGCTCACTATAATCCCGCAGATGATAGTTCGGGCGATTTATTGGTAATGGAATTTTTACCTCACCAACGAATAAATCATTTTCAACCTCATACTTACACCAAAAATGGCGGATTTTTCAGAGCTTTAGCAAAAAAAATAGGTGAATCTGTGGCTATCGCTCATGCTAAAACAGGGAGATATTCTTCTGAACCCCATGATGGAAACATTATAGTAAAACTCGATAAAAATGGAGACATAGATTTACGATTTGTTGATGCAATTCAATTTAAAACAGGGAGTTTAGAAACTGCCGTTCGTCAAATGTTTGTTCAACCAGGAGAGAGACCTGAATGTTTTAGATTTATTCATAAGTTTAGAGAAGGTTTGGCTGATGGTGTGGCTCAAATGGAAGGTGTTTCCAATGAGGAAGCATTGGCAAGATTCAATTTTTTAAGGGAATATAACCCTATTTTCTAAAAGATACAAAAATCGTCAAAAAGGTTTATAAACTCATTTTTCTCAAAATAAATATGAAAGTATTAAGATTAACTCATAGACAAACTGGGGGTAGAATTGTATTTTCTGGCCCAACTCATTTTGGCAGGTTTGGTAGAGTTTCGTGGGCAGTGACCAATAGAGAAAAAAATCCTCTTTTTGATTCTTTAGAAGCATGTGTACAAATTCTTGATCGTAAGGTATCACGTAATCATGCTGGTATTTATCGTGAAGGGGAGGATTTTGTGTTAATTGATTTTAATAGTCATAATGGCACATCTCTAAACGGGGAATTAATAGATACGCCTCATGAAGGAGTAAAATTACGCCATGGGGACATTATTGAATTTGCAGGAGGTAAAGTTACCTATACTGTTGGTATTAGGGAATCACAAAATTATGCCTTACTTGTAGGTGGAGGGGAAGATCATCTTGGTGCATTGGAAAATGGTATGGGTCGACTTGAAACAAGTCTAAAACAGAGAGGATATCTCGTTGAAAGAATGATAGACCCTACAAAACAAATAATTCGCAATGCTTTTGATAGAGTTAAACATTATACTACTCCTGATTCCCATTTTATTTTTTCATTTCAAGGCCATGGTGGGCCAAATGGGATTCATCTGAATGGGCAAATATTAAACCCTCGAGAGTTGTATGGAAAAATCAGACAAATAAGAGGAAAGAAATCGGTACTTATAGATGCATGTAATGCAGGATTATATGTAAATGATCATAATAAATCAAAAATCCCAGAAAGAACATTAGTTCTTACATCAAGTGGACAGAATGTGCAAGCCGGTGAAACAGCGATTTTAGATGGGCATTGCTCACGATTTGCAATAGCGTTATCTGATTATCTTGATGCAAACCCCAATAGTTTTGACTTACGTGATTTTTACCATGATTGTATTCAATCTGAAACATTGGGTCATACTAATCTACGATTACAGGACCCGATGATGGAAGGTGCTTCTTATACCGTTCCTGCAGAGATTTGTAACTTAGATCATACTGGGATGTAATTACCTAGACAATTTTATATACTACTTCTATCTTCTAATAATATGTTAACTCATTGCCCAGATTGTAAGAAACATCTCCATGAAGGACAGCATAAATATGCCGATGGGATGTTTAAAGTATTCTATTGTAAAGATTGTGGTTTTAGAAAAGAAACTCCTTTGAATTAATCACATTCCTGGCATTCTTCCCTTCATCTTCTTCATGAGTTTAGACATATCTTTCTCGCCTTTGAACATTTTCATCATTTTTTTACTTTGACGATATTGTTTAAGAAGTTCTCTAACTTCACCAACTTTTAAACCAGAACCAGAGGCAATCCTATCAATTCTCTCTGCATTAATAACATCCGGTTCTTCCAACTCTTCTTTAGTGCAGGAATTCATTGCAAAACGCCACTTCTCCAATTTGCCTTCTTGAACTTTTAACATGTCCTTAGGCATTTTCAAAGAACCCATCCCTGGAATCATCTCCATGATTTTTCCAAAAGAACCCATTTTTTTCATGGCTTTCATTTGTTCATAGAGGTCTATCAAATTGAAATCTCCTTTAAGGAATTTCTCCTGCATATCTTTGGCACTTTCTTCAGACATGACATCCTTAGCTTTCTCAAGTAGAGTTTCAATATCTCCCATTCCAAGAAGTCTGCCAACAAACCTTTCTGGATGGAACACTTCCAAGTCATCAACTTTTTCACCTACTCCAATGAAACTTATTGGAGCTTGAGTTACTGCACAAGCTGACAAAGCTCCACCACCTTTAGCGGTACCTTCCAACTTTGTAACAACAACTCCTGTAACTTTACAAGTATCGTGGAATGCTTGAGCTTGTTTCTGGGCAGCTTGACCGATATCTGCGGAAATAACTAACAACCTTTCATCAGCATTTACAGTTCTGTTAATATTATTCAATTCTTCAATAAGTTCATCTGACAAAGCATCTCTTCCAGCGGTATCTACAATAACCACATCATAATTTGCCAGTTTCTCTTCGAAAGCAAGGTAAATGCTTACCGGATCCTTTTCCTTCTTAATTCCAAAAAAATCTACACCAACACTTTTTGCTAACTGTTCAAGTTGATCGTAAGCTGCTGGACGCCAGGTATCAGTTTGCATTACAACTACTTTTAACCCTCTCTTTTTGTAATATTTAGCTAATTTACCAGCCGTAGTAGTTTTCCCTGAACCGAATAATCCCACCAACATAATTTGGGTAGGTTTTTTAGTAATTTTAATTTCGTAAGCTTTCTTCCCTAGAAAATTTGTCAATTCTTCGTAAACAACTTTGATTAAATGTTCTCTTTTAGTTATTCCAGGAGGAGTACTTTCTTTAGCTCTTTCCTTGATTTTTGTACTTAATTCAAAAACTAATTTTACATTTGTATCTGATTGTAGAAGGGCTCTTTGGATATCTTTAACCAGTTCATTTATGAGCTTTTCATCTACGAACATCGATTTAGTAATCTTAGTTAAAGTGTTCTTTAACGAATCTCCAAGCTTATCAAGTACCATTTAAAGAAAAAAGAATTATCCTTATTTAAATGATTCTATTCTGTTTTATAGCGGGTTCTTCTAGAATGGGGGAATAGGGAGAAATATTCTTGTTCATCCATTCCTAACCTATCTATAATTTGATGATGGTCAATTTTCATCGCAGGCAAACCTAGGGCTTTAGCAAGAATTCTTGGAGTAAATTCATAAGCTTGAATAATCCTTCCGGGAGTTACTTGATACTCCTCCACTAATTCATCTAATTCTCCTTGAGCAATCTTTTGCAACACCATTTCGCTTGCGTATAACTCCAATTCAGAGAGGTAGTTGAAAGGATTAGCAATTTTGTTTAATTCAGATATCATTTGATATCTATCTTCAGAAGGAGAGGTATCAACAACTTTCCCATCCAAATTTATGGGTTTAGCTTTTCTATATGCATTATTAACTTTTGATGAAGAAGTAAGCAATTCTAATGGAGGAACCGCTTTAATATTTCTTCTACTATTTCTCCGATAAGTTTTAGGTAATGACATAAGTTAAAAATAGCTTGATTTTTATATAAAATTAACTAAGAAAAAAGCCTTGTAGGAACTTTCTTTATTTTTTGTATTAGCGCCCTGTCGTAGACGAGGCACACAAGAAATTATAATGATTTTTTGTAATAAGTGCCGCGCCCTAATACAAAGATTATTGAAAGTTTCCACAAGAACTAAGAAAAAAATAATAATTATGGTTTGGGTGAAGGTTTTCTAGGTCTCGGTTTTGGAGAGTTGTAGACAAACCAATCTTCCCTAGTTATCTCATGAAAGAAATCGGCTTCCTCAATTAAATTTCTTGAAGTGGTTTTCTTAACTGCAGCTATCTCAACCCTTACTCCTTCCGCTTTAAGGTGACTTACCAAATCTATATAATCTGAATCTCCAGACATGATAATAATGGTATCAACTTTTGATGCAACTTGAGTTGCTTTAATTGAAAGTGGGATATCTGCAGATTTATGACAAGGTACAACCGAACCATAATAGTTGTTGTGTAACCTTTCTGCAAGTTTTGAAGAAATGTTTTTCCCTTCTCTGAAATAGATAAGTCTGTTTAGACCTCTTCCACTAAGTAATTTTGGAATAAGGCTATCAAAATTCACCATTGCGCTGGTATTTTTAGCTATGTCATGGATACTTCTTTCGATGTTATTTCCATCACAAAGAATTGCTACTGACTGATTAATTTGAATAATTTTATTGTTCATTTGTCTTCCTCCTTTTTTTAAAAAAATGGCCCTACAGGGATTCGAAATTCAGCATTTCAGATAATTCTGATAATGTCCCTGATCAACTGGTCCGAAGCCAGCCGCACTATCCAGGTTATGCTATAGGGCCGATATTAATAAATTGTTCTGATGTTTTAAAAATGTTTTCTTTTCAAAAATATAAACTACCAAATTAGAAAAGTATTTATACCACCATATCAAAGCAAAGGAATGCATCTCAATTTCTATGTGATAGGTAGCGTGGTTCTAGTATCCTTGATTTCTTTAGTGGGAGTTTTATCACTATTTATACGAAAGAGAAACTTCAGTAAAATACTTCTGATAATGGTAAGTCTTTCAGCAGGAACTTTGTTTGGAGGAACTTTCTTGCACCTTCTTCCTGAAGCCATCTCGGAATCAGGATTTACTACTCAAATATCTTTATTAATTTTGGCGGGAGTTTTGGTATTTTTCGTTCTAGAAAAATTCATCCATATGCATCACCATCATCATTGTCATGATCAGGAACACGACCATCCTAAGTTACACGAACCAAGGGCAAAACATATTGGAATTCTAAATTTGGCTGGAGACGCAATTCACAATTTCTTAGATGGTTTAATTATTGCCGGAAGTTATCTTATCAGCATTCCTTTAGGGGTTGCTACTACTATAGCAGTTATTTTTCACGAAGTTCCTCAAGAATTGGCTGATTTTGGAGTTCTTCTTTACGCTGGTTATACCAAGAAGAAAGCTCTCTTTCTAAATTTTCTAAGTGCGGCTGTCTCCATTGTAGGAGCAATCATTGGATTAATTCTAGGAAGTAGTGGAGAGAACTTTATTCAAATAATTGTCCCTTTTGCTGCAGGAGGATTCATTTACATCGCTGGCTCCAATTTAATTCCAGAATTACATAAGCATTGTAAATTGAGAGAATCTTTCTGGCATTTTGTAGCCCTTTCTTTCGGAATTTTAATAATGTATGGATTAACTCATTTGGGTCATTAAGAAACAATTTTTCTTATAACCATGGTGGCATAACTTCCTTTGTTTAAAGAAAAACTAACTTTAACTTTATTCTTGCCAGAATTTAACTCATCATCTTCTTTTTTGCCAATCTCTAAATCCTTAACTTCAACAAGAACTTTTCTTAAATCTCCTTCTAAACTAATTTCAGGAATTTGTTTAATTACAAAATCAGAATAATCCACTTCTTCTTTTTGCATTATTTTTTTAATGATTGGTTTGATTTCATTACTTTCTAATTCCTCACTTCCAAATCCAATTAATGGTATCTCAAAATTATTTTCAAGATTAATTTCTTTGTGGAAAATAAACTTTCCTTCAGAGTAGGTCACTTCTTTTTCAATTGAAAATTTGTTTAAATAGATAGCAACTGTCTCATTCCAGAGATAACTCTGATAGGCATTTACATACATTCTTAACATTCTAGTTGAAGTCTTTTTCATCGCTCCAACTCCATCGTTGGGATTTTTTTCTAAATGTTCTTGAACGTTTCTCTTATCAATTAACTTAGCAGATTTAACAAAATCCTTTTTTACTATAAACCTGCCAATTTTAACATTATTTTTTGAGAACCTTTGTTCGTCAAAATAATTTTCTACAACTTCTGTTTTATTAATTTCTTCATTATCTAAATTTCTTATAACAATTTCAAAATAATTTCCTGAAAGATCTCCCAAGGATAAAGGCTTGTTTCCATAACCAAGAAATTTAAGTTTGGTATTGTCTACTTTTACTTTCATAATTTTTTCTTTGGTAACTTCTTTGAAAGAGAGGGTTTGTTCTGTTATGGCATTTTTATCCTTACTTCCGGCAAAGCCGATATTTTTTTCATTTATTCTTAGTTGCTTGGCTAGCTGCATGATTACATCTAGAGTGTTTCTATTTTTTTTTGTAAGGGTGAAATAGATGAATCTACCTTCTTTTAGTTCGACGTTACTAATTTCTCTTACAAAGAAATCTTCTGGTGTTTGTTTGATGGTATGCATGTTGCCTTTATTATGTTCTCTTTTTTATATCTTCTGTGTTTTATTATGCTTAAAAAAAAGAACTAAAATTTATAAAGAATCAAGCCAATTTTAAAGTTAGTATAAAAATAAAATATTTTCACATAAAAAATGATTATTGATTTAAGCAAACCAAGAGAAGAGTACTTCAACGACCTTTCTGTAACGGAAGTTCTAAGACAATTTATTTCCAAAGAAGGACCCATAACAATTAATGATGTAAGAAGGTTAAATGAATCAGGTTTAGTAGTCACAGGAACCAGTGAAGGTAGCTTAGACTCTCTTTTAGAATGGGAAGGCCACGAAACTGATTCTCTTGCTTTAGTAGAGCAAATAGATTCTCTTGAACCAGATCAATTGTTGGTTCTCCCACCAAATTATAGGATTGATGCAGAAAGCAGCAGACAAATTCAAGTATATGATTTCGCTAGTTTGGTTAAATTAGATTCCGCAGCGGTTAAAAGAAAACTTATTGGTCCTGATGCTCCGAAAGGAAGATTATCCGCAAAAAGGAAAATGCAAGAGAATTGGAACCCGGAGAAAGTCATCTCTGCCGCTTTCAACCATTTACATGAAAATAGAGATAGGTTGTCAGAAAAAGTTCTTGCTGGTTATTCTTGGTTTGGAAAAGATAACCATAGAAGAATTGTTTCCCTTTACAGGGCAATTCAAGGTGCCGAATTAAGAGCTTTCCAAGACTTTACAGCATTTAGATTAGTGGTTCCAGTAATGAGGAAGGAATTGCAATGTGGTAAAAGTGCTAGGAGTAGTTACAAGGAAGATTTAACCCCTGAACAGGTAGTTCGTAGAAGAGAAAAAATCCAGTTTTACGATAGATACAAAGATAAAATTCGAAGAGAAGGAAAACCTGCAGGGAATTATATAAGACAACTTGATGCAAGATTTTCTGATTTAATTGAACCTTCTGTAAAAAAGTTTGCTCATGGTACCGGGAGGCATGTTCGCGTTCCATCTCGATCCAGACTTGACAGAACTTATTCCATTAAACTTACTGGGATTCCCTTGGTAGAACCTGGAAACCCTGTTGCTTCCAGTTATGTTTGGGAATTAAGTGGCAATTGTATTTGTGAAGATAAAACTTATCGAAGTGATAGGAGGAGAGTAAAAGCTTTCCAAGGACAGGATGAAGATTATTTCTGTGCGCATGAAATTGCTTCCTTGCATACTTTAAGAAGAATTCATGAAGTTTATGGTGACAAAGAAATTCCTTTCCTACCTTTCGTTCTTCCAACTGAAGGAATGATGAAATATGTTGATAAGTTGAGGCAACAAACAATTATGTTGGAACAAAATGATCCAGATACAAGAAGGACTTCTAAAAGAACTTTGAATCATACCGAGATTGAGAATTTGTTATGGAAGCGAGTTATGGCTCAAGGTTACGAAGCTAATTTTACCACCAATATTGGCGTTTTTAGATCTATGCGATACGACCCTCACAATGATCTGATTTTGTTTAAGTGAGTTTTCTAATCAATATAATGTTATATTACTAATATACAGAAGTAATAAATCTAATCCTGATACCACTACTAAGTAAAAATATTGGAAGGTAAAATAAAATGACTGATAAAAACTTAGAAGGATTAGCAAATGAGCAAGATATTCTTGCAACAAAAATGTTTATTAAAGCAACTGGAACTATTCAACAATTCTTTGGATCAACCGCAGTAGTTGGAAAAGCAAGAGAACAAGAAGTTGGTTTATATGATGCAAATAATGGAATCTTGGCAGTAGTTGATGAGAAACAAGATTACTTCGTTGGGCGTTGTAATAAAAAAAGTATAGCTGCTTTGGATAATTTAGGATTTAAATCTGGTGATATTTACGTTCCACACTCAAATGGCGGTTCTTTGTTTGTTTATAATGTCTTTAAGAATTTGGAATGATTCTCAGAATAAATGCTCGAAATATACAACCCTGGCATCCTCAGAGTTGTCAAAGAATATTTTAGCTTTACAATTTCTGAAAAATTCAAAGGCAGCGCCTTCATTCTCTTTTTTTCTTTCTTTCTCAACTAACAAAGGATTGAATCCTTTCCCTTTCTGTTCAATCCCAATCACAAATCCCCTCTTACCCAACCAAAGATGGAATTTGGCAGGAGCTTTATACTGAGAATAGTTTAAACAATTGGAACCAGCTTCATTTAGAAAGTAAGCAACCTCGTCATTCTGATTGTGATGTAACCAATTGTATAAATCAAATTTGTTCTTTGAAATTTCATAGTGAGAGTTTAAAGTATCCACTATACTCCATTTGGCATTGCCATAAGTTTCAATAATCTGGGAACTTTGTTCCTCTGAGGTAGCCATTCTAATAATTTCGTGAGGATGAATCTCTAACCCTTTATATTTTTCAGAGCCAATTCTAGCCAAGGCTTCTTGCAAACTTCTTTGGAAATGGATTGCCATAAATCCAAAATGTTATTAAACATTAAAAATATTCTCCTTAAAAAATGGTGAAAGTGCTATCACAGTTCTGGGAAAGGTTCATAGATTTACTTGATACGCCTATACATCATCCAGAAATGATTTGGATTGTTCTCCCATTACTTTTAATCATAATTCTTATGACCATATATTTTGCTAAATATAGGGATGAAGAACTTGGTTGGAATACTGCTTTAGGTAATAGTTTCATTCTAATTTTCGTTTCAATAGATTTGTTTAGAACCATTTTTAGTGATGGAAGAACTACTGGAGCAATAATTTTGGCCTCAATTTTATTATTGGAAGGTATGGTGTTATTATTTGTAAATTTCACCCATTTCTTGCCAAAAAAAATAGGTTATTTTATTTCTTCACCTTTACCTATTAATCTGACTGCATATGTTTTTATCAGTATTATCTATTCAAAAGTACCTGTTGATTTGTATACAATTCTGGGAGGAATTTTACTTTTTGCTATCTTATTAGGATTTTTCTTAGGAGTTGGCTTTATCTCTAAAAAATGGTGGACTAGGGTTGAGAGAATCAAAGCATTGGAACATGTTGAAGATGTTAAACAGGAGAAAAAAGTTCTTGAAGGAAAGAAGAAAGAAGTGAAATTGGAAGAGAAGAAAATTAAGAAAGCCGTTAAAGTTCATGAGAAAGAAGTAAAGCAAAAGAAGGAAGAGTTGAAGAAGATTAAGAAAGTAGCAAAAACTGCTAAATCTAAATAATTTTTAAATTTTGATATTTTAACATTCTAAAAAAATAATCTGCTCCGAATACAAATAATATTATTCTGGATATTCTAAACAACAATTAAGAAAGATCGCTGTTCGCGTCCGAAGTCTCAAAGCACAAGCATCAACCCGAAGGAATCAACAAGCACTAATCAATTCTCCCACGAACAGCAGGAATAAGATGTTATTCACTTCCAAGAATCATAATACAAAGCGAAAATCCGAAGACCAACACAAAGCATCATTCAACTCTTCCATGAACAACTTACACTATGTAAAGCCACTTTTATTTAAGGCTTTCTTTTCATTTTAGAGTAGTATTTTTATGTTTTTTATTAATTCCTCTTGACAAAATATTTATTAACTACTCTGATTTTATTCTGGGAATGGCCAAAAAAGGTATTGGTGGAAAAGAATTCAATAAAGCTGTAAAAAATGGTGTAAACCAGATTGGTGCTGCCTTTTCTAAGCTGTTTAATAAAAAATTGTCAATTAAGAAAATATCTACTTCTGTTTTCGCTTCTGGAGACATTTCAAAGAATATTGGGGGTCCCTCAGAAAAATTAGTTGTAGTTTCTTTCGGATTAGAGAAGAAGAAAGGTAAGTTAGGGAACATGTTAATGATTTATCCTCAAGAGACAGGATTTCTTTACTCTGAATTATTAAATCAGAAGAAGTTAGGTAAAACCAAAACTCTTAGCGAAGAAGATCAAAGCGCTATAAAGGAAGCTTCTAACATAGCTGCTGGTCATTACTTAACTGCAATTGCTGCTTCTAAAGGAGCTCAATCAATTCAAGGAGTTCCTCGTTTATTTTCTACTGAAGGAGAATCTGTTACAAACTTTTTATTTTTAGGTTCTAAGAAGAAAGATGGCTTAGCTTTGTCTGTAGAAGTTCAATACTCCATTCCCTCACTTAAGAAGTCAGGAAAATTCTTCTTTTTAATAGATCTTGATGCTCTTGGAGCTTTAATTGAAGAAAAGGAAAAGAAAGTTCTTGCAAAAACTAAAATTAAAAAGATTTCATTAAATGTTCCTACAGGTTTATCAAGAAAGATTGGTAAAGGGAAAGTAATTGTGTTAACAATTCCTGAGAAAAAATTTCGTCTTGGAACGTTAGGGGTAGCTTCACTTTTTGCTAAGAATTACAAAGCAACTTGTTTTGTTACTTTGAACAATCCTCATAATGCACTTGTTTCCTTGTTTAAGAGGTCAGGTATCAGTGAAAAAAATTTCTTGTTTATTGACGGCGTAACAAAATCAATTGATCCAAATGCTCCGGAGGCGGACAATTGCCTTTATACCACTTCAACTTCCGCAATGTTAGAGTTGGGAATAATAATTGAGAAAGTATTGAAAACCAAGAAATTTGAAGCATTATTGTTTAATGGAATAACAACTCTTCCAACATATAATGATTTGAAAGTTGTTCGTGAATTCATCCATCAATTTGTTACAAAAGTACGAGCTACAGGAATCACTGTAGTTTTTATTATCTCTGAAGCTGATAGAAAATCGGTATTACTTAAAGAAATGAGCATGTTTGTAGATGAGGTTATTGGGTATTGAAGTAAATATAATGTTTGAAACAACAAATAATATAAATGAAATAATATTCCTATACATATCTAACTTAAAGAGGTAATAAAAAATGGCAACAACAAAAATCAAAAGGATTTTTGAGTAATCATTTTTAGGAGGTTTAAAAAATGAGTAAGACAGTAATGGTTATAGATGATGAGAAATATATTTGTAAAGTAGTATCAGAATTATTAAAGGGAGCAGGATATGAAGTTCTTTCTGCAAATTCGGGAGAGCAAGCTCTTGAAACATTAAATTCTGGGAAAATTCCAGATTTAGCCTTGGTAGATTTTTTCATGCCGGGCATGAATGGGAAAGAATTTGTAAAGAAAGTTCGTGAAGATACAAAACTTAAAAATTTACGGATGGTTTTCTTTACAGTTGCTCTTCTGAGTAAGAAAGATTACCAAGATTTGGAACAATTAGGAATCATGGAATTTATCCAGAAACCGTTTGACGGAAAATTTTTATTGGATAAAGTTAAGACCATTTTACTTGATAAGAAGTAATCTTTTAGGTGAATTGTAATGGGAGAAATAAATCAAGAATTACGGACCATGTTTATGGAGGAAACGAAATTTAATCTTGCTAAAATTAAGAAGGCTCTTGATGTTTTAAAGAAAAATTTGGAAGATGATGCAGCAATAAAAACTCTACTTGTTTCCACGCATGGTTTGGAAGGAGATTCATTGTTAGCGAAGGAATACGTTCTTGCATACCTTGCCGTAAAGATGAATTATATCACAACAAAAAGTTTGCATGAACATAATGGTATCTTAAGTTCACGGACATTCTCAGAATTGCTTGTGTATGCCGATTCTTTGAAAAGAGCGTATGAAAATTTGTTATCTAATAATGGTAATGGAAATTAGAAACTTCTATACTTTCCATAAACAATTTCTTTTTGAATTTTTGTAAGTTTGTTTAAAGTGTTGTTAACGATTTTTTCTGCTTTCTTTTTGTTTCTTGTAAAATTTGTTCCAATTAATTCAATAGAAACGAGAGGTTCACTTAACGGCTTCCCAATTTGTGTTAGAAGTTTAACGTAGCATTCTTCAACCCCACTAAGTTTTGCAACTTTATTTGCAAGAATCTGAGAAAGAACTTGATACAATTTACCAGGATGGTTAATATTTTTCCCTGCAGAGGCTTCTAAGGACATCGGTCTGTTTGGTGTAATAAGTTGTGAAGGTCTGTTACCTCTTCCAACTTGCCCATCATCTCCCTGTTCAGCAGAAAGTCCAGTAGTTGTAAGGTAAATCGTAGATTCAGAGCCTTTTGTATTGTCAAGGGTATTTATTTCAATGCTTGCTAAGTTATATTTTCTTGTAAATCTTTTTACGTCATTCTTGACTTTATCCTTAATCTGAATGTAATCTTCCATAGATTTAATGTGCTTATCAACAAAGGCGATGGCTAACGCCAATTTAATCTTTTTATTTTCTCGCCAGGCCATTACCTTAATATCTTCACCTATTGCCTTATACTTTCGTTTTAGTTTTGTGTTTAAATAATTTCCAACGTCAAGAGCCAGTTGTTCAGTTTTGCAAAGAGGTGCATGAGCAACGCCAAAAGAGGTATCGTTTGCTACAGGAACAGTTTTTCCTTTCTTGAACACTTCTTTAAGGTTAGCTGAACCTTCTCTTATATCTGCATAGATGGAATAATGGTTTGGTTTCAGATGTCTGAATTGTTTGAGATATTTTTTTGCAGCGTTTTCTACGATTTTTTTGACGTTTATTTTTTTCTTGCCAACTTTGGCAGTAGCTCTACCAGCAACATGGATCTGGATGGTCTTAGAAACTTTACCGCCAGCAAATTTAGGTTTAGATTCTCCTGCAACAAGTAATCCTTTGTCAACATTATGATGCAGAACGGTTTTAAAATGTTTTAAATAATGTTTACTTAACGCTTGAGAAGCAGCTTCACAGACGCCATCCATGATACTATCTGGATGTCCAAGACCTTTATGTTCAGCCATTACAACTGTTTGTTTACGAACTGGTTTATTTTTCAGATTTTCAATAAGGATGCGTCTCATTTCTTTTTAGAAGATTTTTAATGCTCTTAAACTTTTCTGAAAAGTAAGTTTTATAATGATGAATAACATTTCTCTAATAAAAGATGGTTTTGCAAGATAAAGAAATGAGGAAAATTTACATTAAGGAATCAAGGTCTCATTATAGAACATTTGAATCGGTTCTACAAAGGTTTACGAAACAGCCAGACAATGATACTCTACTAAAAGCAATCCGCAAATCTTTACATTCCTTGGAAGGAAATTCTACCCTTGCTGGTGAATATCAGGTTGCCTATCTTATTACAAAAATTAGGGGAATGGTTAAAGCAAGAGAATTTAGGAACCTTCCTCAATTTTTGACAACATTAAAACAACTTATTGAAGGTTTCCAAAAAGAGAAGGTATGCAAGGAAACCACTTCAGTTTCAAACAGAAAAGTAACGACTTTATTAAAAAAAATTGATGTTCTTGAAGAAAAAAGAACTAAAGTTGAAGATGAATTAAAGGAATCTGAAGAAAGATATCGTTCTTTAGTTGAAACCTCTCCAGACTGTATTAAATTGTTTAATTTGAAAGGAAATTTATTGTTTATCAATAAAGGGGGAATGAAAGAACATCGGTTAAAGAATCAAAAAGAAGCGCTAAAATTTAATGCACTTGATTCTATTATGGGAAAAGATAAAAAGAAGTTTATTAAAGCGTTGAAAGATGGAGCAAAAGGTAAAACGACAACCTTTGAAATTGAACATCTCAAGAAACATTCTACGCGTGATTTTTGTCTAGAAACAATCAGCCCAGTAAGAGATAAAGAAGGTAAAATCATTTCAGTTTTTGGTGTGTCACGAGATATTTCTGATATAAAAAAATCAGAGAGAATGTTACAAGAACAAAAGAACCAGTTTGTTCTTAGGATAGCTAAGATTAGACAAGAGAGAATTAGATTAAGAGGAAAAATTGCCAAAATACGTAATCCTAGTCAGGAATTAAGAAGTATTGAGAGGGAAAAGAAAGAACTTCTTCACTTAATTAAAGAAAATCAGAACAAATATTTTGTGAAAGGAAAATTAACTAGGTCACATTTCATGTCCGAGGTAGAATCGGTCAACTTTAGGCTAGCTGAACTTGAAAAGGAAAAAACCATTATCAAGTCAAGAAAGGAAAAGAAAGGAAACTTCTTTACTAAAACGTTCAATATTGTTTGTGGTTGGGGTTCTTTAAGAAGATCTAATAAAACAAAAAGAAGAAGCAAAAATAAAAAATCTTCTAAAAAGAATCCTACAAAGAAAAGTAAAAGAAAAAAGAAAGTTAAATAAACTAAAAAATAATCCTAACGAGAGGTTGATAAGATGAAAGCTAAAAAGAGAGTTAGTAAAAATGCTAAAAGATCTAAGAAAATTGATAAAAATAAAGATATCTTTACAATAATTGTGGTTCTAACTCTATTTTCAATGCTCTTATTTTTCTCTGGTGGTAGGGATGGGGAAGCTATAACTGGAGATTTAACAATGTTAGATATTGCTCCTAAAGGTTATGTCTTTGTTGAACCGGATGATGTTTCTAAAGAATCAGCAGAATTAGCCATAGAGAATGCTCAGAACGAAATCACCGATATGAGAAGTAGAAATTTTGTAACTTTTTTCGCTGACGATGCCCTTCTTGAAGCGAAAGGTGCTTTCGAAAAAGGAGATTACGTTACAGTTTTAAAATTAACTCAACTTATTAGTTATACCAAAAAAGAGAGGGTTGAATTCTTCGATAAAGTTAAATTGATTGAAGCTAAGAAGCAAGTTTTGGAAGAGAAAGGAGTAAAAAGTAAAGATTTAGCTAATGTTAATGCTTTGATGCAACAAGCTCTGGGTTCACTTAATTTGGAACAGTTTGACGATGCTAACTCTCTTCTGGATGAAGCAAGAGAGGAATTACGTGATTTGAGTTTAGAACATTCTAGAGTTAAAACTTTATCTTTACTTAGCAAAAACTTTTTTGTAAGATACTGGTGGCAATCTTTGATTGTTCTACTTATTTTGTTGGCTTTCTCACCTTTAATATTCAACAAAGTACATGGGAAGTTATTAAGCAGAAAGATATCCCATCTTAAACTTGAATTAGCTAAATCTAAAGATTTAATAAAAGATTTACAGAAAGAAAGGTTTGTTTCCAAGACTATTACTGGAAAGGCTTATGAATTAAGAGTTAGTAAGTATGAAGATAGAATTTCTGAAATAAAAAGACTTCTTCCTGTTTTTACTGCTAGATTGAAGAAAAGCAAATCTTCTAATATTTTTAAAAAAATATGGGGATTATTGCCTTGGACTAAGAAGTGACACGAGCAAACAGATGGTTTGGATTTAATGTTGGGGAGTTTTTTCTTTCCGTTTTAGTTATAGGTCTGCTTTCTTTTTTTGTTTTTTTATCTGAGATATTTATTTTCCCAACTTATAGCATTATAGTATCGTTATTCTTCATTGTGTTAGGTATCTGTTTCTTCTCATTTGTAATTAAAAGATTTGGAGGAGTTTTTATCTTTTTAACACTTTTTTCTCTTGTAACAATTTATGTGCCAGAGATAGGGTTAACAAGCTGGAATAAAGTCATTGCGTTTGCTTTAACAGGAATAATCTATGAATTATCAAACCTTATTCTAAAATTATTTTTAAAATCAATCCTCTTCAGAACAATCCTTTCCACCACCATATCATTAACCATTCTTCCATTAATAAGCGTTTATTTACTTTCTGCTAGCATTGCAAACACTTTCCCTCTAAGTATGCTAAATTTATTAATTCTTGTATTTATAGTAAGTTTTGTCTCTTCTCTTTTAATCTCCATTATTTGGTTTACCATTAGAAATAAGAAATCAATGTTGAAATTTGAAACTTCAATAGGTTCTTTAGGAAGAAGATAAATTATCTCATCAACTTTTTTTCTCTTGCTTTTATTCCTACGATGAATATAATTAGGATTGTTGCCAAGGCAAGTGATTGCAAGTACCAAGGAAGGGTTCCAGCATATGAAATTAGTAGAGCTAAAGGGATCAGTCCAGTTAATGTTGCTAAGAGATATCTCTTGAAATCAATCTTACTAAATATCCCTAAGTAATAACTTAAAAGATTTACAGGAAGAACAACTCTTAAGAAAACAATACTCCAAAAGAGGTTATCTTTAAAGATATATTTTTCAAATTCTTGCATTTTTTTTATCGGAATCAATTTTTTAATTATTTTTAATCCATACCTTCTTCCTAAGAAAAAAGCAATTGTAGATCCAAACCCCCATCCAGTAATTGTTAATAAGGCAGCATTCATCCATCCCCAGCTTTGAGCAGCAAGAGGTATAAGAGGGATGGTACTTACAGGAGCAATAACAACCGTGGTAATTGTAAAAAAGACAAAAATAATCATCCCTTTCAGGCCATGATTGATGTAACTTTCAATTAAATTAAAATTACTTTGTATTAAATGAGATATTGTGATGAAGATAATCCCTATAATTAGAAGAGAAGCTAAACTATGAATTTTTGTTTTTGATAATTTAATAACCATTTTGCACTAGTTCTTATTTTTTCGTTCTTTATAATTCTATTGATTAAGAAATAAATCTTAAATATAAAAAATAACAATACTAATAACAACAATAACAGCAATATAACAACAATAACAAAAATACTAACAAAAATAATAACAGAAGAAATAATAATCAAGGTTTATATCTTTCCATTGTTCTTGGAAAGGCAATCGCGTCTTTAATATTGTCTAAATTACAAATCCATTTGATTATTCTCTCTACTCCTAGCCCAAAACCACCATGTGGAACCGACCCATACCTTCTTGTATCCAAATAGAATTCATATTCTTCTGGCTTCTCGCCATCTTCTTTTAGTCTTTGCTTTAATTCTTCTAAGTTATGCTCTCGATGACTCCCACCAATAATCTCCCCGTGTCCTTCGGGAGCTAAAAAATCGCAACCTTCTACCACTTTTGGATTTTTTGGGTCTTCCATCATATAAAATGCTTTTACTTTTTTAGGATAATGAGTTACAATTACTGGAGCATCATATAGTTCCATTAACTTTTCTTCTTCTAAAGTTCTCAAATCTTTACCCCAGGCAACATCCATTTTGAACTTGTCTTTCAGTATCTTTAATGCTTCAGTGTAAGTCATTCTAACAAATTTTTTCTTGACTGTAGCTTCAAGTTTCTTCCAGTCCCTACCTAGAGTTACCAAGTCTTCTTTATGGTTATCTAGAACTTTTGAAACGATATTTTTTATCAAACCTTCACCATAATCTTGAATTTGTTTGAAATCTGCCCAAGCAACTTCCATCTCCGCATGCCAGAATTCGGTAAGATGTCTACTTGTTTTAGATTTTTCTGCTCTAAATGAAGGAGCAATGGTGTAAATCTTTTCCAACCCAAAAATAGCTGGTTCAGCATATAATTGCCATGTTTGCGCTAAGAAGACATCCTTTTTTCCAAAATAATCAACTGTAAAAAGATCTGAACCACCCTCGCATTGTACCGATTGTAATATTGGAGAATGGTAGAGGTGGAATCCTTCCTTGATAAAATATTCATGTATTGCTTGGAAAATTGTAGACCTTATTTTCATGATGGCAGTCATTTTCCTACTTCTTAACCATAAATGTCTATTATCAGCAAGATGTTCGATGGACATATCTTTGGTAATTGGATAAGATTCTGATGTTCCAACAACATTGAATTTGCTGGCAAGAACTTCAAATCCTGTTGGAGCTCTTTTATCTTCTTTAATCTCACCTTCAATTTCAATGGAACTTTCTACTTGCAGTTTATCAATTTCATCCCATTGCTTTTCAAAGGCATCTCTTTTTAGAACGCATTGAATGGTGTTTGTTGAATCCCTTAACACTACAAATTTTAGTTTAGAGCTGCCTCTTTCTCTGTGGACCCAGCCTCTAAGTGAGACTTTTCCTTTACCTTGTTTCATTGCTTCTTTAATTGAGAGATATGCCATAGAATAGGATAATTGTATTTCATATAAAAAGTTTTGGGGAATATTTGTTTTAATCCTTTATATTTAATCTATTATTTAATCTACATTATTTTACTTATAATATTTAAAAAGAGAATTATTATAATATCTGCTCAAATGATTTTAATACTTCTAACTTACTTTTATTTGAAGTATCAATTATAGTTGTTCCAAATCTATTTGCTTGAGAACGAAGAAATTTCAGCCAATTTTTCATGTCTTGTGTAAACAATTCTGGTTGATTCCTTATTTCAGTAAGTCTTTTTTCCATGATTTTTTCATTGCAATCAATTAGAACAATCCTATAATTGGAAAAATCCTGTTTTGAAAATCCTTCTTTAATAAACTCTAAATTTACTTGGCCTTCAAATATGATTATTTTTTTATCATTATATTTTTTTTCTTTCAACATCATTTCAATCCATTTGAAAGTTTTTTCTTTTTGCCAATTCTCTATTGTTCCACTTTCTTTAATCATTTCTTCTATTGAGGGGATTCCAATAGAGTCAAAGTGTAAAAAAGCCCAGTTTTCTTTTTTATATTTATTTTTTAGTTCATTAAGAAGAGAAGTTTTTCCTGTGCCTGATGCTCCAGTAATGAAATATATTTTTTTGACCATTGTGTTTCGAACTTCCCTACTTCAAAATCTTCCGCATAACCTTATTAACAACATTCGGGTCAGCTTTTCCTTTCGTAGCCTTCATAACTTGCCCAACTAAGAAATGTAATGACTTCTCATTACCCTTTTTGAAATCATCAACTGCCTTTTTATTCTCTTTAATAACTTGTTTAGAAATCTTTTCAATTTCAGAAGCGGATGTTACTTGCAATAAACCTTTCTTTTTTACATAAGCAGCCGGAGAGAATTGTTTTTCAACCAACTTTTCCATTATTTTCTGGCCAGTTGTTTCAGAAATCTCTTTCCTCTCAACTAATTGCAATAATTCAATAAGATGTTTCTCATCTAGCTTAACTTGTTTCAAACTTTTCTTGTTATAATTAAGAACTCTTAATAATTCTCTACGCAACCACTTTGCAGCAAGTTTGGGATCAATTTCTTGGGCAACTCTTTCAAACAATTCTGCCAATTCTAGTTCCATGGCCATAACTTCGGCATCAATTGAATCTAATTTATGTTCTTTAACATATCTGGCTGCCCGAATATGTGCCAACTCCGGAACTTTCTTTTTAACTTCTTGAATCATTTCTTTTGAAATTGTTAACACGGGAAGGTCTGGTTCAATGATGTACCCATAATCAGCTTCAGTTTCCTTACTCCTTAAAGAAATTGTTTTACTTCCTGTCCATGCTCTCGTTTCTTGGATAGTTTTCAACCCTCTTTTCATAACCATTCTCTGCCTTATTAGCTCATAATTCAAAGCTCTTTCTGCATCTTTAAATCCAGAAACGTTTTTTATTTCAGCTCTAGGATGACCAGGAATGGAAAGGTTCAAATCCGATTTTAAGACGCCATTATTTTCATCAAACACTTTTAGATATTTTACAATTCTAGTTAGTTCTTTAAGGAATTCTCTAGCTTCTGCTGGAGAGTTCATGCAAGGTTCTGTAACAATTTCACATAAGGGAATACCTGCTCGGTTGTAATCTATTAAAACGAACTTTGAATCTGCGATACCTTTTTCATGAACAAGAGAAGCGGGATCTTCTTCGATATGAATCCTTTCAATCTTAACGATTTTTCCACTTTTTAATTTTATAGTACCTTTTTTCCCCAAAGGAATTTCATATTGTGTTATTTGGAAATTTTTCCCCATGTCGGGATAGAAATAAGTTTTTCTAGAAAATGCGATTTCTTTCTCAACATTACATCCTAGAGCGACACATAATTTTAACGCATACTCCATCACTTTCTTGTTAAACATTGGTTTACTTCCGGGATGGCCCAAACAAATTGGACATGTTTGAGTGTTTGGTTTGTCTGTGGGCATTGTGGAGCAACCGCAGAATAGTTTAGAATCTGTGTTTAGTTGTAAGTGGGTTTCAAGTCCGATTAATGTTGTTGTTTGCTTTTTCATTGTTTTTGTTTTTAGTATTGTGAGCAGCGCCAATGGAGGCGATTTGTTATTAATATGTCCACTTGCACGGTGTTATTATGGTGAAAAAGGTTCACCATCACCTCCTTTGGCAAAGCAGACATATTACTTTTATTAATTTGATTTCAATCTTTATCTATTTCCTTCTCCAAATAATCTCCCAATTGAATAATATTTTTCTCCTGCCAATGGTCTCCAATTAACATCATCCCAACAGGCATTTTCTTAACAAATCCACAAGGAAGACTTAAATGTGGCAATCCTGCTAAATTAGGACCAACTGTTAACAAATCTAACATATAATTTTGCAGAGGAGTTAACTTCTTTATTTCTGCAAATGTTGGAGCAATTATTGGCATGGATGGAGAAATAAGTACATCATATTTCTTAAACAAATCTTTGTACTCTTTAATTATTAAAGTTCTAATTTTAGCCGCTTGTAAATAATATGCTTCTCTAAATCCAGCCATTCTAGCGAACGTTCCAATAATAATTCTACGTTTGGCTTCCTTTCCAAAATGTTTTGAACGAACTTCAGAGAAATAATCATTGAAACTTTTACCTTCACTTTCCATCTCTTGTCCGTAACGTAATCCACATAATTTAGCTAAGTTGGTTGACGCTTCAGTCATTGCTAAAAGATAGTACACAGGAATTCCATATTTGGATGTTAAAGGAAGACTCACTTTTTCAATAGTAATTTTTCCATCTAACTTTTTAATCGCTTTCTTTACTGCATCAGCTACTTCTTTATCAACACCTTTTCCAAAACTTTCCTTGATAACTCCCACTCTTAACTTTTTGATATCCTTTCCTAAGACTTTAGTAAAATCTTTCGGCATGTCTACACAAGTAGCATCTTTTCCATCAGAGCCAGAAATAATTTCAAGAACTTCTGCACATTGTTTCACAGTCTTGGCCATTGGTCCAATTTTGTCTAGAGAACTTCCATAATCTAGTTGTCCATTACGGCTAACTCTTCCATAAGTTGGAGTCAAACCAACAACTCCACAAAAAGCTGCGGGACAAGCAATTGAACCTCCCGTAGATTCTCCTAATGCAACATGGGGAAGATTACATTTTTGTGCGAATCCTGCGGCTCCTCCAGATGAACCTCCACAAGTTCTTTTTTTATCATAGGGGTTTAAAGGAATTTTTTTATCCAGTCCTACGTTTACTGAGAAAGAACCGAAACCAAATTCGTCCATGGCCGTCTTACCAATAACAACTCCTCCTTTTTCTTGTAACCTTTCCACACAAGTTGCATCAAATCTTGGTAAGTAATTATCTAGAATTCTAGATCCTCCCGTTGTTGGAATATTTTTTGTACAAATGCAATCTTTTACTGAGATTATGAATTTGATTTTATTTAATTCAGATTTCTTCAATTTATCTAAATCATTTTTAGAAACAAGATGATTAAAGAAATGATATTCTTTGTCAATTTTTTCTATTTCACCAATACTCTTTTTTATGTTCATACTGCTTTTGGTCCTTTGAAGTAACCCTCTTTTTTACTTTTGACATTTAGAAAAACACCTTCTTCAGTTAACGAAGGCTCAACAATATCTTCTCTCATCGCATCTTTTACTGGGATTGGTTGGAAGCTTGGCTTCACTCCTTTGGTATCAACTTTATCTAATTCTGAGAATACTTTTAGAATTTCTTTCAATTGTGGCAAGAATTCTTTCTCTTCTTTTTCGGTTAGGTTTAGGCGAGAATTTACTGCAATCTTTTTGAGAAGCACTTTATCTAATTTCATTCTTCACCTCTTAAATATTGGTAATCACTCCTGGCAACTATCTATTCTTAGTTAATTTAATTATTCTTCGTAAATAAACACACCCAACTCATGCAACTGTTCATCAGCCACTTTGGATGGGGCGTCCATTACCAAATCTTTTGCATCCTTATTTTTTGGAAAAGCAATAACTTCTCTAATTGAATCCTCTCCTAGAATTACGAAAAGTAATCTGTCTAGTCCTGGAGCAATTCCACCATGAGGAGGAACACCATAACTAAAGGCTTCCAAAAGATGTGCGAATTCAGCCTTCTGTACCTCAGTGAAACCAATTAAATCAAAGATTTTAGCTTGAATATTCTTATCATGAATTCTAATACTTCCTCCACCAACTTCGAAACCATTCAAAACTAAATCATGTTGTAATGCTTTAACTTTTGCTGGATCAGAATCTAACAAAGGAATATCTTCTTCTCTAGGTGCAGTAAACATATGGTGGGATGGTGCAAATTCTGATTTTCCTGAACCATGGAAATAATCATCTTCAGTTTGCGGTGTAAAAAGAGGGAAATCTACAATCCAACAGAACCCTAATTCATTTTTATCTTTCTTATCTTTCCTAATATCGGGAGAATCTGTCTTATACTCTTTCATGGCATCTTCATACTTAATCCTTGGAAAAGGAATTTGAGTAAATTTCTTTTCTGGGAAAACTTTTTCAACCATCTTAATCATCATTTCTTCAACCAGTTTCAAGACATCTTCTTGAGTAATGAAACTCATCTCCATATCTAACTGATAGAATTCTCCAGGTGCTCTATGTGCTCTAGCATCCTCATCTCTGAAACAGGGGGCTATTTGGTAATACTTATCTGCACCAGCAACCATTAATAATTGTTTATATTGTTGCGGAGATTGTGGTAAAGCATAAAACTTGCCTTTGTGTAATCTTGAAGGAACTAAATAATCTCTTGCACCTTCAGGAGTAGATTTGGTTAATATTGGTGTAGTGTATTCTACAAAATGTTTTTTATCTAGAAAATCTCTAATAAATTTAAATGCTTTATGTCTAAGTAACATGTTTCTCTGCATCTTAGGTCTTCTTAAATCTAAGTATCTATATTTAAGACGAGTATCCTCAGAAGTTTCTACGTGTTCATCAATCTCTAATGGCAAAGGTTCTGCTGCGCTTAATATGGTCACATCCTCGGCAGACAATTCAATTTCACCAGTTTCCAACTCTTTCTTAACCTGTGAATCTGGTCTTTTTTTAACAATTCCTGTAACTTTAACAACGGATTCTCTTCTTATCTCTCCTAGGTGTTTTGTTAATTTTGGACCAACAAAAACTTGAATAGCACCATATTTATCTCTTAAAACAATAAAACTAACTTTACCTGAAACTCTATGAGTTGTTACCCATCCACAGAGGGTTACTTTTTGATCAGCATTTTCTTTTCTTAATTCTCCACATGAATGTGTTCTTAGACCTGTTTTCATATTTTTCTCACCCGTAATATTGCTTGTAATAATAAAAGGCGGCTCCGACCAGACTTTCGTGAGCACTGCGAACGAACGCAATGACTTTCTCGAACTGGTGGCCTCGCGGTTTCTTCTCTCTTGAGAGAGTAACAGCCGCGCGCTCTACCTACTAAGCTACGGAGCCATTGCCTTCAGATTTTACTTGAGCAATATAAAACTTTCTTTAATCTTTTCGTAATTTTCTTTTATTCCTTATAAATTTATCCCAAAATAATTGGGATTATTAGCAAAAAAAGGCAAGATTTATATAGTATTTGGAACATTTGTTCCATAATTAGTGAAATGTTAGATAAAAAAGACCAAAAAATACTGGAGGTACTCAAAGAAAATGCCAACTACCCAACTAGAAAGATTGCCAAAAAAACTATGTTGCCAATTACCACCGTGCACAATAGAATTAAGAGATTACTCCGTAGCGGAGTTATTAGGAAGTTCACCATTGAATTGGACTACCAAAAAATTGGGAAGGGATTGCTTGCCTACATTCTTATATCGGCCAACCTCCCCTTACTTAAAACGAAGAAAAAAACGCAATATGATTTAGTTAGTGATATTAAGAAATTTGCTTTTGTAGAGAAAATAGATATTGTTACTGGAGGAACAGATTTGGTAGCCATGGTTAGAGTGAAAGATATGCAGGAATTTGATCATGTTTTGTTGGAGAAGTTGCAACTTGTTGAGGGAATAGATAAAACTCAAACTTTAACGGTAATTCATGAGGAATGAACTCTTATAATTGTTATCCTGCTGTCTAGCACTATTTAATTCTCTTAACAATTCCGCGGGAGAAAAAATATCTAACTCGGTAAGTTCATCAACCTCTACTCTCCTATTTGTTTTATACCATGAACCATTCTTTCCATCTGGAGAACTATTGTGAATTGGCGAATAAAAATCTTCAATTGATGTTCTAAAAATAATAAGGTTTCCTTCACTTAAATAGAATTCCCCTAATTTAACTGCTTCTTCTGGATCTTGAGTAAATAACTTTTCTTTAGGAATTTCTCCTTTGTCAACCCAGCATTTTAATTCCAGGTCACTCATCCCTCTATATAATCTATCCATGAAATCGCTTAAACTATCATTTAGTATATATTATTTTACCTAAATGAGACAAAGATTTATTAAAAAGTACAAAGTTTTACCTTTCGTGGACCTGTGGCCCAGTCTGGACGTATTATATACGGGATAGATAAGGCGATTCCCTCCTACTCATTCGAGAAGAGAGGAATAGATCGGGGGTTCGAAACAGCATACTGCACTCTCTGTGCTGTATTCTGCGCATTTCCTCCCAGGTCCGCATTTATTTTTATTCTATTTTGGAGAAATTTTTTGACATTAATTTTTTCTCTCACCCCTTTTAAGTAGAAACATTTATAATTCTGCATAATAAAATCACTACTGATGATAAAAGATACAGAAAAATCTACTAAAGAACTTATTGCTTTAGGTATAATAGCAAAAATAGGTAAACAGATAAAACAAGATTTTCCACAAATTGCTGATGCTTACAGAGAAGGATTAGTACATGAAGAAATTGTGGGGCAATTTGGTATCTGTAAAAGATATGGGCTTCCTTTATCAATGGCTAAATCTGCTGTTGCAACAGCAATTAGGGGTTTTCCAGGTAATAAATTGATTAATCCCTATGTTGGTTTAATTGAAAATTCTGAAGAACGTGCACGGATTGCAAAAGAACATGTTGCGAATAGCATGACCTTAGAACAGAGAGTAGAATTAGGAAGAAGAATGCAAAAATCTAGAAGCAAGGATAGCTTACAAAAAACTGGCAGGGAATGTTATGAGAAGGGTGTTGGAATTCATGGTTTAAGTTCGGTAGAAAAAGCACAAGCAGCTAGATTAAGTTGTATTAGTCAAGGTAGAACTCCTTGGGAACCTGCTGAATATAGGTTTGCTTGTCTTGCTTCTAGATTGTCAGAGTACTCAGTGGCAAAAATTGCAACTGAATTGAATGAGTTTTTCCATGATGGAGAAGAAATACGTTCCCCGGACTCTGTAACATCAAAACTCATAATATTTAGGGAATCGCTAGGCCTTCCTAAAAGAAAAGTTGTTCCCTGGAGTGATGAAGAAAAAGAATTTGTAACTTCAAAATATGGTCCCAAAATAAAAAGCTATGATGAAGCATTAAAAGATATAAATGACACTTTTCATGGTGGTCAACCAGTAAGAACTAAACCTGGATTAAACAAATTTATTACTACTTATCGTAAACAATTATCTCAGAAAATAATTAAAATAAATTAAAAAAAATAAAAAATTAACAACTCAAACTATTCTCTCCATCGTTCACACAATGAATCTTGTTTTCACCAATATTGTAAGAGTTAATTGAGCTGTCATCCACTTTTTCAAAACAACAAATCTTTCTAGCAGCTTCCTTGATAACAGGTAAATACTTATCTTCCATGGTATCAATTTCATCCTTCAAATCTGCAATCTCTTTCTCTTTGTCACTTATTTGATCATGGCTTTCGTCAAGCATTGTTTTGGAAACGCTGTCTTCTTTTTGTCTTTCTAAAGTTGAAATGTCTGCTTTCAATTCACCTGTGAGAATTTGACAATCCATTAAATTATTGGCACTTTCTCTGACGGCATCTTGTAAATCAGAATTTCTGTTTGAGCATGCTTCAATCTCTGAGGACACATTTAGGTTCACTCCCAATTGATCGAGTCTTTCTTCAACTGAACTGACTATTGTTGCAGTGGTTGTTTCAGCATCGATTACAGCCGCTCCTGTGATGGCAGCTCCAGTGCTCCATATTAAAAAACCTACAACGATTATAATTGCTACAACTACCCATAAATTAACTTTTTTACCAAGAAATGGTTTTGAACTTTTCTTTGCCTCTTTTTTATCTTCTTTCTTGAAAGGATCTACCCTATTTTCAACACTTGTATCTGGAGTTTTATCCATTTTATTACCTCTATGAATTTTTTTATAGAAATGGAATACAAATAAAATATATAAATTTATGGCTTTTTAAGGCTCTGTAGAAATGCTATTTAAATTGCCGTAGCCGTCACCATAACCAACAACATCTTTGATGTTTTGGTTGACGCTGACAGGTTGGGGGTTGCCCCCTTCGGGGTGACCTGTAGGCAATTTAGATGATTTATAAAGCAATTCTACAGAGCCTCTTTTTAAAGGACTTCAATAATCTTTTCTACACATTTAACCACAACTATTTTATAATAGACAGAATAATTTAACAATATCTCAAGATCCAATGACGAACACTTATTTTCCCCGCAAATGGGATAATCGAAGTAGGCCGAGGATGAGAATACCTCTCTATAGGATAGTTTTTTAAAAAAGGTCCCAATATATGGTCTAATGATAAAAATAAACGGACATTATATAATGGTACTTCGTGGAGGACACCTTGGTGATCAAGCAGCTAAGGATCTTTATGGAGGAATTTGTGACTTATTTATGGAAGGAAATGATGAAGCAAGAATTACTACAGACCATATTGATGCAAAAGTGAGCAATTCTAACAAATGCTTTTCAGTTGGGAATTTTACTGGTTACCAATTTACATACGAATTTGAACATGAAACTGGAAAAGGCAGGGGGGCAATTCTTCTAAAAATAGACCCTTCTTACCTTAATTGAGTTTCATTTATTGACTTTTATGTCTCACTTTTTGAGATAGATTTAAATCTTTTAAAACCATTCTTCCTCTAATATGTACAATACGTCTCACTATGCTCCAGCAAATCACTTCTCTAGATTGGAGAATATAGCAACAAGTGCTAAAAGTTATCAACCAGTTCGTGCTTTCTATTCCTCAGCTGCACCAATCGCTTCTCCTTCATACCAAATTTCAATGAGTTCTTTTGTTCCATCCATAAAACCATCACAACCTGCTTTTTATAGTGGGAATTCTAAAAGCTACTTACAAAATAACAATTCTTTCTATCAACTATTCCAACCTCAACAAGAATACTTTTTTCAACCAGACAATTTTCTAAAACCAGGTAAAGGAACTAAGTTTGTAGGAAAGGCAGAAGAAGTAAAAGAGTTTGTAGAAGATGCTTTTGAAAAAATATTCAATTGTCCTTTTCCTAACGATATAAAAATAAGTGTTTTAAACAAAAAAGAATTTAGAAAAATTGCTCCTTCCCCAGCTACAATTGGAGTTTCTTTCAATCGTTCTCAACAAGGACTTCTCTCAGAAATATTTGTCCTTAACGATACTTTAGGAAGAACTCTTCTTACCGTCGGTCATGAGCTTGGTCATGTTCTTTCTCCGACCTTAGATAATCCTGTGGATGAAGAAGCAAAAGCATATTCTTTTTCATTCATGTGGATGGAAATTATCAAAAGATACAACATTGCTAATTTGGGAGATGCTGTTATCTTGGAAAATCCTTCTTTGAATGGTTTACATGATGTAGCTTTTGAGTTTGTTATGGAACAAAAGAATGAAAATAATGGATGGCTTGAAATTTATCAACAAATTTTAGGATGTTCTTAGACATGAATTCTCTCAAAACGTTTATATAACCTTCTTCTTTTCTAAAAAAGATGTTTAAGAGAGGTGTTTTAGTATTAGTTTTACTTTTATTTACTTTTTCAACTTTTGCAAATGGGCCAGGTTACAATGACTTGCAGAATCCTCAGAAAAAAATTGCCTATCTTCAGAAAAATTTTGGAGTTCAAATACTTTCAAATGTGGATAATGTTAGAGTTGTAAAGGATGCATTAGGCAATGAATTTGTTGGCATTTCTAATACTTTTTTTAACTATCGAGGCGCTACCATCGCTGGGGGAACTATTGTTTTAGATAAAAATGGAGATATTGTTTCTGCTGAACATGTTCTGGCTTCTTCTCCATTGCAACACAAAGGAGTTTTAATGGCAGGAACTTTTTCTTTGAAAGGTAAAACCTTAACCATGGAAAAAGGAACCATGATTCTTGGTGATGATGCTAAAGATTTCAAGATTAAAGCAATGAAAGGAACCTCTCTAACTGTCAATGATGGGAAAGGTTACACAGGAGATATTAGTGCTGTAAATGGTCCGTTTAAAATAAAACATAAATCTGGGCATGTTACAATTGATGGGAATGTTAAAGTTGTTAATGGAAAAATTTTATCTGGGGAAGGTATCGAAGCTCTCACTCCCGTTAAAGGGTTGTTTGCAAATATCGATGGTGAAGTTTCTTTCTCTAAGGGAAATGTAAATGGAAAAACGATTAGAGCAAAGGAATTCTGTCTAAATAAACATTGTTTTTCTTCAAAAAAAACTAGCACTTTTACTGTAACAGAAAAAATACCTCCAATATTGAAGGATGTAGCTTTTGATGCTTATGAAAAACGTAACAACCCTCGGGAGAAATATGAATCTCCTTTAGGAATTACTATTCGGGGGAAAAATGTTAAATATCGTCATGATGGGAATTTAGAAGCGATAATAAATTCTAAATCGGGAGTCACTTTTGAAACCACTTCTAAAGAAATGTTTCTTAGGAGAGATAGTTCGGTAGTTTCAATTACTTCTGGAACTCCTGCTGCTAGAGTTAAAGTTTCAACAGATACTCTTCTATTAACTGAAGGAACTACAGATTGTTCAAAATCTCCTTTAAGTTGTGTACAAATAAAAAAATCTGGTTCTATCCATGTTAAGGCTCTTGATAATAATCAGATGAAAATTACTCGATTCAAGGATATGCCAATGTTAAGTGTAGATTTAATTAAAGATGATAGTTCAGTTGATTTTATCGAACGTAAAAAAAATGGTCGCATTGGAGTGTCTATAACAAAGAAAGGTCTTACTGCTTATCCACCTTCATCATTACCGGGACTTGAAACAATGATTGCTTTCCAGAAAGTTGGTAAGGATAAGAAAGTAAAAACAATGGTTGTTGATCCTTTAAACAAGAACTTTGTTACCATTGATGAAAATAGTGGTAAAAGGTCTATAAGTGGTTACATGGATTCCTGGGTGGCTAGGAATTATTATTCTACTTCGTATGGCGGTTTAATTCCTTCTGAAAAACAAAAAGAGTTTGATAAAAGATTAAAAATGTTATTTGGTGATAGTTATTATACTTACTCTCAAGCAAGGTTAGATCTCTTTTACATCATAATGTCGAAGAATCCCAATATTGAAAATGTTGACCTTGAAATGATTTATGAATCTCTTTCCAATACTAAAATGAATAAAAAACTTTCACAAGAAGAATTTAGGAAATTGATTAACATTTTTTCTGGTAATGCAGATGTTGAAGAGACCTCTGAATTTTCTGAAATTTCTGAACTTTTGAAAAAAGATGGCAAAGGGTTATTATATGCTCGTTTACTTGAAATGTATTCAAAAGGAGAGTTGAGTAAGGCAGCTTTTGGAAGTTTAACTTCAAGACTCGGAGAAACTGATCCTTCTTTATTTTCAAAACCTGAAGATGTTTCCAGGTATTTAGAACTATTAAAAAAATTACCTTCTGAGAAAGAAGGATTTGAAGGAGAGTTTGCCAATAAAGTTAACATACTAGCAGGTATATACAAAAGATATCATCAAGGAGATAATAAAAATAATGATTTTTATGATGCAATGGAACAACTTGCTGCAACAGGTAGAATTTCTAATCCAAAAGGATTAAAATTGCCCGGTTATTTGTATGGTGAAAGTCTTCCACATTTTGTTAAATTTGCGGAAAATGCTGATTATTTCTATCCACTTAATGATGCTAAGTTGGATGATTTAATTGTACTTTATGCCGAGGAAAGTTCCTTAGCTTCTGAGATTTCTACTTATATCAATGTTGCTAATCAAAAAGATTCTAATTACAATTTTTTAAAATATGCTAATGAAATATATGATCAAAATCGTGCAGTAGGGATTGATATTATGGAAAAATTAAGGAGGGCTAGTGTAAATCCTAAATTATCTGCAGAAACAAGAAACAATTTAAAATTTGAATATAGGCATCTGAGGACGGAACTTTATTTTGCTGTATCAACTTGGGATCCACAGAATGATGGGGATGTGACTTCTTTTGTGAGATCTCTTCCTTCAGAAATCAGGAAAGATATCTTGAAAATAGTTGGTTCAGAAAATTCTCTAATTTCAAAATCTGAAGTTGAAAAAGATTTGAAAAAATTAGCTAAAGAATACCTTCCACCTCCTCCTCCTCCTCCTCCTAGTAATAATCAACCCAATGAAAAAATTAGTTTGAGTAATATTGATAAATCAACAATAGCAGGAGAAACGGGACAATGAAAAAAGGGCAAATAACTATTTGGATAATCATTGGTGTCATTATCTTAGTTCTAACTTCCTTATTATTCTTTATAGATAGACCAGAACCTACTCAAGATACTTTAGATGTCAGTTCTGTCAAATCCTCAGTAAAGTCCTGCATTCATAGCTCAACAAGTGATGCTCTCGTTTTAGTTGGAAAGCAAGGCGGTTATTTTAACGAAAATGGAGGGGTTACATTTGTCGAACATACTATCCCTATTTATTTTGACAAAGGAGTTTCTAAAATTCCGGATATGAATACTCTTGAGAAAGAACTTGCTGCAGCAACTTGGGAACCATTAGATTCTTGCCTTTTCCTAGTTTCCTTAGAATATCCTCAATTAGATTTAACTTTAGGTGAAGTACATTCTAGTATCTCTGAAAATTCAATCAGAACTTTTGCTGAAGTTTCCTTGAAAATTAATGAAGAGGCAATCAATTCTGAGTTGGTTTCTGAGAAAACCACTATTCTTGACCTTTCTGAGGACCTTTTAGTTGATTATGGTAAATTACAGACAATTGCAAATCAGATAGTAGAAATTCAAGAGAACTCTCCAAAAGGGTTACCTCTAAGCGATATCATGGAACTTGCTGAAGAAAATAATGTCCAATTCGAGATTATTACAATTAACGACACTTTACTTCTTTCTTTGGTGGATTGGCAACTTTTCAATGCCCCATATTATTTTACTTTTGGTTTAAAGCATAATGAAGTTTCTTTTGAAGAAGACATTCAATTTGAAAAAGAACTTATGGAAGCCCTAGATAATTAATTTGATGTATCTACCATCAAAAAGGATATATATCACCTTCACTTTTTATTTATAATGATAAAAAACCTCTCACTTATTTTTGGTTCAAGAATGAAGGCTCAAGAGATTTTGTTCTTGAAAGAAGGTATTAAGGAAGTTGTAAGACAGGGGTTTTCTGAATCTGAATTACCTAAAGTTGAAAAATATTGTAATGAGAACAATCTTAGTTTTGTCAAATCGCGATTTAAAGTTTTACTTGCGGATGAAAACTCTTATTCTAATAAAGGTCTCAGAATTTCTGAGGATGATAAAAGAGATGGTTTGTTTTTTGTTTACATCTCAAATGACGAAGAGAAAGCGTGGTTGGCGGCTTATTATGAAATGATGGGTAATGATAAAGATTTAGGTTTGGTTCTTGGTTATCCTGAATGCTGTGTAGATTTTTTTATGAAAAATTTTAATGCTAACAATCCAAACCCTGAACACATTCCTACAAACCCTTTCACCAATCTTACCATGCGTGAGCACGATTCTGTTTTAATCTCCCATTTCCCTTGTAATTCTGATTGTGAGAAAAGTATGGTGATGGCTAGAAGAAATTTATTTGCTTTACAACAGTTGGACAAATCCTATGCAACCAATTTAATGAGCGATCTTCTTCCAAAGAGATAGAAGATATCATCTCCTTTGCAAGTTATCACATATCTTTGCAGTGCTTTCAATAACGAACCTAAACTCAATAGGAGGCCTGCCACTTGTTTTCCAGTACCCAAACATATTTTCAAGAGATTCTTTACAATAATCATTAATAAAATAAAATGGGTCTGTCTCATCGTCTTTATGGGGGAGGTTCTCATAAAACAAAAGAGCATCGTGGAGAGCTATTGCATAAAGAGTTCTAACTTTTTTTTCAAATTCTTCTGGAACTGGTCTACGATTTATTATTCTTAAAGTATCTTTCAATGCAGCTACTGCTTCTAAAGTTTCATCCCTTCTCAGCCGTCTTGCAGCTTCTTTGTATAAGAAGGAAACTTGTTTTGTTGAATCTTGTGTTGAGGATTCTTGAGATATACCTGCAGGTTGATAATCTTTAGCCCGAGGTTGATAAGAACAGGATGTAGCAAAAAGGGCAAGTGTTAGAGAAGCAATTCCTTGAGCAATTTTATTCATTAAATAATAAAAAGAGTTCTTTTTTAATAAAACTTACTTTAAAATTATGCCAACAGGGCAATGGTCAGATCCCATAACATCGGGAAGAATAAAAGCATCTTTTAACTCACTCTTCAACTTCTTAGAAACTAAAAAGTAATCTATCCGCCATCCAACGTTATTCTTACGAGCATTGAACATATAGCTCCACCAAGTGTAATTCTTTGGCTCTTTGTTAAATTCCCTAAATGAATCAATTAAACCTGCTTTAAAATATCTTTCTAGGCCATTAATTTCTTTTTGAGTATAACCTGCATTTTTATTATAATTTGCCTTGGGATGCGCCAAATCTATCTCTGTGTGGGCAACGTTTAAATCTCCACATACTACAACTGGCTTTTTGAAAGTATCAATAAATTTTGAAAAATCTTTATCCCATTTTTCTCTTCTTTCCAATCCAACTAAACCTCTCTTTGAATTTGGTGTGTAGACATTTATTAACACAAACTTTTCAAATTCTAAAGTTATAACTCTTCCTTGGTCATCATTCATTGGTCCATCTCCATATATAACGGAAAGAGGTTTAATTTTGCTAAAAACTGCCGTTCCAGAGTAACCTTTTTTTTCTGCAGAATTCCAATAATGGTGTTCATAATCATGCATCATTTCATCTACTTGGTCTGGGTGAGCTTTAGTTTCTTGGATGCAAAGAATATCTGGTTTTTCTTTGTCTACAAATTTTTCGAAACCTTTTTTTACGCAGGCTCTGATTCCATTAACATTCCAGGAAATGATTTTAATCATTTCCTGTCACCTCTATAAGGTTCCAAGATAAAATGGCCATATTTAATGTATAATTCATTCTGTATTTAAGTTTTTTTGTAAATTAGAATGTTTCGTCTTCCAAACAATCATAACATCTTCCCTTTTTTGTGAGGTAAGACTTACAACAAGAAATCTTTTGTTTTTTAATCTTCACATTCATTAAATCTTCGATTATAACTTTTTCCATTTTAGTGACCAGAGGAATGTATTGGGCTTGGTTTCTCACATCCTTCATCGTAACTTTCCAATTCTTCAAGATACTCATCCAAAGGATTTTTCTTTTTTTTCTTTTTTGGTTTAGAACTCTCTTTATTCATTTTCTAACTTGGAGTGTGTCTACTAAAAGTTTGTTTTTCATTTATAATTCCTCTTGGATCTTCTTCTTCAGAGAGTGGTTGTTCAAAAAATGATCCGCTATCTCTATTTACTGGTTTTACAAATTGTTTTTGATAATGAGAATTCACTGCAGTTTCAAACCCTCTCAATTCTTCTGGGTTTAAAGGGAAATAACTATCTCCGTTACTTACATGAGGAGGAGTTGATTCGCTGCTAATTGATGTTCCCTGGCCAGTTCTCGCTAAATGAGGGACTACTTCTGCCACCTTTTTAGCAAGTCCATCTATGCTTCCAGACTCTTCAATTATTGGATGACCCATTCCTCCCGCGTAGAATCTCGAAACTGAAGTAGCTTCAGCAAAACCATCCTGTTTTAAACTTTTATATGCGTTGATTTTAACATTCATAATATTACCTCCAAGTCCGGAATATTATCGCTTTCTTATATAAAGTTTGTTGAGATTTGATATGATGGACTGATATGATTTTTCCAAAAAGTGTTCCTGTCCAGTTGTCACCAAAAATTTATATATTTTTCTTTCTGGAAACTTGTTGGTGTTAGATGTTAATTAATTCATTTGTTCATATTCCTGGTGTTAGTAAGTCCACAGAAGAATTTCTTTGGCAAAGCAATATTCTTAATTGGCAAGATTTCTTTTCCCATTCTCATGTGCTTCCAATTTCAGAGAGAAAAAAGGTGATGATTGAGTCACATCTAAAGAATTCTCTACAAGCTTTACGAGATAAACAATTTGATTTTTTTAAAAATTGTTTATCGGAGAAAGAACATTGGCGTTTATACAGAGAATTGAAACATTCTTGCTGTTTTTTAGATATTGAAACTACGGGGCTAAGTAGACATTATCATCAAATTACGACCATAGGAATTTTTAATGGAAAAGAAAGTAAAGTTTTTGTACAGGGGCAGAACATGCATGAATTTGCGGAAGAGATTTCTAAATATAAAATGATTATAACTTTCAATGGAAAGACTTTTGATCTTCCTTTCATCCAACAAAAATTCCCTGAAATTTCTTTAGATAAATTCCATATAGATTTACGCTACCCTTTGGCTAAGTTAGGATTTAAAGGCGGCTTAAAAAAGATTGAAAGGGATTTAGGGATTAGTAGAGATGATGAAATAGGAGAGATGGATGGATTTATGGCAGTTCGGTTATGGCATAGGTATAAGAGGGGAGATTTGGATGCTTTAGAATTGTTGAAAAAATATATTATTGCCGATGTGGAAAATTTACAACACTTAATGGATTTTACTTTTGATAAATTGAAAGAAAAAGAATTTCTTACTTTGATTAATTAATAATTATTTTCTAGACCTTTTTCTTCCAAAAGATTTAAAACTTTTTTTCTTACTAAAAAATCCTCTTTTTTTAGAACGACCTGATCTTCCATGTTCTCTATCTTCATTTCTTGGCCTATTTCTGGACTTTCTATCCCTTCTTTCTCTCTTCTTACTCATTGATTTAGAAGAAGTTACTTTTCCAAGATCCCGATGACTTCTTTCATCAAGAACATCTTTGAAAGCTTCTTTTAATAAAGCGGAGATAATTTCTTTTGCTTCGTGATTAACTAATAAATTTTCAGCAAACGATTCATATTTTTTTGATTTCCCAGCTTGAATCAAGGTATGAACTTTTGTTTTCATTTGGTTCTCCCTTGCTTTTACAATTTCTTTAATGGTTGGGATTTCTTTTTTCTCAATTGTACGTTTGATAATCCTTTCAATAAATTTTAACTTTCCTTTTTCTGATGGTATTAAAAAAGTGATTGCAATTCCTTTTTTACCAGCTCTTGCTGTTCTTCCAATCCTGTGAGTATAAGATTCAGGACTTTGAGGAAGAGAAAAATTAAGGATGTGTGTCAAATCATTAACATCGATACCACGCGCTGCAACATCGGTTGCAACTAAAATGGTAATTTGTTTTTTTCTTAATTGAAGCAATATTTTTTCTCTTTGCGGTTGAGAGATATCTCCATGAAGGGCAGCAGCTTTATAATTAGAATTCAAAAGTTGGTTAGTTACAGAATCTACATTAACTTTTGTATTGCAAAAAATAATTCCATAAAAATCTTCATTCAAATCTACAATACGTCGAATTAATTCAAACCTATCACGAGCCATAACATTGTAATACATTTCTTCAATTTTCAAAGATGATTGGCTTCTTTCAAGTTTAACATGAACTGGTTTATGCATAAATTTCTTAGCAATACCTACTATTTGACGAGGCATTGTTGCAGAAAACAAAAGCATTCTTTTATCTTCCGCAGTACTATTTAGAATGGTTTCAATATCTTCAATAAAACCCATATTTAACATTTCATCTGCTTCATCTAATACCGCAAATTTAACTGATCTAAGATTCAATGCTTTTCTTCTAATTAAATCAAGAGTTCTTCCTGGAGTTCCAACAACTACCTGAACTCCTCTGTTTAATTGTCTTAATTGGTCTCTGATAGAAGTTCCACCATAAACGGCAAGGGAATAAATCTTTTTATCTCCTCGCAATGATTCAAATTCCTTAGCAACTTGAAGTGCCAATTCTCTTGTAGGAACTAGGATTATTGCTTGCACATTTTTAGAAGTACTTGCTTTTTCAATAATTGGCAGGGCAAAACTTGCTGTTTTCCCTGAACCTGTTTGAGATTCACCAATCACATCTCTTTTACCTTCTAGTAAAAGGGGGATAGTTTTCTCTTGAATTTCTGTAGGCTCAATATATCCTTTTTTAGCTAATGCTTTAAGGGTTGTTTCTGATAGGCCTAAATCTCTGAAAGTTTTCATAATAAAGAATTTTGGAGGGGCCCTTATAAACCTTCCTACTATTTATGACTAAATGGTGAGGAAAAATCGTAGGAAGAATTTCTTTATTTTATTTTTTTGAATGGATTTGTGATACTTATCTGCCCCATCTGCACTATCTCCTCCTATTAAACGCAATATTTATGTATTATAATAAGATTATAAAGAATATGGTCACAATATATTATAACCCTCAATGCAGTAAATGCAGACAAACGTTAGCATTATTACAAGAAAACACAAAAGAAGAAATTAACATCATAGAATATCTGAAAATACCACCTTCAATTGAAGAATTGCGAACGATTCTTAAAAAACTAAACTTAAACGTTCAAGAAATCATCAGAAAAAACGAAGAGGAATTTCAGCAATTTAAAGACAAAAAGTTTTCAGATCAAAAATGGTTGGAAATATTACACAAACACCCACGTTTAATGCAACGTCCAATTGTAGTGAAAAATGAAAAAGCGGTGGTTGCACGACCACCGGAAAATATCTTCAAACTTTTATAAAAAAAATGATTTTGTACTACCATTAGATGAGCTTCAGAGTAGGGAGATGTGATTTGAATAACCATCTAAAAAATATTCTAAAGAATGACGCGTTTCCGAAACTGTGGATATGGGTCAAAAGGGTAAAGCGCCAGCGCCC
>CAZKIP010000011.1:0-41355 GCA_964552945.1 uncultured Methanosarcinales archaeon
ATATCCTTCGGTAACATGCTGTAGAGTTGACTCAGTACAGGGAAAATAAACCTCCCTTTTTCCTTAAATAAACAGAACACCCTTAAAGTAAACAATTCTCCCCACCAAAAACCATAAGGTCATTTATTCACAACCCTTATAAATCATAATTAAAGAATTCTAAAAAAGAGAATGGTCGACACAGCAATTATATTGGCAGGTGGATTAGGTACGAGACTTAAACCTTTAACTGACACAACACCAAAACCACTTCTTCCTATGAAAGGGAAACCAATCCTACAACATATAATTGAAAATCTAAAAAAACATAACGTAAAAAATATCATTATCTCACTTGGATATAAGGCAGAAAAAGTACAAATCTTTTTCGGAGATGGTTCACATCTCGGTGTAAATATATCTTACTCAATTGAATCAGAACCTCTCGGTACAGGAGGAGCAATCAAAGAAGCAAGTAAAAATCTTAACAAACCGTTCATTGCTTTAAACGGAGATAACCTTGCTGATTTCAATTACACTGAACTTATACAACAACACCAAGAAAACCAAACGCCAATTACCCTTACTTTATACCCGGTAGAAGATGTTACTCAATATGGTATTGCTGAATTAAACAATAATATTATCCAAAAATTCATAGAAAAACCTTCTAAAGAAGAAGCACCTTCCAATTTAAACAATGCAGGAGCTTACCTAATTAATCCAGAAGCGTTGAATATTCTGCCATATGGAAAATCTTCTATTGAAAAAGATTGTTTTGAAAAACTTGCTCCTCTAGGTAGGTTAGGTTCCTACAAACATCAAGGGCAATGGTTTCCTACAGATACTTTAGAAAAATATAAAGTGGCCTGTGCAAAATTCCTCAATCAGATTGATTTCTCAGAAAAAAAATATATCATAGCTGATGTAGATGAAACCATTTGTGAATCCTGTCAAGAAATTTCTCCAGAGATGGCGAGACAAATCAATCAACTAATTCAAAAAGGTTTCCAATTTGCTTTCATCAGTGGAACACCGGTTAATGAATTGCAAAGAATGATTTCTACTAAACTCACTGAAGAACATCATCATCTTGGAACGACTGGAACTAACTACACGTACATCAAAGAAACTGCGAAAACGATTTATGACCTTTCTTTGAATGAAGAAGAAAAAATAGAAATTATGGAAGCTTTTGAAAAATTAATTACTCACTTCAAGATCCAATCTTTAACAACAAAAGAAGATCAATTGCAAGATAGAAATTCTCAAATAACTTTATCCGCTATTGGAAGAAAAGCCTCTTCTGAACTAAAAGCAGCATATGACCCAGATGGAAACAAAAGACAAATATGGAGAGAGTTTCTTTGGCAGCATATAGATAAAGAAAAATATGATATTAAAATTGGAGGAACAACTTCTCTAGATGTAACCAAAAAAGGATTAGATAAAGAATGGGGCATCAAAAAATTCGCTGAACACCATAACATTCCTTTAAATCGAATATTGTTCTTTGGAGATAAAATTTACCCTGGAGGAAATGACTTTCCTGCTTCAAGAATAGTGGATTGTATTTCTGTTAAATCTCCTCTAGATACTTTAAATATGCTTAAAAAAATTAACCCCTAGTTACAAAGTTTTTTATATCCCCTTTTAATAACCTAAAGAATGGACCCAGAAATACTCAATAAAATTATCAAAGCTGGAAAAGTTGCTGCTCAAGTTAAAAGAGAGGGTGCAGCTAAATTTGTTCCCGGAGCTTCCTGTTTGGAAGTAATGGATTTCTGTGAAAAAAGAATTTTAGATTTAGGAGGACAAATTGCCTGGGCACAAATGGCCATAAATGACGTAGCAGCCCACTATTGCCCAACCGAAGAAGATCAAACAACTCTAAATGAAGGAGATTTGGTAAAAATTGATATCGGTGTCCATCAAGATGGTTACATCGCAGATAATGCCATGACCGTTGAAGTAGGCTCTTCCTCAGATTATAAAGACTTCATTAAAGCTTCTCAAAATGCGTTAAAATCAACAATCAAACTGGTTCGACCAGGAGTTCAATTATGGGAATTGGGAGAAGCACAAATGAGTGAAGCAGAGGCTCTTGGACTAACAACAATAACAAACCTTTCCGGACACACTCTTGAAAGATATAAAGTCCACGGAGGAATTTCCATACCTACTTTTAATAGTAAAAATAAAACTGAACTTAAAGAAGGCATGCAAATTGCAATTGAACCATTTATTACAGATGGTAGAGGAATTGTAAAGTCAAAAGGTCCTGCAACTGTCTGGATGGTTAACAAAGAAAAGGGTGTAAGAAGTCCTCAAGCTAAAAAAGTTCTTGATGAAGTAAGGTCTCAAAATGGGCTTCCTTTCACAAATAGATGGTTAACTAGAAAGTTTGGTAGAGGAAACACTTTGCTTGGTTTAAGGGAATTACAAAGAAGTAATATTGTTACCGGTTACCCTCCTTTAGTAGAAGCCACGGGAAAAATGGTTGCTCAATTTGAACACTCTATGATTGTCCAAGACAAACCACTTATTTATACAAAACATGAAGATGATGAGTGGTAATACTTAAAACTTAAATACTCCTTTTTTATGTAATTAAAAATGATTCTAAGAAAAACTCTAGCTTCTTTACTAGTCACACTTTCTGCTGCTACAGCAGGAGCAAACACATTAGAAACAAAACTTCCACCTCCTACAGAGATACAATGTTTTGAGCTTGATGAAAAAAATAAACCAGTTTGTCCTGCAGCTAAAAAAGACGATTTGCAACTAAGAATTGAACAAGGAATCTCTTATTCCGATAATAATAGTTACTCTGGTTTTGCCACAGGATTTACCAATAAAAATATGACCATTAAATTAGGTTTTGACGAAGAAAGAATAAAAGAAAGAACTGATGAAGAATTAGAAATTGTAGGACTAAGAATCGAAGGAAGAGAAACCCTACACAGATACAAATTCTGGTTTGGAGTTGCTGGAAACTGGTGGAACTTTCAAAGAAATTATGTTGACTTACAAACCACACTTCAAGTAACTGGGGGCATGCATTTTGAATTTAGAACATTAAATCCTGATGAAAGTCCAGATAATTTACCTACAGAAGTTAAAATAAAACCCTTTTTTAGAGTTGGTGGAGAATTTTCAGCAATCTATCCTTTATCCCATTTCACAAATTTCCCCGTAATAAAAAATCTTGGAGCAGGAGTAAACTTTGCTGCTGGATTTCAAAATATAGATTTAATTGGGGCAACAGAAAGTAGATATGGCCTATATTTTGGAGCCAATTTATTAGCAACTTATTCACTTTAACTTTTTCTTTAAAATTGGCAATCCTTTATACACAAAAATAGCTCCTGCAATGATTATTCCCCAAAAAACAACTTGATTAATAACCCTAAATGCAAACAATAAAAGATTGGCAATTAGAATTGCTAAAACTAACCATCCAACAAGTTTCAATTTATTCATTTTAATTTCTTAATAACTCCTGAAAGACTCAATAAAGACTCATCTCCCGATTCCATATTCCGCAATAAAACTTTTTTCTTTGATAACTCCTTTTCGCCAACGATAATAACGTAAGGAATCCCTAACGAAGAAGCATATTGTAAATTCTTACTAACTCCTTTTTTCCCAAGAGAAAAATCTGAATTCACCCCACTCTTTCTCAACTCTTGAACAATTTGTAAAGATTCTTTATTTGTATTAATGGGAATTACTAAAACTTTAGTTAGAGTTTTAGCATCTTCAGAACTCAAAGATTCAACTATAGGAACTAGACCAAAAGCTAAACCAACTGCTGGAACAACTCTTCCTCCTCCCATAAAATTACCAATCATTTCATCATACCTTCCTCCCCCTGCTAAAGAAGAAGTGATTTTACCTTTCTTTAGAAAAACTTCAAAAACAGTTCCCGTATAATATGCAAGACCTCTTGCCATGGAAACTTCAAACTTAGCAGTTTTGACACCCATCTGTTTTAGGTAAGTAAAAACTTCTTCCATTTCTTTTAAACCTTCAATTCCTTCTTCGGTTGTAATTTGTTTTTTTAAATCCTTCAAGGAAACTCCTTCAGAGATTATTGAAAAAACCTTTTTTACCTGTGCCTTAGTAAACTTTCTTTCCAAAAGTTCTTTCTCAACTCCACCTTTCCCTATCTTATTTAACTTATCGATGGAAATTATAGCTTCTTCCTTCTTCTTAATACCTGCTTGTTCCAAAATCCCATTGAGAATTTTTCTATTGTTTATTTTTATAACAACTTTTAACCCAAGTTTATCAAAACAAGAATCTGTGATGGCAACAATTTCTGCATCTGCCAACATCGAAGATGTCCCAACAGTATCAACATCCATTTGCCAGAACTCTCTAGTCCTTCCTAGTTTGATAGGGCCATCTCTGAAAACTCTTCCCACTTGATATCTTTTGAAAGGTAATTTGAGGGTAGGATTAGATGAAACATACCTTGCTAAAGGAACCGTTAAATCAAACCTTAATGCTAGCTTCCGTTTACCTTGATCTGTAAGTTGAAAAGTTTCCTTGAGAGCATCGCTTTCTTCTCCTGCTCCTCCTTTTGCTGCCAAGGTTTCAAATCTTTCAATGATTGGCGTTTCTAAAGGCATGAATCCGTACAATTCAAAAACCTCTCTTAGTGTATTAACTACTTGATTCTTCAATATTTTCTCATCTGGGGATATATCTCTAACTCCCTTTGCTGTTTGTAATTTCATTTTGTATCCTCTGTATATTTTTTTTGTTTATTAACCTTACTAACTTCTAATGCCATTTTGACTGCTTCTTTAGGTGTTGCAACTCCAATAACCTTGAGTCTTTTTCTTTCATCCATAAAAGAATCTGCCAATTTATCAGACCATCCACCTGTACCATTAATAACAACCATGGGTATATTTGATTGGTAAGAGATTCCTAATTCTGTTAAAGTTCCTGAACCCCCTCCAATACAAATTATTACATCACAACTATTTACCAAAATGAACTCTCTCCCACCACCTCGATCCATTCCTGTCTTAATAAGATAATCAGGTTGCCAAAAAACATCGTCTGATTTTCCATAAGTTACTCCTAAAGTTTTTCCACCATAGAAACATGCATTTCTAGCTGCAATCGTACTTAAAGAATCTCCATCTTTTTCGGCACCAAAAACTAGCGTACAATTATTTACAGCTATTTCCTTTCCCAATTCTTGAGCAATTGTTTGTACTTTTTTTGAATATCCAAGATCAAAGGCAGAACCCATAACTCCAATTTGAACCTTTCTAAACTTATTTTCTAAACTTTGCAGAGCAATGGGCAAATTGTAAATAGTTTTTATAGAAAAATCGGCTTTTTCAGATTTTTTCCCAATTTTAATGGATTTAATTCCATAACTTTTTGGTTTATTTACGTCTGAAGATTCTTTATCACCAACGCAGATAACATCAGACACATTTTTTGATTTAAGTATTTCTTCAAAAATTTTCCCATTATTCTTTCTAAGATCACTTTCTCCTGTATAGATAGAATCAAAACAATCTTTAACATCAAGTTTTTTAAGTACATTATTTACCCAAATAAAAGGAGCATCTGATACAATATAAAGAAAATACTTGTTCTTTAATGCAAGCAATATTTCTCTCAAAATTGGATCTTTATTTAATGCAACATTTAAATTCCACGTAGAATTAAAATACTCTTCTCTAGAGATCCCTAATTTCTCAAAAGCAAGACTATAATCTTCACCACATTCTTTTTCAATTTCAATAATCTTGTCTTTTGCTTGTTCTAAAGTTAAATCTAATTTATTATTTAACAACCTAACTGCATTTTTTTTCACTTTCTTCTTAAGAGATGATTTATTGAAATCTTGACCAAAATTGTATAATGTTCCATCTACATCAAATAATATAGTTTTCATTTTTTTTACCTCCAGAATATTCAAACACAGACTTCGCAAGAACTCCTATAGTATCAACAATATCCTTTGAATCTTTAATTAACAAAGGTAATTCGGTGCAACCTAAAATTACTTTTTCGGCACCATTACTCTTCATTTCAAGAATTATTTCATTCAAAATTTCTTTATCTAAATCATTTTTATCTCCAGAAAGAATGTTTAAAATAATCCCTGTAATCAGAACCCCCTGTTCTTCCGTAGGATAAATAATTTCTTCAAAAAATGGTTTAAACAAACCATTATCAATAGTAAATTTTGTTCCCAATACACCTATTTTTTTAGAAGATATTTGCTTTGATACCTCCTCAGGAAGATTAATTATTGGTACGTTGCATTTTATTTCATCTATAAAATAATTTGCAGTATTACAAGGAATAGCTATGAAATCTACTTCCGCTTTTTCAAGTTTCTCCACCCCATAACTTAAAGCCTTTATTGCATCCTTAGAATTTATTTCCTTTACAACATCTGGCAGAGGTAAATTTAAAATTACCATTTCAGGAAAATCTTCATCATTTACTGCTCCCTGAGATTGAAAAAGACTAATTACTCTAAGATACAATTCTGCTGTTGCCTCTGGTCCCATCCCTCCAAGTATCCCAATTCTCTTAAATCCTCTTCCAGTGAATACAACCAGCTTTCGCCTTAGCCTCGATTTCTTGTTTCATTTTATTTATCTCCTTGTTTTAAGTCCAAATGACTAGGCCTGCCGGCGGGACTCGAACCCGCAACGAAGGTTCCACAGACCTTCATGTTACCTTTACACTACGGCAAGCATTATAGAAAATGATGAATGGGCTTACGCCTAAAGATGATGTAGAATACTAACTATATTTTTTTTAAATGACAGAAGATACTTACGACTAACAAAACTACCGACAATGAATACAATCACTTTCCGTAGGAAAGTCACGAGCTTTAGCGACTCGAACTCTAGTTTTAGTTGTCATAACTTATTGAAAATATAGCAAGTATATAAACTTTTCTAATGTTACTACTGGAGAACTATAAAATTTATAACTCCCCTCCTATATTAACATATATGCCAGATATTTCCAAGTGCTTTGAGAGAGGAAAAGAAGGAGAATTTCTTTTTGCTCGTTACCTTGCTGCAAGACATGATGCAATGAAAATTTGTGATGTTTCTAAAGATAGAGGATATCAAGATCAAGGAATAGATTTCATATTTTATCGAAGAGAAGAGAAAGACTCCAGATTAATCACCACTGAGAACTCTGAATTAGAAAAACTTGTTCAAGATAGAGTTGTAACTCATGATGCAACTTTAAATCTACCTCGAACAACTTTTGAAATAAAAACTTGTTCACGAATTCACCAAACGGGCAATTTTTTTCTTGAAACTGCCAGTAATTTTGAACGTGACACTCCTGGCTCTTTCATGTTTTCAAATGCAGATTTTTTCATTTATTATTCCACAGGAGAAGAAGTGTTCTACATTCTCCCTCTTGAGAGGACAAGGAAATGGGTTATTCAAAATAATTTTAGAACAAGAAGAACCGGGACCACGAGACATGGAATTAGGGTTTACACAAGTGCTGGGTATGTTGTTCCAGGAAGAGAACTTCTAAATGCAGGTTTGGGAACTTACGTTCTTCCAAACCCATTTTAAAAAAGGGCGAACGGGGGGAATTGAACCCCCAACTGAAGCTTGCTGCAATAAATTCCACAGGCTTCCATGATAACCGTTTCACCACGATCGCCAATATAAAATAAAAATATCAATTACTTTAAAAATATTACCTTAAACAACCAGCACTTTCTGTTTTCGAACCACTTTCGCTCTTAATTTATGAGTATATCCCAAAAACTCTCCCCCTGCTTGTAAGGGCAACAATTTTTCACTTTCGATAACAATTTCCCTTCCTTTAACAGGTAATAAGGGAGAGGGAGATAGACCAAAAATAACCAACACTAGGCCCCATAAGCGTAATCCTTTGTTCAAAAATTTAGGATGAGAATTTACACAGGCCATCCCCAAAATGTTCCCATCGTCTGGAGCAATTTTTCCTAACAAAGAGCGAATTCCAAATCCAAAGTAAGGTATTTTTCCAAAATTAAAATTAACCAAATTTTTCCAGAAATATTCTTTACCATCGATTTTACATTTAACATCATAAGAAGGCTTAATTTTTACAATAACTTTAACACTTGCAATAACAGCATCCAGAAAACCATTATCTCCTCTTTGCTGATCAACAACTTTCATTACTTCTGAGTCTACTCCTATGGTAAAAAAAGTAGTTTGCAACTTTCCTTGATCCCATTCAAGTTCCATTACATCCATTTCCATTTCATGGAAAGGAAATCTATCACGTAAATATTCAAACCTTTTTCCTTTATAAAAATAAGAGTAAAAAGCATTCCCCGCTCCCATTGGGAAGAAGCCAAGAAGTTTATCATTAAATGGTTTGTAATTCAATGCTCCTTCAAAAGAACCATCTCCGCCAGCAATAATAATCTGCTGGTTTTCCTTTATTTTATTTCCAAGATCTTCAAACATCTTTTTCTTAGGAGGTAAATGAATCACGGATGCTTTCCTTCTTTTTGCAAAAACTTTCAATAAATGTCTCCTATATCTATGCTTATAACCCCTAGACCTTTTATTTGCCAAAATAATTACATCTTCCTTCTCAATTTTCCTGCCTTTTTTTCTTTGACGATGTAATTTTTTAAGGTAAACTAAAACATGATGGATTATGGATAGTAGAGCAGCAGCTATAGAAAATAGAACAAATAAAATAGCCAACTTATCAGAAACAAACGTACTTCCCGTAGTTAAACTGAAATGGCTTCTAAATAGAATGCTAAAAATAGCTCCAAAAAGAAGATAAGACATTATTTTGCCAAAAATGTCAAAACGGATAATGGCATCGTCTCTTGCACCAATCCATTTGATTATTGAAATAATTATGTCTCTCAGAACAAAAAATAATAATAATATAATGTGAAATTCTCCCCTTAAAAAAAGTACGAACAAAATACCTATTGTAAATATTTTGTGAGATAATGGATTTAAAAAGGAACCAACTTCTCCCTTCTTTAACTTGTTATCAAAAAATTCTAAAATAAAAGTTATGAAAAGAAAGCCAATTGAAAAAAGAAACTCCCCTTTTGAAATAAGATAAATTATTATCGGCAAAATGCTAAATCTTAACAAAGCTAACAGGTTATTTCTTTTCATCCAACTTAATATAAAAAAATTCTTTAAAAAACTTTACTAAATTTATTGCATTTCTCTTGGCACCATATTCGCTGCATTATCTTTACCAGCCAAAATTACGTCATCAATTCTTAGAATCATTTCTGCAACTTCTGCAGCACTACTTAAAGCCTGAGTCTTTATTTTAAGCGGTTCAATAACTCCCTCATTCCATGAATTCATAGGAGAACCAGTAAAAACATTAATCCCCATATCACTCTGTCCTTGATCATGTACCGAACGAAGCTTAGTTAACACATCAATTGGGTCCAATCCTGCATTTTCAGCAAGAGTTCTTGGAACTACCTCCATTGCTTCTGAAAAAGCTTGCACTGCCAATTGTTCTCTTCCTTCTAAGGCACCACCATAATTTTTCAATTCTCTGGATAATTGCATCTCTATCGCTCCAGCACCTGAAACAACTTTACCATCTTTCAATGCAGCTGCTAAATCTCCTAAGGCATCAACCACCGCACGTTTAATTTCTTCAGCCACATGCTCAGTTCCACCTCTAACTAGGATGGTTACTGCTTTTGGTGATTGACATTTTTCAACAAAAATCATTTCCTCATCAATTATTTTTTTCTCCTCAACTGAACCTGCATTTCCCAAATCTTCTATAGATAAATCCTTCCAATTGTTCACAATCTTAGCTCCGGTAGCTCGAGATAATTTTTCTAAGTCCGATTTTCTAACTCTTCTAACTGCAATAATTCCTTCTTTAGAAAGAAAATGTTGTGCCAAATCATCAATTCCTTTTTGACAAAAAAGAACATTTGCACCACTATTTTTTATTACTTCAACAATTTCTCTTAATGTTTTTTCCTCTTGTTCTAAAAATAAATTTAATTGTGCAGGGTCAGTTATTTGAATTTTAGCATCAATCTCCGTGTTTTTAATTTCAACGGCAGAATTGAGTAAAGCTATTTTAGCAGCTTCAACCTTTTTTGGCATTGCTGGATGAACTATTTCCTTATCTAAAACAATTCCTTCAACAAGTTCACTTTCATTCTCGCCATCCCCAACCATTTTTTCAACTTTAACATCATCTAAACTCAATCTTACTTCAGAACCATTAACCTCTGCTACTTTTTTAACAGCTTTAACAATTAAATTTGAAAGTGCTTCTTTATTTGATTCGGCACCTTTTCCAGTCATTGCGGTGATAGCAATATTTCCTAGAATTGCATCTTGTTCCAAAAAAACTTCTCTGCTTATTTTTTTCAAAAACTCTTGAGCCCTAGATTCTGCTAAACGATAACCTTTGGCTAGAACTGCTGGATGAATTTCTTGATCAAGTAAATCCTCTGCTTTTTTCAACAATTCTCCTGCTAAAATTACGGCAGTGGTAGTTCCATCTCCCACAACATCTTCCTGTGTTTTAGCAACTTCCACAACCATCTTTGCAGCTGGATGTTCTATTTGCATTTCTTTAAGAATGGTTACCCCATCGTTAGTAACAACCACTCCCCCAGCTCCATCAACGAGCATTTTATCCATTCCTTTTGGACCTAAAGTAGAACGAACTGTTTGTGCGACTGCCTTCGCGGCCATGATATTATTTCTTTGAGCATCCTTCCCACTAGATCTTTTTGTATCTTCAGGCAAGATATAAATTGGTTGAACATTATTATTGGTCATTTTTTCCTCCCTATCCCCCTTAAAAAATAACATTAGAGGAGTTTTTTAAATATTATGGAAGTTATAACTTTAAAAGAAGGATGTGAGGGATATTTAGTAAAAGAGAAGAGGATTCAGCCCACCTATCCAGTTAGACCTAAATATTCAACCTTCATAATCTTTATTAAGCCAAAACTCCCCTAATTTCAAGTTAGTTCAAGATGGCAAGAATCATATTCTTAGGCACTGCTGGAAGCACTGCTGTTGTATCCAAAGGTTTGCGTTCCTCAGGAGGTATTATTATCCAAACGAATGAATTGCAGATGCATATAGATCCTGGACCAGGAGCTTTACAAAAAGCAAAGGAATGCGGTATAAATCCTAACCATACTACAGCCGTCTTAATTTCTCATAATCACTTAAACCATTGTAATGATTTAAATGTGGTTGTTGACGCTATGACTCATTCTGGAATTGAACATAGAGGGATTATTCTTGGCAGTAAGTCGGTTCTTCAAGCATCTGAGATTAGCCATCCTTATCTTACAAAATATCATGGAAATTTGGTTGAAAAAATTATTCCTCTAGAAAAAAACCACAAAATAGGAATTGAGCTAATCGAAATAAGTTCTTTACCAGTAACACATGGTGATTCGCAAGCAATTGGATTTAAGATTCGTTGTCCTAAATTCACCGTAAGTTATACCGGAGATACAGCTTTAACTGATGAATTAATAGAAAGTCTTGCTGGAACAGATTTTTTAATATTAAATGTTCCTTATCCTGGAAATATGGATTCAAGCCAGAATTTAAACACAGAAGATGCCATTAAAATTGTTTCTCAGGTACGTCCACAATTGGCCGTAATAACCCATTTTGGACTTGAAATGTTAAGAGCAGATCCTTTGCAAGAAGCAAGGGAGATACAGAAAATAACTGGTGTTCAAACGATTGCAGCCCGTGATGGCTTAGCTATTTCTCCTACTGGATTCCATACTGCTAAATCTCCCATAAAAGGCTTTGATGATTAAATCATTCCCAGTAGCCAAACTACTCCTAATCCAAGAAAACATCCCGCTCCAATGAAAGGCATGGCAGGATAAAACTTCTTATCCTCTCCATTAAATAAAATAATGCCTAATCCTAACAAAGCAAAGAAAGGGATAACTAAAGATTGCCATAACCCCATCTCTTTCATAACAACACCAGCAAAAATTAATGGAAAACCAATATCTCCTCCACCTAAAACAGCCATTTTAACTTTCTGAGGAATTCTCTTACTCTTTTTAGAAACCTTTTTTCCAAGTTTGTAAGGTATCATTAAACCAGCAAAAACTTTTGCCTTCGCTTGAGATTTAGCAAGAGTAATCATATATTTAGATTTCCAAACTGCATAGGCATCATATATCGCAATAAGAACCAACAAAATGCTGATTGACCAAAGATTAAATAGGGGTACAAAAATAGCTGCTAAACCACCATAAATAAACAATTCTGTTCCTGTATGAATGAAAACGTTTGGTCTAAAAATTTTCCAACCACCGAGAATTGCAGCCAATAACACGGCTGCTGTAATATTTAAAAAAGATGCAAAAGCCACAACAAGTGATAACACCACTGCCAATAAAAACCAAATTTTCCATAACCACATTACTTTAAACTTAATTAATAATAAAGCCAGACCAGTTCCCAGTAAGATGGCAATACCTACAAAAACGTAAGAAGTATCTTCCTGAACTGGCGGTCTTTCTCCGATAGGTAACTCCTTGAAAATAATCTCTCCATCAGCACTTTTTTCAAAATCAATATAATTGTGAATAATTGCTAAACCAACAAATTGAGCTAGGAGAAATGATGTTACTAAGATTGCAGTAATCTTCCAGGAATGTTTCATAATTGTGAAAAATAGTAAGAGATTATAAATTGTTTGTAAAAATTTAGAGAATATTTTAAGAGGAATATTTATAATCAATGTAATTTTATTAGGAGAATGGGAACTGACAAACGTACTATAGCCTCCTATAATGAATACGCAAAAAGATGGGTTGAGATTAAATCAAGTGGAAAGAATATTGCTCATGAATTTTTAGAGAAACCGGCAATGTATTCAAAATTGCCTAACCTTAAAAATAAAACTATTCTCTGTATTGGCTGCGGTTCAGGAGAAGAATCTTCTTATATTAAATCTCTGGGAGCAAAAAAAGTTGTAGGGATTGATATTTCCAGTGGGTTGATAGAACTTGCTAAGAAAAATTATCCTGAATGTGAATTTCATGTGATGGATATGGAAAACTTAACATTTCCAAAAGAAAAGTTTGATTTTGTATATTCAAGTTTAGTAATGCATTATGTTAAAGATTTTACTAAAACATTAAAATCAGTTAATAAAGTATTGAAGAAAGAAGGAAAATTTCTCTTTTCAACCCATCATCCTGCAGTTTGGGGTGCAGAAAGAAAAAGAGACAAAAGTAAAAGATCCTCGTTACTTGGTTATGTAAAGTTTCCAAAAAAAAAGAAGTTGGAAATTCATGGTGATTACTTAAACACAAGAAAAATTGACGATGTTTGGTTTGACAATTTTAAAGTTACTTATTATCACAAATCATTTTCATCAATAATTGGGGAGATTATTAAATCTAGGTTTGAGATTACTGATGTTTTAGAACCAAAAGCATCCAATAAAGCTAAAACAAAATATAAAATATTTTGGAAGATTCATCAGAAGATTCCTCTCTTTATTATCTTTGAACTTAAGAAAAAATAATTAATTCCCAAAGAAACTTCCATCAACTAAGAAATCTTCCTTCTTCTCATTTCTTTTTGCAAACTCTTTAAACAGAGGTATTTTCAAAGGAACTGCAAACCTAGTAAAAGTAGAACTAACAATCGCTTCCCCCTTATCCAAAGAAGCAATGTTTCTATTATCCTTACTCAAATCTTGTGGAGAAGATTCAATCACCGCTTGCCTTTCAGAGCCCATCTCAATTCCTAAAATGATTTTAGTATTCATATTTGCCAAAATGTTTTTTGGAATTTCTGAAGGTAATTGAGTTATCGCTACTAAACCCACATGAAACTTTCTTCCTTCTCTAGCAATACTTTCAAAAACATTACTTCCAGATTCCAAAACTTTCTTTCCCAGAACACGAGGGGCTTCTTCTAATACAATTGAAACAACTGGTTTTTCATCTAAACTACCAATTCTTTTGTAATATTTATATTTGTCAAAAATTTCCGTGGTCAACATGCTGCCCACCATAATTTCTAAAGCTCCTGAGAAATAACTGGTATCAATAATAACCACTTTCCCCTTCTCTAAATCCTTGCAAATATCGCTAATGGTATTTTCTCCAGCAATTTCATCAAAAATTCCTGTGTATTCAATTTTGCCATCAACAAAATCTAACCCTAACAAAGAAAGAAGTTTTCTTTTAACCACTGCAATTGTATCTTCATGAAAACGAACTTGTTCAATCTTTTCTTCTTTAAACAAATAGTGAATCCAATTTTCACGAAACTTTTTGAAATAAACATAGAGACATTGTCTTTGTGGATCGGTTAAACTAACGGCTCCTTGAAAATGTTCAGGTTTTATTTTTTTAATATTAATCTTTAAAGTTCTTGCACCTACAGGAGGACTTACAGGAGTATAATAACTAACCTTCTCCTTATTTGGATGATCTTTAAGACCTAAACCTACTCTACCATAATATTCATCGTGGGGATCTAAAACCAATAAACCAGCATAATCATTATCAACCAAATCCCAAAGAATGCAAGACATCAAATTACTCTTACCTTTTCCTGTTGAAGCTGGTATCAAAACATGATGGCTTAAAACTTCTTTTCCAGGAAGTGAAATGTCCATGTCCATTTTTCTACTTCCACTTCTTAAATTTCCAAGAAAGAAAGGGTCTTGCGGTTGGGTAATAAAAGATAAATCTTCTTCCTTAACAACTCTAACTTTGCTAAAAAAAGAAGGTAATTTTTTACAAGTATTACTTCCTTTAGATATTGTAAGAATAGGTTTAAGAAAAGCTAATTGGTAATTTCTCAGAGAATTGTCCATTATTTGAAAATCTCCTTCTTCTAGATTCATCCCTGCCACCATTTCCAAATTTTGGGGAGAAATTTGGCTACCATAGACTAAATCATACACTTGCAGAATAAATTTCTCTTCACCTTCTACTACCACCAATTCACCTAACTCAATAGATTGGTCCGCCTTTACTCTCATAATAATTTTACTGAAATCTCCAGCTACAATCTGCCCTTTTACCATGATAACAAAGTTTAAAGAATCATTTTTAAGGATTTAGATACTGAACCATTATAAAGTAAATTAAAAAAAATAGGGTAATGACACGAGAACAGCGTAAGGAGCTTGAACTTATAGCAAAAGAAACTTGGCCAGGAGAAATGGTAATGATAATGCCTCTAGGTTTATATGGTCATGTAATATATCCTGGATTCAAAGGAAGAACAATATCTGATCCAACTATAACTCACCATGGAAAATGTTTAGGAGGTATTACCGACCCAGGAGGAGATGTTTATTATGGATATCAAGAAACATTAATTCATGGGAAAAATCCAGAACGTAGAGAAAGAGCTCGAAAGGTTCTTTCATTAGAATATAAAATTCATTTAATGCCTAAACCAGAATATGTGCAAGGGGTAACAAGAAGATTATGTGAACATCTTAGAGATGATGAAGAATTTAATGAAGCAACGGCTGGATTTAAAATTAAATTAGATCCGGAAGTGCAATTTGGAGACCAAATCCTTCCAATGATGGTTGTATATCCTATGTTAGGAAAAGATAATGCGCAATTAGTTTTAGAAAGGGTATTTCATGCTTTTCCTGAACATGAGAGAATGGGAATGAATATAACTCCGAGAGATAACAGAAGAATTAATTCTTTGGTATATTGGGCACAATCTGGGGGAGATCTAAAAAAGAAATATCGTGGATTTCGGGGGAAAAACACCCAATTTAGTATTACTGGAAGCCATTTTCTTGGGACAGAGAATGAATTGCAAGACCCTTCCAGAAAAGACATGGAAAAATGGTATCAAGTTGTTGTAGGTAAATTAAGAAGTATGTTCGCGAGAACGATACAGGAATAAGCTATTTTTAAATTATTTATGTTCTCAATAAGCCCTTTAAAAAATCTAACACAAGCTTTATAAATAAACTCTTGTTCAAGCCAAAGATGGAAGCTATAGTGATGCATTTTAGACAGGGAAGACATCATGTTAACCCAAAACAGATGATTCTTAAAGTAGCTGACACTCCAGAAGAAGCTGAAAAAGTTATAGGTAAACAAGTTGTTTGGACTTCGCCTTCAGGAAAAGTCATTAAAGGTAAAATTTCTGCCCTTCATGGGAGAAAAGGAAACGTTCGTGCAATTTTTGCAGAAAAAGGACTTCCTGGTCAAGCTCTTGGACAAAAAGTCAAGATTGAGTAAATATTTATAAACTATCTTTCTTTCTCGAATACTAATTTAAAGAAGTTGATTTAGATGGCTAGAAGTGAAAATAGCTCTAAGCTAGTAATTATTCTAATAGTTTTAATAGTCCTAGGCATCGGTTTATGGCAAGCATTTTCAAGCGGAAGCTTTGCTTCAGACAAAATTGAAGAAGGCTTGACAGGAATTCTGACAACTTTTCTTTCAAAATTTTTCTTAACCAATATGCTAATTATAGGTGGAGCTCTTATTTTATTAAGCCTTGTTTTGTTCCCTCCAAACAAGTATGGCAAAGGTTCACATTTAACAAGAATTCTCTTTGTTCTTTTAATCTCTGTTTTAATTTCTTACCATCTAAAAGCAGATTATGTTTACAATCTTGAAATAATCAAAGGATTTATTTTTGACAAAGGAGGAAAGTTTACATTTAAACCACTAGTGAATACAGGAATTATTTGGGCCGCCATAGTTTTTGTTCTTCCCATGTTCTCAGAACAAATTAGAAAGTTTCAATCCGGAACGGGAGGGCAATCTAACATAGGATTTTACATGATTGTTCTTATCATTAGTATTTTAATAGCTTCTAACATTGGAGCAAGTTATATTTGGGAAGAAGAAACATTCAAACAAGGAGAAAGATTCCTTTTTGGAGATAGGATAAATGGTAACATCATGGACCATACGGGGTCATATCGAGATGGAAAAATCCTTAAATACGGGATACTGAGTTATCAAAAAATAAAGGTAGGTGATGAAGAGGTTACTCCTTTATTAACATTCATAATTTCAATAATAATATTCTATTTAGCCATCTCCTTGTTAGAAAGAAAAACCAATATCCCTGGAGGCCAAGGTGTTAAAAACTTCATTGTTCTCTTTTTATCTGCGTTTAATGCAAATAGAGGCAGTTCCATTTCTACAATTATTGCACTTGCCTACTATTTTGTTGTGTTTATTGTTCACAAAGAAGCAAGTACTGGAATAAAAATAAAAGTTCTTCCTTTAGCAATTGCTCTTTTTGTTGCAGACACCCTAGCCCAATTTTTAATACCTTTCAAAACAAGTGGTTTTTTCATACCTCCTTTATTCCCCGAAAGTTTATTGATGAAAGCTGTTCTAGCGTTTACCATTTCATTCCTTATCTCCCTAATATTTGGAATGGGTTCATTTGTTGTAAAAAGAAAAACTAAGATTAGAATTTGTAAAGAGTGTGGAAGTAGAGTAAAAGACAAAAGGGACAATAAATGGATTTGTCCTTCTTGTAGTTATAAATGTCCTGATTGTGGCCAACAAGGCGTGGAAAAGAGAGGAGAAAAGATGCGATGTATGCAAGTAGGTTGCGACCTTCGTAAAGTTGAAGTTAACCATACTATTTGTGCCGCTTGTGATCATGCTAATGAGGTTAGTAAAAGATTAAGGATTGTTTGTGAAGCCTGTGATATTGAAATCAAAGTAGACATAGAATCAGAAGAACTTGAAGGTATGGATGCTTTAAGTGCTTATACTCTAAAAAGAGGCCCCTCTGTTGCAAAACGAGCTGGAGCAGGAATAGCTGCAGGGGCAGGAAGGGCTGCAAGAGCTGCGAGAAGTGGAGGAGCAGGAGTTCTTTCCAGAGCCAGAAGAGGAATCTCTGCGGGGAAAGACCGACTTTCAACCCTAACAAGAAGAATAAGAGATTCCCATGATGAAGAGGAGGAAAGATGCTCAGAGATAGAAGCTGCTGCTACAACATAAAATGAACGCAAGAAAAATTATTGAAGCCTCTAATAAAAATCTTAAAAGTAATTTGGAAACTCTTTCTGATATTAAGGAAACTCTTGGAGAAGATACTTTCTTAAGAATCTTAAGACAACTTACCCCACAAGAAAAATTATCCATTGGTCAAGTTCCAGCATCTAATGACGACATTGAAAAACCTGCCGAAAAAGACCCTTTGTTAGCTAAGGCCAATTATGCTTTAAAACTTCTTGAATACCTTCAAAATTCTTTGAAAGGTGTAGAAGATAATCCAAAATTATGGATTGAATCTTTAAAGAAAAATTATGGGCCAATTGAAGAATTGATGAAAGATAACGACCATCTTCATAAAATATTTTCAAGAGACGTTGATCTTGGTCGTATGGAACAGGAACAAAAAGAAATAGAATTTCTCCAAGAACTAGTAAGAAGAATTAGTAAAGCCAGAGACAATGCTCAACTTGAAATGTTTTTAGAACCTTTCTTTGAAAAATATAAAGATTTAAAAATTCGTTCAATGATTAAGCTAACACAAAAAAGACACGAAGAAGAAATTGCTCTTTTCTTAAATTTGCAAAGGGAATTAACTCTATTAAAACAAGAATGGGCCAACCCTAATGCGGGGGGAGCACCTGCAAAAAAGACTGCTGAAATATATCGCAAGCTAAGTGAAGAACTGCCTAAAGAATTAGAAAGCAAATATGGTGATAAAACTTTACCAAAACATATTAAACAATTTTTCAAAAAAAATAAAGATTCTTTCAAACCAATAGCAAAGCCAGAAATTTTGTTAAACTTGGTTGATAGGGTTCTTAAATTTTTGCAACAACAAAAAACAATTTCAAATCGTTTCATTCAAACAAGAGCCATTCTTGTTAAAAAAATTGAGAAAATGATCTTACATAAAAAAGATGCGATAGAAAAAGAGATAGAAAAAATTCAAAAAAATCTTGCTCATTTTATTCACCAATTAGACACTTTTGAAGATCTTTCTAGTGAGTTTGTTGAATCTGCAACAACTTTAGAAGGACTTTTTGTATCTTTAATTAGAATAATTTCTCATAAGATGTTACTATCTCATGAAATGATTTCTCAAATAGGAAATAATTCAAACCAAGACCAAAGTAAAGTGGTCATTTTACAAAATGTTAAAAGATATAAAGAACTTAACACACAAGCTAAAAAAATATTTAACAAAATAAAAGATATGGAAGGTGTTGTAAATAACAGATTTAACCTTTCTATGTCTGTATTAAAAAAGTTAAGGTTAGCCTCATGAAAAAAAGAAACATGTTAGCAATTATAATCTTTATTTTTCTAGTAAATGCCTCCCTTGCTTTAGCTAACCCTGTTGGAGATTTCATTGATAACTTACAGGAAGGTCAAACTGGTCTTTCCATTTATGATGAAAACAAGGAAGTTGTTGATTTCTTTCTTTTCTTCAGTTTATTTTTAGCAATAACTTTTCTAAGTTTGAGCAACTTTTTCCAAGGGGAGGGACAACGCAACCCGTTAATGGTAATATCATTTGTTATTGCTGCTTCATTTGCTATAGCTGCAATGAAAGCAGGGCTAAGTCCTTCCAAACTTTCTCCTTTCGCGGGATATATTTTTCTCCTTTTAGGAACGCTAGGATTATGGTATTTGTTCAATTGGGCCGCGAATGTACAAAGTGTTGAAGGAAGATTGTTTTCTCTACTAATAGCAGCATTGATTGCTTGGTTGATGATAGTTGCTATTGATGGTAGCCTTTTCGAGGGAAGCACCAGAATTCCTGGATCCGATACACTAAGTAGAATTGTTGACAAGGCAACTAGTGCTAGTGAAGAAGAAGTAAAACCAGTTCCATTATCATCAGAAGCCACAGATACAGCCGCAGTGCCCTTACCGGCCGATACTACAGAGACAACTGGGGATGGAGAAGATGAATCTGGCGATTCTTCCTTATTATATTGGATTGCCATCCCTCTTTTAGTAGTATTATTCATTGTACTATTTGTAGTAAGAAGATTTAGGGGTGGTGGTGATGAAACCATTGATCCAAACAATTTTGAAGAAAATTTCCAAGTTATAGCAAATTTAGTAAATAATCCCAATGAGATTGAGAATATTGAAAACATAGCCCTACTTAACGAAAGATAAAAAAAATGGCAACAGCAGAAGAAATAAAAGAACTCCTTCGTCTTGAAAATCTTACTACAAAGAGCGATAAACAATTAGAAGAAACTTTCTCTGGAAAAGATGAAATTCCAGGATTCAAGGATGAGATTGCAAGAAGAACCTCCATAGACAACGTAGAACTTTTTAAAAAATCTGTGAGAGATTATTCATTACTAGTTCAAGCACTGAACAATTTAAAAGCTTTTTTTGCTGATAAGGCTTTTGAGTTTGAAATTGAAGGTATTGCTGGCCATAGAATGACATATAATCAACATGCTCTGATAAATATTATTGAACGTGCCTTGAATAAGCTTAGTTGTGAAAGAACAGACGTTAAACCAATGATTATTTACATTAAAAAAATTAAAGATATTTTAGAACAAGTAAAAATAAGACATCCAAATATGGTTGAATAATTCTCAAATAAGGAAAAGTAAAAAATAATTATAGACTTTCCAGATACTTCAACAATTTCTCATATTCCTGAAGTTCAATATCTGCCCCCCAAAGCATCTTTTGAATGTAATCAATATCTTTTATTGTTTTCTCAGACATCTGCTTAGCCAAAGCTGGGTTTTCTTTAAGTAATTCTTTTGCTTTTGCAACTTCTTGAGCAAGTTTACCTCTCCCCCTAGAAAGACCATCAACCAAAGTGTTAAGTCCTACATGAATCTTTTCATCGATTGATTTAAGGTAAGAAATAAGTCCTGCTGGAAGATTTTCTTCTAAAGTTTTAATATCTTTTTCAACCTTAGTTTCATCTCTGTTAACAAATCTCTCAGTTCTTCCTATACTATTCCTAATCAATTTCTCTTCATCTTTCAAATCATCCTCAGCTTTTTCAAGCAGGTTATGATCAATATCATAAATTTCTTTTAGAACTTGAGCCTTCAATTTAGCAAGGTATTTACTTTCTGCACCAAGCTGTCCAATCAACTCAGCAACCCTCTTTTCCATGTCTTTAATGTCATCAGCCATATAAAATCACCTTCTTAGATGGAAGATTAGTAAAATGGTTTATATAAAATTAACGTTCCTTCAAGATATACAATTTCCTCTATCTCAAAACTTGGCGATAGATTTATAAATAAAATCCTTTCCAAACATACAAAATGACACATATCTTAACTGTAAATCCTAACAATCTCATCAATAGGGTTGCTGAAGAGCTAAAAAAGCAGAAAATCGTCGAACCTTTAGAATGGTCCAAATTTGTTAAAACTGGCCCTCATAAAGAGAGACTTCCTGATAATACAGACTGGTGGTACTACAGATCTGCAGCAATTCTTAGAAGTATTGCTAAATTAGGCCCTGTAGGAACCCAAAAACTACGTACAAAGTATGGTGGGAAGAAAGATAGGGGAAATAAACCCGAAAGATTCAAAAGAGCTTCTGGTTCAATTATTAGAAAAATCCTTCAACAATTGGAAAAAGCAGAATTGGTAAAACAAGCTGAAAAAGGAAACCATAAAGGAAGAATTCTTAGTCCTAAAGGGACTTCATTTTTAGATAAAATTGCAGTACAAATCGCAAAACAAGAACATAAAGAAAGTAAGGTGTAAGATGGCAAGAAACAAACATCCAGCAAAAAAGAAGCGTTTAATTAAACTTAATAAACAAACTAAATGGGCTCCTTTTTGGACTGTATTCAAAATATACGGAAAAGGACAGAAAGTTCACCCTTCCAGACATACTGAAACAAAAAGATCTTGGAGAAGAGGGAAAACTAAAGCTTAATTTTAGTTTATCATAATAACTTAAAAATGGCAAAAAAAGAATCAAAAACCGTAGAAAGGACTTATAATGTCCCCTTAAGGAAAGAATATAGGAAAGTTCCTAGATGGAGACGCACTAAGAAAGCTACTAAAGCATTACGTGAATTTCTAGTTAAACACATGAAAAGTGATAATATTAAACTTAGTCTAGAGATAAACGAAAAATTGTGGCAACACGGAATTAGAAACCCCCCTCATCACATTAAAGTTAATGCAGTTAAGGATGATAAAGGAGAAGTTAAAGTTGAATTATTTGGTTCTAAAAAAACTGCTAAGAAAGCTGCTAAAAAAGTAACTAAAGAAGTTCCTAAGAAAGAAAAAGCCCCTAAAGTTGAAAAAAAATCAGCAGAAAAACCAGTTGAAGCTAAGAAAGAAAATAAGGAAGAAGTAAAAACACCTGCAACCGAAGAAGCTCCTAAAGCTCCTGCTAAATAATTCTCACAATAATTTTATAATAAAACCTTCTATTTCTATTTTTATGACCCAAATCTTTGTTAAAAAGGAAGAAAAAGGGATTTTTGGCAAACTTCCTGAGGAACGCACTACAGAGGAACTTATCAATTATGGAATTGTTAATATTGATAAACCTAAAGGACCTTCTTCTCACCAAACTTCTGACTATGTAAAAAAAATCCTTAAAATAAAAAAAGCTGGACATTCTGGAACTTTAGATCCACAAGTTACGGGAGTACAACCGGTTGCCTTGGGAAAAGCAACTAGGATAACTCAATTTCTCCTTAAATCAGCTAAAGAATATGTTTGCTTAATGCATCTCCATAAAGAAGTAGAAAAAGAATTCTTTAAAAAAAGTATCAAAAAATTCATTGGAAAAATTGAACAACTTCCTCCAATAAAAAGTGCAGTTAAAAGACAATTAAGAACTAGAAACATTTACGAATTAGAAATTATTGAAATAAATGGACAAGACGTTCTGTTTAGAGTTTTATGCCAAGCTGGAACTTATATCAGGAAATTATGCCATGATTTAGGTCAAGAACTTAAAGTTGGAGCACATATGGCCGAATTAAGGAGAACAAAAGCTGGCCCTTTTACAGAACAAGATAATCTTGTTACCTTAAACGACTTAACAGATGCATACCATTTCTATAAAGAAGAAGGAAATGATAAATTTTTACGACATTGTATCCAACCTGTAGAAAATTCTATCCGCCATATTTCAAAATGTTGGATTTTTGACACAACTCTTGAAAGTATTTCACATGGAAGAGATTTAGCAATTCCCGGAATTAGTAAACTGGAAAATTTTAAGAAGGGCCAATTGGTTGCTTTAATGACCCTAAAAGGAGAATTAGTAGCCATAGGAGAAGCTTTAATGTCCGCAGTGGAGATTAACACTAAAAATAAAGGAATCGCAGTTAACGTAAAAAAAGTGTTTTTAGAACCAATTGATTCAAACAAATAAAATACAAATTATAATTTAATAATAATAATAATAATAATAATAACTAAAATAAAAAATCAACTATTTCAACTCAATAACCATTCCTTCCCAACCAGGATTAACAACTTTTGTTTTACCAATTTTATCAACTAAACCAACAGTTTCATGTAAATGGCCAGAAATTGCCAATTTAGGTTTAATTCTCTCAATAAATTTACGATAATCAATATTTCCCACATGAGTTTTTTCAAGCAAATCAAGTTTAGTTCCTGAAGGAGGCCCATGGGTAACCAAAATTACTTTATCCTGTTTATACTTGCCATACCACTCCCTAGCAACTTTGCGAAATTTTGGATCGTGTAAAGAAAAGCCATCTCCACCATAACCAAGAAGTACATAATTTTTTAATTTAAATTTCTTCTTATGAAAAAAAAAACAATTTGGATACTCTTTAACCATCTCAGGATAATTTCCTCCTTCTTCATGATTACCAGGAATGACGTAGAAAGGTTTTCCAACTTTTGAAAACTTTTTTAGAACAAATCTTGATCCTCTTCCAAAAGTTGAAAAATCTCCAGCACAGATAATGTAATCAATATCGTCTTCTTTAGCTCTTACAAGTAGCTTCTTTAAAGCATCTTTATCTTCATGTATATCAGTAAAGGCGAGTATTTTCATTCTAAAAAGTAAAAAGTAAAAAATTATTCTTTTTCTTCAGGCTTTTCAGTAGATTCAGCTTCTTTAGATTCTTTAACATCTTCAGTTGCTTCTTCAGTAGATTCTTCAGATTGCTCTTCTGATTCAGCTTGTTCCTCTACTACTTCAACATCTTTTTGAACTTCGGCTTCTTCTTTAGCTTCAACCTTTTCGACTTCTTCTACTTTTTCAGTTTCATCAACTTTCTTAACATCAGCAACAGCCTTTGTTGTAGAAAAATCTTTTAGTTTTAAAACTCTTACAGCAACTTCTTTTATTGGGTGTATTTTTTGCAGAGTTTTCTTTGCAATTGCCTGAGTTTTTCTTGATACAAGTTCACTTACAAAAGTTTCGAAGTCTGATTTTCCAACTTCTTTTTTCATGAACTCTTCAAGAAGTTTTCTTAAAGAAGATCTTGTAGAACGCTGAGCACGCCCTAAAGTAACTACAAGAGTTTTCAAAATAACTTCTTGACCGGTCCTTGTCTTAAGAACAAAATAATCCTCTAATTTGTTAGTATTTTTCCTTACCATTCTTTTTACATATGCTGCGGTAAGTTCATAACCAATGGTAGATGTTTGTAAATTTCCGCCATCAACCTTATTTATTAAAAAAACGATATTTGCGTTTTGATCTCTAACGCTATTTGTCAAATTTTTTAGATTGACCTTCATAGAACGACCTACTGCAGTTTCCACTGAAGGAAGGTATGATTGACCAATTTCTTTCATACCAAATGTTTTAGGTGAAATTACTTTAAACCATAATTTCTTCTTTATCTTGATTTTGCTAACTTTTTTCGCTTTTGCCATTTTATTACAATAAAACCTCTGAGATTCATATAGATACCCAATATTAAGCGTAGAGAAGGAGTCTATTTAAAAAAGTAACGGAAAAAAAGTAGTTTTACGGAAATTCCATAAATTCTTATTTTTTAAATATGTTGTGGGTAGTTTGTATTTTTGCAAGGTTTTTAGGATTTCTAGCATAAATTTTTAATATATATAAATAATACAAAGAGAATGCAACCTTATTATCAAACAACCTCTTTTACAACCGCTTCCTCCTCTCTTTTAACAATATTACATTATCTCAATCCAGAAATTTCTTTTAATAGAGAAAAAGAGTTTGATATTTGGAAAAAAACGGTAAACCTTCCAACTAGAGCATCTTCAATCTTCGCTCTTGCAATATACGCAAAAAATGAAGGATTCCCTCCTATAGTAATAGTCGAGAATAAGGGATACTCATTCCCAGACTATAGATTTTATAGGTATACTAAAAAAGACATTGAAGAAGCAGCATATTCCTCCTCACTCCACCTAAAAGAAGCTGAAAAAGAAGAGATTTCTATAAAAGAGATGGACCTTTCTCTAAAATATATAAAAGAACAATTAGAAAAGGGTAAAATATTCTTATTAAGAATAAATGCAAAACCAATTAGATCAGTAAAGAGAAATAGTTCAAATTATATTGTAGTTCACGGATTCAAAGGAGGATTTTTTAATATAGTAGATCCCGCATTTGGAGCCTTGTCCATCCCAGAAGATGTTATGAAAGAATCATTTGAATCTTTAGAAACAAAAAAATTCAGAGATCATCGTGCTCTAATTTTTTCTACAAAATAACGCCACTTCTTGCTAAAAACAAATAATAAAGGGAAAAATGGGCTTTTTTTAACAAACAACAAGGTTTAATTATCTTTAAAACAAAAATTAACTTCTAAAAAGGCCAAAAATAGCCAAAAAGGGAGAGATATGTTATCCAAATTCGAAAAGTTTATAAAGTTTAAAGCTTTTCTAAAATCAATAAACGCAACCAGTATACGTTTTTCTTCCAAAATGGAACTAGCCTCAACAACAGATAGAATATATCAACCAACAATTGGCATGGAACTAGAATTACTTCTTGCAGATGAAAAGGGTTATGTTTCAAATATAGCAGACAATGTCATAAGAGACCCTAGGAATGGAGATATTGCCCAAAAGGAAGGAAGGCATTGTAATTTAGAAATCAATTCTAGCCCTCAAAAAACGGTGAGAGCGCTTCATCAAGAAATGGCTGAAAAATTGTTACTTCTAGAAGAGATATGCTGTGGTACCGGTGCCGCCCCCTTGTCATCAAGTGAATTTGGAGCAGGGAAAGGTAAAGGAAGGGTAAGAGACGGAAGAACAAGCGCTTACGAAGGAGCTTTTGGAAAGGATGACGCAGACTACCTTAGATCAATTTTGGGAATACATCTTCATTTTGCAAAACACCCAACCAATGGAATTGGCCAATATTCACTCCTTCTAGCTTTAGATCCACTTTCTTATGCAATTACTTCCACTTCCCCAATTACGGAAAAAGGCAAAAATAGCCTCAATAATCATCGTGTCAATTTAGTAAGAAATGTTGTTTACAAAGACTTACCTCTTTTAGCAAAATTACAGAAATACCCTTCTACGTTAGAAGAATTTGATGAAAGAGATGAACAAAGAGTTCAACAATGGTATGAAGCATCAGGTTTAGACCCAGAAACATTCTTTGAAAACCATGATAAGAGTAGCACTGGTTATCACCCTATCCGATCGAAAAGAGGAGAAAGGTTTGGTCCAACAGGAACTTGGGAAATAAGAAGCTTTGATTCTGCCCCCCTTAATTATTCCCTTCCTGCGGTTGCATTATACAAAGGATGCAATGACCACGCCATGCAAAATAACATCCCCATAAGGGTGGCTGAGAAAGATGGAGAATATAGTTTCAGTGACGAAGAAATCGTACTTCCAAATTACAGAACCCTCCTTCAAATGCAAGAAGAAGTAATCCATTATGGGCTTAAATCAGAGATAGTTAAAGATTATTTAACACATGTAATTGGTTTTGCTAAGAAAGGACTTGAAGGTTCTGAAGACCAAGTATATTTAGAAAGATTGGAACAGATTGTTGAATCACGATTAAACCCTGCCGCGTTAATTATGAGACACATGAGAGAAAAAGGGTACAAAGGCCACCAGTTCGCACCAGAACAGGCAGCTGACGCCATTCTTTTTGCCAGAGAACTTCATTTAGAAGGGTTAAACTACAAACCAAAAGTTAATTAAAGGAAAGATAAGGAGCTAAGAAAAATGTGTCGCATGATTATTGCTGTTGGAGAGATGGATTTAAATCCCGTTCTGGAAGGACTTATTCTAATGGCTAAAGATTTAACTGGGACTCATGAATTAAATCAAAAACAAGGCCAAGGAAGTTGGACTCATCACGATGGATGGGGCATTTCTTACTTGAAAGATGGAAAATGGGTTACCATAAAATCCCCTAAAGCAATCTTTGAAGACCCTTCTTGTGATTTTATCCGTAATCTTAAAACTCCTGTCGCTATATTACATGTTAGAAGAAAAACTTTAGGAGAACCTAGCATTGAAAATTCACACCCATTCCAAGAAGAATGCGAAAATTTAGGAGAATTTGTTTTTTGTCATAATGGTTCCGTAAGAGACGAGATAAAATTTAGTCCCAAATATACTCCCAAGGGAGAAACAGATACAGAAAAATTGTTTTATTCAATTCTTACCGATATTCCGGGTAAAGAGAATTACAAGTTCATTAACAAAAAAATCAGTTCTTACAATGATAGTAGTGGATCAAATATAATCCTCTCTAACAAAGAAAAATCAATCATAGGAGTTAATTATAAAAAATTTGAAAGTTACTATAAAATGTGTCTAGCTAAAATTAATCAAAAAGGAATTGTAATAAGTTCTGAATCTCTCCCAACAATACAAAATACAAGTTGGAAAGAATTAGAAAATGGCGATGTGGTTGTAGTTGACAATAAAACGTTAAATATTACAATAGAAAATGTTGAATCAAACGAAAAAGAAATAATTACTCAACCCTAAATCCTTTTGCTTCTAAAATTCTTGTTACTGAATCGTCTATTTGTTTTTCTGGAATTTCTCCATCATCGACAGCTTTTGCAATTACCCTTATCATTCGGTAAACTTCATTAGGATCCCTATCAAAATTAAGAATTATATCATTTCCAGCTTTAAATGCCGCAATATACATTTCATCTACCGTATCAAAGAAACTTTTCAACCCAAGCATGTGAATTTCATCGGTAACAATGAGGCCATCAAAATCCTTTCTTAATTCATCAATAACTTGTTTAGAAACTACTGCTGGCACTCCCCCAGATTCGACTTCTCCTGAAGAAATAATGTGACTCACCATGATTGCCTTTACTTTTCCTCTCTTTGAAAGGTACTGGTAAGGGTGGACATCATCTTTTCCAATATCTGCAACCACCAAAAATTTATGAGGGTCTTTTACTACTAAAGTTTTTCCAGGATAATGTTTTGCAGTAGCAATAATCCCTTGGTCTTGCATTCCCAAAATGTAAGCTTCTGCTTTCTCGGCAACATCTTTTTCGGAACCAGGAAAATTTCGACATTTCCAAATATTATCATCTAAATCTACCACAGGAGCAAAATTAATTGAAAAGCCAAGCTTTTTTAGAAACTCCCCATCACGAAATCCTTTTTCAAAAGCTTCTCCTATTCCACCAATATCAGAAGCAGGAGTGAAATTTCTAATATGACCAAAAGGACTTACACACCCTTCCAAATCTGCAGTTACAAAAAAAGGCACAGTCATCTCGTGCTGAAAATCAATAATTGTATTGTTGTAAATATGTTCATTCTGTAAAGCAAAAAGATGAATCCCCCCTATTTGTAAATTCTTCCAAACCCTTAAAAATTCTTTATTTCCTTGTACAATAACCATTTGAGCAATTTTCTGTTCAAGAGTAAGTGAATCCAAATCAATTGATTTTTCAGAAACAAAAATTTCTGCTTGTTCTGGTATTAACCACCCTCTCTTTTGAGAAACATTTAACATTGCCAGAATAAGAACTATAGTAATTAGTACTAAAAAAATCTTCTCGTGTACAGACCACCTCTTTTTTTTGTTACTCATCTAATTTCCTATTCATTTACTGATTTCAATAAATTTTCTTTTTTTTAATTATACACCACGATTCAGCTCCAAATTGGTTGCTTTTTACAATAGTTAAAAGCTTGATTATTTAACCTATACTTTAGTACATTCCCATTTCCTGTAGAGCAAACCCTATTTAATTTGTTTCCTTCAACTTCCTTTATTTCTTTTTTACATTCAAGTTGCTTTCTTACTTCTAAACAACATCTATCTAAATCATTCCATAAAGTATTCTCTCCTTGCCATTCTACTGCACAAGCTGGAGAACCACCATCAAATATTGAAAATGCCTGTCCAAAAGTTGGAAAAGACACATTAAATAAGCTTAAAACTAAAAGAACTGCGATAAAAACCAGAGAAACGTTAATACGTACCCACATCTTATCAGTGACCATTTTTTATAATAAATAAAAAATTATATATAAAACTTCGCTATTGATAGAAGAAAATAAAGGATAAAGTAGATAAAATGGTTAAAACCATGCAAATAATCATGAATAATAAAAATTAAAAAAACATAGAAACATTAAAGGAGATAAAAAAATGGAGATTATAATTTATACGATACCAACCTGTCCTTGGAGCGACAAATTAAGGAAATGGCTCAAGAAGAAAAAACTAACTTTTGAAGATAGGGATTTGTATGAGAGTCAAAATGGTGCTTTTCGTGATGAAGTTCTTGAAAAATCAAACCAATTAGCCTTGCCCGTATCAGATATTGGGGGAGAAATTGTAATTGGTTTTAACGAAAAAAAACTAGAAGAAGCAATCAATAAAGCTAAATCTAATCCTCAACAATAACTACGCCTGATCTTCCAAGAACAATAACATCAACATAACTATATCTACCAGATTTGTTAAACACCCATTTGAAAGAGTCTCCAGAATTAAGCAAAGGACTTCTAATGTCTATAGCTTCTCTTACACCATAAATTTGAGATTTTGTATTTTTTTGATCATTTTTCCAAATAATTGGTTGATTAACTTTAACTTTTACTTCATCTAAGGCAACTTTATTGTCAATAAGAGAAATTGTTAATGGAGAGAGCGTTTCTTTATCTACTTCCATTAAATCTAAAGAATCGTTTTGATTCTCATCTCCATCTTCTAAATCCGAACCATTATCAAAATATTTTGAAAAGGGAGTATAAAAAAATGATTTAATATCATAAACAGAAAGTTTACTCAAGAGGGCACTACTGGTAACCACTAACAACAGAACTATTCCAACAACAACAATCAATAATTTCAAACGTTTCATTTTAAATCTACTACTCCTTCCTCAAAGTAAGTTCTTTTCTTTTTGTATAAGTATAATCATATTTAAAATCAAAGAAAATGGTGGTAAGGTAAGAGTTAGAACTATCAATAGGGCCACGACAAACAAGGTTGGCTTCTTTTTTAGAACTTTTCAAAACAACTTGCTTCTTGTTTATTGTCTCTCCTTTAAATTGACAGGAGAGCTCTTTATTTCCCAATCTTGCCTTTCCCAAAGTAATGGTAGTAATTTCTCCTTTACCCTTGTTTCTTAATTTTAACCTAAATTCAACCTCTGCCGAATCTCCAGGTGAGATAATCTCTTCCAAGTTGGTCACAGCTAGTGGACCTCCTTGTCCGGAGTAAGATTTTTTACTTTTTACTTTGCATCCGCCGTCAAAAACGTCGAAAACGTTTGGGTTTAAACAAACACTATCACTAAACTCTAATGTAGAGTCATATTTTGCAACTAATAAAAAGTTGTTAGAGAATTGTTTTTCGTTAATTGCTAACTTTTCTGTAGAAAAATCAAATTCAAGAAAAGTCTTGTCACCAGAAGGATTACTAGTTCCCCTACCCTCTAAAGTTCCAAACGTTTTTTTTGCTTCACCGACATGTAAAAAATAACTTTTATCTAAACCATTTATTGAAACTTCTCCATTATCTACATCATAAGCGGCTAAATTATCAACCTCAACAATTATCTTGTAAGGAAAATTTTGATAAACAATTGACGGAGGATTGTTATCAAAAAATTTGAAGTTAACCTCCTTAACTCCCTTTTTAAATTTATATTCTGGAACCACCTGCTGTTTGTTACAACTTATCAAACTCAAAGAAACTAGTAAAATCAATAATACGAACCATATTTTGTATTTTTTTAATTTAATCATTTTTTATTATTATTTTTATTATTATGCTACTTTAATTTATTAATTATTATTCGATTAATCAATTTTCACAATGTCAACTCTTTTTTTAGTCTTAAGTAAATAGTCATAAGTCATAAAGGCCCTAATCGTAAACCTCTCATAATCTTTATCTAAACTTGTTAATTCGGAAGGAATTGTTTCAATTTTACAGGCAGCAAAAGTAAAACTTTTTTCTTTCAATTTTCTTTTTGGAACATTTATTTGATTTTCATTACTCAAACAAGGAGCAGAAAAACTTTCCAAATCTGTCCAATATGAATTAATAGATAATAATTCTCCCTTTCCATCATTCTGCGCTGAATAAACCAAACGAAGTTCTTTATTTTCAATTATTGGGTTTGAGATAGTGGGACTTCCCATTCCAAAACCTAATTTTACCAAATCTTTTGGAACTGAAGCTGCCCCATATTTTGATTCCAATTGTTGTTTCATTTTATCTAAAGTAGTTTCAGAATCAAAGAAACTTCCAGATTCAGCTTTATTAATCATATTTAGAGTTTCTTTTTTATCTTCCACCTTTTTATTTCCAATAAAAAAACGGGTTAAAGTAGCATCTGTTTTAACATCAGAAAAAGTCACATCAAAAGATAAATCATAAGTGCCATTAAGTTTCTCTGAAGGAAGACATTCCAAATTTACTTCCCCATTCTCATCATCAAAAGTTGTATCGGCCTCCTTAATAGTTCCAACAAAACTTTTCCCTTTATTTTTCAAAATTCCGGTAAAATTACAAGAAGCTTTCACCCCAATAGTTTCTTTGAAAGGATTTTTGTACTTGACAATTAAAGGAAAACTCAACTCTTCTTCACCAAAGTCTAAGAAAGTATCTGTGTAAGCTGCAGAATCAAATTTAAGTTCTAATTTAACTGGATCTCTCGTAGAAATTTTTCTAGTTTTAGCTATACTTGATCCTTCCAATTTATCTTTGACACAATTATTTTTCGCTTCCTCATCCTCTTTATAAATTCCTTCACAATACCTTCTTACTTTCTTTTCTTTCTGACATCTTGCCGTATCCACTTTCCCCGGTTCCGCAGAAGCTTGAAAAATACATCCTAAAGTATCTCCAAGAGTTGTTTTCGTTTCTTCATAGGCAACCTTCCCTTTTTCTATTCCTTTCTCTGATGCCTCTTTATATTCTTGCTGATTTACAGGAGGAAGGTTATTTGCTAAAGCTTCAGAACTAAGAACCAATGAAAAAATCATGAAAAGAATAACTGCCATGATCCCTATTACTACAACTGTAGTAAACTTAGATAGGTTTTGTTCAGCCTTTAATTTATCCATTACTCCCAAAATAAATAAAAGAATTGCAACTATCGGCCAAGCAAAAACATAAACTATCAAAAAATCACTATTTTTAGCAAAACCAAAAGAGAACCTTTCCAATAGATTGAATATTACAATAATGTCTATTAAGAAAGCCATAATTATCAAAACTATTTTCAATTTACTTTCTTTTGTATGGACAATAGAAATAAAGAAAACAAAAAATAATACAACCGAGATAGCAAAAGAAATTGTTGGCTCAAACCCAATAAAACTTTTTGCATAATAGGCAACACCTGCTAAAATCATTAATAAGTAATATAATCCCATGCTTGCAGCGGTCCCAGATTCTCCTGCAGATTTGAACAAAGAACCTCCTCCAAATAATGGGCGTCCTGAACGATAACTTTTTCTTTTTGATAAAGAACCTCCCCAAGACCATTTTTTGTTTTTCTTCTTGGCATTTGCGGCGTCTTCTTCATCCTCAGCCGCATCTTCCCTTTCCTCGGCTGCTTCTTTCTCTTCTTCAGCTGCTTTCTCTCTTTCTTCAGCAGCATCCTTTTCAGCATCTGCTGCTTTCTTATCCTCTTTAGCTGAGGATCTACCACCACTGGAAGAACTTTTCTGTCCATCCTCAATTCTGGCCATATCTCTATGAAGTTGAGCAAGTTGTCTTTCTTCAGCAAGGGTTCTATCTTTTTTACGCAGAAGTTTAGTTCTTAATTTACCAAGGATTGCCCACTGTTCATCTTCACTAAGGTCCTTTGCCATATTCACACTCTTTTTAATATAGATAAAACAAAGAACTTATAAAAAGCTTGCGACAGAATCACTCTATTAAATCAACCCTAAGCTCTCTTAACTCAAGAGTTTTCTTAGGTTTAATTTTCAAAGCATTGTTACCTTTAACAACATCTTCACTTAAATCAAGAACATATTCCACTTCTTTTGTATCAAAACTGGTTAAGTGGCCATTAAAAACTAAATCTCCTTTTTTTGAATCAACTACATCAACAAAATTAATTTTTAACCTAGCCCTCTTTTTATCATTTTCAATAGATTTGAATTCTTCGTGAGATAACTCAAAATAAAAAGTTGGAAAGTCAACTTCTTTTAAATTTGATTCAATTACTGCATGAGATAGTTGATAAGTTCCCTTCTCAGTATAAAATATTAAACGATTTTCTCCTTCCATAACCATGCTTGGAGAAAATTCAATTGGAACCATTTTTAGAGCACAATCAGGAACTGCGCTGTAAATTTCTTTAGCATTCACCATAACTCTCAGTTTTCCAACATCTGAGAAAATACAATCTGGCTGAAACTTTAATACAACTTTTTCAAGATTTTCTTTTTCAGTTTTTGAAACTAAAAAGACATTTTCTGAATATTGGGCATCAACATTTGTTACTTCTCCTACGACTTTTAAATCGTCAATGGAAACCGCATGAGTTAACCAAAAAGCAACCCCAGGCGAAGAAACACCAAAGGTAACAACATTTTGTTTCTGCAACATGTTTTTAGGTAAATTTAATGGAGGAATTGATCCTTCTTCAACCTCTCCTTGAAAAACTTCTTCACCATTCAAAAAAACAAGTAATTCTCCTTCCGCCTTTCTAACATTGAAACTTAATAAAACAGATTCTGTGTTTGAAAGATCATCTATCGCAAAATGAAACTCGCCTTCTTTTTCGGTAAAAATTGCTCTTTTAGCTGAAACAAACCCTTTTTCTGCTAAAATTAAACTTTCCTTCTTGGTATATATTGTTACAACTGGAAGAGAATGTCCTATTTTTTTCTGTGCTAAATAATCTATTCTACCAGGTTTTTCTAAAAGAAGATTTTTATCTTCAACATCATCAAATATGTCAGAAACATTACCGCTATCTGTAACTATTCCCTCTTCATCTAACAACTTTGCTCTCTCTTGAGGAGGAACCAATATTACAAAAAAAATTATTACGCCGGCAATAACAGCCAACAAAACTGCCGCTCCTGCTGCAGCCTGAGCTTTTTTCATCTTCACCATCCCTTCTAAGAATTATTTATTATATATAAAATATTCTATTTGAGAGTGTAACTTTTTTATACTATGTATTGCTTCCATACAATAAAATGAACCTTATCAAGCAAGATTTCAAAAAAGGGATTGTAAAATTAAGAATAACTGATCCAGACGATCTTTGGTATCTTAGTAGTATTATTGAACCAGGAGATCTTGTTAAATCTGTAACCACAAGAAAAATCAGAATTGGTGAAGGAGATAATGCAAAGGTTACAAAAAAAACTTATTTTCTTAAAATCGAAGCTGAAACAATAGATTTTGGAGATTCTGGCCAAAATTTAAGAATAAATGGTAAAATAAAAGAGGGGCCCGAAGAAGTACCTAAAGATAGTTACCATTCTCTTTCACTTGAAGAAGGAACCGAATTTTCTTTAGAAAAAGTTAATTGGATGAGTTATCATAAACAAAAACTTCAAGAATCTGCAGAAAAAAAATATAACTATTTAATTTGTATATTAGATAGAGAAGAAGCCCTTTTTGCCTTAACAAAAAATTATGGATACACCATTCTTGTAAAAATAAAAGGGGACGTTCCAAAAAAAGCAAAAAAAGTTGAAATAAAAAAAGATTTTCAACAAGAGCTCATAAAAGCATTAGAAGTATATAATGAAAGATATAAACCTGAAGCAATTGTTATTGCATCCCCAGCTTTCTATAAAGAAGATCTTTTCAAAAAAATAATTAATAAATTATTGAGAGCAAAAATTGTTCTTGCTACAACTTCTGGAGTTGATGAGAATTCCCTTGATGAAGTAATAAAAAGTCCAGAACTTGCTAACACATTAAAAAGTAGTCGAGCAAGAGCTGAACACATAATTATTGAAGAATTATTAAGTGCAATAAAAAAAGATACATTAGCAGCATATGGGGAAAAGGAAGTTAAAAAAGCGGTGGAACTTGGCGCTGTAAGTGTTTTACTCCTTACTGACAATTTTATCAAGAAGAAAAAAGAAAATAAAGAGTTCGAAGAGATTGATCAATTTATGAAAAAAGTAGATTCTCTGCAAGGAAAAATTCATTTAATTTCGTCCGAGCATGATGGCGGAAAAAAACTTGATGGCCTTGGAGGACTTGCTTCTCTTCTCCGCTATAAAATTTCTTAAAACATTTTTTTTCTATATTTTCCAAAACCACAACCTTTTAATAGTAGTTTGTTTTACTGATGAACTAGTAACAAAAAGTAGATGTTACCAAAAGGGGGTTTTGAAAATGATTGTTAAAGAAGATTTATTGAGTCAGTTAAGAAGACATTTTGATTTGAATTTATATGAAGTTAAATTATGGACCGCTCTACTAAGTAGAGGAGTTTCCACTGCCGGTGAACTTTCTGATATCGCAGATGTTCCTCGTTCAAGAAGTTATGACGTTCTAGAATCTTTAGAAAAGAAAGGGTTTGTTGTTATGAAATTAGGTAAACCAATTAAATATATTGCTATCCCTCCTGCAGAAGTTGTTGATAGAGTAAGAAAAAATATGCATGTGCAAGCTCAAGAAAAAGTTAATAGATTAGAAAAAGTTAAAGGTTCTGAATTAATGAATGAATTAGAAACCCTCCATACGCAAGGGGTTAATCTTATCGACCCTGCAGACATTAGTGGCTGTTTAAGAGGAAGAAACAATCTCTACAATCACCTCGATTTGCTTATCAAAGAAGCAAAGAAAAGTGTCCATATCATGACTTCTGATACAGGATTCATGCGTAAAGCAGAAGGGTTAAAACCTACTTTATTAAAAGCAAAGAAGAGAGGAGTTAAAATTAAAATTATGGCACCTCTTAACAAAGAGAATAAAAAAGTTGCAGATAGTTTGAAAGCAATCGCTGAAATTAAACATCATAACAAAATAAATTCTCGTTTTGTTACCATTGATAGTAAAGATTTAGTATTCATGACCTTGAATGATAAAGAAGTTCATCCTTCTTATGATTTAGGAGTATGGGTAAAAACCCCTTATTTCACTTCTGCCATGGATCAGATGTTTAATGCTACTTGGGCTTCCAAGTAATTTTTTATTTTTTCCCTTTTATTTCTATTTTGTAATTTTTAGCTAGTTTGTAATATTTTCATAAGCTTTCAGGTTAATTTTATAAATAATCCTCTATTATAGAAGCCAATGGATTTGAAGAGCATTATTTTGAAATTGCACCCTTTAGAAAGAAAGATTTTGCCATTCCTTAAAACAAATAAAGAATTGTCAAAAATTGTAAAATCTTCTGGCCTGCAAGAGATTGAAGTAATGAGAGCTTTGCAATGGTTACAAAATAAAGAAATTCTTAAAATAATTACAGATAAAAAGAAAATAGTTAGCTTAGATAAAAATGGAGATTTTTACCGCAGGGAGGGGTTACCTGAAAAAAAATTCTTACAAGCTCTTAATGAAGACTTCAAAGGATTAAATGTTATTAAAAAAAAATCTAGATTAAGCAAAGAAGAATTAAACGCATGTATTGGATTATTAAAAAGAAAAATTGCCATTGAAACTAGAAAAGAAGATGTTCTTCAAGTAAAAATAACCCCACAAGGGGAAAAAATTCTTGAACAACAATCTCCCGAAGAATTATTTCTAACTAGAGACTTTCCAATAAAAATTGAATCTATTGTTGATGTAGACAAATTCGCATTTGATGAATTAAAAAGAAGAAAAAGTTTTCTAAAAATAGAAGAAACTAAAACCATCACCATAGAACTTACCGAACTTGGAAATAAAGTTTCTAGTGAAGATTTAGATAAAGAAGTGATCAATCGTCTTACTCCTCAGATGTTGCAAGATGGCAGTTGGAAAGAGAAAGATTTCCGGGCATATGACATAGAAATTAACGTACCAAAAATAAATGGTGGAAGAAGACATCCTTACAATGAAGCATTGAACATAATTAGAAACGCTTTCTTAGAGATGGGTTTTCAGGAGATGAAAGGCCCTTGGGTGGAAACTTCTTTCTGGGGGATGGATGCAATGTGGATCGCCCAAGACCATCCAATGAGAGAAGCTCAAGACACTTTCTATTTAGACCTGAAAGGAGAACTTCCAGATTCTAAATTCATTAAAAAAGTAAAAGCTTCACATGAAAATGGTTTTAATACTGGCTCTACGGGACACACTAAAGAATGGAATCCTGAAGAAGCTAAGAAATTAATTTTAAGACAACATAGTACTGCAACAACTTTCAGATATTTTTATGAAAAAAAATTGAATGAGAATTGTAAATATTTTTACATTGCTGACAACTTTAGAAATGAGGCAACAGATGCCACCCATTTACCAGAATTTGGACAAGCAGAAGGATTTATTATGGGGGATAATTTGAATTTGGCAGATTTAATGGGTTTTGTGAAAGAATTTTATGCAAAATTAGGAATAACAAAAATAAAGTTTAAACCAACATTTAATCCTTATACGGAACCAAGTATGGAAGCACATTATTACAACGAAAAATTAGGGAAATGGTATGCCTTAATCAATTCTGGAATTTTTCGACCAGAAGCTTTAGCACCTTATGGAATTACTAAATCCGTTATTGCTTGGGGGATGGGTTCTTCAAGGATTGCCGCTTTGTTAACAGGAAAAACAAAGTTGAGAGATATCTTTGGACCAGAAGTAGATTTTGATTGGATTAGAAAACATCAGAGGGTAAAAACGTTATAAAATGGTAATTGTAGATGCAAGTTTTGAAAGATTAAATGGACTTTTAAAGAAAGAAATTTCTCTTGAAGAACTAGAAGAAACTCTTGCAAATATGGGTTTGGAACTTGATGAAACCGATGGCGATGAGATAAAAATTGAAATTACGGCCGAAAGAGTAGATTTAATTTCTCCTGAAGGGTTGGCTAGGGCGATTGATAGTTATCGTGGTTTGGTTAAAGGTTACAAAGAAATTGTTGTCAACAAAAGTGATTATGTCCATGAGGTAGAATCCTCTGTTAAAGAAGTTCGGCCTTATACAAGATCTTTTGTAGTAAAAAATGTTGAGTTAACCGATGAAAATATTAAATCGCTAATGTGGATTCAAGAAAAAATTCATGATACTTATGGAAGGAAAAGAAAAAAAGTTTCAATAGGAGTTTATGATTTTAATAAAATTAAATTCCCAGTAAAATATTGTGCAAAAAAACCAAAAGAGATTAAATTTATTCCTTTAGAGATGGATAAAGAATTAAATGGAAAAGAAATTTTAGAATTACATCCAAAAGGTAAAAATTATGCTCACTTACTAGAAAGATTTGATAAATATCCCTTACAGATTGATAGTTCGGGACAAGTATTATCTCTACCTCCAATCATTAATTCTAATAATCTAGGAAAAGTTGATACAGAAACAACAAATCTTTTTGTTGAATGTACCGGTCCAGATGAAGAATCTCTGGATAGTACCATGAATATTCTAGCAACAATGTTTTATGATTGGAAAGGAGAAATTTATTCTGTCATAATTAAAAGTAAAGACAAAGAAACTCTTTGCCCTAGCTTAAAAGAAAGAAAAAAAGAAATTTCTACAAAATTTGTAAATAAATTTATTGGAATTAAACTGAAGAAAGAAGAAGTAGTTAAACTACTTCCTAAGATGGGATATAATATCGTTGAGAAAAACCATAAGCAAGATAAGGATAATAAGCAAAACAAAGAAAACAAATCAGGTGATAAAATAATAGTAAGCATTCCTTCTGTTAGAACAGACATCTGGCATCAAGTAGACATTGCTGATGATATTGCTAGAGCTTATGGTTATAACAACATAAAACCAACGCTTCCAAATATTTCCACCATTGGAAAAATGCTGCCTGAAAATATTCTAATTGAAAATTTGTGTAATTTTTTAGTTGGATTAGATTTGATTGAAGTAAAAACATTTGCTTTGACAAATCATGATGACCAATATGTAAAAATGAATGTTGAAGAATCTGAACATATAAAGTTAGGAAAAAATACACAGGATAAAGATTTAAGCATGGTAAGATCTTGGTTAATTCCTGAAGCAATAAAATCTCTAGTAGCTAATAGAAGTAAAGAGTTTCCACAAAAAATATTTGAAGCAGGCATTGTAGTTATTCCTGATTCAAAAATTGATGTAAAAGCAAGAAATGTAAATAAATTGGTTTGTTTATTATCTGAAGATAAGGTTGATTTCACTAAAATAAAACAGGTTCTTGATTCGACAATTAGTTTTTTAGATTTAAAATATTCCGTAAAAGAAGCAGCACATAACTCATTTATTCCTGGAAGGTTTGGAAATATAGTTATTGATAATGAAGAGATAGGAATTATTGGAGAAATAAGTCCTCAAGTGTTAGATAACTGGGATTTGAAAATGCCTCTTGCCGTTTTTGAAATAAATTTAAGTAAAATTATTAAAATATTGGAGTTATAATTAATAAAATGGCAACAATAAAAGAAATTTCAGAATTTTTAAACATCGAACTAGAAATTAATGGCATTGAAGACACTTCTTGTAACGGATTACAAGTAGAAAATAAAGGAGATGTTAAAAAAATAGGGTTTGCAGTAGATGCCTGTCAAGAAAGTTTTGAAAAAGCAATCCAATCGGGATGTCAAATGTTAGTTGTACATCATGGTATGATCTGGGATGGAATAAAATCGGTTAAAGGAGACACTTATACTAGATTAAAATATCTTATAAGTAACAATCTTGCTTTGTATGCTGCCCATCTTCCCTTAGATATGCATAATAAATATGGAAATAATATTCAAATTGCAAACCTTCTAGATTTGAAAGAATTAAAAGCCTTTGGATTTCATAATGGAAAAGCAATTGGTTTTATGGGAAATAGTGAAAAATATTTAGATGAAATTAAAAACAAATTAAGGAAAAATGGCATGAAAACTCTTAGTTTGGATTTTGGTAAAGAAAAAATCAATAAAGTTGCTATTGTTTCTGGTGGGGCTGCCAGAGATTTATATCAAGCTATAGCTGTAGGGGTAGACCTTTTCATCACTGGAGAACCTTTACATTACTGCCATCATTTAGCAAAAGAAAATAATATTAACGTTATTTTTGCTGGTCACTATGAAACAGAGGTTTGGGGAGTTAAAGCTCTAATGCCTGTTCTTAAAGAAAAATTTAATGTAGAAGTAGAATTTATTGATGTCCCAACGATAATTTGAAGAAGTAATTTTAAAGAAATTATTAAAAAATAAGAAAAAGAATAAAATAAAAAAATTATTCTTTTTGTTCGGTTGGAACTTGCATCCAAGCTGCTGCATCTGGATGTTCTGCGATGACTTCCTTTGCGAATTGTTCAACTTCTTCATTACCTGGAGCTACAACATTTACTAAAGTATTTAATGCTCCACCAAGATGTTGTGGCTTTTTTATCAATCCATACTCCCTACTAAAAGACCCATCATCTGTATTTGCTACTCCAATTATGTGTCCCATCAAATAATTTGCCATTGCATCTCTGCTAAAATCTTCATTGCCTTTAGCTAGCTGATCATACAAAACTTTGTTGTGCCCAACTACTTTAAGAGTAAAATGAAGTCTTTCGTATGGTTTATTTTTATTAACTCTTTCATTACCATTTACTAAAGAAAAACTTATCATCTCATCATTTGTTGCATTTGGAAAGACATTTGCTATTTCAGCTCCATCTGATCTAAAAAGAAAGTTTCTTTGAGCTTTTTTATTTCCAGAAAGCCTACTAGAGGTTCCTACAATATAGTGAAGTTCCACCCCTTGATGGTTAGAACTATTATAATCTGAATCAGTCTCACCACGTTCTCTGCACCAGGCCATTATTTCATCACGAGTTTTAGACTTAGAATCCATAACACTGTCTACCGGGATGTCTCCGAAAACGGCTTTTAATCGC
>CAZKIP010000012.1:0-28208 GCA_964552945.1 uncultured Methanosarcinales archaeon
AGAACTGTTTCTGCAGTAACTGGAATATCTTCAATTTTTTGCCCACCTTTTTCACCTTTTACTGTTTTACATGTAACTAATTCAGGACCTGCTGTGGCTAATCCTGTTTCAGTGTCAATTAAGAAACACATAAGGTAGTCTTCTAATTTTGAATGTGGGCCCATACCAGTTCTTATAAGATCTAAATCTCTATCACATTCATATTCAGTCCTATCATAAAAAGTTATTTTGTCATTTATTCCATCAAATTCATATGAACCATTGAAGATACTAGAAGAGTTCCAAATAGATCCTGATATCTCTCCATTATCTCCAACAGCATAATTGTAAGTACTGTTACTTTCATTCCCATCATTAGATTCAAATGGCGCGTTAAAAACCATCACAGAAGAACCATTCAATAACCAATTGTAAATTGATTTAACAGCATCAGCATCAGGATCGGTTACATTAGCATAAGCAGTTAGATTTTGAAGCGTATTGTTAGTGGTTGGATCAGTAGAGTTCAAGACTAGAGTATCTACCATGGGGATAGTAGGGGGAGGAGCATTAACAAGAACTTGATTAGATCGTAACAAATTACCATCTTCAGTCCCATCATTCGGAGTTACATCAACAGTCCAATTATCTCCAATACTTAATTCTTGAGAAACAATTAAATCAGTTCTGTTGTTGTATAACGCAGAGATTTGTTCTGCAGATAGAGATAGATTCCAAATACGAAGTTCGTCCATTGTTCCATTGAAATACAATGCTCCTGGATCTCTTCCAATTTCTAAATTGCCCGTATTATATGTAAGCAGACCTGTTTCAGTCCCTACTTCCTCTAAAACACCATTTATGTAAATAGAAGTATTACTTCCATTATACTTAGCAACGATATAGGACCATTTATTTCTTTCAATTGCTTTGTTGGAAGTTAATGTTTCACCTATACCAGAAACACCAGTATGGAATCTTACTGTTGCATTATCATCTGGACCAAGTGCAAGCATATATCCGTCAGCTGTCCCTCCATCTTTATTTAAAATAACATTTGGTGTTCCTGCTCCAATTGAGTTATTCCCTTTCAAATAAACCCATAATTCTATTGAAAAATTTGAAGTTAATTCGTATTCAGTCCTATCATAAATAGTTATAATATCATCAATTCCATCAAATTCATATGAACCATTAAACTCTGAAGAGAAATTCCAAGTAACACTAGATACCGCACCATTATCTCCCAAAGCATAGTTGTGAGTGCTGCTACTTTCATTTCCACCGTTACTCTCAAATGGCATGTTCAATACCATTACAGATGAACCATTTAGTAACCAATTGTAGATTGATTTTACTGCATCAGAGTCGCCATCACTGGTATCTGCATAAGCAGTTAAATTTTGGAGTGTATTGTTATTAGTTGGATTGGTAGAGTTCAAGACTAAAGTATCAACTGAAGGAGCAACAAGTATACCAATACTTTCTGTTGTTCCAATAGTAGCACCAGTTAAAGAATTGTCAAAAAACTCTTCATCGATATATACTGAAGAAAATACAGATATAGCAAGAACTAGCAAAATCACTGCCGGCATCCATATTTTATTATTTGTAGTCATTTCTTTTTATATCTCCAATAAACGGTTTTGATGGTACTTTGACTTTTATTCAACATTTTAGCAATCTCAACAAGCTTCATTTTCTGTTCATTTCTTAAGTAGAAAACTAAGGACTCTAAGATTGAATATTTCCTATTTTGAAAGATAGAAATTGGAATGAAAAGGTTAGAAGAGAGATCTAATTTCCTCACATTATTAAGACGAGAGATGGTAGTATAAATGGTGTTTTTGTTACGATTAAGCAATTTGGAGATTTCTTTAACAGATTTTTTTTCATAATCGGTGTAATAAAGTGCTAAAGATGATAACCCAGATAACTTGGAATTGAAAATTGAAAGAGGAACACTTTTAGGAACAAGAATTCTATCTAAAATTGTTTTTTTTTCTGTCTCTGAAAGTTTACTAACTAACAAAGAGAGCGTTTCAACTATAATTTGGTTATTTTTTTTACTCAAACTGAAGAAAATCAATGTCTTTTTGTTTATAATACTTTTTATTATGTAGACTTTCTTTTTGTTTTTGTAGACTTTTTATACCACAATGTAAACCAAATGGAAAGATTTAAGAATTCATTACTAAGGAGGAGTGAATATACAAAAGATTTATATACTTAAACAAATCTGAATCATTAAACACACAAAGAGGCACTAAAATATGACATTTATACAAACAACAAAAAATTGGTTTACAAATAATTTTACAGGTAACGACTTAAGCCTTATTGCTAGAGGAGCTTACAAAGCACTTACTGATTCTGACGCAAGAGCAACCCTTAGAAAACAGGGAGAAAGTTTATGGAGTCTCGGTCACGAAGATTTTGTCAGTGAAAAATTTTATAATGAAGATGGAGAACTAGATTGGCAAGCATATAGTGGCTATTTAGACGAAAATTCTTCAATAGCATTAACTCATAAAAAAACTAAAGCATTAACTTTAGAGAAAGAAATGGAAATTAGCTCGCCTTTTGACGCTTTTGATAGTGGCAAACTTATTGATACCGAAAGTTATAAAGCAAGATTACTAATTCCCCTCGTTGAAAGAATAATTGGTTTAGGAGATTCTGTAGTAACAACCGAAGATTTAACCGATTTAATTGATAAAAGAGAAAGACCTTATTTTTCTGACCTTATTGAACAAGTGTCTCAAGAACCCCATTTCACAAGAGAAAGCGTAGCTAGTATAAACGAGGCTTTAGATGCGGTTAATAATCCAATGGATGACGAAGAAGTTGAAATGGCCCAATATTTAGTTCAAAGGGCACAATTATCTCCTTTTGTACCTGAAAAAGTTGATTGTTTGAAAGCATTCTTAAAACTTGTAGAAGATTCAAACAGGCCAAGTTTTTATGATACAAGCGTTACTGGAGGAATTCTTGCTCCATTAGTTTTAGAATATGCCCAAGAGGCATGTCCTGAAGAGATACAATTTAGTGACAAAAGTGAACTTGAAGGTATAGAAAGAGCTGTCTGGAGAGCTACAGGGGATGTAAAAAGAATCTTTGGTGGAGTTTTAGATAGAAAAACAGCTAAAAAAGATGTAGTAGACCATCTTTATCAAACTTTTCTTGGAAACATCGGAAGTTATATGTCGAGTGATCCAGAAGCAAGTATTGAAGAAGTTGAAGATTTAATTGGAGCTTATGAGGGAATATTTGAAAGAGCAACAGCAATCAATTCAGAATTTCAAGCACCTACTGAATCAGATGACGAAGGGAATATTGTTTCTAACACAACCAGAGACACTTATTTGGGTGCAATAGATGTTTATTTAGCAGAGTTTGCGAGATCTGTTGAAGAGCTTCCAGCTGATGGAGTGGATAGAGACTACATGGAAACATTTAACTCAGCAATGGAAAGAGTAGGTTATTTCACTGAAATGTCTGGTGTTTCTGAAGATGAAGTTCAAGCAATAGGTAAGAGAAAAAGTGAACTTACCGATAAGGTTAGAGCAAAAATTAAACCCCCTGGAAATGAAGAAATTAAAACTTATATAACCGATAAACTCTTGACTGGGGAGGAATTATCCTCTAGTTATCCGGATACAAAAATAACAGAATTACATCCCCTAGGAGTTAATTTTGGTGGATATAATTTAGATTTAAAATTAAAAAAATAGTTAAATATCATTCTTTTTTTACTTTTTTACTTCTGCCATCGCTTGCTTGATTTCTTCCCTAGATTCTTGTTCTAATTTATCCATCTCAATCAAACGATCAACTTCATCCGCTTCCTTGTTAACATCTTCAGCTTCTGTCAAAACCTCAGCAGGAACTTTTGAAAGAAAAGCTTGTTTCGCTTCCTCACTAGGAAGATCAAAATATTCAAAAAATTTCTTAGTAAGTTTTACCTTATAGGTCCTACCAAATTTCTCTTTAGAAATAAACCCTTGTTCTTGTAACTGACGCATGTGATCATAAGCAGAAGCATTTCTTAATTTAATAATCTCAGATTGAACTATTGGATATCTCCAAGCAATAACCGCTAAAGTTTCCATCAATGGTCTTTCAAGCTCAGTAGAAGTTACAATACTACTTACCAAAGGAACATATTCATCTCTTACCGTAAGTTTCCAACCATTATCTTTTTTAACAATTTTAAGAGAGTGATCTCGTTGACCATAATCTTCCTCTAATTTCTTCATTATTTTATCAACTTTCTTTGGCTCAATTGAACAAAGACTAGAAATTCTTTCTGAAGTTATTTCCTTACCTACTGCGAACAAAACGGCCTCAATTTTTTTAATTTCTTCATCCATTTTTGACAACTATTTTTTTAGATAATAAATTCCTTCTTTTAAATCTATCTTTCCTTCATCTATTAATTGATCAAGAAAATCTTCCAATTTATCTTGCACAACTCCTGTTAATTTACTTAAAGTTGCAGCATTGAAATTGTTCTCCTTCAATAGAATTGTTAAATAATTTTTAAGTAAATTAGCAGAATCTGCCTTAAGATGGTCATTTTCAAGCCTGAATTGTTTCGCAACCATATCAACAGAATGTAATTTAGCCATTAAATCATTCAAAATAGAAGAAACTTCTGCATTGTTAAATGAAACGGTTGTGGGATTGACAATTTCAATTAGGGAAGGCATGTAATCAAAACAAAAATTGACAATATTGGTTAACTCTTCAGTTTCAACCTCTATTTCTGCGAAAGTTGCCCATAAGTTTTGATCTTCTTGCTTTTTAATCTCAGCATATTCTTCACTTATAACTTTGTAATCTTCATTTTCTTTGAGCTTCTTTATGTATCCTTTAATAGCTTCCTCAATATGTTCTTTTGGTGAGCCAAGGACTTCAATAACGCTCCTAAATAAAATCTTTTTCTCCATTTAAACAAATAAAGAATGGGGCTTTTTAAGCCTTTCTCCTTTTCTTTTGTAACCACCAAAAAGGGACAATAATCGAAAGGTTTATATAGGAGTAAATCAAGTAAATAAAATGGAAATTAAGAAAAAAAGATTGGGCGATTTTAAAGTTATTTATCCTATTTTTATAGTGGCTTTCTTACTATTTTTAAAAGGATTTTATTTATTGATACAAAGAATTGCCCCTACGGGAACAAAAATTATTACCCTCTTAGATTTAACAATTCCTTTTTTATCATTTTTTGTAGTATTTTATATATTATATTATCCTTTTTTGTTAATGCCGCTTATTCTTTATCGTAATGACAAAAACAATTTTTTTAAAACAATAGGAGCAATGTTTTTACTTACTTCTTGTAGTTTTTTGATATACTCTTTTTTTCAGACAGAAATTGTAAGGCCAACTTTCATAATTACAAATATTTTTGATCAATTAGTAAATTATGTTTATTTACTTGATAAACCACTTAATTTATTCCCAAGTTTACACGTTGGATTAACAACAATTGCATTTTTATCCTTGCAAAAAAGTTATAAAAAATATTCAAAATATATGTTAATAATTGCAGTAGGAATCATTCTATCAACAGTATTCATAAAACAGCATTATGTACTAGATGTTCTAGCAGGCTTAATACTTGCATTTGTATGCCACTTTATTGTTTATAAACAGAACAAATTGAGAGAATTCTTGCTAAAATTTAGAGAATTAACTCTTTTTAAGTATTATAAAGAGTAATAAAATAAAAGAGATTATTAAAAAATAAGGGATCAAATTCTTTGCTTTACTTGAACTAGATTCGTAAACCACCATACCTTCTCTATCCTGATAATTCTTTTTAGCGTATAATAAAGGAGAAGGAGACAATTCCATTTGTGCTGCCAATAAAGGATTAACAGACACATTTTTCTCAGATTTTACCAAGGGCTTATTTTTTATCTGAATAGTTTTGATTAAATCTTTAGAAGTTTTTTGATTATCCTTAACTATTTTAACTTTAATCTTGTACTCTCCCGGCAACATATCTTCATCAATATTCAATGGGAGAGTTATTGTTTTTAATTTCCCCTTGTCTAAAGAAAACTCGAGCTGGTTATCATCTCTTTCTAAATTAATTTCACAACTACTACAGCAAGAGTAACATTTACTTCCACGATAGAGATAAGAAGAAGTTTTAAAATCATGATTTGAAGAGTCTCCTTGAAAAGTAACTTGTAAACCCATTTTTTCCCCCGAATAAACAGAAGATGGCAAATCTACAATTTGGTAAGACAACTTTGAAGATTTTTTTGAACTTCCAGATCCTTTCTTATTTGTTTCTTTTACGTAAGATAAATAGTCCCGACAGAGAGTTTTGTCAACTCCCTCAAGAGAAATTTTTTCTTCTTCTTTTTCATCTAAACCTTCCACTACAATATAAGCAGAACCTTCTTTAATCAACAAATTGCAATTTGGTTTTATTTGAATAGGCAAAGTGACTTTATAATTAGTATATTTATCTTTTAGATTTATTTTTGTGGTTTCGCTAATTTTTTTGTCATCTTTTTCTACATAAGCTTGAACGGAATATTTTCCAGTGGAACCATGATAAATTTCTGTTTCGACTTTTAGCAGGTCTCCATAATTTTTTTTAGTAGGACTAATTTTTGTAATTAAAATAGAAGACTTGCTTTCATTATTTTCAACCGAAGAGGCTTCAATTATTGAAGGATTGATGATAATGGCCATCTTCTCAGCAGAATTATCATTTTTGTTAGAATCTTTACATTGTGGAAAAACTCTGAACTTAATTAAAAAAACTTTATCTTGCTCAGTTATTTTTGGTGTGAAGGATTTTTTGGAGATTCTGTTAGTAGAGAGTTTATTTTTGACAATATTTCCAAGCAAATCTTCAATCCAATAATCAATAGTATAGGGGAAGGATTTATCATTTAAAGCGTAGGACATAGAAATCCTCTCTCCATTTTGAAAAAACATTTTTTCTGTTGAAAGATTTAAAGAAACATCACAAGGAACAGAAGTAGTATCAATTACTTTAAAATTTTGGCAGGCATTATTATTTAATAAGTTTATATCATCTTTAATTTCATTAACAATCCCACCACAAATAACATAGCTGCCCTCTTCTTCAAAAATAAACTCTCCCATCCTGCTTGAACAACCAATTTTTTTTTTTGTAAAAATTTTATTTTCTAGAGAAAGATTATTTTCGTTGGTTAGGGCATAATCAATTGAAAGTGAATCTTTTTTACTACAATTCTTTTTTCTTAGAAATTCAATTTTAAAAAAGTTAGTATACTTTTTTTGGGTATAAATCTTGTCAGGCACAATAATTCTTAATCTAGCATCTCTTGGAACAAAGTTAGGATTTGCAGTATTCTTTCTTCCAGGAGTCCCATATATTTCTCTACTTTCTATCCAAGAGTTATTCACTAATTCTATGGAATGGCCATTACCATCTCCTCCAAAATCGTCAAGATAAGAAACGTTGATAGTTAATTCATCTGCTTTAATTACAATGTGGCCCTTTGTATTTCCTAAAGTAAGAGACTTTCTTTCGATAACATCAATTTTTCTATCTGTGTAATTCCAAACTCTGTCTGAATTTCCATAAAAAGATTCAAAGCTTAATTTGTCGGCATCTTTTCCGTCTATTAGCTCATTTGAAATAACTAAATATTCTTTGGATAAAATGGTGAAATTTATTGTTTTTTTTCCATTGATAGAAACGTTGGAGAAAAACGCCTCTTCAGGCCCCTTGTTAAATAGTTCTATCCATTCCAAATCAGTATCAGAACCCATTTTTGAAGAAGGGTTATACATTATCTCTGAAATAACAACTTCAGAAAAAACTGAATTGACCAATAATAAGAGGAAGAGAAAGGTAATTAAAATAAAAAAAAGTGTTTTATTTTCTCTCTTCATGACAATTTTGTTTTTTTATTAGGATAAAAAGATTTCCATTCACCATTATAGAATACTAAACAAAGTTTTTAAAGGTAGTTCTGCTAGAGTTACCATAATGGGATGGTTATTTGGTAGAAAAAAAGTAGTTCCGAAAGTTCCTTTTCCGTCAGGAGTTCCTTCTGATGAAAAAGAATTGCGCTTTCCAAGTCCAAAGAGTAGAGAGAGAGTTATTGCTCCTAATGAACTAAAGAAGGCGGTTGGTTTTGAAAAACCAGTTTCGCCTCCAACTTCTCCTGCAGCTCCAAAAAAAGAGATGCCTGCTCCTCCAGTAGCACGAAAACCAGTAATGTCTAAACCTTCAATTCCTGCAGCGCCACCAATGCCAAGGCCGCCGGAATTTCCACAACCTTCTCCCTCTCCATTTTCAGAAGGCCCTTTATTTATTAAAAAAGATGTTTATCAGAGACTTTTAGGAGAAATGGATGACTTAAAACACAGAATTAGTGATTTAAAAGAAATTAATAGATCTTTAGAGAATTCAGAGTACAATGAAGAAAATAAGTTTGAAAAAATGAGAAGATCAATGAGAATTGCTCACGATAGATTGTTACAAATAGATAAAGTTATGTTTAAATCGCAAGGTGAATAAAAAAGTAGGTGATTTTATATGGAAAGAATGCCCATTTTTATAAAAGTAGATGAATATGAAGAAGTATTAAATTTAGTACGTTTAGTAAGAAGAAAATTGAATGAATCCAAAGAAACATTGATAAAAATTCACGAACTTAAGAATGAAGAAGATCATCAACTAGAACTATGGCATACCACCATTGAAGAAGTTGAAAGAAAAATTGATTTTGTAGACCATTCATTAAGTGAACCAGAGCAATACTAAGATGGCAAAAAAATCTACTACTAAGAAAACTAAAACAGCTAGAAAGTCTAGAAGTAGTGCAAAGAAAGTAGAAAAAACTCCAAATTATATGGTTCAATTGGGTGACCCCATGGTTCTTAGGAAAGATTTGCTTGAATCATTAAGAGAAGTAATTATTTTCATGCAAGGTTATGAAAAGTTTAGAGCTATGCAAGAAGATAAAGTTACCTTATTTACTAATCTGCAAAGCAATTTGAAAGAATTACATAATTTGATTGATGTTAAATTAAGAAAATTGTTGCCTAAAGGTAATTTAACTGCGGTAACTGGAAAACAACAATTGGAATCTTTTAAGTCAGAAGAACCTGAAATGGTTGAGAGTAAAGTTAAAGTTGTCCCTGTGGCATCTCAGAAACCTCTTCCTCCTGTAGAGAAAGAAGTTGCTGCTGCTGAAGATGATATTAATGCGCTTGAATCTCAATTAAAAGATATTGAAAGTCAACTTCAGAATCTTAAATAATTTATTTCTTTGATTTTTTTACAATAGTTTTTTAAATTAGTTATTTTCTTAGTTATTTTATGCGGACGTGCCAGAGTGGTCAAATGGGTTGGACTCAAATGCTAAAACCATTTATCCACAATAGCGTGGAGTGATCCAATGACTTAGTGTCTTCGCAGGTTCGAGCCCTGCCGTCCGCACTTCTTTTCTTTTAACAGGCAGGTCCCGAATGTAAATGAGGATATCTTCCGTCCACCTATTTATTTCTTAGATTTGGTAAGGCAGGCCAGTGAATTTTTGCAGAAAATTTTAACGTGTCTGCCGTCCGCACTTTTTTTAATTTTTAATAGTTTTATTATTACAGAAACACATAGGTTTTTTAAACAACCAAATAATTCTAGCAATATGCCCATTGAAGTATGCACAGTAAGCGGTTTCACAAAAACGGGAGGAAATTCCACCGCAATTAAAGTTGATGACGAAGTAGTTCTTCTAGATATGGGCTTAGCAATGGAGAACTTTATCCGATTTCAAGAAGATAGAGAAGATGTCAGAGCCGCCATGACCTATAAACAATTATTAAATGCTAAAGCTGTTCCTAATTATAACCTCATCAACGATTGGAAAGACAAAGTTGTAGCAATTATTCCCTCTCATGGACACTTAGATCATATCGGAGCAATTCCTTTTGCAGCTCCATTATTTCCAGATGCAGTAGTTCTAGGTACTCCATACACCATAGAGGTTTTACAAAGCATTATTAGAGATGATAGAATTCATATCCCAAATGAAATAAGAACTTTAAATTTAAATTCTTCCTACAAGGTTTCAGAAAAAATAACAATTGAGCTTGTTAACGTAACCCATAGTATTCCTCATTCTTCATTAATAGTCGTACATACTCCTTACGGAAAGGTTATTTATGCTAATGACTACAAATTTGATAGACAACCAACACTTGGTAAAAAGCCTAATTTTGAAAGGTTAAGACAATTAGGGGAGGAAGGAGTTAGTTTATTAATTATTGAATGTCTGTATGCGGGAGAACATCGAAAAATGCCTTCTGAATCTGTGGCAAAGCAGATGTTGAAAGATGTTATGTTGGGAATAAATTCCGAGGGAAAAGGAATGCTTGTAACCACTTTTTCTTCCCATATTGCTCGTCTCAAAAGTATCATTGAAATGGGATTAAAATTGAACAGGAAAATAGTCTTTTTAGGTAGGTCATTAACAAAATATGTTACGGCGGCAGAAAAAATTGGGTTGGTTGACTTTCAAAAAGACATTAAATTAATTCGGCACAGAGATAAGATTGAAAGGATGTTACATAAAATTGAAAGGGAAGGAAGAGAAAAATATTTGATTGTTTGTACAGGTCATCAAGGAGAACCTAAAGCAATTTTATCCAGATTAATGAGAAAAGAGTTAGATTACAATTTCAAACAAGGAGATCTTGTGATTTTCAGTTGTTCCGTTATTCCAGTTGAATTAAACAAAGATAACAGAGATAAGTTGGAAAGAGGTCTGAGAAATGCCGGTGCAAGAATTTTCAGAGATGTTCATGTTTCTGGACATGGTGCTAGAGAAGACCATCGAGATTTAATTGAGTTGGTTAAGCCTAAAAACATAATTCCTTCTCATGCTGGAGCTGAAAAAGCCCAACATATTGTTCAATTAGCCAAACAACTTGGATTTAAAAAAAACCACGTTATGGAAGACGGGAAACGATTAATAATTAAGTGATGAGAGTTATTTCTACTTATCAAGTAACCATATACTACTTTACAACAACAAATTTTATAAAGAGGCTTCCCTCTGATTAATCTTGGTGAGGGGTCAATAATGAAATTAGTTTTAGCTGAGACAAAATATTTTAAAGATAGTATCACAATTCTCTCTGACTTAGTCACAGAAGCAAAATTTAAGGTTACAGCAGATGGTCTCGAATTAGTTGCAATGGACCCTGCCAACGTAGCGATGGTTATTTTTAAGCTGCTAAGTAGCTCTTTCACTGAATATAAAATTGATAAACCTGAAGAACTGGGAATTAACCTAAACAATCTTAAACAAGTTCTAAGAAGAACCAAGGGCGAAGATATTCTTTCTTTAGAAACAACCGAAGATAATAAGCTTAAAGTGCAATTAAAAAGCAATACTACAAGATCTTTCTCTTTACCAACTCTTGATTTAGAGGATAAAGAACAGAAAGTTCCTCAATTAAATTTCCCTTTAGTTGTCAATACCAAGGCAAGTATTCTTACCGAAGCTATCGAGGATGTTAGTGTAGTAGCAGAATCCGTTACTTTTCTAGGAGAAAAAGCTCAGCTTTCAGTAAAAGCAGAAGGAGACCTCTCTAAAGCATTTATTGAAATCAAAGCAGATGATGCAACCAAAATAACTACTGAGTCTGAAGATAAATTCAAATCAAAATATTCTCTAGAATACTTAAAAAAAATGATTTTAGGAAGTAAATTGAGCGATGATGTTTCACTTTCTTTCAACACAGATTATCCGTTAAAATTGGAGTATAAAGTAACGGACCGGCTTCTTTTGGCTTTTATCTTAGCTCCAAGAGTGGACAACGATTAGTTTTCATCACTTTTTAGTAACATTTATAAAGGATTTTCTTAATTTTTAGGTTATGTATAATTGTATCATCCTTAGATATGGAGAAATAGGACTTAAGAGTAAAAGATCTAGACCTTGGTTTGAGAAAAGGTATCTTTATTCTATCAAAGAAGCGTTAGATAAAGCAAGAATAAAGTTAATTCAAATAAAAAATTATGGGGCTAGATTTGTCCTATTTGTTGATAATGTAGAATCTGCTTCAAAAGTTTTACAAAAAGTAGCAGGAGTTCAAAGCATTTCTCCGGCAGTTAACATTCCTTTTGAGGATAAAGAAAGTTTATTGAAGAAAATTAAAAAATATGGTTCTTTAGTAAAAAACAAAAAATTTGCTGCCAAAGTTAGAAGAGTTGGTACGCATAGTTTTAATTCTCAGGAATTGGCTAAAGAAATTGGAGATAATTTATATGAATTTAGTGAAGGCGTCGATCTAACAAATCCTGAAGTAACTATAGAGGTGGAAGTGCGTAACAACGATGCTTATTTGTACACAGAAAAAATAGATTGTGTTGGTGGGCTACCAGTAGATTCTTCACAAAAAGTTCTTTGTCTCTTTTCAGGCGGAATGGATAGCCCAGTGGCCGCTTATCAGCTAATGAAAAGAGGTTGTGCAGTAGATTTTTTATTCATAAATTTAGAAGGAGAAAAATCTTTATATGAAGCAACTCGTGTTTACAACTACCTAACTGAAGAGTATTGGTTTGGACATAAAGCCAAGTTCTATCATGTTGATGCTAAAGAAATTGTTAAAAAGTTAGTTAAAGAAGTTCCAGATAGATTAAAACAAATTGTTCTGAAAGTTATTTTTTATAAAATAGCTGAAGGAGTTGGAAAAGATTATTTTGCTATTGCTACGGGAGAATCTTTATCACAGAAATCAAGTCAAACTTTACCTAGCTTAGCAGTTATAGATAAATTTGTAGATAAATTGGTTATGCGACCTGTTTTAGGAATGGATAAAATTGAAGTTATTAAGATTGCAGGAGACATTGGAACTTATGCAACCTCACAAAAAGTTACCGAGTATTGTGGTCTTGCAAAAGGTGCAGTAACAACCTCTCCTAACTATGAGGAAATTAAAGAACAGGATATTTTTGATGAAGAAATTAGTAAAGCAGTTGAAAATGTAGAGATTACTAAAGGAGTTGTAGAAGTAGATAATCCTGAAAAAGTGGATTTTTCTGTAGAGGATGCTGAGGTAGTAGATATTAGAGATGAATATGTTAAAGAAGGTTCGCCTTTAGAAGCAGACTTATCTTACAATTATCCTGAAGTTTTAGATAGGTTAGGAGAGTTTGGTGTTGATAAAAAATATGTTATAGTTTGTACTTTTGGGGTTAAGAGCGATGAAGTTGCTTTTGCTTTGCTAAAAAAAGGAGTAAAGGCATTAAGTATGACTACAGCAATTTTCAGAAAATACTTAAAGAAAGAAGAATAATTCTTTGAAATGAAAAATAAACATGTTGGTTTTTTGATTATGGGTGTTGCTATTTTATTTTTCTTTATAGTGATGTCTTTTAACAATGCGTTAGAAACTATTGTTCGTACAAGTTGTACGCATGGAGTTTCTTGCCCAATGGAAATAACTCTTAAAACACAAAAAACAATTAGTTATAGCTTAATAGGAGTTTTAATGGCTGTTGGGGCAATAATCTCATTTTTTATGAAAGATATTGAAAAAGTTTTACATTATCCTACAATGTACCATAAAGATAATTCTAAAGAAGAAAGAGAAAAGAAAATAGAAAAGTTAGATGGTGCAGAAAAGGCAATTATGAACATTGTTATCAGAGAAAATGGTTCCGTTTACCAAAGCGACATTATTAAAGAAACTAAGAGAAGTAAAGTTCAAGTTTCTAGAGTTTTGGACAAATTGGAAGGTAAAGGGTTAATTGAACGTAAAAGAAGGGGCATGACAAACATAATTATCCTTAAATAAGTCTTTTTCTTATAGATGAAACTAGTTTCACTACATGCTTTATAAGTTGTTTCAAATGTAAAAAAAGTGGTGAATTAAATGGATTGTTGCTCGGATGATGGTAAAAAGAAAAAGAAAGGTTTTTCGCAAGGATTATTTTATGGATTACTCCCACACACAGGATGTTTTATGTTTATTATTGGTTCAATATTAGGAGTAACCTTACTAATGAATTTTGCTAAGCCGTTCCTAATGAACCAATATTTTTTTCACTATTTGATTGGAATTTCTCTTGGATTTGCAACTTTATCGGCAGGATTTTATTTGAGAAAGAATAATAAATTGTCAATACAAGGATCAAAATCTGAATGGAAATACCTTACAATATTGTATGGGTCAACCATTTTGATCAATCTTCTATTGTTTATGGTGATATTTCCTTTATTGGCAAATTTTTCAGGAGATTCAATAACTGGAGCAGTAGTTGGCGAAGATTCCTTCATACAATTAAAAGTAAATATTCCCTGCCCAGGACATGCTCCTTTAATATCGGAAGAAATAAAAACTTTGAATGGAATTGAGGGAATTGAATATAGCTTTCCAAATTATTTTTATGTGAAATTTAATCCAAGGAAGGTTTCAAAAGAAGAAATCTTATCTTTGTCTGTATTTTTTACTTACCCCGCAACAGAAGTAAGGGGTTAATTTAAATAATTGAAAATTATAAATTTGAAGATGACGGATAAAATAGATCCAATATGTGGTATGAAAGGATATATCAAAGCCCACGGACATTACTTTTGTAGTAATCATTGTGTTAAGAAATATGAAAAGATGCACAAAGTAAAAAGTTGTTGTAGTTCTAAAAAGAAGTTGCCTTGGTATAAAGAAAAGTTGTATGTAGTTGGGTTAATTACTTTACTTATTGTAGGGATTAGTTATTGGGTTACTTTCTTGAATCCGTTATTTGATGCCATTGTAGATTATTTTAGTATAATCTGGTGGGCGGTGTTACTAGGGTTATTGATTGGAGGGATTGTAGATTATTTTATTCCACGCGAGTATATCTCTAAATTTTTATCTACACATAAGAAAAGGACAATTTTCTATGCAGTTGGATTAGGTTTTTTAATGTCTGCTTGTTCGCATGGAATACTTGCTATTGCAATTCAGTTGTATAAGAAAGGTGCTTCCGTGCCGGCGGTGATTGCTTTTCTTTTAGCTTCACCTTGGGCAAATTTGCCGATTACAATTTTACTATTTGGATTCTTTGGAATGAAAGCTTTGCTGCTTATTGTGTCTGCTATTATTATTGCCATCATTACCGGTTTGGTGTATCAGGTTTTGGATAGGCGTGGCAAAATCGAGAGGAATGAAAATATTGTTTCTGTTAATAAAGAGTTTTCCATCTTGGAGGATATGAAGAGAAGGTGGAAAGGGTATAGTTATTCTGGAGAGGACGTTGCGGGTGTTGTAAAAGGCGCTTGGGCGTTAGCTAAAATGGTTCTTTGGTGGATTTTGATTGGAATGATTATGGCGGCGGTTGCAAGAGCATTTGTTCCGCACCACATCTTCATGCAGTATTTGGGTCCTACTTTACTTGGTCTAGGAATTACCTTAGTGTTTGCAACAATTATTGAAGTTTGCTCTGAAGGAAGTTCAGTGTTGGCATTTGAGTTGTTTAATCAGACCGGAGCGTTTGGAAATAGTTTTGTGTTTTTAATGGCAGGGGTTGCTACTGATTACACAGAGATAGGATTAATATGGGCAAATATTGGTAAGAAAGCCGCCATTTGGTTGCCAGTTGTAACTGTGCCGCAGATTGTGGTTTTAGGTTGGTTGTTTAATGCTTTTCTTTAATGATAAATTATAACCAATTGTTTTAAAAAGAATTACTTAAAATAACCCTTTATGCAAAAAAAACCTGTTTACGACGCATCCAAATTCGTCCACGTACAAGATATAAAGATATCAAAAGAAACCACACAATTATTGGAGCAAGCTACAGAAGTTTATAATCAAAACCATACCGGAAGAACTTGGTATGGGAGATGTATTTTTTTAAGTTGGTATTGTTCCTTGGGAGACTGCACTTTCTGTTTCAGAACAACACAAAAACATAAAATACAACATCCTAAAGGTTCTAAGAGATCAATGGGCTCTGTGTTATTAGAAGCTTTATTTTGTAGATTATTTGGATGGAGAATTGAATTTCTTACAGGAGGATATGGAATTATGCCCTTCCCTCAACTTCTAGAATATGCAAAAAACATTTCTAATGTATATGGAGAAAAAATGTGGTTGAATTTAGGAGTATTATCAGATAACCATCTTGAACAACTTAAACCTTATGTTAAAGGTATTTGCGGTTCTATGGAAACCCTTCACCCCCTATTACATAAAGAAGTTTGTCCAAGTAAAGACATCAAATCTTATGATAAAATGTTCTCTAGGCTAAATGGTTTCAAAAGAAGCATTGCAGTTATTGTGGGTTTAGGTGACACTATTGAAGATATGAAGTATTTGTTTGATTTTGTTGAAAAGCACAAGTTAGACAGAGTTACTATTTATGCCTTAAAACCAGTCCCGGGATTAGAATTTAAAGAAGGCCCTTCTGTTGATTATTATTTACAATGGATTTCTCGCTTGAGGTTACGATTTCCAAAGTTAGAAATTATAGCGGGCACCAATTTAAGAAGGTGTGAAGAAGTTGGTTATTTAATGAAAGCGGGAGCAAGCGCCATTACTAAGTTTCCTGCCACTAAACAATTTGGTACCAAGAAAGCTATTTTGATTGATGAATTAATTAAAAAAGAAGGAAGAGATTTTATTAGTAATTTTGTTGAACTTAAAGAAATAGATTGGGATAAAGAGATTAATTCTTTAGATATTAAAGAAGAATATAAACAAGAGATGAGAGATAAAATAGGACCTTACTTGGATAAATTTAAAAATCCGAAAGATAGAGATAAAGAATTGTGAAGATTTACAATGGATGAAGCAAGACAAAAAATAGAAGAATTGAGAAAGGAAATTGATATTATAGATGACAAACTCATTTCAATTCTTGTTGATAGATTTGATATTGTAAAAAAAATATCTGTCTTAAAAAAAGTATCTCTTAATGATTTTAGACAAGAGAAAATAATGAAAAGATTAGAAGGGAGAGGTTTACCTCCAGAATTTATTGAAAAAATATACAGGGTTATTTTTGGTTATTCTAAAAAAACTTATTATTCAAAAAAAGATTAAAAAGGAATCTATGTTCTAACACTATATCCTATCCTCATTAAATATACAGAGGCAGAAAAGAAAATAGTGGTTAGTACCAAAAGAATTACTGCAGAATATATAACATTTATATCTGAAATGCCCAACATACCATATCTGAAACCATCCACAAGATAAAGGACCGGATTAAATTTTGCCACACTTTGCCAAAAAGAAGGCAGCATGTCTATTGAATAAAAAACTCCTCCAAGATAAGTTAAAGGAGTAATTAAAAAAGTTCCAAAAACACTCATTTGATCAAAATCTTTTGCCCAAAGAGCAGTAATAATTCCAGAAAATGCGAAAAATAATGCTGTGAAAATAATAAAATACAAGAGAATAAATATGTTAAATATTTTAACTTCTGTGAATACAAGACTAACCCCAATTATACCAAGGCCCACAATAAGGGCCCTAATAAGTGCAGAAATTGTTATACCACTAATGATCTCCCAGTAAGAAATTGGTGCAACCAATAGTTCTTGAATACTATTTTGAAATTTAGATAAAAAAAGTGTAGAAGCAGTTCCTGTATGAGCACTCATGATAACCCCCATCATAACCAACCCAGGTAAAATGAATTCTAAATAAGAAACTCCAGAGACTGTACTTATTCGTGAACCTAGAGAATATCCAAATATTAGAATAAATAAACTTGAAGTCAATACTGGAGGGATTAATGATTGTTTCCAAATACGAAATACGCGGATAAGTTCTTTCCTAATGATTGTCCCTAAAGGTATTAGATTCATTCTTTTGTTAATTGTAAAAATATTTCCTCCAATTTGACATTATTAAATGATTTTAATAAGTCTTTTTTGTCTTCAACTTTAATTATATTTGATTTATGAATAATAGCAATTCTCTCACATAACTCTTCTGCTTCCTCAATGTAATGTGTTGTAAGAAGTATTGTTGTCCCTTGTTTGTTTAGCTTTTGAAAATATTTCCATAAAGATTTGCGAGTTTCTACATCTACTCCAGCAGTTGGTTCGTCAAGAATTAAGATTCTAGGTTTATGCATTAAAGCCCTAGCAATCATAACTTTTCTCTTCATTCCTCCTGAAAGAGTTCTCATTACCGCATTTTTTTTATCTGATAATCCCAATTCTTTTAATAATTCCATAATTCTATTATGTCTCTCTTTCTTAGGGATTCCAAAATATCCCCCATTAAAATCAAGAATGTTATATACTGTTGGAAAGACGGAAAAATTGAATTCTTGAGGAACAAGTCCAATCAGAGCCCTTGCTTCCTTATAGTCTTCTACAACATCTTTACCAAAAAGGCTAGCATTCCCAGAACTTTTGTTTGTTAGGCCAGTAAGAATATTAATAGTGGTTGTCTTTCCAGCACCATTTGGTCCAAGTAATCCAAAAAATTCTCCCTTTTTAATCTCTAAATTAATCTTATTTAGAGCAGTAAGAGTATTATATTGCTTGTGAAGATTTTTTATAGAAATTGCATTCATTTTCATAAAAATAAATGAATTAAATATAAATCTTCCGTGAGAAAAGGAAATTAAAAGTAATTAGGATTCCAAAAGTTTAAAAAGAAGATAAATAAGGTACTTGCATAGTAAATCTTTATTTTAAAAATGAACAATAAAAAAATAGGTGGAGTGCTCCTCATCATTAGTTTTCTACTATTAGCCATTTTTATTTACTCTACTCAAGGGTTGGAAGAAAAGAGCGACAAAATGGGTTGTTATAGTAATGAAGAGTGTGGTCCAATTGAACGTTCACTATCAATTCTTCATTTTGGGTTTGGAATTTTTGGTTTTATTCTTGCCCTTGGTTTTTACCTTATTTTTTTCTCAAGTGGGGAAGAGGCAATTTTAAAGAAATTAAATAAAGAAGAAACTAGGCTTAATGTTGAAGAAAAATTTAAGATCCTTTTGCTAGGTTTAGATAAATTTGAGAAAGAAGTTATCGAACACCTTAGAAAACAACCAGAAATTAACCAAAATACTCTAAAACTAAGAGTGGATATGTCTAAGGCAAAACTAAGTCAAATCTTAACTGGGCTGGAAAAGAAAGGATTAATCAAAAGAGTTCCTCAAAAGAAAACTTTGACAATTCATTTAATCACTCCTTTTTTAGGAGATGAACGTTAATTCTCTAAAAATATTGGAATATAACCCTTCAAACCATATTTGTTTAAACCATAATTAATATATAAGGAGAGCTATATCATCTTAAAATTAAGTGAACGAGGTGGAATTTAAAAATGGATTCAATAGATTCAATGGATTCTTTTGAAAAAAAGGAAGAAAATGCTCCTGAAGAAAAGAGGTATGAACCTCATCGGGAAAAAGAGAAACATCATACAGAACATAAGGAACATAAAGAACACAAACATAAAGAACCAAAAGAGAGGCATGAAAAAATGAAAAAAGAAGAAACAGTAACAATTAGTAAAGTTGCAATGTGGAAAGGGATCGCCGCAGTTTTAGCAGTTTTATTGGTAATTTCAATTTATTCTGGCGGTTTTGGATACGAAAGTAGCACGACTCAAGGAAAAAATGCTGCTGCACCAACTCCAAAAGCTGCAGATGCACCAACACCTACTCCAACACCAACACTGGATATGGAAGAGTTAGTTGATGATGACACAAGGAAAGGAGATAAAGACGCCCCAATAACAATAGTTGAATTTAGCGACTTTGAATGTCCTTTCTGTGCAAGGTTTTACAGCGATACTTTAAAACAGATCGATGAAAAGTATATCAAGACAGGTAAAGTTCAACTCTATTATAGAGATTTTCCATTGAGTTTCCATCAAAATGCACAAAAAGCTGGTGAAGCTTCTGAATGTGCTGGTGAACAAGGAAAATTCTGGGAAATGCACGATTTACTTTTTGAAAAGGGAGTCGTAGGAGGAGTTGTTACCTTCAAAAAATATGCTAAAGATCTTGGTTTAGATACTGGAAAATTTAACGTTTGTCTGGATTCTGGAGCTCAGGAAGATGAAGTTAAGAAAGATTTCCTAGATGGTCAGAAAGCAGGCATCCAAGGAACTCCAGGATTTATCGTTAATGGAGTACCTATCTCAGGAGCTCAACCTTTCAGCGTATTTGAACAAGTTATCGAATCGATGCTTGAGGAATAATCTTTTTTTTTTATTTTTAATTTAAAAATGGTTCATTATTTTTTTAAAGCATTCAAAGAAGTGTATTCTCACAAAAAATACTTTGCTATCACTTTCTTAACTTCCTTTATAATTTACTTCATAAATTCACTGATAAGAAACTATAAAATTTTCTTTAGCAATTTTTCCTTTAAAATGACTTACTCCTTGATAAGGGGATTCCCACAAACTACAACTTCTGCCTCCTTATTTTTTCTAATAATCCTATCAATTCTTTCAGGAATTATAATCTCATTTACTATTTATTTAATTAGTAGACAAATTAAATCTGGCGCTTACGCAGGAACATCTGTACTTGTCAGCTTGATTGCTCCAGCTTGCCCATCCTGTGCAGTTGGATTGTTTGGTCTTATAGGAATTGGAGGACTTGCATCTATTCTTCCCTTCAAAGGCCTAGAAATTGGTTTTATTGGAGTACTGGTTGTTATATTTTCAATATTCTATCTTGCTAAAAAAGTTGAAACAAATACTTGTTCTATAAAAAAATAAAGAAAAAAAAGTTAAAAAATAATCTAAGAAGGAAGAATACATCCTGTTTTTCTGCTTAAAGTTTCAAACGAAAGTTCCCCTCCCTCTCTTGTTCCATCAGCAAATTCCCAAGTTGGATAACCAGTTATTCCTTCTTTCTTACAAACTTCTGTCTGACCACTGTTACCAGGAAGAGAACATTCAATATAGTTTACATATTCCCAACTATCACCAAAAGATGATTTTTGGTTCTTACAATGACCACACCAATAAGCGCCATACATCTTCGCTCCTTTCTCGCTCAAACATTTAGCAAAAGGGATATACTCTTCTTTACTTGAGCACCCAACAAGAAGTAAAAGGGAGATTATTCCAAGTATTGCTATTAATTGTTTATACTTCATTTTTTTTATTCGACAATCAATAACCCATTCATTCCACCATGTCCAGAACCACACTGAACAGAACAGAAGAAATTAAATTGACCTTCCTTATCAGCAACAAATTCTACAACATTGGTTTCACCAGGAACTAAATCTTGATTAATTCCATAATCAGCAATTGCAAATCCATGTCTCACATCTTGGCTAGTTATTGTTAATTTTACTTTTTCGCCTTTCTTAACCTTTATTGTTGAAGGAATAAATTCCCATTGCTTTGCAACCATCGAAATTTCATTCACAGCAGTACTAGTGCTAGTTGTATCTTCATCTTCAAAAGTAGGAGGGAGTTCGTCATCTTCAACTTCATCAGTTGTCTTACTATCTGGCGCTTTGCTATCCGGTGCCTTATCTTCTGCCATTGTTTTATCTGAGCTGCATCCTAAGACAAATAACAAAGAAATAATAGCTATAACAAGCATAAACATTGTTTTTTTGATTAATTTCATAAAAATCACCTCATGTGTACTTAAAGAGAGAAGGTTTATTATTTAAAACTAACGAAAAGAATTATTAAAAAATCTTTTTTTAAGAACTATTTAAAACCTTATCTCTTATTTTTGAGCTTTTATGAAGAGAATCCTGATAGGGTTTTCCCCTAATTACTTTTGTCTTAAATTTATTTTTTAACTTTTCTTCAATTTGCGGATGGTCATATCCTAGAAAGATAACATCTGGATTCTTCTCTTCAATGATTTTAAAATGGTCTTCAGTGTAACCTAAAACCGCTTCGTCGACAATTTTTAAACCAGAAATGAGTTGTAATCTTTCTTCTTCGGTAAAAATGGTTTCTTTTTTTTGGTCTTTTTTGGTTTTATCTCTTGCTATTACAACAATTAAGTAATCTCCTTGCTCTTTTGCCTGTTTGAAATAATCAAGATGGCCTACGTGTAATAAATCAAATGTTCCAAAACACATTACTCTTTTCATCGTTTTTCTTCTAACCTCGCTTCTTCAATTATTAATCTTCCGGAAAATTCTGAGTCCATTTTCTTACGAAAAGATACCAATTCTATCTTCTTCTTAAACATTGGACAATCCAAAACAAGACTTTCAAATTCTCCACCCTCGCCTGCAATATTCAAAAAATTCTTTTTCTCTAATTCAGAAATCAAAGAATTATTAATACGACGACCTAACCAAGATTCATCTAAACCATCTGCTGCTACTGCGCTTAGTATCACTTCAAACCCATTTGCTACAACGTCTTTCATATGTTGTAATTGTGGTTTGTGCCATAAAGGAGAGAATATTTTTAGACCAAGTTTATCACATATCTTCTCAATTCTATCTCTTTGGTACGTAGAAAACAAAGCACCCGAAACAATTCCTTCAATCTTATGTCTTTCCTTAGCAATTTTAATAGCTTTCTCCAAATCTTCTAGTTCTTTTTCCTTTTCTCCTTCAGTGTCAACTAAAACTAAAGGAACACCCATAGCTTCTGATTGTAATTTTACCATCTCCACTCCGGCTGATTGAAACATGTATGAATCAGGATTGTTACTTTTCATAGTAATCAAGCAAGTTAATTCATAATTTTGTTTTTTTATTATAAAAGCAGCGGAGTGTGAATCTTTTCCAGAACTACATAAAACTCCAAGTTTAAGGTTATGTGTGGGATAGAATTGTTTCAAATATTGAGATTTGTACTTCCCTTCTCGTTTAGCTAATTTTCCAATAGCAAAATCAAACCTTGAACCATATTGTGCCGCAGTTTTCTTTCTAAAAGAAAATTCTTCAGAGATCCCTTTGTTAAGTGCAATTTTTCTTAAAATCTTTTTTGTTACCCCTCCCTCAATTTTTAAAGATTCAGGGATTTTTAATGCGTATGAAATTAACTCCTTATCTAAGAAGGGTAAGCGTAATTCTAAGTTTAAATCCATTGTAAGAACATCGTCCCTATACAAATCTCTTTCATACATCTTTAATAGACCAGAAACACATTCTTGATTAATATTTGAAGAATTCTTATGTCTCTCATATCCTGCAAAAATCTCTTCTGAACCTAATCCAGAAAAAATAACTTTACAGCCATCTTCTTTGGCCATTTCACATGCAATGTAAAATGTAAGTGCCACTCCTACTTTCACAACGTTAGAATCTTCTATTAGTGGGACGATTTTCTTTAAGTAATCAGGAATCTCTTCAATTTTAATTTTCTTAATATTCAAATCTAAACCTAATTCCTTTGCAACTTTCTTTGCAGCAGTTAAATCTGAAGGTTCTTTGTTCTCTGTATCAAGAACTGCCGTATAACAAGTAAACTTATATCCCTTATCTTTGAAGTTCTTTGCAAGGAATGTTGAATCAATTCCTCCAGAAAATAATAATCCAAATTTTTTCTTAGGAACTCTTTTCTCAATTGCTTTATTTAACAATTCTTCTGTTCGAGCTGCATTATTTTCAGGCAAATATGAAAAAAAATCTCTCAGAGATACATCTAACTTTTTATTTTCAACATCATAAACTAATATTTGTCTGGGATTTAATTCTTGAATGTCTATGAACCCTAATTTTTCTAACACCTTCTTCTCAGAAGCAAATGCAAATCCATCGTTATATACATACCACAAAGGTTTAACTCCAATGAGGTCTCTTGCTAAATATATTTTTCCTTCTTTATAATACGCAAAAGCAAAAACTCCATCAAATTCTTCTATTTTATCTATTCCATAGTTATCTAGCATAGAAAGTAGTACTTCGGCATCATTTTCTGCCGTAATTGAATACTTTTCAGCAAGTTCCTGCCAATTATAAATTTCACAATTAGCAGTTAAGGTTCCTTTTCCTTGTAAAGGTTGAAGGATATGATTTACAACCGCATGAAGTGTGTGTCCCATAAAAGAATTTTCATTAATTTGTAAGGTATTTGTACCATCTTTTCCTCTATTTTTAAGAATAGCTAAAGCTATTTTTACTTTCTCCTCGGCTTTTTCTAAATTAAAGATTCCAACAATTCCGCACATAGTTAACCAATTTAGAAGCTTTTTTTAAATGTTTATCTAGAAAATCTTAGATTGTTGTTTGAGTCTTATCTTTTTTGCAAAATTTATTACAAAATTCCATCCTTCTTTAGCTACTTGTTCTGCCTTTGATTCTTCTTTTAAACTCTTTTCACAAACCTCTTCATCTTCAGAAATAGGTGTCGCAAATAAATCTTTATTGAAAATTCTATTATTAGAATAAACGCTTACAGCTGAACCATTGTTAATAACTCTACTACAAATCCACTCGCTTTTTTCTACAGGAGAACAAGCAAAGGTAGATTTTTCGCCTTCTTTTTCACGTACAACCGTTACATCAAGAGCAGTACCATATTCTGTAAGATGAATACTGGCAACAGATTGTTCATTTCTATTTGTTTTCGTCATAGAACCGAAATGATAAGAAGCACACTTTTCAAAATCTGTATTCAATCCAGCCTTGTTATATAATACCTTGATACTATTGTGACCATCGTATTTTCTGCCTATAATTCTTTCTGCTGGTTTACAATAATCAATAGTAGGTACAATTTTCTTAACTTGAACTGGTACCTGTGTACACCCCATTGCAACTAAAGGAGCTAAAAGCAAGCCTACCTTTGTTTCTCTAAAATCTTTCTTAAGAGCTGAAACTAAATCTGTTTCTTTTGCATTCTGAATGAAGGTTATTGGAGTGTACATTTTATTATTGTTGTGTTCGCCTCTTTCTCCCTTCTACTGCAGCAGCAAAAATGTAATTGGCTGGGTGAAAGAGTGTATCAGGAGAGAGGGTTGGTATTTGAGCAATCCATTCGTCAACCGCTTCACTTCCAAGTAATTTCTCTGCTTCACCATTGACAGCACGATTTTTCTCAAGCGCAAAACGTCCGGTATGTCGTGGTACAAAAAATCCAGATTTATAGTCAACTTTTGACACTGCTTTATCCAAACTTAATGGAAAATTTGAAGAATTGCTATCAAATCCACCACGAACTAAGCTTACAATATCTTCTTGGCCAACTATAGGAACGTTAAACCTCATTCCACTGTCACGAACTCCTTTGTGATTAGGGACTTGAAACCCAAAAAAACACATATCAACATAGGCATTCAATAGTGCTTGATCTTCTTCCAATGCTGCAAGAAGTAACGCATTTTGTTTTGCCTCTTCTTTCGTTAATGGTTGATTGTATCTAACACCAGATAAATTAACTTTAATACCTTCTCCAGCACTATGAGTTACAGGAACGGTTGGTTCATTATAAGAGGGAGTTAATCGTACTAATTCCTCCGCAACTGGAACAATTACAACATCGTCACCAGCTCTATAAATTCCTGTTGAAGTGTTATGTGTATTTGTAGCATAGTTTAGTTGCCATAGTAACGGAAATGATTCCATTTTTGTGTCCTTAACAGGAGATTTTTTAGTTACATTAAATCTATTCACAGCTGCTTCAACTGTTTCTTTAAATGAAAAAGGTCTTTTATAGGTTCTTCCGCCAGATGTTGTTAATCGAGGAATTTTATTATCATCACGAGAAAATTCATTTCTAAATTGCATTAATTTTGTTCCATAATTGTGTTGTCTCATTTTTATTTTTTCTCCAAAGATTACTATTTTCGTTATAAAAATAGGCCCAAATATATAAATCTTTTGGCCAGTTTGTCCCTTGTGAGTGAATACAAAGACAGAAATATAATACGCACAAATCTACCCAAAATGCTTACAATAAATGATTTCAAATGTACCAAATGTGGGGAATGCTGCAGACCGATAGTTAAGTTGAGTAAAGAAGACATCTCTAAGATTGAGGAGATAGGAAAAAGAGACTTTTATGTTTATGATGAGAAAATTAAATCAAAGGTGTTAAAACAAGTTAATTATCGTTGTTTATTTCTTAAGAAAGAAGGAGAAGAATATGTTTGTTCAATTTATGAAAATCGTCCTTTGGTATGTAGGCGATATCCTTTCATTACTGGAAAAGAGAAGTTAGAGGATTGCTATCCTAGAGGGTGGGAGAGATGGAAGAAGATTGAAGAGTTGTTTTAATCCAAGTGCAATTCCAGAATATCTTGATCTTGCAACTTATGTTTCAACATTACTTTCTGGCCCTTATGCTTAGCAGAAGTCCCCCATACCCTAGCAAACCTGAATCTCTTGGCAAAATCTTTGTGAGTTTTATCACAAACATTCCTTATTGTCGAACCTGAAGAAATAATCATTGGTTCTTTCATATCTGCTGCCTTCTTTGGTTCCTTCATATAAACCCTTATAAAATCTAATTTTCTAAAAATTAATTCTCTAAGTTCATTTATCCCCAATTCCTCAGTTGCAGAAATGACCAGGTCAGCATTTAATTCTTTCTTAATCTTTCTAACTTTGTAGGCAGAAGCTAAATCAGCTTTAGTAATACAAACAATAGAAGGAACGTATTTTTTATTTGCTTCAATACAATCAATGAAATCGTCAACGTCAATTGGTGAACGAATTAAAACATCCGCGTTAACCATCTTAAACTCACGCATTATATCTTTAATAGTTGCATCATCAATTTCTGTGGGAACGGTTCTTCCAATATTAATTCCTCCCATCCCTCTTTTTTTAATGAAAACTTCCGGTTTAGTTTTGTTTAAACGAATATTGGCTTCATTAACTTCTCTTAAAATAGCTGGGAAATGTTCTGGACACATCACATCAACTACGATTAAAACTAAATCAGCATTCTGGATAACAGTTAAGACTTCCCTTCCTCTTCCCTTCCCTGAAGCGGCACCAGAAACTATCCCTGGTACATCGAGTATTTGGATCTTAGCTTGCTTATAAGTCATCATTCCGGGAACTACAGAGAGTGTAGTGAAGGCGTAAGCACCAACTTCGGAATTTGCTCCAGTTAATTTGTTTAACAAAGTAGATTTACCAGCAGAAGGAAACCCTAAAAGAAGAACTGTTCCATCGCCCGACTTTCTTACAGAATAACCATAAGACGAAGAGCCCGTTTTTTTTGAAACTCTTTGTTCTTGCTTCTCTCTAAGCATAGCAATTTTAGCCTTAACTTTTCCAATATGTCCCTGAGTAGCTTTATTGTATTTAGTCTTCTTAAGCTCGTCCTGTAATTCCTTTATTTGTTTGGAATAATCAACCATTATGATGAGAAGAGGTGATTAATTTTAAATACTTTCGTATGTAATACTAGAAAAGAGAAGATTTTATAAATATAAGTTGGGGTTTTAGTAAAATGGTTATTGAATTTTTCGAAACGGCAAAAGAGTATTTCTTTGATATAGTTGCAGGAATAATTATTTTATTAGTAGGTTTTGGATTAGGAATTTTAGCAAAAAAAATAGTTTATAGAATCCTTAAAGAAATTCATTTGAATAGAATTATGAGTAATGTGGGAATTACATATAATTTAGAAAAAGGAGTTAGTGTTATAATCTCTTACATCATTTATTTGTTTACAATTGTTTTTTTCCTAGATCATTTAGGGATAACTTCTATTGCAATTTATTTAATTGCAGGAGCAATATTAGCTTTACTTGTGCTTACTTTCATAGTTGGATTGAAAGACGTTATTCCAAATTTTGTAGCATGGATTTTGTTGCAAAGAAAAGGGAAAGTGGTTGTAGGTAGAAATATCGATGTAAAAGAAATCCATGGAAGGGTTGAGAGGATTGGTTACCTTGAAACTGAAATAAAAACGGAAAGGGGAGACATATTATATGTTCCAAATTCTTTATTTCTAAAAACAAAATTTTGGGTTAGAAAAAACTAATTAGTTCTTTATACTTTCAAGTAAACTTATTACATCCCATACTTGAGTACGATGATAAGAAGGCATCTCTACGTTATTTAAATCTTCAAGTTCCATTAAAGCTTTCTCAATAAATAATTCACAATTACTATCTAAAAGACTAATTACTTTAGTAGTTTTTTCTTTACATCTCTTGCTAAAATCGTTCTCTTCCTTTAGCATTTCGAGGTTATCTTTTGCTTCTTGGAGAATTTCTGAAGTCATTTTTTACTCAATTCCTCCATAGCTTCTTTTTGAACTTTTTCTAAATTTTTTTGATTTTTTTCTTCTTGCTTAACAAAACTATTAAAACGTACTTCGGCCATTTCTTTCTT
>CAZKIP010000013.1:0-14285 GCA_964552945.1 uncultured Methanosarcinales archaeon
TTCCCCACCATGTGGTCTTACATGATCAAGAACATCTGCAGCTCTATAAAAGTCAACTAAAGGAAGTTCAAAAAAAGCTCCTCTCTCCTCGACTTTTGGCAAGAAGTTTAACCAATTTCTTCTATATCTTTCCTGCACAACTTCTATTTTCTCAGTAAGAGAATCATCTCTAACAAACTCTAAAGCAACTTCCTTGCTATATCTATCGTAAATCATGCCACATGCCAAAAGCAATTTTTTACTATCTAACTCCTTACTTAATTCCAAAACTATTTTTTGATTTGAATTTAAGTAGATCTTCATTCTTTCTCTATCATTTACACTCATTTTAGCATATTTGTCAACTAAAGGTTTCAAATTGCCTTCTGTAACTTCTATGCCTGTTTCTCTGTAGAAAAGATTAAATTCTTCATCAGGTAAACCATTGTAAGACCTTATAACGTTTCCAGCATGAGTTGGATTCATTAAGTAGGGTCTGAAACTATCTATATCGTCAATGTTCTTAAAAATCAGCAAAGTTTCTTTATCATTAGCAACAAACGCTTTTATACTTGTATTATTTAATCTACTAAGAACTTCTGTTTGCTCTTCACTTAAACTCAAAGCATAATCAATTGAATCACCAAGTTCATATTTTCTAGCTATCTCCACAACCCTCATCTGTTTCGTATTAAGCGAAGAATATCTTCCAATCATCTCTTCCAAATTATCTGGATTTTCAGTAATTGCTTGAATTTTATTATCACTAAATCCATTTAAATCATTTCTCGCTTTTTCAGATAACCCGGATAAAACTCCCTTAATTTCAGAAGTATTTAATCCTCTTGAATAAAGTGCTACGGCAAAACTAGCAGGGCATTCGTAACTTAACGAATTAACATCATCTAAATCCGTTCCCATCCCCAATAAAATTTCTTTAAAACGGCCTTTCCATTGATGAAGTGCTCCAAGTACTGGTTCTTCGAGCCCTAAAAGGTAATCATTAACATTCAATGGAGCTTGTCTTATTTTTCTCGTAAGAGTGGAATAGGTTCTTTTCCTATCTCTTAAAGTATCCTCTTCACTCTGTTTAGTAATAAGTGATTCACAAAATTCTGTTACACAGTCTTCTAAAGAACTTTCAAAACTATCTTCAACATACTGTCGCAATTTATTTTTCCAAGTATTTCTATAAAACAAATGTTTTTTACTTTTGAGATGTTTCAAAACTTTTACAGATTCTTCTTCACTAGAAGATTTTACAGCCAGAGTTCCTAAAACTTTTTTACTAAAACCAACTGCTTCCTTACCAAACTCCTGATAAGCATGAAAATAAAAACTAGCTTCTTCAGGTTTTCCAATTCTCAAATGTTTTTTTAAGAAACCATATAATGAGAAATCTAGTTCTCCCCTTGCTTCTAAAGTCTCTTCTTTCTTCTTTCTTAAATACCATGTTTGAGGATTAGACAATTCCTTAAACCATTCTTCAATCTTCCCAATTTTGGTTTTATACACCGTTTCAGCTTCCAAACAAGAAATTGCAACTTCCTCGAACTGCTCATTGCTAAGGTTAACCGCACCAGGAACTTTACTTATCAGTCTAAAATACCCTTCTCTGTCGGAACCAGATTCAAAAAGTTCTTTTTTATCATCAGGTAGCAAGTGGTATGAAATCTTTTGTGAAGCTCCAGAACGAACATATTCTCTAACAACTTCCGATTCCAGTGAATCTAAGAAAACTCTTTTTGGATTAATCCTTGAAGATTTCTTTGCAGCCGCTGAGGATAAAGTGCTTAATGCTTTCCCAAAAAGAGGGTTTTCTACATTCTCTCCAATTTCTACTGCAGCTCTGGAAACGTACTCTCCAAGAGCAGAAAATCTCTGAGAATTAGTAATTGAGTCCATTTTGTCAAGAACTGCAAACAATCCCTCTTCAGAAAGAGTACTAACCTTTTTCCCTAAATCTCTAATAGTCCTAGCTCTGGAAAACTTTTCTTCTCCCTCGGCCTTATCAAATTGTTTAGCTACACTTTGAACAATCCTTGACCCTACTTTTACATTATAATTATCCAGTTGATCAATGAAAGAGAGAACATAGTCAAGGTCATAAGCAGAGATTGAATTCAAATTTTCCTTAACCTTACGGCTATATCTTTCTAAACGAGGGTCTTCAAAAAATTCGTCTCCGAAAAGACCCATTGGTACTTCATCGAGCAGGAAATCATCCAGGTTCACTTTGACTTACAAGGTCGCGTGTTCAGTTCCATTTAAGAGATCATAGAATTCCGCCATCGAAGTAACGGCTTCTCTAATTGTTATTTCTCCTAATGGGCGTTGACCTATTCCCCCGTAACAAACTTGGTTGATAAAATTTTGAGTTGCTTCAACTCTAGCTTTACCTGAATCCCAACCTTTTTCGGTATGATATTTAAACAAGTCAACTGCAGATTCCATTATTCTAAGTGATGGTCTGTGAACTCTTGAAGGTCTTCCTATTGCATTTGTTAACTGCAGATGCGTAGTTATTTCATCAGACAATCTTGTAGTTCCATGGTCCGCTAAAGATCTTACTGATTCTGCAAGTAAAGCTAATCCATAAGCTAATTTTGCTTGTTCATTTAAACCAACGGGAACATTTCTTGCAGCTTCTCTATCTCCAGTGAAAGCTAGATATGTAGTTAAATTGCCTTGAGGTTCTTCTTCATTTCCTGAATGAAAATTAACCCACTTTCCGTCTTTATTGACATAGAAATTAAATTTTCTCTCCTCGGCAGTAACTCCTCTCAATTCTAAATCGCCTTCAATTGTTACTGTATCTTTAGTTGCTAAAGAAGCTTCTAAGGAAACTGGCATATAATCAAAAGGTAAGTGAACAAATCTGTCTGCAACGGAATCTTCTAATTCTTTCACAGATCTTTTTTCAGCAGGGTTGTAAGAAACGATGGTTACATAATCTGGACCCGCTTGAACTAAACTTCCATCTCTGGTTACTATGGATCTATCATCGTCGTGAACGGAGTTAAGTCTTTTTTGTAGAGAACCATTAAGTTGGTCACCTTCATCAAGATAAGCGATTCCGTTATCCTTCATAGCTCTGGTTACAATTCCATTTTTCCATTCAGTTCTTGTTGAACCATTTCCACCTAACTGAGGAAATGAAACAAGAGCCGATTCAGTCATAAGTTCATCGCACGTAATTCTGGCAGGTCTTTCTCCAAGAATTCGTTCTAATTTAAGAGTAAGTGCTGTTTTTCCGGTACCAGGGGGACCAGATAAAGCAATATGTTTTTTTAGTTCAATAAATGCTAACATTCTTTGAACTTCATCTAAACCTTCTTCTGTAATGTTGTGGGCAATATATCCTAATTCATTATTTGTCATTTTATAAAATCTCCTTGAGTAGCTTTTTTATTACTTGGAGAACTATTTCTTTATAAAGGTTTCGCATATTAATCACTCTAAAGTAACAAATAATCAGGAATCGTGCCCTTCTAGCTCATATCCGAGGATGTTTGAGCCTGCTACATCAGTAATTACTCCCGCTCTCATTCGAATATATTTGCCTACATCAAGCTTATTTGTGCCTAATTCTATGTTAACTACATAATTCCCTTCAATATCAAACTTCATTAGCCTAGGGCTATCTTCATCTTTGTCAATCTGAAATTTCAATTCTCTTTTAATCTGAGAAACATTATCTTCTGACAAAGGGCTTGCCTCTAAGTTAAATTTAGAAAAATATGAAGAAAGGGCTCTGTTGAGTACTAGATAACTTTCTCCATTAATATTTAATTCAAGGAAATCTTGGAAAGGATATTTTCTATTTATTTTTTTAATCTCACTGTCCTCTACTTTAACACCACTTAATTTTGACTTAAGTTTTCCATTTTCTACAAGCTCCAATTCTGCTTGTATTCCTCTGAGGTCTCCACCAAATTGTCTTCTATACATAAACAAACTATGTTCATCGATATACATCACTTTTCCATTGACAGGGATAAATCCTTGTCTTTTTTTTAAAACTGGTTTCCAATCTCTGTTTACATCTTTGAAAAGTAAATATGTTTCCTCTTCGTCTGTAAAGAATACTTTCTCATTCCTTCTTACAATCCCCTTATTCGTATATACGTTAGGATAATCAAATTTGTCACAGATTGCTTTATATCTTTTGACCCTATTTGGAATGTGTCCTTTTTTCCATTCTATAATGTTGGTGTGTGAATTTAAACCAAATTCGCTTTTTAATTCCCACGAGGATTCTGGATTTTCAGATTGAAGAGATTTCATAACTGCATAATATGTTCCAACAATTCCATGCCTTACTGGTTTTACGCGCCCATCAATAAAATCCCTATTTTTTTTATTTTGATCAATTCCTAATTCATGAAACACTCCAAGATCTTCCCCGCTTATCCTTAGATGATATGAATTAACTTTGCTGTAAACTCCGAGTTCAAAAAGACATTTTAATAAAAATGATTTTAGCTCTTCATCGTCTGAAGAAATTTTATAATGTAATCCTTTTTCATCAAATGAGGGACTTATTTTTGAAGCATCAAAAAATCCTTTCAGGAATTCTTTTCTTAAAGCATCGTTTGCTACTACTTGATCTAATCTTTCATATTCTCTTTTTAAAATTTCAACAAAATTTTTATTTTGAATAGTAACCTCCTCACCTCGTATGGGAGAATTCAATCCAGTATATCTTTCGGCTTTTAATTTAAAATGCTCCCTTCTTTCAGAATCCCTTATATGTCTTCTTAGTACTCTATCACTTCTTTTTTTTGTACCATATCTTCTAGAATATGCACCTAAGAAATAAACAAATTCTTTCTTTTCTTCTTCTGATGATGGAACTAAACATCTACTATAGGGAAATAATTTTCTAGCTAACTTTTTTCTATTTCTCCATTGCTTAACACATGATTCTGTGAATCCAAACTTTTTTCCAATTACTGTGGGTAGTTTATCCATTTTAAATAATGCTTCATGAAATGCTTTGTAAAGGTTTGACAATACAGAAACAGTTTCTATTATTTCTTCCTCGTCACTTTCAGGTCTCCACGAATTATTTTCTTTTATATTTCTAACAAGTTCATCTAGTGTTAACCCATTCAATGGGTCTTCCATTTCTCTACAATATTTCCTAAGTTGGTCTGGGATTCTCCCTCTTCTCCAAGAAGTAATTGAATGATGATTTAATTTTCTTTTTCTTGAAATTTCAGCAGAACTCTCTGACAATTCGGTTGTTGCTTCATAATACCCCAGAGCCAGATTCTCCATTTTCTCAACAATTCTTTCTCTTTCTTCCTCATCAAATCCAGAATTACCTACTCTTACATTTTCAAGAATTTCATCTAAAGAAAACCCATTCAAAACTATCCTTTTTGACATCTCCTACAAATTTATAACTTACTTTAAAAAAATTTACTAGAATAACTACAAAAACTACTTGTGCCCTTTAGCAACTATCTCTTTCAACACTTTAGAAATAACTTCTCCAGAAGCTTTTCCTGTCAATTTTTTCATACATTTACCCATCAATGCTCCAAAAGGAGCGCCTTTGTTTGAACTAACTATCTCTTCAACAATTGCATGAATTTCTTCCGTACTTAATCCTTCATACTTAGAAAGATCAAAAGTTCCTTTAATCATCTCTATTAACACATCTAAAACAATATCTTTGTGAATTTTATCTTCAGATAAATAAGTAAACAATTCTCTAAACTGTCCCTCTTTCAGCCCTGAGGTTTCCAATTTATATTTTCTTCTAATCTCCACCAACATCGACGTTAAAACATCCGCTACAAATGCAGGTTTCATCTCAAACTTCTTAACAATTTCTTCAAACAATTCAACTTTATCTGACTTAGCCACGAAAGATGCCAAATCTCCACCCAAGTCATATTCCTCTTGGAACCTTTTTATTTTTTCATCCAGTAATTCTGGTAATTCCACTTCTTCATCGGGAAAAATTAAGGGGACATCAGTTTCAGGATACATTCTTGCCGCTCCCGGCATGGAACGCATAAAAGTGGTAGTCCCGTCAGGTCTATCTTTCCTAACCTCACAAGGCACGCCAATTAAAACTTCTTTCATTCTCTCATAGACTGCTTCCAAAGCCCTTCTTGCTTTATCCTCGGTATCCGAGACAATCACAAAAGCATCCTTGTTATCACATTGTAATTTTTTCTTAATAAATTTGACATCTTTATCAGAAACTCCATAATTAGGTAATTCATCGGAATGAAATATTCCTCCAACTCCAGCTTTCATTTTTGCCCTGCCGGAGAACTCAGATCCAAGACGATAATTGGGTTGCAATTCTCTCCCTAAAAAACCTACTAAACCATGCAATCTAAGTCCAAGAACCTTCCCAGAGTTAGCCAAATTATCCTTAATTCTTTTTGCTTCAGAATCTTTCAAAATCAAACTTAAATCTATCACTTCAAACTTATTTAAACGATAATTTCGTAATTCTTCTTTAATCTTTAACAATTCTGATTGCCTTTTTACTTCCAGTTCCACCAGCGTTGGAATCATTTTAAGGTCTTGAAAACCTTTAACTTCAATTCTATTGCCACCTTTAATAGAAATGTTTACATCTTGCCTTATCGTCCCGATTCCTCTTTTAACACCCGGTAAAGATCTCAACAACATCCCCAATTTTTTAGAAACTTCTTGACATTGTTCCGGACTTTTTATATCTGGTGCGGTACCAATTTCAATTAATGGAATTCCTAATCTGTCTAATCGGTAAGTTTTTTCATCTGCCGTTTCAGAAATGATCTTGCAAGCCTCTTCCTCAATAGAAATGTTATCTATTCTTACCTCCCCTTCTGAAGTATCTATCTTTCCATTTCTAGCAATTAAAGCCGTTCTTTGAAATCCCGAAGTGTTACTCCCGTCAACAACCGTTTTTCTCATTACTTGACCAATTTTGGAAACGTTCGCATTTACCAATTTACATAATTGTAAACAAGTGTATAAAGCATCTTGGTTTAATTCATGTGGCGGTTCAGAATCGGTTTCAACTAAACAAGTTGTGTCGTGATATCCTTCATACTTGAACAATTTTCCTTTCAATTGTTCTTCTCTGGCAGCAATATCTATTTTACCACCTTCTCCTGCAGCTGCTCGTTGTTTTCTACTAATTGTAAAATGGGGGTCGTCATCTCTTAGAAGAGTTGGACAATTACAAAATAATTTTTTTCCTTCCAACTGCTGGTGAATTTCAATTCCACACTTCAGACCGAGTTTTTGATAAGACATAGAAGTAGAAAAGGAGTGCTGTTTAAAAAAGTTTAGAATGTCTTTGAGTTAATGTAAGCGCCATGTTTCATTTTATCCAATTTTCCCACAACATCTGGAGACGCATCTGTATGATAATCCATGCCTCCTCTAACCAATTCAGAGGATTTATTCCACCCTTTTGTAACTCTCTCTATTACTGGGTCAAATTCACAAACAGAATCAGATTGAACTATCTTTGCTAATCCTGCCATAGTGGTTCCATCATCTATTAAAACTTTCTTTGAACGCCATCCACAAGTACTTACATCATAATTCAATCCAATTGCTATTTTTGCCATTCTCTCTTAAAAACAACTATTTTTTATAAATTTTCTCAAAAAGATTAACTTTATATTTTCCAATTAATTTACAAGAACATGGACCTTCTCACAGAAATTCTTGAAGCTTGCAAAGAAATACAAGAGTCTAATCTTCCTGTCATAGTAGAAGGAAAAAATGATGTTAAATCTCTTAAAAAACTAGGGTTTACTTTCTTTTTTACTTTAAGGAAACCCATTTACAAAATTATAGAAGAACTTAATGAAAGAAACATCACCAAAGTAATCATTTTAACTGATTTTGATAGCAAAGGAATTCAACTTTACAAAAAAATTAAGTCTGAATGTAGCCAGAGAGGTATCAAAATAAATTCTAAACTTCGTTCACTTCTAAGAAAATCAAAGATAATTCATATTGAAGGATTGGCCACTTACCTTTCTAATCTAGGACCCCTTATCAGTGACAAACTACAAAAAGTTTATAAAATATGCTCTGAAAATGATTAATAATGACTCAAGGCCTAACTTATACTTCAGAGATTAGTGGTGAGCTAGACATTCTTGCATCTTTCTTAATTTCTGAGGGTTTGAAAAAACTTTCTCCTTCTGGAGTCTCTACAAACTTAATTAAAGAATTTTTACTATATGGTTTTACTGAAGCGACGGGTCATCGTTTTGTAACTAGGTCTGGAAGACTTTTCTTTGAAGAACGTGCAGAACCTATGTGTTATAATACTAATAATAATCTTATGGCACTCTCTGATGAAAATGGGGACTTATACATTAGGAGTGTTCAAAAACAATTTGATCCTTTGGAAAAAACAGTTCTTGAATTAGGATATAAAAAAGATGAATCTCTCAAGGTACCACATTCATGTGGAGATGCTTATAATCCTGAAAGGTTAGGTTATATACTTTTAATACAACATCATTTTGTGATAAATTCAGACAAATTATCTTTTGGAAATAATACTTATCCTCCTAGAGATCCAAGCCTTCCTGAGATAAAATTTGACGGAACTTTTTTCATTCCAGGTGATAAAGATAAAAGAATTTTATTACAAGAAGATTTTTCTCCTTCAAAAACTACTTCCAATCAACCATCAAATTAAATTTTATTTTCTAAATCCCAAAAATCTCTTTAACTTCTTTCAAAGTTGTTGCTTGCTCAGCCTTTTTGTTGTCTCTAAACTTGATAAAACGAGGGAATCTTAAAGCAACTCCTGCCGTATGAAAAGGACTCTTTGTCAATTCAGCTGCAAGAACTTCTACAACCAACGAAGGTTTAAACCAGACATCTGGAATCATTTCTTTTTTACAATTAACTCTAGCAGGTTTTTTCTCACTAACACTATTTTCTAATTTCTTTGGAAGTTCTTCTAACACCCCATCTGTTAAACCAGTTCCTAATTTACATAAAGTTTCAAAAGAATCATTTTTTTCATTGTAAACTGCACATAGTAAGGCCCCATAAACCCCACTTCTTTTTCCTTTCCCATGGTAAGCTCCAATAACAACTAAATCAAAAGTGTCAATCATCTCTTGCACATATTCTTTCTTCCATTTAATCCAATTCCATCCTCTAGTTCCCGCTTGATATTCCCCTTGAAGAGATTTAATCATTATTCCTTCATACCCATCTTTAAGCATTTTTTTGAAAAATTTATTAACCTCTCCCAAATTTTCGGTGATAATCTCCTCAGCAGACATGAGGTGTTTTAATTTTGGAACAATTTTGTTTATTTTTTCTCTCCTGGATTCAAATGGTTCAGTAAAAAAAGATTTTCCGTCAAGATATAATAAATCAAAAACTTTTAATTGTATTGGAACTTTTTTAATGTATTCTTCAACTTCATATTTTCTTCTTCTTTGCATTAATGTTTGGAAAGGAAGAGGCTTGCCAGAAGAATCGATGGCTAAAATTTCTCCTTCTAAAATAAATTCTTTTGCATCAATTTTTTCAAGATACTTAACCAAATCGGGAAATTGGTTAGTGGTATTATCTAAACGACGTGAAAATAATGAAATTTTTCCTTCTTTTGTTTTATGTGCTTGTACTCTTTCTCCATCATACTTGCCTTCCACCGAAACTTTTCCAGGCATTTTTTTAGCCAAGTCATCTAAATCTCCAATTCTTTGTGCAAGCATCATTTTGATTGGTCTACCAACTTTAACTTCAATCTTCTCCAATCCAGAAAGACCTTTGTTGGCGATAGTTTCAGCAATCACACCTACATCTGGACAAATGTTGTAAGCACTTTCAAGAATCTCTTTATTCTTTTTTTCTCCTGTGAAAGCAATAGCAAGAGAGTCAAGAACCGTCATGTCTCCCACTCCCATTCTTAACGTCCCCAGAAGAATTCTAGTAAGATATTTTGCTCCCAATACTGAAACTTTTTGATACATTGAAACTATTACGTTTGACTTTTTATCTTGGGAACCAGAACCAGAAATTTTGGCAATTTTGCTTAAGTTATCAAATAATTCATGAATTGATAATTTTCCTACCGGAATTAGAGTTTGTGGTTTATTTTTCAACAATAATTCTGCGGTTAATCCCGCATCTCCAGTCTTTTGCATTGATTCTCTTACTTTTCCTGAAGAAATTCCTCCTGCAGAGGCGATTGCTTTCAATATTGATTTGTCTGCCAGTCCTAGAACAAGATTATCATAATCTGAAGTGAATTTTCCAAGAGTGAGGTATGCTATAATGCTAATGTCTTCTTTGGGAACTTTTTTAAAAAATTCAGATAAAATTTCCCGCATTTTATTCCCAGAAGAGACCTTTTCAAGTTGTTCATAGATCTCCACAAGCTTTTCAAATTCCATTCTTTCAAGAAGCCATTCTAATTATATAAAGGTTGTTGTGGTGATGTGTTTACTGGGTTATAATCCCTTAATAATTTGTAATAAACTATAATTAACAGACCCATTATTTTTTTTTATTATTAATACTACATTTTTGATTTCATGCTAACCTATAATAATTGACATTAAAATAAGAACCTGCGATTTCTACTCTCTCACTTGGTCCTCGAACAATTGTTCTTCCTTTGAATAATTTAGAAAAAACCATCCCAAATGCCCCACCTTCTTCTTCAGCTGGAAAATCCTTCTTCCTTTCTTTATACCAACTTAAATGGGCATCCACCATGTTAAGGGCAGATTTACGTGCTTCGGAGATTGAGATTCCTTCTCCACAAAGAGAATAATTCGTATAAGCTAGGAATTTAGTTTTATCCCAACTTACTTGTACTACGACATCTAGTTCTGGCATAATCCAAAAAATGTATCTTATTTTAAAAATATTTGTAATGAGAATCATAAAAAATTAAAATCTAAAATCAAATTATTTCACAAATCTTTTTATATTACTCCATCAGGATACCTCTATGAAATTATTATCTCTAAATATTTGGTGTGGTAAGGAATATAATGCTTTAATTGAATACCTAGCTAATCATAAAGATAGTACAGATGTGTTTTGTTTCCAGGAAGTACTGGACACTTCTACAGATAATCCAACAACTCCTAGAGGATTTAAAGCCAACCTTTTCCAGGAATTATCTAATTTATTGCCAAATCACGTGGGTTATTTTTCTCCAGAACAAGATGGGTGTGATGCTGCTGGTAAGGTTGATTTTCCAATTACTTTTGGCAAAGCTATGTTTGTCCGCAAGTCCATTAAAGTAGTAGAAAATGGGGAAGTGTTTGTTTACCGAGATAGGAATGGTAGAATAGATGATGACAATGATACTTTTCCTGCTAGTTTACAATATTCAGTTATAGAAAACGAAGGAGAAACTTATACTATTGCTCATCTCCATGGGTTATGGACACATTTAGGGAAGGGGGATAATGATGACAGAATTAAGCAATCAGAAAAGGTCAATGAGTTTTTAAGCAAATCAAAGGGTAAGATTATACTAACAGGTGATTTTAACTTACTTCCAGATTCTAAAAGTATTGCTTTATTAGAGGATGGTTTAGTTAATCTCATTAAAGAACATCGAATTACTTCTACTAGGAGTGCACTTTATACTCGTGCAGAAAAATTTGCAGATTACACTTTTGTCTCTTCTGACGTTAAAGTCATTAGTTTTGCTGTTCCCTACACGGAAGCATCAGATCATCTCCCAATGGTTTTAGAGTTCTTTTAGAGTTTCTTTCTTCAGAATTATAGTAAAAAAATAAAAAAAGGAAAATAAATCCTTAATTAGTTATGTGTGTCTCTGTTTTCTGACCAGCAACATCTGCGATAACCCACATTTCTTCCCCACCTTGTGTGAAATAATATGTGGTTACAACCTCCATTGGTCCAGCTTTTGTTTTGGAAACTCCTTTACAAAATTCTTTTCCTTTGTATGTCTCAACACCCTGGATTATAGTAGATGAAGCTCCTCCTTCAGCAGAAAATTCATATTTCTGACCTTTTACACACCATTCTGTAATTGCCACCTTATCAGCTTCCTTAACTTCAGGGATTTCTTCAGTTTTAATTTCAGTTTTCACACCTTCATCTGTAATTTTGATATCCACTTCTGTTTTTTCATCTTCGGCATGAATAGAGCCATCTTTTTTAACTTCAACTTTAGCTTCATCGGCTTTCGCACTGTCGGCTTTTGTATCTTCGGTTTTAGATACATTTCCACATGCTGTTACTAATACTACAATTAACATTAAAATTACTAATATTTTATATTTCATATTTATCCCTCAATTTAATTTTTTTTAATTAATTTAATCTAATTAATAAATGCATTGTATCTCTAACAAACAATCCTCTCTTGAATATCCTCTCAAAAATATACATTACATTCATAACAATTATAAATTGCTCCCCTAAAGTAGATACATGGTTTTAATGAGGAAGTTGTTAGTTCTAATCACGCTAATTCTTGCCATTTTAATTGTTTCTGTAACCGTTTATTCAGTATCTGACTATAATCCTCCAGCACAAGAGAGGCCTTCTCCCGGTGATTGGATTAAAGAAGAACAGATTAAAGTATATAGTGATAAGGTAATCTTAAACGTGCCTAATACTATTTGGGCAACTTTTACAAATACAAATTCTATGGATCCTTTTTTTGATGAAACAGCACACGCTATTGAAACTATTCCTAGCAATCCTTTATCTATAAATGAAGGAGATATAATATCTTTTAATAGTCCCTCGGGTGTTTTGATTCATAGAGTAGTTTCAAGAAATAATGATGAATTAGGTATATATTATACTGTAAAAGGAGATAATAGTTCTGTAGAAGATCCTTTCAAAGTTAGATTTGATGATATACAAGGGGTTGTAGTAGCAGTAATATACTGATATTTTAGTCTTAACAATCTCTTACAATACTCAAATGATAGAAAGCTTTATAAAACTCCCACTTCTCCAGCCAAAAAGATGAAAAGAAGCTCACGTCGATGGAAGAAGAAAGGCCAAATGCGTTGGAAATGGCAACGTAAGAAAATGAAAAAGGCTAAACGTAGACGTAAGCTCCAAGGATAATTCTTTACACTAATTTTGTTTGAATTTTTTACATCAATTGATAATTTAATGATTTTTAAATTTTTAAGAATTCTTTCCTTTTCAATTCTCTATTTTCTACTTCTATTAATTCACCGATAGATTTATAAATAACCCCCTTTCCCAACGTTACACTCAATGAGATAATTTCTTATTGTGTGCCAATAAGACTTCTGTTTTATTAGCATTTTAAAATGTGTGCTCAATTAATCTTGAGTGTGAATCGAGGTGATCCAAATTAATTTTGGATGACATGACGAATACAAACTTTAAGTTGAAGCTTTGTGGCCAATAAATAAAAATCAGGATTTTGATTCTAATACCCGTTGATCCTGCGGGAGAGTGCTGCTATGGGAGTTCGACTAAGCCATGCAAGTCAGAGGGTCTCTTCGGAGGCACAGGCTGAATGCTCAGTAACACGTCAATAATCTGCCCTTAGGTTTGGGATAACCACGGGAAACTGTGGCTAAGACCGGATAGATAATAGATACTGGAATGTTCTTTTATTGAAAGGTAACGCCTAAGGATGAGTTGGCGGCCGATTAGCTTGTTGGTAGTGTAAAGGACTACCAAGGCTACGATCGGTACGGGCCGTGAGAGCGGTAGCCCGGAGAAGGGTACTGAGACACTGACCCTAGCCCTACGGGGTGCAGCAGGCGCGAAACCTTTACAATGTACGTAAGTGCGATAAGGGAACTCCCAGTGCTCATGCATAGCATGGGCTTTTGCTAAGTGTAAATAGCTTGGCGAATAAGTGGTGGGTAAGACGGGTGCCAGCCGCCGCGGTAACACCTGCGCCACGAGTGGCGCTCACAATTATTGGGCCTAAAGCGTCCGTAGCCGGATGTATAAGTCTTGGGTGAAATCGTTGCGCTTAACAAAACGACGTGCTTGAGATACTATATGTCTAGGGACCGGGAGGAGTAAGGGGTATTTCTGAGGGAGCGGTAAAATGCTATAATCTCAGGAGGACCACCTGTGGCGAAGGCGCCTTACTAGAACGGGTTCGACGGTGAGGGACGAAAGCTAGGGGAGCAAAACGGATTAGATATCGAAACTCTCGTTTCGAAAATTCGTCTCATTTTTTTTGTTTACAAAAATCTACTATAAATGAGATGACATTATCGAGAGTAATTCGACTAATTACCCGAGTAGTCCTAGCTGTAAACGCTGTGTACTAGATGTTGCGCATTTCATGAGGATGCGCAGTG
>CAZKIP010000014.1:0-11575 GCA_964552945.1 uncultured Methanosarcinales archaeon
ATGACGCGTTTCCGAAACTGTGGATATGGGTCAAAAGGGTAAAGCGCCAGCGCCCGGACATTCAAACCAAAGGGGTTTGTAGTCCCCCTAAAGGGTATTTGAACCGGGATATCCCGAAGGAAACTACCTGACTTCACTTGCAGATTTCTCTTAGCAAGTTTCCAGGGTAGCGCAGTACCGGATTGTGCCACGCTGGCATTAAACCTTACAGAAAAAAGTCACTATATAAAGATTTCTACTGATATTCTTCTTCAAACCCACAATCTAAACAAGAAATATACTTTTTTCCATCCAATTCATAGATGTCAACATGGGAAGAATTACACTTGGAACAGGCATGTTTGTCTTCGGGACGTTTTAGATGAACCATTATAAAATAAATGGCGGCACCGAGATTTGAATTCCCGCTATAATAGCCTCGGGATCTCCACGTCACTCAGTTAGCAATTAATCATCGGCCGAAGCCTCATAGCTCATATCTTATGAGCGTGGCGCTATAACCAAGCTTAGCCATGCCGCCAAGTGTATTAAAAAAGAAGAAGGCATTATAAAAAGCTTTCTACTTAAAAGAAATAATCTGATATCCAAACTTCTCTACATCCTCTTTGGGCCAGAAAGTCATATTTTTCGTTTTCCCCACATAACTAACCACTTTTTCAACTTCTCTGCCAGTATATTCCTTAGTTTCTGGATTCCACTCCTTCAACACCAGAATGTCTCCTTCATTACATTCCCAGTCAGCTAACCTTAACTCATAAGTCTTTTTACCTTCAACAATCTTTTCAAAATATTCAGGCCAAACTTTCTTTTCAATTCTCATATGACTTTTCTAATAATCTAGTATATATTCTTTTCCACAATCCTTATTAACCTCTTTATTATTCTAAATTTATGGGATTCATAAATAAAGCGTATAGTCTTTTGACATTACCTGTTGAAGTTTCTCTAAGAACCATTCCTGAAGCAGCAAGGGCAGTGGAAGGTGTAAGTAATTATGCAGCACAAAAAATTGCTAGACATTACCAAAATAATCCTAGTAACAATCTTCTCTACAACAGCTCAATAATCCTCTCTTGTATGACACTCTCAGAAACAAATAAACTTGCAAGAAATTTTAGAAGTTTTGTTACTGACACGATTGATGATAAATTTAATCACCCAAGTAAATCCTAGTCCTTTTCAAATAAAGCTGCTACTTCTTCCACTTTTGAATTGGTATTTACAATAGAATGCATACTTCCTCCCCCATCTCCTTGATAACGAGGAAATACATGGATGTGTAAATGTGAAACAACTTGTCCGCCGGCTTTACCATGGTTCCAACCAACGTTAAAACCATCTGGATGTAATTTATCTTGCAGAACTAACATAACTTTTTTGACTGCATTCATTAAAGGACCTAAATCATCTACTGAAAAAACAGTTGCTGCATGTTCTTTTGGAATTACTACAGTGTGTCCTTTAGCATGAGGATTTATATCTAAGAAAGCTAAAACTTTTTCATCTTCATAGACTTTATCTGAGGAAATGTCTCCTTTTATTATTTTGCAAAATATGCAGTCTTCCATACATAAAAAATATTGCTTTCTTATATAAAACTTATCCCAAACTAGAAAATGACATCAGTTAAATATATTTTAAATATCATTTTCTAGTCAGTATATGACCTGGCGTTTTTATGAAACACTTTTGTCATTTACTAAACAATAATCTTTAAATAAATGGCCACTTTTCTATACACATGTTAGTTGCAAGAACCCAAGTTAAGGATATTCTCAAAGAAGCAGGTTTAGGAGTGGAAAATATTTCTGCAGATTACATGAATAAACTTGATGAAAAAGTTAGAATTTTAGTAAAAGAATCTGTTCAGAGAGCCAAAGAAAATGGTAGAAGAACGGTAATGTCTAAAGATCTTTAAACTGCTTTTTTTTGCGGCGGTGGAAGAGGAAGCCCTTTCTCAACTTGCATTCTTTCTTTCAAAGGCATGTTGATAAGCATAGTGTGTTTCGGTTTAGTTCTTGCTACTCCTAAGGTTTTTAATTTATCTTCAAACAATTTAATCATTTGCTGAATCTTTTTTAATTCTTCAGGATGAACTTCTTGATGTTCTTTAATTGCAAACTCTTGTTTAAGCATGTTAAGACGCTGTTGTAACATCATAATCTTTTTTTCCCTTTCTTCATTTTTAACTGGGGATGCAGGTGCAACTTTTCCTATTTGGTTTGGAGCACCACTTTGTTGAAACCCTCTTTCTGGAGCCCTAATAACAGGCACAAATTTGGGATGGGAAATAAGTCTACGTTCCTGACTTGCTGGTCTTTTTGATATCTGTTCTCTAGCTGCACTTACTGCAACTCTTGAAGATTGCTTTGCCAAAGCTTCACCCAATAGATGAGACAATTTATCAACTCTCTTTTCTAATTCTCTGGCTCTTTCTACAGAAGCAGTTTTCCTAAGAATTTTAATTTGCCTTTTTAGAGAAGTTACTTTTGTCGATTCTTTCCTTTTTTGTTTGAGAAGAGCTTTTTCTATGTCATAAATACTATGCAATTGGTCTTCCAAATGGAGAATAGTTTTCCTTAATGTTAATTTAGGAATTTTTTTCTGTGTGGAAAGAAGTTTCAAATGTTCAATTTTTTCTTTTATTTTATCTTTAGGAATCGCAAACTTTTTTTCTTCATATAGTAAAGATACTTTTCCAAGCAAAATTTGGGCCTTGAGAGAGCTCATCTTTCTAAAATATTGATCCTCTTTTTCTCCTTGGTGGAGGCGGTGGAAAATCCGTGTTGTTTCCTGGAGCGGGAGGTAGGTCAGGTAAAGGAGCCATTCTTCCTGGTCCTGCAGGCATACCCATTCTATGTTGAGCCATTCCTGGTGGAGCAACTCTAGGTAATGAAGGAGTTTCTGGACCTTTTGACATAAATTCTTCCAATTTATCTGAGATGGCAATCATTCCTTTAGCAATAGTTTCATTTTGAGAAATAACTGCTTCAGTTTTTTCGCTCATTACATCCAATTTTTTAGGTAAATCTCCTTCATCTTTGATTTCACTCAATGCTTTTTGAAAAACAGCTGTCATTTCATGGATTGCAGCTTTTACACTTTCAAGTTCTAAGAGAAGTTCTTCAACCTTACTATCTGGTTGTGTTAATCTTTTTTTCAATGCTTCTACATCATATTTCAAATCAGAAAGCAATTTATGGGGAATCATTTCATAATCTTCGTCAGCCATAGGTACCACCTTTTTATAGAGATACTAAAGTATTTTTGTTTATAAATCTTTCCACATAAGGGGCTTTAATGGGTGATGAATATAATTATTATTTGTGAAGTAATTGGGAGCAGGGCACGGCGTTATTACGAGTTATCATGACACCTCGTCGCCTCCATTGGCGCTGCTCCCAAAAATAACAAAGATTATTGGGGGTTTGTAAATCAAACAACCAATAGATTAATATAAAATCTTTTTCTTACTAAACAAAATGTTCCTGGAAATTATCTTGGTGATAGTAACCTTTTCTGTCTTATTAATTGCTTCCTACACCGATTTAAAAACAAGAGAAGTTCCCGATTTGTTAAGCTATGGTTTCATCTTTGTTGCATTAGGTATAAGAACTATCTTTTCTATAGAATTGGGGTGGGAAATTCTTGTTTCTGGAATCGCTGGTTTGGCAGCTGCATTTTGTATCTCTGCGTTATTTTATTATTCCCACCAATGGGGAGGAGCAGATAGTAAATTATTGATGGGAATGGGAATGGTTATTGGAATTAGCATTCCTTTCACTCAGGAAAGTTTTGATTTACCAATCTATTTTGTAGCAATGTTAATCTTGGGAGCAATTTACGCTTTATTTTGGATGGGTTACAAAGCATTCAAAGATTCCATGTTTATTGAAAATGCGCGTTCAGAAATTAAAAACAAAGTAAAACTTCATTATTTTGCTATAGCGATTACACTTATTTTGGGAGTGGTTACTTTTTTCTATCCTCTATTTTGGATGTTTATTCCTTTCCCAATTGGAATGTTCTACCTCCTTACTTTTGTTAGTGTGATTGAAAAAAACAATTTCTTGAAAAAAATTCCTTTATCTCATTTAACTGAAGGAGATTGGTTAGCTGAACCTATTAACTATAAGGGAAAAAATCTTGTAAATTCTAGAACTCTAAGTAAAGAAGATTTAGATTTGTTAAAAACTTACAAAGGAAAAATAAAAATGGTTAAAGTAAAGGAAGGAATTCCTTTCATCCCTAGTTTTCTTCTTGCATATATTTTCTTAGTTGTTGGAGAGAAGTTTATTCCTGTACTAATTAACATGTTTTAGTACTATTTTCGTCCTTCCAACTTCGAAAGCTTTTTATATACAGGAATATTGATTCTCTAAAGATTATTACAATAAAGAGGTGTTTAAATATGAGTCGAAAAGGTTCCTTGTCGTTATCCATTACGGCTATCGTTGTTATTGTTATTGCGTTTGTAGTTCTTGGTTTAGGTTTAGGTCTAACTAAGAAAATATTTGGCGGGGCGGAAGACATCCTCCCTACAGCTTTTGATCTTACTCAATTGGAAGCTGAACCAACTTCTGAAAATCCGATTACTTTGAAAGGAGATATTAGCATTGGCAGACAAAAGTCTGAAACAATGGGTATCGGTTTTTATAACAAAGGTCAAAATACTGCCCCAGGGGCGACGTTTGATATCATCGGTTGTTTAGATGTCGATGGTAAAACTGTTACAACTAACATTCCAACTTTAGCTTCTCCTTCAGAAGATGTTGGAGCAAGTTCTGCTGTTGGTTATAAAATAATTTTGAATGAAAAAGGAATGCCTGCAGGAAAATACATCTGTACAGTGGGTGTAAAGTGTGCTGCAAGTGATTGTTCAACAGTTACTAGTTGGACTAAAGAAATAGGCGGAAAGAGATTTTATGAAACAAAACAGTTCTTTCTAACGGTGGTGGCATAGAATGGCACGAAGAAATTCAAAGAAAAAGATGAGTGAATCACAAGAATTTGAAATCATGAAATTAGTCTTGGACAAATTTCTATGGTTAGGCTTCATAGTAATGGGCTGGGGAATGTACATGGCAATTCGTGATGCATCGGTTCTTCCTGGTTTATGGTACATGGTTGCCGGAGCAGTTCTACTATTCCTCTTCGCAGTAATTATTGTTAAGGAATACGAGGTCTGGAGATAAGACCCTATTTTATTTTTTTCTTTATACTTTTTAAAAAATGTCTAAAAAAGGAGCGGTTTCATTACCAGTAAATGCATTAGTTGTGATAGTTCTTTCTCTATTTATTTTAGGAGCTGGAATAACATTACTATTCAAATTTATTGGAACTTCAACCGATATTAAAGCTGATTTGGATGCAAAAACTTCTGAACAAATTGAAAGTATTCTTATTGACAAAGGAAAGAAGATAGCTCTTCCTTTGAACACAGTTCATGTTTTTGCGGGTGATGATCCCAGTTTTGGATTAGGTGTCCTCAATGTTAACGAGAGAAACAATTTCGCTTTAAGGCTCGAATTATCAATGTACGTGGATGAGAAAGGTTTGAAAAATACTGGGACTGATTTGAAAGAGCAAGCTAAAAAGTGGTTACTTTATTCTCCGCAACCATTTGAGTTGGGGAAAAATGAGCATGCCAAATTGGCGATGAAAGTTTTGATTCCTGGTGATGCACCTTCTGGAAGGTATATCTTTAATGCAAAAGTATACTCTCCCGATGACCCTCTTCCAGAAAACCAATATGGTAACACTCAGAAATTCACTGTTGTTGTTAGCTAAATATCAATTCTATCGTCGCTCCATCCTTCTCCAGTTAAAGTTATGTAAATGGTTCTTCCAAAAGAATAGAGGGTGCCTACTTTTTGATTTTCTATCCAGAAATCATCTCTATTTCTGTCTAGTATTACACCGCTTCTAGTTTGATTGAAATAAATTTGTGTTCCTGCATCTTGAAGCAGATTTTCTAACCAAGGAATAAACTGGTCTTTAGGAACTTTTTCACTTTTGTCTTGAAAAGAGCTTGCTTTAAATTCTCTGAAGCTGATGTTTCTTTTTTTATCTGCTTCAAAGATTCCCATTTCGTTGGATCTATAAGGTACAACTTTATCGTAAAGTGTTATTTCACCCATAAAGGTAAATTTTGCTTCATTTTTTAAAAACTTTTTTGGAAAAATGGTGTTTTTTTTAAATAGAAACGTATTTAAACTTAAATACTATTTCTTACTAAAAAGATGGTGAAATTTTGGATTAAATTATTTTTGAGTGTATTACAAGAATTACAACAACATTCCTTCTAGAAATTTCTTAGGATCTTTGGCTTTAGGGACAGAGTGGCCAATTAAAACACCATGGGTTCCTAATAATAAGGCGTGACCTAAATCTTCTTTAGAATGAACTCCAGCGCCACAAAGAACTTTCGTTCTTGGACTTATCTCTTTTACAAGTTCAACTGCACTCACAACCAAATCTGGTTTAGATTCAGTAACGGACAATTCTCCTCCAATAAGTTCCTTTGGTTCGTAAGCAATGTAATTTGGATTAAACTGAGCAACTTTTTTTATTTCGGATAAAGTGGAAGCACAAACAACTGTTTTAAGTTTATTTTTCTTACAATCTTCAATTATCTCTCCCAAAAATTTTATGGGGATTTTTCTTTCCGAATGATTTAAGATGGTTCCCTTTGCTCCTATCTCCTTAAGTTCTTTAGGAGAAATTCTTCCTGTATGAGCTCCTAAAGGCACATGGTCTGTATGCTGTGCAAAAACGTTTAATTTAGTTTTGTCAGCAACTTCTTTCAATGTGAGAAGACTAGGGGCTACAACTAACTCGTAACCATTCACTTTAACTTTCTCCAACTTCTTAGCAAGAAGAAGGGATTTGTTACCGCTAGCTTCTTTGTATATCTTGAAATTGAGTAATATCAATGCTTTCATTTTTTAACTTTGAAATTTATATCTATATAACCCTTGCTGTCCCCTTTTTTAACTTTATTGAGCATTTTAAAGAAGTAACTAACCAAAAAGATAAGGATTATTAGAGGAAGAAGGAACAAAATAATGTGAAAAGCAGCTATTGCTACTACAATTATTATAATTAAGGCGATTAGGATATAAATCCAGGCTTTAATTCCTCTTACTCTTAGAATCATTTAGGAATAAATAACTTATTAATATAAAAATTATTCCAAAAAATAGGCTGAAAATAAAAATTCTTGAACTGATTGAGATAAAAAAGTCTAAGGGGAAAGTTTGAATTAACATTGAATTAGCTGGAAATTGCCAATTTCCTTGTGGGAAGAATATTTTATGGAAAAGGGTAAATAGAAAGTTGAAAGAGATTACGCCAATTAAAGCAAGGAAAGTTGTAACGGAAGCAGTAATAATTCCCGTTTTTCTAAAAAGAGATTTTATTTTTTCTTTGTTTCTTCTATATCTAGTAAGGGTTAAAGTACTTATCAGCAGAGAAAGGTAGAAAACTGCTTCCATCATCACTATAACTTGTTTGACATCTTCTAAATGAGAAATTTCTTTTTCAGTAAAATTTTCATTTAAATTTCCCTTCCCTTGTAAAAAATTAAGAGTAGTTTGCTGATTAGGAGAGTAATCCATCGTTAGTACAGCTAATTTGTATGAAAAGAGGATTAAAAGTAAAGGAAAGAAGACATAGAATAATTTTTGCGGGTAATCTTTCATCTCTATCCTACAATAATTCAATCAAATAAAAAGATTCCTATTTCTAATTATCTAAGAACATTATTTTTGTGAAGAAATTTTTGCACGGCTCGTACTGCAGGAACGTAACTGTGTGTTTGTGAGGGGGCGTTTTTTGCTGGAATCTGCCAATAATTTCTAGCATTACTTTTTTTCATCGCTCTAGAAACTCCGCCGAAACCGCCATTGTAAGCGGCAATTGCGATGTCTGTCCTTTGACTTTTACTAAGCTTTGGAAATTCTTTGTCAGCTCTATTAATGACACGTGCGAGGAAGGCAGCACCACATTCTAAACTAATTTCTGGAACGTAACGAGCATCCATTGCTTCTCCTACAACATTTTCCCTTAAACAATCTAATCCTTCGGGAACATGGTAAACTTTTCTTCTATTATTCATATCTTTAGCTGTTGTTCGTGTCATTTGAACTAAACCAGTTGCTCCAGTTCTTGATACGGCATAATTGTTTCCACCACTTTCAACAACGATGATGGACATAAAAACATCGTAAGGAAGATCATATTTTGCTGAAAATTCTTTTATCAAATCCTTAAACTCTGAAGTTCTGAAAACTTTTCCTTCTAAATAATCTTTACTTCTTTTTGAAGTTAGTTGTTTAAATTTTTTAGCAGCTCGAGGATGTAGCCTTGGACTTTTTTCAGTAAAAGGTTTTGGTCTGAAAAACTCTTCAGCTAATTCTTCTGTAACTTCTTCGAGAGTAGACAAAGTTCTTTCTGCAGACTTTTCGAATTCTTCTTTAACCTTCTCAACTCTATGAGGTAGTTTAACCTTAAAAAAATAATTTATTTTCTGTTCAATTTTTCTTCCTTCTCTTAAAGCTAGAATTCTTTTTTCTTTTTCCACTTGCGGCTGAGTTACAGCCCACGATACACCATAAGCTAATCCAATCCCTGTTAAGAAAGCGCCAGCTCTAAGAGCCCATCTTTTTATGTCTACCATTTATCCAAATTCCATCAAATATTCAAATACTTCATCTGGTAATCTTTCAGGTTTATTTAAAGAACATGCATAAGTTGTACCTTTTGTTAATTCATGAAAATATTTTGGTGCATTGCTATCAACGTTAAAATAAACCATGTCAACTCCTTGAGAACTTCCTTCTTGGAAAGCCATGGATGTATCAACTACTGCAGGATCTTTTTCTGCACTAGAGACCATGGAACCATATTCAACGGGTTTACCATCGGAAATAACAATGAAACGCATTTCTTTAGCTTCATATTGTAACAATTTTGTAAGAACAGCCCGAATAGCGATTCCATCAGCGTTTCCTCCTTCTGGAGAGAGAGCGCCTATATTGTCAACACCATCTAATTCATATACAATGGTACCATTGCTACGTCCTGTTGAGAAAGCATAAGATAGAACTACGTCTCCGATTTCTGTTAAAGCATCGTGCAATAATGCATGGGCAACGTTTTCTACATCAATTACCGATTGCCCAGAAGGCAAACGATGATTTGTTGATCCGCTTATATCTTGCAAGATCGCCCAAACACAATCTCTTTCGTTAATATGGTAACTATCATAAACTCTAGCATCTTCTCTCAATGCAGGGGCTGCAAGAACTTCAATTACCGCTTCCATATTTAATTCATCTGGAGATTCGGTAAATCTTTTTCTCTGCATTTTATTAGGTTTCATCATTTCAAAATGTTCCACTAATAAATCTCTAAGGGGTGCATATTTTTGCATTTCTGCCCTGAAAGAAGGATTATGTTTTGGGTAGGGCATAAATGATGCCGTTTCCAAAAGAGTATATTTTTGTGTTATAGAATCATAACCTTTGATGAGGACAGTATTCTTTACTTTTCCTCTTTCTGAAGAACCAACTCCACTTTTATCACTTGTTTTATTATTTTCACCTGGTTTATTTCCATTATTTGCTTCTTCAGGTTTATGATAACCTTTAGTTAATTCTTCGATTGTTTTACCTTTAGATTCAGCTGCATCAAAATCGTGAGCATCTCCTCTAAATCCAGTGTAAACTAGAGTTTGTCCTTTGCCTTGTCCAGCTCCTTGCCCCTGTCCTTGTTGATCTCCTTCTTCATTTCCTTCTTGTCCTTGCCCCTGTCCCTGACCTTGGCCTTGTTGGTCTCCTCCTTGCCCAGCTCCTTGTCCTTCTTCACCTTCTCCTTGACCTTCTTTAGGAACCCCTTGCATTGTAGTATAATTGGGAGAATTGAAATTCTCTTCCATTTGAGGTAGTGCTTTTTGCAACAAATCATATACCTCTGGGACAACTGACCAACTAGCTTTAACAGATTCTCCATAAACCCTAGAATTTATACTGACCATTTTTTCAATCAAATCTCCAAGAGTGTTTATTCCCTGAGCATGAAGTTCAGGATGATCAACAGGTGTAGCATAAAGCGCATTCTCTTGAGGTTTTAATGCAGGTTGAAAATCACTTGGTTTGCCTTTAGCGATAACTATAGATGAATAAGCAGCCATAACTTGGGCTTCAATGGATGTTGGAAAAGGCATGGTTCTTCCAATATGTCTGTTAGAACTTTCTAATACTTCCCTATCATTTTTTTTCAAATATCTTTTAGCGTTATGTTCAATCCTAGAATCTTCAGATATATTCCAGATTCTGTGTGCCAATCCTTGATTTTTAAATTGTTCAAGATAAGGTTTACCATCAACAAGAAAACTACCTTCAATAAGATGTAATACTTCGTGTAATAGGTCAGAAATGTACATACTTACATTTTTGTTCTGAGAAAGATCATCCAAGCTATCTTTAAATTCATCTATTTCAGGTTTCAGATAGATTGTTTTTCCATCGGTTCTTGGACAATCTGCAGTTTTAATTGGAATAAGTCCCATGTATCTAAAGAGAAATTTGTCTAAAATGGGTCTAGCTCTGTCTAGACTAACTGCTGTATGCACTTTGGTTGCTAAGAGGGTGTCTAACTCAAAAGGGAATTCCATTTTACCTTTATTTTGATGGTTTAGTTTATAAATCTTTCTATATTATTGTCATTAGTCAGTAGTGATTTCCAAACTTCGATAATTGGTTCCACCCTTACCAACAGATTCAATCCTCTTCAAAATCTCTTTTGTCCATGGGCGAACTTCTCCTCTTTCAAGAATAACATTAAACGACTCAAAGAACTTCTCTTCCCCACCTTCTTGTGGTTTAACATAATCAAGAACATCAACTGCTTTATAGAAATCTTGTAAAGGAAGATTCCCTAGAAGAGAATGATCACACCTTTCCATAAAATAAAATATTTTTTCTCTTTGTTTATCATTGACTCTATTTACTTTATCCCATAAAGGATTTTTTTCAAGATGCGGTTTCAGATAGGCAAACCTTTCCTCTGACCAATTTTCTTTTGCTACATAACTTTTTTTTACATCTTTTGCCACTCCTCTTGCAATAATTTCTGCTACTGGATTGAACTTTTCATCTGACCAAGCTTTTCCCGTATCATAACTCCATTTTGCATCTTTTGCTACTCCTTCTGCAATAATCTCTGCCACTGGATCGAATCTTTCCTTTGACCAATCTCTTCCCGCATAATAACTTCTTTCTGCATCTTTTGCTACTCCTTCTGCAATTGTTTCTGCCACTGGATCGAATCTTTCCTTTGACCAATCTATTCCTGCTTTATAACTCCAATGTACCTCTTTTGCTACTCCTTCTGCAATCATCTCTGCTACTGGTAAGAACCTTTCGTCTGACCAATTCAAACCTGACCAATAACTCCAATATGACTCTTTTGCTACTCCTTCTGCAACAATTTTTGCCACTGGATTGAATCTCTCATCTGACCAATCCCTTCCTGCATAACAACTTCTTTCTGCATCTTTTGCAACTCCTTT
>CAZKIP010000015.1:0-8480 GCA_964552945.1 uncultured Methanosarcinales archaeon
GTTACACTGGCTATTTGCTAGCAAAGAAAGGTTGCCAAGTAGAAATCTATGAGAACCATGCAAAAATTGGTGCGCCTGTTCAATGTACTGGCATCTTAACTTCTTCTTTTGATGAATTTGATATTCCAATGGGTGAGTTTTTGGTAAATGTCATAGATACTATTGAAGTTTATTCTCCAAATAAAAAGTTGGTAGTTTCTCAGAAAGATTACATAGTTTGCAGAACCAAATTTGACCAATATTTTGCTAAACTTGCTGAAAAGCAAGGGGCCCAAATTCATCTAAATCATTCTTTTTTAAGAAAAGAAGGAGGTGAATTAATCATTAAAGATTCTGTAGCTGGTTCTGAGAAGAGAATTAGGGCAGACATAGTTATTGCGGCCGATGGACCACTTTCTTCTACTGCAAAAGCGTATGGCTTCTATCATAAAGGAAGAAGTAATTATTATGGAATCCAAGCAGTTATGGAAGGTGAATTTAGACCAAATGTAATTAAGACTTATTTTGGAAATGATGTTTGCCCAGGGTTATTTGCTTGGGTAACTCCAGAATCAGATAAACTGGCCAGAGTAGGTTTAGCAATGAAGAAAAATTCAAAAGCTTTCTTTGATAAGTTTGTTGAAGGGAGAGGATGGAAAGTTAAAGAAATGCAGGCAGGCACTATTCCCTTATATCATCCTATGCAGAAATTAAAGAAAGATAACTGTTACGTTGTTGGAGATGCATCCTCTTATGTTAAAGCTACAACCCTTGGGGGGATAGTACCTTCCTTCCACCAAGTGCAGGTTGTGGCAGATTGTATTTTAAATAATAAGGATGTTGAGAAAGAAATAAAACCTGTACGTAAAAAGATGTGGATGCATCTTCAAGTACAAAGAATAATGGAGAAGTTTTCTGATAACGACTGGGATCGCTTGGTTTCATATGTGGCTCAACCTAAAGTACAGAAAGTCTTTGAGAAATATACACGGGATAATCCTGTCCCATTAGTTTCTTCTGCATTGCTGAAAGAACCTAGATTTTTGAGGTTTGTAAAGTATTTGTTATAAAACATTTAATTAAATGATTTGTGCTTCACTCCTTCTTTTTTCTAATTAGAAAAATAAATAATATTAACTCTGTAAATAGAATTGCTACTGAATTGATTACGAGATCTGTCATGGCATCAAACCATCCTCCTCCATGAAATTCGATACTTGAGATGACTTCATCAGTAACAACAATTCCTTCATAATCTCCTCCGCCAAATACTTCGTACCCTCCATCTTCTAAAAACACATACCCACTATATTCTCCTAATTCAATTAGAACTCCAATGCCTGATACAAGTAGAAACAGAGTTAGAAAATGAAAGATATTCTTAAACGTAAATATTTTTTCTGTGTTAAATCTTCTTTTCTGAAGTTCAAAAAAGTAGATTGTTGCTCCTATAAAAAAGATTGAATGACTCCAGAAATCCCACGGGGGAAAAAGATTTTGATTTTGATATAATTTACCAAAAATATGGGATAAGTGAACTGCGAAACCAGCTAATAAGAATGTAAATGCAAGAGATTTTAGTTTTAATTTTTTTCTGAATATATAAAGAAGGATCCCTAGAATTACAAATGTTGACTGGCCTTTAATTGCATAATAGTTTTGAATTTTAAGCGAATATAAAATAAGGAAAATGTTGTAAACAACAAAGATAATTAGAATTGTTAACATCCGTTGATTTTTAATTTTTTTCCAGAGATTCATTTTACAAATTTTAGGATTACTTTTTTGTAATTCTTATTAATCCCACCTAACCTAAATATAACGCATTCTTTAATCTTTGCATCTTTTGCATGTTGTAAATCTTTTTCCAATTGTTCCAATTTTAATGTGGGCTCATTACCTAAAACTCCAGTAGCAATTGTTCCATAACTGGGAATGTATTGATTTCCATATAACTTAACTCCTCTTTGCAACTTTTTATCTGTATTTCTTTTGAGGTAAGGAAGCATGCTGTGATAAATCATCTTCATTGTTCTACAACCATATTTGTTGGCGTTAAAATGTAACCCTAGAAAATGCATCCACTTATCTTTAAAAAATCCTTCTGGGAAATATTCTGCTACATAAATGTTTTTATGATTTTTGATAAAGTTTCTAATTATTTTTCGATTACTAAAGAATCTGTAGGATTGAGTTATAAATAACGAAGGACTATGTCGTAACGGGTATTCAGCATCAATCATTACTGGAACATTTTTTGCTTCTTTAAATACGCGCTTTAAAGCAGATTGTTTTGTAAATGGAGAAAACCAATACCCTTCGTTGTTTTCAAGTAAAATCCACCAGATGATTTCTTTGATATGTTTACTATTTTTTGATTTATTTATGATTTTTTTTATTTTATTAAATTCTTTTAAAGATTTAGCTCCAATGTACAATTTAGTGGACCAATTCACTAAACCTAATTTAGTAAGATTTTCTTTGGTTGGATATTCTTCAAAAAAACTTATGATCATAAAGAAACTAAGTGAAGGTAATTAATATATTTATCCTACTAATCCATTACTTTATACCATTTGTAAAGAACTCTGTCCACTCCTTTAACCAAATCTTCATTATTTCCGATTATTTTTATACAAGAATCTTTTAATTCTACGGAAGCTTTTGTACCTTCTTTAACCAAAACAAGTTCTATAATTGGATTTCCACCTTTGTTGTTATCACAACTCATTATTGGTCTTCCTTCACAAGCATAATGTTCTTCTGTACAAGCAGCATCCGGAATTCTCATAATTCCTTGGGCCAAGTTTAAACTCAATTCAGAAACTGCTAAAGTATAATAAGGATTTTTAACTAGCGGGTCTATAGCGATATAAACTTTCGCCCCCTTGTTGAAATTCTCGTTTAATTTCCCAGTGATTTGAATTTCTTCTAAAACTTTTGGAGCGAAATGTAATGGCGTCATTATCAGTTCTTCTCCCGCTTGAATTTCTGTCCACCATAATCCATCAGACTTTACAAAACTGAATCCATTGTAGATATAACCTTGTTCTTCATTGTCAAGTTCTCCATCAATATTTTTCTGATGTAAATCTTCCATGGTAAGAACTGCAGAACCGGTAATAGAATTATACCAGGTAAATCCTCCAAAAAGAACTATGAAAAGGCCTATAATCATTCCACCTACAATAAGAAGATTTTTTGTTTCAGAAGCCTTGGTTTTCCCCATTTCTTCTTCAGATTGTTTAATTGATTTTAAGGTATCTTCTTCTAGCTTTTTATCAAATTCATCTTCCCTTTTAATGGAATCTGTAATGTCTAATTCAGTCATATTGTACCTAAAAATTAGCTATTTATAAACTTAATGAAATACTTTATTTTTGAGAAAATAAGCCCCTGGGGAGATTTGAACTCCCGATCTTTCGCTGTCTGAAACCTAAATCGATTTTACGAGGCGAACGCATTAGCCGCTATGCTACAGGGGCATTATAATTGAGAAATTAATTCTTCTTTACTAAATTTCTTCTGGCACAAATTACAAACTTCATATTTCTTGGAATTTCCAGGTTTCTTGACAATAGTTCCTTTTATTTTCCCTAAAAATAGTTCTTGAATTTTTTCGCTACAAATGCTACATTTCGCCATATCTTGACAAAAAATACTTCTGTCTTTTAAATTTAACGTAGTAAAAGCTAATTCTCAATTTCCCGGTAAAAAGATTTATAAAACCCTTCTACAAAACGAGTTAATGGTCGACATTCTGTTTACTTACAACAATCCACATCCACTTTCTTACGGAGGAATCTTTCTAGACGCAGGCGCATCTCTGCAAAAGAGGGGGTTTGAAGTAGGATTTCTTAACCTCCCTGAATTTGTTAGAACATATGACTTAACACCTTCATATTTAGAAGAAACGGTTGCTAAGATGCAACCAAAAGTGGTTATTTCCCACCAAGCAAGTTTAGGACGCTCTTTAAACGAAGCAGGTGTTCCAATTGAAGAAAGACAATTTAGAAGATTGTTAGAGGTAGAAATTGATGAATTTTTCATTGAAAGATATTGGGGAAGAATTCAAACCAATAGTCCCAATAAAAGAGATGATTCTTTAGAATTTAAAGAAGGATTTGTTAGAAGATTAAGAGACGGGCCCATTCCAATTCCTAAATCTGTTATCAAAGGAGAAACTGGTGAATGGTCCTATTCTAAAGTAAGAGAGAAACTTTATGGTGACTCTGAGAGAAGACAATTTGTTTTGAAAGATGTAACCAGCACTTTTGGACACGGGGTTTATTTTGTTCCTAGCGAAGAAGATTTTGTTGTTCATCCGAATGTTAGAATTGCCCAAGAGGAAGTAGTCAACGACGTTCCTTGTGGTTCAAGTTTAAGATTAATCACTTTTCCTGGAGAAATAATTGGAGCATTCTTATTTTATAATCGTGAAGATTCACAAAGATCGATTAATTCTGATAATTTTAATGGTACACTTCTTAATGAAGGGGGAGTTAGTTGGGCTAAGTGCAATGACCCTCAAGTAAGAGAAGCATTCCCTTACAATTTTGTCAATCCTGATTTGACTATCAGGGAAGACGTCAGAGCATTAATTATCGAAGCAAGCAAACTTCCCTCACAAAGTCTTTTGAGAGCAATGGATGTTATTGGTGACAATGAAGGAAATCCTTACTTTTTGGAAGCACAAACCCTTCCTGGAAATCCAGAAGGATTAACTTATCCTTTAATTGCAGGTTTGCCTTCAAAGGGATTAGTTTATAGCCATAGTGCGGCTTCTCACCTTTTAGCTAATAGTTTGGCCAATTTATTAAAGACAAACGATCTCCAATAATTGTTAATAAAACCAAAAGTAATATAAAAAAATTCTTCCTTTTTAGATTATGAGAAAAAGAATTGCTATCATCCATCGGGACAAATGTCATCCTACTGAATGTGGGAACTATCTTTGTGCTAAATTGTGTCCCGTAAACAGAACTGGAGGAGATTGCATTACTCCAAATGATGTTACTAAGAAAGCAATCATAGACGAAATTTTGTGTACGGGATGCGGAATTTGTCCAACTAGATGCCCTTTTGGTGCAATTGAAATAATTAATCTTCCAGAGACACTAACAAAAAATCCTGTGCATCGCTATGGCGAGAATTTATTTGAACTTTACTCTCTCCCAACTCCATTATTTGGTAAAGTTACTGGAATCATTGGTAAGAATGGAATTGGAAAATCTACAGCTCTAAAAATCATGTCAAATTTGTTAAAACCAAATTTAGGTATATGGGACAATCCTCCAGAATTTAAGGAAGTAATAAATTATTTTAAAGGATCAGAAACTCAGAAATTCTTACAAAAACTTCAGAAAGGAGAAATTAATCTTTCTTACAAACCACAGCAGGTAGATTTAATTCCTAAACAATTTTCTGGAACAGTTAATGAACTTCTTTCAAAGCTTGATAAAAATAATAAGTTAAAAGAGTACTCAGAAAAGTTACAATTAATAAATTTCTTAGATAGTGATGTTGCTCATCTTTCTGGGGGAGAATTACAGAAAGTAGCCATTGCTGCATCTATCCTTAAAGATTCTAACATTTATCTATTTGATGAACCTTCTTCTTATTTAGACATTAAACAGCGGGTTAACATCTCTCACTTTATTAGTTCCTTTGCCAACGAAGATACTTCCGTTATAGTTATTGAACACGATTTAATTATTCTTGATTACATGACAGATCTAGTTAACATCATGTATGGACATGAAGGAGCTTTTGGAATTGTTTCAACAGTTAAATCTACCAGAGAAGGAGTAAATGCTTATTTGGAAGGTTTTCTTAAAGAAGAAAATATTAGATTTAGATCTCATTCAATAAAATTTGATAATTCCCAAAGTAAGATGGAAAAATCAAAAGTTAAACTAATCTCTTGGAAAGATATTGAGAAAAGCTTAGGAAACTTCTCTTTGAAAAGCGAGGAAGGTTTTTTGTACAAAAATGAAGTTGTGGGAATACTTGGAGAAAATGGGATTGGTAAAACTTCTTTCATCAAGATTTTGGCAGGAGTTCTTGAAAAAGATAAAGGGGAAATTGATGGAGAAATAAAAGTATCTTACAAAGCTCAATACTTAGAATCGGATTCAGACATTTTGGTTGCAGATTTTTTGAAGGAAGCAATTAATAATTATAACAATCAACTAATAAATCCCTTGGACTTAGAAAAGTTATACACTCAGAAATTATCTGATTTATCGGGGGGGCAATTACAAAGGGTTGCTGTTGCCCATTGTTTATCTCAAGATGCAGAATTATTTTTACTTGATGAACCTTCTGCTTACTTAGATGTGGAACAACGTTTGTTGATTTCTAAAGTAATCAGAAATGTTGCCGAGGAAAGAGACGTTGCCATTCTTGTTGTTGATCACGATTTAATGTTTTTAGATAATCTTTCAGATAGATTAATCGTATTCTCTGGAATTCCTGCTAAAGAGGGTTTGCTTAAGGGTCCATTTTCTTTACAGGAAGGAATGAGTTTATTCCTTAAAGAACTGGATATAACTTTGAGAAGAGACCTCAACTCTAACCGCCCAAGAATTAATAATCCTGGTTCGGTTAAAGATAGGGAACAAAGAGAGGAAGGGAAGTATTACTATTAATTAAGAAGTGCCTAAAATTTTCTTCCAATCATTTCTATAATATCTCCAAAAGGCATATAATGCTACTAGAACCATTAGAAGACTTAGCAGTTGTCCCATGGTAAATCCTAAATAATAAGTTTTTTCAAATCGGTAGAAATCAACAATTATTCTGCCCAATCCTTCCCAAAAAACAAAATTCCATATGATGAATCCGGGTTTAAAGTTATTTTTTAAAGAAAGGAAATAAAGCCAACCTAGAATCAGGAATCTTTTTCCAGCAGCGTAAAGAGTTGATGGATGCCTACATACATCTCCTCCACCTGTGTTCTTAAAATTTACACACCATGATGAATTTGATACTCTTCCCCACAACTCTCCATTAATAAAATTAGCAATCCTACCAAAAGCAAGTGCTAACATAAAAGGAAGAGAAATTAAATCTGCTACTTTTGCAAAAGAGAGATTCTTTTTTTTGCAAAACCACCAAATTCCAATGGTTCCTCCAACAAATCCACCATGAAAACTCATCCCTCCCTGCCATATTTTTAATATATTTAGAGGGTTTCCTAAATAGTAAATTGGTTCCCAAAAAATTTCAAAAAGTCTTGCTCCAGCAATTCCTGCTATTAAAGCATAGAAGACCAAATCCCAATTATCATCCTTTTTTAGTCCTAATTTTTCTTTATTTTTTTTAAGCCACCAGGCTGTAAAAAGGAATCCTAACGCATAAACTAGTCCGTACCACCTAATTTCTAGAGGTCCAAGAGAGAATAGTGTTGGATCAAGGTTGTGAAGCCACATTTTATACTTGATTTTGACTTTATTATATATTCTTTATCTTTTTTAGTAATTTCTTTTTAGATATGCCATATATTTACTAAATATCTATTTAGATATACAATAGATTTATAAACAAGAACCATAATCTTTTCCCTACTAAATGTATTACGTAGACAAGATTTTAGCTCAGGGTACTAGGCAGAGGAAGATTCCAGTACCTAAAAAATTCTGGAAAAATTTTCCTTTGAATTCTTACGTGAAAATTTCACTTATTGATGGTTCTCCTTTATTTTTTGTTGATATAGTGCAGGCTCAAGGGAAATTACAACGAAGAATCCCCGTACCTCAAAAATTCTGGAAAGAATTCCCAGTAGGTTCCACTATCAAAATTGAATTAATTAAGAAAGGTAGTAAAAAGAAATGAATAAAACAAAGAAAAGTAGTAGGCATAAAGGCTTTTCACTAGATAACAATCTATCCTGGGTGGAAGAAAAACTGGCAGAAATGAATCCTACCCGTGATAAAACTATTCAAAATAAACCCCTTCAACAAAAACTCCAATCTAATATAATTCAAAATGAAAAGAAATTTACCGAAAGAAGGTTATCACAAAAATCTATCCCTCAAACTTTAGGTATCAATTTACTAATGGTATTTCTAATTCTTTCTTCTTTTGTTTTTGTTTTTGAGAATAGCGATTTGGAATATAACTCTTTGAGATTATCTTTTGAAAATTTCTTAGGGGGAGATTTATTTAGTGCCGATAATAATTTACTTACGGGAGCAGCAATTATTGGCCCACTTAGTGTTGGCGTTGGTGATGATTTAGGAACTTTTATTGATGATTTCGCTGATGGGATAAGTAATACCTCCAGATGGTATAATGAAACAAATCTTGTTTCTATAACTCCAATTAATGAAATGATAATGATTAATGGTTCTTTGACAACAAATGCGGGGGAGGGTAGCATTATTTCTGTAGAAAATTTATCAATGCATTCTTTTAACATTACTGCAAATGTTACTTTACAAAACACTTCGCCTACTTTTGATACAGATTCTATTGCTACAGTTGAAATAGCACTTTTT
>CAZKIP010000016.1:0-6557 GCA_964552945.1 uncultured Methanosarcinales archaeon
TTTTAGTCTAGAGAAGTATATAATTGTTTTGGAATATAAAGTGCCCCCGCCGGGACTTCGTTCCCACAAGGAACAATAGGTACTAATTCTTGTTTACTTCCTCCATTTTTGCGTGTATATTTTCTGTAATTCTTTTAAAGTAATTTCAATATTATTGCATAATTCTCCCATCTCTTTTCTCCAATTATGGCCATCCAAATATTTTTTTGAACACAAAAGAGATTTATTAAGGAAGAAAAGATTAGCATTATACTTATCACCAGCGTGTTTTAAAGCTTTAATTTCAGCTAATTTAATGGGGTCAACCCCAATTTTAACAAGACCCTTTTTAGTTTCTTTTACAGTTAATTCAAATGCTTCAGGTGAATCAATATAATCAGAATATGCTTTAGCGTATGGTTCAAACCCAAAATCCTTACAAACTTCAGGCAACATTTCCTTTGAAATACCATATATTTCCCCTACAAAATTCTTAAAAAAAGGATTCTCTTGAAAATAAGGATAGTTAACAAAACATGCACCCTTACACTTTTCAGAACAATTATTTCTACACTTTACCCTACATTCAGGTGAACAATTATCCCTGCAATTTTTCATATGGTTCTCAGCAAATATTTTAAATACTTTATTGAAAGTTTCCTTGTCTCTTTTAATTCTGTAGATGGAAGGATTACTCTTCCTGTTCCAGTCATCAGAAGAAAGAGGATTATCTTTTTCAATTAGGTTTAGTTCCATTAATTTAACAAAATGTCTATTAGAATTACTTCTGTCTGAAGGAAATATTCCTTTTTTGATGACTTCTTTTGGTCTCATCCAAAAATCATAACCATCAGGTTGAGCAAGTCCACTTAATATCCGAAACTCAGGAGTATTAATTTTGGTTGATTTCATTTTTATTTGATATAAATTAAATACTTTATAAACTTTTGCATTTTTATTCTTATACGACTAAAATTGCAATATTAGTCAATTTCTAATTTTATTGACTAAGGTCATTATTAATCATACAATAATCTAACAATGTATGGCAACAATAAACTTTGAAAAAAGAATATTTCAGCAAGGCGGAAGTCATTTGATTAGCCTTCCAAAATGCTGGGTTTTATCTAATAATCTGCAGAGAGGAGATAAATTATTGATTGATGTTTACAGAGATGGTAACCTATTAATTAAGAAAAAAAATGATGACTAAACTAAAAAAGATTGATAAGCACTTAGAAGAACAGCTTCCTGAAGAGATTCAGAGATTAAGGAGATTCTACTTTCAAGAACTTACAGGAGATGATGACGCGTGAACAATTTGTTTCCAGAAACTTCACAGGTACAGTTTAATATAAAACACTTTAAAACTTTAAATTGAGGCGTAAAACATGAAGAATATTACAATTGAGGATATTATGAATGAATTGAAAATCGTTAGAGAAAAAATCGATATGCAAGAATCTTTGCTTTTTCAAATAGTAAAGCAAAAAATAGGAAAAAAAGTAATGAGATTAGAAACTGAAGTACTAAGGAGAGGAAAAATGAGAAGTGATGAAGTTGAGAAATATTTAGGAGTTACAAGGACCTATGCATTAGCAAAGATGAAACAACTTGCAAAAGTACCAGGCTTTAACTATTGTAAGGGGGGGATGGGTTCACCATTTCCTTCTGTGATTGATTATAGTGTAAAAAATATGGTGAAAGATGGGTTAAAAATTGTGTTTAAAATGTTTCATGCAAAAGATAAGATTTTAGTAAAAAAAGTAAGTGGTGAATTATTCAATAATAGGTTTGGTTATGAAGAAATTATGATGGTATTTAATGAATTAAAGATTAGAGGTTATAAGAGAGAGGTATCAGAGAATGGAGCTTACTGGAGTATTCCATCAACAAAATGAGTAATAAATGTAATAAGAAAATAAAAGAGATAGAACTATTAATGAAATGCTAGAGATAGTACTATTTAATTTTTTATTTATTAATTTTATTATTTAAAAATAACATTACAACAATGAAAGTGTGAGAAATTTATTTTCATTACGATGATACCCTACAACTGTTCATAGCTTTGTTAATAATGGAGGAATTAAATGACAACAAAAAAACAAATTAAAGCAAATAAAAAAAATGCACAAAAATCAACTGGCCCAAAAGACACCAGCAAAACCATAAAAAATAGCTATAAGCACGGACTAACTTCAGATACTGTTTTCTGTAATTTACATCAGAAGTGGATAAATAATTTCACAGAGGACTTTAAAGAACATTTTAAACCAAGAGATATAATGGAGAACCTCCTTGTAGAGAAAATGGCAATTTGTTGGTTTAGAATGCATAAGTCCTTTGATACTGAACAACATTTGTATGGAGAAGAATTTAAGAAAGCAGTAAAATCTGAAATTTATCGTTCTTCAATGAATAATGAACAACCCACTATCCCAAAAACTGTTTTTGTTCCATTAACCGAACAAAATGAATTAATTCAGCGCTACGAAACTAGTTCTGAGAGAAGTTTCTACAGGGCCTTAAAAGCTTTTAATGAAGGTAGAGGGATTTTTACGAAACAAAGCCATTTAAGAGGTGCTAGTAATGAATAATAAAAAAAAGTTGGAAGAACTATACCAAAGAGTTTGCAACGCGCCTAATAATAAGGAGACCATATTAACTGACACAGTTAAATTGCTAATGTTTAAGAAATTATTTAATGTTAAGAATATTAGCCCGTTCAAATTTGTATTAATCTATAAACTCATACAAAAAATGCTAAAACGGCAAGGAGTAATTACAAGAAAGTAAAATTTCACCCTAAGATTTTAATAGAAATGCCTCTTTTAGCATATAAATGAGACAAACTCTAACCGCACTTGTACTTGCAGCATTTACAACAGTAGCAGGATGTACTTTTAGTCAACCTAATTATGACGCTCAAATAAAAAAGTTACAAGACCGTATTTCTCAATTAGAAGAAGCTCAAGAGAATAAAGAATGTCCCCAAGGACCTAAAGGAAATAAGGGAGACCAAGGTAAACAAGGCCCCATAGGACCAATGGGACCTCAAGGAATTCCTGGTCCTCAAGGTGAAATGGGTCCAATCGGATTAACTGGTCCGACAGGTATGCAAGGTGCTCAGGGAGAAACAGGCCCTATGGGACCTCAGGGTTACCAAGGAGTTCCAGGACCACAGGGAGTTACTGGTGTTATGGGGCCAGTAGGACCAATGGGACCACAAGGTTACAAAGGAGAAATGGGCCTAACAGGTCCACAAGGACCGCAAGGAATTCAGGGAGTTATGGGCTTGACCGGACCTGCAGGAATTCAAGGACCAATCGGTTTAACTGGACCTATAGGACCTGAAGGTAAACAAGGTAAGATGGGGTTAACTGGACCCCAAGGTCCAAAAGGTTACGATGGAAAAGCTGGGGTGCCAGGTCCAATGGGTAAAACAGGCCCCCAAGGGATTCAAGGATTCAAAGGTGACAAAGGTATCCAGGGTCCTATTGGTAAAACTGGATTGACTGGACCTCAAGGTTTAGAGGGTAAGATAGGGCCACAAGGGCCTAAGGGAAATCAAGGAATTCAAGGGCCCCCTGGATTAGAAGGTAAGATGGGACCACAGGGACCAAAAGGAGATAAGGGGGATAGTTATCAAGGACCGAAAGGTGATACTGGACCACAAGGACCTCCTGGAAAGATTGGACCTTCATTAGCTGTTTATGATACTACAGGGAAAAAAGTGGGTTATTTGGTAGACTGGGTGAGAACAGGAAGTTCAAATATAAATCCCACCATGATGAAAGTTTTTGACAGTAATGTTGAAAAAATATATTTTCTATATCCTCTTACGGGAGATAACCTATACCCTGGAGAGAATAAAGTTTGGGCGGGAGCATGGACTTCAATCTTACATTACGAATCAAAAGATTGTAGTGGTGTCCCTTTGTTTGGCATGAACAATCCCTATGATGTGATTTCATTTGGGCCTAATTCAAATACAACCCTTTTTATAATGAAAGAAAAGTCAACACCTTCAAATAAAAAAGTTGGAAGCTATTTTTCAAAACATAATGGGGTCTGTCAACAACACAATGATAATGAAGTGCTAACAAACGCTGTAGAAATACAATCAATAAAACTCCCAACATACACTGGACCTTTAAAAATAAAAATTGAGTAAACATGAAAAAACAAATTTGGAAGAATATAGAAGGGATTATTTATCTCGGACTCATGCTTATCATTTTAGACACTATATTTAAGGTAACTGGCACAGTATTCTTTGGTGTTGAATTTTTCTCAGTCATATCAATGACAATAATTGTTATTCTATTGATAGCCTGTTTTGAAAGTGATATGAAAACAATTCAATGGATTAAAAGAAAACTTGGTAAACTATAATACCTTTCTCAACTCCTCAATCATCCAAACCATTGCTTCTGTATCCAATTTACAGTATTTCAACAAATCTTCTCTTACTTTTTGGTTTGAACCATCTTTTAAAAACATAATGCTTGCAGTTGTTCCATCTGAAATTTCTAAATCATCGTAACCTTTTCCAGTCATTGCTGGAAGAACTTTCTTAAGAGAACAACTTCCTTTTTGTTTAGGGTTATAATAATCAAAGTTTTGAAATGGTACTATTAGGTCAACAATACGTTTGATTATACCGTCAACCCATTCTTTATATTCCGGGAACGCTTTAGCTAGTTCTCTTAATCTTCCAATTTCAAATGATTGATAGTAAACAACTATACTTCCAGAAGTTCCCAGAACCTTTTTCATTTCTTCTAATAATTTCTTTCTTTCATCTCCGGGATTTGCTAGAAATTCATAATGCTTAATTTCCTTTCCATCATCTACGTGACAGCTAAACTGAAAAGGTACCTGCTGGTATGCTTTTGTGCCCTCAATAAAGGGGATTGCTGAGGAGAACGTTTCAAAATCAAGATAATATAAAGGATAGCTTAAAGTGTCCAGGAATTGCTTAATATTGTCTTTATTTACGTGAATTTTATTGTTAATATCACATTCTCTTTGGATTCCTTGTTTATCATTTAATTTGAATGTTTCAGGGATATCATACAATTCAGATTTCACTTTAAGTGTAATATTTTTTGATTCCATTTTCACCTCCTACATTCATTTGCACATATATTTAAATGTTCCTCAAATATTTTTTAATTTGGTTTTAAACTCCTCAAATCGTTTCATTAATTCTGGATTTTGCGCAATTTCCATCAATAGTTTAATGCTTTTTTCGGTCTCTTTCTTTACAATATCCTGGTCCTGAACAGCTACTTCAACACTTAAAGGGTTGCCACAAACATGGCAATACCTAGAAAAACTATCATTGATTGTACCGCAATTACATTTCTGAGGTAAGCTCTTATTGTCTTCTTCAACTTTTGATAAACCATTTATCTTAAGAAAAGCATCTTCCAATTGTTGTGGACAAAGGTGTAAATATGTTCTTACTTGTTTAGAACCCAATCTCCATCCCATGAATTTACATAGTAAACTCTCTGGAAGATGAGGAGCAAGTAAACTAGCACGCGAATGGCGAAACCAGTGAAGATTATATTTTTTTTTAACGTTGGCTCTTTTGAAACATCTTTTCACCAAAGCTATTGCTCCACGATATACTAAAGGCTGGTGCATCTTATTTGTGCTTTCTCCAAGCCATAAATCACTTTCAGGGTTTTCTCTAAAAGGATGCAAGTTTAACCATTGAACTAAATAAGGCATTGATTTAGTAAAGTGTACGGTTCTTTTTCCAGTTTTCCCATCAACATGGGCAACACCAATATTTTTCTTAAGAACAATGTGTCCAACTCTAAGGTTAAGCATTTCTCCTGCTCTCAAGCCTGTTTCATGTAAGAATTTAAGGAACGCTTTTTCTTTAATACTGCGGCAACCATTTTTTGTGACAACTTCAATATCCTCTTCTGTAAGAATAGTAGAAGGGTCAATTTGTTTTTGTTTGTAAGCTCTTTTTACATTGGTTTTTATATATTTATAAAATTGGGTAGCTTTAATTCTAATTAGTGTATTATCACTAAGTAATTTTTCGTCTTCTTCTTCAAACCAAAGATAAAATTGTTTTATGCTCCTACGGTAATCTGATTTTGTAGCTTCTGCTAAAGAATCTATCTGGTTAACATAAGCTACAAGGTTCATAATATCTCTCTTGCTAGCTTTGTCCAAATCTATTGGCATCACTCTTTTTCCATCTTCTTCAAAGAGGAGCATAATTTTAAGTTGATTAGTTACTTTGGCCACCCTATTTGTTCCAGAACCTGTACTAAACAAGTAATTTTGGAAATCTTTTAATAAGTCCTTATTTCTTTGGCTAATATTAGAAATTTGTATCCTATCAAGGGCATTTCTTCCCCATTTATCACAGTATGTTTTCCTATTCTTTTCTATTCTCATATGTACATTTCGCAAGAATTAGCTATTAAATCCCATAGTCCCATTACAAATTTTTTGACTAAATTTGCAGTGGGCAAATACTCTGTGGGAAAAAGTGCCCCCGCCGGGAATTTCAAACGGAAAGCGCAGAACACTTGTGACCGTGT
>CAZKIP010000017.1:0-6340 GCA_964552945.1 uncultured Methanosarcinales archaeon
GATATATAATTGTTTTTGAGATACTTGAAGGGATTTAGTATTGTTTTTAAGCTTTAATTAAGTTCATTATCAAGTATTTTTGCGAATTCTTTTGCAAGTTTATTTGTTCGATTTTTAATCTCCTTATCAGACCATTTTTTAACTTTTGAAATATCTTCAGTTATACTATGTTTTGAATCTTTATACAATTTAAGTTTTTCAGAGAAAGACTTATTACTCAATTTACTATTAATTCCTCTTTCCAAAATTAATAAATTTCCAATACTATGCAATAGAACTTTATCTTTGAGTATTTCAACTTTACCCTTCATTGGTGTTTGAGGATATATATGCTCTAGATTGTCTTCAGTAGTTAGACTAAATTCATTGGGTTTATCAACGTGAGTTCTACTTCGCTCAATTTTACATAATATATATTTTGCTAAGGAATGATTGTTCTGGAATGATTCTTTAACATTTTCAATAACTTGTGTTTTTGTAAGATCATTTTGCTTAATTGTTTTATTTATAAGTTTAGATATTGCAGTTATTTTATTTTGTTTTTTACTATCCAGAATTTTTAGAACTTTAAGATAGTTTGATTCTTCTGGAGCAGTTGAAGCCCCAGTTATTTTAACTCGTGCGATATAGGATTTTAGTATAGCTATTATTTTATTAATCTCCTTAATTCCATATTTTTTGTTTACTAATTTTAATAAAATAAGGTGAAGTCTTGAGGCGCCAAGATAATTTACTTCATCACATAAATAATTAAGTTGATTTGCATAACTTTTATTATCCAAATATTCATCAAAATTAGCCTCTTTAATATTTACATAATTCTCAAGTGAAATATGTAATTCATCAATATATTTTACAAATTTTGAATCTGTTAATTTGTTTGCATGATCTCTTAATTTACGATAAGTTTTACGACCCTTTGGAACCAATTTTGACTCAATATTGCAAATACAATGTAATCTGAAGAATATTTCGGGATTTCTAGTTCTCTTTGTAGATTTGAATACGTCCTCAATATTTGACCAAATATCGGATATTGATTTATGATAATCTTCGCTTTCACTCTTTATTTTTTCAGCTCGTGAAAGAATAGAATTTCTAACTAAATCTAAAGTTCCCAACGGTGCGCCCCGATCATTCATAGATTCAAAAATATCATAAGGATCAAGATATTTACCGGTAGGTAACACTATAACTCGAAATTGATTACAAACCTTATATACTATATCATTTAATTTCTCATCTTCTTTATCTTCCAAATAATTCTTAAAATATAGGTAAGCTTTTGTAAGACTATATCTTTTATCTGGTGCCGAGGAGTCCCATAAATTATTATAAATTTTATCTTCTTCTTTACTTAGAGTCAATTTTCTTTTTTTACTATCTCCGCTTGCCTTTGATCGGGCGGTTAGAAAACTATCAATTTCATCTACTTCAGGTATATTGGTTACTCCTCGTTCTTTTAATAAATCACGTATTGCAATAAATAATAAACTTACTGTAGCTATTCTTTGTTGCCCATCCAATAAATCATAACTTTTCTTGATTCCTTTTGTTTTTGCAGGAGATAAAACAATGGTTCCGAAAAAATGGTAATCTTCACTAATTCTTTCAGTATTTTTAATATCATCAAGTAAATCCTGCCAATGCTGAGGTTTCCAACTATATCTTCGTTGGAATTTTGGAATTTCTATTAAATCATGTTGAGTCATTAGATCAAATAGATTTTCAGTAACTTCGCCTCTCATATTATTTTTTTAAACGTTCAAACTTTAAACCTTTTCTTTTTAAGAAAGTTAATACTGGACAACCACATATAATATTTATATATTGATAAATTCTTCTCTATATATGCTTATGACTAAAAAGAACCTTGGCGCATTCTATACTCCTGAAAATACTGTAAGATTTATGACTGCATTAGTTTCAGAAAAGTTAGAAAATAAGAAAATTCTTGAACCTTCAGGAGGAGATGGTGTTTTTGTTCAAGAATTAATTGAAAAAGGATCCAAACCATCAAATATAACGGTATTCGATATAAATCCTGAAGTACAACAAAAGATTGAATCCTTTGGAGTTAATTTTGAATTAGGAGATACATTGTTCAAAAATACTCTTGGTGAAAATAAATATGATTTAGTAATTGGAAATCCGCCATATCTTAGTAAATCTAGTAAGTATATTAAGAATAATAAATTAAAATTAAAAAAAATCTATACTGAAATTGGCACACACGATACATATGCAATGTTTATTTATCAAGGTCTAAAATATTTGAAAGAGGGTGGAAAACTCTGTTTTATTATAAGCGATACGTTCTTATCTTTAAATGTTCATGAGAAACTTAGAAATTATCTATTAAACAATTGTAAGATATTGAATATTATTCGTACCCCAAAAGATTTATTTAATCATACCGGTGCAACAGTTAATACTGCAATAATTTTAATTGAAAAAAATAATTCTTCAGCTATAAAAGAATTAGATGATAATGAAATAAAGATTATATCAAGAACTAATTCAGAAAAAGATTATTATTCTTCACCAAAATTAGTTAAACAAGGAACTTTTAGAGCTCTTCCTGGAAGCGTTTTCTATTTAGATAATAATGCACATATATTAAAATTATTCTCAAAAACTCCCAAACTTTCTGAAATTATTGAGGGTGCTATAGGGATGCATACTCGAAATAATGCTGAAGCGCTGGCAGCTATTGAAGGGAGTAAATTGGCAGAACTATATTCACGAAAAGGTAGAAAAGTTGTTTCGATGTCTGAAATTGATGGAGTTAATTATAAGATTTATTTGAAACGAGGCGGAGAAAAACCATATTATTATCCTTTTGATGAAGCAATTGTTTGGAACGATTCCAAGTTAGTTGAAAGATATGTTATACCAAAAAATCCTTTTTTTGGAAAAGAGGGAATAGCTATTAGTGGAATTAGCATTAGATTGTCTGCAAGATATATGCCCAAAGGTTGTCTGTGGGATACGAACAAAACCATGGGTTTTGTTGTAAAGGATCCAAATATTTCAATTAATTATTTGATTGGTTTGCTGAACACAGATCTTTATACGCGCCTTGCAAATGTTGTTAATAATACTAGCAGTATCCAGATCAAAGATATTCGAAATCTACCCTTTGTTTATCCAGATAAAGAAACTCATGATTACGTTTCTAATAAGACTAAAGAAATTATTGATAAACGTAAAGAAAACATTAATTATGATTTTTCTGAGATGAAATCGCAAATTGAAGAAAAAATAAATTTACTTTATTTCAACTAATCCTTACAATTCACTAAGATGAACTATTAGTCTAAAGGGACAATCATAATCTCTTATATAGGTCAACCAATTTGTTGTGTTTGAGACATAATTTCTATTTGGGAAAAATTCACCTTTTTTTATTATTTTACAATTACCTAATTTTTTAGCAGATAAAAATCCTTCAATTTTGCACATATTCTTTTTATCTTTTTCAAAACTTACTAACACTATGGGATATTTCAGTTCTTCAATTTTCTGCGCTTTATGAATTCCAAAAGGAGAGTCAGTAGAAGGATATTTTACATATTCACCGGTTTTTACATGAATTAGATGTTTCTTTTCACCAATTTTGAGATATAGGTCATATTGGTCACCCATTCTACGCAAACCAATATCTTTCCCTTCCTCTAATTTAAAGAATTCTTTGAAAAACTTAATTACTGCAATTTCTCCACGAGCGCCAATTTCATGACTTGAAATTTCTCTACCAAGCTTGAAATATCCATCGTCGTGACCATACTTTTCGGTTTGCGCCTTCGCAAGCTTATTTGCTTTTTCCAACTCTTTAATAGAAAGCTCGATTTCAATTGCCATTATGAGATTTGCCAAGCCGGTCCATGTATTCCCGCTCTATTTTTCCAGCGTAACCTAAGTTCAAACTCGTCGCCCCTCTTCAAGAAAAGACGGAAGCCATTGATCTTACCAAAATTGTGTGGCCTGGAACCGTATTTGAATTCAGTTCGTATAATTTTTATTGGAGTAGTTTTCTTCAAACTGAATTTTTTATTTTTAATATTCCACAAAAGTATATAGTCCTTTTCTTCAAATCTTTTTTTGTTAATTTCTTTTTCAACTTTTTCAACATTTAATTTTTTTCCATTCAAGAAACTACTTGTTGAAATTATTGCTCGAATATTTGAAAAGTTATGGTTCGCCCTTCCTTTTCCCAATTCTTCCTTTTCTTTATCGACCCGCTCTTTTAAATCAATTAAGAATTTTGGAAGTTTTTTCTTATCGTAGTAAAAACCTTGTAATTTGATATAATCTTTTTTTGAAATCTCAGTTTTTAAACCATAATGTTTAAGAATTGCATCCAATTCATTGTCATAAAATTCAGTTATGTAATCTGCATCAGATTTTACATCAAATAAGAAATTAGCATCCTTTAGATATAATTGTGTTTGCATGTTTTCAGCGCCCATATTTGAAGTTTGAGTTGTTTTAAATTCTATTTTCAATTCTTCCCGTTTAGCTCCACGCTTAAAGATTATTAAAAAATCGTGATGGTTTTGTAAGCCTCCCCTTTTTTTAACTTTTATAATCTCTTTAACTCCAATTTTATCAAACTCATTCAATAGCGAGTTTTTGATATGTTCAAATTCTTTGGAATCATCTTCAGATTCTTTTCCAGATAATATATCTATAACAATCTCTTCTCTTTCTTTATTATGTAAATCATTATCTGATCTACCTCCCGGATTAAACTTGTAAAATAATCTTTTGATTGGCATATTGTTGCTCATCAAAAACAATATTTAAGAGCTTCGAAATTACTTATTAAAGCATCTTCAATCAATTTTTATCTTTTCTCAACATAACTGTACGTATGGATATCCAATTTGATGAAGAAGGTAATATAATTCTTCCAAAACGTAAATTACCAAAGCTACCTGCATTAAGAAAATGGCAAATAAAAGCTAAAGAAAAATGGAATTCTAACAATAAAGGAATCGTTGAAGCAGTTACTGGTTCAGGAAAAACAATATTTGCAATATCAATAATAAAAGATTTCATTAATAATAAAAAGAAAGTTTTAGTAGTCGTTCCAACTGAAGCATTGCTAAATCAATGGCACAGTGAACTAAGTAAATATTTTGATAAGAATATAGGACTTTATTATGGACGTAAGAAGGAAATTGAGGATATTACTGTATCAATAATAAATTCAGCAAGTAAGAAAGACTTTGAAAATCATTTTGATCTATTGGTTGCAGATGAATGTCATCATACTGGTGCAAGAACATTCTCTAGATTATTAACTAAAAATAATTTTGAATCAACTTTGGGAATTTCTGCAACGCCTGAACGACTAGATTCAGGATTCAAAGACTACATGATTCCAAAATTAGGTAAAAAAATATTTACTTATTCACATATTGATGCTATGGCTGACAAAGTAATATGTAATTTCAATTTTGAGATGATTCCAATAACTCTTGAAGAAAACATTGTCAAACAAATTGATAAGATGGTTAAAAGTCTCAAAAAAATTAGTTCAGTCTTGTATGGAATTCTAAATAGAGAAATTACTATGCAAGAAGTATTATATCATAAACGTAGGCTTGAAAACCTTGGAAATAACGCACTTTCTTCTTCCAAAAATAAATATCTATACAAGAAACTTTGCGATTATACTGAGCTCTCAAGAAATATTGGATTAACCATATCAAGATCTGAACGTCGAATATATCTCTTTAAAGAACTATTAGAAAAACCTGAATTTGAAAACAGAAAAATAATTGTATTCCACTTGCTAAAAAATGAAGCTAACAAAATTTTCCATATTGCCAATAAGAAAGGAAGAGCGACTTCAATATATCACTCCGACTTTTCAAAATCTAAGAATTCTCGGGCGTTAGATTCTTTTAAACAATCAACTAAGGGAGTGTTGGTTTGTGTCAGTTCATTAGATGAAGGTGTTGATGTACCTGATGCAGATTGTGCAATAATTCTATCAAATGGAGCAAATCCCAGAAGGATAATACAGAGAGTTGGCCGTGTTCTTAGAACTAAAGAAGGAAAAACTGCAAAAATTGTTTTAGTTTATGCTAAACCTCATGAAGATTCTTTACTTAGTTTAAATGCTGTTAAACAACTTAAAAATCTGTCAATCTTAAATAAGAAATTGAAAAGATAATCAGTCTAAAGTTTCCGTCCCCAACAATCAAGCTTACTTTCTTGCTTACTTTCTTGATCAGTATATTTTTTGTTCCAGATATCAACAGACACCCAAACTCCAAGTCTTTCAAATATCTCATTATATTTGTATACTAAGGCTTTACTGGGCCAA
>CAZKIP010000018.1:0-5759 GCA_964552945.1 uncultured Methanosarcinales archaeon
ACAATTATAACTTATAACCAATCTTTTGAAATATCACGTTTAAGAGAAATGGCTTCTGCTTATCCTGAATATAAAGATTGGGTTGAAAATGTTGTCGCTCGTGTAGTTGATTTAATTATTCCATTCAGAAACTTTCATTATTACAATCCAAAACAGAAAGGTAGTTGTGGATTAAAGAAAGTTTTACCTGCAATTGTTGGAAAGGATTATTCAAAATTAGAAATAGCAGATGGAGATACTGCTTCATTATCTTATTTGAGCATGATTTATGCTGATAATGGAGATTGTAGGAATGATTTGTTGAAGTATTGTAAGCTAGATACTGAAGCGATGGTTTGGATTGTTGAAGAATTAAATAAGCTCATTTAAATAAAAGTCTTTATATATGAAACTATATAATTATAATTAAAAAATGGCCAAAAAGAAAGAAACTAAAACAAGATACGGTACAAATACCAAATTAGTGTTATCTGATAATGAAATTAGAGATATTGTTAATAATTTACAAAAAGGTTTCCCATTAGATGATAAATATAGGTTCTTGTTATTTGGAGATAAAAGAGAAGTTGAGCTAGTTTGGAACGGAAAGACTGGAGAAGTTTCAAATGTTGTTCTTCCATTTCAAACCATTGAACAAGTAGACGAACCAAGAAAAGGAGCTTCTGGAGAAGAAAGACAAATTAGTTTAATTGATTTTGATACTGACCCTAGAGGGAGACAACTAAGTGGTTGGACAAATAAACTAATTTGGGGAGACAATAAACTAATTCTTTCTTCATTAAAAAATGGACCATTGAGAGAGGAAATTGAAAAACAAGGTGGGATAAAATTAATTTACATTGATCCTCCATTTGATGTTGGTGCTGATTTCTCTATGAAAATCAATATTGGCGATGACGAATTTACAAAAAGACCAAATGTTCTGGAAGAATTGGCTTATAGGGATACATGGGGTAAGGGTTCTGATAGTTTTATTGCTATGTTATACGAAAGATTGATGTTGATGAAGGATTTACTTGCTCCTGACGGGGTTATATTTGTTCATTGTGATTATAGAGTTAGTAGTTATATAAAATTATTATTAGATGAAATATTTGGAAAAGATAGATTTAAAGCAGAAATTATCTGGAAGCAAACTAGGGCCAAAAGTACTGGATTTAAATCATTTGGAGTAGAACATAATAGCATTTATTATTATTCTAAAGGCGAAAGTCAATTTTGGGAAATGCAATATAAAGATTATGATCCTGATAAATTAGATAGATATTATTGTTATTTTGAAAATGAAGATGGTACGTATAGAAAATATAAAAAATCTGAAATGAGAAAATTTAGGGAATCGGGAAAAATCCCCGATGGAAGAAGATTTGCTTTGATTCCTCTACTTAATTTGAACAAGAATAGACCAAATTTAAAATATGAATATAAGGGCTTTGTTGAAACGTGGGCAACCACAAAAGCAAAAATGTTAGAGCACGAAAGAAATGGGCTTATCGTACAGGAATCAAAGAATGCAATGCCTCTAAAGAAACAGTACTTTGATTCAATGAAAGGAGTAAAAGTAGGTACATTATGGGACGATATTTATCCTGTAAATTCTCAAGCTAAAGAAAAAGTTGATTATCCCACACAAAAACCAGAAGCATTACTTCAAAGAATAATAAAAGCAGTATCAAATGAAGAAGAGATTGTATGTGATTTTTTTTGTGGTTCTGGAACCACTCTTGCCGTTGCTGAGAAACTTGGGAGGAAATGGATTGGTTCTGATCTTGGAAAATTTGCAATACACACAACCAGAAAAAGAATGATTAATGTTCAAAGAGACTTAAAGAAATCTGGAAAGGATTTCAGAGCATTTGAAATATTAAATCTTGGAAAATACGAAAGACAACATTATATTGGAGTAAATCCTAACCTCAGAGATAAAGAGAAACAAAGACAATTAGCTAAGAAAGAAGCAAATTTTGTTAAATTAATTCTTCATGCATATAGGGCAGAGCAAGTTACTGGCTTTAATACTTTTTCAGGTAAAAAATTAAGTAGGATGGTTGCAATAGGTCCTATAAATCTACCTGTTGGAAGACTTTTTGTTGAGGAATGTATTGAAGAAGCAGTAAAAAATAAATTAACAAAGGTTGATGTTTTGGCATTTGAATTTGAGATGGGTTTATTTCCTCATATTCAAGAAGAAGCAAAACAGAGAGGAGTAAATTTAGCATTAAAACAGATCCCAAGAGAAGTATTTGATAAGAGAGCAGTAGAAAATAATCAAGTTGTTTTCACTGATGTTTCATATATAGAAGTAACTCCTCATTATGAAGACGACAAAATTGCAATAGAATTAGCCGACTTTTCTGTGTTTTATAATCAAGATTCAATTAAGAATGCCGAAGAATCTCTTAAAAATGGAAGTAATAAAATAATAATTAATGAAGGTAATATCATTAAAATATCAAAAGATAAAGAGGGTATTGTTACAAGAGAAAATCTGATTAAAAACTGGACTGATTGGATTGATTATTGGGCTGTAGATTTTGATTTTGAAAGCAAAAAAGAAATTATCAAAGTTGAAGTACAAAAAAAGCAAACAGGTAAGTTAGATTTAGAAAAAGAATATGAAGAAAAATGGACTGGAGATTATATTTTTGAAAACGAATGGCAATCATTTAGAACAAAGAAAAAGCGAGAATTGGAATTGAAAACACCATTAAGAAAGATAGAAGGAAAGAGAAAAATTGCTATTAAAGTTGTTGATATTTTTGGGAATGATACTATGAAAATTATTGAAGTAAAGGGGAGGAAGAAATAATGGCATTACATAAAGACTTCCCAAAATCTCCCCATGAAATTTTAGACCCTGCTATTAGATGGTTTCCAGCAGATGAAGCATTAAGGGATGAAGGATATCAAAAATTATTACCTCCATTAGTTGATAAGATTAGAAAAGAAGTGAAACAATGGAGAGAATCAAATTATGAAGGAGCAAGTGAAACAAGTAAAGCTCTCTTAAAATGGTGGTTTGAAACAGGGCATCCAATTGAAGATTCAGAAGGAAATATTTCTACATTCAAATATTATTTTTGTCAAAGAGAAGCAATTGAATCTGTAATTTATCTTTATGAAGTTGTAGGTGTTGAAGATAAGCATGATTTATTGAGATATGATAGTTCAGGAGCAGTATCTACAGGAATGTTTGCTGAAACTTGGAGAAGATTTGTCATTAAGATGGCAACCGGTTCAGGTAAAACGAAAGTTCTAAGTTTAATTTTGGCATGGAGTTATTTTCATAAACTTTACGAAGATGATTCAGATTTAGCAAGAAATTTTTTAATAATTACCCCAAACATTATTGTTCTTGATAGAATTAGAAGTGATTTTGATGGTTTGAGAATATTCTATGAGGATCCCATACTTCCACCAAATGGTTTTGAAGGTCAAAACTGGGCAGATGATTTTCAATTAAGTTTACATATTCAAGATGATGCTAATGTTGTAAGAAAAGTTGGGAATATCTTTTTAACAAATATCCACAGAATTTTTGATAGCAGAACAAAAGTAGCAACAGCCGACGATGAAAATACAATGGATTATTTTCTAGGAGATAAACCGGTTGGAAAAACTAATCAATCCAAAGTTGATGTTAGTGAGATTGTAAGGGATGTTGATGAGTTAGTTATCTTGAATGATGAAGCACACCACATCCATGATGAGAGATTAGCATGGTTTAAATCTCTTGAGGATATACACAATAAATTATTACAAAAAGGAAGCAAGGTTTCTTTACAATTAGATACAACTGCGACTCCAAAACAAACAAATGGTGCGATTTTTGTTCAAACTATCTCTGATTATCCGTTAGTTGAAGCAATTTATCAAGATGTTGTAAAAAAACCACTTGTTCCAGATGAAGCTAGTAGAGCAAAATTGAATGAAATAAAAAGTTCAAACTTCACAGAGAGATATAGGGATTTCATTCATTTAGGATATGAAGAATGGAAAAAAGTTTACAATGAACAAATTAAAGCAAACAAAAAAGCAGTTCTGTTTATAATGACAGATGATACTAGAAACTGTGATGAAGTTAAGGACTATCTTGAAAAAACCTATTCAGATTTGAAAGATGCTGTTCTTGTTATCCATACCAAAAACAATGGAGAGATTTCAGAATCATCTACTGGAAAGAAAAAAGATGAATTGGATCAATTAAGAAAGGCAGCTAATCAAATTGACAATTTAGATAGCAAGTACAAAGCCATTGTTTCAGTTCTTATGTTAAAAGAAGGGTGGGATGTGAAAAATGTTACAACAATTGTAGGATTAAGAGCATATTCTGCCAAAAGTAATATTCTTCCAGAGCAGACATTAGGAAGAGGACTTAGGAGGATGTATCGTGGTCAAGATATTGAGGAATACGTTAGCGTTGTTGGAACTCCAGCATTTATGGAATTTGTAGAATCTATTAAGAATGAAGGTGTAGATTTAGAAAAGAGAAAAATGGGAGATAGAACTCCTGCAAAGACTCCTCTAGTGGTAGAAGTAGATAATGAAAATAAAAAGAAGGATATTAAAAAGTTAGACATTGAAATACCTGTATTGACTCCAAGGATTTTCAGAGAATATAAGAATCTATCTGAATTAAAAATAGCTAATTTTAAACATAAAAAAATTAAAATTAAAGAATTTTCTGACGAAGAAAAGAAAGAAATTTTATTCAAATATGTTGTAAATAAAGATGAAGAAAAAGATGAAACTCATCATAAGACTGTTTTAGATACAAATTCAATAATTAATTTTCAAGGTGCTGTAGGTTTTTTTACACAGAGCATCATGAAAGAATTAAGATTAATTAGTGGTTATGATATTTTATATGAAAAAGTTAAGAATTTTATACAAAATGAGTTGTTTGACAAAAAAGTTAATTTAGAAGATTTAAATATATTGAGGAATCTTTCTGAAATTGAAGCAACAAGAACTATTATTGAAACATTCAAAAAAGAAATTAATGATTTGACTATTCAAGATAAAGGCGATTCAGAGATTAGAAATTATATTAAAATTAGTAAATGTAGGCCATTTGTTGTTAAGGATCAGGGATATTTAGTTCCAAAGAAAAGTGTTTTCAATAAAATAATAGGAGATAGCCACTTAGAATTAAGATTTGCTAATTTTTTAGAGACTTGTGATGATATTATCTCCTATGTTAAAAATTATTTTGGCGTTCACTTTAAGATAGATTATAAGAATGCAGATGGAAATATTTCGGATTATTATCCTGATTTTATTGTTAAAAAGAATGAAAAAGAAGTATTCATTATTGAAACAAAAGGGCGAGAAGATTTAGATGTTCCATTAAAGGCTCAGAGATTAAAACAGTGGTGTGAAGACTTAAATAAATCTCAGAAGAAAGCTAAGTATGATTTTATATATGTAGATGAAGAAAGTTTTGATAAGTATAATCCCTCTACATTTGAAGAATTAGAGAGAAATTTTAGAGAGTATAAAGATTAGTTTTTTCTTTTTTACCCGATTCCCCCCCGTTTAGATTCATTAAAAAAATTTGGGAGAACGAAGTGAACCGTTTATACAATGTTATATCCAGTTACGAAGTAATTGGTTTTTCTCTCGTTTTTAGACGTATAAACGAAGGCAATAACATTTCTATTATTTACGGCACCAGCCTCGTTAGAGGTAACAAAAGATTGTATTTAACATCGGAATTTAACGAAGTTTGATTTTCCCTCGTGAAGCGAAGCGGAACA
>CAZKIP010000019.1:0-5261 GCA_964552945.1 uncultured Methanosarcinales archaeon
AAAAAACCCCTGGAGGGTCGCTGTCTTAACCGCGTCTCCCTCGCTAGCCTGCTTTCGACTCCCATGTTGTGTGTTGCGGGTCTTGTGAGTTCATTGCAGACATTGAACCCAGGTACTATTAATTCTCCAGGGGTCAAATATTATAGTTTAAATGGTCACGTCATGATTCTATTCCTTTCCACAATGGGTCATGTTATTTATACATCATTCATTTCTTTTTCTTTGACCTTTTCCGGCGATCCTCTGGCGTTGCCTTACGGATCCGAATGTTGGGAATCTCTAGGATCATCTTCCATTTAAATACACGCTTCTTTGCGTTGGACTCTGAATCGGGGTATGCAAGCAAAACCTCTCTAACTCTGGGGATGCCTTTCTTGTCTGTGTCAATCCTGTGTTGGACGATTACATATTGGTTTGTCATGTTACTACCTTGAAGCCCTGGGCTTGTAGACTCTTAATCCTCGCCCACTTCATTATCTCTACAATAGTTTTTAAATCGTTATCGGATGTAAAAGTAAAGACAGACTTAGCTGTCTTGCCATTATCTTGTTTTGTATATACCTCAAGCTTAACCGATCCGTCTTTATTACTAACCTGAATCTGAATATTAGTTGGACCCTCGACAGGATACAACGTAACATTGTAACAGGTGTCGATCATTCAGGCGCTCGCAACGGTGCCACTCCAGGAGGCACCTCGCCGCCAACCATTCCGCCGTGCTTAGCAATGACGAGTGTGACAACGCTGGCTGGAACGTATGGGTAAACCGACTCCGTAGGATCTGGCTCTGCTCCACGTCGTGCTGAATCCCCTTCTATATATCGGAGAATGAGAGGTTCTGATTCGCTCGGGAATCCAATCTCTACCGTGTCATACCTGTTCGCACCTTCGACACGAGGGGAGCAATACGCTCCCCCGTGGGCTTGAACACTCATTGAGAAGCCGTCAGCACAGACGACCCATGGGTGAATCCTCATTTCTATGCTTCCTCCCCGGTCAGGAGTTCCACAATGTAGGCACTCACAGCCTGACCGTCCGAACCAGTTGCCTGATGGAGAGCGACAGTGTTCTCAATCTCGCCCTGACCAAGCACGGTCCACAGCTTCATAGCCACTTCACTAGGCAGAGTCAGGAAGTAGTCAGCAAGGTTCTGAACCTGACCGTCAGTCAGACGTTCCTTGAACGACTCAACCGCTTCCATCTTTTCAACCAGAGCGGAGTGCTCGTTGATGCCGAAGTCAGAAGTCTTGTCAATCTTGCCGTCATCAAGAATCATTTCGACCGTCACTTGACGCTCGTAAGTCTCGATGAAGTCCCGGAACGACACAGCAGCTTCGAACCCAACGAAAGCGTTGGTCAGGTTGTAGACCACGCCAAGGTCCGCCCCTTCTTCGAACAGCCCAGCACCAACCAGACATTCGGACAGCCGATCCCAAGACCGACGAGAAGGATAGACCTTGTTGGGCTCGAAATCATCACCGTGCTCAAGGTGGTTGTGGTTCTGATTAATGAAGTCCCAAATAACCTCGTCCACGTTTTCCTTAGCCCAGCCCAGCCAGTCTTCAACAGTGGGCTCAACATCGAACACCGTCCAGCGGTCAAGTTCTGCGGGGTCCATTTCGCCAACCTGATACTGCTCACCGTGCTCGCCACCGTTGACGGCAGCGAAAATCAGCGTTTCAGGGTGAAGCGCGAAACCAGCAAGCTTCCGGCTATCGGTCAGTTCGAAGATACCTTGCCGAACCTCGGGGGTCGCACGGTCAACTTCATCAAGGAAGAGAACCACGGCAGTGTCACAAGCAGTCTTGAACCACTCGGGCGGATTCCAGGTAGTCACCGCGCCGTCAGTCGAAGGCAGACCAAGCAGGTCACCCTCGGTCATCTGGGAAGCACGACGCTCCACGACCGGAAGACCAGCAGCGTCAGCAAACTGGTAGACGACGCAGGACTTGCCAACGCCGTGACGACCCCGAATCAACACCGGCTTACGAACCGCAGCGACGTGGGGGACAACAGAAATAAAGGTTTTAAAATCAACAGCCACTTTTTTGCTCCTTGGGGTTCCTTCCCCGTTCTTACATATATAATATAGCTTATTTTAGCCGGGTTGTCAAGGAAAAAATATACTCTTGACAACTAGTTGACATCTAGTAGGGCTCCTCAATCTCAAGACCTTCGCCATCTTCCCAGCCCTCGGGCATGGTGGCGAGCGAGCCGCTCATTGAAAGCACTTCATAGTCTTCTCTGGTATACCGCTGACCACCCCAATCTTCTGCTCTTGCTGTTTGCTCGGCAGTCCACTCAAGGTCACGCGGAATCTTCTGGTTGCCAACGCTTCGGTTTGGCATGCCCACGTCCCTACAGCGCATGACAGTGTTCCGGTTCGTGTCCTGGTGGACACAACTCCAGTTAATGCTGGTGACAATCAGCACACGCTCTTGCTGCCCCCATTCCTTCACCCCTTCAGCGTTAAGGTAATAGTCATACTGGTTAGCTTTAATCAAAGTACCAACACCGAAACCTGACTTAATCATGCGTTCCTTGAACCCACGACGGTATTCGCCAGCTTCGATCTTTACGTTCTTGTGCCAGTCCTTTCGATACTGGCAGGTGCGGCGGTTGTGATTGTAGCCTTCCTCGGCATAGGCTCCAAACTGACCCTTACACCAAGTGCATTGCCGCTTCTGCTTCTTCCGACCTCCCCAAGCCACAGCCTTGGAGCCATCAGGGTTCAACCCCGTGCGCTTGACGTATTGTTTGGTCCAGTAGCCCGGAAAAACGCCGTCTACTTTTGGTTCGTCTTTGTTGTTTTTTTGCTCTTCCTTGGAGTACCGAAGCAATCTTTCGGTCACCGATGGACAAGTTCGTTTATTGTGTCCCTGTCCCCAACACTCAGTGCAATGCCTAGCCACGATTTATCTCTCTCTCAAAGGGGTAACCAATCTCTTTCTTACATATATAATATAGCCCATTTTGAGCTACTTGTCAAGCGGTATGGGCTTTCTTGACATCCTTTTGACAGTCTCGCGGGCATCGATACCGGCTTGAATAAACTCTTCTTCCCAGGCTGCTTCTCGACTATTCTGAATTTGTTCTGGGTGGTCGTCCTGGTCGCCCCAACCGTCATCACGGTTAAGCAACTCGCGGAGTTGGATATCAAGATCCGCGCCTCGATCCTGGCGACGAAGCCACTCCTCACCTTCCCATTCTTCAGGTAGTTCCATCCACGTACCAAGCGCGTCGATTAGGGTTCCAAGTTCTTCGTCAGTCAATTCAATAGTTTTCATATCTCTCTCGCGTTATGTATGTAATATACCTTAAATATGCTGCATTGTCAATATGTATATTGTTAAGAAGGCGTCAAGGGTTTAATAATATAGTTTCTCAACTCAACTACACATTTGCGTCCGAGTGCGTAGACCACCCACAACTCTTCATCTGGTGGTGGGAATCTTTCTATAACGATAGCAGGCTGTACCCATATGGCAGAGCCCCAATTGGGTCTAAATTTAACAAGATCACCGATTTTCATTTAAAACTCTTTTGGCTATTGCCCTGATTGCCCATCGAGCATTGCGAGAGTGGCTTTCATATGTCTCTAAAACAAATTGTTCTTTCTCTTCTTTAAAGGTGAAGGGGCGTTTCCTTACTCGGGTCATAAATTCCGCTTCTTCTCCACCTATGAAGCTGCCGACTTCAACCGAATTATCTAAGCCAGGGAAGTCGGAATTATTTGTGCCATATAGGTAAGTGCCATCGCCACCCTGTGGAATAATTAATACTGCATCCTGACAATATCTCTTCCCAAACTTTATTATTTGTTCTACAAAAGCTGGATCGTCTTTTAGATTTACTACAAATAAACTATCTTCTTTAACCTCGACTTGTTTTTCTAGGTTGCCATAGTTTTCGATAAAAGAGCCCTTTACTTTTCTGACACCATACCCCAAATCTAGCAATACTGCCTTTAGTTCTCTATATCTCTCCTGATTGGAAGCGCCCGACTCAACAGCATCCTCCAGGCAGGCAGACATATCCAGAGGATCGGCTCTGTGCGCTGTGAGTAGTGCTGAATCATGTTCGGTAATATGCTGGTGGACTCTGCTCATTGATTCTTTGAGCAGAAATTTATTCCAGTTGTTAAATAAGTCTTTCATAATATTAATTAGTTTTGTTACATTGATTATACCATTTATTAAAGTTAATGTAAAGTGTTATTTTATGCGAGGATCTCTACCCACATCCCTTCTTGTCCAGGCTTTGGCATTGTGATCCATTGTGTTTTTCCGTCGTGAGCGATTATTGCAAGCGTGTCACCACTAGATAAATTATGTTCTCTTTCTTCTTCTTTAGTCGGAGTCCAAAAATCTATTACAACGCCAACCCTCCAGCGCTGCTTAGCGCCGAGGCTGGCGGCAGAATAATCATAATCAAAAAACTTAACTAGATTGCCGACTTTCATTTAAAGCAATCCAGCCAGTGCAAACGTTAAAGCCGTGCAAATGACCAACAACACCATAAAAATACACGATTCAATAATTCTTTTTTTCACTTATTACCTCCAATCCTTGCCAGTAGATAGCGTTGCCCTCTTCACCAATATGAACACCGTGCTGGGTTGTCCAATAAATTTTATATGTTCCAGGGAGATCTCCAGGTGCTATAATTCCTGTCCAATCAGAACAGTAATCAAACCCAGGTCGGCTGGAATGTTCTTTACTATATTTAACTAAATCACCGACTTTCACTTATCTCTGGGTCGTAAAACGATTGAGCCATTGGACCTCTATAATCCTTCTTCCAATAAACCGCCCCAATTCCGTTGCCTGTTGGAAAGTTTAATTTTGTTCCTGTCCCATACCATCTTATTTCTTTTATGCCACCGAATTCTTGCCCAGACTTCACCAATCCGTATGGGAGTATGGCTTTCCACGGAGGAATGAGATATACTATATTATCAGCCACCTTAAAGGAGTGAAGGATAAATTTCCGAGCAAGAGAATAAGGAGGATTAGAAATAATCCAATCTACCGATTCGTTCCACTCAAAGAAATCACGCCCCTCTCTTATCTCGCACCACTCTGCTGTTGGCATTATATCGGTGAAGACTCCCTCACCACGACAAGGCTCTAGTATCGTACCAGTTGGTGAAAAATAATTCACCATATCTTCTGCAACCCAAGCAGGGGTCATGATACTATCATTCTTTCCGACCTTCGCATTTCTGAAAGGACCGCTTGTGCGCTTTTCACCGACTTTCA
>CAZKIP010000020.1:0-5243 GCA_964552945.1 uncultured Methanosarcinales archaeon
ATGGCAGGGGTGATGGATAGATGTCCAACAGGCGTAAGAGGCTTTGATAAAATTTCTCATGGAGGATTTGTAAGAAATTCTGATAACTTAATCGTCGGAGGACCTGGTAGCGGAAAATCTACTTTTCTTTTACAATTTCTTTGGAATGGTGCAACCATGTACAACGAAAATGGACTCTACATTTCTTTTGAACCAGATATCGTCGACACAATAAATGATGCAATGGCATTCGGATGGGACTTTACAAAAATTTCTGGAGAAGAAAGGATAAAATTCATGAGATTCTCGCCTCAAACTTCAATCGAAGACCTAAAATCAGAAATTGTAAAAATTGTCTCAAGATTTAATATTCGAAGGGTTTGCTTTGATCCAATTTCAGTCTTAGCACTAAATATGAAAGATCCAGGAAAAATGAGAGAGAAAATTTTTGAAATTTCTTCCCTCATGAAACGATTCAAGGTAACAACAATTTTTGCAGATGAAAGTATGGAAGGAGAAGGAATTGAAAGAATCTCCCAAGGAGAATGGACAAAAACAGATATTCTAAGATTTTTATCAGACTCCGTAACATTATTCTATGAATCTGGGATTACAGGAGAAAGTGATAGGGCGCTCAGAATTTTGAAAATGAGGAGAACGGCCCATTTACGAGAAGCTGTCGGAATGCAAATTAACGAAACGGGAATTAAAGTATTTCATGAAGGTCCTGAAATTGAAGATGCACAATTCAAGGCTCCTAAAACGGTAGCTCCAGAAAAACTCTTGGAACCCCTCGAACATGAAACCCCTACAAGATCTCAACCAACTAAACTAGAGACAAAAAATTCAGGAATTCCAGAACTTCCTACTCAACTCGCTCCAGAACATAACAATATTGAACAAATCCAACACGAAGTTCCTCCTCAAGACCCAGCAACAAAACAAGAAGTATATCAAACACCTGTGCAAAATCAAACAATTCAAACGCCAAAAATGAATCAAACAATTGTCAGTAGTGAGCCCATCTTAACACAAGAAACACCCTCATTAGAAAGACCAAATAATAGTTTTCCAGCAATTGAACAAAATGCAGAAATAAAAAGAAGCACACAAGTGCCATCAGAAATTGCCGAGAAAGCAGAACAAGGTTTACAAAAGATAAGAGAGAGTCCAAGGCCCCATAATGAACCTGCAGATGATGAGCTATGGCATTAATTCTTCATCAAGTTGTCACTTTTTGATGACAACAGAATAGAAAACCTTATAAAGGAAATTCTTCTCAAAATAATAAATGGTATCAACAAAGACTAGAGGACTTGCAAGGATTGCCCTCTTTAGTGGAATAGCCATCTCAGGAAGCTTTCTCGCTGGGCAAATATATGGAAAGTTTGCAAATCCAACTAAAGAAGTTTCACAGACATATCAAGAAACAATCATTCCTGAAGAAATCCAATTATATGAGCCTCAAATAGAAAGAGTCCCTACAAAACTAACTCCAGAACCATTCACGGGAACAAACTGGATCTTAGAGAGAAACACATTCACTAATCGCTCAACAATAGGAAATTTATATCATGATGTAAACTCAAATGGAGTCATTGATTCACAAGATCATCACCTCGCACATACTCTTGAACTTCCAGATAGAAAAAATCAACGAAATACCTCTAACATTCCAGAAGAGACATATGAAGTTTCTAAACGTACAAGTGGGAAATTTGGAGAACATTTCAAAATCTCAGACGTCCAAGATAGATCAGATATCCTAATTCATGCAGGAAATTATCCAAAAGATACTCAAGGATGTATTTTAGTAGGGGCGAGCCAAGGAAATAATTATGTTTCAAACAGTAGGGCGACATTAAACAATTTGCTAGGTGAATTTGAAAATGATGAAATTCGAATGAAAATTGTTTCTACCCAAAATTAATAATCCTCAATTATAATTTCTAAAAAATCTCACTAACCCTTAAACATAAAATCTTTAATCTTACTTTTAGCTTTTTTCCGACGAGCTTGATGTTCTTTCAAAAAAGCATTAATCTTATCAATCAAATATGCCTTTAACTCACCCGACAACATCTCACCACTTTCATAAAGTTCCTGAATTTCAATTAGCTTCGAATCATCCTCTTCAAAAAACATTTTCAAATATTGAAACGAAACATCAACATCTACATTTCCGCCTTTTTTTCGATGTTCTTCAACTGTTTCCTGTCCACCAGAAAATGCAAAACGATTAATCTTTTTCTTCACCGTTTTTGCATCATCCGTCGTTAAAATCGCCATCTTCTCCGCGCTCGAACTCATCTTGCCTTTAAGTCCAGAAAGCGGAGGCAAAAGCATACCATGAATAATCGCAGGTTTGTAAAATCCAAGTTTGGGATACACATCTCGCGCGACCCGAAAGTGTGGATCCTGGTCAATTCCAAGCGGAATCAAACATGGAACATTTTTTTTCGCTAGAACACTTGGCAAAATCGCTGGAACTGCTTGCATCGATGTATAAAAAATCTCACCGATGTTGCGCGAGTTATCAAAGCCAAATGCAGATTTAATCGTCGAAAACGTAATCTTTTTCGCAATCTTAATCGCCTCAGGATACATAACATTCGCATGAATAGTATCAACTAAAAAGTGTGTCTTCTTTGGATTAAACCCAAGTGCAATAACGTCAAGCATATTCTCTTGTGTCCAGTCTTGAATTTCTTCATAACTTTTATCCTTAAACAAAAACTTCTCATCGTCCGTAAACTGAAAATAAAGTTCACAGTCAAACGTATCTTGCAACCATTTCGTAAACACCCATGTTCCCAGGTGTCCTAAATGAAGCGGTCCAGACGGTCCACAGCCCGTATACAAAACAAATTTTTCACCACGGTCATACTTATCAAACAACCACTTCAAATCTCGCTGGGCAAAAAATGTTTTTCGTCGAAGAAAAACAGGCAACTTTCCACCAGAATATTTTTCAAGCCGAGAAAGTAACTTCGAATCAATCTTCTCAACACCAAAGTCCTTAATCAATTTTCCATAATCAACTTCTCCAGAAACATCCCACGGAGTAACGTTCACCTTTTCCATTCAAAAAATAAGAAAAAAGATTTTATAAAAGTATGGCAAACTATACAATGTCAAACACTTGTACACTCCCTGAAACAGAACCGCCTGTCTCCACATGAGAAACTGAATCTCTTACACCTGCAATAATTTTAGTCCCATCCGAGGATAATTCTAAATCATAAACAGAATGACCTACTGAAAAGCTTGCTACAGGGTCATCTTGTACAGTCGAAAAAATAAAAATTTCTTCACTATAGTCCTCTATGTCTCCCCACGTGCTAATAGCAAATTGTGTCCCATCCTCATTTAAACGAATCATCTCAACATAATTCTTTAAATCTCCGCCGCCCACTACTTCAAAATTCATTGTTTGTTGATTTGTTACAAGATCATACGCAACAACGCCGAATAACGCGTCAGGATCGGGAAATGCCAACGTTCCCTTAAAATTATAGCCTGCAACCAACGTTTTGCCATCATCTGAGAGCGCGACCGCTCGAGGCATTGCAATTATTTCAGAAAAAGAATCTGGTAATGTCAACATAGTTGTTTTGCTATAACTCTGGCCATTGAGCTCATAAATATCAACTTTAGTCTCTGTTGCTTGAAACCCATAATTAAACCCTACCGCAAGTTTTGAGCCATCCGCAGTCATGTCAAACGCATCTTGTTGAAAGACATGAGCATAAATACTACCACTGTAATATATGGTCGCACCCGTCATAACATTAAAAATTCTTAGATGGTGAACAGACCCTGAACGTGACAATATGGCTCCAACTGTTCCATCTTCGGAAAACCGAACCCCAGGATTATTGCCATGAGCTGCCTCATAAAGGCTACTCGTAGGAATTACAACTTCTGAAACAGGATTCCCAGGATTTCCACTTGTTAAATCAAATCTAACAACACGTGTCCCTCCAACCGTCGGATCATGCAAATATGCAACCATCACAGTCCCAACATCATTAATCCATGCAGCAGGAATTGATGCTCCAAGAGGGGTATAAGTTCCTGGAAAGGAATATTCAAATAAAAGATTTTGAGAATTAGAATTATATACGCGAACAACCGCAGTCCCACTCTGACTCCCGAAATTAGGTACTCGTCGATATGCAAGTGCATAGAAGTTATTATCTTTTGATGCTGTAGTTCGATAGACAGTTCCACCAAAATAAGAAGGTATAAGGTAATCCTGAAGTGGGTTGGGATTATTTACATTCCCTGCAGCATCAAAAAGTTTCGCATGACTATCCAAAAAGATTTCTCTTTCAAACGTAAAAATTTCTAATCCATTCCCTCCAAGAGAAAAAGAATTATAAAGATCTCGATCACTTTGATATTCCCATCGCTTCCCAATAGTTAAACTCACCGTTCCCCTATCAAATTGGCTCACAGAACTCTCTCCTGCAGAATTGTACGCAGAAACCCAATAATATTTTGCATCACTAGGATTTAGAGATGTATCTATCCACCGATGAATTAATGAATTATCGACAGTTTTTACTAAAATCTCATTGGTAAAAACATTTGTATCAGTCCTATAAATTTTAAATCCTTCAACAATACCTTGTAGTGGGTCTTCCCACGTCACCGCAATCAAAGAATTTCCCTCACTTGCTTGAACGTTCACTGGTCTCGTCGGCGGTTCATTTGGTACCTCACCAACACCAACTTGAGGCGTTAAAACCCTCGTGGCACTTCCTCCACCGATAGCAAAGGGGGATAAATTAAGTTCCTCTGAAAAATTATCGACGATTAAACTAATGGTAAAAAATGAAACTAAAACAGTAACTATTACCACAAATAAAAAATCGGCATTCGATAAATTCTTTCGAAGGTCAAGAGTAGAGCTCTTTTTCATCTAAAAATACAGCATTAAAACTATTTAAACATTTTCAAAACAAAATTCCGCAAAACATTTATAAAATATAAAATTAAATAAATAATATGGTGAAATCAAAAAAATATAATTTCTCTTCTTTATTCTCTTCGAGTTGGAGAGACTATAAACAAAATTATAAACACTTTATCCCATTTATTTTCCTAACCGTCGGAATTATTTCATTAGCCACTGTAATTTGGGAATTTTATTTTTTCGTAACAAATGAATCTGTTAGAATAATTCTTGAAAATCCTAATTTAATTACTTCAGGGGGATTGCTCCCAACAATATATTCAAGTGGAATAATAATCCTTGC
>CAZKIP010000021.1:0-5208 GCA_964552945.1 uncultured Methanosarcinales archaeon
TTGATGATGATAAAGGGGATGTTCTGTTTAAGTATACTCCGAATCAGGTTGAGAAACTCAAGAGGATGGGGAAACTCAACACCGAAACTGACGAATTTTAATTTTAGCTGAAAACTTCTTTGTGATAATTTTCTTGCGTACACATGTACGCGGCGAAAATTCTAACTTCGAACTTTCCTAACTAAAATTAAAATTGATAGATTGTTTGTGAGTGAAAATAATCTAAATCCTTAAATAGGGGTTGAAATTGTTTCATTTATGGATAGGGTATTTTACATCCTTGCGAGAGAGGAAGGGTCTAGTGGAGATTTTCATTATGTTAAATATGGTTGGGATAGGTATAAGTCTAATTCCAAAAATAATTCAAAATTGGTTGTTTGATTACCTAAATATTTATAATCCTTGGATATTTATTTTCTTTATGGAATATGTTCCCTTCGGAAAATCTTATGATGAATTTTTAGAACTTGGAGCTACTGAAAGGGATGCGCATCAAGCAGATTATATGGGGCGAAATCGTGATTGGTTTGAAGCAAAACTTGCAGAACTTAATGCAGATTATGTGGTTGTGAATGGGAGAACTGGCGATGTTGTGATATCAGGTGCTTTGGGCGATTTTCCCGAGTATTCTTGGCTTGAGGAATTTGCAGAAGCTTCAGGTGATATTCCGATTAATTATGTAATGAAGACTCCTATCGAAGAAACTGTTGCATAATTTGATTAGTTACAATTAAAAAACCTTATTTCTATAAAAAATTATGAGGACGTTACACGTTGAACAGATGAATAAGATAAAGAAAGCCGTGCCGGTGATTGAGAACAAAGTTAAGGTTAATATTTCTTTTCGGAAGGGCTCGGTTGGGATAAAGGGAAATGAACTGAACGAGTTTTTAGTTGAGCAAATTATTCGGGCAGTAGATTTTGGGTTTCACGTTGATGATGCGCTTTTGCTTACTAATGAAGATTTTGTTTTGGAATTTATTTCGATTAAAGAGAATACTCGACGGAAGAATTTAACCGACGTTCGATCCCGAGTGATTGGAACTGATGGAAAAGCGAAGCGGACAATTGAGAAGTTGACGGGGTGTGTAATTGTTGTTAATGAGAATACTGTTGGAGTAATTGTTGATTCAGTGCATCTTGATTCGGTTGTTCAAGCACTTGAGTCGCTTATTCATGGTGCGAAACATGGAAATGTGTTTGCGTATTTGGAAAAACAAAATGTTGGTCGAAGAAAGTTTGATGATGAGGATTTAGGACTCAAAGAAGATGTTGATGAAAGTTTGTTGGGTGAGGAAGATAAATAACTTTAAATATTCTTTTTTTTGTGGTTAATTATTCAGTGCTCCTGCCCAGAGCATTAAACTAAAATGGGTAGCTGATTAGTTCAGTTCAATGCTCCGGTAGCTCAGTGGTTAGAGCACGCGGCTGTTAACCGCGGGGTCGAAGGTTCAAATCCTTCTCGGAGCGTTCTTGAATGATTTGAACCTGGTTTGATTTTGAATATATTAACTTTCATTTCTTTTTGTCGTAAAATGTATTGCCATTACCTAGTTATGACGTTACTTTTATAAAGAAACCAATAAATCTTTATAGAATAACTACTTTAAATTAGTAATATTTAAAAATGGAAAATTAAGAATGCGATCGTCATCAGGAAACTTTTTGTTAGGTAGAGATTCGGAAGAAAGGAGAAGCATAGAGCAAACTTTGCTGGAAGTTAGAGATTCTTCTTTTAAAGAAGGGGTTGTTCTTTGGGTGGGATCCCGTCCAGGGGATTATAAAAATATTGATTTTATTTACCCGGATGGAACTATAGGGACAAGATATGGGAAGGATACTATTAATATAGCAAGAAATTATACTCTTTTTTCTGCTGAAGAAAGAACTCGTACGAGGGAGGACTCTGGAATGGAGCAGTTAGGACCTTATCTTCGGGAATTTCTTGGAAATTACCAAGGACAAGAAATTCATATAATCGCTTATCATTCTACCCCTCAACTGGAAGAATTGGCTAGAGAATTTCCGCGGTTGCATCTTTTGAATTCTCCTTATGAATTAAAAGAAGCTCTTGACGAAAAAAATTATACCCGTGCAGAGTTATCTAAGCGAGGTGTAAAGACTGTTCCAAGTCTTGATGCAGTATTAGAAAGAGAAGGATTTGATTTAGCTGAAAGTGAATTTGGATTGCCTTTCTTTCTCCAAATGAATGTTGCTTGGTCGGGGTTCGGGTCTTTTATGATAAATGGGCGGGAAGACTTTGACAGTGTTTTAGAAGAAAATGGTGGAAAAGAAGTTTGCTATATGCCCTTCATTAAAGGAAAGAGTTTAAATATTAATGCCGTTAGAACCGCAAATTACAATGTATTTAATGGGCTATCTTTTCAGATAATTGGAGAGGAGACTTGTATCTCTAAACGATTTGGTTATTGTGGGAATGATTTTAATCTTGAAGGAAAACTTTCCGAAGGTGAAAGAGAAAAAGTTAGAGTTATGCTTGAACAAATTGGCGATTGGGTAGGGGGGTTGGGATATCGAGGATTATATGGTGTTGATCTTTTGAGTGATGGTGAAGAAGTTTATTTTACCGAAATTAATCCGAGGTTTCAAGGTTCTACCTCGCTATTTACGGATCAGCAAATTGAGAATGGAATTGTTCCTTTAACTTTATTTCATCTTACAGCATACTTGAAAGGATTTTCCCTCGAGCCAGAAAACTTAGAGAGATATAATACTCTTGACACGAGGGTTGATGCTTCTCAAATTCTTTTGCATAATCTTACTGGAAATGATGTTCATTTAGTTTCCTCTCCCGAACCTGGAAGATATATTTTTCAAGATGGAGAATTGGTACATTTAGGTCCCGCCAATTTTCTTAGTGAAAGAATGTCTGATGATGAATTTGTTTTGGCTGGAGATGTCCCCCTTAATGGGACAAGAGTTTTAGGAAAATCTGATGAGTTATGTAAAATTTATTTTAAAGGGTCTGTTCTCGGATCTGACGGGAGAAGGTTGACCAATAGGAGTAGACAAATAGCTCAGGAATTTTATGGGCGGTTTGTATTTGAATAAGATGGAAAGAAAGTTGGACATTCCTGATTCAAGAATAATGGAGAAGTTAGCATATTTAGAAGCCTCTGTTCCTGATTTTAAGAGGAGATTGAACCATGAAAAATTAGATTCCGTAGACGATCCCACCGAGGTTTCAATTATTCCTCGGATAATCTCAAGTGGAGAAAGAGAAGAACTTTATCGTCTTTCTCGAGATATAGTTTCTGCAAGTTTTAAGGCATTAGATTCGTTTTTAGAGGATCCTAGTCGTGTTCGAAGTTCTCCAATGAATGATTTTGTTTTAGGTCTTCCTTTTGATCAGAATCGCTTTTCGGGAGTTGGAAGGTTGGATTTTTTAAAAGAAGGTGATGATTATAAGTTAATCGAGAATAATTTTGTTTATATTGGCTCTTGGAGATATATTGTTGAAACAAATCGCATTTGGAGTGAAATGTTTGGAGATGAAGTTGGAAGGTTCGGTTCGGCTTCTCCAGTAGATTCTGCTAAAAAAAAGGTTCAAGAAAGAGGTGTCGAAAATGTATTGCTTTTGTGTAAGGATGAAATTGATGGAGCCCCTTGGTTTTTGAGAAGAGAATTTTCCCCATTAGAGACTGGAATTATCACGGAGGAAGAATATGATCTTCTTAGGATTGGAGGCAGTGGGAAATTGGAGTTTAAGGGGAGAGAATACGATTCGGTTTATCCAAGAGCTTTTTCAGGAAGCAAGGGTATGGAAGATGACTTAGTCAAATATCAAGATGTTGTAAGGAGAATTTTGGGCTCTAGAAGTTTTGTTTTTGATTCCTGGCAAACGATTTTAATTGAAGATAAGGATTTGAGGTTCTTATTGGATGCTGATCCCTCTTTGGAAGGATATCTTCCAGAAACTTTAGATGTTGAAGATGTGTGGGGAGAGGATTTGTCTAGGTATGTTTTAAAGAGAAGAGATTTGCATTCTGGGAGGGGGATAAGTATGTCTCCTCGTTCTGTAGACGGAGTGGATAATGCAGTTATACAGGAAAAAGTTAATGCTAATAGGTATCCTGTTCTTACTAACTATGGCCATCAAGGAGATGCGATTTATGACACTGGGGTTCATGTGGCTTATACTTTCAATCGAGAAACTAAGGAGTTGGAAGAATTTGAGTTGGCAGGAGTTTTATCCCGTTTTTCTTTAGATGGAGAGATTGTTAATATGTGCCAGGGAGGTGGGATGATCCCCACTTTTGAGGAAGATGCTTAAATCCGCATTTTTAATTGCTCCTTCATTTTATTGTGAATCGGAGTATTTAGACCTTGCAAGAGATTTTTTGAAGCGACTAGGACTTAAACCAAAACATTCTTTAGATATTTTATCTCGGTTTGGTTGTTATGCTGGAGATTTTAAACGAAGGGTGATGGAGATTGATAGTGCATATAAAGATAAAGATTCCAAATATATTTTTTCAATTAATGGTGGGGCTGGCGCGGTTCAAGTAATAGATTTTTTAGATTATCAAGAAATAAAGAAATCTGGAAAAGTTTTAATTGGGTTTAGCGACGTGACAATTCTTCTTAATTCAATTTACAAAAAAACTAATGCAAGATGCATCCACGGGCCAAATTTAAATAAAAAATTTGATAAATTTCATAAGAAAACTATCCTAAGTTTAATTGATGCCTTGAACAAAAAGAACTATAAAATTAAATTTTTAAAAAAAGATGTGCTTTGTGAAGGTGTTTCAAAGTCAGAGATTGTTGGAGGTAATTTGAATTTGATCGAGCGATCTTTAAGTACTGATTTTGAAATTGATACCCGGGGCAAGATAATTTTTTTAGAAGATGTGAGGATAAAAGAGGGTTATATCTTAGATATGCTCTGGCAATTAAAGCTTGCTGGAAAATTTGAAGATATTAAAGGCGTGATTTTAGGGAGTTTTGAAGATTGCGGAGATAATGTGGGTTTTTATTTAAGAGAATTTTTTAAAAATTTTAAGTGTCCTGTTATTCTTAATCAACCTATCGGGCATGTTGAACCAAACATTTCCATTCCCCTTGGAGAAACGTGTATTCTTGATACCGAGAAACAATTTTGGGAGATAAATTTTAAAACAGATAATTCCCAACAAATTTAAAAACTTGTTCTCCATTGTAGAAACATGCAACTCAATGATGCAA
>CAZKIP010000022.1:0-5174 GCA_964552945.1 uncultured Methanosarcinales archaeon
CTGAGGATACCGGTAGAGTTGTTGCAAAGACATCAAAGTATAAGGGCAGTCCCCCTTCCCATCCTGGTCGAGATCGTAAAGATTCAGTCGAGAACAACTACAACGCTGCGCGACACAGCAAGCGATAGGAGAGCATCATGATCACAGGACAATGGAATCCACACACCCCTTCAGTTAGGAGCCGATAATGGCAACAATTCAAGAAGTCGCAGAAAAGTTCGATGTTACCCCAGACCAGGTCAAGCAGCTCAAGGAGGGCATGACGACAACCTGGGATATGATCGGACACGACTGTTACGAGTTCCTGTCGTCGTACGGCTCAGAGACAGAGATGATTGCTGAGATGACAATCGACGCCGGACGTTTGGAAAAGTGCAGTCGAATCGGTGGAATGAAAGTCGACTGGAGGTGGCTCGATAGGAAAGGTCTCAACACGATCGCGCTAGGAGAGGCAACCTGGGACGCACGCTACTAGTGTAACCCAGTCAATCTTGTGGTATAATATAATCACCAACAACCAAGGAGATAGCATGACTATTGTTGATTCAAACAAGTTCGATTGGGAAAGTGGAAACCAGGTCTTTGATGACTTCATTGAGGGCTTTGCTGCGGGAAGTGAGCTGGGCTGGCCTCCTGGATTCATCCCTAGCTCATTCCGCATTCAGAATGAAACTAGAGGAACGGTGGTGACCTACGACGGCTCGGCCAGGCCAGACGATGTGTTCACGTTCTTTGGAACCTGGCAGGGTGATCCGATCCGCATCACCATCTTCAACGACTAGGAGGAATAGAGAATGATTAGCACACTTGCAGAGATCATCAACGACGCCTACTACGGCATGACATGCGGAGGAATCGGCGGGTGGGACGGTGACACCGACTTCCGTGAGAACCATGACGGGCTTGATAGCCAGCTGCTGGCACACAGCGTGCTGATCAGGTCGATCACCCGGGGGTCCAAGCTCTTCAGTGATCTGCTCGACGAGATATCTGTGAAGGATGAGACATACTCATACAGCCCACCCAAGACTGCTGAAATGCTTGAGAGTGCGCTGGAGGACATCGGCTGGCTTATCGATGAGCTCAGCTGACGCAGCGTGTAACTCCAACGAGGACAGGGTATAATAAGAAAGTAAGGAAACACCTACCAACAAGGAGATACAGCATGTCAAAGGGAATTAAGAAGGGTGACCTGGTTAGGCTCAATGTCAACCTATGCTTCACGATAGACCACGGCGGCCAGCGTGTTTACCCTCTCAAGAACTATAGTAACGACAAAGAAGGCGTCATCATGGGAACTCGGATCGCGACTGATGAGGATAGGGACAGCTGGCTTCGCAGCGATAGGTCGAATGGACTTGACTGCGCTGGAGAGCCTAAGCTCCCACCGACAGCATTCGACGTCAAGCTCCACAAGGATCGTGTCTACACTGTCATCCGGGCTCGCTGTCGACCGCAGTGGAGCTATCGCGAGCATCCTGGCCAGACGCTGGTCCTTTGTTCGATCACCGGTGAGGAGGTCTATGTCAAGCGGGATCTCATCGAGACAGTCCCAGGGGAGGCATCATGAAGAGGATCAGACGCGACACAATCCGCAAGCTCTACCGTGAGGGACTAGCTCAGGTCTTCTGTGCTGAGGCTAATGACTACATCTTACGCGCTCTCAAGAAGGACATCCACATCGCTGGCCAAGGTCCTGGTAGGTGGGTTGACGACGAGGGAGTCCTCGAGATCTACTGTGAGAGCGGCATCCCAAATGCCACTGATTATGAGGACTTCAGCGCGGAGTACCGCGAGTTCGGCATTCCCATCCCACCTGAGGGCGCTACTTACCACAACTGTGAGAAGTGGTTTGAGGTCGACGCCTATGTCAATCTCTATCTCGAGGCCATCGGTCGTCCGGAGCGGGTCCATCACGAGCCTTTCAATAGCGCAGTTGTTGGCGTCTACTGGAGCTAGCGAGCGCACACATGTAACGCGTGCGGACATATTATATAATATGCTTAGGAAAACCCCCTAATAGAAGGACTAGAACAGAGATGTACGAAATGAACACGGTAGCAGACATCGTCATTCAGAACGAGAGCTCAGGACCAGGGCTTCCTGTCCGGGTGTCCATTGACACCCTGGGATGTGTCATCATCGAGCTGGGTTTATCGATCACAGTCAGAACTGATAGCTGTTCAGCGATGGAGCTAGCTGATGCCCTCTCTACCGCAGCTCAGGATGTTGATGACATGAGACGTTTCGAGGCGCAGGAGAGAGCTCATCTTGACAAGACATACGGAGAGCATGAGAGGGAGGTCGCTAATGACCCAACAACCTGGTAAGGTTAGAGGATGAAGATGCTGAATTGCAACATGTGCGGTCAACCATTCTTTGACTACGAAGGATACGAGGAGAGACAGGAGGGCATCGTGTGCTCGTACTGCATCGATGAGGAACTCCAGCAGGAGGAAGAGGAATCTCTGGAGGAGAGTGCATGAAGGACGACCAGGACAAGAAGCAGTGGATAAGTGTTGTGCTCGGTGATGGCAAGACCTGGAGCAACATCGAGGGATGCAAGATCATCGCATGTGATAAGCGAGCACAGGAAATCTGGGAGGGATGCGAGGACCTGTCCTATATCCACACTGAGGGTGCTACAATCATTGATGTGGCTGATCTCATGTCAGCTTGTATTGACATCGTCGACGCTCTTAATATTAGGCTATGGGGTGACACTGCCAATGACATCAAGGGCGGAGTAGAAGAGCTTATCAAGAATGAAGAGTAGCTACGTGTAACCCTGTGTCCACCGTGGTATTATGGGGGTACAAGGAGTAAATCGGTATGAAACGTGGATCTCTCGTAAAGCTCACAAAGCGGGCCAAGAACCACGCTAGCCGTAGTGTCTTCGAGGGAGGCGCTGGCCAGTTGGGCATCGTCATCAAGCCGGAGTGGAACGTACTTTCTGGCGAGGGCAAGCTTCGCTATCAGGTGCTCTGGCCAAATGGTTCAATCACCTCAGAGGGTATGACAAGCGTTCAGTATGTCGGATAGCGCATGCAACGGTTAACATTGCATGGTATAATGTTATTACAAGGAAGGAGTTATTATGTCCCTTGATCAGATGGTAGGTAGGCTAGGTTCGCTCGATGTGGCGGATCTCGTTCGGTTGAATGACGCACTTGTGCACGAGCTGAAGCATAAGCGTCGCCAACAGAATCGTGCTGCTCGGAACTTGTTTCAGAAAGGTGATCGAGTTTCGTTCGGTGATGTTTCTGCAAATGGCAAACGTTCCTACAAGGAAGGAACTGTCCATGCTGTCAAGCGGACACGTGCTCAGGTCCAGGTCGGGAACACCGTGTGGACCGTTCCTCTCAACATGCTGCAGGCTCTGTAGGGAGAGGATATGAAAAAGTATTCAGCATTCGTAGCGTCACTTGACGACATCGGCGAGGTCTGTGACCTGGTCAGTGAGTGGCAGGCAGAGAATCCATATGTCTACATCATCGACTTTGAGGTGCCGGAAGGCACAGACGCTCGAACAGTGATCCTCATCGGCCGTGGGTTGATGTGGGAAGATGGATGGACAGAGCAGGGAACAGTCAGCACAATCGTCGAGGACCTGACACCGGACGTGTAGGTTTCCGTTTCACATGGTATGATAATAGCATACTACAAAGGAGAGTCTCGTGGGAGATTTGAAGTCACTAACTGGTAAGGAAGTAAACGAGGGAATTGAGGAGGACGTGGGCGGCACTTGCTTGACAGGTGCTGGGATTGATTTCTACCGTCTGCTGATGATCAAACAGGCACTCAGTGCACAGTGTAACGGCTTTCGCCTCTCGAACAAGGCTCCGCAAGGCACCACACTGGCTCGGCGTTTTCTTGGATTGAAGGGCAACAAGGAGAGTCTCCTTGCTCAGGTGAATGAGATCATCGAGCGAATTCAACGGGAGAGAACACAGTCATGACTTGGACAGTGATCACGCAGGAATTCAAGACGCAGAATGGTGCACCTCGCTCGACACACATCGTCAGTATGTACTCGTCTCCTGACTCAGAGATTGCACTTCAGGATGCTAGAGGTCGTTTCAACACAGAGGCATCCAATGAGAATAGCACCTTCGTCAAGGTCATTGCTCTCATCAAAGGCGATCACCTGACCTCCACCGTCGTGTAGATAGGATAACGCCGTGGTATGATAATCATGCTGAGGAGCTAACTGTGGCTAATAAAAATAAGCAAACCGAGAAAAAGCTTAAGTCACGGAACTGGCTTGCTGTTAGGGCATTTCAAAGATCAGGTGCTGGTTCTCACGGAGACAGAAAGAAGCAGCTGTCTAAGAAGGCATGCCGGGGGAAGGTAACCGTTCCTAGATGATACAATCATATCTCACCACAGTATCCTTGTACAAGGAGACACCATGCACCTAACGCACGGCTCAGGATTCACAGAGAACCTCATCATATCGCTGAACGTCAGCAGCGTCATCGAGAGCTTTGTCGATGATCTGAATCTGCTAGATAGATCGAGCGCCCGGGTACGAGATGTAGATGACGAGAGGACGCTGATCGAGCGCAAGAGGATGCTCCTCTCAGAGCTAGAGCTTCTATTCACGATGATTCCTGAGATGCCGGAGGCATGATGAGTGACGACGTATTCTACGGTTCAATTCTTATATTCAGCGTGCTACCGATCGCGTTCATCGTATCAGAGATCCTCCTTCGAATCTAGAGGTGCAGCATGAGAAAGGGTGACCTGGTCAGACTAAATGTTAGAAGGTGCTTCACAGAGGAATACAGTGGGCAACAAGGCACTGGCTGAGCTCCGATCCGTTGTGTCTGACGAGGAACTCCGCAAGGAGATCATTGAGATCAGCCGACTGGGCTAGACACTCTCTCTCCTGGGGATGAGGTTAAACTCCCCAGATCCCGTGTAACTTACCCTCTGACAAGGTATAATGAGATTAACAACAACCAAGGAAAACTACAACATGGCAACACAGTCTAATCATCTTACCTGTATCGACTGTGGACGTAGTGACGAGACGGTTATTCCCACGTGGACATCGGATCAACCTGACTACAGGACATTCGATCGATGCCCTCCCTGTTTCGACAAGAGGGTTAAGGTTGGAGCAAAGACGGTACGCAGGACGATGGAGGCAATTCGTAGACGCTGGTAAG
>CAZKIP010000023.1:0-5021 GCA_964552945.1 uncultured Methanosarcinales archaeon
GAGAACGAGAAAATCAAAGTCATTCAAGGAAAAGGAAGCAAAGACAGGTATGTTATGCTTCCACAGAAATTGAAGCCAATTTTACAAAAATGGTTTAGAACTAATGAAACAGAATATGTTGTTCCAGCGTTGTATCGGGAAAATGTAACTCCGGCGTACATCCAGAAAAAGTTTGCAGGTTACTTAAAGAAAGCTAATTTACGCATTCCAACAGAAAAAACGTCTCACGGACAACAGAGGTACGCTTACAGTTTTCACACGTTGCGTCACACGTATGCAACTTACTTACTGGAAAGAGGAGTTGATTTGTATTATGTACAGAGAGCTTTAGGGCACAGCGATATCCATACAACACAAGTCTATGCTTACATCAGCCAAAAGGATTTACAGAACAAAATTAATAATGCGTTTGGTCATGTGAAAAAGAAACTTGATACTAATATCACAGATCCAATTCAATTATTACAACTAAAGTTTGCTAATGGTGATCTTTCAAAATCAGAATATCAAGATAAGCTAAGTGTCTTACAATCGTTTTAGATTGACAACCTCTCGCCCATGTAGAAATAATATAATAATAATGTCTAAGGATACCGTAAAGTATCCATATATAATACGGTTAATTTGAACCCCAAAACTATAAAATTTCCTAGTTTCAAGCCCTCTCACCGAAAACTTATCGGTCATTGATCGGTTCACCTGCGTTTAGCAGGACTTCTTCCACAAATTCTTTGGCTTTTTTAGGACTTAAACAAATTCCTTTAGAACCAAGATATTTCTGGTACTTGATTTTGTACTTTTCTGGACAGACGAAAAGCCATTGGTCAAAACTTTCGTTTAGCCAGTTGACTTTCGCAGCCAGATACGATTCTCTATTTGCACCTGTTTCTACCTCTATTCCTAACTTAATGTCTTTGAGAAGAAATACAGCATCAACACGCCTTCCATTTATTGTTTCTTCAATGTAAATGTTGTCATGCAATTCTGCAAAAAGATGTTTTGTAACAAAATGGTAATCTGTCTCACGTGGATTTTCTTTTTTAATGTAGAATCCTCCACGAAGGAAGCCGTCTAAGTTTGGAATTTTAACATAGCGGAAGCCTTGTGCTTTTGCATGGAGTTTTTCAGATTCATCTAATTCGTTTGCCCTGAAAATATTTTTAGGAAGAGGTTTTGTTGGTTCATAAACAACTTTTTTCTGAATTTTTATTTTTCCTGACTTGATTTCTCTTCTAACTTTATCACAAATCTCCCTGTCTTTTTTATTATCGTATGGCGGTCTCACATTCAAACTATGTGAACGATAAAATTCTATGGTATCTTCACGCAATTGTTTTTTATGTTCTCTCTCAGCGAAATATATCTCTGCCTGATGTTCAGCAGAACGAACGACATTTGGAGGATATTCTTTATCCAAAGGTAGAGCTTTGATAGATTTCTCTTTCTTCTTTACTTGGAAGCATTCTTCTACTTGTCTGCGAAACTCTTTGACTTTTTCTTCTTTTTCCCATATTATACGTCGCTCATTTTCAAGTTCCTTCTCTTTACGGTTGTTTTCTTCATTTTTAACTTGGGCAATATTACGTTCCATTGCTCCATACCATTCTTCCAAGCGAGGTTTATCTTCTTCTTTAATCCCGTAAACAAATGTCTTAACATTTTTTTTGGTTTCTTCAAGTTGTTTTTTTATGTAATCAGATGTTCCCTTAAATGAGCTAAAAACAATTTTATCAACAAATTCCTTTCTTTTTTTATCTAAGTATTCAGCATGTTCTTTTTGTTTTCTTTTTTTCTTAACGTTTTTGTAAATTCCATGCAAAATGAGAAATACGACAAATAGAACAAAGATGACAATACCTGCCTTAATTCCAAAACTTACCCAATCAAATGCTTGTATTTTAGTAATAGCCTCTCTAATTTCATCGCCTATTTGTGATTCTATTACTAAACATAGTAAAATAATGAGTGCGATACCAAGTACCATATTGGTATTCGTATCAGTATTACTCAATGTTCCCACACTCGCTTAAAATCATCAATTACTCGCACTCCTGAATAATTGAGGTACATATCCGTCGTTTGAATGTGGCTATGGCCTAAAATTCCCTGTAATGCTCTCACATTTCCGCCTTTATGTAAATAGCAGACAGCAAATGTATGTCGCAGAACATGGGGGCTAACTTTTTTCATTAATTTAGCCCTCTCTGCGACTTTCTTTACAACTTTCTGTATCCACCTGTTACCAAATTTTATTCTAAAGTTACCTGTGAAATATTCGGCTAAATAGAATCTGGCTCTACTACTTAGGGGAATTACTCTTCTTTTATTGCCTTTTCCAATCGTTGTTATGCAATCTCTCTGCCACGATATTTTATCTTTTGTCAGTTTTGCGAGTTCTGACACTCGCATTCCTGTTTCTAGCAAAACGTTGATGATTAATTCCTCTTCAAACGTTTTACATGCTTTTCTCAAAGCTTCCATTTCATCTTCTTCTAGTGGTTCTCTTTTGTATATCATTGGTTTTTGCCTCCATACATTTTTGTTTTTCTGTTGTCCATTTATCTCTGTACCTCTATCTCGTTTAAACACACCTAGAACCTCTCTTTTTTTCACAAATGCGAACTTGTAAAATTATACTATTCGCACTATTTATATCTAAAAGTGCGTGTTTTATTTAAGTCTTTCTCTAAAAAAGAGTAAATTCACTCTAGAACAGAAAAGTTTATAAAAACGGGCGTATTTACAACAACAAAATGAGCAAGACGAATAAAAAATATGTCAAGTTGGTTGTTTTGTCAACATTGGCAGAACCTCGTGCATTAGCAGATATTAGTAAAGAATGGTTTGGCAATACTGGAAGACTATTCCAACCACAGATTTTAAAAGAGATTACAACTGCTGAAAAAAGCGGTTTGTTTACTTTGAAAAAACGTGTGTATGAAGCCAATATTGATAAATTTTTAGAGATAGAGTTACAAAAAATAAAATTAGGAGAAAGTTCCGTTGCAAAAAAGTATCATGATTATCTTCGTTTCTTTTATACAAAACTAGGGTTCTTTACTCGTAAGGTATATCTCAATCCTGCAGTGATCAAAGAATTAACTTTGGGGGATAGACGTAAAGCGGAAGAGTTAGATTTTGGATTATTATTACAACTTCCATTCATCTTACAATATTTGAAGAATAAAGATGAAGATTTAGCAAATATTATGGTACAGGTTATGGGTTTAGAAAAATATGTGAAAGTTGTGGAGAAATTAGAGTGGAAATATTATTATTTACTAAAAGAAGAAAAGAGAATTGAAGATTGGGTAGAATCTTACAACAAGTTAACTGAATTGTTTGGCAAATTACAAAAGAAGAAATTAAATATATTTGAGGATAGTATTAAATCATTAAGGAGATAAGAAAATGGGATTATTAGATAGAGAGATTAAGAAAACTAAGAAAAGAGACATTATTATTCAGAGTGCAGGGTGGGTTTTAGTAGTTGTTGGCGTGATTCTACTATTGCAGGGAAATGTTAATTGGGGAACTTTAATTTCTGGAAGCGGAGTTATAATAGTTGCTGTTCTAAAATATATGAGTAAGCAAGTTGTAAAAAGATGAATAATCAGGGGTTTTTTGAAGTAAACAAAGGTTGACTTTTCTATGAATAAAGGTGTTTGCTAAAATGAAAAAGACACCTATATTCACAAAAAGGGACTATTTTTTACTTTCATTGACACTTAGTCAAGTTTTCATATATGTCTCTTCTTATAGCAGCATAATCAACTTGTCCAGCAAGCAATGCCCAGTTATTTATCGCCGCATCTAATGACTTTTCTCCACCTTTACAGTATAATTCATTTAGGTCTTTTTTGAATCTTTTTTCAAGTTTTACCAATTTTTTTATTGCTTCATCTCTACTTAAGGATTTATCTTTATCAATGGATTGAGATTGTTCTAAATCGTTGTAGGGTATTGATAATTCTTTAGGAACTTCTCCTAATTCTTCTTGAGCTAGTTCAATAGTTATCTTTGGAAAATAGGCAGGAATGACCCTGCACACATTATTATCATTTGAGTCTTTAAGTTCATCTAGGCATTTTAAACCATAATTTTCTTGACTTGGATTTAAACAAGGTTCTTGTAATGATTTGTAAGTTCCTTTACACAATTTATCTAATTGGTCTTTTGTTTCTTCCTTGGTTAGCTTTTGTTCTTTTAGTAACTCAAAAAATCCAATTCCATAAGAAATTCTCTCTTCGCTTCTAACTAAGTCTGTTAGTTCCCGATAAAATTCTATGTTTGCAGAAGAATCTAGTCCTTTTGATATTTTTGCTGCGGCCCATCCTGTTTTACATCTTTCATCTGCAAAGTAATTTTTCATAAACTCTAATGCAACTTTAACTGCTTCTTGTGAACCGTATTTACCACTAATTTCTGCAAATTTTGGAGCAAGAATATTATCCCAAGGCATAGGGAGGCAAGGTTCTCTCTCAATTTCATCATTTTGTATTTTTTTAAGATAATCCTCAAATAATTGTTTACCTAATCCTTCTGGAGCTTTCTTTAAATCCAATTCAGGCAATTCTTGTGTTGATGGAACAGTTAATGACACTCCTGTAGCTGTAGGTTTTTCAGCTTCTCCTACAGTGGGAGTAACTTCATTCGTTGGTTCAACATAACCTGCTACATCTTCGTCTCTTTCAGGAGCTTCATAATCTCCTCCCAAGAATGTACTTCCCATGGCCCAAAGAGTACCAATTACTACTCCTGCAAGCCCTAAGTTCCTAGCTCTAGTCCAATTACTCATTTTGAGCCTCCAAGTAACCTTAAAACAGCATATTCAAATAAGTGAGATTTGCTACGAAATAAGCCTTCTTTTAGGGTATTTTCTACCTTTGTGATAGTGCTCTCTTCAACTGTTATACTTGTGTGAATTTTCATGTTATTTAATGTCATTTTGTGGCATACTATTTAAATCTTTTGGTTGTTTCGTCTCTTAAAAGTAGTTACAAGGAGTGTAGACAATAGTC
>CAZKIP010000024.1:0-4607 GCA_964552945.1 uncultured Methanosarcinales archaeon
AATTGAAATGTAGAGATTGTTTTGGAAAGTTAGCTTTTGGCCAGCATAAAGTAGGAAATAGTTTGTTTCCGAAGAGAAAAGTGGAAGGTTCTACACAAGGATGGCATAAGTGGCAAGGGTAAAAAATTACCAAAAAGTTTAAATAAGTGAGCCCACTTAGTACTTGAATGACAAACATAACTCTTTCAATTGAGAAATCAGTTTATGGTAAGATGCGAAAGCATTCTGAGATTAAGTGGAGCGAGTTCGTTCGTAAAGCAATCAAAAAAAGAATTGATGAATTAGAGAGTATTAAAGAAAGTAATCAAGAGGGAGTATTTGCAATGCTAGCTTCTCAGGAAGTTCTCAAAAAAGAATGGGAAAACAAATTTGATGATAGGTGGGATAGTGTTTAGTCAAAGAGACATTGTTTTGATACCTTTCCCTTATACTGATTTGACTGGAACAAAACAAAGACCAGCGCTTATCATTTCTAACAATGAATTAAACAAAACAGAAGATAGACTTTGTTGTTTAATTACAAGTAAACCAACAAAAGAAGGGATTCAAATCAAAAAACTTGATAAAGGCAATCTTCCTTTCAAAAGTTGGATTAAGCCACATAGAATTTTTACAATTAGTACAAAAATCATTAGAAAAAAAATGGCGATGATCCCTCAATCTTTACATGATGAAGTTATCTTTTCTTTAAACAATATGATAGAATAAAAAGCGCCACGGGCCGGATTTGAACCGGCGATCCCGGATGGGACTGGATGTTTGTAGTATACGTGGAGATCATAAGGACTCTCCGCCCTTAGCAATCCAGCGCAATACCAGACTATGCGACCGTGGCAGTTATATTTTTGCTAGTAATAGATAATAAAGTCGTAAGAAATCGAGCCATATTTAAATATTACTGAAAAACTTATAGAATCCAGAACCACATTCTTTTTAAAAAGAGAAAAAGTAAACCCAGAATGAATAATCTTAAAGCAAAAATAACCCAAACATATCAAGCTGATCCAAAATTCCGTGCATTTATGGCCGAATTTCTAAGACAACACGAAAGAGTTACCCCCTTCCTTACAGGAGGTTTTGTCAGAGACTCCTTATTTGGAATTACACCAGATGATTATGACATTGTAATTGACGAAGATGTACCTCTTGAAGATATCGAAAAACTAGGAAAAAAGTATGGTTCAACTTGGCTAAAACCTACCTTTGGGATTAGAATTGATGTTCCTGGAGAAAAACACATTGACATATGGAGATTTATCGATTACAGAGTTAGACATTCAACAGTCCATAGTATCGAAGAAGTTCTTCTAGATTTCGATTTCAATGTAAATGCCCTAGGATACAACCTAAGAACGGGAGAATTTGTAGACCCTATTGGCGTCCTTAATGATTACCCAGATGTAGAAATAACTCCCACAGATAAATGTTACTTAAGACCTCCATTGGATAGATCAGTAGCTGCTTTAAGAGCTTTGAAACTAACGGTAAGAGTTGGTTTACCACTTAGTGAGGCAACTAAAGAATTTATTCACGATAACAGAACCGCTGTGAAAGATTTAACATGGGAAGTTGAAGACTCTGTTGGAGCTTATTTAGAAAACCCACAATTTAGAACTCTTCTAGAAAAATATGATTTGAACGTGTATAAAAAAAAATAAAATTATTCCTCAATTACACTATTTCTGTGAATTCTCGCAAAGTAAGGAGCAGCAACAACATAGTCTTCCCCAAAACCAGCAATATCCCCGTCGATAGCTTCACAAGTTTTACGAAGCTTAGAAATTGCTCTTTTTAATTCAACCAAATCTTTATCTTTTAAAGGCCTGATGTTAATTAAAGCAATTGTAGAACCAGCACGCAAGATATCTAAGATGTCTTTGATATCCTCAAATTCTTCCATAACAAAAGGACGAACTAAAACTTTAGATTTGTCTTCCTTAGGTGAATCTGAATGCGACACCTCTAAGTAATCTTCTCTAGTTTCCTGCATCATTTCTTCTTCGTCTTCTACAGGAGTAGAAAACTTTTCTCTTAATTGTAAAAAAAAATCCTTCATTCTCGCACCCTCTCCATGATTTATATTTGAGAAGACCCTCTTCTTCCCACTTCTCGCCAATATTAATACTGTTACAGAGCCCAGCTCATATATAAATGTTTTTATTATCTGGACTGCGTATTCAAAACATCATATACCAAGTCTAAAAAGGTTTGAATAGGCTTTCCTTTTCTTCCTTCTTTTCGTTTTGAATTCTACTGTAGCTCTCGGTAAACTGAACGTCCCTAAAATGTTCAATTTCGCCTTAACTTTGTAAGTGATAATACGATGCTCATGAGCATCCAATTCTGCTAAAGACCAGTGTACTTTTGTGCCTTTCTTTGTATGCCTAATTTCTTTAGGCTTTAAAGTACCAAGCTCTAAACTTTTTTCAACATTAGCAATAGCAGGCACAAAATCAATTACCGCTAAATCCTTTAATGATTTTTTAGACTTGTTTTGAATTTCTAAAGTAATCTTCAATGCGGATAAAGCCCCATGATCGGTACTTTTTATTGTCACAGCTTGTTTCTTAACAACAACAGGTGAACGGACAATCAAATAAAATACCAATACTATTAAAGCCACTATTAGTAAATAAATAAGCACTCTGTAATTGGTAACAAAATAAACTTCTGAAGTTTCATCTGGAGAAAGAGTTAATGTCCAAGTTAAAAATCTTCCAGTTTCATCAGAAACAATTTTTCCTTCACCAAAAGTAAATAATGCTTGCCAAACATTTATTGGATATTTTACCAATTGAGTAGTTTTTACATTCCCTTCATTTCTTACGTTCAAAACAGAATTTGTTTTAAGATATTTACCAGCGGTAGATTTCTCATAGGTAAATGGAAGTTTTGAAGTTCGAACTTCAACATTTTTATGAACAACTTTAACTTGTTCTCCATTTAGTTCATAGATAAAAAATACCAAATATTTTTTAGGTTGTTGAAATTTGTCCAAAGTTACAGAAAACTCAAGAGATTTCTTCTCCAAAGGAGGAAGGTTAAGTTTAAACTCTTTTACAAATTCTTTAATTTCACTTTCAGTTCTAATAACCAAATCTTTCATATCCAAAGGATTTCTATTCTCTAAAAATAATTTGACAGAAATAGTTTCGCCCGGATTGATTTTTTCATCCATATCAACCTCATCCTTAATGGTAGGCAAATATTCTTTGTGACCTTGAGCCCCAATAAAAACATCAAGTGAACGAATATGTTTCTCTCCAAAATCGCTATCAATATTTAATGACACACCATATAGCCCTGGTTTAAAATCTTCCAGAGGCTTCACCATAATTTTAGTTGTGTAAGATTGGCCTGGAGCAACCTCTATAATTTTATCCTTTAAAGGAGAAGGATCAACATTCCATCCTTGAGCAGATTGCAAAGAAAAGATACTATATTTTTGAACGTTATCGTTTTTATTCTCAATAGTTAGTTCAAAAGTAGCGAATTCATCTAGAGTAATGTGGTTATCGATAGCACTTACAGAGACATGAGACTCTTCTGCAGCCACCAAAGTAACCAAGCTTAACAATATAATTAGTATTAATAATTTATTCCTCACGAAACCCACCTCAGTGGTTCTAAATAAAATAAGATAGTATTTAAAATCTTCGATTTTAGATACTCAGTCCTCTCTCTAAGAATCCGGCTCCGTAGAAACCCCCAATAATCTTTGTATTAGGGCACGGCACACCCTACGAGATAAACTAAATTTATCTCGTGTGCCTCGTCTTCGACAGGGCGCTAATACAAAAGAAAAGGAGGGTTTCTACGGATCCTAAGAATCCAAAAGATTTATATATTCACCTTCTTTTATTCGAACATTAAAAAGAGGAGTTTGAATGGTCGAAGAAAACGCGTTTAGAGGAGTTATTCAGTTTATGGACAAGATGGGAGTCTATGATGTTATTCTTCCTTTCTTACTCATTTTCACAATAGTTTTTGCAATTCTTGAAAAAACAAAAGTTCTAGGAGTAGAAAAAATTGGTGACAAAGAGGTTACTAAAAAGAACATTAACTCAATTGTAGCAGTAATTATAGCATTTTTGATTGTTGCATCTACCAAGATGGTAGCGGTAATCAATGAAGTTATGGCTAATGTAGTCCTCTTACTATTGTTAGGAGTTTCATTTTTAATACTGGTGGGCGTATTCTTCACTGACAAACAATTCTCTCTAGAGAAGTACCCAAAGTGGATTGGTTTTTTCATGGTTCTAATGTTCATTGGAATTGTAATAATTTTCCTTAACGCCTTAGGATGGTTAGAAGCTATTTTTGGTTTAACTAGCTCTTTTAGTGGAGATTGGGAAACACCAACAGCGTTTATTTTAGTCCTATTATTCTTCATTTGGTACATTACCAGAACACCAGAAGGAGAAAAGAAGTCCGAAAAGAAAGATTAATAAGCAAAGTATATTTAACAAAAAAGAGGAGGTTCAATTTATGGCATCACCAATAGATACATTAGCAAATTTTTTCAAATCCTACGGGATACTAGATTTTTTTCTACCATTCATATTAGTTTTTACAATAGTATTTGCAGTTTTACAAAAAACAGGAAT
>CAZKIP010000025.1:0-4598 GCA_964552945.1 uncultured Methanosarcinales archaeon
CAAATTGTTTATTATCCTTCGGATATAAACAACTTCGCATAGTTGCGATGTTAAGTGAAATAAATTTTCAAAAATTATCGATACTTTTATTAACCTTCACTGCTAATTTATGATTATGAAACCACAAATTAAAGCAATTTATGTCGCAGTTCAGGACATGGATAGAGCGGTAAAATTCTATGAAGAGATTTTTGATGTCAAAGTTTCTTCAAAAGATGAAAGAATGAGCTCTTTTGACTTTGACAACATTACCTTCCTTCTTTTCAATCCAAAAATTGATAATGAGACAATTTCCAATGGCAATAATGTAGTTCCAAATATCCAAGTTGAAGATATTAATAAAATGCTGGAACTAATCAAAAGTAAAAATTGTGAAATTGTCATGCCACTGGAAAAGATTGAAAAGTATCACATTTTCCAAGCTAAAGATACGGAAGGTAATGTCATAGAATTTTACCAACTTCTAGAATAATTTTTGAAAATTTACTCTGCGGAAAATCAAAGATTTTCCTTGCCACGCTGCGCTCTCACTTCGTTCGGGTCACTTAACAGGCATTAACAGGAAAATCACTCGGCTCGTGATTTTCCCAAATTGAGTTCTCAGCTCTGTTCCCTTCGGTCACGAGGAGAACTCAACTTCGGATAATCGCGATGTTAAATACAATAAAATTTCCATTTCTTAGACGAGAAAAACGGGGGAGTTCCGTGCTTCGCACATATAGAATTTTACTTCGTAAAATATTTTTATTTTAGAAAGGGGAGTTCTTAATTAAAGGGGGAGTTCCTTAGTCCTGACGGACATCTACACTTTTACTTCGTAAAAGAAATTTATATTTAGAAAGGGGCACACTCAAGAAGGATTTACAAAAATTTATATACTATAAACATTTTATTAGCAATAATGACAAAATCTCAAACAAAAAATAAAGATAAATGTAATAATTGCGGTTCTACTGAAACAAAGACTTTTTGGGACTATGAAAATAAAACTATGCTCTGTGATGAATGCCATAAAAAAATAGGAGATAAATGGCAAAAAGAAATAAACGATAAAAAACAAGAAAAAAAAGAATCCGATAATGATGAAACAGACGAAGGACAAATAAAAGGAGTTGGCGGTTGGTTAGCATTTTTTATCTTTGGACTAAGTGTTTCTATATTATTAAATCTATTCTTAGGTTTCTCAGATATTGCAGGAATTATGGAGTTAGATCTTCCTTCATCTTACGCCTTAGGATTGATTGCTATTGATGTGCTTCTTTTTGGAGGATTAATAGGTTTTATTATTTATACAATCATGGCATTAACCAAACTTGAGAATAATGCTGTAAATTTAGCAAAGAAATATCTGATTATTATGTTAATCTCTGGAATAACTGGATTTATATTAGAAATGAATAATCCAGACCTATATGCTTATGATGATTCATTTAGTGGTGGTTCAATCAGGGCAATTATTTTTAGTGGAATTTGGTTAGCTTATTTTGCAAATTCAAAAAGAGTTAAAAATACTTTTCCGGAATCAAAAAGAATGTCCAAAACAATAGATAATATTTGGTTTTATAGCTTGATAGGACTTCAAGCAGTTATATTTTTATTAGGTATAGCAGGTTAAAAAATGAAAAGAGAAGCTTTTGAAGTGTTTTTAATGATTATTTCTGGTGTAGTTGGTGGAGTATTAGGTGTAATAATTACAGAACTTTATAATAACTTCTCAGTTGGAAACTTTCTTTTTGTCTTACTCGGAATTGCTTTAATATTTGAAACAGTATTACTCTGTTATATCTTATTGAAGCCTAGAAAAAAGTAGTAAGGTTATTTATTTTCTAATTCCAATATTTTTTGATAAACTTTCTCTCCAAATTTTGTCTTTCTATACATTCTGCCAGTTCTGTCTTTTGGATTAATAATTTCAACAAGTAGATTTTCTTTTAATTCACTTAGTGCGCGAGATACAATATTAAAATGCGTATTACTAATTTTACCATATATTTTTTCTGTTAGTTCAGAAGGCATAGATGGTTTATCTAAGGCTCTAAAGACTTTATTTCTATTTTTTCCTCTTTTAACAATGCTAACTGCATTTAACAATTCCATAGCAATCTATAAACAATTTATATATAAGAAACAAATTCAACAATCTATTAGCAATTAACCAACTAAACAGAAACATTTATATATTTATAAACGATTTTAAAAGTATGCAAGCTAAATTATTAATGACTGCCTTAGTATTTATCTTAATGCTTAACTGCGTATCTGCTCTTTATGAAGAAAGAGACATCTTTATTATTGATTCTGATGGAGATACTCAATACAAATATCAACTTGTTGGTTCTGTGGAATATGGTTATTACATAGAGGCTCAGGATTTAGTTCTTTTAGTCCCCGAAAATTCTACAAACCTTCAATTCTATGACAGTTATGGTAAAATATCAGCAACATATGAATATACTGAAGAAGGATACAAAGTTTATACTGTAACAACTAGAGAAATTGAATATGATGAGCCTTATGAGATTGGTTTTACTCATGACCTACCAAAGTACACTACTACAAGATATAAAGAGAATTATTTTTTTGAATATCCTTACTATAAAGAAATTGGTTCTGAAAAGGAAACTTATGTATGTATTCCAAATTCCGCTTCTGAATATGCAGAATATTATGATAGCACACCAGAAGATGATTGGAGAGTAAGACCTATAGATTATTACAATTTTACACTTCCAGAAATAGCAAAATTACCTGAAATTAAACCAATAACTCCATTATATGGTTATGACTACAATTACAAATCAGAATATTCTCAAATTCAAGAGGTAGAGGTATGCCCTTCTGGATATTCAGATGAATGGATTTTAGGTATTGACGAAGGAATTATTACAGCAGTTGAATTTGATTTTAAAATGCCTTCAGCTAAAATTTCTAATTCTGTTTATAATGGAGATAAGATAACAGTTGAGTATCCGGCGATTTACAAAAGCATTATTGAAAAAAATACACCACTTCTTGAAAAGACTCTTAATTCTATTGAGCAAAAACTGAATTTAGACTCGCCCAGTAGCTATAAATTGATATTTGTTAGTGATAATGATAAAGTTTTAAGTGGCGATAATGCTATGATCTCTTATGAAGACGGAACTGTTTATTTTCAGACTGGACTAATGAGGTTGGATAATGATCAGTTACTTCAAATAAATCTACTTAGAGGAATAATTAATAGTGCTATGTTAAATACTTATGGCACAAGCACAGATGATTCATGGTGGACAAATGGAGCATTAACAAGTTTAGCTTTAATAATTATGAAAGATAATGATTTAGAGATTAATGAAATTCAAACACTCCTTAACGATTTTAAAGACGCATTTGATGAACTCACAACAAATGAAATCATTGAGATTATGCAAGATTCGGAAATGGAATATAGGATTACTATTGATTCAGGTATAGTTGATGAAATCGATAATCTATGCCCTAATCATGCTATAAAACTCAATAAAATAACAAAAGATATGGACTCTTTAGATTTCTCAAATGATAAAGAATTTAATAACTATATCCTATATAATCTTAGGGAAGAATGTTCTAAAGATATTAGCGAGGTATTAGACAAATACAAATTAGAGCATGATAATGTCCAGGTTGCTGTTGATAAATTTAATAGAATTAAGCAAAAATTTAGCGAAATAAAAATTGATAGAACAGATATTGAAGAATTGAATACAATTAGAAACAATATTAATCAAGTTGAAGGATTATTGAAAGTTGGAAAAGTTGAGCAGGCAACCGAATTAATTGATGAAGCAGATAACCTTTATGAAACTAAATTAAAGAATCTGCTTGAAATCTTAAAAGAATTTAATACGGCAGAAGATGAAGTAAAATCAATCCCGTTAGTATTTAGTTTACCTTCTAAAATGATGGCATCATCAAACCTTGATAGTGCAATGACTTTTATCAAAGAAGAAGATTTTGATTCTGCAAGATCAAAAATAAATAGTGCTAAATTTTGGAGCAATAACGCTTTAACAATCTCAATAATAATCTATGTTTTAATTGGTGTTGGGATATTTTTTGGTTATAAAAAATACCAAAACAATAAAAGGGTTGTAGAAAAAATAAAGCCACACCATACGCAACATAAAAAGCATGAATAAATCAATAATTGAGTGTGCCCCTTGATACTTGTTCTTGATAGCTCACTTTGTTCGCATTGATTGAACGGAACTCCCCTTAATGTACTAACTAAAAGAGGCTTCGCCTTTGATATAAAGAACTCCCCTAGATATATGTTCTCTAAGGCTCTTACGAGCTTTAAGGAACGGAACTCCCCAGTGCTACGCACATATACACTCCCTGCGGTCGAATTGATTGGAAATGGAAATTTTACTCTGCGGACGCAGGTTTTCCGAACTCCGCTTCGCTCGTAACGGAAAACGTATTTAACAGGGCTTAAAGGGTTCATTCGTCGTTCGCCAAGCTCACTCCTCATTCTCCCAAATTTTTTCCTGCGGAAAAAACTTCCCTTAAGCCCGATGTTATATTCAATAAATCTGGAGTACTTCAAGTAAAAACTAAGAGAGCCATTTCTA
>CAZKIP010000026.1:0-4595 GCA_964552945.1 uncultured Methanosarcinales archaeon
GCTTTTCGGTCCGCGACGTTTGTGATTTGCCATGTTGATTCCTCGGTATAACTATCATACCACAGTTGCGCTCGACTTACTCGTTTATCTCTGCGTCAATCCCACCATACTGCCAGAAATCCCTTGCTCTGTCCAAAGATTCTCTCTGCCTTTTGTGCGCTGCCACAGCCTCTGGCCGGGTCACCCACAGGATGGGTACGTCATCGAAGCCATCATTCTCATCGTCGAGGCGCACGACCTCCCAACCCTCTCGAGCTGCTACAATGTGGGCCTGAGCGAGGAATACTCCTTCAAGCAAAAATAGACCAAAATCATTGTCGACGACGTCAACTATCTGCGCCATGTTACTCTCCTTACTAAGTGATTCCATTATACCACATGCTGACAGCGCCTGCACGATCACTTGTAGATGGTGTCGCCCTCCCACGGTGTGTGCTCGATCCGAACCAGGTCCTCGTCGGGTGGAAGCTCGTGGTTCCGTCGACAGTGCTGTACGAACTTCCTGATGTCCTCAGCTGATAGCCACCGAATAAGTTCGTTCAGAACGGCCTCATCGGCTTTATACGGGCCGCCTAGAATCTCTTCCATCTCTGCCAGCAAGTCCACAATGGGTTTGATGAATTCGCCCTCTGCCATGTAACAACTCCTACGTGTGTGATTAAGACTTTATACAGATTTCAGTGAGCTCCAGATGTGCTTGCTCACCCTGACGTGTCCACCGAAGAGCGCCGGTCGAGGTCTGTCCCACAGGACCTGATACTGTTGAGGTGTCGTCCTCGGTATCTTGAACGTGATTGTACCCTTGATCTTGGGATAGTCGACGTGTGTAACTCTTTGTCCTGTCTGCATTGCGATGCCTGTGTAGAGGTAAAGGAGGAAGAGGTGGGAACCCGTTGTTTCACGGTACGACACACGACGTGCTAACAGAACTTTAGTCGAATTTGTGTCTCAGTGGCGGACTCGACGAGCTGTTAGACTGGCCAATGTCCGGTTCTTCGTTTACGTTGACTGCCGGTTCCCACCAGCTCTAACCACCGCTAAGTGGCCAGCTTCCTCCTTATGTCTCTATCATACCATGTCTTCAACCTATCTGCACGCGCTAGATATCTGTGCCGTGAACCTGATTGTAGGCCGCGATGAGGTCCTCGAGCGGGATGTCCACAGCCTCACCATCCTCAACAGCCTTGAAGTCTGAGCATGCCTCCAGCTCTTCCTGGGCCTTGTCACTGACGAATGACACGAAGCATCCGTCCAGACCGTCGAAGGTCGAAGCGTCGCTGAGGACAACGTAGGGTCCGTTACGGAATCCGTTCCACTGTTTCCATTGTGTACTGGACATTGTTGTCTCCTTAGACCCAGAGTCCGAATGTGCCTGGGACACGATGACTCACCTTCATCTTCGCCTCCCATTCATTGCGCGCCTTGACAGTGCGCTTGCCGCGTTTGACACCCTTAGGTGTTGACTTTTCAAAGTGGACTACAAACTTTTCCATGTTACCTCTTGTACCCCCATTATACCAGGCAGCACAGATTTTTGCATGAATAGGAAAGAGGAGGGAGCGGCCCCAACCGCTCCCTTCCAGTCAGCTTGGCGTCTTGGGGGACACCTCTCTTTCCGCTGCGTGGCCTTGCCCTACTCAGTCGAGGAATCGAACCCCTTCAACCACGCTGCCTCTTACTTCCTAGCTATGCTCGCTGTCAGTTCCCGGGCGAGCGCCGGAGGTTGACAGGGAACGATCTGACTGATCCCATTAGCGGCCAACCGCGCAGGTGTTCTCCCTACCAGTCGTCTTCCACGGAGGGAAGAGCTTCGTTGATACCAGTTTGATGTATTGCAGCGTCGGTTTTCTGTCTTGTGTCGTCGGCGAGTTCTTTCAAGGCATGCCTTCTCTCATCACTCAGGGGGCCGAGCCGCCTTTCGTAGCAGTCCGGGCAACGCGCGAACATCTTGTAGTCCCGTCTGTCGGGAGTTGTCGTCAGTGTGACAGACCCATCAGTCGTGCCACAGTCCATGCATCTCAGGTCATTCTCTGCCATGTTAGCCTCCTTGGCTGTGTGTCTATAATACCATGGTGTAAACTAGACTGCACGAATCCCGAAGCGCATGCCCAGCACACGTTCCTCGCGGGGTGTGAGGCAGCACAGGACACGGCGTGCGAATGGTGGAGCAACCTCGGGCACCTCATCAACGACACCAGAAACCAGGTCAACCCGTCGAGTGCCACCCTCCTCTCCGACCGGCTCATCAAGTGAGACGTGCCTCTCCGCCTTCTCTGCTGCCCGTTGAATCCGCTGGCGTACCCACCAGGTGGCGTAGGTCGAGAACTTGGCTCCTCTCTCTGGGTCGAACCTCTCAGCTGCCCTGATGAGACCGAGATTCCCCTCCTGGACCAGGTCCTCGTAAGGAATGCCGCACCAGGCGTACCTCCTCGCCTGCCAGTGAACGAGCCCTTGGTTGTCTGTGATCAGCTGTTGGTCCATGTCGTTGTCCTGTTTGTGGTTACCAGCGTAGCTATCATGTAGATTATACACCATCTGTGCAGGGGGCCGTAACGAGAAAGTTGTAAACAGTTGTAATCAGCGTGACTCAAGGAGGACGGCTGCGTCGACGTGACCCATCTCCCTAAGGATGGCTGCACCTGCCCTGTCCGCGGTGGGTTCGTCAGCTGTGTTCTCCCTCACGTGTCCCAGCTCGTGTGCCATGACTGCCAGGATGTGGTCAGCCGTGAAGGCGTCATCTGTCAGCATGCGGCTGTCGAGCACCATGATAGGGCTGAGATCTCCCCACATCACGAAGGCCAGCGTGTTGTCTGAGATGAGGTGACGGGCTGCCGGCTCCTCAGGCTCCTCATCTGGGTTGACCATGATCATGGGGACTGACTCATCCAGGGGACAGAGAGTGACTTCCACGTTTCCCTCCTTGTGCCTCCATCATACCACGGCTGCCCTCTAGTTGCACGTGACCACCGCTAGGACGACGTTGAGGACCAGGATGACAGGGACGGCGAGTGCGATGAGAGCAGGCAGTGACCGAGCTGACCTCACCTCGCAACCTGGCCCGACGGTGACGATCTCGCCTGCGCCACCCGAGGACCTGGGAATGAGGACCTTGGTCGCCCTACCGCCTGTGACCTCCAGGGCCACGGCTGATATCACCTTCCCGTCCCTCACGACGAGAACGTCGTCCCAGATCTTCAAGCCTCCACCCCGTCGAGCTCCTGGAGGAGGTTGCCAGCGGTGAGGAAGAGCTTGTTGACCTCCCGTCGCAGGCGGAGAAGATCGATGGCTGCCGTTCTCTGGCCGCTGATGCCTGTCCGGATGAGCTCATCCGTCTGCTCGTCCAGGACCTCACTCTGCAGGACGCTGCGTGCGACGTTGCCATAGAGGAGGATCCGTGCCGTGAACTGCTGTGCCCGGAGCTCTGCGTTTTCGAAGGGTGTTGACATTGTTCTTTCTCCTTGTGCTCTGATTATATACCGGCCGCGCGCGGGTTGCACGTGAGCGCTCGATGCTGGGTGCTAGATGGCTGAGTGCTAGACACCAGGCTGTGCCTGTGTGAAGGTGATGCAACAGATGATGTGAAGGTCATGGTGCGTGGTAGCTGTAAGTCCAGAGCTGAGCAGGGCAGCACCATCGCCACACTGCAGCAGCTACCGGCTAGAGGTCTGTGCCGTGGACCTGATTATAGGCCTCGATCAGATCGTCGATGAAGACGAAGCCGTACTCGTCATTGTCGACGTGCTTGAAGTCATACGACTCCTCGAGCTGATCACGTCCCTTCTCAGTGAGGTAAACCAGCTTGACCAGATTGGCTCCGTCATACGTTGAGTTGTCACTAAGCACAACGATCGGACCGTGTGTGTAGAGCTTCTCTTCTGCCTGTGTGTTCTCTGCCATGATAGGCTCCTTTGGTTGTGATCTCATTATACAGCACGTTTTATCTGTCTGCACGTGATAGAGGTGGTGGGTCCTGTGGGACTCGAACCCACTGCCTACAGGTTAAAAGCCTGTTGCTCTACCGGTTGAGCTAAGGACCCACGAGCCCAGGGGTCCCCTGGGCTCTAGATGGTTGGGTGCTAGGCTGCCAGCTTCTCGATGAGATCAGCCTTGGTGACGCCCTTGTCGTGGGCACCGGAGATGCCGCGCTCCTTGCAGAGGGCTCGAAGCTCCTTGACAGAGCTGGCCTCGAGATCCTCACGAGAGGGACCAGAAGACTTCTGGTCCGTTCCGAGGCGACGGGCCTTGAGAGCACGGGCCAGGGCGATGCGGTCACCACGGGTGAACTGACTGGCGTCAAGCCGCTGATTGCTGACCTCACCGTCCGAGTTCGCCTCCCGCACCTTGAAGATGGGCTCTGAGCGGTAGACGATGGTGCTGGCCTGGAAGGCTCGACCGTCAAGAGTTCCAGAGGCTGAGAAGCTTCCGTCGCTGTTCTCTACGAAGGTTTTGATGTTTACGTTCTTTGCCATGGTTGTTCAGCTCCTTTGCTGTGTTGGTTGCCTGTGTATTATACCAGGTGTTAGTTATTATTGCACGTGACCTTACCAGCGTCTACGAATTGCCTCCATCGTCCTGCGTACCGTCTTTGCTCCAAC
>CAZKIP010000027.1:0-4242 GCA_964552945.1 uncultured Methanosarcinales archaeon
CGTTAAAAAGTAGAGGTTTACCGTCGTGGCACACGTAAGGGCAGTGTAAAAATTTCTCTTAACATCGCGATTATCTGAAGTGCCGAAGGCATTTGGGAAAATTCCTGCAAGGGATTTTCCGGATAATCGCTGTTAAGCGAGGGTGAGGAGCGTAGCGACGAAAGTGCAACGTCCCCAAGGAAAACGAAGTTTTCCGCAGCGTATGACGCAAGGACAATTTTATTCCAGTTTACCCATTACTATTTTAATAACTTTTAGCCCCCATTTCCCGTTGAGCTTAAGCGATACCTCTAGGATGTTCCGAAGAAATACTGATGTTTGCTTGTTTTGCAATATCAACTAATCTTGAATGTGTTTTAATAATGTCATCCATGGATAAATGAGTCATTTCTTTAAGCCATAAATTTTGAATTTCATCTAAATCAATTCTATCGCTATTATGGATTCTATTTCTTAATGGTGAATTTGTTTGTCTAATTTTCTTAAGTAAGTTAAAATACCAGCGAGAATTTGGAAGAGGAGTTGTAATTCTTCCAGCGACACGATAAATATCTCCTGCTTGTATCAATTCTGAAAAATGATCAACAGTTCTTTCTATATCTGAAGAAGTTTCATTTGGAACCCCATAAATCAAATTTACATACATTGAAATTCCATTATCTTTTAATATTCTGGCTACTTCTTGATGACTTGTCAGCATTATATTCTTTCCAATTTCCCTCATCATTTCTGTACTTCCAGTTTCAATACCAATTGATACTTTATTCACTCCAAGTTTTCTGAGTTTTTTTGCTCTTTGAGGATTAATCTCATCTGCTCTGGCATATGCTGTTAAAGTAACTCCTGGAAATGATTTATATTCTTCAAATCTATCTATGCCTGTAGTGAATGAATCTGAACAATCAAAGATATGAATTCTTTCGTTAGTTGGTGAAATTTGCTCAATTATTTTTTCAATGTCTTGATAAAATTGTTCATCTGTTCTGGTTGCGTATTTGTCTCCCAACCTACTTCCGCAGAAACCACATCTTGGTTTTTGAATACATCCTCTGGACGATTGATAAAATACAAAAAATGGAATATCTTCTGGAATCTCACCATAGATTCCTGTTTCTAACATTTCTTTGTAATTTTCTTGGAATATCTGCAAATCATTTGTTGTCCATCCAGAGAAATCTATTTGGGGCAAAGTACATATAGGCGAATTTCTTTCTTTAATCACTCGTTTATCTGCTTGTCCAAGTAAAATTTTCCTAAGTGAAGATTCTCCCTCGCCTCTTACAATATAATCTAACTGGGGTTGGTTTTCTGCAATTTGTTTTGCTTTGACTGTTGCCCATGGACCGCCAATAGCAACTGTTGCTCCTCTTTCTTTGGTTTTCCTAGCAAAATCTAAAACTTGGTTATAATTAGATACAGTCGTTGTCAAGCAAACAAGATCGGACTCATCAATTTGTTCAAGTAATTCTGTACCATTATGAATTGAGAGATCTACACAGCTCCCAGATTGATAATTACCAAAACCAATACTTTTTGCAAAAGTGTGCAAGTAAGTAGGTCCAGTTGGAGGACTAACTCCACTTAAGGATACTCTCCATTCTGATTCATATCTTGGTATTACAAAGTAGGCGTGTTTCATTTTAGATTCCACCCACATTCTAGAAAACTTTTTTCTAATTCTGGATGTTCAATTAGAAATTGATCTAGTTCTCTTCTGTAAAAATCGCTTTGATAGTAATTAGATTGTAATTCATCTCTTAATTCTGTCAAAGATTCATCTGTAAAATTTTGATGAGGGTAAACTAAATGTTGTGTATCAAACTTACTCCAATCTTCCTCCAGAGGCCATCTAGGAAATTCTTGTTTTAATTGTTGATGCCAAGGGGTTCCAGAAGTAGGGGTTGCTATCACTAATCTTAATCTTGGAAAGAATAATTCTCTGTCAACTAATTCTTGAATTCCAGCTCTTACTGATTCCTCAGTTTCCATAGGATACCCAACTTGATAGAAACTGCTTGTTAGAAGACCTAATCTTTTGCCTGTATCAAGAAGAGATTTTAAATTATTTTTATCAACACGCTTATTGATAAATTGTAATACCCTAGGATCTAATGATTCCACACCATAACCTATTTTTCTTACTCCTGCTTGGTATAAAGATTCAAGAAGTTCAGGAGTTGTTGTTAAAGTATTTCCAAATGCTTCAAAATATAGGTCTTGATTTAAACTAGAATCAATTAACTGTTGAGTAAAACGCCGAGCAAATTTTTTATTCAAAGTTAAATCTAAATCATTAATTATAATAAGATTAACATCTCTTTCTTTTAATTCTCTTATTTCATCTAGAGCATCATCTAAATTTCTTTCCTCAAATTCTCTTCCATAAATACCGGAACTAGAACAAAAATTGCAGGAATATGCACAACCTCTGTTTATTATTAATTGAGCGACACCAGTTTGATTTGAGGGTGCAGGAAAGGTTAATGTATACTCTTTTTGACGGAGATAATAATCCTCTCGGAGGGGTCTAATATCTGGCGTTTGTCTTTTTGTTCTTCCAATTCTTCTTGTCAATTGAACTATTCCATTTTCTTCATAAGCTAAGTTTTCTAGATTTTCTGGTCTTCTTGGAAATGAAGCGAGTAATTGGGGCAAAACATTCTCTGCTTCGCCGGTTATGACATAGTCAACTTCATCTTTTAGTGCAAGTTCAGGGCACGCAGAAGGATGATAACCTCCAAAAAGAGTTGTTATGTCGGACTTTTTCAGAGATTTTGAAATTGCTAATGCATCATTTCTTGAAAGATCATCAACAGAAAATCCTACAACATCTGGATTAGAAGAAGATATCGCTTTGACTAGTTCTGATGTGGAAGAGAATCTACTTAAATCAAAGAGTTGAGTCTGCCATCCTGCTCTATCAGCTATTGCAAGAGTATATAATAATCCCAGAGGTTCATCTGCGTGAGTAAGCCCATCTGCATTTTTTGATGTTTTTGACAATGATATTCCAACATATTTCATTTTATTACTAGTAAGTGGTTCTTTAGAATATACTTTAATCTTGCCCCCAAAATATTAAAAATAATCAAAAGATTTATATATTAAATATTGATTATGGTTAAACAATGAGGAAAAAGAAAAAATTTGATGAACACAAAATTGACTTTGTTTTGGATGAACTGGATAGAAAAATATTGTATTTCTGGGACTTAAATTGTAAGCAATCAGCAAAGCAAATAGCCAAGTTAGTAAAATCTAATAAAGATACAGTTAATTTTAGGATGAAAAGATTGATTGATGATGGAATTGTTACTTCTTTTATAACTGAGTTAGACACAGCAAAATTTGGTTATAATAATATCAAAGTTTATCTTCAATTCCAAAATTTCAATAAAAAAATTGAAGAAGAATTTTTTGAATATCTAAAATCAGTCAAAGAAGTAGGATGGGTTGTATCTTGTAGTGGAAGATGGGATGCTTTATTCTGTTTTTGGGCAACATCATCTTATGACTTTTACAAAATTTTTGTCAAAATTTTAAATAAATTTAGTAAGTATATTCTTAACAAAGAAGTTATCCACAATATGAACTGGTTTTATTACAATAGAAAGTGGCTTCTTAAAGAATATACAAAACCAATTACAATAAAATATGGTGGAGACCCAGTTAGTCTAAAGTTGGATAAGTTAGATCAAGATATTTTAAAGGTTTTAACTAAGAATGGAAAAAGTTCAGTTGTAGAAATAGCAAGAAAATTTAACCAAAGTAGCCAGAATATTATCAATAGGATTAGAAAATTAGAGAAACATAAGGTTATTACCAAATATTCATTGAATATTGATTATAAGAAAATAGGATTTATCTTTTGTAAAACTTTTATTTATCTACAAAATCTCTCTGAAGAGAGGCTTAAAGAATTGTACAATTATTGTGCAAACCAACCCAATATTTTTGCTCTGGCAACAACGTTAGGAGCATGGGATCTTGAATTAGAATTTGAGGTTGAAAACTTTGAACAGATGAGAGAAATTATGGATGACATTAGAATTAAATTTAGTGACATTGTTAAAAGCTATGAATCAGTTATTATTACCAAGCAAACATCAGCAAGATATATTGGTGAGTAAAAGGGAAATGGGGGCTTTCATTCTTTAAAATTGTCCTGAGTAATATGTCGCTTAACGTTGGAATTATCAGAAGTTTTTCTCGGGCGGAACGACTGAAAGGAGTGACCCCGGA
>CAZKIP010000028.1:0-4192 GCA_964552945.1 uncultured Methanosarcinales archaeon
TGGTGGACAAACTCTGCGGACGCAGGTTTCCAGAACTTCGTAACTGGAAACGAACATAACAGCAACTATACGGTTCGGAACGACCGCCTTCGGCTATTTTGCCAAGCAAAATTCGTTCCTCTCCCAAATTCAAAATTTGTGGGTTGCCTCAAATTTTGAACTTCGCATAGTTGCGATGTTAGGCGTAATCTTTTATTTTCCTTTGTGGAAACGACAAAGTAACCTGAGCACTTAACGGGATTAGCTTCTTTTAACGGGGATAAAAAGAAAATGTCAATGACTTTGTCACTAAATATAACGGGTGTTAAAAGGTTCACTACGTTCTCCCAAATTTTTTCCTATAGCTAACTATTCTCGGGGGCTAAGTTAAACGTTAATTTTAAATACTTATCAATAATTGAGAATAATACCATGAAACTTCCAATAATCATTTTAATATTAAGTCTTATTATTTTAACAGGATGTTCTGACTTGAACAATACTCCTAATGATTCTCAAAGTTCAACAATTTCAGAAAAACAAGAATATAGTGGACCTTCTCAATTAGTAATTGGTAAAAAAATAGATATTAATAAAAATATAAAAGCAGGTAATTTTGAAATAACTTTAAATAAATATCTAGTAGATCCTAAGTGGCAAATTTACGATGATTCTGATGAAACAGATAGCGTGGCTTATTTTTATTTTACTATTAAAAATACTGGAACAAAAGAGGAGCAATTTTATCCTCAAGATATCGCTTTAATTACAGATAATAATCGGCAACTTTCCGAAACATTTGATAGTACATTCAGAATGAAGACATTTTATTCAGGTGTTAAAGAAGAAATGGACTTATATTTTGAGGCACTCCAAAAAGATGAAAAACCAAAAACACTAAAATTTAAAATAGGAGATTTTTCAAAATATTCTATTTATGAATATAATTTAAACTCAAATCAAGCGAGTGTTAGTGATTTTGTGAGATGTAATGATGGTGAATACAGGAAATCAGAAGATGCTTGCAATTCTGCCAAAAAAGAGATAGAAGACAAACAAAAGCAAGAGGAAGAAAAACAACAACAAGACCGTTTAGATTCTTACAAATGTGAAGACGGAACTGCTCACGAAACATGTAGTAAAGATAAACCAAAATATTGTAGCTACGGCAAACTAAGTGATAGAGCGGATAAATGTAATTGTCCAGAGGGTTTTGAAAAAGAGGGGTATCTTAGTTGTAAAAAAATTGATACAACTCCTGCTACAGTTGAAATTACAACAGGTAGTTACTCAGCAAATGGCCTAAAATTTGAGATTGATTTAGCAGAACATGGAAATAAAATATCTTACAAAGATTTAGCTGGAGAAACACAATCTGCTGGTGCACAAACTGACAAGAAATTATTAAAGTTTGAGATTACAGTTACAAGCGTTGATGGAACTAAGTCTTTTTATGGTTCTAATTTTATGTTAATGGATACTGAGGGAAATACCTATGACGCACAATGCCCTATAGATTATTTTCAAAATTGCAGAAATGCAGATAATTTAGGTGGAATGTATGATCCATTGGCTGGTCAGAAAAAGACAGGTAGTTTAATGTTTCAAATACCCCTAAACGTTAAAAAAGTCTATTTAGTATACAAATTTTCCACCTATGATAATAAGCCCAATGCTTTGAAATTTGTATTTAATGGGATATAAACTTAAAAATGATTAAAAAACTAATAATTTTAATTTCTTTATTGTTTTTAGTTGTTGGTTGCACATCAATTGAGCAATCTGATAAAAATGCTCCATCAACCTCAAAAATTACTACAAATCAAATAGAGAAAAGTGCTGATGTTCCTACTATTTCTGAAAAGACAAGTGAAAATAATAAAGATGTTTCTTCCGAAACTAAAACAAAAGAAATTTTTAAATGCAATCTTCAAGAGAATAAAGTAGTTACAGACATTTCCAACATCCATATTACTTTTGAAGAAGCACCATCAGAATATTATAAAAAAAATAGTTGGGGAGAATATGAAAAAAAGTTTCCAGAACCAGAATTAATTAACATTAAGAAAGATATTATTCAAGGTTCAAATCCAACACTTCAAGAAAATTATAAGAAAGACACAACTTCTTATGTTTTTACCTATTGGGCAGAAGATTATTTGGCTCACTCATTGTGGGCATCGTTTGATAATCGCTTATGGGGTTCAAGCATAAATGGTCTTGTTGTTTGGAGATTTGAATCAATAGAAACAGCAAAAATGATTTATGACAATTATTTAAAGATGATTAAAGAAACAAGTACCAAAAGAGAAGTAAGTACCACCCTTGGAGAAGAAGTGGTTGGATGGTGTTCTGGGAATTGTGGTAGTGGAAAATATGCTTTGATGTCAAGAAGAAATAATATAATAATTACACTTGGTGGTGGAGTAAGTATGTCAACACTTGAGAAATATGGATTATTATTAGATCAAAGAATATGTAATAGTTAATATATTAAATCTGGCATGCAACATATTCTGCATTCCAATTGATTATTTCTTCTCCTGTTGGTTTTGTACAAAGACAAAGAGATGAAGATATTTCTTTGCCATTTGATAATAAGAGGTCAACATAATTAACTTCACGATGAACTTTAATGGCCCTACCTATAATCCCCATTTCATTCTTTAAGAAATCACACTCTTCTTTAAGATTAAAAACCATCGTCTTTTAATTTTTCTGCAATTGCCGCATTAATATAGGCAGTTATTGAAGCATATCCTTTCTTTGGCAATTCTTTTTCATGTTTCCTTATCATTTCAAATAAGTCATTTAGTATTGCTACCCGAGTCCATTTTTCTGTTTTTGGTTTCATGTAACATCTGTGTAACAAACATTATTTAAAACTTTCTATTTTAAACTAACTTAGCTCCTTATTGTAAAAAAAGTCTGCTATTCTTCGCCCCCGAACCCCCGTGAATAGCAAAGAAAAACTAAAAGCCCCCGAGAATTTTAGTCTTGCTTTGCAAGTTAATTAATATTTGAGTTATAGGAAAAAACTACGCTAATCCCTGTGCTCAGGAAAATAAAAGACTCCGTCGGACATCAAAGTCCGCCTACGCCTAACAGCAACTATGCGGTTGCGTTACTCGGGGCATCAAAGCCCCTGCGTTACTCACCCAAATGGCTTCGCCACTTCGCATAGTTGCGATGTTAAATGAAATAAATTTTGGCGCGCTTAAATAACAAAGCTTTTTAATTAGAAAGATTTTGGATATTATAATATGGATATTTTAATTGTTGGTGCGGGATCAATTGGAGTTTATTTAGGTACTTTGCTTAACAGCAAAGGACATAATGTTTTTTTGCTCGGAAGAAAGAAGTTAAAGAAATTGCACGAAACAATTCTTATTGGAGAGCAGGTTTATAAAATGCCTAAAAGAATATATTCTTTTCCAAAAAACAAAAACTATGATTTTGTGTTTATCACTTCAAAACTATATGATTTAGAAAACAACTTGAAAAAAGTAGTTGAAAATCACCTAAAAACAAAATATCTTCTTTCTATTCAAAATGGAATTGTTCAGAATGAACTGTATGAAAAATATACAAATAAATTCCAATTTTCATCAATTTCTGTTTTTGAAGGTTTTAGGATTGTAGAAAATCAACTTATTGTAAACCAATCTAAAACAGGATGGAAAACAGACGAATCAAATGCGGGAATTGAAACTTCAAAACTTCTACAAAGTGTAGGAATAAATTGTTCAACAGAAAAAAATCTAGATTCTATAAAAGCAGAAAAAACTATAATGAATTGTTGTGTAAACATCTTATCTGCAATCAAGAAAAAAACATTTTTTGAATTATACAGAAATTCTACAACAAAAAATACAATGGATGACCTTTTTGATGAATCGTATTCTGTTTTGAATCAAGAATATAAACTCAAACCAAAAGTAGAATTAAAAAAGTTATTTTACCAAATAATAGAACCTATGAAACATTATTCCTCTACATATCAAGATGCCATTTCTGGAAGAAAAACAGAAGTGCAATTTCTAAATGGATTAATCTTAAAGTTAGCAAAAAAACATAAACTCCAAGCACCAACAAACCAGAAAATATTAGATGAATTCTTTAATAAATATCCAAAATCAAAATAACGCGCGCCAAAATTTACTCTGCGGTTTGCTTCGCAAATCCTCGGGGACGGCTTGCAGCCTTTCGCTTC
>CAZKIP010000029.1:0-1686 GCA_964552945.1 uncultured Methanosarcinales archaeon
AATTTAACAGGTAAGTCATTAGATCCAAGAGAAATAATTCTTAAAGTTGGACAAGTAATGTCAGATACAGGTGAACCACCGGTTCCTTCTACAGTGACTACTCCAATTGATCTTAAAGTAAAATCCTCCAGCGTTTTTGAAAGAGTAACACCAGAAGAACTATGGGCTTGTACATCATGTAAGGCTTGTGATGAAATTTGCCCAGTTAATATTGAAATATTGGACAAGATATTAGACATGAGAAGACATCTTGCCTTAATGGCTTCTGACTTCCCAACTGAGCTAGGGAAGGCTTATGTTGCAATGGAGAATTCATCAAACCCATGGGGTGCTTCACAGAATGATAGAATGAAATGGTCTGAAGATTTAGATTTCGACATCCCTATTTTAGAAGAAAAAAACAAAGAAGAGATAGAGTATCTTTACTGGATTGGATGCGCTGGAGCATTTGATGATAGAAATATCCCCGTTACTAAGGCAGTAGCAACTTTACTTAAAAGAGCGAATGTATCATATGCAGTTTTAGGTCCAAAAGAAATATGTACTGGTGATTCAGCAAGAAGAACAGGAAATGAATTTGTATTTCAACAACTTGCAATTCAAAATATTGAAAATATGAACAATCTGAATGTAAAAAAAGTTATAACCCAATGTCCTCATTGTTTTAATACTATTGGTAATGAATATCCTCAATTAGGTGGAAATTTTGAGGTAATTCACCATAGTCAATTATTAACAGAACTTGTACAGTCTGGGAAAATAGAAGTTGGAAACGCTGAAAAGCCTTACTCAATTACATATCATGATTCTTGCTATCTGGGTAGGCATAATGACATTTACACAGCACCAAGAGAAATAGTAGGATCTATCGGGGGCATAGAGATTAGAGAAATGAAACGCCAAGGAACCAAAAGCTTTTGTTGCGGTGCTGGTGGCGGAAGAATGTGGATGGAAGAGAATACGGGTAAGAAAGTTAATATAGAAAGATCTCAAGAAGCAATAGACACAGGAGCAGATGAAGTTGCTGTAGCCTGTCCTTTTTGTTACATTATGATGGACGATGGTGTTAAAGAACTGGGTGAAGGAGATAACGTTAGAGTTCGTGACGTATCTTTAATTTTGTTAGATAACTTAAAGAAAGATTAAATATTTTTACCTAAGAAGAATTTTTTTACATCGTTATTGGAAGTATTTATACAATAGATTACATAAATTGCAGTTGTTAGGTTACCTAAAGTCATAAGAAAGAAGACCCAAAGTATTGAAGAATAGTTTCCTTCTCTATAGATCATCCAAATCGCAATAAGTATAAAACCAGAGTATAAATCAACTAATGAAACTATACCCCAAGGCAATGAAGGTATTAGAGAATCAAATAAACTTGTTTGATTTTGTGCCCACAGAATAACGCTTATCATTGCTAAAGAAATTAAATAAGATATTACTTTTGTTATAGTCATACAGTAGATTTTAAAGTAGAGAGTAATTATATGCGAAACAATAATATTTTTTATAGAATTTTAAAGCTGGACAAAAGTATTTACAATGAGCTCATTACCGATAGTTCGTCTGTTCAGAGAGCAGTTGCAATATGGGCTGTAAGTTATTTAACAAGTGTTTTGGTCATATTTACATTGTTTAGAGATTTTGCTAACTTTTTAAAGAATAACCTATCTTTTATAGCAA
>CAZKIP010000029.1:1786-4053 GCA_964552945.1 uncultured Methanosarcinales archaeon
GGCCTTTTAAACATTCCAATACTATTTATTAATTCATTTGGATTTAAGTTAACGATAGTCTTTTTTACAGGTATATATTCTTTAGTTTGTTTAGGGTCTGGGTTGAAACAGGCTTACTATTTAAGAAATTTTGAAATCATACTACTGGTTCTTGGATCAAGCATTGCAAGCTCTTTTTTGTTAGAAGGTTTTTAAATGATAGCTGGCGTAATTCTTGCTGCGGGAGATTCTTCAAGGATGGGTTTTCCAAAACAATTAGCAGAATATAAAGGAAAAACAATCCTTGAGACAGTTGTAGATACTGTAACTTCTAAATTCGAAGAAACAGTAGTAGTCCTAGGTCATGAGAATGACACAATTACAGAAAAACTAGATTTTAAAGACAGCACAATCTTAATAAATGAAAATTGGGAAGAAGGAATAGTTTCATCTATTAGAACAGCATTATTCTATTTAAGTGAAAATAAAGAAATTGAAAGCGCAATGATTTTTATGGCTGATCAACCATCTGTTAATAATAAAATTATTGATAAATTAATAAAAACGAAAAAAAAAGAAGACGAAGTAGTGATTTCAAAATACCGTTATAAGATGAATTATCCAATTATTGTCCCAAGATTCTTCTGGAATAAGCTTGAGCTTCTTACTTATGATAATCTTCTTGGTGAAGACGACTCTTTATTCAAAAATTTTGACTTGGTAGACTTTTTTGGCTCATCAGAGTATAAATCTAAGGTTGTAAATTTTAATTTTCTAGAACCAACAGATTATGACGAGCAGAAAGATTTTTGAGAGTGGGAAAATCTAATTAAAAAATTTTTTCACTTATAAATAATTTTTTGTACAATTTAATAATGACTTCAATAGATTCGATAAACGGTATGACTCACATAGAGGCTACAAAATTAAGAAGAGCAAGAGTTCGAACAACCGTAACATTTTTACAGATAGCATCATCAAGATCAGGAAGAGCATTATTAACAAAAGAAACAGGAATTAGTTCTCCAAAACTTCTTCATTGGGCAAAAAGAGCTGAATTAATGAATATAAGAGACCTTGGAAGGGATTATTCTGACTTACTAGAGGCTGTAGGTGTAGAAAGTGTTTCAGAGCTTAAAAGAAGAAATCCAGAATCACTTCATGAGTCAATGTCGGCAATGAATAGTAAGCAAGAAATCGTTGACAGGGTGCCTTCATTGAAAAGAGTAGCTAAATGGATAGACGAATCAAAAGATATCGATATTAAGGTCTCTTCTTAGTTAACCAACTATCTATCATTAAATTGTGGGTACAAAAAAAATACGAATAACTGGTGCACAATTATCTTTTTCAGTTGGGGCAATTCAAGAAAATAAGTCAAAAATTTTAAACACCTTAGAACAAGCAGAAAAAATTAATTCAGATATAGTTGTTTTTCCAGAACTCTGCATTACAGGTTATCCTCCTGAAGATTTACTTTTAAGAGAAAGCTTTGTAGGAAAAAATTTCGCAGTCTTAGAAGAGATTGCAGAGTTTTCTGGTAGAACAAGCGGGATAATTGGTTTTGTAGATAGAAGCCTAGAAGAACAAACAACAGATAATGTTGATAGAAAAATTACTAATGCAGCAGCAATAGTTCAGAATGGTGATGTTAAAGGAATTTATCATAAATGTTATCTACCAAATTATTCAGTATTTGATGAAGCTAGATATTTCGCAAAAGGAACAAAACCAGAAGAAATATTTTGGTATGAGGATGTAGGCGTAGGAATAAATATATGTGAAGATATCTGGATTAATGAAGGACCAGCAGAAGAACAAGTTAAAAGAGGAGCTTCTTTAATAATAAATATAAATGCTTCCCCTTTTGACATAGATAAAACTAAATCAAGAAAAGAAAAAGTAATTCATAAAGCTAAGAAACTAAATGTTCCGATAATTTATTTGAATATGGTTGGAGGGCAGGACGAGTTAGTTTTTGATGGAGGTTCTTTTGTTGTTGGTTCTGATGGAAATATAATTCATGAAGCATCTCAATTTGTTGAAGAAGTATTTAGTTTCGACATTGACCTAGAGATCAAAGATATAAATAGAGAAAATAAACTTATAATAAATGAAAAAAATTCTGATCTACCTTCAATCGAAAGTACAGAACCTTTAGAAGAACTTGAATCAATGTATTCTGCCTTAAAACTTGGGTTATCTGATTATGTTAAAAAAAATAAGTTTAAAAAAGTTCTAGTAGGTATTTCTGGAGGAATAGATTCTGCCTTGACAGCTACGATTGC
>CAZKIP010000030.1:0-3666 GCA_964552945.1 uncultured Methanosarcinales archaeon
ATTCAAAATTTGTGGGTTGCCTCAAATTTTGAACTTCGCATAGTTGCGATGTTAGTTTCAATTGTGTTTAAGTTCTTAAAAATAATGGGGGGGTTCTAAAAGTTAGTTTTTACTTCGTAAAAGAATTTTATCTTTCTGATAGGGGAGTTCCTAAAAACAAAACTAAAAACAGGGGGGACAATTTCTAAATAAGAGGTTATGAAAACGAAACCAACAGTAACTACGCGGTTCAGAACTATCGCCCTTGGCTATTTTTCCAAGACTTCTCAGAATCAGCTACTAAACGTGATATCTCATCAACTTCTCCAGTTCTATGATCAAAAAGATACCTGTAGCGTGACTCAGCCACCAAACGAGATAAATCACCAACTTCTTCTACACTATGACCAAAATGTCTTTTAGAGCGTTCCTCCAGTTGAATATATGAATTCCATGATTTTGATTCTTTAAACTGTTTTAAGACATCTTCTTGGTCTATGCCTTTATAGAAATGCATCTCAGTATAAGCGTGACCACTACCATCCTCCATACTCCAATGAACAACATAATTTTTTTTTATCTGACATTTTATTTCCAAAGATATATTTCTTTAAATAATTTCTGAGTCTCTATTCTGTTCTTCAATACTAAAATCTTGCTCTTTCTAAAATTTCATTCCAAACTGCTTGATTAGATTTACCTTTCTTTAATGTGTTTGTTGCTTCTTCTAATCCCACTTCTGGATGTTCTTTAACATAGTGAAGTGCAGAGTAAAATAACATTAGAGAATGTCCTTTTAACTCAAGACCAGTAGACGGATCAGTAAACAATGTTTTTCTTAATTTCCATGATGGTGTGGTTTTTAGATCATCAACTGTTAAAGTCCTTCCATCATATGTGCCATTAAATAACATTCTTCTTAACACAGTTGGATTATGCAAATCAACTTCTGATACATCGGGAATAAATTTTGCTTCAATACCTGCAAAATCAAGTAACTCACCTAATTCAGTTTTATTGCTTCTGAAAAGTCCCTTATGTTGTGGATCTCCTTGTGCATCGTAACCAACATATGATTCTACAGAATCTTGTTGTGCATTATATTTGTAAGCACTAAATAAATGTAATAAAGAGTGAATATTGATTGTTCTATCTCCATCAATTTTTACTCGTTTTCCTCTCAAATAAGTAAATCTTTGAGGTTTATTCCATTCTTCCTCACTTTGCACTTGAAGAAATAATTCTCTAACTGCTTGTGGATCTTCTAATATACCATAAAGTGTTTCAAATCTATCATTTATTTTCCTACGAAGCATTGCGGGGTCGCTTCCAACACTTACATCAGCTTCTGAAAATATATCTTTAGCGGAAAATCTACTCTCATGCAATTTTTCATAATGCCTTCTTAATGCCCCACCTGTAAAATTCCGATAACCCTCTAAATCAAACCATGTCTGCTCAAATTCAGAACCTTTTCCTTCCCAGCGTTGCCATTCTTCTTCATTTCTTCTTGTAAGTAAAATCTCTCTTAACCTTTCTGGTGTCAAGTCTTCATCAAGTATAGATTTTCCTTTTACAGTCAATCCAGCAATATCAAAAAGTCCTTTAATAAAAGCCCCATTTCTTGTTGTTTGGATTTTTTTAAAGAGTTCTCTATCTTTCTGATAATCTATAAACGCATAAAATGTTCCTTCTTGTTGGTTTTCTAATTCAACAAAAACATTATACAACAACATTTGTCCCTTAAGATTAATTCCTGTATGTCTAAAATCTAAATTCCAAAATGTATGGTAGCTTGGTTGGTACTTGCTCCATTGTGCTGGACTTCGTGCTGACAAGAGAAAACCCTTCATAACTTCTGGATTGGTAAATGAAAATTGAGGAACTTCACAATCGGCAAGCATACGATTTAGATTGCCTTTGTCTGAATAATCTCTATCAGCTGGAAAACGAGCAACGTACTCACTAATCAAATCACTTCCTGTAACTCCTCTCCCTTCTAAACTAAAACTACCATGATAAAATGACTGATGCTGGGGTCTGTAATGTTCCCATTCTTGCTCAGTCCTATGTTCTAACAGAGCTTCTTTAAATGGCAGTCTATCTTCTAATGTCATAACTTAAAGATTATTGATTTCATTTATAAATTTTTCGTTTGATTCACTACTTAGAAATAATTACAATTCACTCAACGCAATTTCAATCTTCTCAACCACTCTTTTTGCATTTTCAAGCAACTCTTTCAATAATTTCTCATTAACAGTTGTTTCTGTCCCATATTGAAATTCTTCTCTGAGTGATTTTGCATCTTTAGAAGTCATTTGCTCAGTTGTCCTAATAAAAGCAATATCTCTCAAATCAAGATTGATTTTACCTTCTTCTATCAAATATTCAACAGCGTTAATTGTACATTCGTGATTTTTGGATTCATAACCAAGCTTGAAGAGAACAGCGAGCAAAGAATGATACATAGAATAGTAAGATTGTGACACGCTCCAATCACTGAAGCCACCTTTAATATTATAATCAGCTGCACGAAGATTATGCTTTGCTTTGTTAATATGCTCGTCTGATAACTTGTCATTTGGCTTGATCTTTTTCATTCTTGTCTCTCTTGCCAAACACCAATCAAGTTTTTGTTTATGAATTGACATTTTTGATAACCTCCACGAATATTGATTCCCCCTTCAACACAATCCCTTCTTTTATCATACCTAAGATTGCTTCTTTCTTATTTTTCATTGCTTTTATTAAATCTTCCTGCTTCATAATCAATGGAACAACTGGTTTGGTTCTGACTTTAGATATTTCTAAACAGAAATTACTTACTTTCTTAGTTTGATTAGTGAGAAATAAAACATCAACATCATTAAACTCTTTACCTCTTAATACAGAACCAAAAATAATGATCATTTCAGCATCTTTGAATTTAACAACTTCATCAGCATAAATCTTGGCATGACCTTTAAGATTGCGTCTTTCAGCTAAAAGAAGAAGCTCACACAACTTTATAGTTTCAGGGTTGTCAAAGTTTAATCTGTAATGGGAAGCATTACTTATTTCCTTCTTTACTATAATTTTGTCTTTCTCTAAATCTTTGAGAACCTTGAAAGCACTCCCTACACTAATCTTATTCAGTTTAGCAATCTGATTAATATTGTAGCCAAATTCAACTACATTCTTCAACAAATACATTATTACTCTTGCAGTGTTCTTTGGTATCATTTTCAATATAAGTGAATAATCATTCAATAATTATGAATGATATATAAATGTTGCGTTTTTGAACGAAATTGTCCCCTAACTACTTGTTCTTGATGTATCGCATTCGCTCTTTGGATAGAACGGAACTCCCCTTGATGTACTAACTGTAAGAGCCTTCGGCTTGGAAAAGAACTCCCCCAGTCCTTCGGACAGTATGTCTCGGCTTCGCCTCGGATTGATTGGAACTTAAACACAACTTTTCGGACGAAATTTTCCCACACTACGTATGGGAAAAGAAACTAACAGGAATTAAACGGTTCACAACGACCGCCTTCGGCTATTTCACCAAGCGAAATTCGTTGTTCTCCTACATTGTTTAATGTTCTCCGCTTCGCTACGAACTTAAACAACTTCTCTTAATCGCGATGTTAGTTGCAATTTAGTTTAAGTTTTTTCTTTTAGTAAAAGAAACAAAAGGGGAAT
>CAZKIP010000031.1:0-3584 GCA_964552945.1 uncultured Methanosarcinales archaeon
TTATACCTCCACCTCAATATCTAAACTTGAATCAAGAATCATTTTAACAGAATCACTCATATGTGCTTTATATTCTTCCTTTGTTAAAGACTCTCCTCTTGCCTGGTCTCCTGCAACAAGTAAAACTGCTCCTGTCCGAACTTTTCTGTAGGAGCCAACAACAAAAATTGTTGCTGCTTCCATTTCCGAACAGAGAACTCCTCCTTTAACCCAAGCATCCCACTTTTGTCTAAGTTCATCAGCAATAGGCATTTTTTCAGGATTGTGTTGTCCATAAAAAGAATCCTTTGACTGTACTATTCCAAGATGGTGATCAAGATTATGCTTTATTGCAGAATTCTTTAATGCTAGAACCATATCATGAGATGCTACGGCTGGAAATTCTATAGGCATGTATTGAATTGATGTTCCTTCGTATCTTACAGCCCCAGTAGCAATGACTTTTTCTCCTACTCTTGTATATTCTTGCATGGCACCAGAAGTTCCCATTCTTACAAATGTAGACGCACCAACATTAGCTAATTCTTCTATGGCAATTGCTGTTGAAGGACAACCAATACCAGTAGAAGTAACCGTAACTGGTCTCCCTTTGTATTCGCCTGTCATTGTTTTATATTCTCTATTTTCAGCTACAAGTTCTGCTTTATCAAAATGTTCAGCAATGAATTCAACTCTTCCCGGATCGCCTGGGAGTATAACGAAATCTGAAATATCGCCCTTTTTTAACTGGACATGATATTGTACTGCTTCTTTATCATCATCATATGCATCAAGAAGGCCTCCTATGGCTTCTTCAACTCCATCTTTTTTAGTCACTTTTCCCTCCTTTTTCCATATAATAAATACTTTCTAATACAATCTTAGTTATTTTATGTATTGTTTCTTTGTCTGAAGTCTCAACTGCAAAAATCCCACCAGATTGAACACCAAATATGCTAGAAAGAGTGAATAACGTAGCTGCTTCCATTTCTGAAGCACCTACTGATCCTTTTTGCCATGCCTTCCACTTAGTGTCCAAATATTCAGCAACTGGCATTCTTTCAGGTTCTACCTCTCCAAAAAAAGAATCTTTTGACTGACACACCCCTACTTTTGTAGGAACTTTAAGAGCAGCTGATGCTTTAATCAAACTCTCTACTACTTCTGTGTCTGCTAAAGCAGGAAACTCTATTGGAATATATTGTTTACTTGTTCCATCATCTCGTACTGCTGCAGTGGCAATAAAAATATCTCCTTTTTTTGCCGAACCATCTACAGATCCAGATGTTCCAATCCTTATAAATACTTCTGCACCAATATGAGTTAGCTCTTCCACAGCTATAGCAGTAGACGGACATCCTATGCCTGTAGAAACTATTGAAACATCAACACCTTTATATTTTCCTCTTGCAGCATTGAATTCTCGATTTTTACCTTGATGCTGAACATCATCCAATAATTCAGATATTATTGGGACTCTGTTTGGATCACCCGGTACTATTACGTACCGGGCAATTTCTCCAAAACTTATTGGTAAGTGCTTAATCTGTTCAAGTTTATCGAACAAAATAAGTCTTACCTAATTTTTAGTCCTTGGAACGTAAAACGGCTAAACCAGCAAATATTGTTAGAAGACCTGATACTCCAGACATTCCAGACAACATTCCAAAGGCTTCAGCGCCTGCCATAGTGGCAGAGGCCCACGGATAAGCTAAATACATTAACCCTAGACCGACAATACCTGCTCCAAGACCATCTTTCGATGTGACTTCTCTCATATTATCTCACTTCCTTTTACAATAGAGTCATTGATACAACAGTAAGTATTACACCCACTACAGTACCTGCAGTAATTAAGACTGCTTTGCCCATATCTTCTTGAGCCATTATTGGACCAGTTACCTGTAAGTTTTTAGGTAATGCACCGATAATTGCTAACGCCAAGAAAGACGCAAGAATTTTATCAGCAGCAGATACGATAATGTTACTTGAAAATACAGATTGCCACATACCAGCACCTGACGCAAGTATACCTGCAGTCAAAATGTCTGATGAGTGACCTGTTGCACCACCAAATACAAAAATTACAATTGGTGCTGCCATTAATGAAACACATACAGCTGAAGCAACTGAAAGACCAAAGAATTTGACCTTATCGTTTGCCCAGCCCCATCTTGTTCCATATCCCCAAACTAATGCACCAACAACATTGCATGCAGCAAATGGTATTGATACAGGACCAGTAACGAATCCCATTGTTAAGTTAGTAATAACACCAACTAGGGATCCCCACCATGGGCCAATTGTCATAGCAACAACAGCTGTCCCAATCATGTCCAAGAATATAGGGAGTTTAAGTGCTCCGGCAACAGTACCACCAATAACATTTAAAACAGAAGCAACTGGTACTAATGCAATAACGTATGTTAAAGGTACTCCTCCACCTGTAGCACTACTAAGTTTTTGTGAATCAACTTTTTCGTTCACAAGCCCTCCTTATTATTTTTCATGAATATCATCAATCTTCACATCAGATATTCTTATCTTCTCCCATAATAAATTAAATCAGAGAGTCATGCGTTGACTTTATCAAAAATGTTTAAATAATGACTTAAATAGACCTAATACAATAAGCCTATATTATTTTTTTACATACTTAAGTGCATCATTAACAGAAAGTACTGCATCTTTTGACTTATTAAGCCCAACTTTTGTAGAAAATGAAGAAATCTGGGGAGGTAAAAGGTTTGTCTTATTTAAAATTTCATCATTAGCAAACAATTTCGCTGGAGAGTCATCAAAAATCAGTTCTGTTTCACACATTACTAAGACTCTGTTTGTTTCCTCAGCAACCAGTGGCATATCATGCGATACAACAATAACTGTTTTTCCTTGTGCTCTTAGTTTGTGTATTGCATCTCTGATTGCTTTTACTCCTAGAAAGTCCTGGCCTGTTGTTGGTTCATCTAAAATTATTACATCGGGCTCCATTGCAATAATTGATGCCATGCCTACAGTTTTTCTTAATGAGAATCCAAGCCTGTATGGATTTAAATCTAAATATTCTGTTAGTAGAAAGTCTTCTGCGATTTCGCCGACCTTCTTCTCAATCTCGTCTTGTTCTAGTCCTATATTTTTTAATCCAAATGAAAGCTCTTCTTTTACTGATGCAGCAAAAATTTGATGATTTGGATTTTGAAAAACATAACCAACGCTTCTTGCAAGTAAGCCTACGGCATTTTCATGTGTATCCAGATCTCCAACCATAACATTTCCTGCTGTTGGTTTTAAAAGCCCGTTAAAATGTTTTACTAGTGTTGTCTTGCCTGAGCCATTTTGACCCACAACAGAAATCACCTCTCCTTGTTCTATAGAAACATTAACATCTGCTACTGCTTCAACCCCATTAGGGTAAGTATGACCAAGGTTGTTACAAACTATTCTTGTTTCATTCATTTCTTATAGCTTTCTATAGCTTCATTGAGTGTCACCGGAATAGACCCAGAAAATTTATTCGGCACTTTACTTGCAAACTCAGTTACTTGTGGAACCCTTACTCCAATATCTTTTTGAATATCAACTAAATCTGGAAAAACTTCTTGAGG
>CAZKIP010000032.1:0-3571 GCA_964552945.1 uncultured Methanosarcinales archaeon
CAAATTTTTTGGTGTGGGTTGCCTCACCAAAAAACTTCTGATAATTCCAACGTTAAATACAATAAAATTTCCATTTCTTAGAATAAAAAAAGGGGGAGTTCTGTGCTTCGCACATATAGTCTCCTTCGGAGAAATTCATAATATTGAAAGGGGACAATTTTAAAACTTAATGAGAGTTCCGCCATACTACCTAAACATTCGTTTATACCAAGGCATATTTCTTTCAGTCCTCAAGTCAGATCTCAATCTATCAACTTCAGTTTGTAATGATGTTACTTTGTCTTGATACTGTCCTTTTAATCTTTCTTCGACATTGGCTTCTTTTTCAGATAATGATTGTTTCTGTCTTGAGAGAACTTCAGTTTGAGTATCATATTTCCCTGCAGCAGCCATTGCACCTTTAATTGCTAATGCATAGTCAAATGAGTCAGAATCAAACTCAAGTCCTCCTTTTCTTTCAGAGAGTTCTCTCATAATAAATGCAGTATTTGAGGATTCAAAAAAGTGTCTGAAATTATCTGCAGGATCAGGAGCACCTGTTTCATTATGTCCTCTTTCGTGGGTGTAAACTCTTACAGTTTCATAAGAGTTCGATAATACATCTTTTCTAAGATAAATCTTACCATCATTTGGATTCCAAAAGCCAGGAATACTTGGGTCTCTTCCTGTTGAATCTGACATTTCATCATATACTACAACCCCCACAGGATTTGTTAAACCTAGTATGTCATCAACATCCTTTACCAAACGAAGGTTTGCTCTTTGGGCTTCCGTAAGAGAGTCATCTTCAACTTCATTTGTTTGATACTGTTCAAAAGCTATGTGTCTTGCTGTTCTTACGCCTGATTTCTTTAAAGTTTTAACAAGATTTCCATCCAAGTGAGCTATGTTATAGCCTACGTGCTCTGCTTCATAATTTGAAGATGGATCTTCAGAATCTAAAACTGTTCTACTTCCAAATACTCTTTCAAATGAATCTTTCCATACTTCTTTAACTTGATCCCCTAAAGTCAAATCTCTAAATTCAGCATATTCTACTGAACCATCTTTCGCAGCTTCAAGAACTATATCTACAACTTCTGAATTAGTATTTGACTCTAATAGACTTTGAACACCTTGCCTTAAAGTATCATAATCAACTAGGTTTCTATCTGGACTGATATTTCTAGTATTCAAATCATAACTGAATAAAGTTCTAAATTGATCTGAAGTATTGTCAGTAACATAAAAACCTTTAACGAATGTGGATTTCTTATCACCAACAGAAATGATACGTCCCTCTTTGTCTTCATGCATTGTTTTAATTCTATCGTTAAATTGAAGAACATAATCTCCTATTGATGAAAATATATCAAGCAATCCTCGTGACGGTTCATAAAATGTGGTGGATGAGCCTTCTGTTGAGTCTACATCTTCAACTGTTTTGTATCCCATCCTTTCTACTTTCTTTCCGTCAATATCAGTTTCATGGCTTACAGGCATTGCTATCCAGTCTCTTGATCTCAATTTCACAGGAACTTTTTCTCTAAGACAAGCAGCTGAAAGCATTTTCAAACCTTCACCAAATTGTCCAACTGCATCTTCAGATTTACTACTATGCAACACGAGTAAATTTTCAAGAGAATAACCAGTTCCATCATCTTTTATTCTGACTGCTTCAGGCTTATCATAATAGCCTGCTTTTTTTGACCATTCCTTCACAGTTTTTCCAGTGTCATCTTGTTTTGAACGCAAGTATTCTATTTGTACAGAATTACCGCCTGAATCTTCAGGCATATGATTGGCAAGAGCATCTAATACAATTCTTAAGTTACTCCAGTTTCCAGCACGATAATCTAAAGTTAAAGAAGTCAATTTCACGTCTTTTCTAATTCTACTAGGATTAAATGATTCGGATAAATAGAGAAAATTATCTCCCCGTTCCATAGAATCAACATCTCTTTGAACTCCAAGATTTGCAAGTGTTTTTTGTAGTGTCTCATTCTTTATGTTAACAACAGTATTGCCCAAACTTTCAACAATGGGTTTGACATTTGCTTGAGTTTGCAAAACAGAATTATCGCCATATAATTCCTTAAATGCTGTTTGCCATGCTTCTTGATCAAATCTATCTCCATAATTTCTTAGAACATATAGTTCATGACTACTTTCAAATTTCTCACTGTCTGTTTCAGCAGCTTTTAGTAACTGTTTAATTGGTTCTGTTGTATTAACACTAGACCAAATTCTTTGTAACTCGTTAACCAATGTATTTTCATAAATATCATCCCTATCTCTATTTGGTATAACGTCCAATCCATAACTGAATAATAACCTGTCTTTGAACAAAGAACTAATATACACTCCTTTAACAAAAACATCACCTTCCGAATCAATTATTGATCTTTTATCTGATTCATGTAATGGGGTAAAACCTTCTCTTAAAAGTAAAACTTTATCATCTAATTTTGTTACATAATCTATCAAGTCTTGAGATGGATTCCAGAATATGGATTGAGACCCATTAATTGCATCTGCTGATTTAACATCATAGGCAAGTTTTTGAATGTCCTCACCTTCTATAGATAAGTCTTGGGCTATTGGTCTTGCACTCCAATTTCTAGAACGGAGTTCCATATCTACTTCTTCTCTAATTGTGGCAGCAGATAACATTTTAAGACCTTCTCCAAAATAACCTACTGAATCTTCATCACCTTTTTTTGTACTATGAAATATCCCTAAAAGTTCATGGGAATATCCTTTACCATCATCAGAGAACCTTATTGCACTTGTTGTTTCACCAGTATAATTTTCTCTAGAAATCCATTCATTTCCAACTCTAAAATCTACATCAACTTGAGTTCCCTTTGAATCCGAAGGTAAGTGATTTTGAATGCCATCTAGGGCTATCCTTTCAACACCCCATCTATCTGCTTCATATCCTAGAGTAACAGATGTGGAAATAACATTAGATCCATCTAAAAGAGCTTCTAATTTCTTCTTTTTTCCTCTTTTGAATAAATCTAAAAAACTCATTTTTGACCTCTTTGTATGAATTTATTTACCGCATATTCGATAAAATGGGATTTGTTTTTAAATAATCCTTCATCTAAAATAGTGTCAATTTGCTCTATAATTGCGTTTTCCATTGAAATTGATAGCTTTGATTTCATACTACCTAGTAGTAAATTATACTACTATTTAAATCTTTCGTTCTGTACTTACTAGTTAGTGATAAATTCTTGTCAAAACAGGCGGAACTTTCTGAATCTCCCTACATAAGAGGCTACGCCTTTTATATATTAAAATTGTCCCCTTGCTGCAGGTTATCTAAGGCTCTTACGAGCTTGAAAGAACGGAACTCCCCAGTGCTACGCACATATACACTCCCTACGGTCGAATTGATTGGAAATGGAAATTTTACTTTGCGGACGCAATTTTCCCACACTACGTATGGGAAAAGTATTTAACAGCGATTAAGAGGAAAATTCGGTCGGCTTCGCCTAAATCGCCAAGCGATTTCCCGAATATTTCCCAAATTTTTTGGTGTGGGTTACCTCACCAAAAAACTTCTCTTAATCGCGATGTTAAA
>CAZKIP010000033.1:0-3560 GCA_964552945.1 uncultured Methanosarcinales archaeon
CCCAAATTAACGCTGTGAGAATTGCGGTTACTATTAATCCAATAACTGGTCGCCAATGCCCAGTAATAATGTCTTCTAAGAATGTTTGTTTATTCCGCTTGTGTTCAACATATTCCAAAATAAACCACATTCCCAACAATACAAACAAAAATGTTGTTGCTCCAAAGAATTTATCCATAACTTTTACAAATGGATAAAGAAGTAATGGGATTATTAAAAGTACAATTCCCATAATAAGTAAATAACGAAACATTTTCTTTGTCACTTTCTTACTACTCATCTTTAAACCGAAACGGTGAGGAAACTCTTTTTTCACAAGATGCATGATTACTCTATAAGAACTGTAATACATTAAAATTGGTATGCCATAGCCCCAAATAAGTCCTCTTGTATAATGAAGTGTGGCAAGAAATGCTGGCTTTCCAATATAGTACCATCCCCATAATCTTGAGATAAGTATTCCAAAAAAATCAAACATTAAACCTATGAAAATACCCACCATTACAAGCCAAAAAAATAATTTTTTCTTTTTCATAATTTTATGTAATATTGACGATTTGTTTAAATGATAATCAAGTGCATCAGTAAAAAGCCAAAAACCAGTAGTGAAGAATACCGTTTCGGTAACAATATTAAAGAAGACATAATTACTTAAATCAAAAAAAGACATTATAAATGAAATAAATACTAAAATTAATCCTGCAATTCCATAAGCTCTGAACATACACTAAGAAAACAAAGAGAAGTTAATAAATCTTTTTATGAACGCAATAGTTCAACTAATCCACTTCTATCTTTACTAACTGAATAATCAAAAACTCTCAAAACTGTATGATCTCTTGCAATAGCTCTCATTCTATCTAAATAATCATTAACTGCATTAAGTTTCTCCGCCAATATAACTACTTCTTTTTTATCAACAAATCTATCAACATCAATCAAGCCCAATGGAATACCTCCATTTCCGTGTGCAAAATTATTTCCAAGATATTCTACAAGTCCCTCTTGTTCTCGTTCCCATTCCCATCTCGTGAAAACTTCAAATGCATCTTGTGGTAACTTCTTATCAGTTCCTCTGACGGGCATTCTTGCCATGGCAGTGCCAGGATAGACAACTGATAATTGAGGATAAACTGTTACTTGTGTCTGTAATCCTCTTTCTTCTGCAATTCTTTCCGCAGTTTGAGCAACTTGCAATAATGCATCTAAATTATTCTGCCTAGCTTCTTCTGTTTCTCCGGGAACGCCTAACTGGAGATTTATATTACAACCAATTCCATATTTTAGCGTGTTTACAACAGCTTCCTGTGTGTTTTGGAGATATCTTTCTGAATTTCTGACATGTTTTAGATATTTTGCAATTTCGGGATCAAAATTTTCTACGCCGAGATATGCTTCAGTACATCCAGCACTGTCTAATTTTTCTACTAAACTATCATTTCTATCGTTAAGATGCTCGACTCGTGTTTGAATAGTCCATTTAATATCCAAACCTCTGTCAATCATTATGTCACATAATTCATGCGTTCGTCTTGAGTTTTGAGCAAAATCGTTATCATGAATGTTTACACCCTCTGCGTGTTTGTAAATTTCTGAATCAACCATGTCAGAAAGCAATTGTGCTTTTGCTTCAGGACTCATATCTCGTAGTTGATCATCTCCAAATGTGCAAAAAGTACACTTCAGATTACATCCTCGTGCTGTATTAATATCAAAATATCCAAATTGTCCCCTTAGTTCTTCATCGCCAAAACTTTCATACACAGGAGTCCAATCAAAAGCATTAAATTGGAATTGGTCTAATTCTTCTTTTGATAAAAAGCCAACATGATTTCTTTTAGTCAATCCAAAAACTCTATCTCTATATGCTAATCCCCTTACTTCTTCTGCTGGTTTTCCTAATGCTAAATCTTCTAATGTTTTTTCTCCTTCGCCTGTTCCGCAATAATCAATTTCAGGATGTCGTTCAAGAATTGTATCTGCTTCATGCATGGCATGATGACCGCCAAGAATCACAGTAGCTGTTGGATCTTTTTCCTTGATGGCTCTAGCAGTTTCTAACGCATTTTGATAGGTTGCTGTTGTAGCGGTTAATCCATAGACTGCTCCGGGTTCTAACTCGTAGCCAGAAAGTTCATCAACTATCGCTTCTGCTGTGCCATCAAGTGGTTTTCTATTCTTTCTTGAGAGAGCCAAATCTACATAATTTACTTTACTTTCTGGAGCAGTAATCCCAAGCCATGATTTTAGGAATAAAAGAGCGCCGGGAAAACCGCTCAACATTCCTTTATCGGGAGGGTTTACTAAGTATAATATATTTGTCATGTATAAGTAGTTACTTAATACATAGTTAAAACTACTTATCAAATATTTTGTCATAACAAAAACTTTATAAAGATAAGAAAGATTAAGTAAAATATATTATGAAAAAAGAAGAAATTAAGCTTGACAGGAAAGACAAAAAACTGTTATCTCTCCTTGATGTAGATGGAAGAATGAATTATTCCCAGCTCGCAAAGAAAACACAGATGTCCAAACAGCTTGTAAAATACAGAATTGAACGCTTGGAGAAGTTAGGGATCATAAGAGGATATTTTACCCTAATTGATACCTCGCGTTTGGGACTGACAACATTCCGAGTTTATTTGAAATTAAGAAATATAGCGCCTGAAAAGAAAAATGAAATCTTAGAATATCTCAAAAAACAGAAGCACATTTGGGCAATTGTTCTTATTGCAGGAAAATGGGACATTGCACTCGGAATAAGTGTTGGCAACATTTACGAATTTTATGAGTTATGGGACAATTTGTTAGCAAGCCATTTGGAACACATCAAAGATTACAAAACTTCTATCTATTCTCCCATCTACCATTATGCAAAAGCATATATTCTAGGAGAAAAAAACACCTCAAAAATCAGAATTCTTGGCGGTAGAGAACAAGCACCATTTGATGAGAAAGATCTCCAACTGCTTATTGCTATTTCAAAAAATGCAAGAATCTCATTACTTGATCTCGCAGAAAAAGTAAATATTTCGGCAGAATTAGCAAGCTACCGCTTAAAACAATTAGAGAAGCGAGGCATTATTCAGGGATACAGGGCTATGATTGATGTTTCAAAATTAGGTTACCATTTCTTTAAAGCAGAAATAAGACTATCAACTTACAAAAATATTAAACAAATAATGCAGTATTGCCATCAGCATCCTAATATTTATCAAATTGATAAAACAATTGGCGGAGAAACTTTAGAGATAGAATTTCACGTAAAACAATTGCAAGAGATGTTAGATATTATTGCGGAAATTGAAAAACTATTTCCTAAAACGATTGAAAGTTTTGATTATATAACGGTACTTTCGGAAGAAAAAATGATCTATATGCCTGAAGTACGCGTGCCCCCTAAGTCTAAGTGATGGTTCAAAGAACGCCCCGCCTTTCTATGTACGAGCCAACAAAAACTTTTCGGACGAAATTTTCCCACACTACGTATGGGAAAAGAACTTAACAGCAACTATACGGTTCAGAACGACCGACTTCGTCTATTTCGCCAAGCGAAA
>CAZKIP010000034.1:0-3085 GCA_964552945.1 uncultured Methanosarcinales archaeon
AGAACCTTTCTGTAACAAGTTTGTCAACATTTCTAAGACATGTTTCATATCTTCATGAGAATCTTGTTTTGTATCTATTGTTATTTTCATTTAAAATCCCTCCTCAAATTTCTTTTTACGTGCTTCTAATACGTCATGTAAATCTTTAATGAGTATTTCTAACTGTAATGTCCAATGTTCTAAATTCGTGACCGTTTTTTCTGCTTTATCCCATTTTCCTTTTTCAATTAAGGATTTTATTGAATAATCTTGATCTTCTGCAACTAATGAAAAAAACTTTGCTAGGGAAGCTTCACCTAAATCCATCTCTTTACGAATATCACTTATATCAACAGTAAAAGAAGTATCTTTTGTTAATTCATCTAATCTATTTTTAAACCTTTGATATCTCTGATACACTCTTTTTTCAACTCTACCAATTTTTCGTAATAATTTCTCAGATTTTTTTACATCATGTTCTGAAATCGTGTCCTTTAATTTATCAACCAAATATTGTTCTCTCATTAACCACTTTTTCTCAGTTTCTTCAAGATCTTCGACTGAATCTATTCTTTCCATCGTTACATGTGTTTTTCTTATAGCTTTATGTTTAATTAATTTCAACTCTTCCTTACAGTGTTTGAGAACTTTTTCTAAATTTTCTAATGCTAATCGTTCAGGCGTACTTAAACCTATTCTCTCCCTTTTTTTAAGAAATTTTTTTAATTGTTTTAATTTATTATCAATTTGTGTGTCCTTATGGCCAATATTATCTTCGCTCATCAAAAATTGATCTGAAGTAAGATTGTTCATAATTGATTCAAATATTGATTCAATATCATTAAAGAAAGAACCAGTGTGAGTTCCTAAACCTAAACCTATATCACTTGCTAATTTTTCTAAATCTCCACCTTCAAATGCACCTCTTGGATTTAATCCTCCAGTAACAAGACGTGTTGCAATTTCAAAATTTTCAGCGTCAAAACTCCAACCCCACATGCCAATGTTTGATACAGGTAAGCCTTTTTCTTTAATATAATCTTTGACTGCTTGATGAACATCTTCTTCAACTGGGATTAATCTAACTCCTGGAAGAACTTTCCCTTTTAATGATTTAGGATTTCCCATAATCACGCTTCCGCGAGGTAATTTTAACTTACCGATGACCCATGTGTCCACTGGATTAAATGTAACTATCCTATTTGCAATTTTATTCAATGGAATTAAAATAGCAAATTTTGCTCCATCCCAATTCCCATACATATGGCTAGAGACAGGAGAATTTAATGAAAAATGGATGCTATGTCGTGGAAATTTAATTTTTCTTCCTTCATAATTAATTTCGTGACTTGCTTTTGTTGTTATAATCCCGCCTTTTGGAAAATAATTTGTAAGATGGACTGCAACCAAATTTTGTAAATTAAGTTTATTCTTTAACGCATGCCGTTGCGATTGTGATTTAAGAAGTAATTCTCTACGTCGTTCCTCATATTGTTCAGCTCTATTTGCTGCTTCCTTTGCTTGTACTAACTCTGCTTGTGTTAATGGACCGTTAAACATCTAAACCTCTTTTGTTTTAAAGTAGTATTTTTTCTATCTTTAAAACTTTTACCCTTTCACATTATAAACATTCATGCACATAAATCTATTTAAATCAGATTTATCTAACAAAATTACAATGGAACCTATAAGAGAAATAATTGTGGATTTACAAGGTGGCGATGGTGGAAAAGGAAGAGATGCCGACGATGCAGTGAAAAGAGCTTTAGATAGAGATGACGGGAAACGTGTCTTAACAGCCGTGTGGCAAGGTGGAGATAACGCTGGTCATACAGTTTACGTTCCAATGGCAGATGGCTCTTTAGAAAAATTTGTAACACACGCAGCTCCAATCGGCTTAGCAAGTAACGTCGACATTGCTATTGGTCCGGATGTAGCATTCACACCTGAATCTTTCTTAAATGAAGTTCAATCTGCAGTTAACCTCTTTGGATATGATGGCAGAATCTTGATTTCAGGAAGAGCAGGAATATGTTTTGATTATCACAGAAAATTGGATGCATTTAAAGAATCTCAGAGAGTTAACAAGATTGGTACAACAAAATCAGGTATTGGCCCTTTTTACATGGATAATGCACGAAGAGATACTAGGATTACATTCAATGATTATGTTTCAGATAGGTTCCCAGATAAATTAAGAAAAGTTTTAGATTTAAAGAAATTAGAATTGAATGCAGCTGGAATTAGAGATCTAGATTTTTTACAAGAACATTATTTAACTCCTGATAATTACCTAGAAGAACTTCTGGCAACTCATGAACCAATTAGAAGAGAATTAAAACCATTCAATGAACTTCTTGAATATAGAATGCAAGAATATTTACAAAATGGAGACCATATCATTTGTGAAGGTAGACAAGGTAAAGTATTACATCCATCACAAGGAACTATTCCGGACACAACTTCATCATACCTTTCTGGACCCGACGGATTAGCTTCATTATGTCTTCCAAGGAAATTGTTTAAGATTATTGGAATTGAAAAAATATATCCTACGCGTGTTGGAACTGGAAAAATGGCAACCGATACGCAAGATCTTGTAGGGATTGCTGAACTTGCAGGTGAAAAAGGTGCAACTACAGGCAGAATTCGTAGAGCAGGATATCCGGATTGGGTAAATATTAACCATGCATGCATTGTAAATGATGTTGATGAGATTCACATGACAAGAGCAGATTGTGTACAAGATGTTGAATTGAAAGTATGTATCATGTACGATATTCATGGAAGAAGAACAACTGAATTTCCAATTAGGTTAGATGACGTTAAACCAGTTTATATGGATAAAACATACAAATGGAAATTCTGGAACGGGGAACGAGATTTAGCAGATCCTCTGTTAGTAAATGAAGGTTTAAAAGAGAAACGGATGCAATTTGTTAAAGGCGGATTTGAATCTTTACCATCTGGTTTGAAAGAATTTGTCTTAGACCATGATAAATATGTAGGTGTTCCAACAACTACAATTTACATTGGACCAGCTAGAGGAGAAGTAGTTAGAAGAAATTCTTAATAACCTTTTTATAAACGCTAATATAATACAATC
>CAZKIP010000035.1:0-3066 GCA_964552945.1 uncultured Methanosarcinales archaeon
AAACCAAAATACATGACTTTTTAAAAGATCAAAAATCCTAGACTGCAACAACACTAATCGAACAACCTGTTGGAGCATTACCGAAATCATCCTTACATCGAACATGATAGGTTTCTCCAAGATCAGCGTCAATGATGTGCATAAGCCCAACACCCGTTTCATTTCCGCTTGCAAAATCAAACGAACAACTATTAACTGAATAACGACAATCAGCAGGTTCTTCAGTAACGATAAAAATTTCTCCCGCTTCTTGCCATACTCGCGCAATTGAAGGAATAGCATCATCATAAATTATCTCAAATGAAGTCTCTTCTCGAGCAACGTCACCGAGTTCGTCTTCGCATTCAACATAGATTGTCCACGAATCGGCTTGTAAATTAAGTGCAGGTTGAATATGGGTTCTTTCAACTCCTGTCTCAAAGAAAGGAATCATGGTTCCATAACCGCTAAACGAATAGGAACAATAATGGTACAATCCTCCGCCAGAGGTGGCAACCTCTAAATCAACAGAAGTAATTTCAGTTGAAACTTCAAAATTAGCATTCGGTAAAATAGAATCTATTGCAATTTTTTCTGCAGGCTTCTTCAAGATATATTCTGCTCCAACACTCATGCTGTTTATGTTACTCTCATTTAAAGTTCCAACAAGCCATGGCTGATCCGCACAACGAACATAAAACGTATTAACTGATTCATCCGTCGGCAAATCTCCTTCACAAACATAACCAAATGGAGAAGATTGTAGCCCAAACGCGTCATCACATACAAATTCATTTGCCATAGAAGAATAATCTTTATCAGCAACATCCCATTTACAGGTCGCGAGCTCATTTGTCATAATTGAAACAGGTGTAGTGTCTGAATCAAAACTAACAAGCGAATCACTTTCCGGATCCATATGCATAATTGCAGGCGCAAAAACATCGTCTCCTTGGTTCACACATAAATCAATTTGATAAAAATTCGAATTCTCATGCCCACAGGAATCTTGACATTTTACATAAAAGGTTAAATCTCCATTCCAATCAATTCCTTGGCTAACTCCATGACTTGGATCAGGGACGGGAAAGAACATTGTATGGTTATATAAATAATAATTTCCTCCCATGCTAAAACTCATATCTTCAAAATTCTTTTGTGCAACGTCAACCTTACAAAGTGCAGGCTCTTCAGTATTTATTCCAAATTGCAGATTTGTATACGCTGGCACACAACCATTCTCAGTTTCACTCACAATACTAAATCCTGAATCGGTAACGTCACTATACGAATGTCCAGGACTAATCACTCCTGCTTGATGTTCAATCAAGGGAGGATTCGGATCATCTTGACAACTATTCGCACAAACATAATAGTCTTCACTCTCGGCATCATAATTTAAAAATTGGCATCCTGCACCAAGGCTCTCACAACGATATTTAGAACACGCTCGATTCGGATCATTTGGATCGTTATTACATTCTTCACATTTCTCTCCTCCTGCTGGCGGCAACCAAGGATTACATTCAAAAGAGACATCAATGGGGTCACAACTACTTCCAGCAAAAAATGCTCCAATGATCATTAAGACAATGCCGATAATAATAATCGCCCACCCAATTCCTGGGATCGCAGTAAGGGCAACTCCTGCCGCAAGATAGTATCCGATAACAGCCCCTACAATCGCACCGCCAACCGCCATAAGCAATGTTCCAAATGGGGAGAGCCCGAGCTCTTTTGCTAAAAACAATCCTGCGTATGCACCAACTGCAGCTCCAATGGCAGCCCCCGCATATGCACTAACGGCAGCAGCGGCAGCCTCGGTCGCAGTAAGGACGGTAGCACCCGTAGCTGTAGAGGTATAAAGTCCAGCCGCATAACTAACTGCCGTTGCAATTCCTCCAACACCCTGGGCAATATTTGAAATGTCTGCGCCAAGATCATTTTCAGAAACACCTCCAAATGAAGAAATTCCTGCCGCTTTCAAATATTCACTGTAGTCCTCAACAGGCGCATATTGCCCAACAACAGGTTCTGCATAAGAAGTCAATTTTGCAATCCAAGCAGAACTAAGGTCGGGAGAACCTCGAATATTATAATTCGCTTTAAAGTCTCCTGCAAGATTCACCGCACCACCACAATCTCCAAGACTCGTACAAAAATCATTCATTTGCTCGCCAAAACCAGAACCAAGACACGCTTCATTTGCAACATATTTACATCCACCAAAAAATTTCTCTTCTCGGTAAACCGTACACGTCTGTGTTGCCTTTCCACAAATGAGTTCAGTCGTATCTTGGTATCTCTCATCTCGCGTATCAAAACCTCCAGGATATTTAGGAGTACAAACGGGAAATGCGAAGTTATCAGCAATAGAAATATCAGAAATTTCGCAGTTAACAGCCGCTTCACAATCACTAATCAATTCATCCTGAGATTCAGATTCGCTATTAATCGTAATACAATTTCGCCAATTATTTGCAACACAATTAGCATTTCGATACACAATTTCTCCATCAACTTCTGTGTTCTGCTGAATACAAATTTCATTTCGATAATCTTCACACGGCTCAATCTGAATATCTCCCTGGTTACACACATATTTCCAATGCCGTGATCCAACAACATCGTCTCCTTCACCAATCTTTCCATCATACTGACAAAAACTCTCGCCATTCTCGTAAGTTACTCCCTGGAATTCACAAGAAACATCACGACAGTAATTTATTCCATAGTCAACATCAAAATCATCAACAATCGCATTCGAACAAATTCCTCCATCAAATAAGTTACAATTCCCGCACGTTGCACTTTCAGCATTCCCATCACTTGCTCCCGCTCCACAAGATTGCTCAACTGAGATAATCGTTTGCCAGTAAGAATCATCATTCACTCTCGCTGAATCATAAATGTTCGCAGCATTCCCACATGAGTCTTGAAAATAAACGCCATACAATCCGTCAACACACATGGTCTCAGTTGTTGGAACACAAATAGTATTAAGTGAGGGAGCAGTACATAAAAAGCCGCTCGCAAAATCTCCTCCGATAGAGTCACACGCACTTCGCGTATTCATCGTACAACTCC
>CAZKIP010000036.1:0-2855 GCA_964552945.1 uncultured Methanosarcinales archaeon
CTCGAACTGGTTCAATATCTTTATAATTATCAAAATCTACCCAAGCTGGAAACCTAGTTATTTCCTTATTTTGATTTATTTCCCTTACCTGGGCTTCTGTAGATGAAGAAACTGCTCTAAGTTTGTCAGCTTTGTCTAGTGTGTATTTAGCCATGCTTATAAATACTTTTTTATAGATACTCGGAAATAATAAATTCTTCTCAAGACTTAATGTCTCAACAAAATCCCCGTGAGTTTCAATTATTATTTTTGTTTTTATATTCCTTAGTCTTAAAACAAAAATAGAAAAAAAACTAGATACTGGATCCTGATATGAAATTATCTCTATATTGTTTTCTTTGATGACTGATGGGAGCATAAAAACTGACAAAAAAAATATTTTTAAATAATTTAGTATTCTATTTTTGACTTTCTTATAAAGATAGAGTTTTGTATCTCCAATTTTAAGCTGATTTTTTTCATTGGAAAAAGCAAAAATATGTAAGTTACAAATTTCACTCAAGTATTTAAATTTTTTTTCTATATTTTCAGTTAAAGGTATTTGATATGTAGTTGGAGCAACAAAAAGTACATTTTTCATATCTCAAAAAATCTATCTAGCTCATCAGAAAGCTCTTGGTCGTGAGTCCATGGAATTCCGTGTGTTGCGTCGATAAAGATCTTAGACTCAACATTCGGCAAGCCGTCTATTATTTCAGTAGAGACCTGTTCTGGGACTAAGCTATCTTTGCCACCAGTTAGTACAAGTGTTTCAGTATTAATTTCATCTAACCATGGTCTGGCATCAAAAGGGACTACAAATCTACCTCCGTCAGCATAAATAAAATTATCTTTTGATTTATGTAGATTATTCCAAGCCCAATCAGAATATTCGTTCTTTACAGCTTTTGATTTCCTTAGAAATGAATACTTTGATTGTGGATTTGAATTAGGAAAAAGTCTTTCTCTTACTCTTACTCCTGCTACAAATATTTTAAATAAAGGTGACTCAGTGCTAAAACCTTGCCAGCTGAAAGGAGTGATTAAAACTAATTTTTTTACAAGGTCTCGGTTTTTCCTTGTCACGCTTAGAGCAACTGCACTTCCCATAGACCAGCCAACTAAATAGCATTCTGATATATTCAAATCTTTTAAAACACTGATTACAATATCTGCATTTTCATCAATGTCCCATCTATCCCAGCTTGCATCTGATTTCCCATGATTCTTTAGGTCAATAGCGACAAAAGAGTTTTTTGTTTCATATTTTGGTAAAACTTTAAACCAACTGCCTAATGAGTCGGATCCCCAGCTATGTAAAAAAACTATCGGGGTTGTGCCTTCAACAAAGGATTCTCTAATAAAATATTCTTTTTCACGAATAAAAATTGTTCTTCCAGAAATTTTTGAAGGATGAAGTTGTGTTACTCCTTCTATCTTGCTTTTTTTTGTCTCAACTAAATTTTTTATAATCGTAGTAAAAGCAAATATTTTTGTGAGTGTTTTAATCATTAATTAAATAATATTTATCTTTTCATTATATTGTGTAGTTATTTCGCCTATTTCCCAGATATCAATTCCATAATTATCTTTTGTTTCTTTAAGGTTAGTATTTGCTTTATCGGGTAGTGAAATTAGTAAACCCCCGCTTGTTTGCGCATCACAAAATATTTTAATTTTCTCTTCTCCAACTTCATATATTAATTTATCTTTTATAGAGGCAAGGTTTCTTTCACTCCCCAAGGGGTAGATGCCTTTATTAAGAAGATCATTTACTCCCTTAATTACTGGAATATTATCTGAATTTATAACTGCTGATAACTTTGTCCCGTTTATCATTTCTGTTAAATGACCAAGTAAACCGAAACCAGTTATGTCTGTCAATGCATTTGCATTATTATCTTTTGCAAACTTAAGTGCATTTTTGTTTAGTGCAACCATATTATTTGTAGCTTCCAGGATTTCTTCATCTGAAGCCATGTCTTTTTTTATTGCTGTTGCAATGATTCCTGTGCCTAGTGGTTTTGTAATATATAGTTTGTCTTTATCTGAAATGGTGTTATTAAGTAATGGATTATTTTTTATTACTCCCGTTACGGAAAAACCATACTTAGGTTCTTTATCATCAATACTATGGCCACCAATAACTGTACAACCTGCTTCACCCATAATATCAAGACCTCCATTAATAACTTCAGCCAAGATATCAAAACTTATATCTTCTCTTGGCCAACAAACTAATTGAAGTGCCGATACGGGATCTCCTCCCATTGCATAAATATCAGACAAGGCATTGGCAGCTGCAACTCTTCCCCAGTCATAGGGGTTATCAAGAATTGGTGTAAAAAAATCTACAGTTTGTATAATTTTTGTTTCACCAACATTAATCACTCCACCATCATCTGGATTTTCTAAACCAACAATTAAGTTTTCAGATTTTAGTGCTTTATGTTGTTCAAATTGCTTCAAAACTTGAGCAAGCTCGCTTGGTGCGAGTTTACAAGCTCAGCCAGAGCCGTGAGAATATTGCGTTAGTCTCATTGCACCTCCTAGTCTTAAAGTTTTTCACTCTTTTCTTTTTCAATTTCTATTTTAAAAGACTCTTTAATCACACCAACAAGAGGGTCTTCTGAATACTCTGCTTCATCAATTCTGTTAACAAAGATTGCATGTTTTGCAGTAGATAAAACAAAAACTGTATCAACTTTATAAAGTTCGTCAATTGATATCCTCTTCACCCCTATATCAAATGCCCCACTGTCTCCAATTTCAATTAAACACCTTCTAGTTACAGAATCTAATATTCCAAGATCTAATTCAGGAACAAAAACTTTACCTTCTTCTACCCAACCTATTGAGAATGATGGACCTTCAAG
>CAZKIP010000037.1:0-2765 GCA_964552945.1 uncultured Methanosarcinales archaeon
AAAACAAGAAGAGAAAGATATGATGACAAAAAAAGGAATGCTAATACTTATCCTATTAGTCTGTGTTGTGTTAATTTCCAGCATGACGGTAACTTGGGGTTTCTTATCAGGAGCGCAGCTTGCTTTGGTGCGAAGTTTCTTCATGTAATTGGCACAGTACCCCCCAGAAATTCACTCAACTCTTTATCAGGAACTTTATACGATTATGTCAAAATTATACAACACAGCACTCCAACTGCATTTTTATCTTACATTAATAGCAACAAGATTAAACTTATTTCTGCGGAAATTTGTGAAGGTTCGATACCCATTGACACTTATAAATTCAATTATAATAGCGATGTTTGTTTGGTGGTGGGCAACGAATCATCAGGAGTACCAATAGAGATTCTCCTAAATAGCGAAAGAATATATATTCCCATGCCGGGTGTAGGGTTTTGCTTAAACACTTCCCAGGCTGCAAACATTGTTTTATATGAAGCAGTTAAACAATATAAAAATGCATTATGAATGATAAAATCAAAAAAGTTATCATTTGGAGGATGTTGTCCTTTACTATTGCTGGCACTATCAGCTATCTGTATTTAGAAGAATTCCGAAGGTCTTTAGAATTAACGATTATTTTAACAATTGTTATGACGGTCGTTCATTATTTTTATGAAGTAGCTTGGGGAAAAAAGATGGGGTGTAGTTCAACTGGCAGAACGCCTGACTGTTAATCAGGAAGTTGCAGGTTCAAATCCTGCTGCCCCAGCCAAATAAACCAACTGTTTAACTAACGAGAATCTAATTAATTGTATTAAGGCATCTTGATGGCTAAGAAGAAATATGTTATAGATACAAGTGTTTATCTAACCGAACATCAATCAATTAACAAGTTTGGAATTCACGATATTGTCGTTCCTCTAAAAGTTTTAGAGGAAATCGATAATCACAAAAAACGACAGGATATTGTGGGGGCAAATGCTCGTGGCATTATTCGCACTTTAGATACTCTAAGAGAAAAGGGAAATCTACACAAAGGTGTTCGACTTGCCAAGGGACATGGCATTGTAAGTGTTAAAGGACATGAATCGGGACATCTACCACCAGACCTAAGTCCAAATCAGGCAGATCATATTATAATAGCCACGGCATTAACCGAAAAGGCACATACTCCTAATAGAAAAGTAATTGTTGTAACAAGAGACATTAACATGCGAGTCATTTGTGACTCTTTGGGTCTTTTGTGTGAAGATTATAATTTAACGCAATTAGTGCCCAGCGCAGACAGAATCTACACAGGCTTCACAGAGGTATTAGTAGATGACCACTTAGTAGACAGCTTTTACAACAAAGAACCAGTTTTTCTAGACGAGTCTCAGACCAAGAAATTATATCCAAATCAATTTTTAATGCTTATATCTGAAGCAAATGAGAAAAAAACCGCATTGGCTAAATTTAAAACCCCTAACAGCAAACTACAAGAAGTTGTGCAATATAAAAGGGATAGTGTATGGGGCGTTAGATCTAGAAACAAGGAACAACTCTTTGCATTAAATTTGTTAATGGATCCAGATGTTCCAATTGTATCTTTGGTTGGAAAAGCCGGTAGCGGAAAAACATTGCTTGCAACCGCAGCAGGTCTACAGCAAATAATAGAACAAGATAAAGAACCACTTTATAAAAGACTTATTATATCACGACCAGTGCAGCCTTTAGGTAACGATATTGGTTTCCTTCCTGGCACAATGCAAGAAAAAATGGCACCTTGGCTTATGCCAATTCAAGATAATCTTCAATTTCTTATGGGTGATGACAAATCTACTCTTGAAATGTATGTAGATAAAGGTATAATAGAAATAGAGGCATTAACCTATATACGAGGCAGATCAATTTCTAATGCGTTCATAATTATTGACGAAGCACAAAACCTAACCACTCACGAAATAAAGACAATTATTACAAGAGTGGGAGAAGGCACCAAAATAGTTTTTACCGGCGACATTGATCAAATTGATAATGTATATGTTGACTCGACAACAAATGGGCTCACATATGCAATCGAAAAGGTTAAAAGTCACGATATATCAGGACACATAACCCTACAAAAAGGTGAGCGAAGCAAGGTTGCTACTCTTGGTGCAAACATACTTTAAAGGATAAACAAAATGGAAGATACCACACAAGGATTAAAAGAAACAGTTAACGTAGATACAGCTATGAAAAGCTGGCTTGTTAATTATGTCGGAGAACAACACAACCCTGAAGGAGATGCAGTAACTGTCGAAATGATTGTAGAAACAATGGCAAAAGAATTTCCAGAATTTTTAATGGCAATTGCAGAGGAAAATTGGGTACGCGGTTATCATCAAGCCCTAGAGGATGTAGAAATTGGAAGACAAGCAATAGGGTCCGAGTTGGAATTACAAAATGAAGAATAATTTACTTGAATATGTCAAACACAGCAAAAAGAATGCGGGCATATATTATTTAAATGATATACCTGTTTGGACAGAAGATCCCCTCCCAGATTCTATAGATTTAAGACAGATTCTTCTTGATGTTGCAAAACGACTTCCAAAAATTTATTTAAAATATATACAAGCTGTTCGAATTGGTATCTTTGAAGAGATGCTTGAGAGAGAGTTAAATGCGCTCTATAAAGACGGCGTATTATATGTATCTAACATGCAAGATAATAATACCGATATGCTTGATGACATAATTCACGAAATTGCCCATGCCGTTGAAGAACATAATCATGATTTAGTTTACGGAGATGA
>CAZKIP010000038.1:0-2659 GCA_964552945.1 uncultured Methanosarcinales archaeon
TCATAGGCAACTGATAGGCATTCTTTTATTGTTAAATTATTTCTTACCATGATATTAATTAAAACTACCATCATGTCTCCAATATCATCACGAACATCCTTGCCTTTACATAAGCTATCAGATAATTCTCCTGCCTCTTGAATTAGTTTCATATATTGGTCTTTATCGGTACTTCCGTCAATAAGATTTCTATCTCTGTGCCATTGACCAATTAATTCTTCATAATTTATTTCAGTCATCTTATCTCTCTGATTGTTTTACTTAATTATAACAATATTAGGGTATTTTATTCATTAACAGCTGTCGGCACTAATTTTATTAACTGTTTTAATGTTTTGGGTTTTTTTATTAAATCCGCTAATGTGTGAGATGATAATACTTCAAAAAAAGAAGAACGGGCTTGTTCAAGAAGTGGAATTAAACCACATCCTGGTAAAAGAGGACATTTAGGTTTATGGCAACTTACTAATTGGAGCGTTGGCTCTATATCCATAATTACTTTAGAAATCTTAATTTTTTCTGGTGATTTTGCAAGCATTATTCCTCCACTTCTACCTCTTTTAGTATGAATATAATTAAGCCTACTTAATTTATGAACCACTTTAATTAAGTGATTTTTTGGAATCTCAAAATGTTGAGCAATTTCAGCATTATTCACAAGTTTGCCAGTTGGCTGCAAGCTTAAATATATCAATACACGTAAAGAAAAATCTGTGTGTTTTGTTAATCTCATATACTTCTTCTCTTAGGTTAAATTAATTATTCAAAATTACGCATGAGGTATAAATGCATCAGCATGTATAGATTTCAGTGACGCACCTTTTAAAAAAATTTGTTTTTGAATCTTTCTAACCATCTGAGCATCACCGCACAAATATACATTCCAGCCATCAAAGCTATCTGTTGTTTTTAAAACCTCTTTATCCAAATCTCCCTCTACAACATCTTTCACAAAACCTGATGCTTTTAATGCTACTGGAATATAATAAACGCTATCATAGTTTTGTATTAGCTGCCTTATGTTTTTAACAAAATAAAGTTGTTTGTCTGAAAGCGCTCCATGGTAGAGATATATTTTTCCTTGATGTTTTTGTTTTAAAGCATCACTTAAGATGCCGTAAAGTGGAGCTAGTCCTGTGCCAGTTCCTGCAAGTAGTATTGGTTTTGTTTTATTTTCCTTATTTAGATGGTAAAAACAATCTCCAAGCGGGCCTTGGATATCAACAATATCACCTTCTTTTAGTTTATAAAATACCCAACTACTTAATTCTCCTTTTGGCATATAGCGAATATGCATTTCTATTAGATTTTCTTGACCTGGCAAATTAGCAATTGAATAGCTACGATGTGAATAGTTGTCTTTCCATAAATTTATAAATTGTCCAGCATGAAAGGACATTGGCTTCTTAAGTTTTACTATTAATTGAATAATATCATCAGATAACTTGTTTAAAGAAATTACTTGTGCTGAATATTTTTTATCTATTTCAATGGGTAAGCATACACACAAATCTTCTTGAGGTTTGCATTGGCAAGATAAAAAGTAGCCTTCTTCTATTTGTGTGTCTTTCAGCCCACCTTGTGCAATTTGAGGCACATTTCCTTGTACTATTTTCATTTTGCACGCATGGCACATACCAGCTTTACAACTACAAGGGATATTGTGCCCATGAGCAAGCAACGTATCAAGCACGGTCTCGCCCTTTTTAACAATATATTTGTTACCCCTGAACGATAACTGGCTCATATTTTTATTTTTAGAGTATTTATTTAACTATTTGTTATATCACTTCGCGTGGTTTCTAATAGTGCAGCAATTTCTCCTATTTCTCCTTCACCTACGCCTAACTCTTGTAGAGCTGCTCCAGCATGTTGAATAATTATATTTACATGCTCATCGTTTATTCCATTGCCTTCTTTGTCTTTTAGGTTTTTGTGTCCTTCGCGCAGTTCTTTCCCAGTATAATTATTAGGTCCACCAGTAGCCATAGTTAAAAAAGCTTTTTGTTTAGCAGCCTGATTTTCCATATCTACGCCATCAAAAAAGCCATTTACTCGATCATCTGATAGAACTTTGCGATAAAATAAATCAACCGCAGCATTCATTGCGGGTTCACCGCCTATTCTTTCATATATAGATGTCATATTAATCCCCCTATTTGTTGTATTTATTATATAACTTATATATATATTAGATGTATTTTAAATACAACTTTATTTATAAAATAAGCAACCTTTCTACTCTACTTGGCATGGTTTGTGCATTCATATTGTTAGTAACTATTAATGGAGATTAAATAATGGAAACACAAATCATTGAACTAGCGTATGCGCTTGATACTTTATACTTTTTAGTAATGGGTGCGTTCGTGATGTGGATGGCAGCTGGCTTTACAATGCTTGAATCTGGTCTTGTTAGAGCAAAAAATACTGCCGAAATACTAACTAAAAATATAGCCTTATATTCTATAGCATGCATTATGTATATGATTGTTGGCTATAACTTAATGTATCCATCTGGCGGAACAGGTATTATTCCAGATTTGTCATTCTTTTTAGGTGGCGATAATTCTGTAGAGGATGTGGTAAAAAGTGGTGGCGATATATACTATTCAGGACTTTCTGATCATTTTTTCCAAGTAGTATTTGTTGCAACAGC